>DATASL010000043.1:0-298033 GCA_036269235.1 Rhizomicrobium sp.
CGCACCATCAGCCCCATCATGGTGCGCGGCTTCGTAGCGGCGAAGGCCACAGGCTCGGCTTTCAGCCCGGCCCGCAAGCCATCGCAGAAATGTTCCCTGAGCGACTTCCGCCGCCGCCTGGCGTAACCCGTCCCGGCCGGCGTCTGCCGGCCCATCTGCGAAAAGCAATCCTGTCTGCGGCGCGCATTGGCCATTCTTCTGTCCTCCGGCAAGCGGACAACGTATATACCAATTCGGTTATAAAGTCAACCGGAATTAGCCGCTGCCGGCGCCCTCGGCAGCGGCTCTCCGGTTTCAAACCGGTATTCATCCATTGCCGTATTCGTCATGGCGGCGCCACCACACGCCCCCTGATTCCTGCCGGCCTTTCGGTGCATGGTCGAGCCATTGATAGGCGCCCCACAGAATGTCGAGCCCGCGCGCATAGGTGGAATAGGTGTGATAGGCCACGCCGTCTTCCATCACGAAAGCGCTCATGCCCGGCCGATCCCGCGTATAGGTCGCGGCGTCGGTGCCGCAGGAGGCTGCGAACCGCGCGACGGGTTCGGGCACCGGCGCCATATCCATCGCATGGCCGTCGCGCTCATAATTATATTCCACGCCGCCCTCTCGCTGCTGCTCCTCGGTGACGGCGACGCTGAAGTCGAAATTGAAATCGCTATCGACCGACGATGCCCAGGGAAAGCTCCAGCCCATGCGCTGCCTGTAGGCGTCAAGCTTCGCAAACGGTGCGCGCGACACCGCCCACAGCATCACATCGTGATTTGCAAGATGAACCGCAAAACCGTTGAAGCCGTCGGCGATCATCGAGCAGGAGGGACAACCGGCTTTGTAATCGGGCCCGAACATGAAGTGATAGACAAGGAGCTGCGAGCGCCCGCGGAACAGATCGGGCAGGCAGGCACGTCCGTTGTCCGTATCGAAGCGGTAGTTCTTGTCGACCCGCACCCAGGGAAGCGCTTCACGGCGCCGTACCAGTTCGTCGCTCCTGCGCGTGAGCTCTTTTTCCGCTTCGAGCAATGAAAGCCGTGCCCTGAGCCATTCTTCACGCGTACCTGTCTGGTGTGTGGCCATTTCCTCCGTTCCTCACGGTCGACTGCTTCTCTTCGTTCCATGCGGGGCGAAGGGACGTGCCGATTATTTCCGGCCGCCCGCAACGTCGCCCAGATCGTGAATCACCTTTTTCCAGCCGCCGCTCATATTGCGGTAGGCCGTTTCATTCCTCGGCAATTCGAAACCGGAATGAATAACGCGCAGCCTTGTGCCTTTGTCATCCTTTGCCAGGGTGAAAGTCACGATCGTATCGAGTCTTGCGCCATACCCGGCATTGGTCTCGTGTCCGCCGCGCCAGGCATAGACAAGACGCTGCTCCGGAACGACTTCCAGCACTTCGCAACGGATGACACCGTCCCATTCTCCGGCAGGGGTCGTCTGATAGGTGAACTTCGTTCCCGCGTGGGGCGCGAAGCCGCTCGGCGTCATATGAAGCCAGCGCGCGATAAGCTCGCCCGCGGTCAGCGCCTTCCAGATGGTCTGCGGCGCATGCGGGAATATCTCTTCGACGACTATTTCCTGTTTCATCGTACTCACGAGTCGATCTCCTTCAGAAGTTCACGCAAGCTTGCAAAGCGTTCGCGCCAGAACGCGCCGTAATGGCTCATCCAATCGACGAGGGGCGCCAGCCCCTGCGCTTCGGCGCGATAGAAAACGTTGCGGCCCTGCGGGCGCTCGGCAATGAGGCCGGCCTGCCTCAGGAGCTTCAGGTGTTGCGAGATGGCGCCCTGCGTGACCCCGCTTCCCTGCGTCAGGTCGCTCACGGTGATCTCGCCGGCGCCCACGATGCGTTCGAACACAGATCGCCGTGTCGGATCGGCCAGAGCGCGCATGACGGTGTCGACTTGGGAGGCTTCCATCATGGATAATACATTAGTGTACACTAATGTATTAGTCAATGCCTATTTTCGATTTTTCTGCCGTTATGAAAATCGACCGGAATCAAAAGCCCCGCCGTCCGGGAGGACGGCGGGGCCTGCGCTCCGAATAGGTCGGCGACACGTTGGGGGGACCGTAGCGTCGCCAGCGCAGGACCAGATTGGAATGCGACTGCCAGCCTGTCCAGAGTCTATCAAGCCGATTTGATGGTCATCGACAGGATTGTTGAACCCTGTTGTCAGCCTGCATCCGCAGGCGCGGCCGGCATCGGGCAGAACCGCTCGCCCAATCAAAGGCCTCGTCAACGACGATATCGTCCGCCTGCACGCCCGGGCCCGTGGTGGTCGCCGTCACGCTGCGTATACCGACAACGGTGGCAAAATCCGCATCCGCGGCAATGGCACCGTGGATGCCGGACGAACTGGTCGAACGGACTTCCAGTTGAAGTGGGCGTTAGTAATCGCGTTCGGGGCGCGCGTCCTTGGGTTGCCGTTAGCGGGCGCTACATGACTGTTTGGCGGCACTATTTCGATATGCCCGTACCCCTATGAATGCTCACTGCCCCAGAGTCGATCCTCCCAAAAATGGGCAATAGAAAATGCATCAAAACTGTCATCCCGGTCCGTTTTCACAAGCGTGAGTTTCTGCCCCATTCGCTCAAGTGCCGGAAGAAGCTGTTCACGCGAAAATTGCATATAATATTTCTTTGCTATATTGCGGCATAGATATGCCTTGTTCAGACCAACCAGGAATATGCACAAATCGCTGGCACCGGAGTACAAGTATTTGTAAACAGCCGCAGGAATCTGAGGAAACAGGTCGGTATGAAAATCATCGACAGAAATAATTCCATATTCGTCGAGCAAGTGTTCGCATGCGCGCAAATCGGAAATTACGGCCGAGAACCTGTGCATACCGTCGATATGCACGAATGAAATATTCCGGGCATTATCCGCAAAAAACTTGCTTTGCGGAAGTCGCTCCGGAATTATGTGGAGGTAATCGACACGGGGAGAAATTGCATCGAGGGTTTTCTTTGTTCCTGGTTTGATATCGGGATCAAACAATCGTAACCGTGTTCCCGAAAATCTTGCCGAAACTTGCCAGCACGCTGGCTGACTTTCCATGAAGAACCCCAATTTCCATGTAATCTCCGCGCGCGTGGCTGTGCCGAGTCCAAGATTTCTGTTGAAATGGCAGCAATGCGCACCAGACCGCCGCGCTTTCCTCTGGAAAGCTGCCTGGAATTGCTCGTGAGGTTTCCAGGATCCGGGCAACATCTATCCCGTATATCACTGATCGCTTTTGCCAAAATTGGAAATTTTCCAGCATAAATGCACCTCTCCTCATAGGGCGAGTCGCGATCATCGCACGAGATAGATCATTTACGTCGTTTCGGCGAAGCAGGCCAGAAGCCCCGAGTCTTAAGCGTATTGGCGACATGAAAATACATTTCGACGCGGGGGCAGAGGCAAAAGGTTATCGGCATTTCGAGAGCGAAGTCGCCAAAACGGCTTAGCGGCCGGCGATGGATTTCATGCCCTCTTTCGCAGCGGAATGCCCCGAGCACCGGCGATTCCCATTTCGAGGCTTTCCGCAATCCGCCGCGCCAGCATGACGAAATACTCGGCTGCAGCGGGCGGGCAGAGGTCATGTGCCGTTTGCTCGAAGAGTGAAAGCCAGCGGTCGAAATGGGCCGCGCCGATCGGCAGCGGCACATGTCTGGCCATGGGCTGGCCGTGGTAGCGGCCGCTCATTAGCGCAACGGATGACCAGAAGGCGCCCATGCGGACGAGGTGCGGCTCCCAATCGTCAACCACCGCAGCAAATATCGGGGCAAGCACTTCATCCGTGCGCACACGGGCATAGAAGCCGCGCACGAGACGATCGATCATCGCTTCGTCGATGCCGGTCTCGACCTGGATTTTTGCTGTGGCGGCGGCGCGGCGCGCGGCGGCGGTTTCCATGTCACGAGGCATTACTGCTTCGACGCGGCCAAGTCTATCGGGCTTTTCAGCCATCACGACCTTTCAATCAAATGATCATGCAGATAAGCGGCCAAAGCGACTGCATTGTTATGTTCGCCATCATGCGCGGCGTAGAGCAACGTCACGTGTCCCTCGCCCGCAAGTTCGCGCAGGCGGCGCATGGCAGTTTCGTTATGCGCCAGCTCCGCGCGATAGCGGCGCACAAATTCCTTCCAGCGTTCCGGATCATGACCGAACCATTTGCGCAGCTCGTCGCTGGGAGCGATCTCCTTCAGCCATTCCGTGAGTTCTGCATCGTCTTTCTTCAACCCGCGCGGCCACAATCGATCCACCAATATGCGTGCGCCATCATCGGCTTCGGCCGGTTCATAGATCCGTTTGACCTGGATATCTGCTTTTCGCCTGATCATCACCAAACCAAAATCGCGACGCCGCTCCCCTCAAAGTAAGATAAGTCGCAAGGAAGAGTTTCCGAGTCCCGCAACGCAGGCAGATGGATGGGATGGCAGTTCTTGATTTTCTCCGCCATTTGCCATTTCATCAAGCGGCATTTTGCCGCCGGGCGAGGTACAAATGGCCTTATTGTTGGTGGAAGAGATTGCACGGAAGCTTGGCGGCCGGACCGTGCTTGGCCGTGCGGTCCGCTCCCAGGCCGATCTTGCACTTGCCGTGCGCAGCCGGCTGCCGCTGACGACATGCAAGGTCTGCTGCGGGCGGGGATCTCCGAGCAGGAAATCGACCGCTTCGTCATCCCGCAGCGCACGCGCCGGCATCGGGCGGAGAAGAAACAGCCGCTGACGGTGGAAGAGTCCGACCGCGCCGTACGCCTTGTCAGAATCCAGACTCTTGCCGAGGAAACATTCGGGAACCGGGAGAAAGCCCATACCTGGCTCCGCCGTCCGCTCGCCGAACTGAGCTGCGAACCGCCGCTCGATGTCGCGCAAACAGACAGCGGGGCGCGGATCATAGAAACTATTCTTGCAAAGATTGCCTGGGGTGCCGCCGCCTGATGATCCTGTGGCGCCTTTCGGGCACGCAGCATGCGCGCGCTTTCGATGGCGGCTATGGATTGCTCTACGACGGACGCTGGAACACAGCCGGCCGCGCCGTCACCTATTGTGCGACATCGCCGTCATTATGCGTCCTGGAAAAGCTCGTCCACATCGAAGATCCGGAATTGCTGCCTGCGATTGTAATGGTGCGATACAATGTTCCGGACGATCTCAGCGTTGACACGATCTCCATCGCGGAGCTGCCCGCATCGTGGCGGCTTGACGAAAGCCGGACGCAGGAACTCGGCAATGCGTGGCACGCTGCATCGCGCGCTCCCCTGCTCCGCGTGCCTTCGGCGATTGTCCCGCTTGAGGCGTCGGCCGATGTGAATGTGCTGATCAATCATCGGCATCCCGCCGCCCGAGAGATTCGATTTCTCGCCGCCGAGCCGTTCGTGTCCGGCACGCGGCTGTATTAGTTCAAGCGCCGGGCGTAACGACTTATATCGACTTCACCTCGCCCCCATCCATGCGGAGCGTGGAACCCGTCATCCACCTGGCGCCGGGCGATACGAGGAATGCCATCAGTTCGGCGATTTCCTCGGGCGCGCCATAGCGCGCGATCCCGGCTTCCTGCGGGAATTTCGCAGTCGCCTCTTCGACCGTCATGTCGTGCAGCGGCGCCCAGTGCTCGAGATAGGAGCGGCGGCGCCCGGTCATCACCGGACCGGGCAATACGCTGTTGACCTGCACGCCATCGGCGATTCCACGGTCCGAAAACGCCTTCGCCATCGCGACAATGGCCGCATTGATCGTGCCGACCGCCGCATAAGGCGCCTTGGGAAACAGCGCCGAATTGCCCGACATCAGCACCACCGAGCCCTTTGTTTGTTTCAGCGCCGGCCACGCGGCAATAGTCAGCCGCCTTGCGCCATGTAGTTTTAATGCGAGCCCGCTTTCCCATTGCGCATCCGTCATTTCAAACAAATCGATCTGCGGCACGGCGCCAGCGATGTTGAGCAGCGCGTCGATGCGGCCGAACCGGGCCACCGTTTGATCCACAACGGCCCGCGCGGCCGCGGGCTCGGACAAATCGGCTTCGATGATCAACGTCTCTGCGCCCGCTGCTTTCACGCCTTCTGCCGTTTGTTCGAGATTGGCGCGATTGCGCGCAACGAGGACAATGCTTCCGAAATCGCGTGCAAGACGGATGGCGGTCGCCTGGCCGATACCCTGGCTCGCGCCCGTGACGACGGCGACGGATTTGTTCATCGCTGCAGCTCCCATATCAGAGCAGGAATTCCCGGATCGCAGCCGCGATTTCGGCCGCATGTGTCTCGAGTGCAAAATGGCCGGTATCGAAGAAGCGGATCACGGCATCCGGAATATCGCGCCTGTAGGCTTCCGCACCCGGCGGGAGGAAGAACGGATCATTCTTGCCCCAGACGGCCAGAAAAGGCGGCTTACGGGTGCGGAAGTAATTCTGGAATGCAGGGTAAAGCGCGACATTGCTCTTGTAATCACCAAACAGGTCGAGCTGCAGCTCGTCCGCACCCGGACGCGCCAGATAGAAATTGTCGAGCGAATAGCCGTCCGGCGAAACCAGCGTCGTATCGGACACGCCATGCGTATATTGCCAGATGACGGATTGCGGCTTGAGGAAGTCGCGCAGCGCGGCGCGATTGGCCGGTGACGCATCGCGCCAATAAGCCTGGATGGGATTCCAGCCCTCGCTCAACCCCTCCACATAGGCGTTGCCGTTCTGCGAAATAATGGCCGCGATGCGCTCCGGATGTTTCACGGCAAGGCGCAACCCGGTCGGCGCACCATAGTCGAAGATGTAGACGGCGTAGCGATCGAATCCGACCACCTCCGTGAAGCGGTCGATGATCTCTGCGATCCTGTCGAAGGTGCCCGGGCGCGCAAGCATATCGGAATTGCCGAAGCCAGGCAGGTCGGGCGCGATGATGTGGTAACGGTCGGACAGCAGGGGGATGAGGCCCCGGAACATATGACCCGATGTCGGGAACCCGTGCAGCAGAAGGAGTTTCGGCGCGCCCGGCGTTCCGGCCTCGCGATAGAAAATCCTGAACCCATCGACATCGGCGGTGCGATATTTGATCTCCATCATTTGCCCATTTCCCTTGCGTTGGAGCGGTGAGGTTTCAGACTTTTCGCGAATGATCGCCCTTCACGATGCTTATGGCCATTGCGACGCCAAAGGCATCGAAATTCCGTCGGGCGGAGCATAGACTTTCCTGTCGCCATTGGCAGCCTGCTACCCAGGCATCAGCGATAGGAATCCCGGCCGGCATGGCAGACGAACTGACGAAACGAAACTTCATCGCCTCAACCGTTTGTGCGTGCTGCACAGCGGCGGCGGGCCGCGCTTATGCGGAGATGCCTGCTGCAAGCACTGGCCGATTCGGCAAAGCCGGACTTCCGACCATGCTCGAACTCGGCACCCAACCGATGCAGAGATTGAGCGAGACGGTTTGGGTGGCGCGAATTGCACCGGGATTCTGGGTGCATACGACGACCGCTGCCATTGCGGGCGGATATGTATTCCCGGCGAACGGCCTTCTGCTCGAGCGTGTCGGCGGAAGCCTGCTGATCGACACGGGCTATACACCCGCCCAGGCACTGGACCTTGTGCAATGGTCGAAGACGTCGCTCGCCGCGCCCATTACCAAAGCTGTCGGGACGCATTTCCACAATGACCGGATCGGCGGCGTCGCGGGTCTGAGGAAACTCGGCATCCGGACCTATGCATTTCAGCTCACCGTGACGCTCGCGAAACAGCATGCGCAGCCGGCGCCGGAGCCGATTGCGGGATTTACATCCGGCACTTACAGGCTCGACGATGATTGTGAGCTCTTTTTCCCGGGTGCCGGACACACGCGCGACAACATTGTTGTGTGGTTTCCCCGCCAAAAGATCCTGTTCGGCGGCTGTTTTCTCAAATCGTCAACAAGCGCATCGCTCGGCAACGTCGCCGATGCGGTCGTTCCGGCCTGGGCCTCAAGCATCGATCGTCTGGTCGCCCGTTACCAGCCATTTCGTTATATCATTCCAGGCCATGGCACGATGGATGGAGACCCGATAGCCCAGACACGCGCATTGCTCGCAAAGGCGGGCACGAAACGCGGCTGAGCCTGCCATGCAGCGTACCGGTCCGCATTCGCCGGACGGAATCAGTGGCTCATTTTTGCGTCCGGCGCGGCCAAGGTCTTTTCGAGCCATGATGCAAGCAGCATGAAATAGGCGGGCGACTGCGGCACATTGACGGCGATCTGCGCCGGACTGGCGTCGTCCATTTTTTCCTGCACCGGCTCCATCATCAGGTGATTGGCCCGTGGAATCACCGCGTACTGCAGAAGCGGGTGCGTTGGCGTCAGCTCGCGCAGCCGGGCAACGGTCTGTGCTGCCGGAATCCAGGGATCCTCGCCGCCGAGTATGTAGAAAATAGGAACCTTCACCTGTGCGACGGCCGCAAAGGAATCGATATCCATTTCGCTGCGCCATGAGGATTTGGACGGGTCTTTGGAGATGCCATCCGGCTTGGGAAGATACATCTTGTCGAACCACGGCCGGTCTGCGATCCGGGCAAGGGCGGCAACGGCTGTGTCGCGCGAATTGCGCCCGTTGAAATAACCATCCAGCTTGTAGCGGGCGTCGAGCATGGCATCGATATCCGCCTGGCTGCGGCCCAGCACATGCAGCTGGTTGGACATCGCGAATTCCATCTGCGCTTCCGGCGTCACGAGGGGTGCCGAGACGGCAACGGCAAACGCGGCGCGCGGATCGTGCGATGCTGCAAGCGTCGCCAGCCAGCCTCCCTGGCTGATGCCCCAGTAGCCCACGCGGGCCGGATCGATCTGCGGCAGCTTTCGTATTTCATTTGCGCCCGACACGCCGTCGTCGGACAGCGTCTGAAAGGCGACATCCGGCTTGCCCGTCGAAGCGCCCGTGCCGCGCCGGTCGAACAGCAGCACCGCAATGCCGATCTGCGGCAAGCCTTCGCTCAGATGGCGGTAATACGGCGTATTGGCGAGCGGTTCCGAGGCGCCATGGTAGACAACGATTGCCGGCACGGGATGCTGCGAGCGTGGAATAAACAGCGTTCCGTGCAGCGTCACGTCGGCGTCGGAGAAGATCACGGATTGGGATGTGACGTCCGTCGTTGCCGGCGCATGCCAGGCTGCCTGCTGCGCGACAACAGGGCCTGCGCTGCCGGCAAACAGTGCTGCGCAGAGCATCAGTACCAGTTTGTGCATTCACGACCTCCAAGAATTTTGCGCGCGCCGGAAGACAGATGTCCCGGCCGCCGTTCAATGCTCCCGATCCGCAAAAGGCCGGGCGTATCGCACAAGGGAAAGCAGGAATTTGCCCGGCTCTTCCGTCATCGGCATATGACCGGAATTCTCGAACCAGACGAACTGTTTCGACGGCGCCTGTACCGACGCGAACCATTCGGCGACGACGTTCGAGTTGGCGATATAATCATGGCGTCCGGCGAAAATTATGACCGGACAATTAAACTTGCGGAATTTCGACCAGTCGCGGTCGAGGTAGCCGGCAAGCAGATAGCGTTCGGTGAATTTGTTGCCGTCCCAGAGACGCGGCAGTTCCGCATCGGTGTAATCGGGCGACAATTTTGCGAGATCGGTGTCCGAATCGCTGCCACGGCGAAACGCCATGGTGCCGCCGAACACGCTGATCCATTTGCGTTCGGTGAAGACATCCTCGAGTTTGCCGGGGCGGCCTGGAGCAAAATAGGGCGCTATGGCATTCAATTCCCGGATCGCCTGCCTATTGTGCCCGCGTTGCGCAGCCTGCATCGCAAAACGCCAGCCGCGACGCTCGCTCTCCGGCATGTCGGCCATCTCGCCGACGCCGATATAAGCATACAGCTCACCCGCGTCACGCTGCGCCATTTCGAGACCGATCGAGGTTCCTGCGGAATGCGCCAGCAGAAAAATCCTGGACTTGCCGAGGCGCCTGCGAATCCAATTTGTTAGTTCTTCAGCATCTTCAACGGTGCGCTCCAGTGTCAGCGTCGGACCGACTTTCCCGGGATCGTTGAGAAGATAGGTCTTTCCTGCGCCACGCTGATCCCATTGCACGACCGTGAAATATTCCTCCTCGTCGCGGAACGACCACCAGGCCATCGGCATCAGGATATAACCGGGGCCGCCATGAATCACGAGCAGCACCGGATTTCGCCTGTCGCGCCCGCGGATGGAAACCCATTGGTCGATGCCGCCGATGCGAACCTTCCCGATCCACTCTATGCCTTCGGGATTCACGATCCGGCGTGCGTCGGCAATGACCTGCGTAGCCTGCCGGCGGGAAAAGGATTTGGTCGACGATACCGGAGAGCACCGGACACCAACTATCAATGCAAACAGGATCGCCAAAAAAACACGAACGAGCAGCTCGGCTTCCCCCTTTGTTTCATGAACACGCAAACGCCCGCGCCATCTTTGTTTGCGACGCAGGTATAATATGGAGCCGGTATTGGGCAGGACTCGCAGTGGGCAAAACCCGCCGCTACCCTAAACGTCCGCAGTTGAAGATGGTTTCCATGATTTTGTTTGCAGACGGGATAATATTGCCGTTCCCCGATGGATTTGTCATTGCAGCGGCGTCAGGTAGTGCGCTTAATGCCGCCGGGGCAACCGCAGATGAAATAAAGGAAAACATCGATGCGCATCAGTCACGCACTGATTCAAACTGCGCTGCTCGGAGCAGCGATTGTAGTTTCTACTTCGGCTTCGGCAGCGAACTTGTCGATGGCCCAGAAACGGACTCTTGCCGTTTCCGGAAATCATTCCCCCGCCTTCAACACGGCTGCCCGTTTCGCAAAGCGCGTGCCGGGTTCCGGCTATCAGGTGTTGTATAACTTCGCCGGCGGCGCCGGCGACGGACAATCGCCGACGGCCGAAGTTACATTGGACTCATCCGGCAATATTTACGGCACGACGGAAGGCGGCGGGGCAAACGGAACCGGCGTGCTTTTCAAACTCACATCAGGCGGATCGGAGTCCATTCTGCACAGCTTTGGCGGCAGCGGCGATGGTACCTCGCCCGACGGTGCCGTGAACATCGATTCGAGCGGCAACATCTTCGGAACAACCGATTACGGCGGCTCCGGCGATAATGGCACGATTTGGGAGCTCGCAGCGAACGGGACCTACTCCGTGCTGCACAGTTTCGCTTCCAATGAGGGGAATTTCGTCCGTGGGCGCATGCTGGAGGGCAAGAAAGGCAATTTCTTCGGTACGGCCCTGTTCGGCGGCGTCAACGGTGACGGCACGGTGTTCGAATACGCCAACGGCACGCTCACAATCCTGCATGCCTTCAACGGAAATGACGGCGAATTTCCGGAACATGGGCTTGCCACCGACGGGAAGGGCAACGCCTACGGGGCCACGGCGTTTGGCGGCGCGGACGACAATGGCACGCTGTATAAAATTGCCTCCGACGGGACGTTCTCGACGCTTTACAACTTCACCGGCGGCGCAGATGGCGGTTTCATCTATGGCGCAGTTGCTGCAGACGTGCAGGGGAACGTCTACGGCAATACCGCGTCGGGCGGCGCGTTCGGCTTCGGAACCGTGTTCAAACTGTCGCCAAATGGCACTCTGACAACGCTTTACAGCTTTACCGGCGGAACGGATGGCGGCAGCCCGGAAGGTGACATGCTTCTGGCCGGCAACTACCTCTTCAGCACGGCCACCAGCGGCGGCGATCCCAGCTGCGGATGCGGCGGCGTTTATCAGATCGCGCGAGGGGGTGCAGAAAAGATGCTGCAGGCCTTCACGCCAAGTGGCGGTGACGGTTACTCGGCGGGCGTGACCGCAAGCGGCAAACTTCTCTATGGCACGACCGCCGGCGGCGGCACCAATGGCGACGGCGTTGTCTTCAGCCTGAAAAACAAGACAAAATAATAAGCTTCCATGCAGATCGTCCTCCTTCACAAAGTGAAGGAGGACGATCGCCGCGCGATGTAATTTTCTCAATTTCAGTCCTGTTCGTTTCCCCGGACGACCGAGGGATAGCAGCCGGTCATGAGTGACGTTGCAACGGCAACGCCTTTTTCGTTTCCGCCACCCGCTTTGACCGGAGCCAATTGCGCCATTATCCTGCGATTAACACGACGCCGGGGCCGAACGGCGCCTTCGGGGGCGGCATGCTGGAGCGAATTTTTCAGGAGCCCAAATTCCGCGTTTGCTGCCTCGGCGCCATCAAGCTGGTGGAGGCCGGCAGCGGCACCGATATGACACCCACGAGCCGCAAGACGCGGGCTCTGCTGGGATACCTTTGCATCGTGGGCAAGCCCGTCGGGCGGGAACGGTTGTCAGCTCTTCTGTGGGGCGACCGCGGGGACGAGCAGGCGCGCGCCAGCCTCCGACAAGCCATTTACGAACTTCGCTCCCTTCTGGGCGGCGACCGCCTCCTGAAGGTGGAGCGGGATACCGTCGCGATCGGCGACGATGTCGGCACGGACGTGGCCGAAATACTCGCCACCGCCGGATCGGGCGATCTGGAACAGCTGGCGCAGGCCCTGTCGGCCTGGCGTGGTGACTTCTTTGAAGATCTGCCGTCTATCGACTCGTCTTTCGATAGCTGGCTGCAAGCCGAGCGTCCCAGGGTTCAGGAGAGCCTCGTCTCTGCGGCGACGGAAGCCGCAAAGTCGGGAATGGAGAGAGGCGAAAGCGACGCGGCGCGCAAGATCGTCAATCTGCTGCAACAGCATGACGGCACAAACGAGGTCGCGCTGCGGCTGGCCCTCAGGCTCGATTACCGCGCGGGCGATTCCGGCGCGCTTCATCGCCGCTATGAGCGCTTCCGCGAATTGCTCAAATCCGAACTGGATGCCGCCCCCGCGGCAGAGAGCCAGCGCCTGTTTGACGAACTGACGGCGCCGTCTGCAAAGCAGCCGGATGCCACGACCGTTTCCGAGGCAAATACTATCGAACAACCTGCAGGCGCCATCCGGCAAATCGGGGAAAGCGAGCCCGACACGGCGACTCCCGTCATTGTTCCAACGGCAGGTGACGCAGATGTACAAACGGGATCGTCCGATGCGCGGGTGCGTGCGGGGCGCTTGAAACGGACAGTTGCGATCGCGGTTGTGGTGGCGTGTCTCTGCGTGATCGGTATTGCGATCTGGCGTATTTTGCCGTCGCGGCAGGAGCCGCTTCTGGCGATAATGCCGTTTCAGAATCTGAGTACCGATCGGGCGGCGCGCACCCTCGCGGCCGGCATCTCCGACGAAATCGCTACGTCATTGAAACAAAACGGGCGAATCCGCATTGCGTCGATCTCATCCGATCGCGATGCAGGCGCACCGCATCCGCCGGCCGCCACGCATGTGCTGAGCGGGTCCGTCGAACGCATCGGCGACCGGATTCATGTAATAGCGCAGCTGATGGATATCCGCGACGACGATGTCATCTGGTCCCATGCCTATGACAGGGCGATGGAGCAGGCGCCGGAGCTTCGACGCGATATCGGCTCGCAGATCACCGGCGCGCTCACGAGGCTTCTCTCGTCGGGCAGTTTCGGCGACGCGCTGCATCTGAGTTCCGCCGCGCATGATCATTATCTCAAGGGGCGGGAATTGCTGCTCCGCAACGATCCGCGAGAGGCGGGCGCCGAGCTTGAGACTTCCATCGGCCTTGCACCCGATTTCGCCAGTGCGTGGTCCACCCTTGCGACCGCGCGACTGCTGCTCGCTACAAATCTGTTTGCCGGACGCGAGAAATCTTCCGCCCCGCCCGTGGCCAATGCCGCGCGTATGGCGGCGGAACGCGCGTTGGCGCTCGATCCCGGCAATGGCGAGGCACTCGGCATACTCGCCATGCTCATTCCCGCCAGCCATCTGGAAGAAATCGACCGGCGATTTCAACGCGCGCTGCGGTCCGCGCCCGATAACGCGCAGCTGTTGGGCTGGCATGGCGAATTTCTGATGTTCGTCGGACGCAATCACGAAGCGCTGAACGAATTGAAACGCGCCTACATCCTGAACAGCGCCATTCCTTCCATCGCGCCGGATCTTGTGCGCGCGTCGCTCAACACCGGACGGATCGACGAGGCCAGAGACGTCATGGATCTTGTCGATCGTGAACATGACGACAGGTTGCGCGTGCCGTTTTATTTCCTTCGCCTGAAATATTTTCTGTACAAGCACGACTGGTTCGGCCTCGCGACCTATTTGAATACGCCGCCGGCCCATCTTTCGCCTGCGGTGGCCGGGTTCTTCGGCCTGTGCCGGCAAACCGCCATCGCGTTTGCCACGCACCAGACGGACAAGTTCGAGGGCTTGCGCACGCGCTGGCGAAGCGAGCCCCCCGTCGACCTCGACGACGCGGTCGAATTCCTTTCCGCGCTCGGCGACGACGACGCTGCGCTCGCGATGGTTCAATCGGCCGTCACATCCCGCCGGAACACAGTTTTCCTGAGCGACCCGCAATGGGAGACGCTGTTTGCTCCGGACCTTGTCCCGTTGCGCAGCGATGCGCGCGTCCCCGTGTTGCTGGCGCAGTGGGGGCTGACGGACTACTGGCGCGCGACAAATCACCCGCCCGATTATACAAGGTAACCCGGCTTTCATTTCGGCGGCCGGGTTTCGCCCCCGGAACGATCCATTCGACACCAAAGGAATCCAGTATGCCTATTCGCGCAATAGTGCTGGCGATACTTGCGACACTGGTCTGCACCACGATAGCGCCCGCGGAAGCAGCGCCGCCGGCATCCTCACCCGGTCATGTTCCGGCGGTCGGCAGCGGAAGCTGCAGCTTCAGGACCACGGAAATTGCGACAGCTTCGGCGTTCGACCAGAGCACGTCCTCGAACTTCGTAAAATTGCGGGACGCGGGGTTGATCACATTCGAGCAGGCCAAGGCCGGCTGCGTTGCGGGCACTTTCTTCGCCAATGCCGGCAACGGCGACGACGGCGACCATATCCTGTTGCAGGTGCTTCTCGACGGCACACCCTGCGCGCCATTTTCAAACGGATATATTTTTGCCAATTCGGGGTCGGACTTCTCGTCGCATTCCGCGGCCTTTTTTTGCGGCGCCAAAATTGCTGCCGGCAAACATGCGGTCCAGGTCGAATACGCCAGCGGCCTCGGTGGAAATGCCGAAATCTTCCAACGTACATTGGAAGTTTCACACGAATAGGTTGTACATACTCTGAGTATACAATCGTATCCGGACGCAAATTTCGCCGCGGCCCGCCGATTTGACGGTGCCTTGACGCTGTTGTGACGCATCGCTGACGCGCGACATATACTCGTTCAAACTTAGGACGACACGATCCCGTCGCGGAGGGCATTATGCCGGTCAGGTTCAAGCGGATAATTCCAACATTCCTCGGCACGATTTCGCTGGCCGGTATTATGATCGGCAGCGCCTATGCCAGGCCGGGCGTTGCGGCGCCGAAAAAGAAGAATTTCAGCGTGCTCCACAATTTCGCCGGGGGCATGGGCAGCGGCGCCGTTCCTTTTTCCGGACTTGTCCAGGACGGCGCCGGCAATTTTTACGGCACGACAGTCGAGGGCGGCGCATTGGGGGCTGGGACAGTCTTCAGGCTGACGGCCAAAGGAAAAGAGACCGTGCTCTATTCCTTCGGCGATGGCAGCGACGGAGGTATTCCCTACGCCAATCCTGTCCTCGACGGACAAGGCAGTCTCTACGGCACCGCATCTTCCGGCGGCGACCATTCCTGCAATTGCGGCGTGGTATTCAAGGTCGACGACTCCGGACAGGAGGTCCTGCTGCATACTTTCACCGGCGGCAGTGACGGCGCCACACCCTATGGCGGTCTCGCATTCGACAAACGCGGCAATCTCTACGGCACTACCAATCTGGGCGGCGCAGGATGCAATTGCGGCACGGTCTTCGAACTCTCGCCCGACGGCACCGAAAAGATCCTGCACGCATTCGCGGGGGGGAATGATGGCGCCTATCCCTATTATGACTCCGGCGTGCTCCCCGACAAGCGCGGCAGTCTCTACGGCGTGACTTATGAGGGCGGAGGAAGCTGCAATTGCGGAACGATCTACAAAATCGATTCCGGCGGTCACGAGACTGTTCTTTATGCCTTCGCGGGTGGCGGTGACGGCGCCTATCCGCAAAGCACCCTGATCGCCGACAAGAGCGGCAATCTCTACGGTACGACCAAATATGGCGGTGCAAGCGATGCCGGATCGGTGTTCGAGCTTGCAACGGACAACACCGAGACGACCCTCTATTCCTTCTCGGGTGGCGACGGCGCCAATCCGCAAGCCGGGCTGGTCATTGACAAAAACAATAATCTCTACGGGACGACACAGGCCGGCGGCACGGCGAATGCCGGTACCGTTTTCAAAATTACGCCGGCAGGCGGCGAGCTCGTGCTCCATGCCTTCACGGGCGGCACCGATGGCGACCAACCCTTTGCCCCTCTGTTTCCTGGCAGGAAAAACGAACTTTACGGGACTGCAACAGGTGGCGGGAAGAACGGTTTCGGCACTGTGTTCCAGGTGAAGAGCAAAAGTTAGAGCGGAATTCGAGCTTTTGGAATCGTCAAGGCAGAGTCCAATCAAATGACATCACAGATGTCATTCCCGCCGTGCCGCACTGGCGCGGGGTTGCCGCGCCAGCCGGGAGTGACAGGCATTGCGTGTTTCGACACGATCGAAATACCAGTCCTCGCAAATTGACGCGTCAATTCAACAGGCTCCTGCCGGATTGACGGTGTTTTGACGCCCGGCTGACGCTGTCATGACACCGGGCCGCGAGGCTCTTCCTTCATGTGACTCAATCTTACTGGAGGAATCCAATCATGCGTATTTCTGCAATAGGCATCGCGGCAGCGCTGGCGCTATCAACAAGCTCGTTTATATCCGCGGCACATGCGGCCGGGTCGACGCAGCCATTTGCCGGTGCGGCCACAACCGGCAGCTGCACCATCAAGAAAACAGAAGTTGCAGCGGCGGACTCATTCGACCAAAGCAGTTCACTGACCTTCGTCAATCTCGGCGACGCCGGAGCGATCACGTTCAAATCGAAAAAAGCCGGCTGCGTCGGAGGCACTTTCTTCGCCAATGCCGGCAACGCCTCCACCGGCGACTCCGTCGTCCTGCAGATACTGATTGACGGCTCACCCTGCGAGCCGCTGATCGGCACGTATTTCTTCGCCAATTCCGGATCGGATTTCTCGTCGCATTCCGCTGCATTCTTCTGCGGCGCGAACATTGCGGCTGGAACGCACAGGATCCAGGTGCAGTACTCCTCCTTCGACGGCGGCGAAGTGCAATTCTATCAGCGTACCCTGGAAGTCACTCACAGCTGAGTGAGGATAGTGGCCTCATCCTGGACGTGCCCGGGTGAGGCCGCACACTTCCCGATGGCGACGCAGAGAAATTGCGTCAGCCGCCCAGGGCGAGGCTCATCACCTGCGCTTCGGATAGTTGTGCACCGATTCTGCCGAATTCCTCGATCTCCTGCCTGGAGAACGATTGCTTGAGGAGTGTTTCCAGCCGTTCCACAGCCTGGCGCCCTATCGGATCCCTGGGGCGTCCGAATTCGCGCGAGAGCGCGTCGGCGTAGCCGGAGATCAAGGCGGCGTCTTTCGTCCGTCCTGTGAGGGCTGCACGCAGCGCGAGATGATCGAAGAACCAGAACAACATGCCTTCGCTGCGCAGCAGCGGCACCGCATCCCTGGCGCGCAGCAACGCTCTTTGCGGATCTCCCGTCAAAGTCAGTGCCGCGGCTACCAGCGCCAGCACATTGCCCAGAATATCGTTGTGCGCCGTACCGGCAAGACGGGTTATCAGTTCCTCGCCGCTGGAAATCGCCTCCTCGAAATCGCCCATCTCCATCATGGCTTCGACGAGATTGGAGGAGACGACAAGCGCGGAGCGTTCGGCACCCACAACTTCACAAAGGCGAATGGCTTTTCGTCCGGCCTCGCGCACGGTCGGCGAACGCGATCGCGACTCCTCGAAAAACTTGACCATATAGGCCGCGGCAAGCGACTTGGGCCGCCTGGCATTTTCCACCAGCGGCAACGCCTCCGCGATTGTGAGATGAGCCTGCTCCAGATTTCCCAGCATCAGCAGCGCATGGGCGTAGGCTGCAAGCGCGCTCCCAAGCTGCGCCATGTCGCCGAGCGAACGGAACAGGGCGACGGCCCGCTCCAGTTCAGCCGATGCGGATTTGACGGCGGCGGTGTTGAAATACATCGCGCCAAGCCCGCGCCGCAGCTGTGCTTCCAGCGCCGGTGGCGTATCGGCCCGCAGCAGCGCAGCCGCCGCGCTGAGCCAGCGCCGTCCTTCCGCCCGCGCGTTCAATTCCCGCCATAGCGGCCAGGAGATGGCCGCGAGCACGATGGCGTCTTCCACGCCGCGTTTGCCTGTCCATTCGAGCGCGCTGCGCAGATCGTCGAGCACCGGGCTGTAGCGATCGCGGAACGCGGTATCGCTCATGCTTTCCCAGTCGTCCGCCGCTTCGCGCAAAATGCGCAGCAGATGATCGGCGTGTCTTTGGCGTGCCGGCCCGGTATCGGGAGATGCCGACAATTTTTCCAGCATGAAGGTGCGAGTCGTTTCGAGAAGCCGATAATGTTGTTCGCGCGCGCCGGGAACGACGGCGATCATCGATTTGTTGATCAGCCTGGCGATGTGTCCAAACACGTCCGCTTTTGGAATCGCACGATCTGCGACCACGAGTTCCGCCGCCGCCATGGAGAACGAGCCTGCGAACACGGCCACGCGCCGGAGCACGATTTGTTCGGCCGGCGATAACAGATCATGGCTCCATTCGAGCGTCGCCGCCAGCGTGGAATGGCGTTGCGGCCCTGTCCGCCTTGCACTGAGCCATTCGTTCAGCGAACCGTCGAGTTTCTCTTCCAGCGCCTTGAGGCCGAGCATTCCGGCCCAGCTTGCGACCATCTCGATCGCGAGCGGCAAGCCGTCGACTTTCCGGCATAGCCGCGCAGCAATCGCGATGTCGTCGTCACTCAGCTGAAATTCGGGATTGAGCGCGCGCGATCGCTCAACAAACAATTCGATCGCGGGTATCTCCCGTACTTCGCGGTGAGACTCTTCGTCGGGAAGTGCGAGCGGCAACACTTCCAACACCTGTTCGCCCCTGCAGGAGAGCGGTTCGCGGCTGGTGGCCAAAATCGTGATTTCCGGCGCTGCCGCCAGCAGCGCCTCGCACAATTGCGCACATGAGGCGATCAGGTGTTCGCAATTATCAAGTACAAGCAGGAGATTCCGTCGCGCCAGCTGCCGCGCCAGGCTGTCGAACGATGTTGCGCCTTCTTTGATCTGCACGCCGAGCGCTGTGGCCACGGCACCCGCAGTGGACGCATCGTCCGTGAGCGAAGCCAGTTCCACAAGCCAGACGCCGTCTCTGAACCTGATGGCGCTTTCGCTTGCGGCCTGAAGGGCAAGCCGTGTTTTTCCAACGCCGCCTGGGCCTGCAAGCGTAACAAGCGCATTTCGCGTGAGCAGTTCCGACAGGAGACGAAGCTGATTTTCGCGTCCGACCAGGCGCGACGGCGCACCATGCGTGCGGACAGCAAGATAGAAAGGCAGATTGCCCGGTTGCCCGGCTTCCGTGCGGCTCACATGCTGTACGAAACTGTAGCCGAGCCCTTGTCGCGTCGCGATGAACCCGTCGCCAAGCGCCTTGCGCAACGCGGTGATGTGAACCTGCAGCGTATTGTCGGCGACGATCGAGCGGCCCCAGACTCGCGACATCAATTCGTCTTTGGAAACCAGCGAGCCGGCGCGCTCCAGCAATGTCAGCAGGATACGGAAATCGGTAGAACCGAGCGGTATCGGGGCGCCTTCGGCACGCAATTGCCGGTTCTCCGGATCAAGCGTGAACCGGCCGAAACGATAAGGCTGCCCCCTATCGCTGACCAATTGGGAATCCAACTGCAGACACCATCAGGAAAATTTCAGTTTCTGAATCAGGACATGCCGGGTGTTTTCCGTCAAGTAAACACCAGGCTGCGCGCAGATCGCCCTTGGATCACATCGGTTAATTCGCGCCGCACAAGCCAACACAATGAGGAGACCAACCTGATATGCGTTCAACATTTGTCATGTCCGTGGCTGCTGCCGCGCTGCTCTGCGCGGCCGGCGGAAACGCAGCGATCGCCGGAAAAATCAAAGAAAAAGCGGCCTATTCGTTCGCCGGCGAAAACGATGGCGGCTTTCCGATGGGTGGCCTGGTTGCCGATTCCAAAGGGAACAAATTCGGCGTGACGTCGAGCGACGGCAGCGCGCATAACGGCGTGATTTTCGAGGTCGACAGGAAGAACGGCGCCTGGGTCGAAACGCCGCTCTATGCCTTTACCGGCGGCGCCGATGGCGGCTTGCCGCAGGCGGGGCTGATGGCCGATCCCTCCGGCAATCTCTACGGCACGACCTATCAGGGCGGCTCCGGCTCCGGCGTCGTATTCGAACTCAGCCACAGTAAGAAAAAAAAATGGCAATATAACGTGCTGTGGACCTTCTCCGGCGGCAATGACGGCGGCGAGCCGTCGGGCACGCTCAGCATGGATGCAAACGGGAATATCTACGGCACGACCACGGAAGGCGGCACGGGTGTCGTCGGCACCGTGTTCGAACTGTCGCCATCCGGAAGCGGCAGCTGGAACGAAAGCGTTCTCTACAATTTCACCGGCAACAATGATGGCGGCGAGCCGATGGGCAATGTGCTGCTCGGCAGCGACGGCAATCTCTATGGAACGACGGCGGGTTACGGCCAATATAATTACGGCGTCGTTTACAAGCTCACCGCCAATAATGGTTCATGGAGCCAGTCGGTGCTGCATGCCTTCCAGGGCGGCACGGACGGCGAGGTGCCGCGCGACGGGCTGATCCAGGATGCTAGCGGCACGCTTTACGGCACGACCGCCGGCTTCAACAACAGCTACGGCAATGTGTTCTCGCTGGGTATGGACGGCAGCAACTACTCCGTGCTCTACAACATTCCGAGCTGCAGCAGCTGCTACACCGGCAACGGCCCGTGGCAGACGGTGTCGATGGACGCCGCCGGCGCGCTTTACGGCACGACCTATGCCGACGGCGAGAACGCCAATGGCGAAGTGTTCAAGCTGATTCCGGGCCAGAACAACCAGTGGACCGCCTCGGTGCTCTATGTATTCCCGGGCGGCGCGGGGTCGCAGTATCCGTACTCGACCGTGCTGGTCGGCAAGAACGGCAAATTGTTCGGCACCAGCAAAGGCACTGCCGGACAGGCCGGCTTCTTTCCGGGCAATGTCTGGGAAATCAAACAATAACCCCCGTTTGAACCAAATAACTTCCGCCGGGAGGGACCATTCCCTCCCGGCGTTTTTATGATCCTGCAACAGTTCGCGCTGATCTGGCAAAGAATAACTGCACGCGGAGGCGCGGAGCCGTTTGACCACAAAGAGCACCAAGAGCACAAAGATTTCTTGCGCGCCGTTCGGCGCGCGACTCTTTCCTTCGTGCTCTTCGTGCTCCCGGTGGTAAACCTTCTTCCTCTGCGGCTCCGCGGCTCCGCGTGCCAATTTGTATCAACGGTCAGCGCCCGGCCGCCGCTAGCGGATAATGATACGGAAGGACAGGCGGCATGCTCCCTGCGACAGGAAGCGCGCGCCCGTCATCCGTCTTTCATAACGAGCTCAAGATCAATCATCCGAACGGCCATGGCGCCACGTGGATCATGGGGAAGGTCCTGAAATCCATATTGCGCATAAAATGTCCTGAGCGCGTCGTCGAGGGGATGGACAATAACACCCCAACTCGCAATGTCGCGTGAGGCGCGGAGCGCGGTCAGCAGCGCGAAACGCAGCAGCGAACGCGCAATGCCCATACCTTGATACCGTCTGTCGACCGCCAATTGACCAAGAAGTGTGGCCGGCAGGGGGTCGGGTTTGTTGCGTTGGCGCCCTTTCGGTAAGCTCGACCGCTCGATCTGCGCAGCACTCAAAGTCACATAACCGATGATGGCGCCGTCTGCCGCGTCGCAGATGACATTTACGCGCGAAATTCCGGCAACATGATTTGCCCATGCATGGCGCCGGAACCATTGGTTCATCGACTCCCGCCCGCAATCGAACGATTCGCGGTCGTCGGTTTCCGCCAGCGGTCGTGGCGCCTCCGTCACTTCTGCTATTTGCGCAGGAGTTTCTTCAGAGCCGGAATCTTGCGCGCGGGGCGATGCGCCCACGCTTCGAACGCCTCCCAGTCCGAGGCCGGGATCGTGACGATTCGACGGTTCAGAAATTCGATCTCGGCGGCCTCAAGCGCCTTGCGCCGTACGAAATCGCTCAAATTCGTATGCGCCTGCTCCGACGCCGCCTCAAGAAGCGAACGCTCTTCGTCGCTGACGCGCACGCTCAAGACGGGTGTTGCCATGACAAGGATGCGCCTTTTATCGGCCGCTTGTATGACAATAGCATACACCGCCCCTGAATTGCAAGCGGGGGGCGTCGCAAGCTCATGAAATCGCAACGGGACCGACATTTTCCTCGCCAGGGATTTGAATGGATATATTGCTCCTATCACGGAATTTTCCTCGGATCGGACCGCGCATTCGGAGGCGCGGATCACCCGACAGGCGGCAATTGTAATGGGAAATCTCGTTACTGTCTCGCCAATTCTCCTGTCGCTAATTCTCCTGTATGTTTCGCAGCCGGAAGCTGTGGCGGCATTGATTAAGAATGTCGCAGAGGGTGTTTGCAAGTAGCGGGATTAACCAGCCTGTTCAATGAGTCGATGCTCTCCGATATCAGTGCCTAACGGAGAGCATTCGGCGTTCAGAGTATCAGTATCTCTGCAGGGAAACGAGTGCCAGCCCGTCTCTGAGCCAAGAGGCGCTAGTCTTTGAACAATGTTGTCACGCGGATCAGCGTCTGTCTCCATTCTCGTTCAATGAGCGCGCGCAACTCTTCATCGAGTTCCATTCTCTCTTTGGTGGTAAACCAATTGCGATTATGTGTAGAAACGCGGCCCTTATAGCCGGGTCCTCTGCCCCATTCATTTTCACATGCAGCCCAGAACTGTGAATCAGATTTCAGTTGATCCTTAAACGCCGTCTGCCCCATAAGCTGGATCTTGCGAAGAAGCTCCTCGTAGGAGGATTGAAGCACCCGCCCCGCCTGTTCAATGAGATGAAGGGCTTCGCTATAGTCGGGATTTCCCGCAATTGTCATGCAGAGTTCAGAGAACGACTCAACGCGCTTGCCCAAAGCGTGCAAACCGCTCGACAGAGTTGGGCTGCACGCCGCTACAGTTGCGACCAGCCGAATTCGGTGGCTGGTTGGAAGGTCGCGTCCCTGGAGGATGTTTGCTTATCCGGAGGGATTGATCGCGTCCGTTACCGCTTCGGCGCAAATACCATGCGATTTTTGTTGTCCTGCATCAGCATTGTGAAGCCGGTGATGGTGTCGAGGCCGAGGCCGCGGGGGAAGCCGGTTTCGGGGTCGGGTTCGATCTTGGCGTAGGGCACGCCCGAGATTTTCTCCCATTTGCCCACGGGCTTTTTCACTTCGAGATTGACGACGGTGGCCTTGAGCACCAGCCGCACGATCGCTGGATGAGGGCTCGTGGGTTTTGTCAAGCTTGGATGGCCGTCGATGATCTGCCAGCCATTGGCCAGCGCCCAGTTCGTCAGTTCGTCCTTGTCCATGCGGTGCCTCTCCGGAGATGCGTGAAATAATACGCGGTCATTCCCGAAGAACGAAACGGAGAACGGAAAGACGCAGCCGTTAATCTGAAAGCTTCGCAGGAAGATCCGCTCTTCGTTGTCTCCCCGATGGACGGGTCTTCCGCAAGAAACGGATTGTTTCCGGTACGACGCCGCACAATCTTAGGCGCATGCAGGCTTTCTACTTCGTCTTCGAGACGGCGCTCGGCTTTGCCGGAGTTGCGTGGAACGATGTCGGAATCATGCGCTTCCAGCTGCCGTCGGCTGGCGGGGAAGCGACCGGTCGTAACCTGCTGCGGCGGTTGCCGGGCGCAGAAGCGGCGATGCCGCCGGCAGGCATTGCGCAAACCGTTGAAATGGCGACGCGCTATTTCGCCGGCGAGCGGGTCGATTTCTCCGATGCAACACTCGATCTCGCCGGGCAGGACGATCTGTTCCGCGATATCTACGCCGCCGCGCGACGCATCGGATATGGCGAAACGACGACGTATGGCCAGTTGGCCAAAGCAATCGGCCGCACCGATTGGGAAGCAGCCCGCGCGGTGGGCCAGGCAATGGCGAAGAACCCTGTGGCGCTGATCATTCCCTGCCACCGCGTGCTGGCCGCCGGCGGCAAGCTTGGTGGCTTCTCGGCGCCGGGTGGCGCTGCAACGAAAACGAAGATGCTCGCGCTGGAAGGTGTGGCGCCAAACCCAGGACAGCGGTCATTGGGATTCTAGGGCTTCGGTGCCGGCCCTTTGTTTCTAATGCCGTTGGCGAGAAAAACGCGCAAACTTCAGGCCCTGCCAGTCGGTCCTCTCAAGGCGCAAATTGGTCCGGTCGTGACGCCGAACCCGATTGTTCATAGCTCCCGGCCCCGAGCGAACGGATCCAGGCCCCTCGCCGGCAGCGCCGCCTAATCGTAGGAATAGCCGGCGAAGAAAATATGCGAGGGTTCGTCGGTTTCATAAACGACGACATAGATCCCCTGCCCCCGTTCGATATCTTCGAACAGTTCTTCGCAATCCTCCACGTCTTCGATCGTCGGTTTGGTAGTTCCGAATATATCCCGGAGCACGTCGTCACTTACCCGCGCGGCCACCTCATAATCCGGTTTCTCGCCGATGTGCGACATATCGAGGATCGAGCGCGTGCCGTCGGCATCCGACTCCTCGCGCGCCTCGTCGATGGAGGAATGTTTGCAGCCGGGCGTATGGTTGAGATCGACCGGAAAGCGCGGGAAATCCTCGGCGGGGTTGTAGCGGCCGGCCCTGAACTCGCGTTGCCGCAGCGACTCCAGACTACCGGCAATGTCCTTCTCGTAGGGAACCAGATACCACCACGGATGCCCGCCCATTTGCTTTCCTCCGACGACACCGGCGACAGGGCGAACTGCCCCCTCCGTTCTCGTTGCATAGCAACCGGGGCGTTAAAAATTCCATATGTTGTCCGCGAAGAATGCGCGAAACCGGCTCGGGGCACCGCCTCGCCTGACGCGGGCCGCTCCGCGAAAGTGATTAGTTGCGGTCCGCGCTCTTCGTTGTATGGGTTATCGAAGAGCGCGCACGGACTATAGTGGTTCAGGAACCGACTTTCAGCAATTGCACGTCGAACATCAGCGTCGCGTTGGGCGGGATCGGTCCGCCGGGCGTGCCGGCCGCGCCATAGCCGAGTTCGGGCGGAATGATCAGCGTGCGCTCGCCGCCGACTTTCATGCCCGCGACGCCCTTGTCCCAGCCGGGAATGACCGCGCCCGCGCCGAGCGGGAAGGTGAAGGGCTGGCCATGATCAAGAGAGGAATCGAACTTCGCGCCCTTGGTGCCGTTCACATAGAGCCAGCCCGTATAGTTGACCGTCACCGGCTGGCCGGCCTTGGCGACCGCGCCATTGCCGACTTTGACGTCCGTCATTTTCAGCCCGTTCGGCTGCGCCATCGGGGCGGCCAGGGCCGGCGTAGCCATGGGCGTGGCGGCGCCGAATACGAGCACCATCGCCACGGCAATCGATTTCGCGTGCATGAGAGTTCCTCTTTATGGATGAAGAATTCGTTCGGGCGTTTGCATAAGGCCTTTGCCCTGCTTTCGCCACCCCCGGAGCCCTTAAACCATGCCCGATTACGAACTCTACTACTGGTCCGTGCCCTTCCGCGGCCAATTCGTGCGCGCCGTCCTCGCCTATGCCGGCCTGAGCTGGACCGAGGCGGGCGACGCGGCAATTTCGGAGCTGATGAGCGGCAAGGTCGGGGCCATGCCGGTGCCGTTCATGGGTCCGCCGGTCCTGGTCGACAGGAAGGCGGGTTTCGCGATCTCCCAGACGCCGGCAATCATCCTCTATCTGGGCGAGACGCTCGGCCTCCTGCCCGACGAACCCGGCGCGCGGGCCATGACGATGAAAATCGTCTGCGACGCCAACGATCTGATCGACGACATGACGCTGGATGGCGGCCGCCAGATGTGGACGAAGAAACGCTGGCACGATTTCATTCCCCGCCTGAAGAAATGGATGTCGCTGTGGGAGGAAACCGGCCGCCGCAATGGGCTGACCGCGGATCTCGGTTTCCTGCTCGGCGGCGAGACAGCGGGCATCGCGGACATTGTGACGGGAACGCTATGGTCGACCATGACCGAACATTTCCCCGCCATCGCGGACATCTTCGCGGAATCGGCGCCGCTCACGGCGGGATTGACGCAGCGCCTGGCGCAATTGCCCCCGCTCAAAAAGCTTTCGAAAAAAGCCCGGCATGATTACGGCGATGCGTGGTGCGGCGGCCAGATCGAGGAGACGCTGCGGAAGGTGTTGAAGGAATAGTCCCCGTGCACCGCATAGAACATTTTGGCGGTGGTGGTTTACTCGACGCTTTTTGAAAGCCCTGCGATCTCGCGGACGAGATTGAACTCACAAACCAGAATTTCGTAACGGAAGGTATGTAGCAGGATAAGGCGCGTCAGCGTGGAAGATATCCATCCCGGTCACCAACTCCGTAGTCATTCCGTGCTCACCAGCGCGGCTTTGCCGGTCGATACAGCGGCTCTCGCCCGTTTCCTGATCGGCAAACTGGTAGTCCGTGAGCTGCCGCAAGGCATCGTCAGCGGGCGCATCGTCGAGACAGAGGCTTATGTCGTCGGCGACGAAGCGGGCCACGCCTTCCGCGGGATGACGCCGCGCAATGGTGCGCTCTTTCTCGAACGCGGACACGCCTACGTCTATCTCGCCTACGGCATCTCCTGGATGCTGAATGTTTCAAGCGAGAAGCCGGGCATCGGCGCGGGCGTGCTCATTCGCGCGCTCGAGCCTGTCGAGGGCATCGAAATCATGCAGCAAAATCGCGGCACCGAACGCATTCGCGATCTCGCGCGCGGTCCGGGGCGGCTCTGCCAGGCATTCGCGATCGATCGCCGGCTGGACGGGCTGGATCTCTGCCACAAAGGCCCGCTCTGGCTGGCGCATGACGACGACAAGCCGCGCGAAATCGGAAGCAGCAAACGCATCGGCATCACGCGCGATGCGGAACGCGTGTTGCGATTCTATCTGCGCGCCAGCCCCTTCGTCAGCGGACCGAAATCACTCAATGAACAACAAAGCGCCTAGCGCGGCCAATCGCTCGAGCTTCGGCTACCTTTGTTTGGATGCGCATTCGGGCCGCTCACGGTGTAGGTGCCGAAATTGATCCGCGAAAGCGTCTTGCCATCGGTCGTATAGAAATTGCTCCAGGTCGAGCCGGTGACGAACGGATACGAGATCACGTAGATGTATTGATAACCTTCGCCGCCCTTGGCGCTCAGATTGACGCCGAAAGTGATGACTTTCCCCTTATGCTTGATCTTGCCGATGGTCCCGGCGCCGAAATTTGCCCCCTGATCGCAGCCATTGCCGGTTTCCAGCGCGGTGTTGGTGGCCGTGCTGGTGATGATGTCCATGCCGTCGCACAGATTGTCGAAAGATATCGATACGCTGCTCGCAAGCGCAGCATTCCCCATGCACATCGTTAGCGCCGCAACGCCTGTCAAAAAAGCCGCTCTCATCGTTCGACCCTCAAGGATTTGTTGTTTCTACCCCGGCAAAGCCTAGTCGGTGCCGCACGGTGGTACAAGGCAGGCGATGCGCGGACGGGTTGTTATGTCTGCGCTTTCGGGTGTTTAATCACGGATGATCCCCTCGGAACTGGAGCCGGCCATGAGCAGCGTGGAAGTCGAGCAACAGAGTTATGACATGCCGCCGCGTGAAGGGTTCACCGTCGCGCATTTTCTCACTGTCGCCGACATGGAACGATCGGCACGTTTCTACGAAAAGGTCTTCGACGGCCGCATCCTGAGCATGGGCGACGCCGAGGGTGCACCTGTGTATATCCAGATCGCGAACACCTGGCTCATCGTAAACGTCGGTGGCGGCCCGACGCCCGACAAACCGACGGTGACGCTCAGCACCCTCGCCGACCCGGACAGGATCAACAGTTTCATGAATATCCGCGTCGCGGATATCCAAGCCTGCTACGAATTATGGAAGAGCCGCGGCGCCGAGTTCATCACCGAGCCGAAGGACAAATATGGCGAGACGCGCTGTTACATCCGCGATCCCGATGGCTACATAATCGAAGTCGGCCAGAGCAAGCCGGAGTTCAAATACGGCTGATGATCCTCTCCCGCTGCAGGAGGAGGTGCCCCGAAGGGGTGGGGGGCACTCCAGCGCGCAATACCCCCACCACCGCTTCGCGGTCCCACTCTCCCATAATCGCATGGGGGAGGAATAATTACTCCGCCGGCGGCTCCCATAATTCGATGCGGTTGCCTTCGGGGTCGTGAATGCGTGCGAAGCGGCCGGTTTCGGGGCTGTCCCATTCGGGATTTGTTTCGACTGTTATTCCGTCCTGCCGCAGCTTGGCCATGAGCTCATCGATATCCGAGACCCGGAAATTCATCATCCATTGTTTGCCGTCCGGCCAGTAATCCGTGTCGCTCTTGAACGGCATGAACATTGTCGGACCGGCGGCCTGTTCCCAGGGAGAATAGCCCTCGCCGCCCACGCCAAGCTTTTCGCGATACCATTGCCGCAACGCGTCGGGATCCTTGGCGCGGAAAAATACGCCGCCTATGCCCGTCACACCCATCTTGTTCTCCTCAACAGTTTCTCTCGTTTCATCCGTGAATATAGGCCTGCACGCCCGCCCTGCCGCGCGCCGGCATGAAGCGGCTGTTGCGCAGCAGCCCCGCCGAAACCAGCGAGACGATCACGCCCACCGGAAAGATTTCCACGAAGGTCATCGGCCAGCGATAGAGTGGGTTGGCGTATTGCACCCTGAACTGTTCCATCTCCGCCTTGAACCGCGCCAGCGCCACACCCGAGACGCCCTTCGCTTCCTGCTGCGCGATCATCGCCCTGGCATAGGCGCCGGCGAAATCGACATGGGCGATGGCGCAGGAAATCTCCCACGCGATCACATAGATCACGCTGGCGGCGAAGCTGATGCCAAGCCCCAGCGCCAGCGCCGGCCAGAATCCGATCACCCCGCCGCCATCGACATCGCGGTGGCGCTTGATGGCGAGGAATATGGCGCTCAACCCGATCAGCATCGTCAGATAGCCGATCAGCATGCCGTAATGCATCATCGACTGGCCGCTCATGGTGAGCGTCAGGACCGACAGCGGCACGCCGACCACCAGCCCTCCGATCGCGCCGTAGATGAGAATGGTGCGAAGCATTTCAACCTTCCCCGTTCGCCCGGATTGCGGCGCGATCCAGCCACCGGCAGCGGCGGAAATCCATCACCCAAAAGGGTGATCCGGGGCAAATCGTCACTTTTGCGGCGCATCAGGCGATGATGCCGAGTTCCCGCGCCCGGTTGACGGCATCGGTTCGCCGCTCCGCGCCCAGCTTCTCGTAGACGCGGGCGAGATGGGTCTTCACCGTGTTGGGCGATATCTCCAGCAGGCGGGCGATCTCCTTGTTGGAACGGCCGGCCGCCAGCTCCTTCAGCACCAGGAGTTCGCGCGGGCTGATGCCGAGGGAAGCAACAGCCTGCGGATTGCCGTCGAACGGCGCCGGTGCGGGGCCGGCAAACACCCGCATGCCGATGAAGATGCCGAGCCCCAGGAACGCCGCCGCGATCAGGGCGAAGTAAATCTCGCCCGGCCGCGACCATGCCAGCCGGTCATAATCGAGCCACTGCAACACCAGCGCCCCCGCCGCCAGCGCCGCGCCATAGACGGCGATGGTCTTCCACATGCTTCGAGTCATGAGGGGAGTTTAGCGGCAATTGAAATGCCTTGCCCGGGACGAGCTATCGGCAAGTACCCGCCTGCTGCAGTCATAATCGCGAAGGGCATTGCGGAAGCCCACTACCTGCCGTCATCAAGATCGTTGCTTCCCGGCTGGTCTCCGGCGTTCCGTTAACCGCCATGACGGATTGACCGGATGGCGACGCTCACATCCCCGATGAAATCAGGCCATACCGCTCACGTCATGGCGCACAGCAGCCTGTACACGCACGCCGCCGAAGAGCAGCCAGAAGCCGGTGACGATCTCGGCGGCGAAAATGGGCAGCCACGCGATCTGAAGCGAAGCCGCATATTCGGGGAGTACCAGATTGCTCACACTCACCACCGCCACGACGACGGACGCGAAGATTCCGAAGCCCGCGATCGCCCTCGGAATGCAGGCCGATTTGAAGAACAGATAGAAGAAGATCGTCGAGCCGAAGCTGAACGTCAGCGTGGTGATGTTGAAGCCCGCGGCATCGATCATATGCGCAAGCGCCAGCCATGGCCTCGCCTGCGCGGCATCGAGACCGGTGGCATAAAGGCCGAGCTCCAGATAACTGACCCAGGCAAACGCCGTCCCGACGAATGCTTCGCCAAGCCGCCAGCACAGCGCCATTTGCGCCAGATTCGTATCGACCGGCCTGACGACCACGTAAAGCGCGTAAGCGAGCAAGGTCGTCAGGATCGAGGCCAATATCTGCAGCACCAGCGCACCGCGATACAGGTGCATCGAGGCGAGAATGTTCGCCGACGTCGCGGCGAAATCGCCCCTGCCGGCAATATGCGCAATCAGGAACGCGCCGCCCATGAAGAGGACGATCAGCAGCAGATAGACAAAGCCGGCGAGGCGCGCATAGGCAATCTGTGTCCGTTCGACGGCTTGCATGGCTGCCCCTCATTGGTGTTGCCGGATCAACGGCGCCCCGCCCGAAACCGCAGGACTATGGGGGATAATAACAAAATCGCCGGCGGGAGTAACGGCCCCGAGAACCCTAGCGGGTTATTGATCCTGTCGTGGAATTACCAACGGAGCCAAAATCATGCCTGACAGCCAAGGCACGGAAGAAATCCGGATCAAGATGCTTCTTGAAGCCTGGGCGGGTGCGGTGCGCCGGCACGATCTCCCCGTGATCCTCGCGCATCATGCGCCTGACATCATCATGTTCGACCTGCCACCGCCCCTGCAATGCAGAGGCCTCCAAGCATATGAACGGACATGGGATCTGTTCTTCCGCTATCACAAGCAGGGCACGGCGTTCGACTTTGAAGATATCGCCGTGACCGCCGGCCAGGACGTTGCCTTCGCGGTGGCAATCATGCGCTGCGGTCCCGGCTCGTCGGCCAACCCGGCCGAAAAGGACGGCTTCCTCTTCCGGCTGACCGTGGGCCTGCGCAAAGTCGACGGCGCGTGGCGCATCGAGCACGAGCACCACTCCGTGCCCGCGACCGATTAGTTGCACCGCAAATGGCGACCGGAACAGTGTTCCCTTGTCGCGTGAATTCAGGGACAAATACCGGTCCCGCCGCCGAGTCTGAAGCCGCCCTGACAACAGAGGACGCTTAAATGCCGGAATTTTACTTCCATGCGCCAACGCTCTTCGAACCGTCGGCGATGCCGAGCGACGACATGCAAGGCGCATTGCATGACGCGAAAGGCATGGCCGGCATTCTTGCGAAGAGCGCGAAATTCGCGGCTTGGCTTGAAACGGCCATGGCGGCGCGCGGTCTCGCTGTCACAGGGCCGTTCGTCGACGAAGGCGGATGGATACTGGAAGCAAAATCGGAAGAGGGTTTCGTGTGTTGCATCTTCTCTACCGGCGCCCGCGATGACGACACGTTGTTTGGCATGCTGGTGGCGCGATACGGCGGCGCAACGGAGCGGGTCGGCCAGATCGTCGAGGCCATTCTGAGAAGCGCGCCCGAGATCACCGACCTTGAAGTCGAAGGCGACTAGGAGGGCGACAGCCCTGCGATGAAGAGAACAACATGGCTTACATCATTGGCGACGATTACGAAGCAGAGTTCATCGATACCGAGATCGTATTCACCGACGGCGATAAGGCCCTGAAGGCCTTCTTCGCCAAGACCTATATCGCGCCGGATACGATCCTCAAGGCGAGCTGGTTTACCGGGAACCCTATTCCGCCGGAGGTCGTTCCGGCGAAAGCGCGAATCGTCGAAGGCGGCGCGCTTTACGACTGGCGAACGGTGACAGGCGGCCCAACGCTTGTCAGCGCCAGCTTCAAGGCGTGTGTCGAGGCGCTCGATCCCGGCCGGCACGGGTTCTTTCCGCTGATCGTGGAGGAGCGTAACGGAGATGTCCTGCCCGGGCCGCATTTCCTGTTCAACGTGGTTGGATGCATCGACTCCATCATCGAAGAGCAAAGCAATCTGAAGGCGATCGGCCGTGGCCAGGTCGACCGGTGGGCCTATGAACGTGCTGCCGGTCCGTGGAAATGCGCGCTGGACGCTTCGGTCATCGGCGGCCGGGCGTGCTGGACGGAGCTTCGCTATGGCGGGAGATGGTTCATCTCCGACCGACTGGCAAATCTGCTGCGGGAACGCGGCCTGTCGGGCTTCGACTACAAGCAAATATGTGAGGAAGTCTGATCGGACGATGCGATGGCAGGATTCCCGGGCGGGCGGCGGGATTACCTTTTATGCACCTGTTTACGCGGGCTTAATCGCGTTGCTGCAGGATGCGCCATTCCCGAATGCTCCAGGAGTGTGCGCCATGACCGCTTCCGATCAGCCCGCCACCGGCGGAATCAGTGCCGGCCAGGCACTGGACATCCGGCGGACGATCTATTCCCACGCGCCGCTGACGCCGGCCGATATGGACCTTGTGTTCCGCACCCAGCGCAGCTCGGGGGGAGCAGATTCGCCCGAATGGACCGCCCTGTTCGCAGAAGCCGTCACCGATTACGCCGTCCATCAGAACGATCCGCCCGACTACATTTCGCAGGCCAAAGCCGATTGGCTCGCGGCGAAATTGACCGAGACGGGCGGAATCGCCACGGCAGCGGAATTTGCCCTGCTGATGGACGTGATGAAGAGCGCGTCGGACGTCCCGCCCTCTTTGTCGGCGTTTGCGCTCGGGGAAATCGAAAACGCGATCGTCAGCGGCCGCCGTGCCGCCATCGGCGGCGAGGACCACGCCGCCGGCGCCGTGACCAAAGCCGATGTCGAAGCGCTGCGTTCCGTCCTCTATGCGGCAAAGACGGGTTCGGCGGGCCATGTTACCCGCGAAGAAGCCGAGGCCTTGTTCGACATCGCGCACGCCACCGCGTCGGGCGCCTGCGATCCCGCGTTCGTCGAGTTGTTTGCACGTGCCGTTGGTAATTACCTCACAGCGATCTGCTGGCACGAGCCCGATCGCGAACAGGCGTTGCATCGCGAGCACTGGCTCGACGCGCATGAAACACTGTTCCAGTTCCTCATGCACAGGCCCGCGCCCGGACAGGCGGAGAGCGTGCGCACGCTGATGCAATCGCCGCTCGATCAGGCGGAAGCGGATATGGCGGCCGAGGAGCGCCAGGACGATGCCGCCCGCGCCGAAAAAGCGAAGATCACCGACGGCGAAGCCGATTGGGTGATTGCCCATCTCACCCGCGAGGGCCCACTCAGCGCGCCCGAAACGCGCCTGCTCCAATGGCTGGGCGCCGAGACGACCGGCATGCCGCCCAGGCTCCGCACGCTCATCGAGACCACTAACACCACCCGCGCCCAGGCGGCTTGAACACAGGCGTGCTGGGACAGCGGTAGGCTGTCGTCGCAATCGCTTACTTTTTTGAACCGCAGAGACGCAGAGGTACCAGCGCGCTTTCGCGCGCAACATCTTCTCTGCGTACTCTGCGCTCTGCGGTTCAACCTGGCGTCACGCAACGCACTGCGGCCGAAACGCGCGACAACAAATAATTACCCGTTATTACTTGATCTCCGGCTCGACCAGCTTTGCCAGGTTCAGCAGCGATTGCTGCCAGCCGAGATAACAGGCCTCGGGCGGGATCGCGTCAGGGATGCCGGCCTGGACGATTTCCACTTCCGTTCCGACCAGGACTTTCTTCAGCGTCACGGTTACGTCCATCTCGCCGGGCAGGCCGGGATCGTCGAACACGTCGATGTAATGCAGCCGCTCGCCGGGAACGAGTTCGAGATATTTGCCGCCGAAGGAATGGCCGTCGCCGGTGGTGAAATTCCGGAACGACATTTTGAACGTGCCGCCGATTCGCGCCTCCAGATGATGCACGGTGCAGGCAAAGCCGTCGGGCGGCAGCCATTTCGCAGCCGCGTCCGCTTCGAGGAACGCGCGATAGACCTTCTCCGGGCTCGTCGCCAGAACGCGGTGCAGGCGTATGGTGCTGGGCATCACTTCTACTCCATCAATCCGTTTCCAAGGACGAACCAGACCCCGCCGATCCGACAGGGGATCATCCTGCCCGGCGATCTTTTCCCATGCTAGCATCCAGCAACACCGGAGGTACCGCATGGAGATGGCGTATCGCGAACGCTGGCAGGCCGAGATTGCCGCGCTGCAGAAGATCCTGTCCGGGTTTGACCTGGAGGATGCGTGCAAATGGGGTAAGCCCTGCTACATGCGCGAGGGAACAAACATCGTTCTCATTCAGGGCTTCAAGGAGTCCTGTGCGCTCCTGTTCTTTCAGGGCGCGCTGCTGGAGGACCCGAAGAAGCTGCTGATGCAGCTCGGCCGCCAACGGGCCGCGCGGGTGCTGAAGTTCACCAGCACAAGCGCCATCGCCGCGAAGGCGGCGACTATCAGGGCCTATCTGCGCGAGGCTATTGCCGCGGCGGAGACCGGATTGAAGGTCGAGAAGACGCCGGTGGAGCTGCCAATCCCTGTGGAGCTGAAGGAGAAATTCCGCGAGGACTCGAAGTTCAAACGCGCCTTCGAGGCCCTGACGCCGGGCCGGCAAAGAGGATATCTCTATCACTTCACCGACGCCAAACAGTCCGCTACGCGCACCGCGCGGATCGAGAAGGCGATGGCAAAGATATTTGCGGGGCGGGGGTATCTGGAGCGGAAGTAGACTGGGAAGCGCGGTGGGGAATTACCACTCTGGCCATGTCTTTCCAGCCGGATCCCCTTTAGCTTGTCGTTACTACTGAATAGCGTTCGCGCAAAATCGAGCGCCGCCTGTTCGTCAGGCATCGTCACGCCGGGCTGCGCGATTTGTTGAGGGGCTCCAGCGCATCGGCGATGCTTCGCGCCGCCGCCATGTGATTTGAATTGGATGCGTCGAAGGTTTCCTCCGCCGCGATCAGCAAGAGGCCGCCATCCTTCATCCGTTCGACCAGCGCGTCCTTTGGCGGCACAATCCGGCGGGCGAATGGCGCCGAAAGATACGTCATCCAGGAAAGATCGAAACGGTTGAGATAAGTCTCTTTCCAATGACTCCTCATTTCGCTTGAAAAGGCTCGCGCCCAATCGACATCCCAGGACTCGACGAGCGACAAAAACACCGCTTTGAACACCGGATACGCGACGATCGCGGGATCGGTCGCAATGCTGTCGGAGGTTTCGAAGCTCGCGTCGCGCCACCCGACCGGGTATATTCCACCGCCATGGACCGTCAGTTTGACAGCTTGCGACGAGTGGTCTTCGCCGCAATAAGCGACCAGGCTGTAGCCTCTATCCGGATTCGGCTGCCAATCGTCGTCCTTGCGAACACCGCGCTCGACCATTTGGGTCATGCGGGAACGGACTTCATCCAGCGGAAAGAGAAACTCCTGGATATTCTCCTCGGTCATCTCGAACGCATTCTGAGACAGGTCGAGGAAAATCCAGTCACGGAACAGCGGGCTGATGGCGGCCAGCGCGTCCAGATTTCGCAGCACACGCTCGCCCAGCCCGGCCGGCGTCTCCTCCCGCAAGCTCCACTGCGAATAAATCACGAACTGATTTACTTCCATGTCTCACCCTCCGGCCAGGGGGCATATTCCAGCCGAATCCCCTTTAGCTTTTCGTTGCTGAACAGCTTTTGCGCAAAATCGAGCGCCGGTCTTTCGGCGAAATACCACACCACCGGCCGCCCGCCGCTCGCATCGACCTGTCGCGTCGCCTGGTCAGACCACTGGTCTCTGATATTATCTTCGATCTGCTCTCCAATGTACTTGTTCGCCAGCAACGCGGCATAACCGGGGCCTTTGAACTCGAGCATCGAACCGGGCAAGTTCAGGATCGCGGGCTCATTCTGGCAGTCGTCGTATTTTACTATCCTTCCTCCGTCGAAAGGATTCGCCAGTTGATATCCGAATCCATGCGGAGTCGGGTTTTGCGGATTGATCATCGCTTTCATATAATCTTCGTACGCCTTGCTTCTTGCGCCGCTCGGGCCCACCAGGCCTGGGCTGTCGGGACGAGGCGGTTTGGGGCAAAGCTTCGGCTCTTCGAAATCGTCGTCCGGCTTCGCATTGTCTTGAGCGGACGGCGCGTCGAAAACGAGTTCGCCGTGCTCCAGATGCGCGACCAAATCACTTTCGGGATCGACAAAGCTTCCGTCCGTCCCCGGAGACATCATCAGCAAGGTGCGGTTGTCGGACGCGCGCACGATACGCAATGCAGCTTCGTCGCCGTAACGAACATAGCGCAAATCTGCGCTCCCCCGGATCGCGCCTTCCGTACGCGTTCCTCCGGCGCCAGACGCATCCAACAGGGCGGTGAGGAAAGCTATTGGCGGGGCATAGCGAGCGGCGCCCCTTGCACCATTCCGGAGGAGTTCGCGTACAATACTTCCGGCTGCCGCTTCTGCTGCGTCAACCGCCTCGCCGGACGTCCATTCACCGCTGACTTTGCCGCTGCCCCCCGGAACACGCGGCTCGGCCGGATTGTATTCCTTCGCCAGCGCATCCAGCGGCGCCGGATCGAATTCCAGCGCCGTCCAGATATCGCGCGGAGATACACCCGCTTCCAGCAAGCCGTCAGCAATGAAAAGGCGCCGCGCGGCATGGGCCGGATTTTGCAACTCCGGAAGTGCGAGCGCGACTTCCATCGCCGCGACCGGCTCGTCGCCACGACGCGCATGCCGCCCGGCGCGGCGCAGCTTGCTTATTACGGAGTTGCTGACCGGGCCGCCATAAGCGACCGAAAGCAAGGTGAGAAGCTTCTCTTCCCTGCCGTCGAGCAGGAGGTTCCCATCGCGATCACGTTCCGCAAGCACCGTTCGCGCCCCAAGGACGAGACCGTCTTTCTCGAGGCACATGCCGGGCTTGACGCCGCGAAATCGGCCGCGATCCCGCCAGTTTTTCTCAAGCGCTGCAATCTCAGCCATGATGTCCTATACGGTTCATATCCAACCCAAAATGGCATATCTTTAGGAACATATCAAGAACAAAATGCAAAAATATACGGAATCGAGCACCCTGACGAACTTTGCCGTTTGGTGTGCAAGCGATCATCGCAACGGCCCGAAAAAAGCGCGTTGGCCATCACGGAAGCCGCCGCGTCGCGAGAGCTGAATCTTGCGGACTGCGGGATTCTGGAGCGGAGATAACTCGCGAAAGCGGTGTCAAGTAGTTGAAGAAATATGACTCTGCTTTCCGTCCTCATAAACCTGCCCGTTCGGGAAATGATTATTTCTCACGTTTTTTTCATTTTGGTTCACGGCCAATTCCGGCGCTCCGTTGTTCTATTTTCCATAAGCGTACTTGAGATTACTCCTACTTTGACCGCGTTTCTTTTTTTGATGCCGTCCAGCTTTAAGGCTCATGCTGGTCGCATCTCGCGCCCGGTGGGGTCCGTTTCCAAGACCGATTCTGCTAAGCCTGGCATAATTGCAATCGGATGATCATCTTCGTCGACCTGAAACAACCGCCAGGCAATATCGCGCACTTCGCTCTCTATAGTTCCAGGATCATCCAACAATTGGCACAATCCAAACAGCAGTCGCCACTGCATTACCCGGATTAATTTTGTCAGGTCTTCTTCGTTTGCACCCGCTGCCAGCAATCGTTCAATCGCCGGACTCGCATCGCCTCCCGGTCTATTGGGATTGGCCCGACGCATCTCGTCTATCCAGCTCGAGTCATTGTCGCCGACGACCAATTTCCAGGCCTGTCGCAAAAATAGGAAGCGGGCCAGCTGCGGAATGTTTTCGTTTATCTGGGACCGCGCCCAACCTGACGGATTCCCAGCGCCTAACTTTCGAAATAGTGCGGTCAGTTCTTGTTCGTTCATGGTATTCCTATGATCCCGATTGATCGATTCATCATGGGAACGCGATGTTTGCCCTGTTAAGATGCGGAGAGTGTCGAGATAAATCTTTCGAAATTCGTGGCTACAAGCCGCGCGTCCATTTTATCCATTGTCACGAACGGTATCGAAACAATCGAACATGTTTCGGAACCCGTGTCGAATCCGAATGCCTCCCCACCTCCATTCGATCCAAACAGAAATAGCCCCGGCGCAAACCCTGCAACATTGTAAGCAGCATTCCTGGAGACAAGGTCTTCAACCCTCCATAAAACAACATATGAATCCGAGGTGAACCCTTCCCCGCCGTTTGCCGTCAGCAAAAAGTCCACATAGCTTTTTGGAAGCGCAAACTTCAGCTCACTTTGCACTTTTTCGGTTTCTTCGCGACCCGCCGGAGGATTGGCGACGAAGCGCCCCGCCGACGATCTGATATTGGCATCAGTCATTTGGGAAAACTCCGGTTGAGTCGAGCCCACCATGTGGTCACGACGCTATGGTCTTCTGGTGCCAATACCATCTTGTTGGCGGGGTCGGTGGGACTGCCGCCGAACTTGACAGGTTGAATTTCGTGAATTTCCCTGCCTGCATATTCTGGAGGATCCGCTTCACGCAGCGCGCGATTCGCACTATTAGCAGCCGCCCTTGCTGCATCATATTCATCACCGTTCAGCAGTCTGAATGGGCCGGTTGGCCGCGAAAGGTTCGTCGGATAACCCGACCAGTCGCGAATCGAAAAACTACCTTCCGCATAATCTATTGCGCTTTCTGAGACCGCCTTGGCCTCGCCGCTTTCAACCATCCCCGCGGCCGCGGAGGCCGCTTCGCCCGCCAATGCTGAAAGCCCGGCCTCTTCGGCGGGAACTAACGGCGTGGCAGCACCCTCGGTGCCTAACTCCTCGGCTCCTATCGCAATATTACCTGCTACCTCTACGGCACCAGCGGCCAAAGTTGATGCGAGATCGGGCCAAAACCCGCCTGCTTTCTGATCTGATGGCCGCGAACCCTGTGTGGGATTTGTGTGCGAGTCCGTATCGCCGGTTACCGGCCGGAACTGGCCGCCATCGGATTGTCCCGACGGCCAGCGCGGATGTTCGTCCGGGTCCCATTTGAGCAGGCCGCTCCAGTGAAGATCGCGGATGAGTTTGATCGCCTGCTCAGGCGCAGCGGCGCCTTTGAACAATTGCGGCGGATCGGGAATGCCGAGAAGAACGGTAGCGATTTGCGCGCGGGCCAGCTCGCCTGCGTTCAGCGCGCCCGCGATCGCCTGCAATCCGCCCATCTTGGCGGACATGTCGATGGGAAGACCGAATTGCGTGCTGACCTGACTGGACAATTGCTCGCTATCGACTGGCTGCCATTCGCTTTTTCCGTTCGCGTGCCATCGCCTCAGAAGAGGAATCGAGCCAAGGAAAGCGCCATTCGTATCGCAGGATACTCCCAGCCCCTCTCGGGGGACTGACAGTCGAAATTCGCGGAGTTCCAAGCTTGAGTTCTCCAGAACACATCAGGAACATATATAACCGATGTAGCATTATCAATACCGTATCGGTATACCGTGCCAAGGCCTAAGAGCCCTGATCTCGGCGCGACCCCGGCTTGAGCAGCCAAATGCCGGTGTCGAGGCGCTAGGCACCGTTGATGGCGCGGCTGGAAAGGACCCGCTATGCTAGTCTCTGCTGCGAAAAGCCGATTGGGGAACGGGCATGGCCAGCAGGAAAGCCGTCGAAAAACTCGTGCGTGATGCTTACGCGGCGAGGAAGCGCGGCGACTATGACGCGATGGTGGATTTGTGCGCGCCCAGCGCCACGCTGCGGCTCGCCGGCGCGCCCGAGCATTTCGCCTTAGCCGGAACGACGCGCGGCCGCGCCGCCCTGCGCAAGCAGTTTGAATCGCTCGCCCAATTCGCCTTCGCCAATCAGAAAATGCTTTCGCTGACCGTGGACGGCGACCAGGCCACCGTCCATTGGCGCGCCAAGGTGACATTCAAACCCACGGGTAAATCCGCCGTGACCGAATTCTGCGATCTGTGGACGATCAAGAACGGCAAAATGACATCGCTCATCCAGTTCATCGACACCGCTCTTGTCGGGAATATGGTGGCGTAAGGGCGAATGAATCAATACCAGAGCACGTATACTTACCGTCAAAGACCTAGGCCCTCAATAAGAGCGCGTTTAAACTCATGATAAAATTAAAGAAGCCGGGCTCCAAGAGAAAAAGTGGTACTATTGTTGCGGCACGCACAAACTCGCTTACTGATTTTATTACTGTCGTTACTGATTATGCTCGCTCCAAACCATTTTTCAAGTGTTATCGAGGCCAACGCAATTCGTCGTGGGACAATGTTCCGGGGCTTTTTCGGCCAGACCTCCGCAATCTAGAAAATAATGAAAAACGGGCGACGCGCGACCTCATTAGCGTTCACCCTAATGAATTTGCAACAGATCAAACGATGTTTGATCGCCTAGTAAGAATGCAACACTTTGGCTTACCCACGCGGTTGATGGACGTGTCATTAAACCCTCTTGTTGCTCTCTACTTTGCGACCGATCCCGGAGATGATGGCGCAAGTTCTGATGGCGTGGTTACCGCATTCGCGATACCTGAGGGTCGGGAAAAGTATTATGACAGCGATGCCGTCAGCTGCCTCGCCAACCTCGCTAATATGACAAAATCCGAAAAAGAAGAAATTGTTGCCATTCGTGAAGCCCGGGCAATTGGTTCGAAGTTGTCTTCTGAAATAGAAAGATCGAATGAGCAATCCGTCTATCAACGCCTTCACCAGTTTATACGAGTCGAGAAACCTCACTTTCTCCCAATAATTAACCCCATAGACTTGTTCAAACCATATTATGTCCATCCAAAAATGAGTAATAGACGCATTCTTTCACAAGCTGGCGGTTTTATTATCTATGGTCTGAAGTCACCACGAAAAATAAGTTACGCTCACGTTATCAACGAAACCAGATTCATAATACCAGAATCATCAAAAATCGAATTGAGAAAATCGTTAGAGCTTCTTGGTATTAACGAAAGCAACCTTTTCCCGGAAATCGACAAGGCCGCAAAGCGAATCAAGCAAACGTATTCCTCCTACCGACACTTTAAATGAGTTGCGGGACCAGCGATCCCTCATCTCATGAATCGAGGGGAATATTAGTCCTGTCACGGAATTAGCAAATACGGAAAAATGACCTCGCTCATCCAGTTCATCGACACCGCGCTAATCGGGCATATGGTGACGTAGGGGTGGAGAAGCTGGTCCTGTCGCCCGATTTTTCTATCCCGCCTCTTCATCGTCTAGCTTTATATCTAGCAAAATCAATGAAGTAGGAAACCCGCTTTCGTCCAGTATTCTGCGGCAGGTCAGTTGAACATTGTCTCTCTGCATTGCAGCAAGTATCCAATCCCGAAGTTCATCCCGTCGAGGCACGGGTACAATGAAATTTAGAATTCTATGCAGGTCGCCAGATTGAACTTTTCCCACTCCCGCATCCCGATCATAACTCTTCACTCGGCCAATAATTGTTGTCGTATCTTCCTCGGGCGAACGCGCCTGAATATCCTTTACAATTTCGTCCGTAAGGAAGATAAAATTGTCATTCGCAGATGCCGAACCAATACTCATACGATTTGCTGATCGCTTCAGTGGCAGTGCAATCTCCGAAACCATCGGCCGAAGTCGAGATGTCAACTTGTTGATGCTTGACTCATCGAAGCCGACAAGTGTTTTCTCTGCCTTTTTAATCTCTCCTTCTCTGTCTCTTTCTGCAATCAACTCCAAGAGCGCCTCGACTCTCTCGTCGACGGACATTTCGAGTTCTTGGAATTGTATGTTTGGTGCATCAACCGACCATTGCAAGAGATCGATAGCCTGCTGCGGTGAAGCACGTTCTCCAGCTGCGATGTCGTGTAAGAGGGCTAGCTGCTTGGTTCGCTCCTGCGATTGGAGAGTTCGCTGCCGCTCCTCAAACAACCTAAATTCAGCGAGCTTTATCAAGAGTGTATCTACCTTCTCCCGCCGAGGAGCCAACTGATGCCAAATATAAGCTAAGAATCCAACTACACCCCCCGACGCAACAGTCGCGCTTACTTGAACAGCAACGTCGTACAAAAATGACCCGCGCTGCGGCGCTTCAACGGTCATATTGATGTAAGATTGCCCTACGATTTTGTCCGCTACCTTTCCAGATCTTCGAAAATGTTCCACGGTAGCGATAAATCGTGCGGTCGCATACTGAGATCTACTGTATTCATAGAACTCCAGTCGCCCTTCGGCTGCCAACCCCCCTTCGAAGGTAATCTTGACAACTTCCTCCGCCATTCTGAAACCTCCGCAGAGATCAACGAGTCACCTCCCATAATAGGAAGCGCTAAACAAATGTGCAACCTGTGGAGCCGGGGAAGCAATACTAAAGGGTGTTTGGTGATGCGGAGCTATTATGGACGTGGGCGAGCAATAGGAGGAAGCGCCCCGTTTTGGAGATACTTCGTGGAGGCGCAAATCAGATTTACAACGTTCTAACTTACATTGCCCAGAGAATGTACAAAGTCGCCAGTTACCTTGAGTATCATCCAGATGTTGAATAGCGCCACAAGTGTTATTTGCACAAATAGCAGTCGCTTGCCCCATTTTGCCCTGCCGCCCTTCCAATGAGCGTGACGCGAGCGCTCATACGCAATCATCCGATCCAGATATATTCCTGCATCCAAGCCATCTTTCCACGCCAGCCCGCAAATCGTAAGAACAAATAGCGCACCTGCAATCGCGACACCTACGCGCTCTATTGAGCTAAGCTTGTTTAAAGCAAAAACGGCATAAACCACGGCACCTTGAACCACCGATGCCGTCTGGAATCGACTCCACTTGCTGCGATCCTGATAACGATAGTTTTCGCAATCCTGTTGGTATACATCTTCGCTACTGTTTTCTGCCATGAGCCTGACCCGGTTCCGAAAGCAATACAGCTTGATCTCTCACAGGTATTTAGTGAAGGTATCTGGTAGTCACGCAATTCACGAATTGGCCTACCTAACACCCTTCTTGGTGCTTTGCGGCGACAATTTACAGGTTTCCCCGTTGCTCTCACGGGCACCTACCCACCCTCCACCCCCGCCGGCAGATTAATCCCAAACGTCCATTTCCACACATCGCCGTGTTTGACATAGACCGACGAGCCCCAGATGGGGCCGACCTTCTGGCCGAAGCATGTGCCGTCGGCGCGGGCGTGGAAGGTCAGGATGCCGACATCGGGCGCCGGCATCGTGGCCCGCGCGCCTGTGAGGGCGACGGTCTTCACATCGCAGCCCTTGCCGGACCAGTTGTTCAACGCTTCGGCTCTGCTCGTGAGATGGATGCCGAATATATTGATGAACTGCACATTCGCCGCGATCCCACTGTCCATTCTTTTGGTGTCGCGGTCTTTCCAGGCATCCCAGAGCGCGTTCTCCTGCGCGAGCAGGGCATCGGTAGCGGCGCCAGAAGAGGCGGTGTTTGTTTGCTCCTGTTCGCCGGCGGCCGCTTTGGCCGCGGGCCTCATCGGCTTTTTGGGGTCGACGATCGTGGCTTCGGCGTGGAACGCCTCTTTCCATTGATCGCCGTCGCGGACATAGACGCTCGCCGCCCAGCCGCCGGGCGCGAGTTTGTAGCGGCCGCATACGCCGTCGAAAGTTGTTTTATGCGTGATCAGGGCCGCGTCGCGCCCGAGCGGAGTCATCTGCGCATCGGAGAACGCGACGCTCGCGATCCGGCAATCGGCGCCGGTGAATTCCTGCGTCGCCGATGCCTTGTCTAGCCTGCCCGTCGAACCCCAGCCGATGAAATTGCCGGTGAGGAACGCGTTCCAGAATTTCGCGTCGTGGGATTTCCACGCCTGATAGGCGCTTGTTTCGCGGGCGAGAAGGAGAGCTTGCGTGGGCGCGGCGGCGGCGGCGTTCGCCGTTACATTCGCGGCAGGGCTCGCGGACAGGAATGCCGCAATCGTTATTACCTTTATTCGCGATAACCCGACCATCGTTCGCCCCCGCCAGGATTTGCACGTTTCCGTCGTTCAAGACAATATTTAGCGGAGCGGTCGCGCCCGCTCAAGCCGAGCCACATCCTTATGCGTGATGGTGGGCGCGCCGCGGACGGCTCTGCTGCCAGCCAGACCTTCATCAGGGACACGAGAGAAATCATGACCGGAAGCAAATTGCTGCGAATGGACAATGTCGGCATCGTGGTGGAATCGCTTGACGATGCCATCGCGTTTTTCACCGAGCTTGGCCTGACGCTCGAGGGACGGGCGATGATTGAAGGAGAATGGGCCGGGCGCATCACCGGGCTGGGCGATCAGCGCGTCGAGATCGCCATGATGGTCACGCCTGACGGCAAGTGCCGCCTCGAGCTCTCGCGATTTCTTGCCCCACCGGTCATTGCCGATCACCGGAATGCCCCGGTGAATGCGCTGGGCTATCTGCGTGTCATGTTCGCCGTGAGCGACCTCGATGAAACACTCGCCAGACTGCGCAGGCGCGGCGCGCAGCTTGTCGGTGAAGTGGTTCGATACGGGGATTCGTATCGGCTCTGTTACATCCGCGGCCCCGAAGGGATTCTCATCGGGCTGGCGGAACCGCTCGGAGAATAGGGGGCAGCAGCCATATTCCTCGCGCGTGTTTCGCGCCGAGGGATGTTTCCGCATTGTTCGAAGCGTGGAAACTCTCCTTTGAGGTTGGGCTGTGGCGGGATAATGCCGGTTGGCCGGTTGGATGACGCACGTACCATTTCGGTTGACATTTGGCCTGATATGGTTATACTCCCGAGGCCGACACGTTTCCGGCGGTAGCGGGATTTTTCGCTTCATGCGCATCGCGCGTCGAAGAGGGTCGCGGTGCGGGAGGAGCATTGCGTTGCCGATCGCACTCGCGAAACGAAACGGAGACGTTTCCCTGGTGCAGGGAAAAAGGCAGGGAATGGGAGAAGCAAATTTGATGGTTTGTGGGGTAGGCCGCTTCCTCCTTCCGCCTGCGCTCTTCGAGCTTCGGCGGACAGGTCGCGGTGCTCCATGCTTTGGGCGGGGAGCAATACGCTGTTCTGAGGGAATTTTCGCAAGTTCGTCGCGGCCGAATGGAACCGCGGAGGCGCAGAGAAGAAGATTGTGGGCAAAGGCACGCCGATAGGTTTGCGGCTCTGCTGTTGAGCAACATTTTCCCTGGTGCAGGGAAACACGCAGGGAAATAGAGAAAATACAATCACCATCGATACCCCGGCATCAGAGGCAGTTCGGATGATTGCGTTTCGGCTATGGATCATATTTATGCTCACAACGATATTGTACCTGGTTATCAATTTCTCACTGTTCTACTATCTGCGGGCACATTATCGGGAAATTTGGGATCAAATGGGGCGGCCGTCCCTTTGGAATAATTCGCCGGCCAACAGCGTACGTTCGCTCAGGTTTATCTTCGGAACCGGGTTCAGGGAACTCAATGACCGGAACGTAATCCGTTACGTCCTGGCACTCCGCGCTCTGTTTGCGGCCTGGCTCGTCTTGTTTGTAGTGGAGCCGAGTTGAACTATGCAGGACGGTCTTTCCCTGCGTCAGGGAAAAACGCAGGGAACGCGAAAAAGCTTTTCGCCACCGGAAAGCGGAGTGTCGTCTCGCTATGTCGATCGTCCTGGCTGGCCGGACGCGACGCAGATCATTGCCGTCTCAGGCGGCGAGCGGTTTGATGGCTTTGAGCGCTCGGCGCGACTTGATGGCGGCTGCCGAAAGATCATGTTGCGCCTGAAGGTTCATCCAGAAGTCGGCGCTTGTTCCGAACACTCGGGCCAGCCTGAGGGCAGTTCCGGTACTTGTAATTAGGTAAACACCTGGGTCCCCTTCCCTCGCCGCGAAGGCGCGGCTCGCCGGGGATGACAATTTGGTTGTTATATCACTCCCACTCGATCGTCCCCGGCGGTTTGCTGGTCACGTCGTAGCAGACGCGGTTGATGCCCTTCACCTCGTTGATGATCCGCGTCGCCGTCCGCGCGAGGAACGCGTGGTCGAAGGGGTAGGAATCGGCGGTCATGCCGTCGGTGCTCGTCACGGCGCGGAGCGCGCAGACATGTTCGTAGGTGCGGGCGTCGCCCATCACGCCCACGGTCTGCACAGGCAGGAGCACGGCGAAGGCCTGCCAGATCGCATCATAGAGGCCGGCCTTGCGGATTTCATCGAGATAGATCGCGTCGGCGGCGCGCAATATTTCGAGCTTCTCGCGCGTCACGTCATCGCCTGGCAGGCGGATCGCGAGGCCGGGGCCCGGGAAGGGATGGCGGCCGACGAAACGTTCCGGCAGGCCAAGCTCGCGCCCCAGCGCGCGCACCTCGTCCTTGAACAATTCGCGCAACGGCTCGACCAGCTTCATCCGCATGCGCGCCGGCAACCCGCCGACATTGTGATGCGACTTGATAGTAACCGACGGCCCGCCCAGCGGCGACACGCTCTCGATCACATCGGGATAGAGCGTGCCCTGCGCGAGGAAATCCGCGCCGCCGATCTTCGCGGCTTCGGCCTCGAACACATCGATGAAGCTCGCGCCGATGATCTTGCGCTTCTGCTCGGGATCGCGAACGCCCGCGAGCCGCGCGAGGAACATTTCCGACGCATCCACATGCACCAGCGGAATGTTATAATGACAACGGAAGAGGGAAACCACTTCCTCCGCCTCGCCCGCGCGCAAGAGTCCGTGATCGACGAAGATGCAGGTGAGCTGGTCGCCGATTGCTTCATGGATGAGAAGCGCGGCGACGGAGGAATCCACGCCGCCGGAAAGGCCGCAAATAACTTTCCCCTCGCCCACCTGGCGGCGGATGCGCGCGATGGCCTCGCGGGCGAAAGCCTTCATGTTCCAGTCGGGCGCGATGCCGGCAATGTTCTGCACGAAATTGCCCAGCAGCGCGCCGCCGCGCGGTGTGTGCACCACTTCGGGATGAAACATCGTGCCGTAGAATTTGCGGTGTTCGTCGGCGATGACGGCGAAGGGCGCGTTGTCGCTTTGCGCGATCACATGGAAGCCGGGCGGGAGCGCCGTCACGCGGTCGCCATGGCTCATCCATACATCGTCGCGCGCGCCCAGCGCCCAGACGCCGTCGAACAGCGGGCTCTGGCCGCTCACTTCGATGGCGGCGCGGCCGAATTCGCGCTTGGAATGCGGTTCGACGCGGCCGCCCAGCCCATGCACCATCGCCTGCTGGCCGTAACAGATGCCGAGCACCGGCACGCCGGCTTCGAAGATTTCCGGCGCGGCCTGCGGCGAGCCTTCGTCCATCACGCTGCACGGGCCACCGGAAAGGATGATGGCTTTCGGCGGCGCGGCTTTGAGCGCTTCCTCCGCCTTGTTGAACGGCACTATCTCGCAATAGACGCCGCCCTCGCGCACACGGCGGGCGATGAGCTGCGTTACCTGGGAGCCGAAATCGATAACGAGAACAGGTGCGGTCATGGGTGGGTGCTCCGCCGCGCCGGCGCGCGCGCGACTGGCCCCCTCCGCCCCGCCAGTAAAGCGGCGCAAAAATCCGAGCTGTACGGATAACGGAGCCGCTTTACAGGTGGGGCACCTCCCCCGCTATGCGGGGGAGGATCAGTTGGCGCGCGCATTTTGATCCTCCCCTGCGCAGCGGGGGAGGGGGACCGCGATAGCGGTGGAGGGGGGCCGCGACGGAGAGGTCGAGCGATCACAACGGAATCGGTGGCAAACATGCCATCACCTAATGGCACCTCGCCACCTTGTCCAGAACCAGGCATGAAATCCCGTCGCTTGCTACGGCGGCGCGCCGGGCGTAGGATTCTGGCTGGCGGCGCACCGGGAACGCGCCCCTGGGGGATAATATGTTCAAGAGCAATCTTCTGGTGACGACAGCTTTCGTGGTCGTCGGTTCGTTGTCTTTCTCAACTGCGCAGTCACGGCCGTCGGCGCACCCGTCATTGGCCCAAATCGCCGGCCACGACAACAACCATGAATTTCTCTGCAGCTATGGGTCCTTCAAGGTGTCTCACTACGGGAGCAGCTCGGACTCGAGTTACTCCAGCACCTGGACACACGTCGCGATGCCGATCATGGGGCATGGAAAAAAGGTTGATCGCATTATCGTCGCGAACGAGGGCACCGTGGGCGTAAGGCGCCTTCAGGTCAAACTCCGCACCAGCAACGCCAGCGACCTTCCGGGTGACCCTGTGGCCGGCCGTACTGTCCTGGCCCGCAGGAACAAATGCCGGCACATCGAAATCCCGATCCATCCGACTCTCCTGGAGAAGGGAAAGACCTATTGGATCGAGGAAACCATGCCCAGGACGGGGTACGTTTACTACGATGACACAACACGCTGGGCGGTCGACCCGAAAGCCACGCGCAAGGCTTACGTGCAGAAACACCGTTGGTACGTCAACAGCCACGGTGTGTCCCATAGCTTCACCTCGCCCTGGACCAACCATTCCAGCGGCGTTTATGTCAGGGTGAGGTAGTCAATCGCAAATAAGGATCGCGGAGTGCCGCACGCGCGCAATGCACTACAGGAAGGTCCGGGAGCACCAACATGTTCGGCAAAGGGCCTCTGACGACCAGGCGGATGCCTGCTTTTTGGGGTCCCCCGCAGAGAGAGCGGCATGTTTAAGATCGGCCTTCTCGCAACGACGGCCTTTGTGGTTGTCGGTTCTTTGTCGTTCGCCGCGGCGTACGCTCGCTTACCGGTACGCCCGCTATCGGGAAAAGTCGCCACTCACGACCGCAACCACGAATTCCTGTGCACATACGGGCAACTCAGTATCTCAGCGTTCCAACGGTCGATTTCCAGCTCGAATTACTCGACCTGGACACATGTGGCGGTCCCTGTCGTCGGGCACGGAAAGACCATTCATCAAATCACAGTCAAAGAAGCGCAAAGCCGTTACACATCCGGTTCGGGATTGAGATCGGTATTTACAGCAATTCCCGAGCCAGAACTCCCGGGAAGCTGATTTCCGGTGGCAGCGGCACCGTATCGGGAAAATGCCGAAAAGTTTCAGTCCCGATTGCACCGACGACCCTCAAAAAAAGAAGGATATACTGGATCGAAGAAAACGCCCCGGTCCGCGGATCGGGCTACGACACCCATTTGTACTGGGCAATTCAGCCGCAAACGAAATGGAGGGCCTATACCCAAAATCATGAGTACAGCTACAATGGCTTTTCGACTTACAGCTACACATCGCCGTGGTCGGAACTGCCGCGAGAGCCCTACTTTTTTCTGCGATAGGGAAACTCATGCGAAAACCGGAAGCGTGAGAGGAATGCGGTCTTTGCTGTTCGCGGAGTCTGTGTCAGACTGGGTTAACGACGGAACATTCCAAAGGGGGAATTTGTCATGTTCAAGCTCGGGCTTCTTGCCAGCACGGCGTTGATAGCCGCCACTTCGGTCTGCGGCGCGGCCACACAACCTGCAAACCCGGAAAGCCGGTTGCAGGATGTTGTTTCCAACCGCGACGCGAACGCCGAGTTCCTGTGCAATTACGGTTGGCTCGGCGTGACGTGGTACTATCACACCTGCTGTTCCGGTTCGTCCTATTATTCCCACTCGACGCATGCGGCCGTACCGGTAACCGGGCACGGCAGGTCCGTAAGCCGCATCGTGGTGGCAGAAAAAACAATATCCAATATCTGCTGTGAGAAGTTTGGAGTTGGCCTCTACGCCAATTCATCGAAAGGCGTTCCGGGAACGCTGCTCGCCAGCGGCGTCGGGACGGCGTCATCGGCATGCGCAGAAGTCACGGTTTCGATTGCATCCACGCTGCTCAACAAGAAAACCAAATATTGGATCGAGGAATTTCCGGTGAACCGCCACGGGAAACGCGAGGGCAATCGCCGCTCGAGCGTGTATTGGGCAATCGACCCGAAAGCAAAACACAGGGCTTTTGAACAATCATGGACCGATTCGACTGGAGAATTGTCGTCTTCACCCTGGACACGGCAATCTTCGGGACCGTTTGTCAGAGTGAAATAGATCGCAGGCCGCGCGAAAAAGGGTGAAAAAAATCATGTTCAGGCTCGGTCTTCTGGCTTCCACGGCATTGATCGTTGCCGCTTCGGTTTGTGGCGCCGTCGCCCACCCTTATACCAGACTGCAGGAGAGGATCGCCCGCCTGGACTGAAACGGAGAATTCCGGCCTCCGCTGGGCAACACTCGCGGAGGGGAATTGCCGGTTAGGTGTTACGCGCCAGGGAAGCGGTGAAAAATCCGTCTGTTCCCGTCGTGAGCGGTGTGGCGCGGAACGTTTCCGACATGCCGGGTGGCGGCGCTGCGCCGGTGAGTTCATGCCAGATGTCCACGGCAGGCCGCATCGTGTATCCGGTATGGCGTTCGAGGAAAGCATCGACGCGATCTTCATTCTCGCACGCGAGCAGCGAACAGGTGGCGTAGACGATGCGCGCGGGCGCGGACCGCGCGGCTTCGTCGAGCATCTCATCCTGGAGCGATTGCAATTCGATGAGACGCTCCGGCGTAAGACGCCATTTCTGTTCCGGCTGGCGGCGCCATGCGCCCGAGCCAGTGCAGGGCGCATCGACAAACACCGCGTCGAACTTTTCGCCTGCCGCCGCGCTCGCTGTTTGTTCGTGAACTATGGTGACGCCCGCCCGCGCGGCGCGCGGCGCGAGTTGCGCCAGACGGACGGGGTCGTTGTCGCTCGCAACTATCAAGCCGCGATTGTGCATCTCCGCCGCCAGCGCCAGCGCCTTGCCGCCCGCGCCGGCTGCAAGATCGAGGATGCGTTCGCCGGGTTTTGCTGCGCAGAGCAGCGCGGCGATCTGCGCCGCCTCGTCCTGGAATTCGAAACGGCCTTCAAGAAAGGCTTGCGCGCGGGAGAGTGCGGACGCGCCTTCATGCTGTTTGATGCGAATGCCGTGCGGCGCGTAGGGCGCAGGCTCGGCCGCGAAGCCCTCGCGGCGCAATTCGGCGAGCACATCGTCGCGCGCGGCTTTCAGCGTGTTGACGCGCAGATCGATGGGCGCGCGGGCTGTCATGGCACCCATTTCATCGAGCAGAGTGCGCCCGAGGCTGCGGGCAAGTTCTGCTTCGAGGAAGGCCGGAAATTCGCCCCGGACCCAGGGCGGCGGTGTTTCTTCGCGGTGGTGGGAGAGCGCGGTTCGTTCGCCGACGTCGAGCGGCGCCGGCCCGTATTTGCTCCCGTCGAACAGCATTGCGATCACGTCGCCGTCGAGACCTTCCGCCTCCAGGCTGCCGATGACCAGCGCGCGCGGCGCTTCGCTCTGCATCCGCCACGAGAGCGCGGCGCGCTTGCGCATCACGCCGAAAACGCGCTCGGCGACCGCGGCGCGATCCTTGGAACCGGCATAGCGGCGGGTGCGGAACCAGTCGCGCAGGTAACGATCCGCCGGCTTGCCCGTGTCCGCCAGCGCTTCGAGTATCTCAATCGCAGCCTGCAATCGTGCGGATGGGGTCATTTTGCTCTCGAAACCTCTTGACAAGCGGATTTCCGCAACTCTATATTACATATGCGTGGCAATAGTGCCTCTTTAATTTATAATAGGAATTTAGAAGATGACTAAGAACGCAGGCGTTGAGCTGGAAATTGCAGAGCGCCTAACCGCTGTTTTGCGTCCGCTTGGGGTGTTGCCGCGAGATTACGAGTGCGAAGTTCACTTGTATCGCGGAAACAAAAGGAAGGCCCGAACCACCGAATTCGAAGGAAATTGGAACCCGGACGAGGACTCGATCCGGATTACATTTGCGCAAATGGAAGAGGAACAGGTTGAGGCCGAAGAACATTCTCCCGCCTGGAGATCGTCGAAAACAGCACCTGCAGAAGATCGACTGTCAGACCTAATTCGCGCGCTGGAACGCGCAGAAAACCGTCCGGGCTATGAGTTTGTTTCACTGAAATGGTTTCGCGATACCGCACTTCGCGGCGAGGGTTTTTCCTGGGCTGCCGATGACGCAGCGCGGTACGAAGTTTTGCAGCAGGCCATCGATCAGGAACTGGTCCGTACGAAGAAAATCTCCAACCCGAGGCCGCCAAACTTTCCCACGACGGCAATCTATTTGAATCGGGCCAGGCTGGAAGTTAGTGGCGTGCTCGGAAAACAAACTGCAAGCCCCACCGGATTTCGTCCGATAGCGATACGGGGCGAGTCGCTGTCGACGACGGTTCTGCACGACAGGCGATGAGTTGGGTCTTTATTTTCTCGATACCAGTGTGCTGGTGAAGCTTTATGTACAGGAGCCCGGCACGGACCGGCTCCTGCACTTGCTGGGCAATAATTCAGATAAAAGAGTCGCAGTGCTTTCCCTCTCGATGGTGGAGGCGCGCTCCGCAATTCGGCGCCGTCAACGAGCTGGAGATATCGATCAGGACGCTGCGGACTTTGTTATCGACCTGCTTCGCAAGCATATGGAGAGCAGATTTCTCCGGCAACCCGTCAACGACACACTGATCGATTATGCCCTGGACGCAGTCGATCGCTACGCACTTCGCGCCTATGACGCGATGCAACTGGCGGGATGCCTCGTGCTCAGCGCAATGGAGCGCCGCGCCTGGACCTTTGTCTGCTCCGACCGGCAATTGGTGGAGGCTGCCCGTTCGGCGGACCTTTCGGTGCTCGATCCAACGGCGTGATTCCACGGGCGACTGGCGGCGGGTACCGAACGCGCCGCGCAGATAGATCGGACAGCTTGCCCGTGCGCCATCCAGCGCGTCGAAAATCTTGATCGCGGCCTGCAATCGCGCTGACGAAGTGACGCCCTGTTACACGGGGAACCAGCCAAGGTGCAAAAACCCGAAGAGCATCTTGCGGGCGTTCTATAGCGCGTCAACCGGGCCGGGATTTTGTTAGTTGCGCGATGTGGCGCTACGCATGGATCCGTCGATACGAAACTTGCTCGCGCTCAGGTCGCGCCGGGGTAGTTGGGCGATTCGCGCGTCACCACCACATCGTGGACGTGGCTCTCGCGCTGGCCGGCGCCGGTGATGCGCACAAATTCCGCCCGGGCATGCAGATCGTCGATGGTGCGGCAACCGGTGTAGCCCATCGCCGCACGGACACCGCCGACGATCTGGTGCACGACATTGGCGACCGGGCCCTTGTAAGGCACCTGGCCCTCCACGCCTTCGGGCACGAGCTTGAGCGTATCCTTCACCTCGGCCTGGAAGTAACGATCGGCCGAGCCGCGGGCCATCGCGCCGACGCTGCCCATACCGCGATAGCCCTTATAACTACGGCCCTGATAGAGGAACACCTCGCCGGGGCTCTCTTCCGTCCCCGCCAGCAGCGAACCGACCATCGCCACATGCGCGCCCGCGGCAAGCGCCTTGGCCAAATCGCCGGAGTAACGGATACCGCCATCGGCGATGACGGGCACACCCTGATCGCGCGCGGCGGAAACCGCATCCATCACCGCGGTGAGCTGCGGAACGCCAACGCCGGCCACGATGCGCGTCGTGCAGATCGAACCCGGCCCGATGCCGACCTTGATTGCGTCCGCGCCGGCATCGATCAGCGCTTTGGCGCCATCCGCCGTCGCCACGTTTCCGGCAGCGACCTGGGCGTAGTTCGATTCGCGCTTGATGCGCCGCACGGTCTCGAGCACGCCGCGCGAATGGCCGTGCGCGGTATCGACCACGATCACGTCGCACTCCGCCTCGACCAGCGCCAGCGCGCGGCGGATGCCGTCCTCGCCCACGCTTGTCGCAGCGGCCACGCGCAGCCGGCCGCGCTCGTCCTTGCAGGCGTTGGGATATTTCTGCGCCTTCTCGATATCCTTCACCGTGATCAGGCCGACGCAGCGATAGGCGTCGTCCACCACGAGAATCTTCTCGATGCGGTGCTGGTGCAGCAGGCGCCTTGCTTCCGCCGCGCTCACGCCTTCGCGCACCGTAACGAGCTTGTCCCTGGTCATCAGCTCGGCGACGCGCTGGCGCGGGTCGGTCGCAAAACGCACGTCGCGATTGGTGAGGATGCCGACCAGCCGGCCGGCGCCATGTCGTGCATCCTCGACGACGGGGATGCCCGAGATGCGAAAGCGCTCCATCAATGAAAGCGCGTCCGCGAGTGAGGCATCGGGCGCGATGGTGACGGGGTTCACCACCATGCCGCTTTCGTATTTCTTCACCCGGCGGACATGCTCGGCCTGTTCCTCGATGCCGAGATTGCGGTGGATCACCCCCATGCCGCCTTCCTGCGCCATGGCGATGGCGAGCGCGGCTTCGGTGACGGTGTCCATCGCCGCAGAGACGAGCGGGATGCCGAGTTCGACGGTTTTGGTGAGGCGGGTGCGGGTATCGACCTGGCCGGGCAGCACTTCAGAGGCTGCCGGAACCAGCAGCACGTCGTCGAAAGTAAGCGCTTCGCGGATTATCAGGGCAAAGCTCCGTGTTGGAGCGCCGAGCCTTTATCAGCGCGGCACCCTGCGTGCAAGTATTCGGCAAGCCACAAATCCGGCAGGATGGCGGTCGAGAAAGGCTGGCGGACGGAATTGGCGGATACCACACCTGCACCCACGGGTTCGCTGGCAACGGCGCTGGCCCATGCCACGCGCCTGCTCGCACGCGATCCGCAGCTTGCCGAAGCCCAGGCGCGCGAAATTATCGCTGTTTTCCCGCGCGACGCCGAAGCGCTGCCGATCCTTGCGCGGGCCCTCGTTGCGCAAGGCCGCATCGCGGACGCGATCCATACGTTGCAACGCGCGACCGAATTTCATCCCAGGGCTGCCCATGTCTGGCGCGAACTCGGCGATCTGCGTTTTCAAATTGGCGACTACGAGGGCGCCGACGCCGCCTACGCGCAGCATGTTCTGGCGTCGGTCAACGATCCCCGGCTGATTGAGGCCGCTAAGGCGCTCTGTGCAAACAAACTTGCCGTCGCCGAACAAAAGTTGCGCGAATTTCTGAAAGAACATCCAACCGATGTGGCGGCGATCAGGATGCTTGCCGAAGCCGGTGCGCGGCTTGGCCGTTATGAAGATGCAGAAAATCTGCTCGTGCGCGCGCTCGAACTTGCGCCCGGCTTCCGCGTCGCGCGGCAGAACTATGCGACAATCCTCTATCGTCAGAACAAGGCGGCGGAGGCGATCGCCCAAACCGATCTGCTGCTGAAGGACGATCCACGCAATGCCGGCGTGCGGGCGCTGAAAGCGGCCGCACTCGGACAGATCGGCGAATATGCTGAAGCCGTTGCCAATTACGAAACGCTTCTCGCCGGCCAGCCCGCGCAGCCGAAGGCCTGGATGAGCTACGGCCATTCGCTGAAAGCGCTGGGGCGGCAGCAGGATTGCATCACCGCCTATCGCAGGAGCATCGCATTGTCGCCGCAGCTCGGCGAAGCGTGGTGGAGCCTTGCCAACCTCAAGACGCTCCGTTTCTCCGCTGAAGATATATCACAAATGAGGACGCAGCTCGTGCGCGAAAATCTGGGCGCGGAAGATCGCTGGCACCTGCATTTTGCACTTGGCAAGGCGCTCGAGGACGAATGCAATTATGCCGAGTCCTTTGCGCATTACCGCGACGGCAACCGTCTGCGCCGCGAAGCGCTGGATTACGACGCCGACGACATCAGCGATCATGTCGCGCGATCCTGTGCTTTCTTCACGCGCGAGTTCTTTGCTGCGCGCAGCCGCCTGGGCTGCACGGCGCCGGATCCGATTTTTGTCGTCGGACTGCCGCGCTCGGGTTCCACGCTGGTGGAACAGATCCTCGCCAGCCATTCGGCGGTTGAAGGAACAATGGAATTGCCGGACATCGCTTCGCTGGCACGCCGTCTCGGCGGCAAGATGAAACGAAGCGACTCCTCCGCTTACCCGGAAGTGCTGGCGGATCTGGACGCAACGGCGTTCGAAAATCTCGGCGAGGAGTTTCTGTCGCGCACGCGCATCCATCGCCGTCTGCGGCGGCTCTTCTTCATCGACAAGATGCCGAACAATTTCGCACATGCGGGAATGATCCATCTCATCCTGCCAAATGCAAAGATCATCGACGTGCGACGACATCCGCTTGCCTGCTGTTTCTCCTTGTTCAAGCAGCATTTTGCCCGCGGCCAGGGATTCAGTTACGACCTTCTCGATATCGGACGTTATTATCTCGACTACGCCAGACTGATGAGCCACTTCGATGCGGTGCTGCCCGGCCGCATCCATCGCGTCTTCCATGAGCAGTTGGTCATGTCCCCCGAAGAGGAGGTCCGGAAGCTGCTCGATCATTGCGGGCTGGGATTTGAAGATAATTGTCTGCATTTCCATGCGAACCCGCGGCCGGTGCGCACGGCGAGCTCGGAGCAGGTGCGCCGGCCCCTCTCTGCCGACGGCATCGAGCATTGGCGCCACTACGAAGAATGGCTCGAACTTTTGAAACCCCTGTTGGCCCCGGTTCTCGCGAATTACCCCGATCCACCCGTTTTCCGTGAATAAATATGACGGGGGGAATTGACCGGAACAAATCGCCCCGTCAACATGATGAAAAGATAACAGCGGAGGCAGGGCCGGACTAGCGAATTACATCGGGACTGATCAGAAGGGGCGTGATCATGAGGGGAATTTTGCGGCGCGCCCGGGGGCGCGGAGCATTGTCATTGGGTTTGCTCACGACGAGCATGCTCACAGGTATTTCGGTTGCACTTGCCCAGCAGGCGCAACAAACGCCACAAACACAAAATGGCGTCGAGACAGTGGTGGTAACCGCCACGAAGCGTGCCGAGAATCTGCAGGATGTTCCGTTCAGTATCCAGGCGCTCGGCGCCGAACGGCTCGACCAGCTGCAAATCCAGGGCTTTGCCGATTACGTCAAATATCTGCCGAGCGTCGCCTATCAACCGGGTGGTGCAAGCGGCGGCGCGGGCGCCGGCAATGGCGCGCCAGGATTCGCCAATGTGTATATGCGCGGCGTGGTCTCGGGCGGCGACGGCAATCATTCCGGATCGTTGCCGAGCGTCGGCGTCTATCTCGACGAGCAGCCCATCACCACGATCGGCGGGACGCTTAACGTCCATGTCTACGATGTCGCGCGCGTCGAGCAACTCGCGGGTCCACAGGGCACGCTCTACGGTGCCAGTTCCGAAGCCGGCACCATTCGCATCATCACCAACCAGCCCGATCCGAGCGGCTTCGAAGCAAGTTACGACGTGCAGGGCAATCACGTCGATCACGGCGATTTCGGCTACCTCCTGGAAGGCATGGTCAATCAGCCGATCGCCGAAAATGCGGCGATTCGGCTCGTCGCCTGGGACGAGCACGACGCCGGTTTCATCGACAATGTACCTGGCACGCGGTACTACCCGACGTCCGGAATCACCATCAACAATTACAAGATCGCCAAGGGCAACTTCAACGATGCCGACACGTTCGGCGCGCGGGCAGCGCTGAAAGTCGACCTCAATTCAAACTGGACCGTCACGCCCAGCCTCATCGCACAGGAAGAGAAGACCAACGGTGTCGGCTCGTGGGACCCCAGCGTCGGATATCTGGAGGTCAAGCATTTCTATCCCGACTATGTTCATGACGGATGGTGGCAGGCCGCGCTCACGGTGCAGGGCAAGATCAGCGATCTCGATCTCGTCTATTCCGGCGGTTATATGGATCGCCGGGTGCGCGAAGAGTCGGACTACACCGACTATTCCTACTGGTACGACACGCTCTACGGCTACGGCGCCTATTGGACCAACAACGCCGGCAAGCCCGTCGATCCTTCACAATATATTCAGGCGCAGGATCACTTCACCAAGACCAGTCACGAGCTGAGGCTGACCTCGCCCGCGGAGGACCGCCTGCGTTTCACGGCAGGTCTCTTCTACGAACTGCAGACTCATTATATTCTGCAGAACTACCGGATCAACGACATCGGGACCGATATTTCCGTTCCCGGCTGGCCCTCAACCATCTGGTTGACGGATCAGATGCGCGTCGACCGCGACTACGCGGCATACGGCGAAGTTTCCTATGACATATTGCCGAACGTGACTGCGACCGGCGGCCTGCGTGTGTTCAAGGCCGTCAATTCGCTCGAAGGATTCTTCGGCTTCGGCGACGGTTACAGTTCCCACACCGGCGTATCGCAGTGTTTCGCGCCTCCTTCGGAACCGGGCGCCCCTTGTACCAACCTCAATAAATCGGTGGAGGAGTCCGGCGAGACGCACAAGGCCAACCTGTCCTGGCACGTCGATCCCGATCACATGGTTTATGCAACCTACTCCACGGGATTCCGGCCGGGCGGCATCAATCGGCGCGGCACGGTTCCACCCTACGAACCGGATACGCTCGACAATTACGAGGCCGGCTGGAAAACAACCTGGCTCGACAATCACATACGCTGGAACGGCGCGCTGTTCCACGACATCTGGAATAATTTCCAGTATTCGGTTCTGGGCCTGAACTCGTTCACCGAAATTCACAATGCGGGCAAAGGCGTCATCAACGGCATCGAGAGCGATGTCGACTGGATGCTCGACGATCATTTGAGCCTTTCGGGGTCGGGAACAATTGTTGACGCCAATCTCACATCGGTCTTGTGCGGCGTGACCAATCCCGCCAACAACCAGCAGGTAACGACGTGTCCGGGGCCACTCGATCCCTATCCGCCCTGGGCGCCCGCCAACACGCAATTGCCGGTATCGCCGAAATATAAGGGCAATATAACCGCGCGTTATCAGTGGAATATCGCGGATTATCTCGCGCACGCGCAGCTTTCGCTGGTATCGCAAAGCAGTGCGTGGCCGGATCTGCGCATTGACGCGCCCAATCCGGTGACGGGTGTCGATACGCCCATTCGATCGGCGCTGGGCAAACAGGCCGGCTACACCACGGTCGACATTGCGCTGGGCATAGAGCGCGACAACTGGCACGCCGAGCTCTTCGTGCAGAATCTCTTCGACGCGCCCGGCAACCTGTTCACCTTCGCCATGTGCACGACACAGGTATGTGAAAACGAACCCTATGAATCGCCGATAACGCCGCGCCTGATCGGCATCAAATTCGGCCAGAAATTCTAAAAAAAAATCCTCCCCCGCGCACCGCGTGGGGGAGGATGGATTACCTTGTTTTATGTCGCTTTATTGAACCGTAACGGCAACTGCGGTTGACGGAATACCGTTCGCAACGACAACGAGCTGGCTCGCGCCGGTTTCCATTCCCGACGGAACGTCGAAGTTCGTCGACACGGTCTTGCTGCCCGTGGCAACGCCCATCGTGCTGTGATCATGGGTGCGGCAGTAGAAGACGTGGCCGCTCGAATTGTTGGTGATGCGCACCAGCGGATAGTTGGTGTGCGAATCGAACTCGTCGCCGAACGCAGAGCCCTGATTCAAGCCGTTAAACTGCGTACCGGAAATCTGATAGGTCTGGCCGCGGGTCACCGACGAGGGCGAACTCGATACGGTCGGCGCCCATGACGGATCGTAGGTTCCGGTTGTTTTGTAGGCAGCGTAGCCCCCGACCAGAACTTCGCCCGAAGGTAGCGGCATAAGTTCGCCGTAACCGGCGAACTTGGTCGTATTCAGGTTCTTGCCGTCGAACTCATAAAGCTGCCCGCTTGCGCCTTCTGCCAGTACGTTTCCATTCGGCAGGATCGATACGGGATTGTCATAGGCCTGGTCTCCGTTGGGAAAATTCGGACCAGCCGCCCACGTACCCTTCTTGCCCTTGGAAGGCGGGGTCCAGATGGCGGTATGTGCAACGTCTTCACCGTCCGGCATGGATCCGTCGAAGAAGACGGTGCCGTCGGGACGCCTAACGCCAGCGCCCGTCTCACCCGGCGGGTCGTAACACTTCTTGTTGTCCTTGCCATAAGGAATGCAGGTGCCGCAGCAATTCTGCGCCCCGCGAAGATCGACATTGGCCGTGTCGCCCTCTTCAAGCCATTTGCCGGATTTGGGATCGTAGAGTTCGGAATCCGGGTGGGCTTTCACGTCGACCGTCAGGAACGTCCCATCCGGCTGTAGCACCCAGCCTTCCTCGGCGATCATCTTACCGTTCTTGCCCTTGGATTTGAGCTCAGTCCATTTGAGCGTCTTCGGGTCCAGCGCCGCCATCTTCGTTGTGAATTTGAAGCCGATGACAAACCGGCCATCCGGCAGCACGATCGACGGAGCATCGCCGATATTCGTCCACCCCTTGGGTGGCGCGACCATCGTCCATGTGTCCTTGAGCGGATCGTAGATCGCGCTCTGATTGGTAAACTGGCAGCAGTTGAAGGTTTCGTTGTATTCGCCGCCCGAAATCAGCAGCCTGCCATCCGCCAGCACGGCTTCCGCCATCGCGTAAGGCGAGTAGCCCGAGGGCAAGGTTGCGAGCTGCGTCCAGGTGCCGTTCACATAACTGCCCTTATTGTCGGGCGTGAGCTTCCACCAGTCATTGTCATTCTCGCCCTGCGCAATCACCGTGCCGTCGGTCATCTGCATGGTGATGACGGCGCCGTCGGGCGGTTGATTCGTGAGGCTGGTGAGGGTCTGTGCCCCTGCGGAAATTGGCAAAGCGGCGGCAAAAGCCATGGCCGCCAGCGCGAAGTTGTATCTCATTCTACCCCTTCCGGTTCTGCTCAGATTGTGGATTGTCCTGGTGGGCGGCAGTCTTGGCGAGATGGGCCTGAAAATGCAAGACGGTGATCAGGCACGTATTGGTGAGACTCAGCCTTTGAAATCCTTCGCCACCAGGTAAAGCTCAACGGATTCCGCCCGGCTGGCCGGCGGTTTCACGTGGCGGATGTCCCGGAATTTCTGTTTGACGCGGGCAAGCAGATCGCCTGCGGCCCCGCCCTGAAACACCTTTCCGACAAAAGTCCCGCCCGGCTTCAACACCTGCTCCGCCATTTCCAGTGCTGCTTCGAAGAGAGCCGTCGTGCGCAGGTGATCCGTCGCGCGATGGCCGGTGGTCGGCGCGGCCATGTCGGACAGTACGACATCCGCTTTGCCCCCCAACGCCCCGATCAATCGCATTGGTGTCGCGGCATCCAGCATGTCGGCCTGCAATATGGCGACGCCTGGAATGGGCGCCATCTCCAATATATCCATGGCAACTATGCGGCCCGTTGCGCCGACGCAGCTCTCGGCCACCTGGCTCCAGCCGCCGGGCGCGGCGCCAAGATCGAGCACCACGGCGCCCTTCTTCAGGAAATGGAATTTCCCGTCGAGTTCGACCAGCTTGAAAGCGGCGCGGCTGCGATAGCCCTTGTTTTTGGCTTCGCGCACATAGGGATCATTCAGCTGACGCTCGAGCCAGCGCATGGACGAGGTGCCGCGGCCTCGCGTCGACTTTACCCGCACCCGCGCGCCCCCGCGGCCCGATGACCGGTCCGACCGCTGTTTCATGCGGATCTCATTCCTTTGCCGTCGGGCATACATCGCAAAATAGCCTGCCGACGCAAGCGCGACAGCAATCTGCCCGTCCCTGATCCGGAGCGTCTATGGCTTGATCGCGCCGGCGCACCGGACTGCGAGGCGCCTCCCCTGGCCTGATTCTGATTCCAGCCCCCGTTTTTTTGGAACAGCTTTCGGAGGCCTGAGAAAGCGCTGCCCGTCTTGAATCGCCCCTCGCCGCATGGTCTAACCGCCGCCCTCCCGTTGGGGGATCGTCTAACGGTAGGACTGCAGACTCTGACTCTGCCTATCTAGGTTCGAATCCTAGTCCCCCAGCCAGTTAAAAACCCAGAGAATCCAAGAGTTTTCGTCGTCGGATGCTCCATCGGGGCGACGAAAACGCGTTGCCGCGCGTTGCTTCCCTTTCCCGCTGATATCCCGGCTTTTCCCACATTTCCAGTCCAGTCGATGCAACACGCACATAACACGACCAAACGCGGTTCGTTCGCGTCTCGCACCTTCCATGTCCGTCTCATTGGCGGCAGAATTGGTGGCAGGGTTTAATGGGGTTGGCGATGCCAGTGAAAATGTTCGGCGGCTTTGAACTTCAGTGGTCTGATCCGCCGCTAAGCGCTGAAGGTTATGTGGTGACCATTGCCGGCACGACGGCGAGTATCCAGAGGCTGTTGGAAAGCAAAGTCGGACAGCGCGGTTCGTTTCCCGTCGGCCCGTATCCCTCGCTAGAGGAGGCGCTGAAGTATGCCGAAGGCATGATCAACAACCTGGCCACATTTTGATCGCCATGGGCTCGTGGAAACCATCGCACCCGAAGAAACGCAAATACCGCGTCCCGGCCGGACCTGTGCCGACACTGGCGCAGATGAAGGATCACGCGAACTGGGTCTGGGCGAATTGCGGCCTGGGGTGTGGTCACCATTCGGCGATTCCGCTCGATCCGCTGATTTCCCGTTGGGGCGCCGGAGCGTCCGCAGATCGCCTCCGCGCGAGCCTGCGCTGCACGAAATGCGGCAAGCTTGGTGCCACGCTCTCAGCGCCGTCATGGGTCTGCGCGACCCACGGATGGCAGCGGTTGCCGCTTGATCAGGTGCCAGCCGGGTTGCGCTCATGGATGGCAAAGGAAGCGCTGCGAAGCGTCGGGGTTGATCTGTAAACCGTTCAACATTCGCTCGATGATCGAGCACGGCCCGATCTATGACGGCTGTAATCCGTTAGAATAGGTAATGTCCAGCATAAGCGTCGCCGCGAAATCTGACGCCGCGCCAAGCAATTGCAGCAGCCATTCCGCGCGACCGATTTGCGCATGCCCTTGCGCCCTTCACGCACCGGTAACCTTGTGACAGCATACTTCCTACCGGGGGCACGCGTGAGAATCCTTGATCATCGCCGAAAACGCTGGCTTGGCCGCCACGCTCAACGATCTTACGAGGCAAAGCATCGCGAAAAGGTGCTGCGTGCCCAGCGTCGCCGCGCCACACGAATTGTCACCTTATATTTTCAGCAGAAGCAGCTGCGTCAGAAAATGTGGGTCGCGGGTCGGATTCCAATGCCAGCAATTTTCTGTTTGGAGGAGCGTTACGAACAGTCCGCGGAGGCATTGAAACAAGCAAGATCGATGCTCGACCGAGGCATCGAGCGGTACCTGCGCATCCCGGAACTGAGACGCAAGAGGCCGAGGAAAATTAATAACTACCTCGACTTTTCGACCATTGAGCGGCTCAGCCCTTCCGCGGCTCTGTGCCTTGCGTCGGAATTTCATCGGGTGCGATTGTTAATCAGAACTTGGAACTTTCCACTGGTCGACCTTAATAGGTGGCGTCGCTCAATTTTAGGAAGCCTCGAAGATATCGGCTTTTTTGAACTGCTTGAGATTCAAAAGCCGAAACTCAGAGTACCAGATCAGCGCATTACACGGTTTTCTTCAGGCGAAGTCGCGAGCGGCACTCAAGCCAGACTACTGTTCGAAAAGCTCGCCTTGATAATCGACGGGCTAGACGAACAAGAGGGCTTGGACCAGGCCTTGCGATTATCGCGACAGCGGCTCTATGCCGCCTTGGTCGAAGCAACCGAAAATACACGGGCACATGCCTATGAAGGGCTGGAGGAAGATCCCTTCGTCGCTCGTCGATGGTGGATGACAGGATCGGTCAACCCTGAAAAGAAGAGTTTCACAATTGCCGTTTATGATCAGGGGGTGTCGATTCCTGCCTGTTTGCCAAAATGGCGAGGTTACGGCTGGATCAAAAAAGGCTTTCAGCGCCTTTTTGGAAAGGCACCCGAAGCTTTTGACGAGAGTTACGATGGATACCGAATCCGGTTGGCAATGAACGCCCCTCTATCGTCCTCCAGCGGTCTCGCTTACCGGGGAAAGGGTTTCCCGGCATACAAGGATGTTCTTCAAGAATGCCGAGGCGGACGCCTCCGGATATTGAGCAGGCGTGGGGAGTTCCTATATGTTAAGGGCCGTCGGCCCCGTTCTCGCACGCTCGAGATGCCCCTCCAGGGCACACTGGTCGAATGGGACCTTCAGGTTTAGGAAAGCCAAGAATGCCGAAAAAGATCGTGATTGATCGCGATTTCAGCCATTGCCCGGGTGGGCGATATCGGGCGCATGGTGAGAAAAGCGGCGAAGAGTTCCGAGACGAGTTTCTCGCGCCAAGTCTCAAACAGAATGATCGCGTCGAAGTTGTGTTAGACGGCACTGAGGGGTATGCGAGCTCCTTCCTGGAGGAGGCATTCGGCGGCCTCGTCAGAGTCGTTGGGTTTGCAAAAAGCGAGCTGGGGAGGCGTCTGAGTATTCGGGCCGAAGACCCAGCATTCGCGATATATAAGCGGCTCGCGGAGAGATACATCGAAGAAGCGACCCCTTCTGCGGCATGATTTTCTATGCCGCGCCGGCGCCCAATCCTACACTCATCGCGGTCGTTTCGAATTGGGCGAGCACAGGGCTGATCGGCTTTGTTCTTGGACTGCTTTCTTCTGCTTGGCTTCAAAAGTCGAAATCGACACGAGACGAACTTCATTTAGCGTGCGGTGAATTGTGCGTGACTGCCGCAACGGCCGGTGAAGTTGGAACGAAGTACTGGCTTCGTGATGGGCAGCAAGCGGACATTCCGGAACTCGAAATTAGAATTCGGGGATTGCAACGCACGCTCAGTGGCCTGGCCGCAATCCTTCGCGAGTCTCTACACAGCCAGGGCGCCCGAGGAGTTGACTCCGCGCTCGAGAAATTCTTCGACACAATCAGTGGCGGAGCATTTGGAGAAGTAGATCGAACCGCCGACACGATACGGGCGGCGCAATGCTACTTGAGAGCCGCCGACGTCGTTGTTTCTGTCCGGCGTGCTTTTATGGACAAAACAAGTCTCACTCGACGGATATGGCGGCCGGTCATTGCACGATACAACGCGTTGCTTCCCTTCGTCGGCAGCGATTGAACGGTTCGTTTAGTGCACGTCCCACAAGAAAACCCCCGCCGAAGCGGGGGCTCTTGGCTTGCTATGACTGCCGATACCTACATCGCCGCGACGATCTCCAACGCCTTCTGAGATGCCCACCACGGCGCCGTGACGGGTCGAGGCCGGCCAAGTGCTTTGCCAGCGCCTTCGCGCCCTGTGCGGTCGTGGGCTGCACGTTCATCAGCGCGCTTAAGGCGAATCTCTGGGCGCACTCTGTTGCATCATCCGCCTTCGCCGCAGCTGATAACCCCGCCGCCCCCCTTTCGGCTTCGTGGCGCTTCCTGAACCTGTCGAACGCGCGCTCCATTTCGGCAACGGCTTCCTTCTCAAGACTGTGCAGGGCTCGTCTCGCTTTTGGCATCAGTCGATCGCTGGCACGGTCGATGGTCTCCCAGACGTGCTGCTTGATAGCTTGGCGGTCTCGTATGTACCAGTGCGGGCAGATCTTCGGCCCACCGAAAAAGAATGTCGGAAACTGGACGGTCAGGCGCTGGCCTTCTGATTTCTTCCGCTCGCTGGCTCGGGCATTGATCCGCGCCTCCAGCCGGCGAAGTGCGGCACGGGCTCTGTCGTGCGCCTTGACGGCGGCAGCGTGCTTTTCGATTCCCGCGAAGATCGGGTCGGGCTTCCCTTTCCGCGCCCTCATCGCACGTCCTCATTCGCTGGAATTGCGAAACCATGCGCTGAGGTTCGGCTCTGGCGATATCGCGTGCCGTGATGGGGGCGTGGCGTGGGCCCGCGATATCCAGTGCCGACTCATCGTCGCCGTCTTCGTTCTGCTCTTCCCTGTCATCCGTCGTGCCCCTCGAGCCTGAGACGGTCCAACCGAGGCTGGGTTCGAGATCAGCATCAGGCTCCGCAGCGTCCAGAATGGTCGTGAGAAGCTCGGCAAGGTCCAGCGCCCATTGCACGCGCTCTTCGACGCGCTTGCGCGTCTCAGGGCTCAATTTGAGCGCTGCGGAACCGTCGAGAGGCAATGGCGGCGGTGCCGGCAGGATCACGGTTGCCAGCGGCGCATCTGGGTTGCCGTCGCGTTCGGCGCGCTCGAATGCAGCGCGTACGCCCGGGTCTGTGAAAATCGCACTTAATGGGGCTCGCGTGATACGTTGCCCGGTAGCCTGTTTCCTCATAGGACCTCCTTGAGGGTTCGGGTTAGGGCCGGGCTCGCGTTGGTAGCGCTTGCTCGGCCTGTTCGCTCGTGTTAACACGAGCGTTATGGCAAAGCAAGTCGTGTTAACACGAAAAAAGCGAGCGCCGGCTCCGGGTACACTGGTAGGCGTCCGCCTTCAGCCCGACGCACTCGGCCGTCTCGACGCCTGGATTGATCGCCAAGACGACGAACCTACGCGGCCAGAGGCTGTCAGGCGGTTGATGGAACAGGGGCTCGCGCACGCCGCGGTGCCAGTGCGGAAGGCGCGGAAGTGAGACGGATCGATCGGCAACGGCTAAGTGCACCGCCGTCCATGACCGGATTGACCGAATGAGCTACGATCAGCGCTTGGAGGTCTACCACCAAGATTGCGAGTTTTATCGACACCTCGACAAGAGCAAATGGGGCAGATTTCAGACGGCCTCGGTCGCACAGGGCGCCGTAGTTTATGCGGTTTTTGAAATTAATAAGTTTAGTTCTGTTGAGCGACTATGGATTGCCGTCGGTGGGGCGGTATTTGTTTTGACTATCTGCGCGATAGCGATGGTCGACGCCCGGGACGCAGGCATCTACTTGAGCCGAATCATCGCTTTCGAACAACCGACCGTGCGATGGCCAGCGAAGAGTCAGTTCAAATGGGGCCGATTGCTTCTTAAAGTGCAGATATCTCTCGCGGCCATCCTTAACTGTTTTATTGTCTTGAAGTTGCTGGGAAATTATCTTGGTCGAATCCCGTAACCAGTGCCCCCTCGCGCCGCGACGGCTCTAAGACCGGCCCCGATCGCATCGAACACGCCCTCCCACTCGACGGGCCGTCTGGACCGAAAAAGGCGCATGGTCGGATACCATGGGCTGTCGGTGCGATTGAGCAGCCAGCGCCATTCCGAGAGATAGGGGAGCACAACCCACACCGGGCGGCCCAGCGCGCCAGCCAGATGGGCAATGGCGGTGTCGGATGTAATTACCAGATCGAGCGACATCATCGCGGCAGCCGTGTCGACGAAGGCGTCCGGTCCCGCATCGAACCCATCGCCGAGCGTTTCCACAACCATTCCAGGCGGCAGCGCGGCCAGCTCTTCGACGCCATCGCCCTTTTGCAGGCCTATCAGACGGACACCGGGGATCTTCGCGAGCGCCTCGAATTGGCGGAGTGGAATGGAGCGCTCGCGAGCTGGCGAATAGCTGTAGCATGCAGGCAGTCGGGAGCCCTTCCAACAAATCCCGATTCTAAAGCCGTGCGCGCCGATTCTCTCGCGCCATCGTTCGATCTGTTCCGGTTCGGCCGCGAGATATGGAACTGCAACCGGGCACGTACCGCCATAACCGAACGCAAGGGGCAGGCTCATCAGCGCGGCGTGACCGTCGAACTCCGGAAGCGGAGCGCTCTCTGGCAAAACGGATATGCCCGGACCGAGAGTCCTCATCAGCCGCGCCAATCTGTCGGGCACTGACAAAATTACCTTCGCGCCTCGTTTTTGCGCCAACAAAGCGAAGCGACTGAAATGAATTGTATCGCCGAGGCCCTGCTCTGCCTGCACAAGGACGGTCCGGCCCTCAAGCCGGCCACCCAGCCACGGCGGCAATGGCCGAATATTACTTGTGCTACGGTCTATCGCTTTCCGCCACTCATACAGCAGCCAGCCAACTCCGAAGTTTCCTCGCGCCAACGCGCTCGCCCCCATAGAGAATTTGGCGTTGACAGAGTTGGGCGCAAGCTTGATTGCCTCGATAAAACTGGCGTCAGCTTCCTCGTGTCGGGAGGCGTCGACGAGTGCTTTTCCTCTGTTACAGTGCACAAAGACGCTCTCATGCAACGGCGGAGAAAGCGCCAGCGCTTTGTCGAAACACTCAACCGCCTCGGACGGGCGCCCGAGTTCCATCAACACACAACCATGATTGTTATGACCCGCCCAATTGCCGAGGCGGCCAGCGTTTCCAAAGGCGGCGGCGGATTCGGCGCGCTGCCCAGAGAGAAACCGCGCCTCACCAAGATTATACCAGGCGTTTGCTACATCTTCTGGCGAAGCGGTCATGACACCGGCCCCGACGAACTCGCGAGCAGAACTCGCCTTGAAATCAAGAGCCGACTCCGGTGTAAGCAGAAGCGCTACCCGGCGACCCCGTCGTTATTACCTCGATTACAACGACGTCGCCCGCCGTCACCGATAGCGTGCCTGAAGGGGTGCAATTCGTACTTGTATTCGCGATTGTGCAGGTGCAGCCCGCAGTGCTTGAAGTGAGGTCGTCAAGTTCAAACTCCCAGCTTTTGCCAGAACCGGGGAAGCCTGAGACAGTCACATACAAACTCCCAAGAGTTGCTGTCGCCGGCCATACCATTGAAATAGTGCCAGTGGTAGATGATGCAGCAGCATTGCCTATAAGCGCACAGTACTCGGTACCAGCTGCTACCGGCAGCGCACTGCATCGGCCGGATTGCGCGAATTTCGCCGAACCCCCAGAAGCCGAAATCACGCCTCCAGAAATCGTGACCGTCGTTCCATCCGGCTTGACACAACCGATTTGCGATGCCGTCGCCGTGGTGCAGGAAATCGTGCCCGCCGAAATCGTCGTGGTCGAGCCGTCGCCTTGCAGCACGCCTTGTTGCGCCGCGCTGCCGACAGGAGGCGCCTTGTTTCCGAGCACACCCGCATTGTCATAGAGATATTGGCCGTTCGATTGCCGCAGCGCCAGCAGACAGGAAAAAGTGCGAGCGCTACTGTTTTCATTGGATGCTCTGCAATGCATAAAAGTTGGTGAGATTCCCAGTCGATCCGCCGGTATTCGCGACCACGATGCTGAACGATGAAAACGGCACCCCGTATCGCCGCTGCGCGTCGTGACGCCAGAATGAAAGTACGCGGGGTAGTTGCCGGTGCCGATGGTACCAACTCCTATTCAAACATTTGAAGAAAAGAACCCGCGCGGCCTCTCATGGAGATGTAGAACCGCGCGGGCCAAGCCGCCGCATGTCGACAACGGCGGCTTTTCGATTGTTCATTGTGGGCGCGTAAAGTCTTTGTTGAAACCAGTCAGCGCCATTGTGTGCCCGCTGAACGCGCGCATCCAAGTCCGCGGCTCGCCGAAGAAGCTTGTTATCTTCCGGCCGGATGCATCGCTGACGGTCCGCGCTTCGAGGCGCCCTTCCTCTACGATCGGATTCGAACTTGCCGCCAGAGCATCGGCATAGACGACGTTTTCGATCGCCGCGAATGTCGCGGGATCCTTGACCATGGTGATATCGACGCCCTTGAACTTTTCGCTGTAGCCTTGGAACGGCCGCAGCAGCCGGCGCCGATATCCCATAGTCGTTTCACCCGCCATGAAGCGGGGCGCGCTTTGGCCGAAGGCTTGCGCTACGCTGTCGCAACGTGCCTGCGCATCAATGAGGGCCGATGTTTGTTTGTTCTTCGCGTCGAGCAAATCCTGACCGGTCAAACCCGTTAGACCGTCGCCCTCGTCCTCGTCGGCAAGCGGCGTACTATGTCCCGACGTCTCCTTGCCTTCGGTGAACCGTGCCTCGATGGCATCCATCCGTTTGCCAACATCGTCCAAATGCGTCAGCACTTTGTCGAGCTTGGTGCCCATGTCGTTATCCGCATTGCGACGGGCTTCCAACTCCTCTGCGTCTGTGCGTTTCTTCGCGTCGGCCTTCTTCACGGCGTCCTCGATTTCTCGCGCGCGTGCGGCCTTTTCTTCTTCAGGTGTCATGTTGCTATCTCCAATGAAACGCCCGCATTGTCGGGCTTGCCTTTCGACCACAAGCCCTCTGCCACCACGGCGATATGGTCGACAAGTGCGGGATTTCCTTCGACCAGAATAGTTTCTTCACCGACGCGTAGTTTTTGGCCCTCGCCTGGCGAATAGATCGCCGATGGGCTCGTGTCGAATTCTCCTTCGCGCAGAAGGGTCGCGGCATCAGCGTCCAGAATGCGCGCGATGCCCCAAAGTTCATCGGCTTGAACATACGCAAGCGTGATCGTTCCGATGATGCGATTTGCGAATTCCTCGGTATCCAGCATTGCAGCGTCGGGATGAACCCAAATAACCGGAAGGCCGCGAACGCGATCGATCATCTCCGGCGCGAGCCAGATTTTCGGGTCGCGAAACGCTATCTCTTTGTACTGCGCGCGATACGCCGCGCCGGTGCCGGAGATGCGCATAGCAAAAAATGACGCGTTGAAATATTCCGTCGGGCTCGTCAACGTGCCGGCCGCGATGGCGCGCGCTACGTCGAGTTCGGTCATGACGTCACCGCCGCGGGAAGCCCGCCGAGAATGAGGAATTGCGAGCCGGTTTCCTTCGCAGCTATCCGCGCGCGGCGCTCGAAATTCACCGGCCATTCCCGTTTTGCCGCTGTTAGTTGCGTACCGCTCGGCAGCAACGTGGCGAAGGATGCGGCGTTGGACAGGCCGCCCTCGATGGTGATTTCCGTGAGTTCGTGCTGCGCGGCGTAACCGCGTTCCAGCGCAGCAAGGCGGCGGGCGTGGCTCATCGCTTCGCGCCCTTCTTTGCAGCGGCTCGCTCATCCCGCCAGTGCCGGCGTTCAAGATCGGCGATGCGACGTGATAACGGGCTCATTCCTGCCTCGCTTCGACCGCCGCAAGCCGCGCCTCGATGTCGGTCGTTTCAATGGCCCGCCGCTGCGCGTCCAGAAGGCCCGCAATCGAGCTCGCCTCTTCCAGCGACAGCTCGCCCTTGCCGGCGGATTCGACCACTGACGCGATGGCCCGCACCACGTCCGCGGGCGTTTGCAGTTTTGGTACTTTGAATTTGACAGGGGCGCCGTTGCGCGCGGGCCGCTCCCGCTCGAGTACCAGGCGCGCAGCTGCGAGATTGCCCCGCCGTGCCAGTTTCACGACGGTCGTCATGATGGCAGCCACGTCCTGCCGTCGCTTCCGGACGGATGCTGCGGTCACGCGAACCCCGCGGGCTCTTCGAACGCCAGCGCCGCCGTGACAGCGCTTTGCGTGGCCTGCTGGTAATACCACTCGACCGCCGTGCCCTTCAGCCGCGAAGCGCCAATCAGGGATATGCCGCGATCGAGCGAAAGCGCGAGGCTTTCCAGGCGTTCCCCGATTTTCGGCGTAAGGTCGCATCGGGCGAACTGCGGGACGAATGATGCCATCTCGCACAGGCACGCCAACACGTCTGCTTCGCCCGGCGCCGGGTCGGGAATCCGGCGCCTGATCTGTTCGCAAAGCAGCACTTCAAGCTCGACGCGGGCGCTCATTCTTCGACCTCGCGTGCAAGCTTTTCCTGCTCCAGTGTCCGCAGCAAGCGCGCCTGGACGTTTGAAAGCGTGGCATATGCTACCGGGTCTATTTCCTCGCCAGATGCGCGCCGTGCCTCGAATATCTCCAACTCGACGCTGATCTGGCTCAATCTGCGAATCGTCTGAAGCCCGGTGATTGAGACCTTACCGACGCCCCCGAGTTCACGCGCGAAGAGCAGCATCAAATCGCGGAACCGCCTTGCCCCCCCAGAACGCTGGTCTCCGAACAGTTGACGGCGCGAGCCGTTCGATACGGCGCTGCGCGTGGTCGGGATAGCGGCGGCATTCTGGGGCTGATCTGGGTGCATCATGGCAATATGATTGGCCCTTTGCCGACACGATGGAAGGGAACAGTGGGGAATTGCGGCCAAACAACACCAATACAACACGTGCTTATTCGCGCTTATTTCACAAAGACTTAGAGGCGTAGCGCGGATTGAGTATCTGCTGCTCCATGTTTGCCCGTCAGTGATGAACTCGCCGGGCGCAAAAAAAAACAGGCATCTGATACTGGCGCAAAAGGCCGTGCCGGGCGCAGGCCCATGACGCTTATGACGGCAAGTCCCTTTTCTACCGTACGCGCGCGCGTGTGACGCCGATAACCTGAAATGGTGTCATAAGCGTCATGCCTCGTCTCCGGTCATGGTCGCGAGCAGTTGAAGTCCCGCAAAACCGCGGCCTGTCATTTTTCGCTGAGCGGCGAAGCCGCGGGCTTCGAGTGCGTGCACAAAGCGCCGCATTGTCCCAGCGGGCTCCCCCGCACGGTCCGCCCATTTGCTCCAACTCCGGAATAGGTCGCTGCTCTTTCCCCAGGCGTCGGGATCACGCTGGCATCGCTCCAGCATCCATGTCGCGATGGCATCTTCCCCTTCGAGATAAGCGGCCGTGGCAGACGTGACGGCGGCGGGCGGGAGCAAGCCATCGCGTTGCCACTCCATGCAGCCATCGATGATCCAGCGAAGAATGCCGGGCCATTCGGCCTTGAGCTTTTCGCAGAGTTCCGGGTCGCGCTCTTCGGCCGGGATTGTGACGCTGAAAGGGATCAGATGAAACCGCCGGCGGATCGCTTCGTCCACCGTGCGCAAGCCGGGTTTGTGATTACCTGCGACGATCAGTTTAAATTGCGGCACGTACTCGAAGAAGTCTTGGCGCATGAACCGCGCCGCAATCTTGTCACCGCCGGTCAGAACCTTGAGCTTCGCCTCTTGCCATCGGCGCCCCTCTTCGGTTTCGACGGCCGTCACAAGGCGCGCGCCTCGCAATCCAGCGAGTTCGGTCGGATGGCGGTCAGATGCTGATTCTGTGAACGTCTCGATAGGGGCGGTTCGGTGATAATCGCCCAAGACGGCGGCGACTGTGTTGAGAAAAACCGACTTGCCGTTGCTGCCGTTGCCATGCCCAAAGAACAGCGCATGCTCTGTCGTGATCCCGGTGGCAGCATAACCGATCATGCGCCGCATGAAGTCGCTGAGAGCGACATCACCGTCCGTGATTCGCTCAATGAAACTGCACCACAGCGGACAGTTTCCACCCAGCGGCACGGTGGTCGACTTGGTGATGTAATCGCCAGGCTTGGCAGCGCGGACGAGGCCAGTTCGAAGATCTATCACGCCCCCGGGAGTATTGAGCAAAAGCGGGTCGGAATCCCACTGGTCGGTGCGGGCGGCCAGCAGCCGATCACTCTTCGCCAATTTCTCGACGGCGGCGACGGTCTTGGCGCTCGCCAGCGCGGTGGCGATTCGCTTCTCATTGCATGCCGCTGCCTGTTCGCGACATACGCTGCGCACCATGTCGAAAGCCGCCAACGTTTCATCGAATGCCCAACGCGTTCCGTCCCACACGGACCATGCGCCCCACTTAGCCGTGAAGCGCAAGTGATCCCTTTGAAGTTCGGCAAATCGCAGCGCCAGCGCTTCGTCGGTGAATTCCGGGGGGCGGATTTCCTCCGGTTCCTGTATCGAGGCGCGTTCGCCCGGAATGACGCGGAAGCGTTCGCTCATTTGTTGTGCCTCGCAAGGAGAATTTCATCCCAATCGCCGCGGCCTTCTGGGGGGAACCGAACGATGACGCGGACGTGTTTGTATCGCTGCGCTATACGCGCGACAGCAGCTCGCCCGGCCTCATCATCATCACCAAACAGGTGCAATTCCTTCACGCTTCTCGGAATAAGAACGTTGTGCATGCGTCCCGCGCCGAGGCTGGCCCAGGTTGGAATCCCAGAAAGTTCCATTGCCGCGATGGCTTTTTCACTGCCTTCAGCGAGCCCGAGCGTTTCGCCGGCCGCAGCGAAACGGGCCGCTCCCGCCGCGAGAATGCCTTCTGTCCGTCGCGATCTATCACCAAAAGCCTTGCACGTTCCGTCTGGCGTAAGCGCCGTGAGTTGCACGCCGATGATATGCCCGGTCGGTCCCTGGATCGCGACAACCATAACCGGCAGCGCGACATTGAAATGCCAATTGTAGTAATCGATGGCACGAATACTTCCGGGGATAATAGATAATCCGCGCGCCCGCATGTAGGTTTCGACAGGAGTGCCGCGGACACAAACAGCCTGTCGCCAGATGCCGCGCGCCTTAGTTACTTCAGGTGACGCTTCAGAAGGTGCCGGCACGTTTTGTTTGGATACCAGCCGCAGCATCGGAACGGTGTCCATTCCCGCAAGGCACCGCACGGCGTCGGGAAAGTCGAGATTTTGCCGACGCTGGGTCCAGTCGATCGCATCGCCGTGAGCACCGCATCCAAAGCAATGGAAGCGATTGTCTTTTATCTTGAAGGAGCCAGTTTTTTCCTTATGGAATGGGCACAAACCGACAAACCACCCGTTTTCGCGCCATAACTTGACGTCGCGCGACACCAGGGCGGCGAGGTCGACGCGATGGGCGCGGTCGAGCATCTCGGCGGAACGACGCTCTTTCCTTTGCGCGTCCCTCACCTATAGGTGCTCGCATCAATTAGGTCGAGTGCGTGCGCAAGCGGACCAGATGCGTCGTTGTTGTCTGATCGAAGCAGGCCGTGACGGATAGTCTGGAGCGGAACGCCGTGCTGCAAGGCGAGACTGCACAAGATGGCGGCATCGTTTGCTGCGACGTCCGATTCGCTGTTCGGTTTTCCGGTCGACAGGAATATCTCTGCCAAGGCCCCGCTCAAAAAGAACGAGAAGCCAGCGCGATATGCCGCGCCACGGAAGTTGAATTCGAGAACGTAATGCTCGCGCTTGTTAACGAGCCGGCGGCGGGTGCCCATGAACGGTCACGCCGCCTTTTCCATTTCCGCGATTGCAGCCAGAAGGCTTGATTTTCTGGCACAAATGATCCGGCCCATTTTAAAGACGGGGAGTATCTTCGCGCCCTCATCTTTTGCCCTTTCCACCATTTCGTATATGCGTTTGGCCTTTTTCTCGTTGCCATATACGAACTTTGATATTGCCTTTGCGCCTTCGATAAGATCATCGCCGGGTGTTTCAGGTGCGGCACTCATTTCTTTCTCCTATGAACGTCATTTTGACGTTGCTTCGCTCAAAAAAAATCATCTGCGGGCTGTTAAAGCGGTCAGTTCTTCGTCCAAGCGCCGGAGCGACGCTGCAACATTGATCGAAGCTCGGCGATGGCGGGTATGCCGTTCCTCCATCGCCGCAACGAATCTCGGGTCGATCGTGGACGTGTCATGCCCTACGATTTGGGTCATATGATCGTTATCGCCCCAATTAATATGATCGACCGACGAAAATCCCAATTTGGCTTTCATGAAGTAAGCGCCGCCGATCTTTGCTGCCGTTTCTATTTTTGAAAGTAGTTCGCTCAAGGCTTGCCTTGAGAGGGCAGCAGCTTGATTTGCGGGCAAGCCCAGTAACTCGGCCTCCAGCGCAATCAAGAGCTGGATGATATGTTCGCGGCTAAAGTCGACGGTCCGTCCGGTGCCAACCTTGGGAACGGCCGGCACGCCGATGTTTCGCAAATGGCGAATGCGTGCCCGAAATGCCGGCATGTCGGCGTCGAGTACGCCAAACACGCGCGCCAATGACAATTCCACGATTTTATACTTGTAGCCCACTAGCTCCGCCGGATTTCGGCTCACGGTCCCCTTCTGCCACCAATTGCCGATGAATGTCAAGTTGACATTCTGTTTTAGCCTTGGTATCGGAAAGGCAGGCAATCAAAGGGAGCGACGGGCAATGGCGAAGGTCTCCAAGCGCAGGCTCCCGAGCGGCGAGGTCCGATGGCAGTTCGGCTATCGCGACCGCGACGGGAAGCGCCGATTCAAAATGTTCGAACGGAAGGCGGACGCCGATGCTTACGCGATCGAGGTCGGCGGCCAACTCAAGGCCGGGATACATACCGCCCCCGCAAAGAGCATCACCGTCCAGACGGCGGGCGAGCTGTGGCTTGCCTGGGCGGGGCGCGAAGGTCTCGAAGTTGGGACGGTGCGCCAATACCGGCAGCATCTGCAACTACACATCGCCCCGCTGATCGGCTCCAAACGGCTTTGCGACTTGACCGCCGCTGACGTCGCCGCCTTCCGCAATGCGCTGTTGGACACCCGGTCGCGAGCGCTGTCCCGTGCGATTCTGACCAGCCTCAAGGGCATCATCAGAGAGGCCCAGATAGACGGAAAGGTCGGACATAACGTCGCCGCCGCAGTTCAAATCAGCCGGAAAAAGCGGGGCCCTGACGGGGCGAAGGCCATGGCCGTGAAGGATCTGCTCGACAAGGTGTTCACAAAAGACCGCATCCGCATGATCGTCACCAAAAGCGCCGAGCTATGGCCGGAGTTCAAGAAGATCGAGCGAACGCGCAAACGGGAAGAAAAGATCGTGGCGGTCTGCTGGCGTCCATTCATCCTGACTGCGCTCTTCTCCGGAATGCGGTGCTCCGAATTACGCGGCCTGACTTGGGACCATGTGAATCTCGAGGTTGGTCTGATCCAAGTGCGCCAGAGGGCCGATTTTCAGGCGACGATGGGAGCGCCAAAGACCGAGGAAAGTGTGCGCGATATTCCCATGACGCCGATGGTTCTGAACACGTTGCGGCAGTGGAAACTTGCTTGCCCCGCGACGCCGGCGCGGCTGGTCTTCCCCACCGAAAACGGACGCGTCCATTCGAACACGAACATTCATAAGCAATGCTGGCGGCCGATGCTGCATGCCATCGGCTTGGTCGACGTGACGCGGGACGAAGGCGGCAAAAGACGCGAGAAACCCTTGGCGACATTCCATCACTTGCGCCACGTCGCGGCTTCGCTTTTGATCGAGCAAGGATGGCTGCCGAAGAAAGTCCAGATGGTGATGGGACACTCTTCAATCACGGTCACGTATGACACGTACGGCAAGCTGTTTCCGGATGCTCAAAGCGACCAAAATGCAATGGCCGAGATGGAAACCCGGCTGCTGCGCCCGGTTGGCTGAACGCAACACGGATGCAACATTTCCCGTAAAATCCCGCGGACTCCCGGCATTGTTATAACACTCTGACTCTGCCTATCTAGGTTCGAATCCTAGTCCCCCAGCCAGTTTAAGATCAGGGAATTTCAAGCATTTTTGTGCGTCCGCGGCCGCGAGCAGGCTTGAAAGCAGCCTGCCGCGTGGTGCGCAGGTTACCCGCTGATTTGCAGCAATTTCCGAATATTCCCGCCTGGTCTCTTCAACACGAACGCGACGCGGCAAGTCGCCAGCGCGGCGGCGCTCAATCGTCTGAAGCCGATCACCAGATCGCAGCGCGCATCATCGTGATGCTCATTTCATGCCTGGCGTCTCGGAACCGAACGTCATACAGGAAAATATTCACTTCAGAATCCGTGTGCCCGGTTCTGCGAGAACAGTCCGGCGCGGCTACTGCGACCGGGAAATGCGAGACCACGATGAGGATCAGGACGTTCCGCTCGAAGTCGCCCGGCCAGCAGATGGGCTGTACCGTCCCTGCTGGCCGACGACCGTCGAAGTCGATGCTTCTTAAAAGTCGTAAGTGTAGTACACACCGTTCAACCAATTGAGATAGTCCTGCCAGCTGAAAATGCCGTGCCTGATGAAGCCTTCGATTTGTCCGTCCGGTCCGGTCATCACGGTAAACGCCAAGAGGTTCGATGGAATTTGGCGAAGCTGGTTACCCTGGCCGCTGAGATCGATATCTTGTCTGGCCAGCCATTTCTTGGACGCACCGTAGCTGACGAGCATGTTGGTGACGCCATCGACATCCTGGTTCTCGATCAACGTCATGAACTTCGAATTCAAATCTTCGCTACCCGCAATCGCCAGGATCGCCTTTGTGAAAGAGGCCGGCAGCCCCTTCGGCCCCCCCGAAGCAGGCATTTTTGCAAACGCGGCGCCTGTATTCCATGAGCTGTCTGCGGCTGAAGCGCTCGCGCCGGGTGCCATTGCCAAAGGCGCCAGGACGAACAAGGCAAGTCCGGCAGTGAGAAGACGATTTCGGATACCGCTCGTGAGTTTGTTCGAGCGGGTATGTTCAAAGAGCGTATGCATTTTTTTCTCCATCAGATGCGGACGTGGCGACAATCGCTACGGCCAGTTGCACTTTCGATTTGCGCGAACGGAGCTGGATCGAATTTCGGCAGGTTTGGCGCGAGGCTTGCGTCGAATTTCTACCTGCCTGTTTTCGGTCCCGTGTTCGAACTCCGTCCCACGTTTCGTCCCCATCTGGGGGCTGATCGCGACTTCCGGCGCGGACGAAAACCTGACGAATTGCCTGCAAAATCGTGACAAACCGGCGTTTCACGGACGAACTGGCCAGACATGCAAAATTGCAGGCTGACGGAAGAGATTTTCGCGCGGGAAGGGGCCGCACGCCGGGTGTACGCCCCGAGGCGAACGCCGCTGGTGACCGTGGCGGCGGGCCCTCGATGTTGCGCTCACCCTCCTGGTAGGAGCGTGCGGCTGAGCTTGAGGAAAAGCCCCGCCCGGGCCGGGCTGTCTTGGGTCGCGACTGCAGGCGCCGTCATCAACTCGCCACCGGTCGAGGGAATGCCGGCGCGGCGCCTGCGACAGAAATTGCATTTTGAGAGTCGGGCTTCGCGGCGCAAACTAACTTTTGTTATCAGTTAAGCCATTGATTTTATTGAATAACTTCCCTATTGCGTGCCTTTGAAGACAATGTCCCCAAACGTTTGCTTGTGGCGGGGTCCGTGCAAAAAATGGATGGGGGGGCACCTCAATGGATGCGCGTCATAATCATTCCCGGACCAGTTGCGGATCTGGAAGGCTCGTAAAATTGTGCGTTGCAGCTCTGGCCGCGCTCACTTGCGCGGCGGCGCCGCGCCCCGCGCTGGCCGATCTCATCGTAAAATACGCAATTTCGCCGAGCATCCAATTGCCCAACACGGTGAGCAGCGTCACCTATTTGGGGGATGTTATCACCGGTACCTTCACATGGGACGCTACGACCGGCACTATCAAGTCCGTGGATTTCAAGGTGACCGGCCGTTATGGGGCCGGCGCATACGACGTTCTGGCCAGCGGCTTTGGCGGTAACGCGTCTGAAATTTCGGCTTGCGTGGCGACACTGTGCAACAAGAGCGCAGATATTCTGCATCTTTTTTTCCAGAACACCTTCAACGGAAAGTTCGATCCTGCCGCGGGTGTTTCGTGGGGCGGTGTCGAAGCAATGCCCGTCGACCCTTCCGGGGCGGTGCCGATCCCCGAGCCGGCCTCCCTTGGCCTACTGGCTTGCGGCCTGCTCGGCTGGTACGGAGTCCGGCGTCGCCGGCGGCCGGCGTAGTTGCGAGCCATGCCCTGGTTCGGATGGGGCATCGGGCTGCCCCTCAGGCATTAGCTTTTCAGAATTTTGGCCCTTCCGAACGCACACCCTGCCGCGAGGAGATGAAAATGCCGTGGGGCCCGGAAACGCCTTACGTCGCAAAAATGTTTGCGCGCGACAACGACGAGCCTGAGATGAATTTCTTTGAGACGACCGACCAACTCGAACGGGAAATCGAAAAGCACAAACGGTCGGGTCTCTGCGCCCGCATCTGGACCGGACACGGCAAATCGCCCGACCAGAACGAATGGGAAGAAATTGGAAACTGGGAACAAGGCGGCTAGCGCAATAGCGCGCCCCAACAGGGATCGCCTTTGCCCCGCGGCCTGACCAGCCGCGGCGCCTGCGGAGATTTATATTTGCCGGGAGAGGGGCTCCAAACATAGGTCCAAGCGGCTAAATTGCGCCGATGCCGCAGCGCGCACGCCGCAAATTCGGGCCGTCGCAAAAGCACCGCATTTTTCTGGCGGCGCTCCCCGATGCGGAGACTGCAAAACGTATTCACAGCCTGGCGGAACTACTGAAGAGCAGGCACGGCCTCGCCGGCAACCTCATTCTGCCCGAACATCTCCACGTCACGCTGTTTCATCTGGGGGACTGGGCAGCACTTCCCGAAGAAATTGTCATTCTCGCGACTCGCGCCGCCTCTTGTATTCGCGAACCTGTGTTCGAGGTCAGATTCGACCGCGCGGTGTCGCTGCGCAATTCGACCGGTGTTTATCCTTTGGTACTGACGGGCGTCCGAAACGGAGCCGCATGGGAAGGATTGCATGAGGCGCTGCGTATTGCGCTGACCGATGCGGGGCTCGGCGGCGCGACCAGGGGCGAATTCCTGCCGCATATCACACTCGCCTACGACAAGCTTCGCGTGAAACCGCAATCAATCGAGCCGGTCACGTGGCCGGTGAAAGACTTGGTGCTGATCCACAGCGAACTCGGCAGGACGACGCACAATCATCTCGGGAGCTGGCCGCTCGATGACCGGTGAGCCACACCCGCTATCGGGTGCGGCGGCGACACGCCGGCACAACAGGTATCACTTCAGGAGACGCGCTTCCGCCGTTTGCGCCGGACCAGTTTCAAGGCTGCGAACCCGCTGCCAAGAAGCAGGATGCTGGCCGGCTCCGGCACCGGTTGACTCTGACCGGCTCCAAACGTGCCGGCGGCAGCGCCGGTGGAGCATTTTCCATCAGAATTGCAAATCCCGATATCGGACGAGAAATCATGACCCGAACTGTTCGCGATAAACTCGCTCAAAGTGATGCCCTTGATCTCGAAGGTCAGGCTGTTCAGGTTTGGTGAACTGGTGCCGCTGCCGCAGGCGGAGCATTGAAATCCGTAATCCCACGCGCCACCTGCGCTGGTCTTGCTGTAATTCGTAACAAAATCAAATTTGCCGACGCTTGCACCGGTCAGCAAGACGTTGCTCGAGATGTTCGGATCGCCGCTGAGATCCCACAAAAAAGATTGGCCAGCACCGGTCACCGCGAAAACGTTGTATCCGCTCAACTGAACGCTGACGTCTACATTTGCCCCCGATTGCGTGAGTTTGATGGTTCCCCATGTCGCCGGCGCCGGATTTCCCGAGCCCATCCAATCGTTGATGTTGTACGAACAGGACGATGTGTAATTGCAGATTATTGTGTCAGCAGATGCGGGTGATGCGAGGGAGACAATTATCGCCGCACCTGCGCCGATCACCGCTGCAAAAAAGGCTTTATACGAACCCACTTCGAACCCCGGAATGTTAATTTATGCTATTTTAGCAAAAGACATGCCAAGGACGATAACACCTTGATTCCAATGCTCGAATCCAGGCTTTCTTGCCGATGCACGCCACGGCTTTCTTGAATTTGTAAAAAATTTCGACATCGACGAGTACTTGGCGAGCGACAGCCTGTTTTGACTCCAGCACGGGCCCCTCGAGAGCCAGAGCAAGAAGTGGCCGCGACTATGCGGACAACCACCGGATGCGGACGAATCCGAACAGCAGTCGGTCGAACTCCAGGGCGAGATTCATCGCAGCCGCACGCCAGTACCCTGCAGACGGGCGAACCATTCGATCTGGTTGTTCGGCTCCCCAGATCCCCTCGCCAGCTTGCTCTTGCAGCTCGCACAAGGTCGAGTGTTGGCGGGCGACTCCGGAAAAGGTCGAACTACGACTGCAACCAATCAGTGCCGGTCCCGTTATGTTTTTTGGCGGTCGCTTAAGACCGGTAAGCCCCAGCCCCTTTGACACCCCCCGTCAGGCGGCCGCCCTCTCTTCTCAATGCCTGCACCCCCTCTCAATGCCAGCACCAACGTCGGTTTTGCCGCAATTGCTGCGCTTGCAGCCCCTGTGCAAAGGATGGACTGTAACTGCGAGGTACAGGAAGGGTGAAACAGGATGAAAATGATTTCGATACTGGCTGCGATGGCGATTGCCGCAGCGACAGTCGCATTTGCGGGCGCGGCGCAAGCCGATGACGCCGGCTCGATGGCGAAAGCAGCCGCCTACTGCACGAAAAAAGGTGGCGTGGTGCAGGTGCGCCAACCTTATTACGGCACCAATGGAGGCACGGCGCTCCAACTCGCGGGCAAGCAGTCGTTCTGTCAGTTCACCTCAGCGAAGGACGGCTCACAGATCAATCTTCTGCTCAGCACGCTATGGACGAAAATGCCGACACTGGCCGCTCTCGCCTACTACGCGGAGGTGCCTTATAACGGGAACTGCAATGGCAGCCCGGGCTCCTGCTATTGCTCGCAGGTTGGCGGCACCGATCTGTTTGGCGGCATCAATGCTGCAGGCGGCGGCTGGGTGCTCGAAGGAAACAGCGACGATGTGCTCGATACCTGCATATTCCCCGACATGTCGTCGATCGACAGCTATGGATTGTTCTATCATTCCGCGAACATCGTCCGCGGCAAAAATCTGTCGAAGGTGCTGCGCTATCCAAATCCGTACTGAAGCACGAATGTAGCATCAGCGATGCGATCGCTCCGGCCGCCCAGGGCCGGGGCGTTTTGCTGCTGCGATGAAAGCTCCCGCGACACTCATATCCGCGAGCGCCGCACTCGGCTCGGCGAAGATATCCAGCGCGGCCCTGGTCGAAACGGCGCTGGCGCGCGCGAAGGATCCGGCCGGCGAAGGTGGCCGCACGTTCCGCGCCTTGCGGGAACAGGCCGCGCGCGATGAAGCGGAATATCAGGACCGCCTGCGGGCAAATGGCCTGATTCCCTCTCCGCTGGCGGGCCTGCCGGTGTCGATCAAGGACAATATCGATCTCGCGGGCGAACCGACACGCGGCGGATCGAAACTGCTCGAAGATGCCGGGCCGGCCCAGGCCGACGCGGCGGTCGTTGCACGGCTCAAAGCTGCCGGAGCGGTGATCGTCGGCCGTACCAACATGTCGGAGCTGGCTTTCTCCGGCCTCGGCACCAATCCCTTCTACGGCACTCCTGCCAATCCCTTCGACCGCGCGACTCGCAGGCTTCCTGGCGGCTCTTCCTCGGGCGCTGCGATTTCCGTAACCGACGGCATGGCGATGGCGGCGCTGGGCACGGACACAGGCGGTTCGGTGCGCATTCCGGCCGCCCTGACCGGAATTGCCGGTTTCAAGCCGACACAGGCGCGCGTATCACGCGACGGCGTGCTGCCGCTGTCGACCCTGCTCGACTGTGTGGGGCCCCTCGCCGCGACAGTCGCGGATTGCGCGATCGTCGATGGCATCCTCGCCGGCGAAAACAGTCCGCTTCCGGCGGTCAACGGAACGCTGCGCTTCTGCACTGCGGACGATTACATGCTGCAGGGTGCCGACGAATCTGTGCTGGCCGCCTACGCGGCGGCAAAGGAAGCTCTCCGGCGCGCGGGGGCGGACATCACTTCATTGCCGCCCGGCGCTTTCGACGAAATCCCCGAATATAATCGGCGCGGGACCTATTCGAACGTCGAAGCCTGGAAGCGTTTCGGCGCGCTGATCCACGAGCGGCCCAACGACATCGATCCCCGCATTGGCGAGCGGATCTCGCGGGGCGCAAATATTTCTTCCGCCGATCTCGCGAAGAACACGCAGGAACGCGCCCGGATGATGACGCGTTTCGAGCGCGCAATGCTGTCCTGCGACGCCCTGATCGCACCGACGGTGCCGGTCGTCGCGCCGAAAATCAGCGATGTTGAAAGCGATGACGGTTTCCGCCGCGCCAACGCGCTCATCCTGCGCAATCCCATGACGGCGAATCTGCTCGATGCACCGTCGCTCACGATCCCCTGTCATGCACCGGGCGCGGCCCCGGTGGGGCTGATGCTGATCGGTCCGCGCATGTCGGACCGCCGATTGCTGGCGATCGGAATCAAACTGGAACAATTGCTGACAGCGCAGTGACTGGTTCGCTTGCCGCTTTAAAGCGCCGAATGCGAAGCGGCAGGTGCCGCTCCGCATCCGTATCCACAATCGGCCCGATCTCCCGGCCCGTGCCAATTACTGACCCAGCCCGAACACCGTCACGGTTCCGGCGGCCGGAACATAGACGCGACCATTTGCTTCCAGCGGCGTCAGGAAGGCATTGCCCTTGGTATTGACCCATGTGCCGGCATTTGCCGCGAACAGCGGGGTGCCCAGCGCAAGCGCATCATAGGCTTCGAGCTGAATTGTTGCTCCGCGCCGGACAACCCACACAACGCCGGTTCCCGATGTCGAACCGTTCGAAGAAACAATCGGCTGCGATCCGCCATAGCCGGCCGGCGATGTGCCCTGGGCCGCCAGCGTCAAGCGGGGTTTGGCCCCCGTGCCCACACTGAAACCGAACAGATCGCTGCTGTCGATTTGCGCGTACAGCATTCCGCCGTTAGGTCCGCCATAATAAGCCGGGCCGCCCCAATTGCCCTTCGCGCCGAGCTGAAGCCACTGCAAGGCGCCCTTGTCGTCCGCCTTTATGTTGCCGAGCTTGTCTTTGTTCAACAGATAGAGCAGCGCAGATTTTCCCACTATCGTGGCCATGGGCGGAGCGGTCTGTCCCTGCACGACCGGCAGCAGCACGACGCCGCCCGAGCCGAAATCCTGGTCTCTCGCATTGAGCAGCTGGTAGGAGGACGGCGTGAAATAATCCTGCACCTTCTTCAGATCGGAAGTGAGATTCAGCACGCTCATTCCCCAGTTGCGTGCGCCATGCCCGAACGCACCGTTGCCGGTAGAGAAGAAAACATTGCCGTTCGAATCGATGGCGGGCGCGAACCCCGACATCCAGACACTCGCCAGTTCATAATTTTCGGGCGTTTCGATCGTATGGAAATGGCTGGAGAGCTTGAGCGTGGTGGCGTTGTAATCGAGCATCCATCCCGAAATTCCCGTCGGAACGTGGTCGCAATGTGAGGTGATGCCGACGTAGAGATTGCCGTTGTTGTACGCGAGCCCCGCCCGGTTCCACTGATTCTGCGGATCGAAATTGATCGTGCTGCCGCCCTTGAGTTTCGCCTGCGGCGCGATTTCGACCGGCGTAACCACATCGCTGCCGGTAGCCAGGTTGAGTTCGTGCAACTGGGTATGGAATGACAATGGCGCAGGCTCGGTGGCCGCAACGACATAGATCGACGCGGAATTCGCGCCGCTGCGGACGATCACCGGCGTGCTCGAAATACCGTATTCCGGCAACACGTCGCCGCAGCCCACATCCGTGCTCGTCTGCGAGGTACCGAGGCTGACCTGCCACAGCGTGGCGTATGTATCGGCGTCGAAGGCGTAAACCGAATCGTGCCCTGTCGTGATGATCAATACGTTATGGACCGAGCCGTCCGGCATGGTGAAATTTGAAACGAGCAGCGGTTGGCCCATGACGTTGCCGTCCACGTTCAGCGTGGTCAGCTGTCCGAAATTTCCCGAGCCCACAGTCGCCGGCGTCAGGTCCGTTTCGGTCGGATTCCAGCCCGTGCGGTTGAGATCGTAGTGATAGGTGAGCACGTCGACAGGCGTGCCGGGATAATGTCGCTTCAGGCCCTGGGCCGCGTATTTGAACGGACCCTTGTTGGGGAGCGCCGCCGGCGGCGTACCCTGGTGTTCGTGCGCCTGCATCGGCTGCGGCGTGCCATTGCGTTCCAGGCTGCCGGCCGGCAGCGGCCGGTGCAGCGTCGCCGCGGACGAGAAGCCAACGGGCAGGATGAATCCAAGCGCCAGTGCGGCGCGTGCGAGTTTTGCTGACATGGGCGGTCCCCTTTTTTGCTGCAATTAAGAACTAATTGCAGGACCGTACCCTACATGACGGGATATCTACTTGCAACTAAGAGTCAATCGCAATACACCGTAAAATACCCGTCATCGATGTCGATCGTCCGAAAGCATTTGATCGCGGATTTTCGGGAGCCTGAATCAAGCCTGGACTGCCGCGGGAGTCGTGCAAAATGTCCGCCGCCTGCAATGGGATTTAACGCAGCGGCGCGCGGCAACCGGCGGTTAACATGATTTTTACGCTGCCTGAAGAAGACTGTGCATGAACATTGCCGACCTCCGCTCGGAGACCCGGCATCTGCACGCGAGGGCGAAATGGGCCTGGAATCTTCCTGGAGTCTTGTTGATATCCCGTTGGACGCGCGGGACGCAGCCCAGACAGCCGCCCGGCGAGAGGGACTTTCGCTCGGCGAGTGGATGACGCGGCGAATCCTAAAGCGCTATTCGGAGCTGAATTCGCAGGAGCGCGACGACGCCTTCAACCAGCTCAGCCACCGGATCACGGATATGGCCGAGCGCCTGGATGAGTTTGAAGTGCGTTTCCGCGCCGAGCCGCTGCGCGAAGCCGTCCGGCAATTGCATCAGGGACTGGAGCGTCTGACCCAGGATCTGGTGCAGACGGCAGGCCATTCCGCGATCCAGGTTTCTGCCGTCACGCGGAATCTGGAAGACATGATCGGCCGGCTGGACGAATTGCGCAGTCATACCGGCCGCACCTGCAGCGGTTTCGACGAGCGTCTGACCTCGGTGGATGAAGAACTGGACGCGCTCAAGTCGCGCCAGGGCGAAACGGCCGGCCTGATCGATGCACGGCTGGAAGACATCACCCAGACGGTGAGCGACGCCTGGAATCGTACCTCAGCGAATTCTGCGGCGCTCGAGCTGCAAAAGGGGCATCTCGAACAGGGCCTTCAGACGCTCGAGGAACGTCTCGAGCAGTCGGGACGAAGCCTGCATGTAAGACTCGATGGCTTAAGCGGGCGGCTCGACGAAGTTCAGCTGCAGTCCGCGGCAGCGGCTGCCACGCTGAATGGACGGGCGGCAGAACTGCAGCAGGGCCTGGACCGGCTGCACATCAGCCAGGGCGATCATGCCCGCGGCATGAGCGCCAGGGTCGAAGCGCTGCATGGCAAGCTTGACGAGATTCGAGGCGAAGGTGTCGACATGTGCGGCGCGCTCGATCAGCGGCTGCTACTCGTGCAGCAACGTATGCAAGGGTTCGACGCGCAACAGACCGAAGTCGCGACGGCCACCGCGAATGTGCAGTCCCTGACCGAAAAACTGGAGCGGACGCGAGCCGAAACCGAACAGCGGCTACTCGTCCTCGATGCCCGGCAGTCCGACGGGGCAAAGGCGCATGCGGAGCATCTGGACGAGGTCCGGAATGCGGCACTGCAACGGTTGCAGGCGGTAGACGAACGTCAGGCCGAGGCCGCGACAGCGCATGCCAATCTCGCGCAATCGCTGACCGAAAGGCTGGAGCACGCACGCGCCGAGACGCGACTGCAACTACAAACACTCGATACGCAGCACGCAGGCAACTCGAAAGCGCTTGCCGGCCAGGTGGAAACACTGAGCGAAAGGCTGGAGCAGGCACGCGCCGAGACGCAACAGCAAGTACAGGCACTCGATAGGCAGCACGCAGACAGCGCGAAAGCACTCGCCGGCCAGGTGCAAACCCTGAACGGAAAGCTCGGACAGGTCCGCACCGACATGCAGCAGCGGCTGCAATCCATGGACGCGCGCTACGGCGACACGGCGCGCGCGCTCACGGTCAAAATCGAATCGCTGACCGGCAAACTCGAGGACGCCGGCACGGAAGCGTCCACCGCCCGCACCACGCTTGAGCAACAGATCGCTGCCGCGCAGCGGATGCTTGAACAAATGGAACAGCGCCGCGCCGACATTGCACAAAATCTCGAAGCCGCGCGCCAGCGGGAAGAAGCGACATCCTCGGCCGTGCTCGATCTGCAAAGCAGCGTATCCGAACTGAAGTCGCGCTTTGCGGATTTTGCTGCCGACAGCCGCTTCGTCGCGCTCGAACGCAGCCTTGCACAACTGGCGGGCCGGTCCGAAACGACGGAGAGCAACATCGCTTCGCTGCAGGCGAAAACCGGCGCGGTCGATGATCTGCTCAAGGCCCTCGATGCCCGGTTCGAAAGCGATGCGCGCAAGCAGCAGGAAACGCTGACCGAACTGAAGACCAGCCTGCTCGGTCAGACCTCACAGGCATTGAGCGAACGATTCGAGGCGGAGAGCCGCAAGCAGCAGGACGCGTTCGCCGAACTGAGGACGGGATTGCTTGGCCAGACTTCGCAGGCGCTGGGCGAGCGTTTCGACACCGAAAGCCGCAAGCAGCAGGACGCGCTCACGGAGTTGAAATCGAGCCTGCTCGATCAGCTGTCGCGAACACTCAACGACAGGCTCGACACGGACGAAAGAAAACAGACGGAAGCGCTTCAGCAGCTGCATGCCAATCTCGTTGCCGACGCGTTGAAGAGCTTTGGCGACAAGCTGGAGACCGAAAGCTCGAAACAGCAGCAGGCGATTGCGGATTTGAAGGCGAGCCTTACGCCGCCGCCCGCGGAACCGCTTGTGACGGCTGCCGTGCACGAAACGGAATCGCGGGAAGCCACGACGCATGAAATAACGGTGCACGACGCGCCGGAACATATAATGACAGCGGAGGATGATTCATCCGCGCAGGAAGCTTTCGCGCACAATGACGCCTTGGCGTATGAACCGCTCCAGCACGACGCTCCCGCGCATGAAGCGGCGGATGGTACGTCGGCGGTGCAGGAAATTTTCACGCAGAGTGAAGCGCCGGCACACGAACCCCTCCCGCAGCACGCCCTCAGCCACGAAGTTGCAGAGGCACTCCCGCCGGTCGTCGCCCAGGAAGCGCACGACGAGATTCTCGAACTCGACGCGCCCGTGATTTCGCACACGCAAAGCGACACGCCGAACGAGGAGGTGCACGAAGAACATCACGAGGAACAATACGAAGAACGACACGAGGACGTGCACAGTGCGGAAGCCGTGCATCCCGCCTTTGCCCAGCAGGTCTTCCCCACGGGCGCCGCGCCCGCCATGGCGCTGGCACACGACGATGCCAGTGCCCAGGCTGCCGCGGATCCGGCGTCATTCCTGTCCGCGGCGCGCCAGACCCTGCAGGCGGCATCGCAAAAGACCGACATCGAAGGCAATGCGAAGGATCTCTTCGGCCTTCCCTTCATGCGCGCAGGCGGCAGGAAGGGCAAGAGCGAGACGACGAGCTACGCGCTTCTCGCGGGCGTGGTTCTGGTCGCCATTGTCGCCGTCGCAGTCACGGCCGGCGAACTGATCAGCCGCTCCGCGCCGACCGCGCCGGCGCATCTTGCCTCCATTGTTGCGCCGGCTCCCAAACTCGCGGCTGTTGTTCATGCGGTCGCGAAGACTGCGGCGGTCGCGGCCGCAAAGCCTGCGTCCGCGGCATCGAATACTGCCGACGGGAAACGTCAGCTGACGGTTCTCGCCAAGGCAGGAGATTCGCAGGCCGAAATGCTTCTCGGGCTGCAACAACTGAACGGTCCAAACAAAGAGCAGGCGATCGGCCTGCTGGCGCGCGCCGCTGCGTCGGGCGAGCCTGTTGCGCAATACAGGCTTGCCACGATCTACGGCGAGGGACATGGCGTTGCGCCGGATCCCGCCAAAGCCTTCCACTGGTATGTGTCTGCCGCCCAGAGCGGAAACCGCAAGGCGATGTCGAATCTCGCTCTCGCTTATGCGCAGGGGTCGGGTACCACGAAAAACCCGGTCGAAGCGGCACGCTGGTTTTCCAAGGCGGCCCAGCTTGGTCTCGTCGACGCGCAGTTCGACCTTGCCGTTCTGTACGAGCGCGGTCTTGGCGTTCCGCAAAGTCTGATGGATGCCTATCGCTGGTATCTCATCGCCGCGAAATCCGGCGACAAGGAATCGAAGGATCGCATCGAAGCACTCGGCTCCCAGCTGTTACCCGTCGACCGGGCCGCGGCCGAGACTGCCGCTGCCCAGTTCAAGCCGCAGCCCATGAACGCACGCGCCAACGAGCCGCAGTAAGGCGGGGCGGAGGACGTGCCGCGGCCAAGCCGGGAGAAGATTGAGGCCCGTTTGTAACCTGGCGCGGATATTTTCCGGAACCCGCCGACATCATCGCCCGCTTCGTGCGGGCGATTTGTTTTTGTGGCCGCAATAGGATTTCCCGGATTGAAAGAAACCTGACGGGCGCGAACCGGAACGCGGCCGACCCGCCCCATTCCTCCCTGTTGGTCACTGCGAGCCCCGGCTGAACCTCCATTGCGGAACGCAGCTGTCTCGCCATATTGAGGCTGGCGCAAGCGTCCCTGGGGACGGTTGGCTTGTGTCCGTATCCGATTGGCCCGCCAGCGGCCAGATTAAGGAGCAATCCCATGAGCGAAGAAACTGCAAAGTCACGCCGCACGGCACCCCTGCAGACGCCGAACGATCTCGGCACCAACGCAATGAAGGATCTGGCGCCGGCGCTGAATGCGCTGCTCGCCGATGCGTTCGCCCTTTATGCCAAGACAAAGAATTATCACTGGCACATGTCGGGCCCGCATTTCCGGGACTATCATCTTCTGCTCGACGAGCATGGCGACCAGATTTTCGCCATGACCGATCCGATCGCCGAACGTGTGCGAAAGCTCGGTGGAACGACCATACATTCGATCGGCCACATTGCCCGTCTTCAGCGCATCAAGGACAATAATGCAGATTACGTGACGCCGGACGATATGCTGGCGGAATTGCGGGAAGACAACAAACAATTCGCCGCCAGCCTCAGGGAAACGCATGGCCTGTGCGACGAGCACAACGATGTCGCGACGGCGAGCCTGATTGAAGTATGGATCGACGAAACCGAACGGCGCGTCTGGTTCCTCTACGAGGCGGGACGGAAGGGTTAGCCCTTCCGCCTATTCCGCGGCTGCGCGAAGTGCTGCCGTTCTGGCGCGGGTTGCTGCAGCCTCGGGCTCGCCATCGGCGACCTCGAGGCTCTTCAGCCAATCCGGTTCCTTGCCCGTCCGCGCTTCGAGAATACGCTGGATGTTTGGATGCAGGAGCGCGACCTGCCCCGCCTTCGCCTCGGGTTGAGCCGCGGCCGATTCGGCCCGGATGAACAGCGGGTGCGGCCAGGACTCGACGTCCCGCGCAGGAATCTGTCCGGCCCATTTTGCGCGCCGATCCTGCGTGCGGGCAGCCTGTTCCTGCTCGCGCCACATCCAGACGAATTCGACATAGAGTCGATCGCCAAGCATCTCGCGCAGATCCGTCAATGTCGGGAGAAATGTCAGTTTCATGACCCCGCTCCGTTAGCTGTCACGGTCATTATGGCAAACCAGTCTGAACCCACGATGAAACGCATGAACTGTGGCAGGGTGTCATAGTACCCTCTCCTGCGTCGGGAAGTCCGACCAGCGGCACCAAAATGCAACACTTATATGGTTGCGATTTCTGCATCTGCAATCGCCGCGCCATGAGCGCGCGGCAGCTATGCATTTAACCATGACATCGAAGCATTTCGACGCCGCAGTTCTGGGTCTTGGAGCGCTCGGCAGCGCAACTGTATTTCAACTTTCCCGGCGCGGTGCCTGTGTTCTTGGCCTTGATCGCTTCACGCCGCCTCACAAATTCGGTTCCACGCATGGCCACTCGCGAATCACCCGTCAGGCGAATGGCGAAGGCGTTCATCTTACGCGGCTCGTCCAGCGGTCCCACGCCTTGTGGCGCGAAATCGAACAGGAAACGGGGGCGTCGCTATTCTCGCCAAGCGGCGTCCTCGTAATTTCGGGTGCAGCCAGGACAAGCTTCACCCATGTCGCAAATTTCTTCGACACCACGGTGATAGCCGCGCGCAATCAGGGAATTCCCCACGAGATTTGGGACGCGGAAACCATTCGTTCCCGCTTTCCGCAGTTCCGGGTCTGCGAGCAGGAAGTCGGCTATTACGAGCCGGGGGGTGGATTTGTGAGGCCGGAAGCCTGTGTTTCGTCCCAGCTGGAACTCGCACGCCGGAAGGGCGCCGAACTTCACTTTGGCGAGCCGGTGACCGCTTTCGCGGCTGGCGCAAATGGCGTGCAGATTACAACCACCAACGGAAATTATATGGCTGACCGGCTGGTCATCACGGCGGGCCCGTGGCTCCCCGGATTGCTGGACCAGGACATCGGCCGCCTGTTCCGTATCTTTCCCCAGACACAATTCTGGTTCACGCCGCATGACGAATTGTTTCGCATGGGCCGCTTCCCCACCTTCATCTGGGAACTTAGCGGACCGAAACAGGCGATCTATGGCTTTCCCGACATCGACGGCAGCGGCGTGAAAGTTGCGACCGAACAATATGAAATGACGGCACACCCGACAGGCGCAGCGCGCGAGCCCGACCTGTCGAACTGCCGGGCGATGCATGAAAATTTTGTCGCGCCGTTCCTTCCCGGTTTGAGCGGCGCCTGCAGCCGGGCGTCGAAATGTTTCTACACTGTCACGCCCGATTTCGGCTTCGTGCTCGACCACGATCCCGCGAGCGAGCGCATCATCATTGCGTCATGCTGCTCGGGCCATGGCTTCAAGCATTCTCCCGCGCTCGGCGAAGCGATTGCAGAACTGATTCTCGATGGCCGGAGCCGAACCGACATTTCCCCTTTCTCTCTCTCCCGGTTCAAAGCGAATTAGGAGTCTGCGCCTTTCCTTTGCGCCAGAGCGCGGGCGGCTTCGACAAATTCCGACGGCATCATGATGATCGTCATGCTGTTCTGCTCGGCGCCGACTTCCGTCAGCATTTGCATGCGGCGAAGTTCGAGAGATGCGGGAGTCTTCATGATCTCGTCGGCGGCTTCGCGGAGCTTGCGTGCGGCTTCGAGTTCCGCTTCGGCCTTGATAATTCGTGCGCGCTTTTCGCGGAGCGCCTCGGCTTCCTGTGCCATCGCGCGTTGCATGCTGGCGGGTATTTCCACATTGCGCATCTCCACCGCCTGAATCTCGACACCCCACGGTTCGGTGACCTCGTCGGCACGATCCTTGAGCACAAGGCTGAGCTTGTCCCGCTCCTTCAAAACATCGTCCAGCGTGTACTGCCCGATGCCGTTGCGCAGCGTGGTGAGAGCGACCTGAACGACCGCGGCGCGGAAATTCTGAACCTCGATTATAGCGCGTTCCGGTTTGACGACCCGGTACCAGATGACCGCATTCACATGGATAGGAACATTGTCTTTCGTCATCGTCTCCTGCTGCTCGACACTATCGGTCAATACGCGCATGTCGACTTTGACGACGCTCTCGATCCCCAACGGAATGACCCAGAACAGGCCTGGTCCGCGCACCCCCGTGAACCGGCCGAAACGGAAAACGATGCCGCGCTCATATTGTTGAGCAATACGAAAACCTGAAAGGACAACGACTACGACTATGACAAGCACGATGAGAAGCCATTGCATGAGGACAGCTCCGGTGGCGATTTGCGGTCACATCTTAGCCCAGACAGGCAAACTTCGCCTGATGCCGGTGTCCGGCGGAGGATCGGCAAGCCGCGGTGTAAGGCCACATTTTCGTTATATCCCCTTGTGCCCGACGAAATGAATCGCGACATTCCCGCGACAAGGGACTTACGGGGCGCGCCCGCTGGAGAAGACGCGCGATGCTTGAGGTATATTTCTGGCCCACGCCTAACGGGAAAAAGGTTACCATCCTTCTTGAGGAGCTTGGTCTCCCTTACGTCCTCAGACCCACGCATATCGGTCGCGGCGACCAGTTCCATCCGGACTTCCTGAAGATTTCGCCGAACAATCGGATGCCCGCGCTGGTGGACACCGAACCGAAGAGCAGCAGCACGCCTATCGCGATCTTCGAATCGGCCGCGATCATGATGTATCTCGCCGAAACGGCGGGCCGCTTCTGGCCGCAGGAGTTGCAGCGGAAATACGACGTGGCGCAATGGGTCATGTGGCAAATGGCCAACCAGGGGCCGAAATTCGGCGAGCAGGGACACTTTATGCGGGCATCGCAGGGCCGCCAGAATGGTGATCTCGGTTATGCGATGCGCCGCTTCGGCGATGAAGTGCATCGGCTTTATGGCGTGATGAATCTGGGACTGTTTCAGAAGCGCTTCCTGGCTGCAGGCGAATATACGATCGCAGACATGATCTGTTATCCATGGGCCGCCGGCTGGAAGATGCGCGGTATCGATCTCGACGATTTTCCCAATGTGAAGCGCTGGCTCGCGGAAATCGGCGAACGCCCTGCAGTGCGGCGCGGCATGGCCGCGGGAGCGGAACTGCAGGAAGATCCCGACACGCTGTCCGACGAAGAAAAATCGCGGCGCCTGAAACTACTTACCAACCAGCGCGCCACGCCGGTTCCTGAAGAATGGACAAAAAAGTAGCTCACCATCAACTGTCGTGGGCCGCCCTTGCGGGCCACGACAGTTGATGACTACTCCAACTCCGGATACGGCCCCTTGCCGCCTTCCGCGATGAAACGGTCCATGCGCGCGTCCAGCACCGGCAACGGCACGGAACCCATCTGAAGCACCGTATCGTGGAAAGCCCGCAGGCTGAACTTCGGGCCAAGCGCCTTTTCCGCCTTGTCGCGCGCTTTCAGGATGGCCATCTCGCCGAGATAGTAGGACAGGGCCTGGCCCGGCCAGGAGATATAACGATCGACCTCGGTGCCTATCTCCCGTTCTGGCAATGCGGTGTTGTCCCGCATGTACTGGATGGCCTGGTCACGCGACCAACCCTGCGAATGAATGCCGGTATCGACGACGAGACGCGTGGCGCGCCAGATCTGATAACCCCACATGCCGAAAACGTCATAAGGGGTTTTGTACATGTCCATCTCGAGACCGAGACGTTCGCAGTACAGCGCCCAGCCCTCGCCATAGGCGGAGATATACGTCATGCGACGGAAATCCGGCGTATCCTTGCGTTCGCTGGCGAGCGGAATCTGGAAGGCGTGACCGGGCGCGGATTCGTGCAGCGTCAGCGCCGTCAGATTGTAGAGGGGACGCGATTTGAGATCATAGGTGTTCAGCAGATAAACGCCCGGGCCGCCGCGTCCCGCCGTGTAAAACGGCGCGATATCGGCCGGCACCGGTTTGATCGCGAAGCGGGCGCGCGGCAGAAGACCGAAATAAGTAGACGCCTTGCCGTCGAATTCCTTGGCGATCCAGGCAGCACGGCGCAGAAGCTCATCGGGCTGGTCGACGTAGAATTTCGGATCGGTGCGCAGATATTTCAGGAAAGCCGGGAAATCGCCCTGGAAGCCCGACTTGTGCATTTGTTCGACCATCTTCTCGTGGATGGTCGCGACTTCCTGGAGACCGATCTTGTGGATTTCGGCCGGGTCCATGTCGAGCGTGGTGAATTCCAGAATCCTGGATTTGTAGTAAGCCTTGCCGTCCGGCAGCGCTTCCGCTGCAAGCGTCGAGCGCGTGCCGGGTATATATTCGTCGCGCATGAATTTCAGCAGGTCGCGATAGGCCGGAATGACCGAATCCTGCACGGTCTTGAGCGCATCGGCGCGCAGGGAATCCCACTCGGGGCCCGGAATGTTGAGCGTGTTCTTCTTGAACGGCTCCATGAACACGCTGTCTTCGGGCCTGGCATCCGCCACCGCCTCGATCGCCTTGTCGCGGCCCGTCATTGTTACTTTCGGCGGCGTGAACCCGCGCTTGAGGCCGGCGCGCATCTCGCCGGTTTCCTCGCGAAAAAACCGCGGGATGTCGCCGAGCCATTTCACGTAGTTGCGATAATCGGCCGGAGTGCGGAAATTGTCGCGCGCCGTTTCGGTGATATCGGAATAGAACGCCGAATCGGAATTGACCGGCATTTCGTAGTCACGGAACTTCTCGTCGGCGATCAGCGCTGCGATCTGCGGCTTATAGACGTCGTAATCAACCTGAACCTCGGGCGAGAGCTGGTCGCGCGGAATGGCGTCGACCTCTTTCATCACCCTGGTCCAGTAGTCGAGTCGCGCGGCTTCGGTAGCTGCGTCGCCTTTGGGCAGATGATCGAGAAAGGGCTGCCGCGTATCCTCTTCGTCGCGGATCCCGTATTGATCCTTACGCCAGTCCCATTCCTTCGTGTAAATGGCCTTGAATTTCGCATCCGTGCCGGTGTCGGCAGCGCGCGCGTCCTGTGCGGCCATTGCCAACGCTCCAATCAAAACTGTCATCCCCGCGAATGCGGGAACCCAGTTAGCGCGCGTCCGCGCGCGCGAAGAGTCCATTCGCCGCGGGGACGCGCGGCCGCCGGGTTCCCGCATTCGCGGGAATGACATTTTGGAGGTCGCCGCCATTTCTCACCCCATGCCCGAAAATGACGCCGGCGCGATCTCGTAGATCACACGGACTTCGCCGGGTTGCCGGAAGGGATATTTGTCCTGCCCCAGATATTTCCTGGCGAGCGAATCGATATGCGCATCCGCGCCGTCTTCGGTGATACGGCTCACCGTGCCGCGTATCTGGACGTACCGATAGGCGTTTTCCGGGTCCATGATCGCGAGCGCGACATGAGCACCTTCTTTCATATTGCGCGCCTTGACGCGGCCCTTCGCCGTGTTGACGCGGAACTTGCCATCCTTGCGGTCGAACCAGACCGGCGTCACCTGCGGCGAACCGTCGGGCATCAGCGTCGCCAGATTCGCAAACGCCTTCTTCTCGTCGAACAGATCGCGATAATTTTCAGGATCGGTTGCCATGGCCTGTGATTCCTTTTGCAAACCCCGGACGGTATTCAATCCCCGGTCGCCAGCCCTGTCCAGCGTCGAACCAGCGCGCCGGCCAGATGCGCGCAATCTTCAGCCGTGGTCATCAGCGTGTTCACGATCGCGACGTCCAAATTGATTTGCTGGCCGAAGTCGCTGTCGCGCGTGTCGAGAACGAAGCCGTCTATCAGACCGCAATAATGATCCGCCACGGAAAGCGGAGAAACGGCGATGCCCAGTTCGGCCATGATTTTCGCCGTCGGGCCTTTGACGGCTTTTCCGGCGATGATGGGCGTGACGGCGATGCGCGGGCATCTGGCGGTCTCGAGAGCGTGCCGCAACTCGGGTATGGCCAGCAGCGGGTCGATGCTGAGCCACGGGTTGGACGGCGCGATGACGATCGCTTCGAGATCGGGCGAGGCGAAGGCGGTACGCGCGCTTTCCGTCAGATACGCCTGCTGGGCGCCTACAAACTGTAGTCCGCGCAGAACCGGCTCGCAGCGGCGGCGGACGAAATAGTCCTGAAACGCAAGCTCGCCCTCGTCGGTAAAGACACGCGTTGCGACCGGTTGATCGCTCATCGGAATGATCTGCGCCTGAATTCCGAAGCTGCGGGCGAAATCCGCGATCACGGCGCTGAGCTGCTCGCCAGCCCGGAGGCGGCGCGTACGCTCGACATGCAAAGCGAGATCGGCATCGCCGAGACGGAACCAGGTGTCGCCGCCGACTGCTTCCAGCGCGCGCATGAAATTCCAGGTCTCGTCGCGCCGGCCCCAGCCCTGTTCGGGATGGGCAAGTTCGGCCAGCGTATAAAGCACCGTGTCGATATCGGGCGAGATGTGCAGACCGAGATGCTCGAAATCATCTCCCGTGTTGACGATTGCCGTGAGCGTATCGGGCGGCAGCACGCGACAAAGACCGCGCAGCAATTTCGCACCGCCGACGCCGCCTGACAGCGCAATGATCCGCGTGCCGCTCATGTATCGGGCGCCTCGAATGGCGCGGAACAGACGTGCGGAACACGAGGTTGATCCCCGCGGCGATTCCGCGGAGCATACCCGAGGCTGCAAGCAAAAGGATATGTCATATGACCGTCACGATTGGCGTTTCGATGCCGCCGCAGCATGGCGACATGCCGCAACTTCGCAAGGCCTGGGAGGAAGCCGACCGGCTGGGCGCAGACCGGATCTACACGTTCGACCATTTCTTCACGCTGGTCTTCAACAACCCCAATCCCACATTCGAAGAAACCCACGGCAAGAGCTTCGAAGCGACCACAATCCAGGCGGCGATGGCGGTTACAACCACGCGCGCGGAAATTTCTTCCCTTGTGCATTGTACGGCCTATCGCAACGCCAACCTCCTGGCCGACATTTCGCGCACCATCGATCATCTCTCCGGCGGCCGATTCGTGCTCGGTATCGGTTCGGGCTGGTATCAGATCGATTTCGAAGAGTATGGCTACGAATTCGGCACTGTGGCGAGCCGGCTGAAGCAACTCGAACGCGATCTTGAAACGATCAAAGACCGCTGGACGAAGCTCAATCCACCTCCTCTGCGCCGCATTCCCATTCTCATCGGCGGCGCCGGCGAGAAGATGACGCTGCGTATTTGCGCCAAGCATGCCGATATCTGGCATTCCTTCGGCGACGTCGAAACCATGAAGCGGAAATCCGACATCCTCGACGATTGGTGCGTGAAGCTGGGCCGCGATCCGAAAGAGATCGTGCGCTCGACCTCGGTCGGCAGGATACGCGACACGATGGTCGACCCTGAGCCCTATCTGAAGGCCGGCTTCACACATCTCGTTGTGCACGCACGCGGACCCAACTGGGATTTGACCGACCTGCGCGAGATCCTGGCCTGGCGCGAGACTCTGGGATGAGTCCGCCCTTGCATTCTGTCTCATGGGAGACTATTTTCTGTCTCACATGGATAGGATATTGCGATGCCTGAATTGATGGAGGCCGCCCGGGTTCTGGGCGTGGAGACCGATTCCAAGCCGCTGAAATCGGATGTGGCCTATCTCACGCTTGTAAGTCACGGCCTGCCTGTCAAGAGCCTCGATCGCATCGCGCAGGCTGTTGCGCCCGACGATGCCAATTTCAAATATCGCATCGTGCCGAAGGCAAGCCTGGCGCGCAGCAAGACATCGAAACGGTTGACCGCGACGCAAAGCGTGGCGGTCACCCGCCTCGCTTCAATCTGGTCGCAGGCACTTCGCATCTGGAAATCCGAAAACGCGGCACGCGAATTCCTCAACCGCCGGCATGCGCTGCTTGCCGAACGCCGTCCTATTGATCTGGTACTCGAGAACGAGATCGGCGCGGGTCTGGTGCGCGGCGTTCTTGGCCGGCTGGAGTACGGATCGGCTGCGTGAAGGCGCAGATTCTTGATCGCGTCCTGACGGCATACCGCATCGGCGATCCCGCGGGTGCCTATCCCATATTCGATGCCACGGGTTCCATCCGGTTTCCCGGCCGCTGGAACACCGCCGCCTGCCCGGTGATCTATGCAAGCCAGCATTTCTCGACAGCGATGCTGGAAAAACTCGTGAACGGCAGCGGAAGATTGCCACCCGGCCAGCATTATATCGAAATCACCATTCCGAATGGTACGAGCTACGAGATGCTCGATATGGCCTCGCTGCCCGACTGGTACCGGGAGACAGCCGCAAGCAGCAAGATATTCGGTGACGCCTGGCAGAAAGAGCGGCGCTCGCTGATTCTGATCGTGCCCAGTATCGCGGCGCGCGTGGAAAAGAATATCCTGATAAATCCCGAGCACCCCGATTTTCCCCGGATCACCACCAGCCTGCATCAGCCTGTCTGGTGGGATGAGCGCCTGTTTGCGTCATAATCATTAGCGCAGGCTGGCTTCGATATTGCCGCCGTCGACGGTCACGACAGCCGCCGTGGTCTTGTTGGCAGTGGCGAGCCAGACGAAGGCGTCGGCCACGTCTTCGGCGGTGACCTCGCGGCCGAGCAGGTTCGCGCTCATATAATCATTTTCCGATACACCGCGCGCTGTGCTGCGCGTGGCGATCATGGAATCGGTCAGCAATCCACTGCGGATGCGGTCGGCGTTGACCGCGTTGGCGCGGATGCCGTCGCGGCCATGGTCGAGCGCATATTGCTTCATCAGGAACAGCGTCGTCGCCTTGGGCAGGCCGTAAGGCCCGAAATCGCGACCGGGATTGACCGCCTGCTTCGACACGTTGAACAGCAGGCAGCCGCCTGTTCCTTGCGCCATCATGATGCGCACCGCGTTCTGCGCCACGTTCTGATGCGCGAAGAAATTCAGTTCAAAGGATTGGCGAAGCGTTGAATCCCCGACGGCTCCGATCCTGCCCTGCCAGGCGGCGCCGGCGTTGGAGACGACGATGTCGACGCCGCCAAAAACCGTTGCAACCCGCTCGAAAGCGGCTTTGACGCCCTCGGCTTGCGTCACGTCGCAGGCAATCGCGATGGCACTCTTGCCGCATTCACGCGCAACGGCCTGTGCCGCGGCCTGATCGCGATCGAGCACCGCTACTTCGGCGCCCGCCCGGGCCATGGCCCTAGCTGTTGCCGCACCGATGCCCGAGCCGCCGCCGGTAACAACAGCCACCTGCCGCGCCAACGGCTTCTCGGCCGATTTGCCGAGCTTCGCCTGTTCGAGCGACCAATATTCGACGTCGAACATATCGGCTTCCGAAATCGGCTGATAACGCCCGATGGCCTCCCCGCCGGTAATTACCTCGATTGTGTTCTCGGCGATATCGGCCGCGATGGCCGCATCCTTGGCGGATGCCCCAAGACCAAAGAGGCCGATTCTCGGCACGAGAATGACGCGCGGCAGCGGATCGAGCTCCGATTTCTTCGGTTCGGCGCGGGCGTTGTTGCGGGCGAAATAGTCGTGGTAGCGGGCAACGAAACCCGAAACCGCCTCTTCGACGGATTGCTTCCAGACATCCAGCCGCCCCGCTTCGGGCGCCGGCACAAGAAGCGGCCAGTTCTTGGTGCGGATGGTATGATCCGGCGTGACCACGCCCTCCTGCGAATAGCGCGCAAGTTCCGCGCCGTTCACATAATCCAGAATGGCCGGCGCGTTCCGGAAGCACAGAATCTGTCGTTTTGCGGTGCCGGCGCTTTCATTGCGGGAGATTGTGCATGCGCCGCGCAGGATCGGTGCGATTTCAGCCGGTTGAGCTGTTTGCTCCGGCAGACGGGCAGCAATCAGGCTTTTGCGTCCGTGCGCGAGGCGTTCTTCCGCCATGCTCACGAAAGCAATCATGCGCTGGTAGGCTTCACGCGCCGTCTCGCCGAAGGCGAAAATACCGTGCTGCAGCAACACGAGTCCTTCCACCGCGCGATTGCGGTCGAACACCTCCGCCACGCTTTTGGCCAGCGCAAAACCGGGGATGGTATAAGGAACATAAGCGAGACGTTCGCCGAAAACTTCGCGCGCGAGATTTTCACCGTCGGTCTGATCGGTCAGCGCAAGCACCGCCGTCGAATGGGTGTGATCTACAAATTTGTGCGGCAGGAATGCATGCAGCAGCGTCTCGACCGACGGGTTCGGCGCAGAAGAATCGAGAAGGTTCACACGCTGATAGTTGACCATATCCTCGTCGGACAAATGTTCGAGCCCGCGCAGGCGGCGCAACGGACAGAGCTTCACGGCCGGCAATCCGGCCGGCTCGATGTTTCCCATGTCCCAGCCCGAACCCTTGACACAAATTACCTCGACCGAATCGCCGAGGAGATCTGTCATATGCGTTTTGACGGAGGTATTGCCGCCGCCGTGCAATACGAGCCGCGGATCGCTGCCGAGCAGGCGCGTCGTATAAACCCGCAACGCAAGATCTTCGCCGACGCCTTTTTCGACGTAGCGGCCGGCAAATTCCTGCGCGTCTGAATCGGACCAGCGGCTTTTCATTTTTCCTGTCCCGTTATTGTGTGCGTTGTTCGGGAAAGAGCGACAGCAACCCTTCATTGGTCGCCGCACAAGTCCCGCGTTCTGTGATGAGACCCGTTACCAGATGTGCAGGCGTTACATCGAAAGCCGGATTGGCGCCGGCACTTCCCGGCGCTGCAATCTCCACCGTGACGTGTTCGCCGCTCGCCGTGCGGCCCGTCATCTTCAACAATTCGTCAGCTGCACGTTCCTCGATCGGAATTTCGCTGCCGCCCGATATCGTCCAATCGATCGTCGCGTTCGGAAGCGCGACGTAGAACGGCACATTGTTGTCGCGCGCCGCGAGCGCCTTCAAATACGTTCCGATCTTGTTCGCCACATCGCCGTTGGCTGCAACGCGGTCCGTTCCCACGATGCACAAATCCACCGCACCACTCTGCATGTAATGGCCACCGGCATTGTCGGCGATGATCGTATGCGGCACGCCATGCGCGCCGAGCTCAAATGCGGTGAGCGAAGCGCCCTGGTTGCGCGGCCTTGTTTCATCGACCCAGACATGAAGCGGTATGCCCGCATCATGCGCCATATAGATCGGTGCGAGCGCCGTTCCCCAATCCACGCAGGCGAGCCAGCCTGCATTGCAATGCGTGAGCACATTGAGGCGCGCGCCGTTCCTGCGCGCGGCGGCGTCGCGCAGGATCGCAAGCCCATGTTCGCCGATCCTGCGGCAGGTCTCGACATCGTCGTCACAAATCGCTGCTGCTTCGGCCCATGCCAAAGCCGTCCGCTCGTCGCGCGGCCGGTTGCGCAGGGCCGCGCGCATCCGGTCGAGCGCCCAGCGAAGATTGACCGCAGTCGGTCTCGCCGCGAGCAGCAACGCGTAGGCGCGATCGAGGTTTTCGTCCGAGGCGTCGCCACGCATCGCGAGTGCAAGGCCATAGGCCGCGGTTGCCCCGATCAGCGGCGCGCCGCGCACGATCATTTCCCGGATCGCGCGCGACGCCTCCTCCGCGTTTTCGATCCGAAGAGTGGAAAGTGCGAATGGCAGCTTTGTCTGGTCGATGACTTCAACTGCCGTGTCGCCAATCGGCCAGATCGTGCGATAAGCGCGCCCTGCGATTTTCATGCTGCGATAATGCTCATGCTGTGAATTCCGCTGAAAGTGATTTCACCACCAGGAGCACAAAGCAAACAGTGTGACCTGCATCCGTTTTGCGCGTCCCTCGACAGGCTCAGGATGAGGACAGTCTTAACTGCATCGGCACTGTGTGGAGATACGATATTTCTCATGCTGAGCCTGTCGAAGCACGCAGTGCATCGGTCCAACGCCCGTCTGCGGCTCCGCGTGCAAATTTCCTCCTGGGGGGCACTTTGCTGTGAACTGTCCCGTCTAATGCCCTTCAAACGTGACAAGCGTTTTTACTTCCTTGCCCAGCGCACGCAGTTTTTCGGAACCGCCGAGATCCGGAAGATCGATGACGAAGGAACAGCCGACGACTTTGGCACCGGCGCGCTCGAGCAGCCGGATCGCGGCAATGCACGTGCCGCCGGTGGCGATAAGATCATCGACGACAACGATGTGCTCGCCATGCTGAACGGCATCGGTGTGTATTTCCACGCGATCCGTTCCATATTCGAGCGCATAGTCCTCGCTCAACACTTGCCACGGCAGTTTGCCCTTCTTGCGGACGGGAACGAAACCAACCGATAGCTGGTGCGCCACCGCACCGCCGAGAATGAAGCCGCGCGCTTCGATTCCCGCGACGCGATCGATGCGCACGCCGCGATAGGGTTTGACCAGCTCGTCAACCGCATGTCGGAACGCCCGAGGGTGGCCCAATAGTGTCGTGATATCGCGAAAAATGATCCCGGGCTTAGGATAATCCGGAATCGACCGGATGACCGACTTGAAATCCATTCCTTCCTCCGGAGACCGCCACAACTTTGCGATGTATAGATACTAAATTCATTTCGATTTCCAGCCTGCCCGGCGCTGGCAGGCCTGACGCGCGGGAGATAACCAACCTCGCAAGAAAATGTAGAGAGTGAAAGACTTGGTGCAACATTTCCAAACCCTGCACAGTTCTGGCGCATCCAATCATGTTGAATCTGGTTTCCCGCCCCGTCCACCAATTCCGTTCTACGACCAGATAGACGCCTGACATGTAATCACGACAGCCATCCATTTCACCTCCCGGGCCCGTGACAATAAGCGCCTTCCGCCCGTCGATCTCTGTCTGCTCCGAAATATAGCCAGATTTATTCTGCTGACCGCTCAGGTCATTCGAATGTAAGCCGTAATCAAAGTTCAGCACAAATTGTGAATTGTGAAACATCCCAGCAAAAGAATCGAAGGTCATCCCTACATCTGAAAATGCGGTTGTGTCATCGGGCGCACTGAATGAGAAAAATGTGCCTGCCGTGATCGTTTTCCATCCCGGTGGGGCTGGCGACGGACGCTCCAAATCAGCGCACTCCGCGAGGACAATAAACGATAGGAAAATAGCACAGAGGGGCCGAAGTTGACTGACTTCAATCACTGTTTCAATACCCGGCCCGCAACCGCACCGAGTTTGGCGAACATTTCCGGATCGCGCTTGTCCGGCGCGGTGATGAATGCGGTGTCGAGCGTGTGTTCGATGCCGAGCGGCGATGGCGTACGCACGGGGCCGAGCTTTGGCGCTACGCGTGCTATCAATCGCCGCGCCTTTTCGGCATTTTCATTCAGGACCTTGATCACCTGTTCGACCGTGACGTGGTCGTGCTTGGGATGCCAACAATCGTAGTCCGTCACCATCGCGGCGATCGCATAGGGCAATTCGGCCTCACGGGCGAGCCGCGCTTCAGGCATCGCCGTCATTCCGATCACGGAACAATTCCAGCTGCGATAAAGATTTGATTCCGCCAATGTCGAAAATTGCGGCCCTTCCATCGCGAGGTAGGTTCCGCCCTTCGCATGCGGAATATTTTCCTCGGCGCAGGCCTGCGTCAGTGCATCGGCGAGTTTCGGACAAACCGGATGGGCGAGCGAAACGTGAGCCACGAAGCCCCGGCCGAAGAAACTTTTCTCGCGGGCATGGGTGCGATCGATGAACTGATCGACCATCACAAACATGCCGGGCGGCAACTCCTCGCGCAGCGAGCCACACGCGGAGACCGAAATTACGTCTGTAGCGCCCGCGCGTTTCAGCGCGTCGATATTGGCGCGGTAGTTGATCGAGGTGGGCGAGTGGATGTGACCGCGGCCATGGCGCGGCAGGAACAGCATATCCACACCATTGAGCCGCCCCATAAGAAGGGAATCCGAAGGTTCGCCCCATGGTGTGGAAATCTTTTCCCAGCGTGGGTTTTCAAGCCCGGCGACATCGTAGATTCCGCTGCCGCCGATCACGCCCAGAACGGTATTGGTCATAGCCCGCTCTTTCAAAAGCGGGCTCTTCTATCACGCGAAACTGCGCGATCAATGCTTGTCGTGCCAGATCCTGCGATAGGACAGGTAGAGCAGGCCTGCGAATACGACCAGGAACGCCATCACGTCGAGGCCGATCTTCTTGCGTTCTTCCATCTTGGGTTCTGCTGCCCAGGAGAGGAAGGTGACGACGTCGTGCGCCTCCTGCTCGATGCTCGACGGCGTCCCATCCGAGAAAGTGACAGAACCCTTGGCCAGCGGCGGCGGCATGGAAATATTCCAGCCCGCGAAATACGGGTTGTAATATTTGTTCGGAAGCACTTTGAACCAGGGCGGCGGCGTCTGATGGAAACCCGTAACGATTGAGTAGACATAGCGGGGGCCGCCTGCCCGCGCTTTGACGATCAGCGACAGATCCGGCGGCAGCGCCCCGTTGTTTGCCGTGCGCGCCGCCTGTTCGTTCGGGAATGGCGGGGGGAAATGATCGGCAAGCGTGCCCGGCCGCGTCAGCCGGCTGCCGCTGGAATCGAACAAATCTCCCTTGTCGTTGGGCTCGGCCGGGATTTTGTAGCCGGCGGCAATGGCTTTCGCCTGCGCCTCGGTGAAACCGGGGCCGCCGGGATCGTCGAGATTGTGGAAGGCGATGCGATTCAGGCTGTGACACGCCGAGCAGACTTCCTTGTAAATCTGGAAGCCGCGCTGAAGTGCGGCCCTGTCATAGGTTCCGAACGGTCCTTCGAACGAGAAGGAGATGCTCTTTGGCGCAAGCGCATCGGTCGAATTCTGCGCCTGCGCGGTGCCGGCAATGGCGACGACGCTGAGCGACAGGGCGGCAAGAAAGCTTCGCATGCCCATGGTCCTTATTCCGCCGGGGCCGCAGCCGTGGCTGCAGCGTATTTTGGTCCGAGCACGGCTTTTGCGATGCTGTCGGGCAGCGGCAACGGCCGCTCGATCAGCCCAACGAATGGCAACACGAGCCAGAAAAATGCGAAGTAATAGGCGGTGCCAACCCGGGCGACCCAAATATACGGCAGCGCAAAAACGCCCAGACTCAGGTTTGCATCGACGGACTGCGAGCCGCAAAAGCCAAGCACCAGGCAATCGATCAGAAACACCCAGAAGAACGGTTTGAGCATTGGGCGAAAGCGCGTGGAGCGGACGTTCGATGTGTCGAGCCAGGGTATGAAAACGAGTGTCGCTATGGCGCCGAACAGCACAAGCACGCCGATCAGCTTCTGCGGAATGCAGCGCAGCATGGCGTAGAACGGCATGAGGTACCAGTCGGGCACGATGTCCGGCGGCGTCACCAGCGGATTGGCCTGCTGGTAATTATCGGGATTGCCCAGCACGTCCGGCGCATAGAACACGATGCCGGCGAAGAAGATGCAGAACAGGCAGAGATAGAACGCATCCTTCACCGTGTAATAGGGATGGAAGGGCACCGTGTCCTGCGGGGTTTTTACATCGATGCCGAGCGGATTGTTGTTGCCGGGAACATGCAGCGCCCAGATGTGCAGGCCGACGACACCGGCGATCACGAACGGCAGCAGATAGTGAAGGCTGAAGAAGCGGTTGAGCGTCGCATCGCTCACGCCAAACCCGCCGAGGAGCCAGATCTGAATATGCGTGCCAAAATGCGGAATTATCTGATCGAGCGCGCTGAACAGACTGGTTATCACGGTTGCGGCCCAGAACGACATCTGGCCCCAGGGAAGCACGTAACCCAGAAACGCGGTCGCAATCATCAGCACAAAGATGATTACGCCGAGAATCCACAGCACCTCGCGCGGCGCCTTGTAGGAGCCGTAATAAAGGCCGCGGAACATGTGCAAATAAACGGCGATGAAGAACATCGACGCGCCGTTGGCGTGCACATAGCGCAGCAGCCAGCCGTAGTTCACATCGCGCATGATGCTTTCGACGCTGTCGAAAGCGAGACCGGAATTCGGCACATAATGCATCGCGAGCACGATGCCGGTGACGATCTGGACACCGAGGCAGAAGGTGAGAATGCCGCCGAAAGTGTACCAGACGTTCAGGTTCCGCGGCGTCGGGAACGTGCTCATCGTATCGTTCGCGAACCGCAGAAGCGGCAGACGCGAATCGAGCCAGCGGGTGAATTTCGTCGCAGGCGAATAGGTGGAAGGGTGTGACATTGGCCTAACCCACCTTTACGCGCGTATTCGAAAGGAACGAGTACGGCGGCACGGCAAGATTTTGCGGCGCCGGCCCCCTTCGCACACGTCCGGCCGCATCATATTGCGATCCGTGACAGTGGCAGAGCCAGCCGCCGAAATTGCCCTCGAAGGCGGTTGGCGTGCAGCCGAGATGCGTGCAGACGCCGATGAGAACCATCCACTCCGGGCGGATCTCGCGGTTCTGGTCGGTCGCAGGCGCGTTCTCGGGCAGATTCGCGTTGCGCGCCAGCGGATCGATCAGCGCCGAAACCGGCACGGCGCGCACGTCGGTGATTTCTTTCGGCGTGCGACGGCGCACGAAGAGCGGGTGGCTGCGCCAGGTAAACACCACCTGCTGCCCCGGCTTGATCGGCGACAGATCGATTTCGATGGATGACATGGCGAGCACAGCGCTCGTGGGATTCATCTGATCGATGAGCGGCCAGGCGGCGAAAGCGAGCCCGACGGCCCCGGCTGCCCCCGTCGCGATATGAATGAAGTCGCGCCGTGTGGGTTCAGGCGCTGTTACATCTGCCACGGTTCACCTTCTGCAGGGAATTCATGCGTGCCGGGACGAGAGGCCATACACACCGTCCCCGGCCCGTCGGTGTGTTGCAAAACGCGGCGTAAAATAGAGAGTCGAATCCGGAGGGTCTTGCGGCACGATGACGCATAAATCGCGAGGATTTTCACGGTGTTGTGCGACGCGCGCGGTTCGTAATACGCAATTGCGGTGTGAGGCCGTCTCCTCTGCAGGAGATACCGTTTCTTGAGACTGGCACTCTTCGAACCCGACATCCCTCAAAACGCCGGCGCCCTGGTTCGACTTGGTGCTTGTCTGGGGGTTGCCGTCGACATCATCGAACCCTGCGGCTTCCTGTTCAGCGAAGCCGGGTTCAGACGCGCGGGAATGGACTATGCCGCCAGCGCGGAGCTCACGCGCCACAGTTCGTGGGATGCGTTTCTTGCGAAGCGTTCCGGCCGCCTGATCCTTTTGACCACAAAGGCGGACGAACCCTATATCCGATTCATGTTTGCACCGGACGATACGCTGCTCCTTGGCCGTGAATCGGCCGGCGCACCCGATTACGTGCATCGCACGGTGGATGCGCGTATTCGTATCCCAATTCGTCAAGGATTGCGTTCGCTAAATGTCGCCCATGCCGGAGCAATGGTGTTGGCCGAGGCGCTGCGGCAGACGGATGGCTTTCCCGAATGAACGAAAGCGACATCGAAGAAAAAAAAGAAGCAGCGCGCCGCTGGTTCGAGGAATTGCGGGACCGAATTTGTAGCGCCTGCGAAAGTATCGAAGACGAGGCCGGCCTTAACCCCGACGCCCGTCACGCCGGCAGGTTCGAACGCAGGGACTGGTCACGCACGGAAGTCGAAGGAAATGGCGGCGGCGGGGTCATGGCGGTGATGCATGGGCGCGTATTCGAAAAAATCGGCGTCAATGTCTCAACCGTACATGGAGAATTTTCACCCGAGTTCGCAAGCGAGATCCAGGGTGCCGATACAGACCCGCGCTTCTGGGCTTCGGGTATTTCGTTGGTAGCGCATCCCTGCAATCCCCACGTGCCGGCCGTGCACATGAACACACGCTTTATTGTTACAACACGGTCCTGGTTTGGCGGCGGCACGGATTTGACACCAATGCTGCCGGCCCACGGCGATGCAGACCAGTTTCATGCTGCATTGCAGCGTACTTGCGATCGCCACGATCACAGCTACTACGCACGTTTCCGTAAATGGTGTGACGAATATTTCTTTCTTCCTCATCGCGGTGAGGCCAGGGGCGCCGGCGGCATATTCTTCGATGGACTTGTCACGGAGAACTGGGAGGCCGATTTCGCCTTTACCCGTGACGTGGGTCTCGCATTTCTGGATATCTATCCCCAGATCGTGCGAAGACACATGAATGAGTCATGGACGGATGCCGAACGAGAACAGCAACTCATCCGCCGGGGCCGTTACGTCGAGTTCAACCTTCTCTACGACCGCGGCACCCGCTTCGGTCTCAAAACGGGGGGAAATGTGGAAGCCATCCTGATGTCGCTGCCACCGGAGGCGCGCTGGCCCTGAGCCGCGCGCATGGGTTTACCGACGTTGCACATTCTTCCTCCCGCACTGGCAGCCCTTCTTCAGGTCATTCTGATCGACATTGTGCTTGCCGGTGATAACGCTGTCGTAATCGGCGTTTCGGCCTCGCGGGTGCCGGACACCGATCGCCGGCGCGTGATGTTCTGGGGTTTGGCCGCGGCTGTGGTCTTACGCCTGATCGTGGCTTACGCGGTGCTTGTCCTGCTCAAGACCACCTTCTTTCTGGGCTTTGCCGGAGGGGTGCTTCTCCTTTGGGTTGCGTGGCGGCTCTATAAGGAAATCCGTCCCGCCCCGGACGAGCATCGCCTGGGTGTCGAGACGATCTCGGGCCTCAAGCTGGACAAATCACATGTCCGGCTGCCCGGCCGTTCGCCTGACGTAAGGCGGGCCGTGATCCGTATCGCGGTCGCCGATCTTTCCATGTCGCTCGACAATGTTCTGGCGGTTGCGGGTGCCGCGATGAACCATGTCTGGGTGCTTTCCGTCGGATTGTTGCTTTCCATTGCCCTGATGGGGCTTGCCGCCTCCATCATCGCCAATCTGCTGCAAAAGATGCCGTGGATCAGCTATGCGGGCGTCATCATTGTTCTCTATGTGGCGCTCCGGATGATGTGGATGGGCGCGTGGCAGATCTACTACGCGATCTGAAATAAGCTGTACTCACTACGGCGCAAACTGCGCGATGACATCCAGGCGCTTCAGCAGCGACTGCCGATCGCCTGCAAAATCGCTTTCGATCCACTCCGTTTCGATCCGGGAGAGAATCTCGCCGACACGCGGGCCCGGGGCAACTCCCTTTGCCAGCACGTCGCGTCCGGACAAAGGAAATTCCGGGCCGATCCACGCCCTGGCGTTGCCAGCCAGCATGGCCCAGGCAGAGTTGTCGGAATTGCTGCGATCCTGCGACCAGTTGAGAAGTATCCGATCGCTTACACGGGATGGTCCGAGCCGATAGAGCAATTTGTGCAAGGTGGCCGGCGCCAGACTTGGCGAAATGTCCGCGTGCGCAGCTGCAAGTTCAATCATGCGATCGCGGTTTGCGCCGGAGAGTCTCAGCCGTTCGGCAAGGTCCGACGCGACGGTTGCATCATGAGGCATGAGAGCGCAAAGGCGCAATACGGGGTCTGCGTCGATGTCATATGCATCTTCCATGGCGACCAGATGCGCAAAGCATTCGAGCCTGAGTTCGCCGGGAATAATTTCTTCCAAAATCCCCTTCTGCGCCATGACTTCCACGGCCCGGGTTGGATTCTTCGCCGCCAGAAGGCGCAGTATCTCCTTCTGGATGCGCTCGCCGGACAATTGCCGCAGACCGCCCCGCTCGTCGCACGCTGCGTTGAGCGCCGGTTCGTCCATGGCACCGCTGCCATACCAGGCATGGAAACGGAACAGCCGAAGAATGCGCAGGTAATCCTCGCGAATGCGCTGGACGGGATCTCCGATGAAACGGATTCGCCGTGCCTCAAGGTCGACGAGGCCGCCGAAGTAATCGCATAGCTCACCGTCCGGCGACGCATACAGCGCGTTGATGGTAAAATCGCGCCTGCTGGCGTCTTCCTGCCAATCGTCCGAGAACGCGACGACGGCGTGGCGGCCGTCTGTTTCCACATCCCGCCGCAAGGTGGTGATTTCGAATGCCTTCGCCCCCACGATTGCGGTTACCGTGCCATGTTCGATGCCTGTCGGCACAGCTTTGATCCGGGCAAACGCAAGACGCCGAATTACTTCGCCGGGCAGGAACGGGGTGGCTATATCGATATCGTCGACATGCAGTCCAAGCAGAGTATTACGAACCGCGCCACCTACAAACCTCGCGGTTCCCGCGTCAGCCGAGAGCGCCTCCATCACCGTTCGCGTTTCCCGGGCGCGCATCCAGTCTGCGTGCGAAGAATCAAGCCGTATGCTCATCTTCGCCGTGAGGGTTTCATGATTGAAGCTTGTCTCGCAGACTCACAATGATGGCAGCGGTTGCACCCCAGATGTAATGTTGTTTGTAGCGGAAAGCATAAAACACGCGTTGCCGTCCCTGCCACTCACCCGTTCCGCGCTCGCTGTTGGCGGGTTCGAGGAAAAAAGCGAGGGGAACTTCGAATATCTCGGCCACTTCCTGTGGATTGGGGCGAAGCGAAAAACCTTCCTCCAGCACGCCGATCACCGGCAAAATGGCGAATCCGGTGCCGGTCTCGTAGGCGTCCAGAAAGCCCGCGACCTCGACCAGTTCGGTATCGATTCCCGTCTCTTCGTGCGATTCGCGAAGCGCGGTCGTGACAAGAGACGCGTCATCGGGGTGCAGCCTTCCGCCCGGAAAGCTCACCTGGCCGGCGTGGCGCGCCAGATTATCCGTGCGCCGGGTGAAGAGCACGGTCGGCTCGGCCCGCCGGACAACGGGAACAAGCACCGCGGCCGGTGCAAGTTCGCTCGCCAGCGCGCGCTGAATATCCGGGTTCAGATCATAGTCGCTACGTGTCGGAGCGAGCGGCATGATCGGCGGTTCCGCCAACAGCCGCGGGCGCAGGGCACCCGCGCCATTTTCCGCGACGAGCCTTGCAAGTGTATCAGCGGAATTTTGTTCATTGTACATTACGGACCGCCCATTTCTACGAAGGTTGGCGACGTTCGGCCTCACGGCCTTGTGCAGTTCCCCGTCTGCGGCGCAAACATTGCGCAGTTGCGCGCGCGAAGCCGGAATGCCACATAAATGCCTTCCCGATGGGCCGGTAGAGCATAGGGACTGGTCCGACACCCTGCAACCGCAGGCTTAAGCAAAGCTCACATCGGATAGCTGATTTTTCAGGATGAACGAAACGCAACCTTTTGAAAACATCGAATTGATCGATGAGGCGCCGGTCGCCGAAGCGGAAAAGTATGCGGAGCTCATGGGCCGCGTGCGCGAGGGTGTCGGCCGGACCATATTCGGACAGGGCGATGTCATCGATCAGGTCTTGGTCACGCTGCTTGCGGGCGGCCACGGCCTTTTGATCGGCGTTCCAGGACTGGCCAAGACGCGCCTTGTCGAAACCCTGGCGATCGTGCTCGGGCTCGACTGGAAGCGCATCCAGTTCACGCCCGACCTGATGCCGGCCGATATTCTCGGCTCGGAAATTCTCGAAGAGAGCGAAGCAGGCCGGCGCGCTTTCCGTTTCCTTTCTGGTCCGGTGTTCACGCAACTGCTGATGGCGGATGAAATCAACCGGGCGAGCCCGCGCACGCAATCGGCGCTTCTGCAGGCGATGCAGGAGAAACATGTAACAGTCGCCGGCCAACGCTACGACCTGCCCTATCCATTTCACGTTCTTGCGACACAGAATCCGCTCGAACAGGAAGGCACCTATCCGCTTCCCGAAGCACAACTCGACCGGTTTCTTCTGCAGGTAGACATCGGCTATCCCGACGCTGCAGCCGAGCGCCGCATGCTGATGGCGACGACATTCGGAGAAGAAACAGCCGTCGAACACGTTTGCGATGCAAATGCGCTTCTCGGCGCGCAGCGTGTGGTTCGACGATTGCCGGTGGGCGAGAAAGTCGTCGAAGCCATTCTTCGACTTGTGCGCGCCGCGCGACCCGACGAATCCGGCAACGCGGCGCTGCGGGGGCATGTTGCGTGGGGACCGGGCCCGCGGGCGAGCCAGGCCTTCATGCTCGCGATCCGCGCCAAGGCGCTGATCGAAGGCCGTTTCGCGCCTTCCGTCGACGACGTTGCTGCGCTTGCGCACCCGGTGCTGCGCCATCGCATGGCGCTGAATTTTGCCGCGCGGGCGGAAGGCATCAAGATTTCGGAGATCATCGACCGGCTGTGCCGGAGTCATCTTTGACGGAAACAAACAACTTCAGGCAGCCTCGGAAGTCTCCGGCATTAGGACTGGAGGCCGAAAAACTCGCAGCGCGGCTTCCGCCTTTGCTGGTCGAGGCCGAGCGCCTGTCTTCCATTGTGGGTCCTGGCGTTCATGGCCGGCGAAAGCCCGGCGCCGGCGAAACCTTCTGGCAGTTCCGGCGTTATGCCCAGGGCGACGGCACCAATACGATCGACTGGCGCCAATCGGCGAAGTCACAACATCTCTTTGTGCGCGAACGCGAATGGGAAGCGGCAGAGGCAGTCTGGTTCTGGTGCGACGCATCGGCCGGAATGCGATTTTCTTCCGACCGAAACCTTCCGGCAAAGTTCGAGCGCGCGAGTCTTCTGGCGCTTGCACTGGCTTCGCTGCTGGTTCGCGGCGGTGAGCGGATTGCGCTTCTGGGTGGCGGACGCGGGCCCACCGGCGGACGAATCGCGCTGAACCAGATGGCGCACTTGATTTCAGAACAGCCGCCCGGCGAAGCAGCGCTGCCCCGGGATAGTGATGTCGGAAGAAATGCGCAGATCGTCTGGCTGAGCGATTTCCTTTCGCCGCCCGAAACGATCGAGAGCACAATCCGCAAGTTTGCAGGGGCCGGCGTCGCAGGGCATCTCGTTCACATTGTCGATCCGGCCGAAGAGGATTTCCCTTATAGCGGCCGTACACGCTTCGAATGGTCGCCGGCACGTCTCAGCGAGTTGTTCGGACGGGCCGAAAACGTTCGCGAGGAATATCGGCGCCGCTTTCGCGCCCAAGCCGAATCGGTGCGTACGCTGGCGCGCAATCTGGGCTGGACCTGGCTCTCACATCGCACCGACCATCGTCCCGAAGCCGCACTTGTCGCATTGTACGCGAAGCTTGGCGGCGAACCCGCCAACAACATTGGCGCGCGCGCCTCCTGACAATAATGAACTTCCTTCCGGCACTCTCTTTCAGCGCACCATGGATACTCGCGGCGCTTGTCGCCCTTCCGGCCATCTGGTGGCTGTTGCGCGTGACACCGCCGGCGCCACGGCGCGTTGCGTTTCCGCCTTTGCGATTGCTTGGCGGCCTCTCGCTGCGAGATGAAACACCAGCTCACACGCCGCTCTGGTTACTCGCGCTGCGGCTGTTCGCAGCGGCGTTGATCATTCTGGCGCTCGCTCAGCCCAGAATCGGCGAAAGCCCGCACCTTCCCGGCAAAGGTCCGCTCGTCCTCTTCGTCGACAATGGCTGGACTTCGGCGGGAAACTGGAACGTCCGCAGCGCGGCTATGGCTTCGGCGCTTTCTTCTGCCGCATCGTCCAGCCGCGCCGTCGCAATCGTGCCGACAGCGTCCCGGCAGCAAACCGTCACTTTGCTCTCCGCCGGCCAAGCACTTCGCAGTGCCGCGGAAATCGTGCCCCAGCCATGGCTGCCCGACCGGCGCCGCGCGGCGGAAGCACTGGAGAAGGCAAATCTCGGGACCACGCCCGATATCATGTGGTTGAGCGACGGTCTTGATTACGGAGACAGCGCCGCAATTGCGAATGCGCTCGGGCGGCGTGGTCACCTGCGCATTTACGCGAACGCAGCCGGCAAAGGCGTTCTCATGCTGCGTTCGCTGCGCAACGAAGCGGACGGCTTTGTCGCGAATGTTGCGCGCCGCGAAAATTCCGCAACGCAGGAAGGCGATGTGGAAGCGCTCGGCGCGCAAAGCGAGATGCTCGCTTCCGCGCATTTCCGTTTCCCGCCCAATGCCGGAGAAACATCGGCAAAAATTCCGCTGCCACTCGAAATCCGCAATGAAACGACACGTGTCGTCATAGATAATCAGGACGCCGCCGGCGCCGTGCAACTTCTCGGCAGCGGGTCGCGGCGCCGGGCAGTCGAAATCGTTTCGGCGCGCAGTGCGCAGGACGAGCAGCCGCTGCTGTCGGATACATATTATCTCCAGCGCGCGCTCGCGCCTTACGCCGATGTACAAAAAGGCACGATCGGCGATGCGCTCAACCGCAATGTGTCGGTGATCGTTCTCGCCGATATCGGCACCATTGCCGGCGCCGATCATGATCGCGTCGCACGGTTCGTCGAACAGGGGGGAATTCTCCTGCGCTTCGCGGGGGGGCGCATGACGACCGGCGTCGACGATCTGATTCCCGTGAAGCTTCGAGTCGGTGGCCGTTATCTCGGCGGAGCTCTGGCCTGGGCGCAGCCGCAACATCTGGCGGCGTTTCCCGAAACGAGCCCGTTCCGCGGGCTTTCGATTCCGCCGGAAGTAACAGTGTCACGCCAGGTTCTTGCCGAGCCCTCCATCGAGCTCGGCGACCGCAGCTGGGCGCGGCTGGCGGACGGCACCCCGCTCGTGACCGGCGCGCCGCGCGGCAAGGGGTGGATAGTTCTGTTTCATGTCACGGCAAACCCGGCCTGGTCGAATCTTCCTCTTTCGGGTCTCTATGTCGCGATGTTGCAGCGCCTGCTCGATTTGGCCGGCGGCGCGCAACCGGCCCAGCTTGCCAGTGACGCCAGCGCCGTCTTTCCGCCGACGATGACGCTCGACGGTTTCGGCCGGCTGGTCAAGCCGCCAGCCGACGCGCTGCCTTTGCGCGGGTCGGATATCGCGCGCACGACACCTTCGCCCGCGCACCCGCCGGGTCTTTACGGGCGGAACGGCGCCGAGATTGCGCTGAATGCGGGCAGCGACTCGTTGCAACTCACTCCGCTTCGCCCGGCGGGCTACAGCGTGCAGGGCTATTCGACAAATTCGACAATCGATCTTGAAGAACCGCTCCTTGCGCTCGCGCTTGCCATTTTGCTGGTGGATGCCTGTATCGGCCTGTGGTTGCGCGGCTACGCACCTGCGCTGCGCATGGCCGGCCGCGCCGCCGCGTTGCTGGCGATAGTAATTATCTTGCCGCCATTCCATGCGCGTGCCGACGACGCCTTCGACATGAAGGCCGCGCTCGACACAAGGCTCGCCTATGTGAAAACCGGCCTTCCCGATCTCGATACCATGAGCGCTGCAGGACTTACCGGCCTCGGCCAGGTCCTCAAATCGCGGACATCTTACGAACCGCTCGACCCGGTCGGCGTCGATCTCGACAAGGACGATCTCAGCTTCTTTCCATTCCTCTACTGGCCGATGGACCCGCGCGAGCATGATCTCTCGCCACGCGCGGTAAGCAAAATCGCCGATTACATGCACAATGGCGGCACCATTCTTTTCGACACGCGCGATCTGACGCTGGGCAGCGTGCGCGGACCGCAATCGCCCGGCGAACAAACATTGCGCAGGCTTATTTCAAAACTCGACATGCCGCCGCTCCAGCCCGTGCCGTCGGACCACGTCCTGACCAAGACATTCTATCTTATCCAGGATTTTCCGGGACGCTGGACGGGCGGAAAGGTCTGGGTCGAAGCCCTGCCGCCGCCTGACCCCGACTCCGGGCCGGCACGCGGCGGTGACGGCGTTTCCCCGGTCATCATCGGCGGCAATGACTGGGCCGCAGCCTGGGCAGTAGACAGTCAGAGCAGGCCGCTGGCCGACGTTACACCGGGCGGCGACGACCAGCGCGAGATGGCCTACCGCTTCGGCGTAAACGTCGTGATGTACGCGCTGACCGGCAACTACAAAACCGACAACGTGCATGCGCAGGCGCTGCTCGAGCGTCTGAGCCGATAGGCCTGCGCGATGCATTTCTCGATCGATTTCGCACCCTATATCGCCGTCATCTGGATCTGGCTCATTGGGTTCGCCGCAGCAGCGCTGGCCGTCTACGCACTATGGCGCCGCGCACGCGGTGCTCTCGCGCGGGCACTGGCGTTCGCGTTCGGATGTGTCGTGCTCGCCAATCCGCTTGTCGTGCGCGAGACGCGCGAGCCCCTCCCCGACATTGTTGCACTTGTCGTCGATCATTCCGGCAGCATGGACATCGATCATCGCCGCGCCGAAGCCGACAAAGCTGCGGCGGAACTCGCGAGCCGGCTTTCCAGGGACAAGAGCATCGAGGTCCGGCGCGCGGATGTGCTGTCACCGGTGAACGAAGACACAGGCACCCGCCTTCTTGCCGGTGTTACATCCGCACTTGCCGACGCGCCGCCCGAACGCATCGCAGGCGCCATCGCCGTCACCGATGGCGAGGCGCATGACGTGCAGACATCCGGTACGACAGCGCTGCACGGCCCCTTCCACGCTCTTATCGTCGGACATCACAACGAGCGCGACAGAAGGCTCACCGTCGTCAGCGCCGCGCGTTACGCCATCGTAGGCCAACCTGCCGACATCATTGTCCGTGTGGACGATTTCGGTTCCGATACAGCCGGCGCTGCGCAGGTCCATCTGCGGGTCGGCGGCGCCGACGCGGGAACGCAATTGCTGCCGACGGGGCGTAACGCGACGATTCATATCCCCGTTCTTCATGGCGGGGAAAATGTCGTCGAGATCGAAGCACGGCCCGGACCTTCGGAGCTCACGCTCGCCAACAATCACGCGGTGGTCACCATCTATGGCGTGCGCGACAGGCTGCGCGTCCTGCTTATCTCGGGGCAGCCGCATGCCGGCGAGCGCGTCTGGCGCTCGCTGCTCAAGGCCGATCCCTCCGTCGACCTCGTGCATTTCACCATCCTGCGGCCACCCGACAAACAGGATCAGACGCCGATCGACCAGCTCTCGCTCATTGCCTTTCCGACCCGCGAATTGTTCGTCGAAAAGCTCGACCGCTTCGACCTGGTGATATTCGACCGTTACAGCGAGCTCGGCATCCTGCCGATGGAGTATTTCGAGAACATCGCCCATTACGTCGAAAACGGCGGCGCGCTGCTCGTCTCTTCCGGACCGGAATTTGCGTCCGCGCAAAGCATCTTCCGCACGCCTCTCGCGTCCGTGCTGCCGGCGCAGCCGACGGGCGAAGTCGTGACGCAGCCATTCCGCCCCGAACTAACGCCGGACGGCCAGGCCCATCCGGTCACACGGGGGCTTGCGGGCGCCAATGAAGCAAACAAACCGCCGAGCTGGGGCCGCTGGTTCCGCATCATCGGAGCAAACCGCGTCGCCGGCGAAACTCTGATGTCGGGACCGGACAACCGCCCGCTGCTCGTGCTCGATCGTGTGGGCAAAGGACGCGTGGCGGAAATCCTCTCGGACCAGGGTTGGCTCTGGGCGCGCGGCTACGAAGGCGGAGGGCCGCAGGCCGAATTGCTGCGCCGGCTTGCCCACTGGCTGATGAAAGAACCCGAGCTTGAGGATGAGCGCTTATCCGCCGCCATTTCCAACGGGCAGGTCGAGATCGACCGGCAGACGCTCGCAAAGACCGCCAAGCCCGTGACGTTGACCTACCCTTCCGGGCGCGCGGTTACACTTTCGCTCACGCAGGTTCAGCCGGGTTTGTGGCGCGGCAGTGCGAAAGCGGACCAGCTGGGGCTTTATCGCGCCAGCGATGGAACGCTCACGGCAGTAACCGCGAGCGGTCCCCTCAATCCCAGGGAAGTGTCCGATGTCCGCGCGACCGACGCCGTTCTGCAGCCGGTCGCGCATGCCACCGGCGGATCGGTGCGCTGGCTGGCCGATGGCGGCGTGCCGGCGATCCGTCGCGTAAACGCCGGAGACGCGGCATCCGGAAACAACTGGATCGGACTTCGCTCCAATCACGCCTATCGCGTGACGCAGGTGGAGCAGGAACAATTGCTCCCACCATGGCTCGCCCTGCTGCTGGTTCTCGGTTCGTTGCTCGTCGCCTGGCGGATGGAGGGGCGCTGACGGGCAGCGCGAATCTTCCGGACAGACTGCCAGGCGTCGGCACGGGCAGCTTCAACTATGTTCAACGTGCCATGGATTGTATCACAATCCCTCTCGCCCATGGATTCGCCGGATGATCTTCGATCAACATTTCTTTTCGGGCGACGCGGCGGCAGCCGGATATGAGCGGTTGGACCGTTACGGCTTCATCGCTCTGTGGCGCGGTTTCCTGTTTTCGAGAGGTGAAATTGCGGGACGGGACAGCGTTGATGCTCTGCTCTCGTCCCTGCACCTCCAGGGACCGGAGATTGCGCTGGCTGCCGCCAGGGGCTCCTTTCTTCTCGTGATACTCGATAGCCGGTCGCGCGAAATCTTTGCCTGCGTCGACCCGTTCGGATTGGCGCGCCTGTTCGCTTCCGAGACAACAATGTCCGACGATCTTTTCGAACTGGTTGCCCATCTCGGATTTGATGAGGGACAGATTGACTTGCCCGCGCTCGCTTCTTTCCTGCGCTTCGGGTTCTACGGCATGAACCGCACCATAGATCGTCGCGTGCGCTTCCTCGCCGGCAATGAGATTGTCCGCATCGCAGCTTCCGGCTCGCTGGCATGGCTGCGCAAATCACTTCCCGATTATCGGCAGCCGTCCGAGGATTTTGATTTCGAAGCCTATCTGCGCGATCTGCGGGTTGCGATGCGGGATCAGCATGTTTCGCTCGACCTGACGGGAGGATATGACAGCCGTCTCCTCGCTGCCTGTCTTAGAGATTTGCTTGCCGAAACGGCAACGACGGGGCAATCCGGAAATCTGGATGTCGCAATTGCCGGCAAGGTCGCTGCGGCATTAAAGCTGCCGCATGTCAGCATGCGACACGACATTTCGGATTTCGCCGAACGCGCGCCCACGCTGCTGCATCTGACGAACGGCCAGACGGGTCTACTTACTTACGACCATGTCTATCAGCTCACGCGTAGCAGACAAGAGCGCGGCATCACTCTCATCCTGGCCGGAATCGGCGGCGAGTTGTGGAAGGACATACTCTGGCTGCAGGATTTTCCATTCCTTTCCGGGCCGCCGGATCTCGAGCGTCTTTACCGGATGCGGTTGGAGCCGCGGCCTGTTTCTGCGGGGCCGTTCGCGCCGCCCTTTGCAGCCCTGTTCGAGGCAGCAAGAGGCGATTACCTCGCCACGATCAAAGAACATTTCGGCGCGCTGCCACGAACGGCTGCTTATGATTCGGTCTATGCCTTTCAGCGCATTCCTTACACGGCGGGGCCATCCGTAACGGCGGGCATCCGTATGGGCCTGCCGACATTTTCACCGCTCTACGATCTGGAAGGGGCGCTTACGTCCATGCGCAAGCCGGCCCGCACCCGTCTGTTTGCCCGTTGGCATCGGGAAAACATCGCATGTCATGCGCCGGAAATCGCAAAGCTCAGAACGGATGACGGTCTTTCTGCACGCCACGGATTGGCGGCGCTCGCCGATATACCCTCCTATCTCGGCAATAAGGCATTGCGGGGCGCACAGAAGATCGCCCAGAGATTTGGATTGCCTGATATCCGGAACCTGTCTCTGGACGATCCTTCGACGCTCGCCAGTACGCTGGCATTGCCGCTTGCTGCGCAAGCACTCGACAAAATGCGCGCGATCCACGTACTCAAGCCCGATGTGAACACCGCACAATGCGGGCGCGCATTATTCGATCGTTTGCTCACCAGCGGTCTGATGCTTGAGGAACTCGCGCGTCGCTAGCGGCGCACCGTCAGCACAAACAGGCTCATCAATTCGTGCACGGCGTACCTCGCCCCTGAGTGTTTCAACCGCACCCGGAACGAGCGCGAGGCCGAGTATGCGCGCGCCGTCGACCGGTCCTGGAAATCTCACCTGCCGCTCTGGCAGCGGCGCAAAGCCTGCCCGCGCGTAGTAGGGCGCGTCGCCCACCAGGATTATCGCACGATGACCACGCGCCCGGGCATCTTCGATGCCGCGCAGCATCAATGCGAGACCAATGCCCTGCCCGCGCAATTCGGCATCGACCGCAAGGGGGCCGAGCAGAAGCGCGGACTCGTTACCGATCGCAACCGGCCAGAAGCGCACGGAGCCCCTGAACCTGTCGCCTTCGACGGCGACGAAACGCAGTCCCTCGACCGCATGAACGCCTTCACGCAGCCGCCAGGCTGATTTTGCATGACGACCCGGTCCGAAGCTCTTCGCCACCAGGGCCTCGATATGCGGCGCATCGCGCGGCTCTTCCGGCCTGATTTCCCACATGCGCGGGCTCCCGTCTTTCCCGTCTTCCTCTTTCATATAAGAACCCCCCCCGCTAGGCTTTTCCGCGATCAATGTAAGGACACGCGCGAATGGGCATACTCGAAGGCAAGGTCGTTCTCGTTACCGGTGCGGCCAACGGCATTGGCAAGGAAAGCGCGCTGCTCGCGGCCAGCGAGGGCGCGCGGGTGGTTGTGAACGATCTCGGCGGCGGCGTGGCAGGCGGCGACGAGGGTTCGGCGGGGCCTGCCGAACAGGTTGCCCAGGAGATTCGCCGCGCGGGCGGCGAAGCTGTCTCCAATTCCGAGAGCGTGACGAGCCGAGACGGCGTGAAGCGCATGATCGAGCAGGCCATGGACAGTTTCAAAGGCCTGCACGCCGTGATCAGCCCCGCGGGCATCCTGCGCGACACCATGTTTCACAAGATGACCGATCACGACTGGGATGCCGTGATCGAAGTGCATCTGCACGGCAGCTACAATGTCTGCCGCGCCGCCATCAATCATTTCCGCGAGCACAACGAAGGGTCGTTTGTTCTTTTCACCTCGACTTCGGGCCTGATCGGCAATCTCGGACAGGCGAACTACGCCGCGGCGAAGATGGGCATCGCCGGGCTGTCGCGCATCATTGCCATGGAAGGCGCGCAGAAGAACGTGCGCTCGAACGTCATCGCGCCTTTCGCCTGGACACGCATGATCGCCACCATTCCGGTGAAGGACGAAGCTTCGGCGGAACGCGTCGAACGCATGCGCGACCTGATGCGCGCCGATCAGGTGGCCCAGCTCGCCGTGGCGCTGGCCTCGCCTGCTACCAAAGACGTCTCGGGCCAGATCTTCACCGCGCGCGGCAATGAGATTTTCCTGATGTCGCAACCCCGCCCCATCCGCGGCATCGGCAAATCCGAAGGCTGGACGCCCCAATCCATTGCCAATCATGTAATGCCCGCATTGAAACCAGACTTTTATGATCTGGGGCCATCGGCATCGGTGTTCAGCTGGGATCCGGTGTAGGTTGATACACGCGTACTCCCCTCTCGTTCCATCACGAGGTAATCATGCGACGAGGCTTTCTCGCTCCGGCCGCCCTGGCGATTGCGATGATGTTTTCTCAATCGAGAGCATCCGTTCCGCTTTCCCCTGCCGGAAACGGTCACCTTCTTGTGCCAGTCTTCATCAATGCCAAAGGTCCGTTTCATGCCGTGCTGGACACGGGCGCAGATGCAAGCGGCGTCTATCAATGGTTCGCCGATAAGGCCACGCTGAAGCCGGGTCCGTCGCGGGAAATCGGCGGTATGACAGGTACGGTCACGACGCCCAGCTATTTGCTCGACAGCGTGACGCTTGACGGGCACACCGTCCGCCACATCCCGGTCGACAGCTACCCCAACCGCCATGACAATGAAGCGCAGGCCGTCATCATTGGAAACGACTTCATGGACGGCACGATTGCCGTTTTCGATTTTCCGTGCGGGCGTGTAGAAATTTGGCCAAAGCCCGCGAACATGAATTCACTGCTGTCCTCTCATGCCCAGGAAATCCACGGCGGCAGGGTCAAAGACGGCACTCAACTCACGTTCCCTGTCACCATCGGTTCGACCGGTGGTATCGCCGTACTCGACACGGGCAACCGACAAACAAAGCTCAATCTTCAGTTCGCCAAAGCTGCCCGTCTGGATCTGCAATCGCGCTCTTTTCGCGATGGCGAAACGATTTATGGCGCCAACTCGAAAGGAATGAAATCGCGGTTCGGTCCTGTCGGAACGGTTCGCATTGGCTCCATTACAATACCCGATGCAACAGCCCAGATTATGGACCTTCCCGTTATGCACACTTTCGGACTTGAGGGACCTGCCATGATCTTCGGACTCGATCTGATGAAGGGCATCCGCCTGGTCTATGATCATCAGGCAAGGCAATTCTGGTTTGATCGCTCAACCTGCCGGGCCCAGACAGCCGTGCGATTTGGAGTGAGCACCCACGACCATTGATAGCGCCCTGCCGCGTTCGGTTGGAATTACCAATACGGAATGATCGGCGCAGTTCGCGTTATCTCCACCAGACGCCTGCGGGTAGCGGGCGAGGTGTCGACTGGAGATGCGTGCGGATCGGCGGCGACGATCACTGATGAGATACCAGGAGCAAAATTCATTCTGGGGTGATCGTTGCTCCTGACATCGGATTTCCGGATTAGACCCGCGGGCCGCTAATGCGAAGGTACCTGCTGCATCTGTTGCCAGCCGCCGCCGGGCGGCGGTGTCGGCGAGGATGTCTCGGCCGTTTGTCCGCCAGTCCGCTCCCAATGATAGGATTGGCTGTTGTCCATGCGGTAGAGCGCGCCCGACGAGCCCTGGAAAGTGCCCGTCTGCGTTTGAACGTCGTTGAAGTCATTGTATTCCTGCGCCATCGCCTGCTGTTGTGCCTTGGCATGGGCGAGGCTGCGGTCGAACGCGGCCTGCGACGCCGCATCGGCGGCGTTCACGATATTGGTGGCCGACTTGATCATCATCTGCTGCCTTTGCGACCATTGCGGATCGAACCTCGCCGACGCCAGCATCTGGCGCACCATCTGTTTGCTCGCCTCGATGCCCGATGGCGGAGCAATGCATCCGGCCAGAAGACTGACGCCCCACACTGTGGACTGCGCGCGCAGCATCGACGGAAGCAAATAGGTGGCGACGAGCAGATACACCTGGGCCGGCCGCCCTCCATGGGAGCAGGTGTACGTCACCGCGCCCGCATCGGGGCGCGCCCAGGCTGCGCTCTTTCCAAGCGGGCCATTGGCAATGTCGGGCCGTTCGACGCCAGACTGATAGGCGAGATCTCCGCATAGCGAGGAAACAGATCGCTGCACATAGTCGCGCGCGTATTCGAGCGCCGGACGATAGGCGACGCCGCGGCCGCCATTGTCGAATCCCGGCGTGTGGAAAACCGTCGGACCCGGATCGCCGAGCAGGAGCATGGTGCCGCCGTCGGGAGAAATAGCGCGCAAGAACAGCGAGACGTCGACGGGGCTGCGACGCACGAGGCCGCCCTTGACGCGCCACCCCTGGGGCACATCCATGGTGAATGCGTGCTCGTTGGGATCGGCAAATTGCGCCCAGGCGTTGTGCGCCGCTGGCGCCGCCTGCACGGTCGGCATTCCGACCGCCAATGCGGCCACAATGATAGCCCCCACCGACCTCAAGCCCCACATGTCCGGCCCTCTCCCGCTTGAATTTGTTTCTCTCAACGCGCCGGCGGATCAGCACTCAGGTACGGCAGACCATGATTTATCTTTTTCTTTTCCCGCCAGATCTTCGGCGCGAAGCCTTTTGGCAGACCCGCTTGAAACTGGCTGTTTGTGAGACCTGTAACGCCGGATTCGCTGCGTTGCCCGACACCCGTTTTCGTGCCGCTCGTGGTGGTGTCCCAATAACCGTCGCCAATCGTGCCGGTGCTGGCTTCCCACCCAATCAATCCCCCCGCGGCCGTGGCCAGACCGCCCGATGTCCCACCGGCCGCGTAGACCGTGCCTGTTGCATAGGAGTCCGCGAGTTGCATGGCCATGCTGCCCACCAGACCACCGGTCTCCGCCACGCTGAAATCGTCGCCGTTCGTCGTCGCGGACACGGCCCCCGTCGCGTAGGAGTCGCTTATGACATTCGTACCATCATTCGTGATACCGACCAGTCCGCCGGCATCAACATGGCCTTCCGGCATGGTGCTGGTCACAGCGCCCGTAGCAAATGAATTCGATATGCCGTTCGAGCCGGCGGCCGCACCAATCACCCCCCCGACTTCGATCGCCCCGTTGGTCACATTCGTTCCGGTAATGGAGATGCTGGCAGTGGAATGGGAATTCGAAACTGCGTAGCCGAAGCCGATAAGCCCACCTGTGAAAGTAAGCGTGCCCGACGTCACTTTAACCGAACCGGTGGTGTAACAGTTGTCCGACGAACCGAAGCCGACGAGTATCCCCGCTATGGCTCCCGGTGCGCCGGTCGCACTGCCATCGACGACGATTTTGGCGTTCACGACGCCGACATCCCGCAGGGGACGTCCGGCGTAACTGAAAAGACCGCATACCCGGACGTGGATTGCGGCGTGAGCACCGCGTCGATCGCGAGGTTCGAGATCCTGTTGCCGAGGCCTTCGAAAAACCCTGAGAACGTCGTTGCCACCGGTGCGCCGGAATAGGTGCCGTCACCGGCCGCGTCGTAGTTCTTTGCCAGAGCAAAATTGCCGGCCGGATTGGCCGCAATGTCGCTCGCCAATGTGGCGATGTCGCCGACCAGCGTGTAATCCTGACCATTGAAAACTAAACTGCTCGCGAGATTCTCGAACGTCACATGACCTTTCTTCGCGAAAACGAGGGTGCCGTATTCGGAGCCGTTATTGATGGTCAGTTCGAGACTGCCCATACCCTTGACCACGACCGCGTCTGTAATGGTGATGGCGTGATAGGAATCCAGCGTCAGGGTTGAGGTGCCCTCCCAGGCGAGCGGCGCATCGATATCCATATCTTCCGCTTCGACATCCGTGCCCGTGGTCGTCACTTCCACACTTCCGGACTCAAGCATGGTCTCGAGATCGCGTACGTTCAGCACGGCGTTCCTGGCCGTCGGAACGCAGACCCCAAAGGCGCACTGCATGTTCTTGGTCGCCTCAGAGGAAATTATCACCCCCCGCTCCTTCGCCGCCGCAGGGAGAGACAGAACCAGCGTCGCGCCCGCGAACACTGCGGCGAGAGGGCCGTGTTTAGGTCTCGGCATGCAAATTCTCCCTGGCCGGTCAGGCCGGACGGAAATTTTCACGGCAACAGCGGCCATCGCTAGGTGCAATTGGACTAGGTTTGCACCTATTCTTCGGGCGGGACGGCAGCCTCGTTTTCGGGAAGCGGTGCCGGTCCAGGGATTGCAGCGTGGCGGCGGAAGCGGACTTCCTTGATCTGGTCTATGAGGCGGCCGTCGACCCCGCGCGATGGTTTACCGTCCTCCAGCGCTACGCCGACATGATGGACGGCCACTATGCATCGCTGGTCATTCAGGACCAAGTCACGGGAGATGGCCGCTCGATCGAGACTCCCGACGAGCCCGAACGGCACGTTCTTTATTTCGGTCATTTCGCGGGCTGCAATCCGCTGCTCAGAATCCAGGATCATCCGGCGCGCCCACGCGTGATGACCGACGAGGAAAAACTCCCGAAGAGCGAACTGATCCGCACCGAATTCTACAACGAATTTCTGCGCAAATACGACATGCACTCGCTTCTGATTGCGCGGCTGACAATCGAGGGTTCGAAAACGACAGTGATGAACGTCATCCGCTCTCCCCGCCGCGAGACGTTCGGCGCCTGCGAGATCGAAACTGCTGGCAAATTTCTTCCCCATCTGGCCCGCGCTGTCCGGCTCGCGGAACGATTTGCCTGCGTGCAGGAAGAGAGCTGCGGCACAAGAGAAATGATAGACCGTTCGTCCCACGCCGCCTTTCTCGTCGCCGGTGACGGCAGGATTCGCTATCTTAATAGGGCCGCAGAAAACCTGTTGGCGCAAAAGCGGGGCTTGGCGCTGCGGAATGCCGGCCTGTCGGCCATGACCGATGCGCTGTCGCGTCGGCTGCAAGGGCTTGTCGCGGCAGCAGCCAGCCGCAAGGGCGAGCGCACGAGCGGAGCCATGGCGATTCCGCGCCCCGGCGGCCGTCGGCCATTGTCCATCATTGTGAGCCCGGTCCCTTCCGACCCGCTTTCCGTCTTTTGCACCGGCCCGCTTGTGATCGTCAGCGCACGCGATCCGGACCTGGATGTTTCAGTATCCGAGCAGCGCATACGCGATGTGCTCGGACTGACGCGCGCCGAAGCCCGCATCGCGCTGAAGCTTATGGAGGGCTGTGATTCCCGCGAGGCGGCGCAAGCCATAGGAATAAGTTATTACACCGTGCGCGCCCATCTTGCGCGGATATTCGCAAAGACAGGGACCCGGGGCCAGGCCGATCTCATCGCGCTGCTCACACGCTTGGTAGACCATTTTCAAGGATAGCATGCATGTCAGCGGCGGTTGTCGCTGGAGAGCTGCAGCCGTCAATGCCCCACATAGCGGCGATGCGCTCCGCGAGCCAGTATCCGGTAACGCTGCTTCACCTTCCACAAGTGTGATCTCGCGCGCAGACCATCTCATTGACGCTGCCTCTGTCTTTCATCCAGTGGCGAGTTGATCCTGGGGTTTGATTTTCTCCATTTGATCGGGTGTAGCAACGGACCGAGGCACGTGGCCATTCACGAGCCTTGGCGCGTCGCCCCATTGCGGTCCGAATCAACCGAATTGCCGCCCGGTGCGGGCTTCGCTCATGTGCGAAAGGGCCGTTTCATGCTCTCGGACCAGCATCTGTTGCGTATCAACGAACTGAATTCGGTTGACATACAAACCGATTTGGGTTACATGTGTGGACCGCTCTTTGACAATTGAAATATGGTTGGATCGGCGTCGACGCGCCGGCAGCCGCGCAGAAACCAGACTCGATGAAGCTTTCTTGGTGCGGGGTAAAGCGCAGGGAAAATTAAAAAACTCGCGGAGACCGTCCTCCATTCCCCATATGGGCGCAGAGCTGCCCGGATTTATCGGAAGCCGGGTCCGGACAACAAACGCCCTTCCCTGCTGCAGGGTAAAACGCAGGGAAAAAAAGAAAAAGCTCACAGAACCTTTCGCCAATTGCCCACCCCGTCGGCGGGACTGTCTGGAATTATCGGGACTGCATCCGAACAACTAACGATCTTCCCTGCTGCAGGGAAAAAGGCAGGGAAAGTATCGGTATTATAGCGCAAACCCGCCGACCGAGCGATGCAATGAATACGTCATCGCGCGCGATGTCCTGTTCAGGAGAAAATTAGGGGTCGGGAACTGAAGAATGCTGCATGTTCTGGGCGCGGCTCTACAACTGGATATGGGAAACGGCGCGCGAGCAAGAGTGTCACGAACGCAATCCCGACATGATGAACGCGGCACTGACGGGACCTCTTACCGGCGATGAGTCCCGCAGCTTCGTCCAGTTCATGCGCCGTATCCTGCGCCCATAGCTCAAGCTGCGCTTCGCACGTGAGCGGTTTTCCCTGCTGCAGGGTAAAATGCAGGGAAAGGAAAAAATTCCGGTGGGGCTGGCTATGGTTCCCGAGCTGCGCAGTGACGGTTGCCGGCGATAGCCTCCGGCACGCCCAAACAACAAACAACTTTCCCTGCTGCAGGGAAAAAAGCAGGGAACGCAAAAAAACGGGAGGCCGGCAGCAGGCGCGTGCCTGTCACCAATACGGGCTGACCGGCGCGGCGCCCGTCAGCTCCGCGAGGCGGCGGCGGACGCCGGGGGATACATCGGCCGGCGGCGCACGGGGATCGACGGCGACGATTTCACGGATTTCGAAACCGGGTTTGAAATTGACCTTCGCGCCGCGCACGCGGAACAAAGTGATGACATTGGTCGTCCACCAGATTTTGCGGGTGTAGAGTCCCAGGAATTCGACATTGTCGAGCTCGGTCACGCCGATTTCCTCGCGCAACTCGCGCAGCATGGATTGCTGCGGCGGCTCGCCTGCCCCAACCCCGCCGCCGGGGAAACACAAGCCAGGCATGTAACGATGGCGCACGAGAACGACCTTCCCGTCCGCCTGCTCGACAACGGCGTTGGTGCCGAAACAGACCGGCGTCCGATAGGCGCGAACGGCAATGCTCAATGCCAGGGTGGCACGATGCAGAAAGGGCATGTCCGACACGGGCACCGAAAGCGGCGGGGTTGCGGCTGTCCTTATAGCCCGGCCAAATCGACTGCCGGGTTAATTGCGGCGGATGCGGCGCAACACCAGTTCAGGCACCGCGGGAATATTGGCAAGAAGGCCGGCGAGAAGGCCGGCGGCCAGCCCAAGCGGGACGGCCGCAAAAATATCGGTGTCGCGGCCGAGCACGACAATCAGCGTAACCGCGAAACCCGTCCACTGCGCCATACTGCGCGGCATATCCTGCTCCCGCCAGTCGCGCCCCTCGACCGGAGCGTAGCGCTCCGGGGGCGTGGCGGAAGCATAGCCTTAATAAGCGGTTAATTTTATAGATCGAATCGTATGCCTTGCGCGAGCGGGAGCGCGTCCGAATAATTGATGGTGGCGGTCTGCCGCCGCATATAGGCCTTCCAGGAGTCCGATCCAGATTCGCGGCCGCCGCCGGTCTCCTTCTCGCCGCCGAAAGCGCCGCCGATCTCGGCCCCCGAAGGTCCGATATTGACATTGGCTATGCCGCAATCCGAGCCGGCGGCGGCGACGAAGCGTTCCGCTTCCGCCATGTCCTGGGTGAAGATGCAGGAGGACAATCCCTGCGGCACGCCATTGTGCAACGCGAGCACATCGGCGAATTCGCGGTAGCGCATCACATAGAGAATCGGTGCGAAGGTCTCACGGCAGACGATGGCTGTCTGGCCCGGCATCTCCACGATTGCGGGTTTCGCATAATGGGCGCGTGGAAATTGCTCCGTCAGTGCGCGATCGCCGCCCGTGACCTGCCCGCCTTCGTCGCGCGCAGCCGCGAGCGCCGCCTGCATCTGCTCGAAGGCATGCGCATCGATCAGCGGACCAACCAGCGTACCGTCGGCAAGCGGGTCGCCGATGGAAAGATTGGCGTAAGCGGCTTTCAGCGGCGTGACGAGCCTGGCGTAGACGCTCTCATGAACAAACAAACGGCGGAGCGTGGTGCAGCGCTGGCCGGCGGTGCCGACTGCAGCAAAGAGGATCGCGCGCAAGGCGAGGTCGAGCTTCGCCGACGGACAGACAATCATCGCGTTGTTGCCGCCGAGCTCGAGAATGGCGCGGCCGAAACGCGACGCGACGACAGGCGCCAGCGCGCGGCCCATTGCCGTCGAACCGGTGGCGCTGATGACCGGAATGCGACGATCGCGCGCGAGTGCTTCGCCGGCCGGACGCACGCCGAGAATGAGCTGCGACAATCCATGCGGCGCGTGATGGAATTTCTCCACGGCTCGCAGGAAAAGAGCCTGCGTCGCAAGAGCCGTCAGCGGCGTCTTCTCCGACGGCTTCCAGATAACTGAATCGCCGCAAACAAATGCGAGTGCGGCATTCCACGCCCAGACAGCGACGGGAAAGTTGAAGGCGGAAATGACGGCGACAGGACCTGCCGGATGCCATTGCTCCATCATGCGATGGCCGGGCCGCTCGGACGCAATCGCAAGGCCGTAAAGCTGACGCGAAAGACCGACCGCGAAATCGCAGATGTCGATCATCTCCTGAACTTCGCCCAGGCCTTCCTGCAGGATCTTGCCGTTCTCGAGAGTCACAAGCCGGCCGAGCGCCTGTTTGTTTGCACGCAATTCCTCGCCGAACAAACGGACCAATTCGCCGCGGCGGGGTGCGGGCACTTCGCGCCAGGCGTGAAACGCCTGCACGCTGTCCGCGATCCTGGATTCGATCACTTCGGGGGAATCGTAGTCGACGCGCCCGATCTCGGCGCCATCGATCGGCGAGTGGACGGCGTGCTCGCCCGCGTGGGCGTCAACACCGAACTGCGAAAGAATCTCCTGCGCGTGCATTTGTTTCAGCTCCTTATTACATTCCCTCTCCCCCACGAATGTGGGGGAGAGGGTTAGGGTGAGGGGGTGCCTCCACCGCACAAACCCCGGATATTTATTTCGACTTTAGAAGCAACACTTCCACATCTGATATGCGTCGAGTCCTCCTCACCCCAGCCCTCTCCCCCGCGCTGCGGGGGAGAGGGAGCTAGGCGTAATAGCGGCCGAAGCGGTTGGCGAGGAAGTCGGAGAGCCTGGCCTCTTCCTGGCGCACGAAGCCCTTTTGCGGCAGCTTGCCCTCCATCAGCAGGTCGCACATCGCGCAAATGCCGGACGCCGTCGTGATCTGGATCGCGCTCATCAGCCGGTTGCCCACGTTCTGGCTGTAGATTTTCTTGGCGTAGCTTTCCTGGGTGAGATGACCGTTCATCCAGCCGGACACGGTAACGAACACAAGAACCACGTCCTGATAGGTGATGGGAATCGCGGTCTCCAGCACATCCTTCAGCACATCGCGGCGCATGCCGAGACGCAGATCGCGGACCAGCATCTTGACGATGTCGCGATGGCCGGGATAGCGCACGGTTTTGTAGTTGAGGTTTTCGACCTTTCCATCCAGCGTATCGCAAAGCGTGCCAAGGCCGCCCGAGGTGTTGAACGCTTCATAGCTGATGCCGTCGAGCGAGAAGGCCTCGAGCTCTTCGAGCGCCGGCACTTCGCTGCGCACGCCGTCGCGAACGGATTCGCAAGGGTTGCAGTATTCGTTGATCAGTCCGTCCGTCGACCAGGTGAGATTGTATTTGAGCGCATTGGTGGGGAACACCGGGAGTGCGCCGACGCGCATCTGCACTTCGCGCAATTTTTCGAATTTCTGCGCGAGATCGTAGGCCGCGATGGAAATGAATCCCGGCGCCAGCCCGCATTGCGGAATGAACGCCGTCTCGGCGCCCTCGGCGAGTCGTTTGATGGTGCGGGTGCTTTCGACGTCCTCGGTAAGGTCGAGATAGTGGACGCGTGCGTTTTTGGCCGCTTCGGCAACGGTTGCTGTCAGCGAATACGGCGTGGCCGAGAGAACAACATCCTGGCCCTCGAGCTTGCCGGAGAAATCGCGCGCGTCGGCGATATCGGCGCGGCGCGTTTCCACATTGCCCTGCGGCATCCGCTCCAAAGCCTCCGCATCGCGATCGAATACCGTGACCCGGTAATCGCCCGTCGCGCCGAGAAGCTCGGCAATGGCAATCCCGATTTTTCCGCCGCCTGCGACAGCAATCTTTTTCATCGTCTTGATCTCGCGCCAGATTTTCCAGCTCTGAATTAAAGTCACCGCATGACGGAAGCGAGACGGCGAACTGCCGGAAAATGGGTTAGCATCCGGCGAATCGCAGAGACTTCCGGCAGATCGTCGATGCGCGAGACCGACCACAGGCTGATAGCCCTTCTGAAAGCCAATGCGCGGGAGCCCGTGGCGTCGCTCGCGCGCAAGCTCGATCTCGCGCGTTCGACGGTCCAGGAACGCATCGCCCGTCTCGAACGCGAAGGCGTTATCAAGGGCTATACCGCAATCCTGTCCGATACCGACCAGGCGAAGCATCTGCGTGCCGTGGTGATGATGGCGGCCGATCCCCGGCAGGCCGACCACATCAGCGTCGAATTGAAGCGCATGCCCGAAGTCCGGGCGCTCTCAACCGTCTCCGGCGCGCATGACATGATGGCGATCGTCGAAGCCGATACGCCGGCCCGGATGGACGCGGCACTCGATCGCATCGGCAAGGCGGCAGGCGTCGCCCGAACGGTATCGTCGATTATATTGTCGGAGAAGTTCTCGCGCTGATGCGCGCTGTGTTCCGGAGTGTCGCGTGGCCCCGAAAGTCTTGAGCATACGGCCGGTCTATAACGGCTGGGCCAAAATTTCGATCGCTACCGTCCAGGATGACAGGGGCGGAACATTCGAGCGGCTGATGGAGGACCACGGCGGGGGCGTCTGCGTTCTGCCTTATGATGTGGAGCGCAAGACGGCCATCCTGGTACGCCAGTTCCGGGCGCCTGTATTCACGACGGCCGGGCGGACGCAACTGCTCGAGACTGTGGCAGGGCTTACGGATGGGGAACCGCCGGAAAATGCAATGCTGCGCGAGGCTTTCGAGGAAACCGGTCTCAGGCTTCGAACGCCCGATCACGTTGCGACCGTGTGGACGATGCCCGGCATTTCGACGGAACGCATGGATATGTTTCTGGCGCGCTACGAGGCTTCGGATCGAACGGGCCGCGGTGGAGGCAATGCCGGAGAGCATGAAGAGATCACCATTGAGGAACTTCCGCTCGCGCAACTCGCGGCGATGACCGATGCCGGCCAGATCGAAGATATGAAGACGTTTTGCCTGGTGCAGACGCTGCGGCTCAGACGGCCGGAACTGTTTCGCTGAAGTTATTGACGAACCAGCAAAAGCAGCCCGTAGCACGATGCAATGATGATGCCTGTCGCCAGCGCATACACGCTGAGGACACCGAACTGCAGAGTCAGCAACGCCGTCCAGTCCTTGCTGATCAGTGTCATGGCGTCACCGACCGAAAATCCGGTGGACACAACGTCCCGCATGAAAACGGCCGTGGCAAATACGACAAGAGCCGCAATGGTGGCTGTGACGAGCGAGCCGATCGTACGCATGGTGAAAGCCGCGCCGACGCCGACAAGAAACATCATCAAATACGTATAGGCGTCGAAGCTGGCGAAAGCCGGATTCAAGAGATTGGTGAACATACCCATGACACGCTCGCTCACTCCTGAGCGGCCGCTGACGAACGCAGCCGCCAATTCGCCGTCAATGCCGGTATTGCTGAACCCGCGTTGCCCGCAGCCCCGCCAGTCCGAAACGGTCGATGGCACGTTGCCAGGCCAGGAACTCCTCGACCGTCAGGGTGTAACGCCGGCAGGCTTCGTCGAGACTGAGCAGGCCGCCGCGCACGGCGGCGACGACTTCCGCCTTGCGGCGGATGACCCATCGCCTTGTGCCGGGGGCGGGAAGATCCGACAGGGTGAGCGGGCTGCCATCCGGCCCGATCACATAACTTACGCGGCCCCTTCGGTCGTCGACCATGTATGCTGCTCCAGTCGCATGCTTGGCGGCACGCTAGACCCCCCGGCTTTAAAAAAACGACAAAGGCGAGGGTAAAAGATCGGATAAGTGGTGCCGGTAACGTTCGAAAAACAAAGGCAGTATATTGTTAACGTGCGCGCGCAGTAACGAAGGCCGAAATCCGGCGAGGATTGCAGCCCGACGCGTAACTTGTGCCCCTCCCGGCGCCGCTTTATAGCCACGCCATGCCCTCGCCAACCGCCACGAATTCCGCCAAGGAGCCCGGACGCACGCGGGTCGTCGTCGCCATGTCCGGCGGCGTGGACTCCTCAGTGGTTGCGGCCTTGATGGCGCGAGAGGGCTACGACGTCGTCGGCTTAACGCTCCAGCTCTACGACCATGGCACGGCGCTGCGGAAGAAGGGTGCGTGCTGCGCCGGACAGGATATCCACGACGCGCGGCGGGTGGCCGAGCGGCTCGGGATTCCGCATTACGTGCTCGATTACGAAGAGCGATTTCGCGAACGCGTTATTGCGGATTTCGCCGCGTCCTACGCACAGGGGCGTACCCCCATTCCGTGTGTGCAGTGCAACGAACGGGTCAAGTTCGCGGATCTCCTGACCACGGCGCAGGATCTTGGCGCGGACATGCTTGCGACCGGTCATTACGTTCGCCGTATCGACGGGATCGCGGGTCCCGAACTGCACCGCGCAAGCGACCTTTCACGCGATCAAAGTTATTTCCTGTTTCGCACCACGCGCGAGCAGCTTGGAATACTGCGCTTTCCGCTGGGCGGAATGGAAAAATCCGCCGTGCGCAGTCTTGCAGCCGAACTCGGTCTGATCGTCGCCGAAAAACCCGACAGTCAGGACATCTGTTTTGTACCTGACGGCGACTATGCGCGGCTTGTGAAAAAGCTCGCGCCCGAAGCGGCACGTCCCGGCGATATCGTGGATGAAACGGGCCGTGTGCTGGGGCAGCATGACGGTATCATCCATTTCACGGTCGGCCAGCGAAAGGGACTGGGACTGTCCGGCGAAACAGGGCCGCTTTATGTGTTGTCACTCGACGCAGCACGGGCGCGGGTTCTCGTTGGACCAAAAGAGTCTCTCCGCGTGCGCAGCATAGTTCTTCGCGAGGTGAACTGGCTTGCGCCGCGTTCCGGTGTTGTCGAATGTAGCGTAAAGGTTCGGTCGACCCGCGAGCCGGTGATGGCGCGTGTGACGCCGGCGGAAGACGGCGGTGCCATTGTCGAACTGCCGGCAGGGGAAACCGCGGTGGCACCAGGACAGGCCTGTGTCCTTTATGACGGCACGCAGGTTCTCGGCGGAGGATGGATCGCGAAGGCCGACAGGCTTCCGCGAGCCGCCTGAACGGGCCTCCTCTCATAGCAAACAGTGGCGAAACGGGGCGTTCGGTCCGACGCTTCGTGTGCCTTTGGTAATGAAATATCAATCCTTTCGGAACGGTGGCGCGAGACTGGCATTCTCATTCCATGCGCTCCGTTCCTGCTTCAAGCGAATTGCGGTTCCTGCGGGAGTTTCTCGCGCGCCCCGCCCAGATCGCATCGCCGGTCGCCTCGGGTCAGCAGCTTGCGCGTGCGATTGCCTCGCAGATCGATCTCGAAGGCGGCAATGCGGTACTCGAACTCGGCCCGGGAACCGGTGCGGTGACGCGCGCCATTCGCGAGACCGGCATTTCGGATTTTGAGCTCATTGCGATCGAGAGCCACAAACGATTCGTCGCGCTGCTGCGCCATCAACTGCCGGCGGTGCGCATAATCGAGGGCAATGCCTTCGAGTTCGCGCGGCTCTTGGGCAAGGAAGCATCCGGTTTGCGCAGCATTGTGAGCGGCTTGCCGGTAATCGGGCAGCCGGCCGTGTTGCGCGAGGCTCTGCTCCGGGATGCGATGGCGGCACTCGCACCCGGAAATCCCTTCATCCAGTATTCCTATAGTCCAAGGCCGCCCTATCCGGACCTCGACGGCGTCCGCGTCCATCGCGCACGTATCGTCTGGTTCAATCTTCCGCCCATGCATATCTGGGTCTATCGGCAGACCGCCTGACCCTGGCGCATTACGAATTTGCAAACACGCCGATATGATTTTGCCTTCCTGCGGCGGGCATGGTTTTCTGCGTGCCCTCACACACCTGTTCTGCCCGGGATAGGGGTGCGATGAACCGCACGATGGTTCGCCCGCTTGTGAGGCTCACCTTATTCTGGAGATACGATGATCCATATTGGCCGGCGCGGCGCGCATTTCCTGGTGGGCGCCCTTGTGGCAGGGTCACTGCTTGCATTTTCGGGCGTAGGTCCCTGCGCCACGGCCGCCCCTGCCGATCAGGTGCTGCGGGCGACACTCGACAACGGCCTGCGCGTAATCATCGTCCGGAATACGCTGGCGCCCGTCGCGGCAACGGCGGTGAATTATCTCGTCGGTTCCGACGAAACACCCGAAGGCTTTCCCGGCACGGCTCACGCCCAAGAGCACATGATGTTCCGCGGCAGTCCGGGACTTACAGCTGAACAGCTTGCCGATATCGGCAGCGCCATGGGCGGCAGCTTCAACGCCAATACGCGCGAGGCCCTGACGCAGTATCTCTACACCGTTCCTTCCGAGGATCTGGACGTCGCGCTTCACATCGAAGCTGCGCGCATGGCCGGCGTCGATGACAGCGAGAAGCAATGGGATATCGAACGCGGCGCCATCGAGCAGGAAGTGGCACAGGATCTGTCGAGCCCCGTCTATGTACTCTACAGAAATCTCCGCGAAACCTTATTCAAGGGGACGCCTTACGATCACGACGCACTGGGCACGCGGCCTTCGTTCGAAAAAACAACCGCGGCGATGCTCAAGTCATTTCATGACACCTGGTATGCACCGAACAACGCCATTCTCGTCATCGCGGGCAATGTCGATCCGCAGGCGACGCTCACAGAAGTAAAATCCCTGTTCGGCGCGATTAAGGCAAAGAAACTTCCGGCGCGCCCGAAAGTGGAGTTGTCTCCCGTTCGGCCGGTTGCGCTGACTTCGCCCACGGACCAGCCGACGGGCACACTGCTCGTCGCGTTCCGCACGTCCGGGCTCGACAGCGCGGATTTCCCGGCGCTCGAAGTGCTTTCCGATGTGCTGAGCAATCACCGCTCCGAACTTTACAGCCTGGTTCCGAAAGGCGAAGCGATCGATGCGAGCTTCGCGCTCGCGCCGCTTCCCAAGGCAGGCCTCGGTTATGCCTATGTTCAGTTTCCCGGCGGCCCCGATCCGAAAACCCTGACCGCGGATGTAAAGGCCATCCTCAAACATATTGCGGAAAATGGCGTGCCGGCGGAACTCGTAACGGCCGCCAAGCTTGAGGAACGGCGCGAAGACGCGTTCGAGAAGAATTCGATTTCCGGCCTCGCCGATGTCTGGTCGGATGCCGTGGCGCTTTATGGCCTGCAATCGCCGAGCGACGATCTCGTCCGCATCGAGAAAGTAACTGTGGCCGATGTGAATCGCGTCGCGCGCAAATATCTGGATGTCGCCAATGCCTCCACGGCTGTGCTCACGCCTGCGGGTGCCGGCGCACCGGTTGCTTCATCCGGCGGGTATGGCGGCAGCGAGAACATCTCGTTGGGCGACGCCACGCCCACCGCGCTGCCGGACTGGGCGGAAAGCGCGCTCAGCCGTCTGCAGATACCGCCTTCGACCCTTAATCCCGTCGTGAGCACGCTTTCGAATGGCATTACTTTGATCGTCCAGCCTGAAAGCGTGAGCGATACAGTCACTGTCTACGGCCATATCCGCAACCGGCCCGAAACCGAGACGCCGCCGGGCAAGGAAGGCGTGGCCGGCGTGCTGGCCCAGCTATTCCCCTATGGCTCGCAGACGCTTGACCGCATGGGCTTCGAACAGGCGCTCGACGAGATAGGGGCGCAAGAAACGGCCGGCGCCGATTTTTCCGTACAGACCCTGACGAAGGATTTCGACCGCGGCACGCAGCTTCTCGCCGATAACGAATTACATCCGGGCCTTCCCGAGCCGGCGTTCCGAATCGTACGCGACCGCGCCGCACTGGTGGCAGCCGCGGCCGACAAGAGTCCGGCGTATCTGACCGTCCGCGGATTGAGGCAGGCGCTCTACGGCAAGGACGATCCCAGTGCCCGCGAGGCCACGGAACAAACAGTTCGCGGCGTCACGCTCGACGACGTCAAGACCTATTACAACGCTACCTACCGGCCAGACCTGACGACAATCGTCGTTGTCGGCCGTGTCGATCCCGACCAGGCCACGCGCACCATCGAAAAATACTTCGGCGGATGGACGGCCAGCGGCCCGAAGCCGAATACGGATCTGCCGGCGACGCCACCGAACGCGGCGCATGCGCTGGCCGTTCCCGACGCAAGCCGCGTGCAGGACATCGTCTATCTCGCGCAGAATATCCCGCTCACGCGTACCGATCCTGATTACTACGCGCTTGAACTCGGCAACACGGTGCTGGCTGGCGGCTTCTATGCCTCGCGGCTCAGCATCGATCTCAGGAAAACGAGCGGCTTGGTCTATTCCGTCGACTCTTCGCTCGAAGCGGGTCGCACGCGCAGCGCCTGGCTGATCAATTATGCCTGCGATCCCGACAAGGTGACGCGCGCGGCCCAGATTGCGGCGCTTGACGCAAAAAAGATGCAGACTACGCCGGTCGGCGGCGCGGAACTGAACCGGGCCAAGGCGATCCTGTTGCGTGCCATGCCGCTCGAGGAATCGAGCGTAAACGATATTGCGCGCGGCTTCGCGGCGCGGCGCGAACTCAACCTGCCGCTCGACGAGCCCTCGATCGCGGCGCAGCATTACATCGCGCTGACACCGCAACAGGTGCAGACGGCATTCAAGAAATGGATCAGGCCCGACGATCTGGTGCGGGCGAGCCAGGGACCAACGCCGCAATAACTAAAGCTTCCCAACGCAGCCGCCGGGAACCTGCACAGCCCGGCGGCTGTTTTCTTTGCATGATCCGCAAGCTCAAATCCGGCGCATACCGGCTCTATTCGCGCAAGAAGAATCCGAAGACCGGCAAACGCCGCAATCTTGGAACCTTCTCTTCGCGGGCTGCCGCCGAGAAGCACGAACGCGACGTGCAGTATTTCAAACGGCAGGGGTAACGGACCCGCGCGGTGCGTACCTCCACAATCTTTGCAGGAGATACATGAACAGAACGACGTCGAGCGCCGCATAGGCATATTCGGTACGAGACACGCCCACGCCGAATGGAAACCAGATCCCCGGTATGCCGATCCCGCTCAGTTCTGTCGCATACAAACCCACGAGAAGAAGGAGCATCACGAACAACGCCAGCCAATCAGACCTGCCGCGACTGCGTAAGCCTCGAATGAAAAAGCCGGCAAAAAGCAACAGGAAGGCCAGGCGACCCCAAGCGAGTGCATAGGCCGCAGTTACTGCCAGCAGATGCGGTACAACACCGGTAAGCATCGACAGGCTCAGTATCTGACCGAGCATGCAGATCGCGGTCAGCGCGAGCGTTGCTGCTGCAGTCCATCGCTCATTTCGCAAACCGAAGCAGGCGCGCCACGTCATCGTCCAAAGCCCGAGCAGAAGCGGATCGCCCAGCACGTAGTGCACGATGATGTATTCCGTGAGCGTTTCACTCTGGCTCCAGAAATAAACGGCCTGATTGCCCCGCACCGCAGCGAGCAGCACAAGCCCTGCAGCAAGCCAGCGATAGAAACTGTCGGTTCGATCAAACGGAACCAGACTGAGTGCCATCACCGCCAGAAGAAGGAATCCCAGGCCCTCGGTCGCATCGACGACATAACCATCGAATTTTTCGATCCACTGCAGATGATACTGCGCGCTCGCGCCTTGGGCCGTTCCCAGCCATGGCGCGATGTGTATGCCGCCGGCATCGGGCGGCGGCGCAGCGCGGCACCAGACCCGGATGGCGATCACGCCGCGCCATTCGTCGCCCGAAACGCTCCAATCCGCGCGCGGCAATGGAAAAAGATGCGGCTGTACGGAAATAACCGTTGGCGGCGAACGCGAGAAATCGCCATCGCTGCCGATAAAGCGTCCGTTGAAATAAATCTGGTAGACAGTGTCGACATCGGCCGGCCCGACGAGCGCAAATTCCTTATCAGATAGTGACTTAACGTTCACCGTCAGGCGATACCAGGCAAAGCCTTTGTAACCCTTGTGGGCCCTAGCCGCCCAACCTGCTACATAATTTGTCAGCCCGACATCGCCGTCATGTGCGCCCGCCAGCGGCGCCAGATTGACGCTCTCCCATTTCGAGTCATCCAGCGATGGTTTCTTCCACGCCGGATCGTCGCCCGTGTGAAATTGCCAAGGACCGTTAAGTAGGACGGCGGATCGCGCAAGCATGACACGCTGATCGGCAAGAGATGGAGCCGTACCGATCAGAAACGCGACAAAGATTGCAAATATTCCCCGAAGCACGTGACGTTCCTTACCACGAACCAGCACAAATCAAACAGTCCAGATGGCCCTGGTCCAGCAGGAAGCAATCACAGAATCGCGAGGAACCGCTTCGCCGCCGTTGCATGAACAGAAAGGCGGCCGAGATTATCTTCGACCGTTTCCGCGAATTCGGTTCGGGAATGGGCTATTCCGGTGCCGTGCGTTGCCGCGCAAGGCTGACATGCATGGCGTTGTCGGTGACGGTGAAGCCGGTACAGGCATAGCCAAGCGCCGGGAGATCCAATCCGGCAAACAGATTTTCGCCTTTGCCCAGCAGCGTCGGCGCAAAGGCGAGATGCAATTCGTCGATCAGCTTCGCTGCCAGATATTGGCGGATGGTCGAAGCGCCGCCGCCCACACGCACATCCTTGCCGGCTGCGGCTTCCTTCGCACGCATGAGCGCTTCGTGGACTCCGCCGGTGATGAAATGAAACACCGTACCGCCCTTCATCGGCAGATCCTTGCGCGCATGATGCGTCAGCACGAACACCGGTACGTGATAGGGCGGCGTGTCGCCCCACCAGCCCTGCCAGCTTTCATCGCCCCAGCCGCCCCGGATGGGACCGAACATGTTGCGCCCGATGATCCAGGCGCCGATGTTTTCAAAGCCGCGCTGTGCGAACACGTCATCGGTATCGGTGGCGCCGCCCTCCCCGCCATGCATCGCCCTGAATGTGCGGGTGTGGAAGAACCACTGGAACACCGCCTCGCCTCCGACGCCGAGCGCGTGCTCGAGATCCTGATCCGGGCCGGCCGCAAAGCCATCCAGCGAAACACCGACGCAGCGCACAAGAAGACGGGACATGGGAAAACACTCCGAAGGGGCCGCGCAGTCTAGAAGCGCCCCATTCGGGCTGCCATCACGAATTGCAGATCGCAAATGCCTTTGGATCTTCGATTTCCCGATACGATCGTCAGGCAGCGTAGAACGATCTTAGCGGCGTGCCGACGCCAGATTGATCCTGAACAGCGTTCCGTCTCCCGACGGACCGCCGGATGCTGTCGTACCGTACAGATTGCCCGCATCATCAAACAACAGGTTGCCATAGGGGGAAGCGCCATCGGGGGCTCCCGCAAATGAGTAGAGCACGATTTCCTTTCCCTTATTGGTAATTTCATAAATAACGCCGCAGCCCCCAAGGCATTGCGAATTTGTGGTGCCCCCTGCGACGTTGCTCCGTACAGGTTGCCCGCCGAATCGGAAATCAGTCCGAACTGCGGTCCCGCACCGTCGGCGCAGCCAGCTTTCGAGCAGAATGCTTTAAGAAGTTTTTCCTTGCCATCGGGCCTGATCTCGAAAACCGTGCCGCAGCCATAGCCGTTAAATTGCCGGCGTGCATCGACGCATTGTGGCCCGACCGGATGCTCCAAAAAACTCCGGGACAATAGACTGCAATTACTGCTGCGTTGAACGGACGACGACGCGCAGTGTAGCGGTTGTTTTACCGTAACGGGCCTGGATAAGGGCCTCGCCGGTGTTTAGCGCCTGGATCCGGCCCTCTTCATTGATGCGGATAGTGGGGGCGCCGGGCTGCGGGATGAGGCGCCAGGTCACGAATCGCGCGTTGAGCTCGACTTGGCCGACAGGTGCGGAATAGACCGCCGTAGGCTGCGGCATCGCGCTTGCGGTATCGGAATCGAGCGTCAGCACAATCACCGGCAGATCGTTGGCTTTGAAGCCGAGTGGCGGTGCAGCGGGCGGCATGGTGGAAATCTGCATGGTTCGCGCTGCGACGCGGCCATCGGCGAATTCGGCGCGGAAGTTGAATTGCACGGCGCCGAGAAGTTCGGGGGTCACACGCACGCGCACGGCGCCGTTTGCGGCATAGGATGGAGTAATCACTTCACTCGCGCTGCGGCCCGATACAGTCTGTTGCCAGACGGTAATCGCTGTGGGCACGCGCGACAAAGGAAGTTGAAGCGTGGCGTCGAATGGCAGGCCAAGAGTCGCGCGGCGTGGTGCTGCCACGCGCATTCCCGCCAGCGGCTTGAGGAATTGCGGCGTGGCCGGCGCTTGCGCGGCTTCCGCCACCTTATGTTTCCCGGGCAGGCAGGAATCCGCGCCCGTTGTTTCAATCCAGCAGGCGGCAAGCTGCTCCACCTCGCGCGACGGATCGTGCACGACGCTGGCATTGTTCACGCCGGTCAGATATTCGCGAATCTTCTTCGGCAGCCCGGTGTGGGAGAGGTCGGCGAAAGTGTAGAGCTGCTTGCCGGAAGCGCCTTTGGTCTGGCTGTCGACGGTGACGATCGCGTCGTCGGGCACATTGCCGAGAACGGAATCGACGGTCGGCACATTCTTGCCGTCGGGGTTTTTGTAGAGCGCGGCGACCAGCGTATCGAGGGCGAAGGCGAGCGCGCTGTTGTCGGGCCTTGCAGAACTGACGGCACGCCAGGTGGCGTTGGTAATATTCGGCTCGGACAAATCCGGATTGTTCAGGGCCGGTCCGTCCGGATCGAGCGAATAGACGGCGCCTGTTTTCACCGGCCGGCCCGGCGCGCTGATCGGGTCGCCATTGGCGGCGAGGCATTCCGCGAATGTCATGTCCCCGCAAAGCCCTTCCCAGGCCAGGCCCTGGAATGTCGAAAGCGGGGCCTTGCGCGTGGCGTTGCGCCTCCTGATCAGGAACGGCGCGAGGGCGGAGCCGATTTCCGGCGTGTTGAGCGTGACGATCGCATGGAACTGGCCCTGCATGCGGTTGCGCGGCGAAGCGTATGTCTTCTGCGAAGCGTAGTTGCGGGCGACGAGGCCGCCCATGCTGTGCACCAGAAGGTCTACGCGCGCACCCACGATCTGTTCGGAATCGAGCGTCGCCAAAAGCGAATCGATTTTGGTCTGCAGCGCGGCTTTCGAGGTAACTTCGCAGGGATCGCCCTTCTTCGACAGCGGATCTTTTTTCGCGTCGAAGCGCAGATACAGGGAGTAACAGATGGGCACGACATAGTCCGGCGCGCTGCTCCACGGCGCGGTGGCCCGCAAATATTTCTCCGCTTCGGATAGGCTTCTACGGTTGCCCCAGAGTCCGTGCACCAGCACAACGGGCGGAATAACGAGCGAGACATTCAGGCTGTCATTGTCGCTGTCCTGCGTGGCGCCGAGTTTGATGACGTTGTTTGATGACCAGCCGCCCAGCGGACTTTGCACCAGCACGGGCGCAAACCAGCTGGAACCGACCTGGATGAGACTGGTGACCTTGAGCGAGGATTTTCCGGTCGCGGGCGCGGTGGTGAGGAAATCATCGGCATAGGGAACAAGCGAGGCGGCGGCGTTGCTCTTGAAGGTAACGGGGCTGTTCGAACCGGTTTCGAACAGAACGATGGCCGCGGAGGTTCCGTCCGCCGAGATCGCCTTGGCGGCAAAGGATTGCAGGTCCGGGTTGCCGGCAAGAAACTTGCCGAGTTGCATATTGCGAAGATGATCCGGTGCAACAAGAAACGGATCGAGGGCGAGAAGCGATGCAGCTGGCGGGGCCGCACCGGCCGGCATGACCGGCGAGCCGAAAGAAATTGCGGCGGCAATTGCAGCGGCGAAACGAATGGAACGCATGAGGATCACGAGCCTGCGAGGATGCGGACTGGATCATAGCACGCGCAACGCGAAGATTGTCCCGTGCGCCCGGCGTGCGCCCCGCCGAAGCCAGGGGAAGGGCGCGAAAAGGGCGGACCCGGGCGCAGTCCACCTCCCCCGTGCTGCGCACGGGGGAGGAAAACAGCGACGTCTGATTACCTGATGTAATTATTTCGCCAGTTCGAACAGGGCCGACGATACCCAGCCCTTGTTGCCCAGTTCGTCGGACACTTCCCACCACAGACCGTCCTTGTTGCCCGTGGGATAAAGCATCATGCCCTGCGTGAGCATGCGCACGACCTTGGCCCGTTCCGAAGCGCTCATGCGCAACGCACCCGGCCTTGTCATGGTCACCGCCTGTGCCGGCGCCGCCTGGCCACCCGACAGCCCGCCGACGTCGCCGACCAGCTTCGTATAGGATTGCAAATAGGCCAGCGTGACGACTTGGCCGATTTCGGTGTTGGCGTAGCTGCTCGCGCCAGCCGCGCCGAAGCCCGCCCAGGTGCCGCCGCCGCCCGCGAGACCAAAGCCCACGTCGGTCTTGTCGGCATGGCCCTCTTCCATCGCTTCCTGCTCGGTGGTGCGCACATTGGTGAGCGTCAGCACCACATCGGCCGTCTTGTGCGACAGGCTGATGCCGCCAAGGACCGAGCCCAGGCCATGGCCCACGAGCCCGCCCAGCATGCCGCCGATATTCGTGCCGCCGGCATTGCCGTTCTGCGAGACGATGTCGGGCACCAGCACGTAATCGGCCGCCTTGATCTGCCCCTTGCCGACATTCGAGCCGAGCTGAAGCTCGCCGCCGCCGCCCAGGGCGCGCTCCTGCTCCGCGGCCTGCAGGCCCTGACCGCGATCGACCAGCGTGAAACAGCCCGAGCGCATGACGAATACCTTGATCAGCGCCTCGGGCGATTCGAGGCCGTAGCTCGTCCACCAGCGATTTTCCGGCTCGTGAATGGCGAGCGAGCCCACCTTGTGGGTGCATCTCGGAATCTGGGCTTCGCCCTTCTGCTGCTGGTCGTGAACGTCATCGGCGAAAGCCGGAAGCGACGTCGCAAGCATGGCAAGCGACGCGAACGACGCGCAAAGCAACATTGTTCTTTTCATGTCGTATATCCCCTCAAAAAAAATCGGACGCGAGACCATGCGTCCACCCCATTGGTTGTCATCGCGCCGCCGGGCATTGCCGTACAGGAAACCGCCCAGGATTTCAGCGGCGCGCGACCTCCACCTGGAATTGAAGGTACAATCCGTGAGCAAAAACGGCAAGGCTCGGCAGCCCGCGACGCGTAGCAGGACTGCATGGCAGCACTGTGCCGTTCAGGGTTTATCCGTCGACAAATTCGCTGTTATGCCTTCGCGGGTGGCCGCCGGACGAACCAATCGAGGTCCGCATGATCGAAATCGCACCCGTCACTCTCGAGCGCGGAACGATCCGTCTGGAGCCGCTGAACGAATCCCATGTTGCCGGTCTCATAGGCGCAGCCGCTGATGGCGCGTTGTGGAATTTGTGGTTCACGGTTGTGCCCGCGCCCGAGGAAACAGAGACCTATGTCGCCACCGCGCTCCGCGGCCTGGCCGCCGGTCACATGTTGCCCTGGGTGGTACGCGACCTCGAATCGGGCGCGATCATCGGCAGCACGCGTTATCACGACATCGTCGCGGCCGTCGACCGCGTGGAGATCGGCTACACCTGGTACGCGAAAAGCCGGCAGAAGAGCCAGGTCAACACGAGTTGCAAACTCATGCTGCTCGCGCACGCCTTCGACACGCTGGGCTGCAGGGTGGTGGGTCTTCGGACCGACAATTTCAACTTCGCGTCGCAGAAGGCGATTGAAGCGCTGGGCGCGAAGAAAGACGGCGTCATCCGCCATCACATGGCGCGCCGCGACGGCACGGCGCGCGACACGCATATCTACAGCATCCTCGCCCCGGAGTGGCGCGACGTGCGGCGCCATCTCGAACTCCGTCTCGCCCGTCACGCTGCGGATTGAGGCGCCGCGCAGCTGCCGGACAGCGCGCGTTGATCCTTTTTTGGGGAATATCCGGGTAACTGTTCCGCCTGTGCGCAAGGATTGTTCCGGCGAAAGGCGAACATGCCTGGATTATTGGGGCTTGTTGATTACACGAATCCGAACTCGCTGGGTTCGCGGCTCCGCCGCCGCCGCAGGCATCATCTGCAAGGCCTCATCGATCGCATTCACGCGCGATGTGGACAGGTCCGGATTCTCGATCTGGGCGGGCGGCGCGTATATTGGGAGATGTTCGAGGATAATTATCTCGCCTCGCGCGGCGTGCATGTGACGCTCGTCAATTCCGCCGAAGAAGTGGCGCGAATGCGGCAGGACGGGCGCTATGTCGCGCTCGCCGGCGATGCGTGTGATCTGCAGCAGTTCGCCGACAACAGTTTCGACCTGACCCATTCCAATTCCATCATCGAGCATGTGGGCGGCTGGGAGCGGATGGAAGCCTTCGCGCGCGAGAGCCGCCGCCTCGCGCCGTTCTGTTATCTGCAGACGCCCTATTTCTGGTTTCCGGTCGAGCCGCATTTCCTCGCGCCGTTCTATCACTGGCTGCCGGAAAGCTGGCGCGCAAAACTCCTGCTGCGCATGGGGCTCGGTCATTACAGGCGCGCCGCAAATATGGGCGAGGCGATGCGGACGATCCGCAGCGCCATCCTGATCGACCGCGCGCAGCTTGCTTCTTTCATGCCGGAGACGCAGATAAGTTTCGAATGGCTTGGGCCGTTTCCCAAATCGCTGATCGCGATCCGCGCACCGGCAAATATATAATCCGGAAAAATCACCGACCTGCCAACGCCGCGGCCATTTCGCGCCACATCGGTTTGCGGTTCAAATTTGAATCGAGCGGCAGCATGCGGGGCCGATAGCCTGCGAGCACGGCCTGCCAGCCCGGCGAGTCGAGAAAGCGATCCGAAAGCCCCCAGGTAAGAATGGCAATGACGCCGGCGTCGAGCATGACATCGAGAAAACGCCGGCTCGCATCGGAAACCGCGCGGTCGCGCAATGCGACATCCGAAGGACCGCCGCTGTCGTCGACATCATGCTCGGTGACGAGAATGCGCAAGCCCATTGTTTTGACATGTGCGAGGAAGGTCGCGAGTTTCTTCTGATCGACAGGCGTTCCGAACGCCCGCATATGGCCCTGCAAACCGAGCGCATCGATGGGCACACCGCGCGCCAGCGCCTGTTCCAGGAAATCGAGCGTCGCGGCGCGGAAGCGGTCATTCGCAGGCGCGCCGAGCTCGCAGCCCCAGTCATTATAAACGAGCAGGGCGCCGGGATCGGCCGCGCGCGCGGCGTGATAGGCGAGATCGATGTAATGCGGTCCGTATACCTGCAGCCAGAAACTGTTGCGCAGCCTGTCGGGCCGGCCGTCCTCGGGCGCTATGGCTTCGTTGACGACGTCCCAGGAATGTACACGGCCGCGGAAATGGCCCGCGGTTTTCCCGATGAACCCGGTGACGAGCGATTCCGCTTTTGTCTGCCGCGCGGCGGGTTCAAGCCAGTCCGGGTTGCGCTTGTGCCAGACAAGAGGAACGCCGCGAAACAACATGTCATGCGCGTGCGCAAAGGCAAGGATCGCGTCGCAGCCCGAAAAATCATAGGTGTCCGGCATCTGTTCGACGATGGCCCGCTTCATCTCATATTCTGGCGCCAGGATCGCGGCTTCGCGCGCGAGCGCGGCTGCAAAGTCCGCTTCGCGTAACTCGCCGGTATTGACCGCGGCACCATAGACAATCCCGGCTTCAGTGCCCGCGCGGCGGAGCGTCGTGCCCGAATCCCCGGTGATACTGCTGCGGAGCGTCTGCGCCCACCCGCGCGCCGGCAAAGCCGCGGCACCGGCAACCGCGCCAAAGAGATTCCGCCGCGAGAACATCGTGATTAGTTCCGCGCCGGTTGCGGCATGCGCGTCCCGCCGCCGGAAGCGATTGCGCGGAGCATCGCCAGCATCAGCAGAAACGCGACCCAGGCCGGATCGTCGCCCTCGAGAAAATCCGATTCCAGGAAATTGTGCAGCACCATGAAGACGAAGATGGCGAACAGGATCGCGCGCGCGTCGATGCTCGTCACATCGAAGCGCCAGAAGGCGCGGGCAGGCTCCGCGAGCAATGCGAGCATCGCGATTGCAAAACCGATCGCGCCGATCGTCACGGCGAGCTGCAGATAGGCGTTATGCCCGTGGCTGATGTTTTGCACCCATTTGTCGGCGACGTAATTGTGCAGCAGCGACGGCGCCCCCGTGTCGGAGAAGGAGCCATATCCGCCGCCGAGCCAGAAATGGTTCCTGATGAAAGCGACCTCGCCCTGCCAGATTGCCGTACGGCCCGTCAGCTGCGTGGGATCCTGAAGCGTGTGCGAGATGAAATGCGCGTTGGCGATGAGTATCAAAGCGGCGAGCACCGCCACCAGCAGCAAGACCAACGCCACAATCGCCCGGTCGATGCCACGCCGCCACGCCACGCGATAGAGACAGGCCGTTGCAATACCGACCGGCAGCAAGCCGATCGAGGCTTTGGAAGCGGTCATGATCGTGAAGCCGATCGCACCGGCGCAAAAGGCTGCGTTGAGAAAAGGGCGTGCTTTCAGCGCCTGAAAGAAGAAGAGTATCGCCGTGATCGCGCAGACCGAGCCTGCAATGTTCTTGTGGAAGTAGAGACCACGCCAGTCGCCGACCAGGACCGGATCGATTTCTCCCGGCAGATGAATCGCATTGTGCACCAGCGGAATGGAAACCCAGTTGACGACGAGCACTGCGCCCAGCACGCCGCGCAGCAGTGTCAGGCTTCGATCCATGCCCAGCATTCGCACGCTCATCATCGCCGACATCACGACGATGATCTCGAGGACGGCGCGACGGAATACGACCTGCGGCGCCGCGGCCCAGGCCGCGCTCAGCATGCACCAGGCGAGGAGTGCGGCCAGTAGCGGGGGAATACAGAGCAGCGCGCGGAACCCCGCGACGCGGATGGCGGCGACGGCGACCATCAGGAAAGAGCCGAGATAGGCGACCTGCCGCAGAAGATCGCCCGTTTCGGCAAAACCGCTTTCACCACTGGCCAGCGTGACCGGATCGCGCGTCGCAAAGGGCGCCGTCGTCACGAAGATGACCAGCAGGAAACAGACAAAGGCCGAGTCGGCAAGGCTCCACGCCGCATGCGCCGGCGCGCCAAAGACGGAGCCTATGCCGGATCCCGGCCTGTCTTCGGAATGAACTGCCGAAACCATGAGAAGAGCGCGACAAACCCCGGCGAAGCGGCACGTCAAACTGCACCGGGCACCATTCGAAATTGGTTAATGGACGAACGGCTGGCATTCCCGCTCCGCGGGGCAGCCTTGCAACCTCCGCTTGCCAGCGTGCCGCGACACATGAATCATTTCACGCTAACGTGATGCGGGGCGCGTTGATCGGCGGGCGGGCGTCCGATTTGTTCCGCGCTCGCATCCGAAGGCGGCTAAGGAAAAAACTCATGAAACAGGAAGGATTCGCGCGGCGCGCGGCTTTGATCGGCACACCTGTCGCTGTTGCGCTGATGGCGATCGTGGCGCTCGCGGCAGAAAAACCGGCCGACACGCCCGCGGCAAAGCCAGACCTCTACTTGGGAAAATTCTTCAAGTCGGAAGAAACAGTCACCCAGGGATCGGCCGCCGGCATTTCGTACCAGGCCACGGCGGGGACGCTGGTGGTGCATCCCGACGACTGGAACGATTCGGCGCAGAATGGCGGCTCGAAGAATCCCGACGCCAAAGGGGACGAGTCCTCTCCCGAAGCATCGATGTTCTTCGTCTATTACGCGAAGCGCGGTGCCGAGGCCGAACACCGGCCGATTACCTTCCTCTACAATGGCGGCCCCGGCTCCTCCACGGTGTGGCTGCATATGGGCGCTTTCGGACCCAAGCGTGTGGTCACCGCCGACGACAGCCATACTCCAGCAGCGCCGTACAAGATCGTCGACAATGATTCGACGCTGCTCGATGCGAGCGATCTGGTCTTTGTCGACGCGCCGGGGACGGGCTTCAGCCGGATCGCCGGCAAGGACAAGGAAAAGGCTTTCTACGGCGTCGACCAGGACGCGCAGGCCTTTACAAATTTCATCCAGGAATTTCTGGCGAAATACAATCGCTGGAACTCGCCAAAATATCTGTTCGGCGAAAGCTACGGCACGCCGCGATCGGCCGTTGTGGCGAATGATCTCGCTGGCAGCAGCGTCGATCTGAACGGCGTGATCCTCCTGTCGCAGATCCTGAACTTCGATCTTTCGGACGATGGCGCCGAAGGCAATCCCGGCATGGACCTGCCCTATGCGATCGCGCTGCCGACTTATGCGGCGACGGCCTGGTATCATCACAAGCTGCCGGGCAAGCAGCCGGCCGACCTCGTATCCTTCGTGCACTCCGTCGAACATTTCGCCATGACGGATTATCTGCAGGCCCTTACCGCGGGTTCCGAGCTGCCGCCGCAGCGCCGGGCCGAGATCGCGGAAAAACTGCATGAAGTGACGGGACTTCCGGTCTGGTACGTTCTGAAAGCCAACCTTCGCATCGAAGGCGGCGAGTTCGAAAAGAACCTGCAGGATGCAAGCGGCCTGACGACGGGCCGTCTCGATACGCGCTTCTCCGGTCCCTCGCTCGATCCCCTGAGCAAGGAATCCGATTACGACCCGCAATCGGCGGCAATCAGTTCGGCCTATGTCTCGGCGTTCAACACCTATGTGCGCAACGGGCTGAATTACGGTCAGGGCAAGCGCTACAATCCCGAAATCAACGTCTTCAAATGGTGGGACTTCAAGCACAAGCAGCCGGGACAGGAATTCTCATTCGGCGCCACGCCCAACGTGATGCCCGACATTGCCGCGGCGATGAAGCAGAACCCCAACCTCAAGGTGATGGTCAATGGCGGCTATTACGATCTGGCCACGCCCTATTTCGAAGGCTGGTACGAGATGCACCATCTGCCCATTCCGGCTTCGCTCGCGAAGAACATTTCCTATCATTACTATCAGTCCGGGCACATGGTGTACGCCCATGAGCAGTCTCTGAAGGAACTGCACGACGCGGTCGCCGGCTTCATCCGGCAAACCGACAACCAGAACGGCTCGTAAGACGGCGGCCGTTTCGTCCAAAAATCCACCATGCATCAGGGCGGCCGGAGCATCCTCCGGCCGCTGTGCATTTGGGTCGGATATCCCCGGGACATTTGCAGACGGCGCCTGGGCGATCTCTTCGGGGGCAGCTCTGGCAACGCACTTTCCAATGGCAAGCGGGTTCGAGCATTCGATGACTCCCTCGCTTCTTGAGGAAGTGCCGAGACCTGAAAAGCAAACAATATTCGTCCTGGCCGCGCTCCGTCCCGGCCAGGACGAAATAAGTAATGAGTACCAACGCCGGCGATAGGCGTTTGCGGCCCGAATTCCCTGACGGAACATGAGACAGACGGGAAAGCGCACCCCGCTTCGGCGATGCCGCTTATTGCCCGATAGGCATGATCAGTGCGCCGGTTTTTGTGCGGTATCGCCGATATGGGCGGCGAGGAACGCTTCCACCTTCTTCAGAAGCTCGATTCTGGTATCGGCGAATTCGAGATAATGATCGTCGCCGGGCAGCGTGACGAACTCCACCTGCTTGCCGGCGCGCAGAAGCGCCTTGTCCTCGATCTCGCTTTGCACGATGGGAACGGTCGTATCCTTCTCGCTGTGCAGCAGCAGGATCGGAATTTTCACGCGGTCGGCAAAGTTTGCCGGCGACACCCGATCCAGCATGGTGCTGTCCACATCCGCGCCGATGCGGCGCTTCCAGATCGAGACGCCTTCCGACTCAAAGCTCGTCAGACGGTAGAGTTCGCGGTTCAGGTCCGCCGGTCCTGCATAGCTGATGGCGCAGGCATAAAGGTCAGGAGAAAAGGTGGCGCCGGCCAGCGCCATATACCCGCCATAGCTGCCGCCGACGATGCAGATGCGTCTGGGGTCGGCGATGCCGTCGGCGATGAGTTTCTTCACCCCGTCCTGGACGTCGAACTGCACCTTGCGCGCCCATTCGCCGTCACCGGCCTTGATGAAATTCAGACCGTAGCCGGCAGATCCCCTGAAATTGGGCTGCAGCACGGCGTAACCGCGCGACGCCATGAACTGCGCCCACCAGTCGAACTGCATCATGTCGCGCGCTTCCGGGCCGCCATGCGGGAATATCACCGTGGGCAGATTATGCGCCGGGCGCCCGGGCGGCAGCGTCAGATAGGCGTGGATCGAAAGGCCGTCCCGTGCCGCATAGGGGTAAGGTTTCTCCTCGCCAAGATCGGATGCGTGGAGCGACGGATAAGCCTCCGCGATGATCTTTGTCTGGTGACTGGCAGGCGTGTAGAGCGACAGGGCAGGCGGGTTTTTCGGACCGTCCGTCAGCACCACGTAAGACGAGCCGGCATCGTCCTTCGACAGGATAGACACAGACTGGTCCGGATAGGCGGTTTCGAGCGACGTCTGTATCTGCTCCATGGCGGGATCGAAATATTTCGTGCGCAGGCGATCGTCGGCATAGCTGACACCGAGAACCTGTTTCTCCAGCCGATCGAATACGACGTGATCCAGATCGTATGTCGCGTTCTCAAACAGCGCCGATCCAGGTGATGACGGGGCCCATGCATAGAGTCCGAGCGTGCCGGCAGGCGATTGGCGCTCGGTAACAAACGCCTGATCCTTGCCGCCCGTCAGGCCATCGATTTCAAACTGTGATCCGCCCCGTACTGGATAGTTGTAAATCTCGGTACCGCCGGCCAGCACATGATCGACGAGATCGTCGCCCTGGTCGATGCGCGCGATCATGTTGCCATTGCCGTCCATGACATAACGGATGGTGTCGCGCGTGCCGCGGAAAACGCGATCCGCCGCCCCGGTTTTCACATCGACCTTGTAGAGGTCGCGGGTGACCTCACGGTCCCACCTGTCATATTCGTCCATATAGACGTGATCGGGATCGTTGGGTTCGAAGTCGACAATGTCTCCTTCGTCGAAATTGCGGTAGAACCAGGGTGCGCTGTTCATCAGCAGCGCCGCGGTCTGATCGGACAGGGTCACGCTGATGGCGCGGCGCCACGGATCAATCTCCCTGTAGAATTTGTGGCGCAGCGTCGCATGAAAAACGCAGATCGCGCGGTCGTTGCTCTTCCAGAACACCTCGCCCGCCACGCCGCCATCCATCCCGACGATGTAAGGTTTTGCTCCGGGATTGGTCAGGTCGATGAACACCACCTTTTCATGGCCGTCGACAGGCTTGATGATCGCGAGGTGCTTGCCGTCGGGTGATATTTGCGCCTGGTGTGCAGCCGGCAGTTTTCCGAAGGCCTCAACGGGTGGAGCGGCGAAGGCCCGATGATCCGCCGTCGAGACGCAATAAATCATCGCGCCCAACGCGCAAACCGACACCAGCCGCTGCATGGAAGCCCCCGAAATCCGACACACACCCGCGGCCAATACAACCCAGGCGGCACAAAAATGCAATGGCGCGGCGAACAAGCGGACCGGAACGCTTTGTTCCTGGACTTTTTCGATCAAATCTGCTACGTGTTTTGTGAGACTGGAACGATGCGCCCGGCGCTCCCAAGCGGAGCAGCCGGGCGTTTCATTTCCGGTTCGGTCGCTGTTTGGTCGCGCGTTGCGGGGCCGGTGCCCGGTTCGCTGTTATTCGCTGTTAAAATCGCTGTTATGCCTTTTCGCAAGCGACCGCAGGGAGCGCCAGCGGACAAATCATCCGATGAAACTTCCGTCACCCGCGTCGGGGCCGGTTGACATCGCTGAAAGGTGGTGCCAATTTTTTGGCATGGCACGAGAGCGACAGGCAGAGACCGAGGCCGAGACGGCGGACAATACCGCCGCTGGTTTCAGCCGCCGCGAACGCGCGATCATGGAGGCGCTTTACCGGCTCGGGCGGGCGTCGGCCGCGGAAATCCGCGAGCAGATAGCCGATCCGCCGTCCTACACCGCCATTCGCACCCATCTTTCGATTCTCGAGAAGAAGGGCCATGTGCGCCATGAAAGCGACGGCACGCGCTACATCTATGTTCCGTTTGTCGCGCGCGAACAGATGGGCCGGCGCGCGATCGAATCGCTGCTCGCCACCTTCTTCGACAATTCCGTCGAGCGCGCCGTGACCGCCATGCTGACGCGCCGCGACGCCGAAATTCCACGCGCGGACCTCGATCGTCTCGCGCAACTCATCGACAAAGCCAGGAAGGAGGGACGATGACCCCGCTTTTCGCATTGCGCAGCCTGCTCTTTGCCGGCGAGTTGCTCGCGGGCTCCATGCTGATCGTGGCGCTGGCTTGGCTGTTTGCGTGGCAGAAGCGCGCCAGCGCGCGCCATCTCGCCTGGGCCGGAGCATTCGGCGCCCTGCTGCTATTGCCGCTGCTGGCAGCGATCATGTCCTCGCCGCTGCGAATTCTTCTGCCTGCACCCTCCGAAGCCATTCCCGTTCAGTCGCTGAGCGCTGCGGCTTCCGCCACGACATTGCCTGCGCCGGGCGACAGCGCAATTACACTCGATCCGGCGAATATCGCGCTCGCGCTCGGCGCATTGTGGCTTGCAGGAACCGCTGTTCTCTCCCTGCGCTTCGCTTTCAGTGCCGTCTGCCTTGCCGCTCTGCGGCGCAGCAGCCGGCCTTTCGCGCTCGCGCCGGAAGATTTGCCGCGTATCGCCGCGACGCGTCGCGAGTGCGAATTGCGCCTCTCCGAATCTGAAAACGGGCCCATTACCTGGGGGATAATCCGGCCTGTAATCCTGCTGCCGCGCAATGCCGTGTTCTGGCCGCGCGAGCGTCTGCATGCGGTGCTGCTGCACGAGCTTGCGCATATCCGCCGCCGCGACAGTTTCGTGCAGGTGCTGTCGTTGTTTGTTTGCACGCTGTACTGGCCCAATCCGTTTGTGTGGCTTGGCGCGCGCGCCCTGCGCCGCGACGCGGAAATGGCCGCCGACGACGCGGCGCTGCTCGCGGGCGTAAAGCCTTCGACCTATGCGGGCGAACTTCTTGCGCTGGCCGACGAATTCCGGACGCGCACGCCCGCGTTCCCCGCGCTCTCTCTCTTTATGGCCGCGCCTTCCGCGCTTGAAGCGCGCGTCGAATCCGTTTTGGAGCCAACAACTCTGCGCACGGGTGTCACAACCATGGATGTCATCAGGATCACGGGCCTTGGTTTCATTGCCGCCGGCGCCATCGCGTTTGCCTGCCCCTCGCTGGCCCAGGACACGCAATCCATGCCGGCACCGGTCGAGAGTGCGCCGCTTCCACCCGCTGCGCCGTCTGCCCCTCAATCACCAGAGGCGCCGCCCGCTCCCGAAGCACCGGTCGCGCCTCAACCGCCGGCACCACCGCCTGCGCCTATGAAACATATACATGTTCATGTGCATGGGCTGACGCAGGCGGACCGGGAACGTGTCCACACCGCGATTGTGCGCGCACAACGCGAGGCGCGTGAGGCGGTGGCGCGGGCAAAGCCCGAAATCGAGCGCGCAGTCGCACGGGCCAGGAGCGGTGAAGACGCCGCCCGAGCCGTCCGCGAAGCACAGCCGGAAATCGACGCCGCAGTTGCCAGGGCCACTCGCGAAGCTCAGGCCGCGATGGACAGAGCGCGACCCGCGATGGAGCAGGCCGAGGCGGACGCGAAGATCAGCGAGCATGCGATGGAAGCCGTCCGCGCTGCTGAGCCTACCATCGATGCGGCCATGGACGAGGACGTCTCGAAATATGATAGCCGCAAGGTGCGCATGCAGGTCGATATGGCGCTTGCCCAGGCGCGACAGGAAATCGCGAGGGCGCATATCGACGAGCGCGTCCAGGAGCGGGTGAACAAGGCGCTGGATCGCGCCGAGCGGAAGCTCAAATCCGCGAAGATCCGCAATGAAGACTCAAACGAAGATTCGCACGACGACGAAGACAGCAACCCGTCCGATAACAGCAATTGATGGAAAGTCTTGGTCTCATCCCGGCGCTTAGCCGCGATGAGACCATTCGGCGTTGAAGATTCGACCTGCGCCTTCCCGACCGCGCGAACTGTCGTCCAACGTATCCGGTCAACCAGTTCGATCAATACGCCCAAAGCGGTCAGAATCGCGGATGTGCCAACAACCGCCTGGATGGTTCGCATGATATTTCCCACGGCCAGATATTCCGTGTTTTCGCGAAATTCCGTGACAGTGCGGTACGTATCGAAAGCGGTCCATATCGCGGCAAGCACAAATAAAGCGGCAAGCATCCACAACGCCGGCGCGGCTTTATTGACGGTTTTTTTCATCTCATCCCCCCTTGCGGTCTGAAATTCGGTTCCCTGTCGCGAGTGAGTTATTCTTCTTTTGTTCTATTTTAAGCGCACAGGCCTTGGTCGACCTCCGTGGCCAATCTGGCCAAATGCTGCGTCTCCAGATAAAGCCGGACGGCAAGACATTGGCGAGAAATTTTCCAGCGACGGCGCTCCCGGCAGGTCTTGCAACGAAGGAGATATCATCGTGTGGGAAATCCGCTTCGCGCGGCTGCTGTCGCGGCTTGTCCTGGTTCTTGCTGTCTCCGCGCTCTGTGCCGCTGGTGCTCCAGCGCCAACCAATCAGCTCCCACAGGGTTCTTTCGTATCGGTGAAGGGCGGGCAGATCTGGTACCAGACCTGTGGCAACGGGACAAAGGCACTTGTGCTCATCCATGATGGCATACTCCACTCAGCCACGTGGGACGCCGTGTGGCCTCTGTTCTGCCGCGACTTCCACGTGGTGCGTTACGACCGTCGTGGATTCGGCCAGTCGCCGGCTGCTACGGTCAGCTATTCCCCGTTGGACGATCTTTCGGCCGTCATGCGCGCGGCGAGCATCGGCCACGCGGTGCTGGTGGGAAGCGCCTCCGGCGGCGGCCTCGCAGTCGATTTCACGCTTGCCCATCCGGATGCCGTGGATGGCCTCGTTCTCGTGGGCCCTTCCGTCTCGGGACTGTCTTATTCAAATTACTTCACTGTGCGGCTTGCGGCCTTTGAACAACGCTTCCGTCGCGGCGATATCGATGGTGCCATCCGCAACAGCTGGTACCTTGCCCCCGGCCACGATGTCATACGCAAAAAGGTCGTGGACATTCTGCGTGCCAATCCGCAGGACATGGCCCATCCCGATCCCGCTCTTCCGCTGCCGGCTGCAAAGCCATTGTTGTCGACGATTGCCAAACCGACGCTTATCCTGGTCGGCGAATTTGACGCCCCCGACAACCACGCCCAGGCCGGCGCGCTGGAAGCATTGATCCCCGGTGCGAAACGTGTGGTCGTTCCGGGCTCCGGACACCTGCTCTATCTGGAACGTCCGGATGCGTTTGCCGGGCTGACAGAACCATTTGCGAAGACGGCGCTGACCAAATAATTCGTACCGGCCGCATGCCAAGTTTCGCAGCCGTATCAGGCGATCGAACGCGACCGTTCCTGTGACCTGGGCTGGACAGGGGGGACGTCCCCGGTTCACCCTGACCCGAGACTGGCACTGAAGCCGATCCGGGGCAAATAATGACGGTTGCGACCGAAGTCACTGCGCCGCCGCGAGCAGGGCTCGGGGCCGGCGTAGTCGCGTTGCTCGCGATCGTCATTTTCATCAACTACGTCGATCGCGGCAATCTGGCGACTGCAGCGCCGCTGATGAAGGACGAGTTGCACCTGACCGGAACGCAGCTCGGAATGCTCTTCTCGGCATTTTTCTGGACCTACATACCAAGCCAGATCCTCGCCGGCTGGCTGGCTGAACGCATCACTGCGTATCGCACGCTCGCGCTCGGAGTGTTCGTGTGGTCGCTCGCGACGGCCGCCACGGGCCTGGCGTCGGGATTTGGCGTTCTCCTCGCGTTGCGGCTCGCGCTTGGTATCGGGGAAAGCGCTGCGTTCCCCTGTAGTTCCAAACTGCTCGCCCGCCATCTGCCCGCCGACAAACTTGGCACTGCGAACGGCGCAATTGCGACCGGGCTCGCCCTCGGTCCGGCGTTCGGCACGTTCGCTGGCGGTATGCTCATGAACGAACTCGGCTGGCGCGCAATATTTCTTCTCTTCGGTATCGCACCGTTACTCTGGCTTGTGCCCTGGTTGAGTGTTACCCGCGATGCTGCCCGGAGCGCTGACGAAACATCGTACGGCCGCGAGCCAAATTTTCGCGATCTGCTTCGCAGGCGCGAGTTGTGGGGCGCCTGCATCGGTCATTGCTGCAGCAATTATGCCTTTTATTTTGTCATCTCGTGGCTGCCGCTCTACCTCGTCAAATCCCGGGGATTTACTGTTCCCGAGATGGCGACTCTGGCCGGCGTGATCTACCTCGGTTATGCGGCCAGCGCACTGGTCTCCGGTTGGCTGGCGGATTATTGGATGCGATGCGGCGCAACGGCGAACCGGGTGCGCAAGACCTCAATGATCGTAAGCCTGTCGGGCGTGGCCGCAAGCATGCTCGGCTGCGCCTTCGGCGATGTACGTGTTTGCATCGCCAGTCTTCTGCTCGCCGGGATATTCTTCGGACCCGGTACTGTAAACGTATATGCCATCGGGCAGACACTTGCGGGTCCGCGCGCCGCCGGCAAATGGGTCAGCATCCAGAACTGCATCGGAAACCTCTCCGGTTTGATGGGTCCGCTGATCACCGGCTTCATCATCGACCGGACCGGGAATTTCTTCTGGGCCTTTGCTGCCGCCTGCGCGATCACGCTTTTGGGAGTAATCGCCTGGGGTGTGATCATTCCCCGCATAGCCCCTCTGGCCTGGGCGCCGCGCACGGAATTTTGACGGTTGGCGCCGCAGAATTGGCACATAAGACGCCCGTCATCCGTCTACGGATCAATCGACTGACACGAAGCTTTGATAATATGCGCGCATCATCGCGAATCGCGCATATGATACAGGGCGCATATCCGGTGGCGGAGATATGGAGTCGGCATTCGAGCGACTGGCACTGAGGCAGGGACTTTGGTGGCTTTGTGCCGGCCTGCTGACCGGTGCGGCGCTGTTTTTTCTTTCGCGAAATCTCGCTCCAGTATTGCTGCCGGGCGCCTGTTTGGTTGTTGCGGCGATCGCCCTGGTGATCAGAGCGCGGAAGCGGGAAGAGCGCGCGGCCGACAACGCACAGGGCGGCGAAGCCACGGGTGCTACGCTGCCTCCTCGCGCGCGTGAGATTCTCGAGCGCCTGCCCGACCCGCTCATGCTTCTCGACGAAGCAAACCGTGTCATTCTGTCCAACAATGCGATGGTCGCACTGGTGGGCACCGAGACGCCGAACAAGCATGTCTCGGCCGTGGTGCGAACACCGGTCCTGCTGGCGGCCATCGAGCGCACCGCCGCCACGGGTGATCCTGCATCTATCGGCTTTTCCGTGCGCGTGCCCGTGGAGCAGCATTACCAGGCTTACGTGACGCGCACCGAACACAGCCCGCGCGTAACGGCGGTGCTGCTTCACGACGTCACCGCAAATCTCAAAGCGGAAGAAGCGCGTGCCGATTTCGTGGCGAATGCGAGCCATGAATTGCGCACGCCGCTCGCGGCGGTCTCCGGTTTCATCGATACGCTGAAAGGCCATGCCAAGGACGACGAAGAAGCGCGCGAGAAATTTCTCGACATCATGAGCGTCGAAGCCGGACGTATGCGCCGGCTGATCGACGACCTGCTTTCATTGACGCGCATCGAGCAAAACGAACATGTCCCGCCGCAGGACGAAGTCGACATTCTTGGCGTGGTGCAGGATGCCGCCGCCACCCTCCAGGGGCTGGCGCGCCTCGACGACATGACTGTGGCCGTGACGGAAGCGAATGGCGTGCCGCCTATCATTGGCGATCGGGATGAACTCATTCAGCTGTTCCAGAACCTGATGCACAACGCGATCAAATATGGCCGCCCCGGCGGCCATGTGTGGATATCGGTCGACAGAGCCACTGGGCCGATTGCGCCGTCCGGACGGCACAGTGCCGATTCCTTCGTAGCCATCGCAGTCAAGGACGACGGCGAAGGCATTCCGCGGGAATCTATCCCGCGGCTTACCGAACGTTTCTATCGCGTCGACGTGCGCCGCAGCCGCGAGCGCGGCGGCACAGGTCTTGGCCTCGCGATCGCCAAACACATCATCAACCGCCACCACGGACGGCTGCTGATCGACAGCAAATCGGGCGAGGGCAGCACATTTACGGTGCTTTTGCCTGCCCTCCAGCGCGTTGCCGCGGAGCCTGCGTTGTCACAAAATTGATATGTAACCGTCACAAAGCCTTGTCGCTTGGTCGCTAGGCAGGCAAGTATGGCGCGACAGTCATTCGCGCGAGCCAATCAATGACGAAGATCGAGATGAGCGAGCATACGGTAAAGGCATTCGGGGAGCAGCTCGAAGCGCTGTCGACCAGCGTAGCCCAGATGGGCGGCCTCGCCGAAGCGCAGTTTGCCGACGCCATCGAGGCCATCGGCAAACGCGACATGTCGCTTGCCGAAGCGGCGATTGCCGGCGACCCGCGCATCGACCAGCTCCAGCAATTCATCGAGGACCAGGCGATAAAGGTGCTGGCGTTGCGCCAACCCATGGCCATCGACCTGCGCAATACGCTTGCCGCCATCAAAATCGCCAGCGAACTCGAACGCGTCGGCGACCTCGCCAAGAACATTGCCAAGCGGGCACTGGTACTGAATCGCGAACCGCCGATCCGTCTCACCTCGAGCCTCGCGCGCATGGGCAATGTCACGCTTGCGCAGCTCAAGCTGGTTCTCGATTCCTATTCCGACCGCGATGCGGCGGGCGCCGAGGCCGTTTGGCGGCAGGACAATGAAATCGACGAGATCTATAACAGCCTGTTCCGCGAGCTACTCACCTATATGATGGAAGATCCGCGCACCATCAGCCTGTGCACGCATCTTCTGTTTGTCGCCAAGAATATCGAGCGTTGCGGCGATCACGCCACCAATATCGCCGAGACCGTCTATCACATGGTGAGCGGCGGTCACCTGGCGAACGAACGCCCCAAGGCCGATGTCACCTCCTCTACAACCGTCACCTTTGAGCGAAAGAGCTGATGCTGAAACCCATTGTTCTTGTAGCCGAGGATGAAGGCGCGCTGATAACGCTGTTGCGCTACAATCTCGAGCGCGAAGGCTATCGCGTGCTGGAGGCGCTGAACGGTGAGGAAGCGTTGCTCGTAGCCAATGAGCACCAGCCCGATCTCGTATTGCTGGACTGGATGCTGCCGCAGCTCTCGGGCATCGAGGTCTGCCGCCGTCTGCGCGGCCGGCAGGAAACCCGCAACGTTCCCATCGTCATGCTGACGGCACGCGGCGAGGAAACTGACCGTATCCGCGGCCTCGACACCGGCGCAGATGATTACATCGTCAAGCCGTTCTCGATGACGGAACTCCTGGCGCGGCTGCGCGCTGTCATGCGCCGTATCCGGCCCAGCCTCGCCGAGGACGTGGTACGGTTCGGCGACATCGAGATGGACCGCGCCGCTCACCGCGTTCGCCGCTCCGGCCAGGATATTCATCTGGGACCTACGGAATTCAAGCTGCTCGATCACCTTATCCAGCACCCTGGCCGCGTCTTCAGCCGCGAACAATTGCTCGACGCAATCTGGGGCTCCGATGTGTATGTCGAGGCGCGAACGGTAGACGTGCATGTCGGCCGCCTGCGCAAAGCGCTCAATGTGCAGGGCGAAAAAGATCCCATCCGCACCGTGCGGTCGGCCGGTTATGCGCTGGATGATACGTTTGTGAACTGATCAACCGCGCGCCGCGGCAATGATCGTCAGCTCGGGCCTGGTATCGAACGACGTCGAACAGCGCGCACAGTCACAGTCACGCCCCCTTCGCCGCCCTTTCAGATCAAGGCAACAAATAACAGGCCTCCTGCGGTGCTGCGTGCTTAGCCAGCCGCGCGGCGCTTCTCCGGACGCAATTGCTGCGGCTGATAGGCTTTGCGCGAATGGGCCTCGCAATAGGGCGAACCGCCCTTCGGCTTGCGGCCGCAGAAGTGAAACTCATTGTCCGCAGGATCGCCGATCGGCCAGCGGCACATCCGATCGTTGATAGTCAGGACGGTCGCGAAGTTGCCGTCATCGAGCAACACCGGATCCTCTTCCACGATCGGAGGCTGGGGAATGTGGCTGCGTATCGATTGACGGGTCGTGGTCGTGAGCCGGAGGCGTTCGCCGCGCGGCGGGCACGCCCGTCCGGCAAGCCCCAGCCGGTGTACCTTTCCAATCACGGCATTACGGCTGATTCCGCCCATGACCTTGGCGATGTGACTCGCCGACAGGCCTTCGGTCCATAGCGACTTCAGCTGCTCAATACGGTCATCTGTCCAACTCATTTCCGTCTCCCCATGGGGCTAAATATCGTAACAACGTGGAGACGCGATACAAGTTCTGCGCGCCAAAACTTCATATTGTCCACAGAAAGAAAGGATCATCTAGGAGAGCGAGGCGTGCGAGCGCCGCATTCGGCGTGAGAACTTCCAGTCACCGGTAATGCAAGTCGATCAACGGCTTAGGCGTGTTTGTGCAGGTCGGTTTGTTCAAAATTTAGCTATCGGAACCGCTGCGGATGTCCGGCGACGGCGCTCGGAAATGCACGGTTCCCGGACAGGCCGCGAACCGGCGATCTTTGGGCCGCGAAGCGGATATGCAAGGCGCGGAGACATCGGTTCCACGCAGCTGAAGTGACGCCGAACCGTCGCGCATCGTTTCCTTGACCCTGTGGACACCAGCACCCATATAGCGCGCGCCCCCCGCATTATCGTCACGCCAGGAGAGCGATGTGATTCCAGCCGTCTTGCCGACTTATGCCCGCGAAGATCTCTTGTTTGTCCGCGGAGAGGGCGCATTTCTCTTTACTGAGGATGGTACGCGTTATCTCGATTTCGCCGCAGGAATTGCAGTCAATGCATTGGGACACGCGCATCCCGCGCTCGTAGCAGCGCTTACGGAGCAGGCCTCCAGGCTCTGGCACACGTCCAATCTCTATCGCGTGCCGGGTCAGGAACGTCTGGCAAAGCGGCTCGTGGATGCAAGTTTCGCCGATACGGTCTTTTTCGCAAATTCGGGTGTGGAGGCGATCGAATGCGCGATCAAGGTGGCGCGTCGCTATCACTACGCTCAGGGAAATGGCGGACGCTTTCGTATCATTACTTTCGATGGTGCGTTTCACGGCCGCACCCTTGCAGCAATCGCGGCGGGCGGACAGGCAAAATATCTGGAAGGTTTCGGTCCCAAAATGGACGGCTTCGACCAGGTGCCGTTCGGCGACCTGCGCGCGGTGGAAGCGGCGGTGGCAGACACCGCGGCCGCAATCCTCATTGAACCGATACAGGGCGAAGGTGGGCTGCGGCCCGCGACGCCGGAATTCCTGCGCGGCCTGAAGCGCATATGCGACGAACACGGCTTGTTGCTGATTTTCGATGAAGTCCAGACAGGGGTTGGGCGCACCGGCAAGTTGTTTGCGCATGAATGGGCGGGTGTTACGCCGGACATCATGGCAATCGCCAAAGGTATCGGCGGCGGTTTTCCGATGGGTGCATGTCTCGCCACCGAGCGCGCGGCATCGGGCATGACAGTCGGATCGCATGCCAGCACCTTCGGTGGAAATCCCCTGGCCATGGCGGTCGGCAATGCCGTTCTCGACGTCGTGCTGGCGCCGGCATTTCTTCCGCATGTCGAACGCGTAGCAAATTACGCGCGTCAGCAGCTGGCAGCACTGTGCGACGAATTTCCCCATGTTTTCGAAGAAGTCCGCGGCCAGGGTTTGATGCTTGGCCTCAAAATGAAGGTACCGAACAACGAGTTCCTGAAAGGGCTGCGGGCGCGGCGGCTGCTTGCTGTCGGTGCCGGCGGAAATGTTGTGCGGCTCCTTCCGCCGCTCATTGTCGAGGAAGAGCAGGTGCGGCAAGCAGTGGGCATTCTCGCCGAAACGGCAGCCAGTTATCCGCAAGAGTCGGAGGCGGCATGACGATAGCTCAAAACGCAACCGGTTTGGCCCGGCATTTCATCGACATCGCAGATCTGGATACGACGACGCTCAAGGGCCTCATCGACGATGCGTGCCGACGCAAACGGGCGCGAATAGGCCTGCCACACGGCGCGCCCGATGGCGATGCGCCGCTTGCCGGACGTGTTCTGGCTCTCATCTTCGATCGCCATTCCACGCGCACGCGCATTTCGTTCGACGTCGCCATGCGCCAACTCGGCGGCAGCACGATCATGATGACCGGCGCGGAAATGCAGCTCGCGCGCGAGGAAACCATCGCCGACACCGCGCGCGTTCTGTCGCGTTATCTCGACGCCGTAATGATACGGCTGCTTGACCATGAAATGGTGCGCGAACTTGCCGAGAACGCGAATATTCCCGTGATCAACGGCCTCACGAAGATGTCCCATCCCTGCCAGGTCATGGCGGACATCATGACTTTCGAGGAACATAAAGGGCCGATCCGCGGCCGGACCGTTGCATGGAGCGGCGATGCAAACAATGTTCTCAACTCGTGGATCGAGGCGGCGGCCCGCTTCGGGTTTTGTTTGCGCGTCGCTACGCCGAGGGAACTCGCACCGCGTGAATCCGTACGCGAATGGTCCATGCACGAAAAGGCAGAGGTCGCGTTCGACGATGATCCCGAAGCTGCCGTCGCCGGTGCGGATTGTGTAATTACAGACGCCTGGGTTTCCATGGGCGATGAAGATGCTGTCAAACGCCACCATGTTCTGCGCCCTTATCAGGTGAACAGCGCGTTGATGGCGAAGGCCGCCAAGGATGCGATTTTCATGCATTGCCTTCCCGCCCATCGCGGCGAGGAGGTTACCAACGATGTTATCGATGGGCCGCAATCCGTGGTGTTCGACGAAGCGGAAAACAGGCTTCATGCACAAAAGGCCATCCTCGCCTGGTGTCTTTCGTGACAACCGACACCAGGGACTATCAACCGGCGCCGCCCGCAGATTTTGTTCTCCCTTTCGATTTGCCGCTCGCGGGATTGCGAGGGCGGCTGGTGCGTCTGGGTGAAGTATCGACACGCGCGCTCGAGGCGCATGTGCTGCCGGAGCCGGCGGCACGCGTGGCGGCAGAAGCCTGCGTGCTCAGTGCGCTTCTGGGATCTGCACTGAAACTCGAAGGCCGGCTGACATTACAAACGAAGAGCAGCGGCGCCCTCGATCTTGTCGCGGCCGATTACTACGGCGCGGAAGAAGACCGTCTTGCGGGCATCCGGTCATATGCCAGGTTGAATGAGGAACGTTTCGCCCTGCTCGGCAACCCGCCAGCTTTCGATGCGCTCGTGGGCGAAGGGGTGATTGCCATCACCATCGAACCCAAAGCCAGCAATCAGCGCTACCAGGGAATTGCGCCGCTCGCTCCTGCGAGCTTGGCCGCCTCCGCCGAGACCTATTTTGCGCAGTCCGAGCAACTTCCCACCACAATCCGCCTCGCGGCAGCTTCGTTACGGGCGCCGGGCGAAGCCACTTCCCGCTGGGTGGCTGGCGGTATCATGCTGCAGGCGACGCCGGAAGGCCGCGTGGATGACGATGACTGGGAGCGCCTCTCGGCGTTCCTCGCGACGGTCGAGGATCTCGAACTGGTCGATCCGGCGCTTGCGGCGGAGACATTGCTGTGGCGGCTGTTCCACAATGACGAGGTGCGCGTTCATCCCGCCGAGCCCTTCGTTTTCCGCTGCGATTGCGATACCGACCGGATCACTTCCGTACTGTCCGTCTATTCCCTGGCGGATCGCGAGGGCTTGGCCGATCCGGATGGAATCATTCGGGCGCGTTGCGAATTTTGCGGAAGAACCCACCAGATTCCCGTGCCCGAGATCCGGCGAGGAAATTAATCATATTGTCGCAAGGGCGAGTTTTTTCTTGCTTTAACCATCATGTCATTATATTAACGACTTGTTAAGTAATTGCTCTCGGGTGGCGGCTGGCACAGTCGTTGCAGGGGCAGTTGGGGGCGGGGCAAGGAGTCTTTGCGGAGAGGCACATGGCCTTTTCGGAGGGAGATGACATGCTTGCCTATGAAGAGCTGCAGGGCGCGCACGGCCGGGAAATTCGGTACCGCCCGCCCCGCTACGATGCTCGCGCGATCTTTCCCCATCGTCCGCCACGTTTGCGAATAGGTGCTGCAGCCTATCAGATACAGAACATCAGCCTTGGCGGCATGGCTGCCATCACCAAGGACACGGCCAACGATGACCTTGCCGCGGGTGATACGGTCCGGCTGACGATCCAGCAGGCTGGATTGCCAATTTTCGAGTCAGAAGCAAAGGTCCGCTGGGCGGAAAAAACCATCTTCGGCGCGAAGGTCGCGCTCAGCTTCGTCGACCGCGTGATGGAGCTCGAAAAACTCATCAACCGGAATCTTCAGGCGCAGATTGCGACGCGCGCTTCGTCGGCGGGAGCTGACATCCATGCCCTGGTTCCGCAGGAATATCGGAGTTTCTGTTCCGATGTGCTGAAGCTGCTGCGCGGGTATCGGTCTCTCATTGACGCAAACCTGTCCGTGCCCGCGGAGTTCACGCGCGATTTCGATCATATTGCCGTTTTTGAAGCGTGCGAAACGCAGCTTGTCTACGAATGGCGCATGTTGTGGCGTGTCGGCAACGACATCGTGCGCAGTGTGATGAACGAGCGCGAACGGCGAGAAGCAGTAAAGGAATACACCGAGCTCGTGCTGACGCCCGAATTGCGCGGAGGCGCTATTTGGGATCGCTCATACGGCAAACCGCTTGGCTATCCGGGCGATTTCAGCATCATGAATCAGGTTTACGACTGGCAGCGCGTCGGCAGTGATGCCTATCAGATGCTGCTGCACCGGCTTGGCCTTGAAGTCGCCGAATGCATAAAGACGCGAATGGAAGTCGTTCGCGGCGACATCGGCAAACTGGTCAGCGCCAAAGACAGCGCGCGACCTGCGAGAGTTATGAGCCTTGGCTGCGGTTCGGCGCGCGAGGTCGAGACGTGGCTGGCGCGCAGTCGTTCAACACCTTCTCGCGTCGAGTTCACTCTCATCGACCAGGAGCAGCGCGCACTCGATTACGCCTATCGCGTTTCTTATCCTTATGTCCTGCGCAGCGACGGCCGCTGCCGTCTCAATTGCCTCCATATCTCCTTCACCGATGTTTTGCGTGGAACGGGAGGCATGGAGGGGTTGCCGCCACAGGATCTGATCTATTCGGTGGGATTGCTCGATTATCTTACCGACAGACGCGCCGCCAGCCTGGTGCGCCGTCTTTACGATCTCGTCATCCCGGGTGGATTGCTGATTATCGGCAACATGAACGAAACGCCGCTGAGCAATCTCTGGCCGATGGAGTTCATCACCGACTGGACGCTCTATTATCGGAGCGACGCTCAAATGCTGGCATGGACGAACGGACTCGATCCTGCGAACGCGTGGACGGAGACAGAATGCACCGATCGCGTGCGGCTGCTCTACGTACGCAAGCGCTGATCAGACGGCCTGCCTGATCGGCTGCAGGCGTCGTTGCGGCATGCGCCTGTGAGGCGGCAACCGCACGGCTACATGTGTGCCGTGATCGACTTCGCTTTCCAGCGCGAGCCCACCACCGTGAAGCTCCGCAATCTTCTTGGCGAAAGGCAGCCCCAGTCCGGTGCCGCCATGTCGGCGCGACAGCGCCCGCTCTACCTGCTCGAAGGGGCGCAGCACGCGGTCCAGGTGTTCCGCCGGAATGCCTATGCCTGTGTCCGTCACCTCGAGGGCGATTTCGCCGTATTTGTTCGTATGTGCCCATACGTCCACCCGACCGCCGGGCGGGGTGAACTTGACCGCGTTGCTGATCAGATTGAGCACCAGCTGGCGGATCAGCCTTTCATCCGCATGAATTTCGATCTCGGGCTCTCCCGTCGCAAGATCGAGCGCAACGCATCCTTCTTCCGCGCGTCCCGCGCACATTTGCATGCAACCCTGCAGGCAGGACACGAGGTCAAAAACGTCCTCCCGCAATTCCAGCTTGCCCGCCTCCGCTTTCGCGAGATCAAGGATGTCGTTGATGATCGCGAGCAGGTGGAGACCGCTGGTATTGATGTCGGCCACATATTCGAGATAGCGGGCGTTGCCGAGATTGCCGTACAGCTGCTTTCGCAGCACGTCCGAGAAACCGATGATCGCATTAAGCGGCGTGCGCAATTCGTGGCTCATCGTGGCCAGGAATTCGCTCTTCGACTTGTTGGCGTTGTCGGCCTCCACCAGCAACGCGTTCAGCGTCACGTTCTTCGCTTCAATGATCTTCTGGCTGACATAGGATTTCCGGACGTAAAGCTCCTGGTAGTAACCCGAAAAGAGCCCCACGCCTGTCGCCATCGTCAGGAAGAAATTATTGCAGATATAGGTCACGAACGGAATCGGATTCAGTACCAAAGCCGAGATCTGGTAGGTGCCGACGAGAATTGTCGAGATGATCGCGGCATAGGTAAAGCGCAGCCGGATAAGGCTTGAACTGTAGATAACACACATGACAACGCCGGCGTAATATTGCGCGTTGTAAGGCGCCGGCATGATTGCCGTCATGACCACGACGCCGAGTCCGCTGGCGATCAGATTGCAACCGAGCGCGAACTGGCCGATCCGGACGAAGATCGGGAAAAATGTCAGCGTAAATGTTATGAGCAGAACAACGGTGCCGAGCCCGAAGCGGATGACGAACATCGCGGGAACCGCGTCGCCGCCGACCAGCCAGTCCAGAAACCCGAACGCCACATACAACAGGGTGCCGGCGAACACATATGTCCGGATTACGCCGAGCGAACTGCGGAGCATTTCACGCTCGAACGTCCGTTCCGTTTGTGGATCGCGGAAGTAGAGCCAGAATTTATCGAGATCGTATTCCGGAGACGGATTTACGGTCTGGTCGGCTGGCGGCCCCATCTTCCGGCTCGAACAACTGCTGTAACGGCTGCGCGCGGATAGTGTACGGGGCAGGTAAAAATTTGCGTAAACCTGCCGGTTTCTCGCGAATTTGTCAGGTTGACCGTGAACAGACGGTTAAGCGTCAGGTTCAAATTTTAGCATATTGCCGTTCGGGACCTAAATCAGGCTGCCAGTTCCCGCCCTTCGGCGAAGTACTGGCCCATTCGGCCATCGCGATTAGAGCGCGATCGTCCCGATGCCAGGGATGGAAGCCGGGCAGATACCAGGCGAAGTACGGGGCGACGGATCGCCCTATCGCACCCGGTTCGATCAGGGCGAATTTCAAAAAGCGGATCCAGGTCCGGAGTGAGGCAATTCCGTCCTGTCGATAGAATTCCCGCAGGGAAAAGGCGAAGAACTTTGCCAGCATTCCTGTCGAAGCCAACATGGTGGAACACCGCATTCGCCAGCGGGCGAAACGCGACATCTCCCTCGCCGCCAACATGAAAGTATCAAAGGCTACGCCTTTGTGCTCCACCTCTTCCCCCGCGTGCCAATACATCAGCCGGCCGATTTCTTCCGGTGCCGTATCGAGCTGCCGCTTCGCGATTACCTCGTGGCAGAGAACGGCCGTGCAATGTTCGAGCGCGGCCGCCGACGCGACCTGCCTGACCGGAGAAAGCGTTCGCGCCCATTCCAGACGCTTCTTCAGGAACGCGTCGACCCGCGACAGATCATAGCCTTTGCAGATCGTCTCGCGGTTGAATGTGATGTGCTCGCGAGAATGCACATGCTCCTGCGCGATAAACGCCGCGATTTCCCTTTTCAGCTGCGGGGCCGCGCGATCACGATAGCGGCGCATGGCTTCGATGAAATATCGTTCCACCTGCGGAAAGGATGACGAGAAAGCATTGTAGTACGCAGTAGCGATCGGGTCGCCGCCCAGCCACCAGCGCGGATTTTCAGTTCCGCAGCGAAAACTCCTGTCGCGCGGCAGAATAGCTACATCGGCTGGCGTTTTCGATTCCGAGTCCAACGGATCCGAGCCCTGAATTTCTTAATAAAGTATTGATGAAAAATGTAAAAATGTCAATCGGCCGAGGGTGGAGACTAAGCATGGGGGTCTCCCCGTCGCGGTAAACATATCGGGCCGGTCGGAATGCCATTGAAATCAGTCCAGCACATCCGGTCGAAGTCGAACAGCTTGCAGGCTCTAAAGATGCGTCGGTACGCGTCGAGCGAGAATTCGTACTCCTGAACGCCATCAGCAAACCTGTGTTCGAGTTCGATCTGGACTCCGGGAAGAGCATAGACCGGCAAGCGAACGTCCGCGTGGTGAGCGGTGTGCGAAAGCGCGTCGGAGTAGAGCGGCGCCAACCAGCGCGGGAGCCTTACATGTGTCGTCCCGAGTACATTGCCGGAGTGGAAATTCCAGGCCGCCTCATCCCGGAACCAGGGAATCGCGGGATGGGTGTGATTCAAATAGATCGTCAGGCCCATCAGATAATTCCAGACCGCGAAGGGCAGCACCCAACCTGTCAGGCAGGAAAGCCAGATCGGACGTTCCGGCGCGAATATCGATCCCAGAAAGCCATTGACGAAGAGCGTCGCAGCAAAGCCTGCGATCACAAAAAGGCTGTCGGGCAGATGCTTTTTCCACTGGACGCGCGCTCGAGGTGCGATCGGCAGGACCAGGCGGCAAAGCCAAAATTCGCCGTAGTAATAGATAAACGGCCCGACCGGTCCGCGATAAACGCGTTCCAGCCAGCGGCGAAAGGGCGACGAAGCGTCATACTCAGCCTTGGTCATTGGAGCCCAGACCTCGTCTACGCCTTTCAGATTTGTTCGAAAATGATGCAGCTCGTTGTGCGTGTGTCGCCAGAGCGTAACCGAGTGCACGCAGGGAAGGAACGCGAGTCTCGCCAACCACAAATTCCAGGACCGCCGGGGAACAAAACTTCCGTGACAGCCGTCATGTCCGATGATGAACAGAAGCGCGATGAAAATGCCGTTCGCCATGCCGAAGACGGTGTTGACGGGCAATCCGAAATTGGCGACGGCACCGAGCAGTGTCGTGAAGTAAAGGGCATAGTGGACGATAAACAGGCCCAGGCCCCGACTTAAAGACCGTGGATCCGGCGCGAATGAACGGGCGTGCCGATTGCCCGCGGCATGCGTCGGTTCGCATGACGTTGAAAGCGCGCCCATAAACCGGTGATCCGCCCCAAATACATGTCAGCATCACCTTACCGGATTGAAAAAACTCTTAACAAATACAAAGCCGGCCTCAGCGGCGTCGCATTTTTTCCAGGCGATCAATGGCCTCCCGCAATGGGCGCTCGCTTGCGCAATAATCGTTCCATGCAAGGCCTTTGCCGAGAAGCTTCGGTACGGCGCGGAGCGTATAACGCATTGGATCGAGGCCAGATTTCAACGCGGACCAGGCCAGCGGCATGGACACGGTTGCATCTGGCCGCGCCCTTGGCGAAAGCGGCGCGACTGCGGTCGACATGCGGTCGTTGCGCAGATAATCCAGAAAAATTCGGCCCGTTCTTTGTTTCTTCGCCATGTTTAGTACATAGCTTTCCGGACTGTCGGCGGCCATTTGCGCGCACACTTCGCGGGCGAAGGCCTTTGCTTCGGGCCAATGCGGACCGCTCTTTTTGCCGGTTGCAAGCGGCGTAACGACATGCAGCCCTTTTCCGCCCGTTGTTTTGCAAAATGCCACCAGGCCGAGTTTCTCGACGCGCTCTTTCAGTTCGCGCGCTGCGGCGATTACTGCCTTGAATTCCACGTCAGGCGCAGGATCGAGATCAAAGACCAGCCGGCCGGGGACTTCGGGCCGATCCGGCGCACAATTCCAAGGGTGGAGTTCGACTGCGCCAAGCTGTGCGGCAGCCGCCAGCCCTTCCATACGGTTTATGACCAGATAGGGTTTGCGATCGCCCCAGACCTTAACCGAGTCCAGAAGATTCGACATACCGCGCATGGCGTGGCGCTGGAAAAAATGCTCACCGTCGATTCCATCCGGAGCCCGCACGATTGAACACGGGCGCCCCTTGATATGCGGCATAAGCCAATCGCCGACTGTTTCGAAATAGCTTGCGAGATCGAGTTTGGTGACCGGCTCTCCGTTCCCATCATCAGGCCAGAGCGCCTTGTCCGCATGGCTAATCAGGATGCCCATCACGCGATCGTCCTCGCCATGTGAGGAGCTCTTGTAATTCCGGCCGGACGGCTTGCTCTTCTGCGCCGCAAGCGTGGCATCGGGTTCGGAAAGTTTTGCGCGGGACGGAGCCACTGCTTTTTCCGCACGCACATCTTCCGCCGGCTTGTCGACGCGCAACCCTTTGAAGGCGGCTTGTCTTACTTGCCCATCGGCAGTCCAGCCTGCGAATTGGATTTCAGCGACAAGCTGCGGCTTTACCCAATGGATACTCGCTCTTGCGCGGACGCTGTTGCCAGTAAAGGGGTTTTCGCGCGAGGCATGCGCCTTCAGCTGTTTCATCAGCGGCGCGAGTTTCTCGCGCGAATATCCCGTTCCTACGCGGCCGACCGGAACCAGTTCGTCTTTGTTGTTGAAAACACCAACGAGGAGAGAGCGAAACTTGCCGTCGGTGTCGCTCCATCCGCCGATTACGACTTCCTGACCGCCGCGGCACTTGGTTTTGATCCAATCACCACCTCTACCAGATTGATAGGGGGCACCCAGCCGCTTTGAAATGAGACCTTCCAGTCCCATCTCACAGGCGGATTTCAGCACGGCGTCGCCGGCCGCTTCGAAATGTTCGACATAACGGATCATTCCGCGCTTACCGCCCCCGATCAGATCAGCAAGTCGCGCCTTGCGCGTTTCAAGCGGTCGAGCACGCAGATCCTCGCCTTTCAGATGAAGAAGATCGAATGCAAAATAGATGAGTGTCTCGCTTTTGCCTTCCGAGAGCGCCGCCTGCAGTGCGGCGAAATCGGGCGCTCCGCCCACGTCCAGCGCAACGACCTCTCCGTCGAGCATGCAGTCGGGAAGTTTTGCAGCGGCGCCGGCCAATGCGCGGAACTTGTCAGTCCAATCCAGCCCTTTGCGTGTTCGCAACAGGGCCTCGCCGTCTTCGACGCGGAGCTGCATCCGATAACCGTCAAACTTGATTTCGTGCACCCATCCGGATCCGGACGGAGCACGTTCCACAGCTGTACACAGCTCGGGCGCCACAAAATCTGGCATGAAATGCGCAGACCGCTTCGTTCTTTTTCGTGCAGGCACGACGGCAGGCGTCGACACTTTCCGCCCGATACGATTGGACTGCCAGACCGCATCCGCCTTTGCCACCTTGTGCGACCGTTTCATAAATGGTTTGGGCCCGCGTCCCCTGCCTTCCGCTATGGCTTCCATCGAACGGCCCGACGCGACGGAACGATCGAGGCTTAGCAGCGCATCGCCGTCCTTGTCGTTTTCGTTGCCGTCATGATGCTTGATCAACAACCAGTTGGTGCGCTTTTCTTCCCCGCGCCGCATCCGCACCAGCACCCAGCCGCCGCGCATCTTTTCACCCGCGACGACGAACTTAAGGTCGCCTTTGCGCAGTTGAGCCTGCGGGGTTGCATCCCCTTCCGGCATCCAATAGCCGCGATCCCACAACAAGACCGTGCCGCCGCCATATTGTCCCTGCGGAATCGTGCCTTCGAAATCGCCGTATTCGAGTGGATGGTCCTCGACTTCGACAGCCAGCCTGCGGACGTGCGGGTCGAGGGAGGGTCCTTTGGTCACTGCCCAGGATTTGAAAACGCCATCCAATTCCAACCGGAAATCGTAATGGAGGCGTCGCGCGGCATGTTTCTGCACGACGAAGCGAAGCCGGGCGGCAGATGGAACGTCTGCCTCGCCGCTGGGTTCATCCGTCTTGTTGAAGTCGCGTTTCGCCTGATAGCGGGCGAGCTTCTTCGCCATTGGAATTCTCGTGTGACCAAGCCGCAATGCCCGGCCACGTGGAGAAGTTCCGTGCAGGTTTCGGGAAAAAGGCCAGCCGGACCTGCCGTCGATCTTTCTCGACTTTGTCAGACCTTACTTCGCTCGTGCAATTGGCGCAGCACCGGGCACAACGCCGCCGCCCGCAAGCGTCGCATCCGCCACGATCGTCGCGGGCTGAAGCGGTCGCAAAGGGTTCGGTCTCGGCACCGGCACGACATCAGCCGATTCCATTTCCGGCGCTGAATGGATCGCGGATTTCCCGGATAGTTCGACCTCGATCGCCATGAGGCGGGCATCGGCCTCTGAATTGGCTGGGAGCGGTGAATTGGCCCTGGGCGCGGCGGCAATCAGGTTCTGCACCTGATTCGCGTCGAAACCGCCTCCGGTCATCACCATCACCATGTCCAGACTGGGAATGACCGTAATGCGTTGACCGCCCGAACCATTGGCCTCGAAATCGACCGGGGTATGGCCCGGATAGAGCCACATGCCGTAACCGTAATTGATTCCGGGCTGGACGTTGATGTGGCTGGTGAGCGCCTGCGCAAGATAATCGGTGGGCACGATCTGCCGATTTTCCCAGCGACCGTTGTGCAGCCACAGATAGCCCAGCTTCGCCATGTCGCGCGGCTGCAATTCGAGGTCGCCCCAGCCATGCGAAACATGGTCGGAGTCCGTTGGCCACGCAACTTTAGTGATCCCCAGCGGTGCGAAGAGCTCCGTCCGGGCGAGGTCGAAAGCGCTGCTGCCCGTGGTTTTGGTCAACACGGCGGAGACCACTTCCGAATTCCCTCCGCAATAATCGAAGACGGTGCCGGGATCGCTCGCCGAAGGGCGATCCAACATATAGGAGGCCAGATGCCGGCTGCGCAGCATCTCCTGAAGCAGGCTCGTTTTGCCATCGCCCCGGCAGTCAAGGCCCGAGGTCATGCTCAGGAAATTGGCAAGCGTTACCTGTGCTTTGCGCGGATCATCGGAAGTCTGCGCCGCGAGTATTGGATAAACCGGGGCATTGAGGTCGTTCAGGCGATGTTCCGACATGGCGATGCCGACCAGCATTGAGGTCACGCTCTTGGTGACGGAGAAGACGTTGTGGGTTCTGTTGTCGGCAAAGGGATAGAAATAGCTGTCCAGCACGATCTTGCCGTGCCGTTCGATCAGAAGGCTGTGAATGGGAATATGCCGGGCGCGGATCTGCTCCAAAGCATCTGCCAGAACTCTCGAATCGATCCCCTCCGCCTCTGGCGTCGAGGTTGACCATCCGGCCGTAGGCCAAATTTCTGCTGTCTGGGCGGGAACCGCAGTCGCGGTCGGCACGTTATCCGTATCGCTGACTGCTGGCGTATGGGTACACGAGAAGAGAAAAAGACTCGTGGCGCAGGTTGCCGCCGCGATACTCATGCGCGCGATATGGCGCTTGCCGTCGCTTCCCAGATTCATTCTGTCCCTTCGTGTCCGTCAATGTGACGGCGCCCTATAGGTTACTGTCGGCCTCGAATGATCCCGGTTTAGTCGCGTGCGCTTTAGGCTTTATGAAAAAATCCGTTTGAAACCTTGCCGCGCGGACTGCTTCGCTTCGTGGTTAATTAATCAATGAATTTTGCGCGCGTCAACGCCAGCAATTTCTGCCTTTTGATGGCGTCGATGTCATATGTTAGCGCGACGTCTTCCAAATAAATTCTTGAAGTGCCGTCCACCGAGCATGCTCTTGCGCGTCCCCGCGAACGAATTATCGCGCAGCGCGACGACGAGCCACGAATGAACGGACCAGCAGGAAGAACAGCGGGACAAAGAAGATAGCGAGCACGGTCGCGGAGAACATTCCGCCGATGACCCCCGTGCCGATGTCGTTCTGACTTGCTGCCCCGGCGCCGGTGGATATCGCCAGCGGCATCACACCCGCGATGAAGGCAAGCGATGTCATAAGAATGGGACGCAAGCGGATTTGTGCCGCGTGCAGCGCCGAGTCACGAATGGAGCGGCCCTCCTTCTCGCCAGTCGCTGCAAATTCGACTATCAGAATGGCATTCTTGGCCGACAGACCGATGGTGGCCAGAAGGCCCACCTGGAAATAGATGTCATTATAGAACCCGCGCAGCGTCGCCGCGAGCACGGCACCGATAACTCCGAGCGGAATAACGAGCAGGACCGAGAACGGAATGGACCAGCTTTCGTACAGTGCCGCGAGACAAAGAAATACGACCAGAATCGAAATGCCGTAAAGCGCCGGCGCCTGTGAGCCCGAAAGCCGCTCCTGATAGGAGAGGCCGCTCCAATCAAATCCTATATCGTGCGGGAGGTACGTGGTGATCAGGCGTTCCATCTCGTTCATTGCGGCACCGGAACTCTTCCCCGGTGCTGCCTGACCCTGAACTTCGACCGCCGGCAAACCATTGTAACGATCAAGTTCCGCCGGTCCGAGCATCCAGGAAGAGTTCGCGAAGGATGCGAACGGCGCCATTTCGCCGTTCTGTCCGCGCACGTACCAGCGGTCGAGATCGTCAGGCTTCATCCGGTAGGGCGCGTCGCCTTCCATATAGACCTGCTTCACGCGACCCCGGTCGAGGAACTGATTGATGAACACGCTTCCCCAGGCCGCACTGAGCGTGTTGTTGATATCTGCGATCGACAGCCCGAGCGCGTTCGCCTTGGCCTGGTCGATATCGACATGCAGCTGTGGCGTATCCTGCAACCCGCTTGGCCGTGCGGCGGCAAGCAACGGATCCTTTGCGGCGAGACCGAGCAGCTTATACTCGGCTGCTATCAGACCGGCATGACCGAGATTACCGCGGTCTTCGAGTTCCAGATCGAAACCGGATGTCACCCCCAACTCCGGAACTGCCGGCAGCACCAGCGCGAAAACCATTCCGTCGCGATTACCGGCAAGTGCTCCCATCGTGCGAGTCGCTATCGCTGCAGCGTGGTTTTCTTCGCCCTTTCGAAGATTCCAGTCTTTCAGGTGAATGAACGCGATACCGGTGTTCTGACCCTGGCCGGAGAAGCTGAACCCGGCGACAGTAAATATGCCGTCGGTATTCTTGCTTTCATCGACCATGAAGTGATGCTCAAGCTTCTTGAGCACCGCCAGCGTTCGCGTCTCGACGGCGCCTGCGGGCATGATCGCCTGAGCGATAACGATGCCTTGATCCTCTTCAGGCAGGAAACTTGTCGGCAGGCGGAAAAACAGCAACACCAGTGCGACAATGATGAGGACGTAGACAACGATTGCCGGTCGCACCAGGCTGAATATCCGCACGACCATTCCGCGATACCACCCGACGAAATTATCGAAACCCGTATTGAACCCGCGGAAGAACCGCCGCCCCAGCGGCACCTCTTCTTGCGAAACGGGCTTGAGCAGGGTGGCACAAAGGGCCGGAGTAAGTACCAGCGCGACGATGATCGAAAGCACCATCGCCGAGACAATGGTGATGGAGAACTGCCGATAGATAATGCCTGTAGAACCACCAAAAAATGCCATGGGCAGGAAAACCGCCGACAGCACCAATGCAATGCCGATCAGCGCGCCAGTGATCTCTTCCATGGACTTGATGGTCGCCTCTCGTGGTGAAAGTCCTTCCGTGCGCATGATGCGCTCGACATTTTCAACAACGACAATGGCGTCATCCACCAGAAGGCCGATGGCGAGCACGAGAGCAAACAATGTCAACGTATTGATGGAATAGCCGGCTGCGGCGAGCACGCCGAATGTGCCGAGCAGCACCACGGGGACGGCGATTGCCGGAATGAGCGTGGTGCGCCAATTCTGGAGAAATACGAACATCACCAGAATAACGAGGCCGATCGCCTCGATCAGCGTCACTACGACATCGTGAATGGAAAGCCGGATGAACTTCGTGTTGTCGACGACAAAATCGAGATGCAATCCGGGCGGAAGGTTCTTGGCAAGTTTCTGCGCCACGATCTGCACCGCGTCCGCAGTCTTGAGAGCATTCGCGCCGGGGATCGGCCGGATCGCAAGCCCCGACGAAGGGTGGCCGTTAAAGCGACTGACGGTGCCGTAACTCTGCGAACCGAGTTCCACCCGTGCAACATCGCCGAGCCGCACGATGGCGCCGCCCGAGCTGCCCTTCAGGATTATATTCCGGAATTGCTGGGGCGTCTGAAGCTGCGACTGCGCCGTGACCGTGGCGTCAAGCTCTTGCCCCTTGACCGCGGGAATGGCACCGAGTTCACCAGCCGTCACTTGCACATTTTGCGCTGTAACTGCGGCAGAAACGTCAGAGGGCATGAGGCCGTAGGTCGCCAGTTTGTAGGGATTAAGCCAGATCCGCATCGCATAGGGCGCGCCGAAGACGGTAACGTCGCCCACACCCGGCACGCGGGCCAGCGGGTCGTGCAACCGGCTGTATAAATAGTCCGCAATATCGATATCTGTGTAGTGGCCGCTGGTATCGTAGAGCGCGAGAACGAGCAGAAAATTCAGCGACGATTTGGTTACCGATATTCCTTCCTGCACCACTTCGGGAGGCAACAATCCTACGGCCTGTTGCAATCTGTTCTGCACCTGAACCTGTGCAATATCTGCATTCGTGCCAGGTGCAAATGTTGCGGAGATACTCACGCCCCCCGCCGAACTGCTCGACGACGAAAAATAAAGCAGATTGTCGAGGCCGGTCAGTTGTTGTTCGATGATCTGCGTCACCGAGTTCTGCACGGTTTCCGGTGACGCGCCCGGATAAAACGCACTGATGTTTACGGCCGGCGGTGCGATCGTCGGATATTGCGTGATAGGGAGGGTCAGGATCGAAAGAATGCCGACAAGCATGATCGCAATCGCGATCACCCAGGCGAATACCGGCCGATCGATGAAGAAACGAGACATCGACTGTCAGGAACCGGTTGCAGGCTGCTGCGCCGCAGCCGGAACAGCGTGAACCGGCGCGCCCGGCTGCACGCTCTGCAAGCCGTCAACGATCAGCTTGTCACCGGGCGCAAGACCGCTCGTGATCAGCCAGGCATTCCCCACAGCCTGCGACGATTGAAGAATCCTCAGCTGTGCAACGCCATGGTTGTCGACCACCATTGCCGTGGGCTCGCCCTTTTCATTCCGGCTCACACCTTGCTGCGGCGCCAGAATGGCTCGCGGATCAACGCCCTCCGCGATTCGCGCACGCACATACATGCCCGGCAGGAGCAATCCCTTGGGGTTGGGGAACACCGCCCGCAACACGACGGCGCCCGTGTTGGGATCGACGCTCGCTTCCGAGAATTTCAGAGTCCCGTCGAGCGGATAGGTGGACCCGTCCTCCAGAATCAGGGCGACACGTGCCGTTTCCGGTGTGCCGCCGCTCAATTGACCGGCGGCCAGGGCCTTTTTGAGTGCCAGGAGTTCGGAGCTCGATTGATTGATATCGACATAAATCGGATCGAGCGTGTCAATCGTCGCGAGCACGTTGGTCTGGTTCGCGGTGACGAGTGCCCCCACCGTAACGAGCGAGCGACCTATCCTGCCTGAAACAGGCGCGGTAATCTTGGTGTAGTCGAGATTGATGCGGGCGCTCTCGAGATTCGCCTGTGCCTGCAGGACATTGGCCTGTGCCTGCTTCGAGGCTGCCAGCGCGTCGTCGTAATCCTGCGGCGCGATGGCGTTCTGCTTCAGAAGGTTCGCATAGCGCTCCGACTTGGCACGCGTGGTGGCAAGATTCGCTTCCGCGTTGGCGACCGCGGCCTTCGCACTGTCGAATGCCGCCTGGTACGGTGCAGGATCAATCTGGTAGAGCGCCTGGCCGGCTTTGACTGTCCCGCCCTCTTCGAAGAGCCGCTTGATCAGGATGCCGTTTACCTGGGGTCGGACGTCAGCCTCCTGATAGGGGCTGGTCCGTCCCGGAAGTTCGGTCGTCAACAGGGTCGGCTGATAATGGATCACCACCACGCCGACATTCGGTACCCGATTGGCAAAGCCCGCCTGGCCGCCACCGCGGCCGCAACCGGTTACGGCCAACAGACTGGTCGCAAGAGCACAGACAACGAGGCTTCGCCCGGCACGCGAGAGGACTGAACAGCTCACCCAGGCTCCACGAAATTGGCAGCGTGTAGACTCAAATTGGTTAGTTTGCGGCCGCAGCAAGGTCAACCTCTCGGCCGGTTTGCGTCTGACACATAGAAGTGAAAAGGCCCTAAATGACCCCTGTCCTCAGTCGGAAAGAGGCAATGGGGAATGAAGGGTCGGGATAAGGGCGGCCCGCGCCCGTCGCGGAGGAACCCCGATTACACCATTGAGGACGGGCACGTGCCGGAGTGAAGCGGCGATGACCCAACTGAGCGTCACTGCCGCAACGAAGACCAAGAGCGCCTTGACGATCGCGGGAAGCGATACACTCAAGAGGGCAAACTGCAACCAGGTCAGAACGGCATAATGAACCCAATACATACCGAATGCATTGGCTTGCAGACTTTTCATAAAAGATGTCCGCACGCGACCAAACCGTATCGCAACAAGCAGCGCGCAAATGCAGCTTGCAAAGCATGCAGGCGCAAGGGCGACAGCGTCCGCGAACATCCAGCCCGTAGACGCAGACCGGACAGTAAACGTCTTCGCGGAGACCAGCAGCCATGCAACGAAGAACACGATCGCCGCCAGCAACCAGCTTTTCCAATTGCGCGCAAACTGCGGTGCGAGAACGCCTCGTTCCAGACCTGAGGCACCGATCACAATGCCGGCACCGAAATACACCACGTAGAGCCCGATAAAATTCAGCTGGAAGGAAAAAGGACCCCACTGAAACCAGCGCATGGGTCCGAAAATCGTGCCGAGCGGAATGTAAGCGACGGCCGAAAGCACAAACAGACCGGCCAGGAACCGTTTCGGCTTCGTGCCGCCACGGAAAGCAATCTGCCCGATCAGATCTTGTGCGTGGGGAAATGTTGCCATCAGCGCGGCCGCGGTCAGGTCAAATATCAAAAGGATGAAAAGAAACCACATCGGGCCGTCCGGCCAGAAGGGAAGGGTCCACAACTGATGAATGTAATCCCCGAACGAAGGATTAAGGGTGCGCTCGGCGTAGGCCGGATAGATTGCGATCGGCATTACCAGCGCAATGCCCAGAAGAAATGGCGGCCCAAGTCGGGCAATCCGCCGCAGCGAGAACCGCAAGGCGCCGTTTCGCTGCAGACTGTTCCAGACAAAGAAACCCGACACCAGAAAGAACAGGGGCATCAGGCAGATATTTGCCCACGCGCAAAAAATATCGAAACCAAGGAAGCGGTGGGAATCGACAACGGGAAACGTTCGCCAGGGAAAGGGCGGACCATTGAAGGACCATGGGCCCGTAACCGCATAGGCAGCGTAGCATAGTACCGTGTGCACGGCGATAACCAGGAGCACGACGATCCCGCGCAGATTGTCGACCGCAACACTGGCGCGCGACACCTCTGCTCTCGTCTGACGAACTGTCTGGACGTTCATTGTCCGCGCCTTACGGCGACTGGCGCGAGCATTGATGTTGAACCGGAAAACCGGCGGCGCCCGGAGGGTGTGCGCGTTACAGCCTCTTGAGGTGGCCCCATCAGGACCGGCTGGAACAGCACAGCCGCCATCATCGTGCAAACAAGCGCCAGCGCCATCAGCTCTCCCATGCTGGAAGTGCCAGGATTGCTTGACATCCAGAGTGTCCCGAACGCCGTCGCAGTTGTCAGTCCGCTGAATAGTACCGCGCGGGTCAGGGTGGACTGTACGAGCGCGGTGCCGCCGCGCCTCCAGGCCATGATGTAATAAATCTTGAACGCCACGCCGACTCCAAGCAGCAGCGGAAAGGCGATGACATTGGTAAAATTCAGCTCGATGCCGAAAACGACGCACAATTCGAGAGTCAGCAGCGCCGCAAGCAACAGCGGAACCAATGTAAAGAAGACGTCCCGCACGCGACGCAACGCAACCCATAACAAAAGGGCTATCGCGCCGATTGCAATAAGACCCGCCTCCGCAAACGCTCGCGACACCGTTCGCCCGGCCTCGTAGAGAAGCACGGCAGGACCGGTGGCGTCGGGGTGGTGAGCGAGGACGGCTCGAACAAAGCTGGATAGCGACTTCGTATCTTCGGGATCACCCTTGGGAAGTATCTCGACACGCGCACGCCCGCCCCGCGTCAGCCAATCCTGTTTCATGTCGGATGGAATGTTGGCGATTGTTATCGGTTGAGCGTCCAATGCAACGCGAAGATCGCTTATCGAGATTTTAAGCGGCAGGACGAATGCATCCGACACCTGTTTGCGTGTGCCCCGATCACTGTGGGCAAGTTTCGCCAGCAGTCCGGAAAGCCGCCGCGCCGCATTGGCGCCCGCGCTCGCGCCATTCGCCAGCTGCGAAAGTTGTCGGGCCGTTGCTTCGAGAGCCGCGATATTGTCCTGATCGTTTGGGGGAGGCCGCAAAAGCGGCGGATCAAGAACCGGTTCGAGCGCCGATTTCATCTGCCGGATGACGGCAAGCTTCGCCGGCTGTTCGGCGGGGACAAGATTCGCCAGCGTTCGTGTCCCGCTGACCTGCGGGAGGGTTGCAAGTTCCCGCGCATCGGCTTGCGCCGCGGTCAGGCTCGGCGCAACGAGATCGGCGGCATTTGCGCCCGTAGCCGGATCCTTTCGCAACTCAAGATACGCCGCGACGGCGGGTGATTTCTGGTTTTGCAGGTGCAGCGTATTAAAATCGAAATGCAGGAAGAGAAGGAGGGGCGAAGCCAGGCAAACAATGGCGAGCGTGCCGTATAGAACTAAGTATCTGTTCTGGTGCAGAAACCGATCAATCGGCGCGAGCGCGGCAAACGCCATTTCGCGCGGTTCAGCCGGCGGATCGAGCACGCGGAGAAACGCTGGAAGAAGAGTGATGCTGGTGAAGAAGGCTATGAGCATACCCGGGCCAGCCACTTCGCCGAGTTCTGAAAGGCCGCGATACCCGGTAGGAAGAAAGGAACAGAAGCCGATCGCAGTGGCAGCAGCGGCAAGAGCCAGCGACCAGCCTGCCTTGTGCGCCGCGCCGGAGAGCGCGCTGTCCAGGCGTGCCGTCTCGTGTCTTTCCGCGCGGTAGCGCACGCAGAACTGGATGCCGAAGTCGATCGCCAGACCGGCGAAAAGTACAAAGAAGGCGACGGAAACGAGGTTTAATGCACCGACCAGCCAAAGCCCAAGCGCCGCCGTCGCGGTCATACCGCATATGACGTTCACCAGCACCGCCAGGATGATTTTCCAAGAGTGCAATGCCAGCCACAAAATTGCCAGCACCGCCACAATGGAGATCATAGCATTGAGCGCCGCATTTTTCTTCAGCGTGGCAAACTGAGCATCGTTCATCGGAGCTAGTCCGGTGATCCTCACTTGCGCCTGGTCTTTGCCGGCCAGCCCGAGCCTGCGCGCAGCGCGTGCGATTGCATCGGTCGAGGCGCGAGCCGGCTGCAGCGCCCTGAAATCCAGGACGGGCTCGACTTCAATGAATCGAAGTGGACGCGAGGCTTGGCGTTGGCTGCCGACCGCAAGTGCTTGCCATGAAAAATGGGTTGGCCGCCGTGCAAGCGCTGCCTGCACCGTTTCCGCGCCAGCGCCCATGGGTCCAATCATGGCATCGAGCGAATACATGTGCCTTTCGACACCCATAAGCCCGGCTGAAAGCGCGTTGAGCACCCCGCGAAGGCTCGGATCGGTCGCGAGGATCTGGAGTAACGGACGCGCCTGCCCCATCCGGCCCGACATGCGCGACAGTTGCGCTGCGGGTATAAACAACAATCCGTTTTGTGCGAGAAACCTGCCACCTTGAGGCTGTACTGCCGTGCGGATATGCGCATGGTCCGCGTTCAGCGCAGTCGTGAGTTCGCTCGTAGCTTCCTGGCTGAGTTCGGGGCTGGGTGCGCTTACGATCACCAATACTTCATGTTGCGGAAAGCTGGCCATGAAGTCGGACGCCCGCTTCGTCCATGGCAAATCTGTTGGAAACAATTGTCTGACGTCGGTAGCAACGGAAAAGTGTTGCACGGAATATATTGTGCAGAGCGCAGCTATGATTATTCCCGCGCCGCTGACGGCCCATGCGAACCGTGCGGAAAATTCGACAAGACGGACAATCATCGTTCGCAGCATGGCCGGTCCGTAACCCAACCCGCTGCCAAGGCTTCAGGTTCCGCAATCCCCTACATTTGGCAACTGGGAACCAAAATGCTTCCTGCTGCATGAAGATTTCGACTGAAACAAGAAATGTGAATGCACAAAACCACGGATAAGCTAAGGGTTTCGCGCGAGGTGCGCCATGAGATCATACCTGCTGATTGCACTTTCCGCCGCCATCCCGCTGTCGGCGGCGGCGCTTCCGCTTCCCTCGTCTACAGCCCATCCCGATATTGCAAATGCGCAAGTCGAACCGCCTGTTGCCTCGGTGAATTTCGCTGTTATGCGGAACGGGTCACAAATCGGAACAAATTCTATTCGTTTCGCCCGGGACGGCGGCAGCACCACCATCCAGATGATAACGCATATAAAGGTGGGCATCGCGTTCCTGACGCTCTATCGGTTCGACCAGACAGAAAATGAGCGCTGGGCCGATGGCAGGTTGCTCGCGATGAATGCTACAACCGACGATAATGGCACCATTCACCGCGCCAGCGCGGCGACACGCGATGGAAAAATCGTGGCGCAATGCGACGGCAAAGTCAGCGCGACACCGGAATCAAATATTGTTCCGTTCAATCTCTGGGATCCGTCTCTCGTTACGCAGAATATCGCGCTTGATACGCGAAACGGCGGCCTGGAAAGCTTCCACGTTGAAGATCGCGGCGAAGGAACCGTCGTCGTTCAGGGGCATGCACGGCACGCACACCATTATCAGATCATCGCTACCTTCCCGCAGGACGTCTGGTACGACGACAAAGGAGAACTGGTGCGTGTGGAGATGAAAGGCACTGACGGGTCGATCATTCTTTATCAAATGGTGTAGCTGGTTTCAGTTGGGTCTGGCACGGTCTCCACTACCCGTTAGTACGCAGTCCACAAACTCGCCAACACGCGCAATGGCGCGCCCGGCTTCCGGCATGAGCGGCGCGAATGCGTGCCAGACATGCGGCATGCGCGGCCACACCTCGAGCGTCACCGCACAGCCCGCAGCACGCAGCCGGTCCGCCATTCTCGTCGAATCGTCTCGCAAAATTTCATCGCTGCCAACCTGGATCAGGGTCGGGGGGAATTCCTGCAGATCGCCGTAAAGGGGCGAAGCATGCGGATGGCAGGGATCGGCGCCCTGAAGATACTGCGCCGCGAACGGCTTCAGACAATCAGACTTCAGCATCGGATCGGCGGAATCGTTTTTGCAGGACTCACCGGTAATGGCGAGATCTGTCCAAGGGGAGATCGCCACAATCGCCGCGGGAAGAGGCAAGCCTTCGACGCGAAGGCGAAGTGCAAGAGCCAGCGCAAGGCCGCCGCCGGCCGAGTCGCCCAGAACGGCGCAATGTTCGGGGTCGGCACCCTCAGCCAAGAGAGCCTTCCACGCCGCGACGGCATCCTCCACAGCCGCGGGAAACGGATGCTCCGGCGCAAGGCGATAGTCGATCGCTGCAATCTCCGCCCGAGATGATTGGGCAAATCGCCAAAGGATGTGGCGATAAAGTGCAGGCGAACCCGTAATATAGCCGCCACCATGGAGAAAAAGGATATGTCGCCCCGGCGACGCGTCCGGTCGTGATACCCGAATAGCGGGAATCGTGCCGAGCGGCAGTTCCACGCTTGTCGTGCCGGCGGGCGGGCGGCAAATCCATCCTTCATATGCGCCGAGCTTACGGCGGCGTTCGTCGATGCTGATTCCAGGATGCAGTCCAGGTTTGAGGAAAAGCCGGATTGCCAGCCTCAAGAGTTCGGCGCGCACGCTCATGCGTCGTTGGATTCCTGATTCCGAATGTTGAGATGCTTGTATCCTAGTCTGACGGCCTCCAGATCGCCAGCCGGAATCGGCAGGCCAGCGAACATTGGCCGCGGCCATTATTCAACCTGTAGGGGAACCTTGTTTTCTGTCCCTACTTTTCCTTGGATAGGGTGCTCGGAAGGGGAAAAGGGTCCAATGCTCGATCGTCTGTTCGAACCAATTGTAAAAAGGGGCACGCTGAAACTGGTGACGGCTGATGGCCACCGGCACAATTTCGGCATCGGCCCGCCCGAAATCCTGATGCGGCTGCATGACCGACGGGCTTGGTACGAACTGGCCTTCAACCCGGAACTGAAACTTGGCGAGCTCTATACGGAGGGCCGGCTCACCGTAGAGAACGGCGACATTGCCGATTTGCTCGATCTTTTGATGACCAATCTGGCGCTGGCACAGCCGGGCGCGCTGCTGAGGCTGTTTCGCCGGTGGCGGCTGATGACGCGACGATGGGCGCAGCATAATCATTCATCGCGGTCGCGCCGGAATGTTGCGCACCACTATGATCTTTCCGGTAGCCTGTACGACCTATTCCTCGATCGTGACCGGCAATATTCCTGCGCCTATTTTTCCGAGCCGGGCGAAACGCTTGAAGAAGCGCAGATCGGCAAGAAACGCCACATCGCCGCCAAACTCCATCTTGATCGGCCCGATTTGAGCGTTCTCGATATCGGGTCGGGTTGGGGCGGACTTGCGCTCGACCTTGCGGGCGATTGCGGCGCCAAGGTTCTGGGGGTGACGCTGTCGGAGGAACAACTCGGCATTTCGAGAACACGTGCGCAAACAGCCAACCTTGCCGAGCGCTGCCGGTTCGAGCTCGTCGATTATCGCGCTCTCAGCGGCACCTTCGATCGCGTCGTCTCCGTTGGCATGTTCGAGCATGTGGGCGTGCCCTATTACCCGACCTTTTTCGGGAAAGTCCGCTCGCTTCTCAAAGATGACGGCGTCGCGTTGCTTCACTACATCGGGCGTAGCGACGGGCCCGGGGTCACAAATCCATGGGTTGCCAAATACATATTCCCCGGCGGCTACACGCCTGCTCTGAGTGAGGTGATTCCAGTCATCGAGCAGGCTGGCCTGATCGTCACAGATGTCGAGGTCCTGCGGCTGCATTATGCGGAAACACTGAAGGAGTGGCGCCGCAGGTTCAAAGCGCAGTGGAATGCAGCGGTGGAACTCTACGATGAACGCTTCTGCCGCATGTGGGAGTTTTATCTCGCCGGCGCAGAGATGGGATTCCGGCGCGAAGGTCTGGTCGTTTTTCAAATCCAGATCGCAAAGCAAATCGACACGCTCCCCATAACCCGCGACTACATGTTCGAGTCAGAGCGAACAATGCGGTTTGCGGGAACCGGGGCGATGCCGCGGCCGGTCCGCGCCGCCTGAGCGAGCGCTCCCGAAAATTAAAGCTGTGGGCGAAGCCGACAGCATCTTGAAGTGCGTCGCTGGCACCGATTGATTCGCCTCTTCTCGCGAACCACGCGGACAGCATGGAACAAGAAATCTATCGTCACGTCCCCTACGACATTGATGTCGAACAGGCGCTGCTCGGCGCGATCTTTGTCGATAATCAGGCGATCGAACGTGCCTCCGCCCTGTTGCGGACAGAGCATTTCTACGAGCCGCTGCATCAGCGCCTCTACGAAGCGATGGTTATGGGTTTCGAGCGTGGCGGCCTGGTCGTTACGCCGCTGACCCTTCATGCACAATTGAAGGCCGATCCCGGGCTGATCGAGGCGGGCGGGCTTGATTATCTGGCAAATCTGGCCGCCGCCGCTCCGGCATTTCCCAATGTGCGTGATTATGCGCGCATCCTACATGATCTCTGGGTGCGCCGCGCGCTGATCCATATCGGCGAGGACATCGTCAACACCGCTTATGAGGCGCCGCTGGAGAAGCCGCCGGCGATGCAGATCGCGGAAGCGGAAAAGGCGCTTTATGGGATATCGGAAACGTCGCGTTACGGCGAAGGGCCGCTTGATTTCGCAGAAGCACTGGCGCGCGCCGTGCGCGCTGCCGAGCAGGCGCAGAAACGCGGTGGCCGCATTTCGGGGGTGTCGAGCGGCTTTGCCGACATCGACTCTCTCCTTGGCGGCCTGCAACCCTCCGATCTGCTGATTCTTGCGGGGCGGCCGGGCATGGGGAAAACAGCGCTCGCTACGAACATCGCCTTCAATGCGGCGCGCCTTCACCTCCAGGACACATCGGATGGTGCGGAAGTTTCGCGCGGTGCCCCGGTCCTGTTCTTCTCGCTGGAAATGGCTGCGCAGCAACTTTCCGCACGTATTCTTTCCGAGCAGACCGAAATCGAAATGTCGAAAATCCGCTCGGGACGCTTTGCCGAATCGGAATGGGAGCGCTTTGTGCTCAGAATGCAGGAGTTGAGCACGCTGCCGCTTTACATCGACGACTCCGGCGGTATTTCGATCGCCCAGATCGCTGCGCGTGCACGTCGCCTGCATCGCGAGAAAAAAATCGGCCTGGTTGTTGTCGACTATCTCCAACTCATCGAACCCACCCGCAGAGTGGAAAGCCGGGTGCAGGAAATCACCGAAGTCACGAAGGGGCTGAAGATGCTGGCGAAGGAATTGAATGTGCCAGTGCTGGCCCTGTCACAGCTGTCGCGCGGGGTCGACAGCCGCGACGACAAACGACCGGTGCTTTCGGACCTGCGCGAATCGGGTTCGATCGAGCAAGACGCCGACGTCGTGATGTTCGTATTTCGTGAGGCTTATTATCTCAAGTCCCGCAAGCCTGAAGAAGACGATCCCGAATTCACCAAATGGAGCGAAAAGATGGAGCGGGTAAATCATCTGGCTGACGTGCTGGTGGAGAAACACCGCCATGGAGCGACCAACAAGATCGCTCTCTTCTTTGACGACCGTTTCACCCGCTTCAAGGATCTTTCCGAGCGCGTTCTGTAATTTCCTTCCTCCCGGTGCGCAGAAAGCGTTAGGGTTACGGGCACGAACGCGTAGCAATGGTCGAATCGCCGGTCCGACTTGAAACACATGATCCGCCTCAACGCGGCCCAAAACCTCGATTCATGGCACTCCTCGTCCCTGTCTGCTGGTGATGAGGGGGAATCTTAAGCTATGGCGGCGGCATCCGATGCGATTGCCCGGCTGACAGTGCGGCTTGGCGCCATCGTCGAGAATTTCAGGTTATGCGGGAAACTGTCGGGAACGAATGTAGCGGGCGTCATAAAGGCGGATTCCTATGGGTTGGGTGCGGAACGGGTGGCACGTACCCTCGCGGACGCCGGATGCGACACATTCTTCGTTGCCCGCCTTGATGAGGGGATATCGATCCGGCCCGCGATACCGCAGGCGCGAATCTTCGTGCTCGACGGCGTTCTGGAAGGAAATGTGGAGCGGTTCATCGCCAACCGGTTGACACCGGTGCTGAATACGCTCGAGGAGATTTCGATCTGGTCCGGCGTTGCGGCGGCTCGCCATACAATGCTCGACGCCGCAATTCACTTCGACACGGGTATGAACAGGCTGGGTTTGTCGCCCGGTGAATTGTCTGTGCTCTCTGCCGGGCACGCGCAACGCCTGTCCGGCATCAATGTGGTTCTCCTGATGAGCCACCTTGCCTGTTCGGACGACCCGACGTCTGAAATGAACGCGGCTCAACTCGAGCGATTTCAGGCCTCGCTGGCCATGCTGCCAGCGGCGCCTGCAAGTCTTGCCGCATCGGGTGGCGTCCTTCTGGGCAAGCAGTATGCGTTCGACCTGGTACGTCCGGGCCTCGCACTTTATGGCGGTGATCCAAGAACAGATACGATCAATCCGTTCCACACCGTGGCGCAACTCACGGGCCGCATCCTACAGGTCCGGCGCGTTGACAAGGGGGAGAGCGTTGGTTACGGAGCGACCTTTCGCACGGCGCGTCCCTCGACGCTTGCCACCGTTGCGCTGGGATATGCAGACGGTCTCATGCGCGCGATTGGAAACAGAGGTTCGGGCGCCATCGAGGGAATTCGGGTGCCGGTTGCAGGCCGCGTCTCCATGGATCTGATCACCCTCGATGTCACCGATGTTCCATCTGCAAAACCGGGCGCCGAGGTGGAATTCGTCGGCAGTACGATATCGCTTGAGGAAGCGGCGCGCGCTGCGGGGACAGCCAATTATGAAATCCTCACCGGTCTCGGTACGCGCTTCCCGCGGCACTATGTGAGCGAATCGTGAATATTCTGGCAGGTATCGGACGAGTCCTTCTTGCGTTTCTCGCCCAGACCGGCCGGCTGATAATTTTCACCTTTTCGGCGCTTCTCAATTGCGTGCGACCGCCGATCTACTGGTACCTTATCGGCCAGCAGATGATGCGGATTGGTTATTATTCGCTTCCGGTCGTTGGCCTCACCGCATTCTTCACGGGCGGCGCACTCGCCCTGCAGATCTATATCGGCGGCAACAGATTCGGCGCCGAGGCCGTCGTTCCAAATATCGTCGTGCTCGGCATCACGCGTGAACTCGGGCCGGTGATTGCGGGTTTGATGGTCGCCGGACGTGTCGCGGCTGCCATCGCGGCTGAAATCGGTACCATGCGGGTGACGGAGCAGATCGATGCCCTGACGACGCTGTCGACAAACCCGATGCGCTATCTGGTGGTGCCGCGGCTGGTGGCGGCAGTCGTCACCATGCCGATCCTTGTGCTGATAGCCGACGCGATCGGCGTATTCGGCGGTTACGTGATCTGCACGCAGAGCCTCGGCTTCAACGGCGCGATCTACATCAAGAACACCATGGATTTCATGACGGCGGCCGACGTGCGCAGCGGCGTCATCAAGGTGGCCGTATTCGGTTTCATCATCGCATTGATGGGCTGTTACAACGGATTCCATTCCAAGGGCGGCGCACAGGGCGTCGGCACTGCGACGACAAATGCCGTCGTCACGTCATCGATCCTCATTCTCGCCGCCAATTACTTTCTCACTTCGATTTTGTTCACACGATGAGCGCCGTGCCGAATGAGACTCCGAAAGTCGAGCTTCGAGGCGTGAAAAAGCGCTTCGGGTCCAAGGTGGTGCTCGACGGCGTCGATCTCACGATCCCGCGCGGCGAGTCGCTCGTCGTCATTGGGGGCTCCGGCACCGGCAAGTCGGTAATGATCAAATGCGTGCTGGGAATTCTGCGACCGGATGCCGGCCAGATTTTCGTCGACGGCGTGGAAGTGACGCATCTCTCCGGCCGGCACCGCGACGCCGCGCTTCGCAAGTTCGGCATGTTATTCCAGGGCGCCGCGCTCTTCGACAGCCTCCCGGTATGGGAAAACGTCGCGTTCGGACTGATCCAGGGACGGGGTATGTCCCGTGCCCGTGCCAAGGACGTCGCGATCGAGAAGCTCGCTAAAGTGGGTCTCGGTGTGGAAATTGCAGCGTTATGGCCAGCTGAACTATCCGGCGGCATGCAAAAACGTGTTGGTCTCGCCCGCGCCATCGCGGCCGAGCCGGAGATTATTTTCTTCGACGAGCCAACGACCGGTCTCGATCCGATCATGGCGGACGTCATCAACGATCTTATCGTGTCGACTGTGAAGGATCTCGGCGTGACAACACTTTCGATCACGCATGACATCGCGAGTGCGCGCAAGATCTCGAGCCGGGTTGCCATGTTATACCGCGGCAAGATTATCTGGCATGGCCCGACATCCGAAATCGACTCGAGCGGCAATCCGTATGTCGATCAGTTCATTCATGGTCGTGCCACAGGACCGATACAGATGGAGCTCCGCGGCTGATCGCGCTTGCAGTTAGCGTACTGACTATTTCTCTCCTGCTTTGCGAAGAGAGAAATGCTGGGCGGATACGCTGATGGCCCGCTCTCAAACCAATTATGTCTGCCAGGCCTGCGGAGCGGTCTCGGCCAAATGGTCGGGACGGTGTGAAGCGTGCAGCGCCTGGAATACGATCGGCGAGGAAAAAGCGGCGATCCCGCAGGGCAGTTTCGCGCGCAAACCGGCACGCGGCCGGGTCATGGCGCTCGAAGATCTCAAGACCGCCGAAGATGCCCCGCCGCGGCGCGCCACCGGGATTTCGGAATTCGACCGCGTCTGTGGTGGCGGGTTGGTGCCCGGATCGGCAATACTGGTCGGGGGCGATCCCGGCGTAGGCAAGTCGACGCTTATTCTTCAGGCGCTTGCCGCCTATTCACGATCAGGCGGCCAGGCCGTTTATATCTCGGGCGAGGAGGCTATGGGCCAGGTACGTCTTCGCGCGGCGCGAATGGGCCTCGCAGAGTCGCCGGTCCAGCTCGGCTCGGCCACCTGCGTCGAGGACATACTGGCGACGCTGGAGGCATCGACGGTGCCCGGTATCGTCGCCATTGATTCGATACAGACGATCTGGACATCGGCACTTGATGCGGCACCGGGCACGATAGCGCAGTTGCGCACGGCCTCACTCGATCTCGTGCGGTATGCGAAGACGAGCGGTGCCGCGATCCTCCTCGTGGGCCATGTCACCAAGGACGGTCAGATCGCCGGACCGAAAGCAGTCGAACACCTTGTCGACGCGGTGCTCTATTTCGAGGGGGAGCGCGGACATCATTTTCGGGTGCTTCGTGCGGTAAAGAACCGCTTCGGCGCCACCGATGAGATCGGCGTCTTTGAAATGACAGGCGCCGGCCTCGCGGAAGTGGCCAATCCGTCGGCGCTGTTTCTGGGCGACCGTAACAGCAGCGCGCCCGGCACTGCCGTTTTCGCCGGCCTGGAAGGCACGCGCCCACTTCTTGTCGAAGTGCAGGCGCTCGTGGCCAGGACCAGCTACGGCACGCCCCGCCGTGCCGTTGTCGGCTGGGACAGCGGCCGCCTGGCAATGATCCTGGCGGTTCTTGATTCCCGCGCCGGTCTTGGCGCCAGCGGACATGACGTCTATCTGAACGTTGCCGGCGGACTGGAGATCGGAGAGCCTGCTGCGGATCTTGCGGCGGCTGCGGCCCTTATTTCGTCGCTTAGCGGCCAGACTTTGCCGAATGGCGGTGTATTCTTCGGCGAGATCAGCCTGTCGGGCGAGATTCGTCCCGCACCGCAGCCGGAATTGCGGCTGAAGGAGGCCGCGAAACTTGGATTTACGACTGCGATCGTTCCGGCGGGATTAAAGGCCGCGTCCAGCGGGCTTGCACTACGCGAGGTGCGCGACGTAGTTGAACTGGTCCGGCTCGCCGGGGCGAGCGAAAAACGGGCATCCGAACACACAGCGTGGTAACATTCGGGCCGATGCACGGACTGAACATCTTCTGGGTTGACGTGGCGGTCGCCGCAGTCGTGGCCATCTCCACGCTCATAGCCGTCCTGCGCGGCTTCGTTCGCGAAGTGCTTTCGATCCTCGCCTGGGGCGTCGCCGCAGTCGCGGCCATCTGGTTCGGGCCCGCAGCAAGCGCATTTCTGCATACGCATATCTCGACGCCCTTTGTCGCGCCTGTTCTTGCTTATGCCGGAATCTTTCTTCTTGTGCTCATCCCGCTCGGATTCGCGAGTCATTACATCGCCCAGAGCGTGCGTCGTTCTCCCATCAGTGCGGCGGATCGTTGCCTCGGCGTGCCGTTCGGAATCGTGCGGGGCCTGGCACTCGTAGGGTTGGTCTATTTTGCCTTCTCCCTGATCGTTCCTCTCTATGCGCAACCGTCCTGGCTCACGCAGGCACGACTGCTTCCGGTCATTCGCGCTTCGAGTAACATGATTTCTTCGCTCCTGCCGGGTCTCGAACACTCGAAATTCCTGCGGGATGAATCGCTCGGCACGGATATACGCAGCGCCGCACATGCGTATCAGCATCATCGGAAAATCTATCAGGCATCCGATCGCCGCGCACTCGACCAGTTGATCGCCAACACAAGTGCGTCGGGAGCCCATCGGCAATGAGCACACCGTTCACCGACAAATTTCATGAGGAATGTGCGGTCTTCGGGGTTTTTGGGCGCGCCGATGCGGGTACGCTGACCATTCTTGGGCTGCACGCCCTGCAACACCGCGGGCAGGAGGCGGCGGGGATAGTCACCTATGACGGCACGCAATTTATCGCCGAGCGGCATCCGGGCCTCGTTGGAGATATCTTCGGCAAGAACAGCCTGCACGCGCAGAAACTCAAAGGCACGCAAGCGGTCGGCCATACGCGCTATTCCACGACCGGCGGTTCCAACGTGCGCAACATCCAGCCGATGTACGCCGATCTGGCCGGCGGCGGCATCGCCATTGCCCATAATGGAAATCTGACCAATGCGCATATGCTGCGCGCGAAACTGGTCCGCGACGGCGCGATTTTCCAATCGACCTCGGATACGGAAACCATCATCCATCTGATGGCTCGCAGTCAGTACGATCCGGTAGTAGACCGGCTTGTCGATGCGCTGCGCGAGGTACAGGGCGCCTATTCGCTCGTGGCGCTGACGTCGCGCAAGCTGATCGGCGCGCGTGATCCATTCGGGGTGCGGCCGCTGGTGCTCGGCATGCTTGACGGTGCACCCGTTCTTGCCTCGGAGACCTGCGCGCTCGATATCATCGGCGCCGATTTCGTCCGCGACATAGAGCCAGGCGAAATAGTGGTTGCGACGAAGGACGGCATCAAATCGTATCATCCGTTCCGCGGCGAACCGCGTCGCTTCTGTGTTTTCGAATATGTCTACTTCGCCCGGCCGGATTCCACGGTGGAAGGCCGGAACGTCTACGAGGTGCGCAAGCACATCGGCGAGGAACTCGCGCGCGAAGCGCCTGTCTCGGCAGATATGATCATACCGGTGCCCGACTCGGGCGTGCCGGCCGCGCTGGGCTTTGCGGCGCAGTCAGGCATACCGTTCGAACTTGGTATTATCCGCAATCACTATGTAGGACGTACCTTCATCGAACCGTCGGATCGAATCCGCCATCTCGGCGTGAAACTCAAACACAATCCCAACGGAACGGTTCTGAAGGGGAAACGCGTAGTTCTTGTCGACGATTCGATCGTTCGCGGCACGACCTCAAAGCGGATCGTCGAGATGGTCCGCGATGCGGGCGCCGCCGAGGTCCATGTGCGGATAGCCAGTCCGCCGACCACGAATTCCTGCTTCTATGGTGTCGACACGCCGAACCGCGAAGAACTCCTCGCCCATTCCATGACCGTCGAGGATATGCGCCGTCATATAGAAGCCGACAGCCTTGCTTTTGTGTCCATTGACGGAATGTACAGGGCAACGGGTGCCGCCAGGCGCAACGACAACCATCCGCAGTTCTGCGATGCGTGCTTCTCTGGCGACTACCCGATCGAGCTCACCGATATCGAAGGCGGCCGCAAGGATGCTCAGCTATCGCTCCTTGCCGAGGTTGCGTGAGCGAAAGCGCTTCACAACACGCCCGTCGATTTTCGGGACGCATCGCACTTGTGACCGGCGCCTCCCGCGGCATCGGCCGTGCGGCAGCCAAAGCGCTTGCCGCTGAAGGCGCTCACGTCGTTGTGGTCGCACGCACCGTCGGCGCCCTTGAAGAACTTGACGATGAAATCCGCGCTGCGGGCGGCACGGCATCGCTGGTGCCGCTCAATCTGAAGGATTTTGCAGCAATCGACCGTTTGGGTGGCACCATCTTCGAACGCTGGGGCCGTCTGGATGCGCTGCTCGGCAACGCGGGCGTTCTCGGCAATCTGACCCCGCTCGCACAGCTCAGTCCAAAAGTCTTCGCCGAATGCCTGGAGGTAAACATAACAGCCAACTGGCGGTTGATCCGTTCCATGGATCCGCTGCTGCGACTGTCCGATGCCGGGCGCGCGCTGTTTGTTACATCCGGAGCGGCGCGGCGTACGCGTCCCTACTGGGGAGCTTACGCCATGAGCAAGGCTGCTCTCGAAACGATCGCGCTCACTTATGCCGCCGAGTGCGATGGCACGTCAGTCCGCGTAAACCTTTTCAACCCCGGCCCCCTGCGCACCCGCATGCGTCAGAAGGCTATGCCGGGCGAAGATCCGGAGTCGCTCGATCCTCCAGAGGCGGTGGCGCCGATGATCTGCGATCTCCTCGCGCCATCCTGCGCCAAAAACGGCGAGCTCACATCGTTTCGATAGGCCAGCGGCCCGGGCCTTGCAGTTAAGACCGCATGAAAAGTTCCGACATCCTGCGAAAGGCGGCGCGCTGGGCCCCCGGCGCGGCAGTCAGCCCCTTTGGCCGCCCGGTGGCGGTGTTCTTCCATGGCGTGACGGCGCGGCTCACCGACCCCCAGATCGAGATCAATCATCATACGGAGAGTGCATTCCGCACGATCGCGACGCGTTTGAAGCGTTGTTTCAACGTCCTGCCGCTTCATGCGCTCGCCGACGTACTGAAGCAGCCGGAAAAACACCCGCGCTCCGTCTTTCTCATGGCGGATGACGGCTACGCGAACTCGCTCGAGATTGCCGCACCGATATTGGAAGAGCTTCATCTGCCGTGGACGCTGTTCGTCAGTACGGAACATATCGAGACTGGCGACTGGAACCCGCTCATTCTCGCACGCCTGTTTGTGAATTTTGCGCCAGGCGGTTCGTACGCGTTGCCGCATTTCCTGCAATCGGTCGAGCTTGGATCCCCGGCGGAGCGCGAAGTTATCGTTTACCCTCTTCTGCAGGCGCTCAAAAAGCTGCCCGCCGATCACGCCCGTGCAACCGTAGACGCGATGAAGTCCGGATTCGTTGCAGGACAACTCGACCGGCTCCGCCGGCAATTTGGTTCGGAACGCTATCTGACCTGGAATGAGGTGGCCGTCCTGCATCGGCGCGGCGTCGAGATCGGCGCCCACGCGCACTGGCACTGGCCGATGAACGAATTCCAGTCGGAGAATTACCTTCACGCCCAGGCGAGAGCGGCGCGGCTGGCAATCGCGTCGCGCCTGGGGAGCTGTGAATATTTTGCCTACCCTTTCGGCAATGCCGGCGATGTCTCTCCAGCTGCAGTTTCGGCCGTCCGGGATGCGGGATACAGCCATGCGTTCACCACACTTTCGGGCACGCTTCGGGGTGATCTGAACCCCTGGTGCCTGCCCCGTTATGCGTTAAGGCCCGAAGAGCCCAATCTCCGGTCGCTGTTGCCCATGCTTCGACTCGGCGACAGACGTGTGGCGCAGTTTGGCGTTAGCGCCCAAATTCCCATTATCAGTTAACCGTCTCGCAATGATACTTATGGCGCGCGCGCGGCACTGAATCGCGCCATTTGGCGTATCGAAGCGAAACAACATCCGCCTCCGCGTGTGGCGCGAGCAATGCAGCAGACCTTCCTGGAAAATTGCCGGGGCGAGGTCTTCGTTGGCCATCCACGAACAGGTGGCAGAAAAAACCGACTGGGCTGTCGTAGCGGACTCCACGACGCTGCGGCCGCCCGGGGCCCTGCGTACTCTGCCCGCTACCCTCGAACGCGCCGATTTTCACGACGCCGCCTTTTCGCCCGGCTATGAACTGGTCAAGCGCTGCCTCGATATCGCCGCCGCGTCGCTTCTGCTCATTATCTCATTGCCGCTCCTCTTGGCGGCTGTCGCGGCAATCTGCCTTGAAAGCAAGGGGCCAGCCCTGTTCCGCCAATGGCGTCTGGGAAAGAACGGCCGACCGTTCCGGATACTGAAACTCCGTACACTGACCGTCATCGAAGGCGGCGCGATACGCCAGGTGACAAAAAACGATCCACGGCTCACGCGCGTTGGAGGCACGCTCCGCAAGCTGAGCATCGACGAGTTGCCGCAACTCGTTAACGTGCTGCGAGGGGAGATGTCGCTGGTCGGTCCGCGGCCGCACGCGGTTGCACATGATCATTACTATGCCGCGCAGATCCAAGGCTACAACCGGCGGCAATACGTGAAACCCGGGATCACCGGCTGGGCGCAGATTCACGGATTCCGTGGCGAAACTGCCGCTCTCGACGACATGCAGCGGCGTGTCCGTTTCGATCTCTGGTATGTCCGACATGCAAGCTTCCTCCTCGATCTGCGGATAATTCTTGCGACGCCGGCTGCGGTCATTCTCGGGCGGAATGCCTGGTAATGACAACGCAGGCCATGGAAAAACCCTATCCGGAAGTGATGGCTGGCGGACTACGAATCGCCTGCATCGGGCGCACGGAACTTACCCGTCTGATGATTCACGAATGTCTGGAAGCCCGCAGATCGCGTAGCTTGACGCCCAAGCTTGTCTTCGGGGTGAACGGGCAGGCCATCTCTCTGGCAGCACGCAATGCGGAACTGCGGCGCCATCACGAACTCGCCGATCATGTGCACGCGGACGGACAACCGCTGGTACTCGCCGCACGCCTGTTTGCAAAGCCCCGGATTCCGGAACGCTCAGCTGTCACCGATTTCTTTCATGACGCCGCCATTGCCGCACGCCAGCATGGGCTGCGCTTCTTCCTGCTCGGCGCCAGCGAAGAAAACAACGCCGCGTGCGCCCGGATCATGCAGACGATATATCCGGGGCTCATCATCGCCGGCCGGCGCCACGGTTATTTCACCGAGAGTGACGAAGCCGATATCTGCGCCGAGATCAACGAAACGCGGGCAGACATTGTCTGGGTCGGTCTTGGCATACCGCTCGAACAGGCGTTCTGCGTGCGCAATCGTCATCGGATCCATGCGGGCTGGATGGTCGGTGCCGGTGGCTGCTTCAACTATGTCAGCGGACAGTACAAACGCGCGCCGCAATGGATGCAGCTGACGGGATTCGAGTGGCTGCACCGGCTATGGCGGGAACCGCGCCGGCTCTTCTGGCGCTATGCCGTGACCAATCCGCATGCGCTCCTGCTGCTTCTCACACGCACGTCATCGCTTGAGTCACAGCACGCTGCCCTTGCCGTTCGCAAAGTGCGCACTGCGGGTTCGGCGGGATGAACGCCGCCACCTGCACCATGCCACTGAGATCGGAACTGACCGCTGCTCCGAAAAGAAAACTGGTCGCACTCGTGACGCGCTATGGCCTCTCGGCATCGGGGCCCGTGTGCATTTCATTTGCGCATTTCGTTGCCGCCATTATTTGTCTTCGGACCCTGCCGCATGCGGCATTTGGTATGTTTTCTTTCGCCCTCGTCGTTGCACCTTTCTGCCTCAGTCTTTCAGGCGCACTGATCGGGGCGCCGGCCGCGATTGCGCTGCGTCGCGGAACGCTCTTCGACTCCGACCTCGGCATTTATCTGAAATCGAATCTGGCCTTCACCGCGTTGACTGTTATCTGCGTGTTGTTGCTGATGCGGTTAAGCAGCGCGGGCTGGTTTCTCGCTGCACTCTTCGCGGGATATACGGGCACCATGTCGCTCCGCTGGTTCGCGCGAACCTTGTTCTACGCGCGCGGGCAGGCCTCGCGTGTCCTTGCTTCGGACCTTTGTTACAGCCTTACCCTGCTGGCCGGATTATTCCTGCTGCATGACCTGCACCTGCTAACCGCAGCGACAGCCACGGAACTGCTTCTCGGCGCAGCCGCGTTGGCCCTGCTGAGCTTCGGCATGGACCATCTGGTCCAGCAATTCGACCTGACGAACCTTCTGATTGTCCGAAGCTACCGATCCGTCTGGTTCGATCTGGCCCGCTGGTCTGCGCTCGGCGTGATCCTGACCGAACTGACGGTCAACGCGCATGCATACCTGGTCACATTCCTTTGCGGACCGGCAGCGTTTGCACCCATCGCGGCCGGTGCGTTGTTCATACGTCCCGTCCAGCTCGTACTCGCCGCCATTCCCGATCGCGAACGGCCGATCATGGCACGGCAGATCGGCAGCGGTGACCACACAGGTGCCCGGCATTCGGTGAGACAATTCCGGATGGCTGCAGGCACCGTGTGGATCGCGACCGTGATGATCTCGGCGACGCTGCTCATCTGGTTTCCGCACGTCGTCCTCAGGACGGGCTACGATCCCTCGCAAGCACTGCTTGTTCTCGTGTTTTTTTCGGCGATCACGGCCGCCCGTACATTCCGCACGCCGGAATCCGTATTGCTGCAGGCGGCAGGAGAGTTCCGCAGTCTGGCGTCCGCGAGTCTCGCAGCGTCGCTCGTTTCGCTTGGAGTAACATTCGTGCTGCTTCTCCTCGCCGGCCCTATTTTCTCGCTTGCCGGCGTGCTGGCCGGGGAATTCGTAGTCACGGCGCGTGTGCTGATTCTTTCCCGCAACTGGATGCGGGCGGCATGTCCCGTATAGTCGTTGCGATCCCGACCTATCGCCGCCCTCAGGGACTCGGGCGGCTGCTCCGCGCGCTGGCGGCGCTCAGAACCGGAGCAGAGCTTCGCATCCTTGTTGCGGACAATGATTTTGAACGGGAAGAAGGCCGGGCGATCGTCAAGCAAATCAAATCGGAATCGTATCGCTGGCCGCTGGACGTTATTTCCGTTCCGGAGCGCGGCATAGCACAGGCCCGCAACGCGCTCGTCGCGCATGCACTCGATAAATTCGATCCCGAATTTCTGGCTATGCTCGACGACGACGAATGGCCGGATGCCGATTGGCTCGAGAATTTCCTGGCCGTCGCGCAGATGACCAGTGCCGACGCGTTGCACGGTTCTGTCGTGCCAGAATTCGAATTGGAGCCGGGCTGCTGGGCAAGGACATGCCGCGGGCTTGCGCCATGGCGCGGGAAAACCGGTTCGGTGTCCATGATCCACAGCACGTCGAACGTATTGATAAGACGCGCAGCGCTTGACGCACTTGCCCGGCCCTATTTCGATGCCCGCTTTGCGCTCTCCGGCGGCGAGGACAAAGAATTCTTTACCCGGCTGGCGAAAGCCGGCGCCCGGTTCGCATGGGCGGACGCCGCGGTCGTAAATGCTTACGTTCCCGCGTCACGAAGCACCCCGGGATGGGCGTTGCAGCGCGCGTTCCGGATCGGAAACTCCGACATGCGCGTTTTCATAAAATATGAACACGGCATGTATTTGCGCGTATGGGAAACCGTAAAGATTGCAACGGCTCTGGCAGTTTCTCCGGTAGCAGCGATTTTGGCAGCCCCGCTCGCATCCCGCCGCATGGCGCCCTTGTGCAAGTTTGCACGCGCCGCCGGCAAACTGGCCGCGATGCTGGGCGCCCGTTACGATGAATACACGGTGACCCATGGGCAATGAATGTGACAAACACGCGGCGCCGTTTTTTTCCGTTGTCATTCCCGTTTATAACCGCGCGCACGAGCTGGAATCGGCAATCGGATCGGTTCTCGCACAGACGGAATCAGATTTTGAGATCATCGTCGTCGATGACGGCTCGGTCGATTTTCCCGATCGCGTTGTCCATGCATTCGATGAGCCGCGTATCGTATACGTACGGCAGGAAAATAGCGGCGGCGGGGCGGCACGAAACAGGGGAATCGATCGCGCGCGCGGACATGTCATCGCTTTCCTCGATTCAGATGACCGGTTCCTGCCGCATCATCTCTCCACCATGCGCCGGCTGCTCGAAGGAACACAGGGCGTAGTCGGTTATGCGCCGATCATTGTCGATCGCGGCGAGGGCCGCTGTTTCGTCAAACCGCCGCGCGCCATCGACAGTGGCGAGCATATGGCGGAATACCTGCTATGCGGTCGGGGCTTCGTCCCTACCATAACCGTTGTACTTCCGTCGGAATTGGCGAGACGCGTGCGCTACGACGACAGCTTGCCGTTTGCACAGGACGTGGATTTCGCAATTCGCCTGTATCTCACCGGCTGCCGTTTCGTGATGGCGTCCGAACCGGCCGCGATCTGGAACGACACAGTCGATCCGGCACGCACGTCGTCCGGGCGCAAAAATGCGCGGCTCGTCTCGTGGCTTGAGAAACTGCGCCGCCAAATATCCGCGCGAGCCTATTATGGCGCACGCGGTTGGCTGATAGCCAAAGGTGTCGTGCAGACCCGGCCGGTGACGGCGTTTGGTTATTACCTGGTTGCCGTTTTCCATGGCTGTTATCGGGGGCGCCTTGCCGTGGTCATTCTGCTGCAGATTTTCGCCTCCGATCAGCTCTATCGCCGAATGGCGGATTGGCTGATCGGCTGGCGAACGGGGCGAATCTGCCTGCTAAGCGCCCGAGCGGCCGATGTTTCATTGCGCTGATGGATTTCGCAGCCGGCTGCCCGGTTCGGCAACCGTTACACGAGCTTACAAAGCGATCCTGCCTATCACCATTTTTGCCGCCGGCCGCCGAGAAAAGGCTGGCAAATACTCTACCCACGTTGTAGAGTTTAGATTGAGATTGCGGAGCAAGGCATGACGGAGGGATCACGCTCACTGGCGAATCCGCGAGGGGGCGAAAAAAACGTGCGCCCTGCGGGAAAAAGCCGTGCCGCACGCTGGGACATCGATGACATTGTCGATGCGCTTCGCCAGTCGCGCGAGGTCGTACATAATATCCGGCACGGCGGCGTAGCCCGCCGACTGCCGTCCCGCACTGCACTGGCGGAACTCATCAATGGCATCTCGGCAGTGCTCTTTCCCACCCATTACGGACAGCCCGACCTTGATGCAGGCAGCGTTGACGAATTCGTCCGCAACAAGCTGAGAGATTCGCTCGGCACCTTGGTCGAACAGATCAGGCTCTCGCTTCCGCTGGCTGCCAGCGAAACCCGGCTGGAAAGCGAATCGGCCGGTCGCGTCGCGCAGGACATTGCGCAGGAATTTGCAGCCCAGCTGCCGGAGATTCGTGCACAACTCGCCGAGGATTTGCGTGCCGCCTATCAGGGCGATCCGAGCGCGTCGTCCATGCCGGAAATTCTGCTGGGCTATCCCGGAATGGTGGCTATTATTTGTTACAGGCTCGCCCGCGCCCTGCATCTTCTTGGTGCACCCCTGGTAGCACGCCTCATGACGCTCGTCGCGCATTCTCGCACAGGGATCGACATTCACCCCGGTGCCGAAATCGGAACGGGCTTTTTCATCGATCATGGAACGGGTGTGGTGATCGGAGAAACGGCCATCATCGGCAAAAAGGTGCGCTTGTCACAGGCTGTTACACTTGGCGCGATGCGCTCCGCGGCCGGCGCACGCGGCCTTGCATTGAAAGGCGTCGCGCGCCATCCCATTCTCGAGGATGATGTTTTTGTGCATGCTGGCGCCACATTGCTGGGCCGGATCACTGTCGGCAGAGGCTCCGTCATCGGCGGCAATGTCTGGCTTACCCGCAGCGTCCCGCCGGGAAGCAACATAGTGCAGCCGCAGTTGCGCGGCCTGGGGTACGACGGCGAACAGAAATAGCCGATTGAAGCAATTACGGCCCGGAGCTGATGAAAATCAGCATCCGTTCCACTTCAGCATGCCGGTACAAAATCTGGCTGCGCAAATAGACGGGATTACAGCGCTTTCGGCGGGTGCTCGGACAAATGAATCAGATGCAGCGCAAAGAGCACGCATAGCTCGGGCGGTCGATCCGACCAGGCGCGGCAGGAGCCCGCGGTGGAAAGATCATAGCGAAGCACCGCATGCGCCGGGTGAACACCACCCGGTGTGGCAATGGCCGGGACGGGAGCGCGCGCCCCGTTTTCCGTGAAGGATTGTGCTGTCGGCGCCTGGTCTGCGGCAACAGGGGAAGCCAGCAGCAGCGCCAGTGCGAAACTCGAAATCGCGGTTTTCATATCGCATCGCCCCAAAACCTGAATCCGCCGTAATATTGGCATCGCCGGATTAAGCGGGGTTTGCAGGAACCTTCGAGATTCGACAGTAGCTTTAGGAAAAAATCATCCAAACCGCGTCCCATACGTTAAGGGCCGGAGCGAAGGTGGAGAAGCGCATGCAGCTCAGGCTCGGGTACAAAGCTTCTGCGGAGCAATTCGGACCGGCGGTATTGCTGGATTTCGGCATGCTTGCAGAAAGGCTCGGATTTGATTCCGTTTTCGTCAGCGATCACTTCCAGCCCTGGCGCCATAAGGGAGGCCATGCGCCGTTCTCGCTTGCCTGGATGGCGGCTCTTGGTGCCAAAACGTCGCGGGTGATGCTCGGCACCAGCGTCCTTGCCCCCAGCTTCCGTTACCACCCCGCGATCGTCGCCCAGGCCTTTGCCACGCTGGGAGTCCTTTTCCCGGACCGCGTGATCCTGGGCATGGGCACCGGCGAGTCGATGAACGAGACGCCGGCCACCGGAATCATCTGGCCCGAGCAAAAACAGCGCACGCAGCGATTCCGCGAGGCCCTCGACCTTATCGAGATGCTTTGGCGCGGCGAGCGTGTTTCCTATTCGGGGCAGTTCTATCGCACTTCGAAGGCCACGATTTACGATAAACCCGAGAAGCCAGTTCCAATCTATGTGGCGGGCGCGGGACCTTTGATGGCGAAGCTTGCCGGCGAAAAGGCCCAGGGCTTCATTTGCACAAGCGGCAAGGATCGCGATCTCTATGTCCAGACATTGTTACCAAATCTCGCTGCCGGCATCGAGAAAGCCGGACGCGCGCCGGATGCGATAGATCGCATGATCGAGATGAAGGTATCGTTCGATACCGACCGCAAGCGGGCGCTTGAAGACACACGCAACTGGGGTGCGCTTGCGCTGTCGCAAGAGGAAAAACACAATGTAGAGGACCCGATCGAGATGGAGCGGCTTGCGGACGCGCTTCCGGTGGAGAGGACAGCGAGCCGCTGGATTGTATCAGATGATGCCGAGGAACATGTCGCAAAGCTGAAGGACTATATCGATATGGGCTTCAACCATCTCGTATTCCACGCCCCCGGGGCCGACCAGGCGCGATTTCTCAATCTCTACGCGGAGCGCGTTCTTCCGCTTCTTCGCAACCGTTTCGGGTGAACGGACCGGCCATTACTTACCCCTTGTCATGCCGCCGCCGGTCGCCCCCGGTTGTTCCTGCGCAAGCGGGAGCCCAGCACCGCGGCCTTTGCCGGAATGCGGGCCACCCGGATTTGCGGGCACGGAGGCAACAAGTCGTCGCTGTCGCGCGATATCGAACCCCTGGTGCGTCGGCCGAGTGGCCCGCATTTGCCATGACTACGTACTAGCCGACCTTTCGTGCGTATATCAGATCCGATGGCAGATCGATGTCATGAGCGAGACCGGGGCGTGTGATGAACTGCGCTTCGTAACCCCCGGCCGTGGCGATTTTGCAATGGCGCTCGAAGCTTTTTTCTCCAAAGCAAAATCCGAGCGAAGACGGCCACGCCAGCGCGTTTGTGCCCGTGCCATGGCGATCCGGCGCTATGGCGCATTCATGCGCGGCAAGTGCTTCAAGGTCCGCTTCACAAAGCAATGGCAGGTCGCCTGCAACGATGAAAAGTCTCGAGGCGCCCCTAGCGCGGGCAAATTCCGCCGCCTGCCGAAGAGCCCCGTTGAGTTCAGAGGACATTTGTTCCATGAGCGGAGTGGCACCATATGTCCGTGCAAGATCAAGCACCTCTGATCCGCGGCTGATGACTATAATGGTGGCCGGTGCCGCAAAAGCGCCGGCGGTGGCGAGCACGTGGCGAAACATTTCCTTCGCGAGGTTGGCGCGAGCTGAAGCCGTCATTGCCGAAGCAAGGCGTTGCTTGGCTTCGCCAAACGGCTTGACGGGAAGGATGACCCGCTGATCCATGCGCGTCAGCGGAAGAAATCCAGCGCTTTCGGCCGCAACAATTCGCCGGCATTTCCTTCACGCCGCTCATAGGGAACGCCGCGTACCAGAATGACAGGCCGGCTTTCGTGCGCCTGCCCCATCAGCAGCGATGCCGCGGCTGCGATCTCGTCCGCGAGCCCGAGATTCGTGGTGCGCAACTTGCGCCCAAACAGATCCGGCGTTCCCCGCAGATCGAGGAGCGCCGGCAACCCGCTGACTCCAATTGCCGTACCCACGGTGCCATTGCGCCAGGCGCGTCCGATACTGTCGTTGATGATGATTGCAACACCCTGGCCGGTGCGCGATCGCAGCTCGGCCCGCAATCGCGCTGCGCTGGCGTCCGGATTTTCCGGCAACAAAAGAACACTCGCGTCTCCGCCATCTGCATTCACGTTCGACGTATCGACGCCCGCATTGGCGAGAACAAGGCCGCGCACATCTTCAACGACAATAATGCCTGCTCGCATGCGCAGCACTTCGCGCGACTCACGCAGGATGATTTCAACGAGCCGCGGATCCTTCTCGATGACGGGTGCGATCTCCAATGCACGCCGCGACGGCTCAACGGTATCGAGACGAACAAACCTGTTTTCCGATTTTGAAATGACCTTTTGCGCAATAACGAGAACGTCTCCCGCTTCGAACCCAAGCGCCGATCGTTGCAAAGAGTCGAGAATGATGTCCGCCAGATTATCGCCGGCCCGAACGAGAGGGACGCCCTCCAGCGCGATCAGTTCGATCCTTTTCTCGCGGCTATGTATCGACATTTTCTGGCGGCTTTGCCGTCATTCCGGTGAGCTGGAAAGCATGCCGGGATCAACCGCGCGGCGTCTGCGCAGTGGCGTCTGCACCGGCGGCACAAGATCGGGCGCACGATACGATTTCTGCTGCTGTGAAATTGGCGCATCGAGATACAAGGTTGTGCGCTGGCGCGGACGACGCCCGATGCCGGTGATCAGTGCATCCATTTGAGGCGGCGCAAATTCCTGTCCGTGCAGCGTTCCGGCAGCACGCGAAATGCTTTCGTTCATCAATGTGCCTCCGAGATCGTTGGCGCCTGCATCAAGGCAGATGCGCACACCTTCGGGTCCCATCTTCACCCACGACACCTGGATGTTCACGATCAGAGGATGCAACGCCAGCCGCGCGACCGCGTGCATGAGCACAGCTTCGCGGAACGTCGGCCCTTTGCGGGCCTGTCCGCGCAGATACATGGGCGCTTCCATATGAACGAACGGCAGCGGAACAAATTCCGTGATACCATCGGTGCGGCACTGCAGGCCGCGCAGCCGGAGAAGGTGACGCGCCCAGTGTACCGGCGTCTCGACATGGCCGTACATGATGGTCGACGTGGTCCGCAGCCCGATGGCATGGGCGGCTTCCAACACGCCGATCCATTCCGCCGTTGTCAGCTTGTCGGGACAGATGATGGAGCGGATTTCGTCGTCGAGAATTTCCGCAGCGGTTCCGGGCAACGTACCGAGTCCGGCGCGCTTCAACGCATCCAGGAACTCGGGGATGGAAATGCCGAGCGTGGCGGCTCCGTGCATAACCTCGAGCGGTGAAAACGCATGCACATGCATTCCCGGAACGGCCGATTTCGCGGTGCGCAGAAGTTCGAGATAGGTCGCGCCCGTGTAATCGGGATGAATTCCACCCTGCATGCAAATTTCCACCGCGCCCCGCGCCCAGGCTTCTTCGGTGCGGCGAACGACTTCCTCCAATGCGAGGTCGTACGGCGCTCCACGCAAATCGATTGACGTCTTGCCTTTTGAGAAAGCGCAGAAACCGCATTTGTAAGTGCAGACATTTGTATAATTGATATTCCGGTTGACGATATAGCTGACGGTATCGCCAACGGTCGCGCGCCGAAGCGCATTTGCCGCCGTGCACACGGCCTCGAAGTCCGGCCCCCGCGCGGAAAACAGCGCGACGATTTCCGCTTCATCGAGTTGGCCTCCCGATCCGGCTTTGTCGAGCGCTCGCGAAATCACGGGGTTGATATGCCTTTGCGACCGTCCCGTTGGCACGTACGCCGGCCAGGCAGAGAGTGCGCCAGGCGTCCATGCGTCCTCGCGCGCAAGACCCTCGGCATCGCTGTGATTTCGGACATACCGGTGCAGTCCCGGATCCTGCCACTGCGCGAGATCATGGATGTAATCAGGATAAGCCGGGAGCCGCGCGACAAGCGTCTTTCCGTATCGCTCCGTGACGCCGCGCAAGGCCGTTATCTGCGGCCAGGGCGCCTCGGGATTGACGTGATCGGGCGTCACCGGAGAAATGCCACCCCAATCATTGATGCCGGCATCGAGCAATTGACCGTAATCGTCTGCGCTGAGATTGGGCGGCGCCTGTATGTTCATTCCGCCGCCGAGGATGAGGCGCGCCATCGCGACGGTCCACATCAGGTCTGCAAATTCCGGTTCGGGCGCCTCCGCCATACGCGTGTCGGCCTTTGCGCGAAAATTCTGGATGATGATTTCCTGAATGTGGCCGTATTCGGCGTGCAATGCGCGCAGAGCGAAGAGTGAATCGATCCGCTCTTCGCGTGTCTCGCCGATGCCGATGAGAATTCCCGAGGTGAAGGGAACCCGCGCTTCGCCTGCGAGGCGGATGGTTTCAAGCCGGATTGCCGGATCCTTGTCGGGCGAACCGAAATGAACGCCGCCGCGCGCAAAAAGGCGCGGCGAAACATTCTCGAGCATGATGCCCTGGGAGACCGTGACCTTGCGCAGTTGTGCGATCTCATCGCCCGTCATTACGCCCGGATTGGCGTGAGGCAGCAGGCCTGTTTCCTCGATCACCGCGCGGCACATTTCCACGAGATAGGAAAGGGTCGTTGCGTGGCCAAGCGTGGCAAGCTCTTCGCGCGCCTGGCGGTATCGGAGTTCGGGTTTGTCGCCGAGCGTGAAAAGCGCCTCGGTGCAGCCCGTGTCGGCACCGGCTCGTGCAATCGCGAGCACCTGTTCGCGCGTCAGATAACAGCGTTCGCCGTGGCGCGGCGGCTTTGCAAACGTGCAATAGCCGCAGACATCCCGGCACAGATGCGTCAGCGGAATGAAGACTTTGCGCGAATAACCGATGCGGGCGCCATGGTCCGCATCGCGCAACGAACGCGCTTCCCGGCAAAGTTCCGTGAGCGGCGCTTCCATTCTACGCAGGAGCGCCGCGCGCGAAGGCAGGGAGTCGGCTTTAAGGTCTGACATGCACGAAGCTGTTCTGCGCGCCTGCACCTTTGTCAAGCGCCGGACAGTCATGCGGTTCCCGCCGGCTTTTCCTGGAAAACCGGCGGGATACGGATTGCCGCACTGCTTCAGTCCATAGGGGCCACGAAACCCGATGATCGCTCCGCGATCAATTTCCTATTGCGTAGAGGGTCGCGTTGTTGACGGCGAAGAGTGTGCCGTCGGCACCCATCAGTGTCGGCGTGTAAGCTTCGAATGTCGGCTGGTTGAGCGAAAGCATCTGGGACAAACTGTTGGTGGTCAGATCCCAGCGATAGGAATAGCCGTCTTCCGCGTTCACGATCACCGATTTGTTCTTGCTGTCGACAACAGCCGTATTGACGCACCATTCGTACACGGCACCACCTTCGCCCTGCACCTGATGCGGATCGAGAACCGTCTCGACTTCCTTCATCACCGTGACGTTGCTGTAGGCATCCTTCTGCGTGGCATTGGGATCGAGAATGGCAACCTTGTTCTGACCATTGCCCGAGCCGCATTCGTAGTAATTATTATATTTCGACATCAGATAATAGGAACTCTTGCCCGATTTTTTCGGCAGCGCGCTCTTTGGCACGATGGACACGGTGTCGTCCCAGCCGAACGAACCGGGCGTTTTCTCCGTGGCCAGGTCCGAAGAGAAGCCGAGCAGCCATCCGCGGCAATTGTGCTCGCCGTCCGCCTCCAGCACGCCATAGAATACCTCTCCATCGGGACCGATCGTTGGCGAGGCGGATGAATCGTCGTCGATCAGCGCCGCGCTGTCGGTTGCCGGATCCATCAGCTGGGTTTTGTACTTGGGTTTCAGCGTGGTTGCGTCAAGTCCCACGAGGTAGCCGTTGTAACCATTGCTGACGGTGATGTAGATCGTCGAACCGTCGACTGAAATGGCGGGCGCGCAATTCATCGCAACCTGCGAAATGTTCTGATCCTGGCCCGCCGACTGCGCGCTGACCCACATGCCCTTGCCGGACGAGTCGATGCGGGCAATGCCGCTCTCGAGCTTCGCGGGATTCGACGCAAGCACCACAAACCCGAAGAAGATATTTCCTTTCGAGTCCGCCGTGATCGGCGTATCGATCATCACATCGTTATTATATATGCTCTTGTTCTTCTTGTACTTCGACATTCCGTAGAACGCGTATTGCCCCGTCTTGCCGCTCGTGGAATCCGGCGTGTCGCGGAAATAGACGGTGCCGCCGGCGCCGGCGACGTAAAGCCGGTTCTGACCGGTGAGATGCACGGGCAAAGGCGGCGCCCAATCATACGGCGGCATGATGTAATCGGTCTTCATCGACCAGGCGCTCTTGCCGCTCGCCCCGGCAACTGCGTCGATTTCGAAATTCCCCTGCGAAGTTGTCTTGACCGGAACGAGAACCGTGTTCTGCGCGGTGATCATCGGCGAGGCATAATGGATCAGAAGTTCGCCGACTCCGCCGACCCGGCGATGCGGAGCCACCGGAGGCGCATGGTCGATCGACATGCTCCAGTGAATATTTGACAGCGATTGGCCTGCCGTCGGCGCTTTCGCCGTGTGTTGTGCGTTGGCGGCGAGCCCGCGCCAGGCCGGCTTGTCCTTGGCCAAGACTGGTGCAGCAAGGCATAGCGAAACGGCGATGGAGCAGATGACGGCTTTCATTTGGCGTTTTCCCCTTTCGAGCAGAGCGAAAGAGTAGCGCGTTTTGGCGCAGACGCAATTTGCCGTCGTAAGGTTTGCGGCGTAAAATTTGTGCGATGTCGAAGGTTCGCGGGGTTCAGTCGTCGCGATAGACGCGCTCGCGGCGCTCGTGACGCTCTTGGGCTTCAATCGACAGCGTGGCAATGGGGCGTGCGTCGAGACGCTTGAGCGAGATCGGCTCGCCGGTTTCCTCGCAAAACCCGTAGGAACCGTCTTCCAGACGCCGCAGCGCCGAATCGATCTTCGCGATCAGCTTGCGCTGCCGGTCGCGCGTGCGCAGCTCGAGCTGGCGTTCGGCTTCAGTCGCCGCGCGGTCCGCCAAATCCGCATTGGGCACAGTCTCGGCCTGGAGATTCTGGATCGTTTCCCGGCTTTCGCGCAGAATGTCGTCCTTCCAGCGCAGCAATTTGCGCCGGAAATACTCGCGCTGCCGCTCATTCATGAAGGACTCGCTGTCCGACGGCCGATAGCCGGACGGAAGCTCAATACCCATGGATACTACCCCTGACGTAAATGAACCCCTCGACGAGCGGCCGGGGTTATACAGACGCATCCCATCGCCAGCAAATGAATTTCTTCCTTGCGGCGGCTGGCTCAGGCCCGGTGATACGGGTGGTTTCCCAGGATGGTCAGCGCGCGGTAAATCTGTTCCGCCAGCATCACGCGAACCAGCAAGTGGGGCCAAGTCTGTGGGCCGAAGGCCAGGCTGCGCCCCGGTTTTACGTTCGGTCCGATATCAAGGCCATCCGGACCGCCGATCAGGAACACAAGGTCGCGCGCACCTGCGTCGCGCATCGCCGCGAGCATCTCGGCAAAGGCTTCGCTCGTCATCCCTTTTCCGCGGGAATCCAAAGAAATGACATGCGCTCCCTGTGGAATGCGGCCGGTCAGCTTTTGACCTTCCTCCACCATACGGGCCCGCGCTTCACGCAGTTTTGAAACGGACACTTCCTCCACCGTCACGGCGGTGATGCCCTGTTGCCGGCCAATGCCGCGGGCGCGCGTGAGGAACTCTTCGACGAGCGCGTTCTGTGGCGTGCCGCGAGCAATTCCCGCAGCCAGAATGGCTATGCGCATATGAACCTGATGATATCTGTGAAGTTCAGTGGGCGGCGGCGCGAGCCGGTTCCTTTACCGACCACATGCCCTCGAGATCGTAATAGGCGCGGACATCGGGGCGAAAGATATGAACGATCACATCGCCCGCATCCACCAATACCCAGTCGCCTGAGCCAAGTCCGTCGACCGGACGCGTACCATAGCCCGCCTCCTTCAACCGTCGGGCGAGATGCTCGGCGATTGCGCTCACGTGCCGTTGCGAGCGGCCGTTGGCAATGACGATGGAATCGGCAAGCGACGAACGGCCTTCGAGGTCGATCGTCACAATGTCTTCCGCTTTGTCGTCGTCGAGGGAAACCAGAATGCGGGAGAGGAGCGACGGCTCCGCCTGCTCATTCGCGCGATGGCTCGCTACTTTCTTCGACGCATGGGAAGCGCCGGACTTACGTGTGGGAATGCGATCCTCCGTTTTCGGTTGACACGATCAACGCGCGGATCGCCGATATCTTTCCCCCTCGGCAGCAGCCGAATATCCGCACGCCTCGCGAAATGCATTTTCACCCTAACATATGGCGCTCGCGGGGTCCAACACCTGCGCCCGAATGGCCGTTGCGCTCGCAGCAGTGCGGCGCGCATCGAGAACGGCGAAAGCCGGCGCGGGCGCCGTCGCGAGCGAGCGTTCGCTGGAAGCCTTGAAAACAGAGAGGTGCCGCGCCGCTTTCGAGACAAGCGGTGCAAGCGCTGTGCCCGGACGTATCACGACGGCGATGGGTATCCGGTTGGCGAGTTCCCGCCAGCAGCGCCAGCGATGGAATGTCATAAGATTGTCGCTTCCCATCAACCAAACGAAGCGCGGCGCCGGAAATCGTCGTTGCAACTTTGTGACGGTATCGATCGTGAAGCGTGTGCCGAGCTGCGCTTCAATGTCGGTCACACAAATACGCGGCGAATGTATCGTAAGACGCCGCGAATTCGCCACGCGTTCCGCCAGCGAAGCCATCCTGTCCAAGGATTTCAAAGGGTTCTGCGGCGAGACGAGCCACCAGACATAGTCGAGCCCGAGCCGTTTCGATGCCACGTCGCTGACATGGAGGTGGCCTTCATGCGCCGGATTGAAAGAGCCACCCAGAAGACCGATACGCAATCCGGCTGCAACGGGACCTGGCGTTTTGATCCAGTTCCTGCGCGCGCCGCTCATGGCGACCAGGCAGGTTCCGGTCTGGTGGCCGCACGTCCTGCTCTTGTTTTTTCCACTTCACGCGCGAGCGCGCGCAGGACGTCATTCACGCCCTCGCCGCTCACGCCCGACAACAGAAACACCGCCCGGCCACTCGCTTTCTCAAGCGCGGCTTTCTTGCGCGCAAGCTGCGCCTTCGAAATGGCGTCGACCTTGTTGAGCGCCAGGATCTCGTGCTTTTCGGCAAGGCCGTGACCGTATGAAATCAGCTCATGGCGAATCGTTTTATACGTGCGCGCGATCTCGCTTTGCGTGCCGTCGACAAGGTGAAGGATCACGCCGCAGCGTTCCGCATGGCCGAGAAACCGGTCGCCGAGACCTGCGCCTTCATGCGCGCCCTCGATGAGGCCGGGAAGATCGGCAAGCACGAAATCCGTTCCATCCGTGCGCACCACGCCAAGCTGCGGCGCGAGCGTGGTGAAGGGATAGTCTGCGATCTTCGGGCGTGCCTGCGATATGCGCGCGAGAAATGTCGACTTTCCGGCATTGGGCAAGCCGATAAGCCCGGCATCCGCGATGAGCTTCAATTGCAGGACGATTGTTTTTTCCTGCGCCGGCTGGCCGGGATTTGCCCTGCGTGGCGCACGATTTGTCGAACTCTTGAAATGCGCATTGCCGAAACCGCCGCGGCCGCCCTCAAGTAACAATCTGCGCTGGCCGGGCTCGGTGAGATCGGCGATCAGCGTCTCGCCATCTTCTTCATAGATCGCGGTTCCGACCGGTACGCGCATCACGGCATCATCGCCGTTCGCTCCGGTCATGTCGCGGCCCATGCCGCCCTCGCCATTCTGCGCCTTCACATGCTGCTGGAAACGGTAGTCGATCAGCGTGTTGAGATTGTCGACCGCTTCGGCCCAGACATCACCGCCGCGGCCGCCGTCACCGCCGTTCGGGCCGCCGAACTCGATGAACTTCTCGCGCCGGAACGACACGCAGCCGTTCCCGCCCGAGCCGCTCGCGACGTAAACTTTTGCGGTGTCGAGAAATTTCATGTCTTTGGTCTGCGAGGGTTACCCCTCACCCCGCCGCTGCGCCGGAGATATCGCGGCAGTTCCCCTCTCCCACAAGGGGAGAGGGCATATTGTGCGCTGACTATCATTTGGGAATGCAGCGCAACCCTGTCCCCTCTCCCCTTGTGGGAGAGGCTGCCAGTGCATGCACGCGTCACCTGGAAGCTGCGGGTGAGGGATTACGCCGAGCCTTGCGCCGCGCCGGTCTGCACCGAGACATAGGTGCGGCGCTTGAAACCCTTGCGGAATTCCACGCGCCCATCGATGAGCGCGAAGAGCGTATGGTCCTTGCCCATCCCGACATTCTCGCCTGGGTGGAACTGGGTACCGCGCTGGCGGACGATAATGTTGCCGGCCTCGATCGCCTGGCCGCCGAAGAGCTTTACGCCCAGCCGCTGTCCGGCTGAATCGCGTCCGTTGCGTGAAGAGCCGCCTGCCTTTTTATGAGCCATGTCCGTCTCTCCTTACGCGCCTGCTTCGATACCGGTGATCTTCAGCTTGGTGAAGTGCTGGCGATGACCGCGCTTGCGGTGCGTGTTCTTGCGACGCTTCTTCTTAAAGGCCACGACCTTTTCGCCCCGGCCATGCTCGACGATCTCGGCATGAACCACCGCGCCAGATACCAGCGGCGCCCCCGACTTCGGGGAATCACCGCCCAGAAGCAGCACTTCCTCGAGTTTCAGCGTGGCCCCGGCATCGCCGCCGAGCTTTTCGACGGTCAGCACATCGTCCACTGCCACCCGGTATTGCTTTCCGCCGCAGCGGACGACCGCAAACATCGCCAAAATTCCCTGAGTTCCGAGCACACGCACTGGACCGCCCAACGGCCGTCCGGCGCGAAGCCGCGCAATATACTTACGGCCGCTGCCGGGTCAAGCGATGGCGAGGCGCGACAGACAGAATTCCGGCGCTACGCGGCCGCGACGTGCGTTTGCGGTATTTCCTGACTCGCCAGATCAGGCAGATGGATATGCACGATGGTTCCTGTGCCAGGCACGCTTTCGATTTCGATCGCCCCACCGTGAAGCTCAGCCAGCGACTTGGCCAGCGGCAATCCAAGCCCGGTTCCTTCATATTTTCGTTCCAGACGGTTATCGACCTGTCCGAAAGGCGTCAGAGCTATCTGGATATGTTCCGGCGTCATACCGATGCCGGAATCGGCAATGTCCACGACGACCGCGCCTGCCACGCGGCGCGCCGAGACAGACACGTTGCCACCCGGGGCGGTGAATTTCATCGCGTTGGAGAGGAGGTTGAGGAAAATCTGGCGAAGCTTCGCTTTTTCTCCCCAAACCGCCATCCCTTCGTCGGGTTCGTCCACGATCAGCGCGACCTGCGCATCCGCGAACTGGTCGGCCATCATCTTTGAACAGTCGCGAAATACATAGCGGAGTTCGACCCAGTCGGCTTTCAGCAATTGCTTGCCGGAATAGCTTCGCGAGATCTCGAGCACCGAGTTGATAATATCGAGAAGGTGGCGGCCACTGCGCTGTATGTCCGTAGCGTAATCCACGTAGCGCTGATTGCCCACCTCGCCGAACATCTGCCTGCAGATGATGTCCGCAAATCCGATTATCGCATTCAGCGGTGTGCGCAGCTCGTGACTGATGTTGGCGAGAAACCGGGTCTTGGTCGCGCTCGCGGCCTCGGCGGCCTCGCGCGCGCGGCGGAAATTGTCTTCCCGTTCCTTGAGCGCGGTGAAATCGCTGACGAAGAAAATCAGGCAGCCGTCTTCCGTCCGGCTTCCCGTAGCGCGAAGCCAGCGTCCGTCGCGAAGCTGATATTCGGCGCTGCCGAGCGATTTCGGTTTGCGGCCATCGCCGGTTTCGGGCGCCCTGGCAAACTCCTGACCCTCTGCGAGATCGCATCGTGCAGCGCGCAACGTCTCGGAAAAATCGGATCCGAGTTTGAGACGGCCGGCGATGCTCGGGAAGAAATCACCCATCTTTTTGTTGGCAAGCAGGATTCGTCCGTCCCGCCCTACCAGGACAACGCCTTCGCTGGACGTTTCGAGCGCGCGGGCAAGGCGCGTTTCGGCGGATTCGGCGCGCAGCTTTTCGCGTTCCACCATCGCGCGAATGCTGTCCTGCATCACGGACATGGAATGAAGCAGAACGCCCGTTTCGTCTGCCCCCGATTTCGGAATCAATGTCTCGAATTCGCCAGCCGCGATCTTGTTTGCGGTCGTCACTGCGGAGCGCAGCGGTCTCATGATCTGTCGGGCGAGAAGCAGCGTGATGGCGAGCCCGAGGAGCACCGAAAGACCGGTAACGGCGATTATCGCATACTTGAAATCGCCAATCGCCCACACCGCCTTGCGTCTGTCGATGAAGCTGTGATCGGCATTGAGTTCGACGACCCTGTCGAACGCGTCGAGGATTTTCGCGTTTAGCGCAGTGAAGTTCCGGTCGGCGCCGCTTTGCCCGCTCTCGCGCCAGTCGTGTCTCCACTGCGTGACCAGCACACGGATCCTGCGCACGACGCTCACTTCGTCCTGGGCCTGCAGGCGTTGTTGCGCCACATCGAGATCGTCGAAGAACGTGGCTGTCAGGTCGTCGATTCTCTTATCGATTTGTGGCCGCGCCGCTGCGCTCGCGAGCCGACGCTCGAGCACGGCCTGCTGCATCTGGACGAAATCGAGGCTGGCGGCACGGGCATAGTTGATGGCCATCAGAGGACCATCATAGGTCCGGACTACCAGCCGGCCGGCCGATGCAAGTACCAGGTAACCGGACGCGCCCAGTGCTTCTATTATGACCGACATCGCAAAGAATGCGACGAAGATTTTCGTGCCGATCGAATGCCCGATGCGCGCGTTCAATGGGAAATCCTGCTCCCGCCCGACGCCGTTGTTTTGCGCCGTGTAGTTATTTCACGGCATCCTGATCGGAGATGGTTGACGGGAAATTAAGAGAAGCTTGACGGGTCCGGGAAAGATTGAATTAAGGTTACTTTACGTGTACTGTCAGCAGCATCTTGGGATGTATGTGACAGCGGATTGCGTAAGTTCCCGCGCTGGGAAAGGTGATATGAAAAACGACGCCCGGCGGCTGTTCGGCGGAATCGTAATCGAAATCCTTGTTATCGACGTATATCTGATGGATGAACTCGTCCTTATTGCTGAAATTGAGCGTGCTTCCTGCGGTAATTGTTAGTTCATTGGGGTGGAACGCGCGACCGTTCTGGACAATCGTATTTGCATCTTCGCCGAAGACCGTGTCCGCGCCGGCCAGAGATAAAATAAGCGCGGCTCCCAGGCGGCCTGCGGTGCCGGATTTCATCTGGTCACAACATCGTGCTGCATGGGAGCAAGTCGCGCCAGGAACCGGTTTTGCGTGGCAAACGCAACGCCGTTCCTGTCCATTGCTTTCTGGAGATCCTCGACCGCGGCGTTAAAATCGGCGTTGGTCAGATGCAGCCCCTTATGCGCATCGCGCATGTTGTGACCGGTATAAACGCAGGGGCCGCCGGCAACCTGGCAGAATTGCTCGGCAAGCATCTTCCGGAAGCGATCCAGATTCGTATCGTCGAATGTCGCCTTGATCCGGTCGTCGGCGAGAAAGATGTCGGCCGTATCATTGGCAATCTTCGTGATGGCCGCCTGGCCGCCCATGTCGGCAAAGAGCGTGTCGCCGGCCCGCGCAGCCGCTGCGCCGCAAATCATGCCGCAACCTGCCAGCAAAGCGATTCTGCTCCAGTTCGCTATCGTCATTATCCCTCCTAAAGTCCGGCCTGCAACGACACATAGACACCCTGCTGATTGCTCTCGATCAGTATATCGCCCAGATTGAGATAAGCGACCGTGAGCGAAACGTTCTTGTTGACGAAGTAGGCGGCAAAAAGATCCCAGCCATTATCTTCGTGCGCGATGCCGAGGTTGTCGGGTTTGGTGCGGTATTCGGCGCCGATCGCAAATTTGCGGCTTAACAGATATGCGGCGGAGCCTTCAAACTCCGTCGAGTAGCCGCCGTCCTTGTCGCCCCCGAAACCGAGGAATCCGAACTGATTGGCTTTTGTCTCGCGCAGTGTCGCATCGACAAGAAGACTTTGTGCAAGGAAGAGCTTTGTTGCCGATACATAGAAATCGGTTCCGTCCGCCGATTTGCCGCCGATTGCCGATACGAGCCAGCCCTTGTCATTGTGTTTGTACTGGATTCCGGCGGCGATCTGCGGCAGCAGCGTGTCCTGATCGTATACGGCGTCACCGACGAGCTTGACCTTTGCGCCGACCACGTCCTGATCGACGGTAAAGCCTTTTCCCAGACCGAGCTTCGCGCCGACGTCTTCCGTGTCGAAACTCTGGTACGCGTAGGAAAGCTCCACACGGTCGAACAGCCCGATCGCAACGCCCTCTGTCCGCAACGAATAATCGCCGAGGGCGATATAGGTAAAGTGACCGTTGGCGCCGACGGCGTCGCGGGTCCCATAACCCGAAATCAGCGCCCAGCTCGCGAGGCCGCCGCCGCCCGCGCCCTCCAGGTTGCTGACACCGCCTGTTGCGAGCAGCTTTCCGGAATCGAACATCGCCGCGCCCTGATCCCAAAGTGAGCCCGGCGGCGTCTGATCTTCGGCATGGGCGGGGCACGCAAGAACGATGCAAATCAGCAGCGGAGCTGCATTTGCCCGCATGATTGGTCCTCACTGGCAGGGCGCTTCGGCGCTTGGTTATGGATAGGTATTATTAATATTCTGCTCGGCAGCGGCTTCCGCCCGGGGACAAGGAACGGCGCGACGCGGAGCCCGATAAGGCAATTTTAGGTTTTTCACGCTATTCGGGCGGCAGGTAGCCACGGTCCGAAAGCTGAGCCCAAAATGGCCGATGTGAACGCGTTTGTTTCGGATTACCTTCGGCAAAAGGGGCTTGGGGAACAGGCCCGCGCGGGGATTGTCGAAGAAGTCAATTCTCGCCTCACCGGCATGATCCTCGACAATCTGGACAGCGAATCCGCGCTGGATGAGTACGCATTCCTGCGCGACAACAATGAGGAAAACGAGCTGAGGGCGTTCCTCGAATCCGCTATTCCGGATCTGGACGAACGGGAAAAACAGGTGCTTGAGGATTTCCGCAGCAGCAATGCCGCCTAGGCGGCCCTCGCGCGGCTTGAACAGGCAGCTGATGTCCCGCCGGGGTGTGAACTACATTTCGCGGCGCGCGCGAAAAGCCGCGGACAACGTTCCTTCGTCGAGATAATCCAGTTCGCCGCCGACGGGCACGCCATGGGCGAGGCGCGTCACCTTTGCTTTCGATCCGGCCAGAACGTCCATGAGATAGTGCGCCGTCGTCTGGCCTTCGACTGTTGCATTGGTTGCAAGAATGACTTCTTCAATCCCGTTGGCGACCCGCCCGGCGAGCGGCGCCACGTTCAGCTTTTCCGGTGTTACGCCGTCGAGCGCGGACAGCGCGCCGCCAAGCACGTGATAACGGCCGCGGAAGATGCCGGCACGTTCGAGCGCCCATAAATCGGCCACGTCTTCCACCACGCAAAGGATATGGGAATCGCGCCGTGGATCACGGCATATGGCGCAGGGACCGGTCGTATCGAGATTGCCGCATTGCTCGCAGATGCGGATTGCAGCCGCTGCGTCCCGCATCGCCAGACCCAGAGGCTCGAGCAGGGTCTCGCGCTTCTTGAGCAGCACCAGCGCTGCGCGCCGCGCCGAACGCGGTCCAAGCCCGGGCAGCCTTGCCAGGAGCTGCACCAGCCTCTCGATCTCCGGACCGGCAGGCAGCGACGCCATGTATTACAGACTCCCGCAGCGTGCCCGCGGCGCAAAATTATTTGCACGCGCAGACGCGGAAGCACGGACGTTCGAACCACAAAGTACACGAAGAGCACCAAGAGATGTTGCGCGCTTCGCGCGCCATTCTTCCTTCGTGCTCTTTGTGCTCTTCGTGGTAAATTTTCCCTGCGTCTCCGCGTTTCCGCGAGCAATCACTTGTATGATCACGGTTCTTCCGCGGCAGGAGGAATTTCGGGCTCGGGACGATCGCGGACGGCGACGATTTCGGCGCCGGGGAAACGATCGAGTACGGCACGCACCATCGGCGACTGCGCCACCTGTTCGATCTTCTGCGCCTGCGCGGTCCGGCGCTGCTCGGCGAGTGTCGGCGCCCCGCCTTCGCGCGCGAGCGTCACCACCCAGCGGATGCCCGTCCACTCCTTGAGTTTCTGCGCGAGGTCGCCGGCCAATGTGCGTGGCGCACCGGCCGCAGGGCGGAACTCGATCTGCCCCGGTTCGAGGCGCACAAGATGGATGTTGTTTTCGATTTGCACCTTGAGCACCGGGGCGCCCTTCGCACCGGCGAGCGCGGCAAGCTCGACCAGCGAGGAAATCACCATGGTCTCTGCCGGCGCCGAAACCTGTTCCGCGCGCGGCAAGGCCTGTGCGCTCATCGTTGCGGCACCAGATGACGTACCTCCGCCGAGGGAAGAAGCCGATGAACGCGGAGCGGTCGGGGTTGCAGCCGGCGCACCGCCCTGTTCGAGCACGTCGCGCACCAGTTTGTCCGTAGGCGGAAGATCAGCGGCATAGGCAAGCCGCACCAGCGCCATTTCGGCCGCCGCAATCGGGCGCACCGCATCACGCACTTCGAACAAACCTTTGAGCAGCATCTGCCAGGCGCGCGTGAGTGCGGAAACCGGAAGCTCTGCCGCCATCGCGGCCGCCCGCTTCGCTTCGCCCGAACCGCCGTCGAAAAAGCCCTGTGCCGCCGGCGCCACCTTCAGGCGAGTAAGGAAGTGCGTGATTTCCAGCAGATCCTGCATGACGACCAGCGGATCGGCGCCGCCATTGTAGACATCGTTCAAATCGGCGAGCGCTGCTGCGATATCACCGCGCATTGTTTTCTCGAAAAGGTCGAGAACGCGGCCGCGATCGGCGAGGCCCAGCATCCCGCGCACGCTTTCCGCGCCGATGGCATGGCCTTCTTCATGCGCGATGGCCTGGTCGAGCAGTGAAAGCGAATCGCGCACCGAGCCTTCCGCCGCGCGCGCGATCAGCGCCAGCGCCTGCGGTTCGATGTCCACCTTCTCCTGTGCGGCAATATTGGCGAGATGGGCGACGAGTTGTTCCGTCTCGATGCGGCGCAGGTCGAAGCGCTGGCAGCGCGACAGGATGGTGACGGGAACCTTGCGGATCTCCGTCGTGGCGAAGATGAATTCGACGTGCTCCGGCGGCTCCTCAAGGGTCTTGAGCAGCGCGTTGAATGCCGCCTTCGACAGCATGTGGACTTCGTCGATGATGTAGACCTTGTATCGGGCGCTCGCCGGCGCATAGCGGACGCTGTCGATGATCTGCCTGACTTCCTCCACGCCATTGTTGGAAGCACCATCCATCTCCTGCACGTCGAGGTGGCGGGATTCGGCAATGGCCACGCACGGCTCGCAGACACCGCAAGGGTGGATCGTCGGCGACTTGCGCGTCCCGTCCGGCCCCACGCAGTTGAGCGCGCGGGCGATGATGCGTGCCGTCGTCGTCTTGCCGACGCCGCGCACGCCGGTGAGCATGAAGGCATGCGCGATGCGGCCGGTGGCGAACGCATTGGTCAGCGTGCGCACCAGGGCTTCCTGCCCGATCAGGCCCGTGAAGTCCTGCGGGCGGTATTTGCGTGCCAGCACGCGATAGGCTTCGGCCTTCGCTGGCTCGGCGGCAAAGCCGAATGCGGGTTCGTCATTCATCGGACAGGGTTATAGCAAGCCCGCGCATACGCGCGAACGATTCCGACTCATGTCGTTGGTGAAAGTGGAAGAACGACGGCGACCCGCGCGGATTCGTTACGGCTGCTTCCTTCCGGACCTGACCGGGTTGGCGAGCGTCACGTCCGCCGCCGTCCTCCCAAACCCAATATACTACGGATGCGCGCCAGGAAAAGACCCTGCATCGTGCCGCTGCCCGGGTTGAATCTTGCTTTTACCCCGCCTGCGCATGACGATGGCGGAGCCATCGGCCCGATCCAATGGTACGGCTCGGGGTTTTGCTCATGGATATGCCCAGGTGGAAACACCCCCTCCTGCAATAAATCCAACCCTGAACGTTCCCGAAGTCCAGCTTCGCGGCGCGGCGTTCGACGCCGATCCGCTCACCCGGGCGCGAAGGAATCTTTACGACCTGGAGCCCGTGCGCGATCCGAAGTTGCTGGCCGCGATCGACGCTCTGGAAGCGGGCCGGGAGACCGAGGCAAAGCGGATTGTATCGAAATTCCTCGCGCGCCACCCGGCGAATGCCGACGCCCTGAACATCATGGCCGAACTCGCTGAACGGGCCTGCAATCCGCATCTGGTGGAGCAATATCTGGCAAAATGCGTTCAATGCGCGCCGGACCACATCGCTTATCGCTACAATTACACGGCCGCTCTGATAGAGCAGGACAAGCTCAAAACAGCGTTTGAAGAAATTGAAGTCCTGCTTGCAAAAAAACCGCGTCACCCGCTTTTCCGGGCCACGAAAGGGCATCTGCTCAACCGGACGAAGAGATATGCCGAGGGCGCGGAACTGTTCCGGGAACTGGTCGCGGAGATTGCGGATTCGCGTCAGCTCTGGCTCGGTCTTGCCACGGCGCTCCGCAGCCTTGGTGGTCACACCGATGAAGTTATTTCGTGCCTGCGCAAGGTTACGGCTTTCGATCCCGCCTGCGGCGCGGCGTGGTGGGCGCTCGCGAGTCTGAAAACGGTTCGCTTCGCGGCCGAGGATGTCGGCGTGATGGAGGCGCAGCTCGCGAACCCCGGCATCGGTGCCGTCGAGCGTGTCGACCTGTGCTACGCGCTCGGCAACGCCTGCGACGACGTGAAACAGCACGGGAAGGCATTCCAGTACTACTCGAAAGGCAACGCCATCCGGCGCGTCGGCCTCGATTACAATCCTGATTCAACGACATCGATGGTCGATCGCGCACGGGCCGTGTTCACACCCGGGCTTTTCCGCGCCTTTGAAGGTGCGGGCTCTCCGTCGTCCGAGCCGATATTTGTTGTCGGCCTGCAGCGCTCGGGCTCGACGCTTACCGAGCAGATACTCGGCGCCCACTCGCAGATCGAAGTCGCAGGCGAATTGCAGACGATGATCCAGGTGGTCGGAGCGGAAGTGATGCCCAAAACCGGGCCGGATTATCCCAACGGCATGGACAAACTCACGGCCGACGATCTGCAGGCATTTGCTGCGAAATATCTGGAGCACACGCGCACCCACAGGCCGCTGAGCAGACCATTCTTCGTCGACAAGAATTGCTACAATATCTGGCAGATCGGACTCATCCGCCTGATATTGCCCAGTGCACGGATCATCGACGTGCGGCGGCACCCCATCGCCTGCTGCTGGGCAAACTTCACGACAAGTTTCGCCCATGCGCCGCCGCTTTCCTACAAGCTCTCCGACATCGGCCGTTTCTATTACGACTACGTGCGGATGATGGCGCATTACGACAGCGTCCAGCCCGGAAAAGTTCATCGGGTCATATATGAGAATCTGGTCGCGGATCTGGAAGGCGAGGTGCGCCGCATGCTCGATTTTCTGGAACTGCCGTTCGAGCAGGGTTGCCTCGAATATTACAAGAGCGATCGCGCCTTCAATTCTTTCAGCAACGAGCAGGTGCGGCGGCCGATCTTCAAGGACGGGGTCGAGCGATGGCGGGCTTTCGATCCATGGCTTGGGCCGTTGAAGGCTGTGCTCGGTCCGGTGCTGGATAGTTGGGCCGCCGTACCGGAATTTCCAGGCTGACAGTGAGATTGATCTTGCTCCAAATCAGCAAAGGTCGTTAGCCGCCAAGGCGCAAAGACACCAAGACGGAAGTGCTGTTACAAAAGGCTTGCGCGAAAGCACCGCGGAAAATTTTTGCGCGCAACACGCGCTGGTTTTCTTCACGTCACTTGTGATTCCCCGACGCTGTTTCGGCGTCGTTGCGGTTTAACTTGACTTTGGGAGCCTAGGACGTCTTTCGGACGCGGTGCTTGCCTTTGGTGAGCGCGACGATCATGCCGCGCAATGTCTGCGTTTCCTGATAGGTAAGCCGAGCGCGGTGGATGGTGGCGCGGATGGCGCGGCGCATGCCGTCGACCTTGTCAGGCGGATAGAGAAAGCCGCTCGCGAGTAATTCCCTCTCGAGATGTTCGAACGTGGAGACCAGTTCGGCGCGTGTCGGCCTGCGCTGAAGCGGCCCGCGCTCAAGACGCGCACGCGGTGTTTCATCGGCTGAACGAAACCATTCGTAGCTTGTAATCAGCACGGCCTGCGCGAGATTGATCGACGCGAATTCGGCGGTGGGGATAGTGATCACCGCGTCGCAGAACGAAATCTCCTCATTGTCGAGCCCGGCGCGCTCATTGCCGAACAGGATGCCGGTGCGCTCGCCCCGCGCGGCCGCCGCGCGCAGCCGCTTCGCCGCTTCCGGCGGCGTCAGCACCTCGCGCGCGATACCCCGGTCGCGCGCCGTCGTCGCGAGGATGAGATTGAGATCGGCGACGGCGTCACGCACATCCGGGAACACTCGCGCCGATTCCACGAGTTCGACTGCACCGGCCGCCATCGCGGTCGCTTTCTCGTTAGGCCACGCGGAACGTGGCGCGGCCAGGCGCAGATCGGACAAACCGAAATTCGCCATCGCCCGCGCCGCCGCGCCGATGTTCTCGCCGAGCTGTGGACGGGAAAGGATGATGGCGGGAGGGGTCATTTGTTGAAGCACGTGCTCGAGGTTCCTCCACCGCAAAGCGGGAGAGGTGGCGCGAGCGCAGCGAAGCGACGGAGGAGGGGAGTCCGGCCCCACTGGCCCCCTCCGCCCCTCCGGGGCACCTCCCCCGCTTCGCAGGGGAGGATCAGCTTTGACGGCATCCTGCACGCCCCGCTATAGCGTCCGCCGCTTCCGCTCTTCCCGAGGTACTCCATGGACAAGATCAAAGTTGCCAATCCCGTTGTCGAACTCGACGGGGACGAGATGACGCGAATCATCTGGGACCTCATCAAGCAGAAGCTGATCCTGCCCTATCTCGATATCGACCTCCAATATTTCGACCTGGGCATCGAGCACCGCGACGCCACCAACGACCAGGTGACGATCGACGCGGCGGAGGCGATCAAGCGCGCCGGCGTGGGCGTGAAATGCGCCACCATCACGCCGGACGAAGCGCGGGTGAAGGAATTCCATCTCAAGGAGATGTGGAAATCGCCCAACGGCACCATCCGCAACATCCTGGGCGGCGTGATCTTCCGCGAGCCCATCATCTGCAGGAACGTGCCCCGCCTCGTGCCGGGCTGGACGAAGCCGATCATCATCGGCCGCCATGCCTTTGGCGATCAGTATCGCGCCACCGATTTCCGCTTTCCGGGCAAGGGCGCGCTCACGATCAAATTCGTCGGCGAGGACGGCACGGTGATCGAGAAGGAAGTGTTCAAGGCGCCCGGCTCGGGCGTGGCGCTGGCCATGTACAATCTCGACGATTCGATCCGCGATTTCGCGCGCGCCTCGATGAACTACGCGTTGGGGCGCGGCTATCCGCTCTACCTCTCGACCAAGAACACCATCCTCAAAGCCTATGACGGGCGTTTCAAGGATCTTTTCCAGGAGGTTTTCGACGCCGAGTTCGCCGGGAAGTTCAAGACCGCCGGCATCACTTATGAGCATCGCCTGATCGACGACATGGTCGCGTCCGCGCTCAAATGGGAAGGCGGCTATGTCTGGGCGTGCAAGAATTATGATGGCGATGTGCAATCCGACACCGTGGCGCAGGGCTTCGGTTCGCTTGGCTTGATGACCAGCGTGCTGTTGACGCCGGACGGCAAGACGGTGGAAGCCGAAGCCGCGCACGGCACGGTGACGCGTCATTATCGCGAGCATCAAAAGGGCCATGCGACTTCGACCAACTCGATCGCCTCGATCTTCGCCTGGACGCGCGGGCTTGCCCATCGCGCCAAGCTCGACGGCAACGCGGCGCTCGATCGTTTTGCGCATACGCTCGAACGGGTGTGCATCGACACGGTCGAAGCTGGCTTCATGACCAAGGATCTGGCGCTGCTCGTGGGCCCGGAACAGAAATGGCTGACCACGGAAGGTTTCCTCGACAAGGTGGACGAGAATCTGCGCACGGCGATGGGATGATTCGTTATGCGTGCGGCGCGGGGCGCCTCTCGCATATTTGTTCTTTCTTCGTTCTGATCATCTGATAGTCTCTCCCGACCGAAAATCGGAGGAGGGAATTCATGATCGGCTACGCGACCATCGGCATGCTGGATGCGGAAAAATCGGGCAGGTTTTACGACGCGGTGATGACTGCGATCGGCAATGAACGGAAGTTCAACGAGGGCGGCTGGATCGGCTATGGGCCGAAGGGCGAAGACAGCCACGGCGTCTATCTCTGCCCGCCGCATGACGGAAAGCCCGCCACTGCCGGCAATGGCACGATGATCGGATTTGTCGCGCCGTCGAAGGATGCAGTCCGCCACGCCTATGATGCCGGCCTGTCGAATGGCGGCACCGATGAAGGCGCCCCCGGCCCGCGCCCCGCGGACTCGACCACCTTCTATGGTTGTTACCTGCGCGATCCCACCGGCAACAAAATCTGCATCTACGCCAAGGGCCCGTTCTGATTTGTTTGTTCGGCTCCTCCCCTGCGAAGCGGGGGAGGTGGCGCGAGCGTAGCGACGCGCCGGAGGGGGTCCGTGAGAGCACCGCTCGTAACATTCAAACGCGCCCGCGCGCTGCGTCGGAAAATGACTTTGCCGGAGGTGTTGCTGTGGAATGTACTTCGCAGCGGGCAATTGCACGGTTTGCGATTCCGCCGCCAGCATCCGGTCGGTCCGTATATTCTCGATTTCTACTGTCCCTCGACGCGTCTTGCTGTCGAGGTCGATGGTGCCTGGCATTCCTTTGAGCGGCAATACCTTCACGACCGGCAGCGTGACCGCTGGCTTGAAACAAACAACATCCGTGTTGTGCGGGTGTTGGCGGCAGATATTCTGAAAGACGAGAAAATGGCGAGCGTACTTGCAAACATTGAGCGCGCTGCCGCCCCCTCCACCGCTTCGTGGTCCCCTCCCCCATCTGCGATGGGGAAGGTCAATTTGCTGATCCTCCCCTGCGAAGCGGGAGAGGTGCCCCGCAGGAGCGGAGAGGGCCAGTTTCAGGCGAGCGTCAGTTCGGATAGGCGGCGCTCTATGGCGGTCAGCGCGTCTTGTGCTTTCTCGCCATCGGGGCCGCCGGCCTGGGCGAGGTCGCGGCGGCCGCCGCCGCCTTTGCCGCCCAGGGCTTCCGCGCCGCGTTTGACGAGATCGACCGCGTCGATGCGGGTCTTCAGATCGTCGGTGACGCCGACGACCAATGAGGCGCGGCCCTCGGCAACGGCGATCAGCGCCACCACGCCCGAGCCGAGTTTGGCTTTGGCTTCGTCGGCGAGGCCTTTGAGATCCTTCGCGCTCACGCCTTCCACGACTCGCAGCATGGCTTTCACGCCCGCGATCTCGCGTGTTTCTTCCGCGGCGTCGGCGCGCGACGGGCCGGCAAGAGCTAGCGCACGGCGCGTATCTGACAATTCGCGTTCCATGCGTTTGCGTTCTTCGGCGAGTTGCGACACGCGCAGGGGCAGTTCAGCCGGATTTGTCTTGAGGACGGCCGCGGCTTCGCGCGCGATCTCAGCCTGGTGGGTCAGATATTTGCGCGCGCCTTCGCTCGTCAACGCCTCGATGCGGCGCACGCCCGCGGCGACCGCACTTTCCGACAGAATCGTAAACAGGCCGATATCGCCGAGCCTGCGCACATGCGTGCCGCCGCAGAGTTCTACCGAATAGGCTTTGCTCTCACCTTCGCCCATGGTGAGAACGCGCACTTCATCGCCATATTTCTCACCAAACAAAGCCTCGGCGCCGGCTGCGATCGCGTCCGTAGTCGGCATCAGCCGCGTGGAGGTATCGGAGTTCTGACGTATGATTGCGTTCACATCGTTCTCGATGCGCAGCAACTCATCGGGCGTGACGGCCTTCGGATGACTGAAATCGAAACGCAGCCGGTCGGGCGCAACCAGCGAGCCCTTCTGCGAGACATGCGGCCCGAGCACATGTTTCAATGCCGCATGCAGCAGATGCGTGGCGGAATGATTGGCGCGGGTGGCGCGACGACGCTCGCCATCGACACGCAACTCGACAACATCGCCAACGGCTAAACTGCCATGCACGATCTTCACAACGTGCACATGCAGCGCACCTAATTTTTTCTCCGTATCTGTGACGCGGCCCTCGCCACTGTTGGAAGAGAACATCGCGCCGACATCGCCGACCTGGCCGCCGGATTCGGCATAGAACGGCGTCTGATTTGTCAGTATGCGGATAGCTTCGCCGGCGCTCGCGTTTTCGATGCGGTTGCCGTCCTTCAGCATCGCAACGATTTTGCCTTCGGCCTGTTCGGTGTCATAGCCGAGAAATTCCGTCGCCCCGATCTCGTCGCGCAGCGCAAACCACAGCGTGTCGGTGCCGGTTTCGCCGGAACCCGACCAGGCGCGCCGCGCTTCGTCGCGCTGCCGCGCCATCGCCGCGTCGAAGCCATCGGTGTCGACCGCGATGCCGCGCGCCCGCAACGCGTCTTCGGTGAGATCGAGCGGAAAACCGTAAGTATCATAAAGCCGGAACGCGGTTTCGCCCGCGAGCCTGTCGCCGCGCGCCATGCCCGTGGTTGCTTCATCGAGCAGTTTGAGGCCGCGCGCGAGCGTGTCGCGGAAGCGCAATTCCTCGAGGCGCAGCGTTTCGGAGGTCAGCGCTTCGGCGCGCTTCAGTTCGGGATAGGCCTGGCCCATCCCGGCGACGAGCACCGGCAGCAACCGGTATAACAACGGATCGCGCGCACCTAACAAATGTGCATGACGCATGGCGCGCCGCATGATGCGGCGAAGCACGTAACCCCGGCCTTCGTTGGACGGCAGCACGCCGTCGGCCATGAGAAAGGCCGACGAGCGAAGATGATCGGCGATGACGCGATGGCTCGCAGCGTGTCCGCCCGATGAGGGCTGCGCGGTCAATTCGACGGAGGCCGCGATGATGCGGCGAAACAGATCGACATCGAAAACGTCCTGCACGCCCTGCATGACGGTGGCAAAGCGTTCGAGCCCCATGCCGGTATCGATCGAAGGCCGCGGCAGAGGCGTCCGTGCGCTGCCCGCGAACTGCTCATATTGCATGAAGACGAGATTCCAGATCTCGACATAACGGTCGCCGTCCTGATCGGGCGAACCAGGCGGGCCGCCCATGATGCCGGGCCCGTGATCGAAAAAGATTTCCGAGCACGGCCCGCAGGGGCCCGTATCGCCCATCGACCAGAAATTGTCGGAAGTCGGGATGCGGATGATCTTCGATTCGGGGAGCCCGGCGATCTTCTTCCACAGTGCGAAAGCGTCATCGTCATCGGCGTAGACGGTGACGAGCAGCCGGTCTTTCGGCAGGCCGAAATCCTTGTGGACCAGTTCCCAGGCATATTCGATCGCGTTCTCCTTGAAATAATCGCCGAAGGAGAAATTGCCGAGCATCTCGAAGAAAGTGAGATGGCGCGCGGTGTAGCCGACATTTTCGAGATCATTGTGCTTGCCGCCGGCGCGCACGCATTTCTGCGAGGTCGTGGCGCGGGAATAGCTGCGCTTCTCCTGGCCGGTGAAGACGTTCTTGAACTGCACCATGCCGGCATTGGTGAACAGCAGCGTGGGATCGTTGCGCGGCACAAGCGGCGAAGAGGCCACTGCCTCATGGCCATGGGCACGGAAGAAATCGAGGAAACGCGCGCGGATTTCGGTCAGACTGTTCATGGGCGCTAGTTAAGCGTTCCGCCGCCAAACGGCAACGCAGGAAGCGCGCCTCCCGCATCCGGACGCGGAGGCACGCTTTCCTTGGGCAACACTTTGGCCTACACGCGCAACCGGATGGGTTGGCCTCCGGTTCGCTGGCGGTGTGGCTTGGGCAAATGCATTTCCTGACCGAACAGGCCACAACGCAAGCGCGGCGTTGGCAGGTCGCGGTCGCCGTCATCGCGGTGGCGGCGGGGCTTCTCGATATCTGGCTGCTGCTCGGCTTGCGCGAACTCAATCCCGCGAACCTGTCCTGGATCTCGGGCGATCCCGCCGATTATCAGATTGGCTGGGAGTTCATCCGCGCGGGAAATATCTGGCATTTCCCGTTTACCTGGATCCCGCGGCTGGACTATCCCACCGGCCTTTCCGCCGCCTATCTCGATCCCGTTCCGCTGGCGGCCCTGGTCTTCCGGCTGCTGTCGCCCCTGCTGCCGGCGCAATTCCAGTATCTCGGTATCTATGCCGCGATCTGCTTTTGCCTGCAGGCCTGGTTCGGGCTGAAGCTCACGGCGCTGTTCGCGAAGGATGATCCATTTGTCACCTTTCTGGGCGGCGCGTTCTTTTTGTTGTCGCCGGTCCTGACGAAGGAGGCTTACGGTCATTTCGCGCTGCTGTCGCAGTGGTTGATCCTGGCTTCGCTCTATTACTACTTCAGAATTTCCGGGGATCGTTCGCTGCGCGCCGACCTGCTCCCCTTTGTCGTGCTCTGCGCCATTGCTGCCGGCATCCAGCCGTATTTCGCGCTGATGACGAATGTAATCGGCGCGGCCGGTGCATTCCACGCCTGGAATATTCGCCGCGCGAAATCAGCGGCACTCTCCTCGGCAGCATGGCTTCTTGCCCAGGCTGCCGCGACGCTACTGTCTTTGATGTTCTTTGGATTTTTTGTTCCCGGAAAAACACATTTTGTCGGCGAGGGTTACTCGCTCTATTCGATGAATCTGCTGGCGCCGATCAATCCGCAATCTCCCGGTGCGTTGAACCCCTTCTCGTTTCCGGTCGTCCATGGCTGGACGCTTGCCGGTTACGACTATCTCGGGCTGGGCGTGTTGCTGCTTTTGTTTGTGGCAATCGCCTGCGCGCCGCGTTTGTTGCGCGAACTGGCTTCGCGAAAGATCCTGCCGCTTGTCGTTATTTCCATCCTGTTCACGCTTCTTGCGCTGTCGACGGAAGTGTCGTTCGCGGATCATGTGTTGTTCAGGATTCCGACTCCGCAATTTGTAATTGATTTGTTGAGCTGGTTCCGCGGGTCGGGACGTCTGTTCTGGCCGGTCCATGCATTGCTGATGCTCGGCGCCATTGCGGGCCTCTGTGCCGCTGTTCCCTCACGCTGGCTATGCCGGCTCGTGCTCGCGATCGCGCTCGTAATCCAATATTTCGACATAGTGAGTGTGCGGCAGGGGGTGGCCGTTGCAGCGGCGGCCGAACATGCCGATCCGTTGCGCTCGCCGGTGTGGTCGGGCCTGCCGGCGCATTTCCATCACCTGGTGATTTTTCCCGCCTGGCAATGCGCGGGCTTTCTTCCCGGTGGAATGGGAGCGCAGGCGCATCTTTCCCATATCGCGGCGGAAAGCGGCATGACGCTGAACAGCGTTTACGTCAGCCGCCAGTCTGCGCTCACCCATAAGCTCGATTGCGTGACGATGCCCGCGATGGTCCGGCGCAATGGCTTCGTACCCGATACCGCTTATGTGCTGGCCAATCCGTCGCTCGCGAAAAGCCGTTTCCCGCACGCCTGCAGACATGTCGACGGGCTCGATCTTTGCTGGCGCCTACCGCCTGGCTCCCCCTGATCGCGTGCCGATATTGAAAAATGCGCGGCAGCGGCGAAACCTGACGGGCCGGAAGCGCATGATTGCGCTGCTGTCGAGCGAAGTAATGTGTTCTTCCAGGATGTGATAGCCCGCTTCTTCGACGATCATTCGCATGCGCTCAGGATCGTTGTCGGAGAAGCCTTCGTTCTGGCGCGCCAGCGGCTTGTTCTTGTCGGAGTAATGAACTACGAGCTGCGCGCGCGGCCGGATTACCATATGGAGATTTTCGAGATAGCTGCGGATGATTGCAGCATCGAGATGCACGAAAACCCCGAAGGAAAAAACAAAATCCACGGATTTGGCCGGCACGCCCGGGAAATCCGTACCGTTGTTCAATACAGGAACAATATGGGATTGCGGGAAATTCCGCCGCAATTCGGCGAGCAGCTCGGGATAATGATCCACCGCATAGAGGCGCCGGACGGGCAACAGATAACGCGTCCAGCGGCCTCCGCCCGGCCCTATCTCCAGCGCCGTCTTTTTGGGCCGTATGTAAGGCAGCAGCCAGCGGTCGCGAATCGGCAGGAGCGGCGGGTAGCTGTTGGGGTCGCCCCAATGAAGTCCATATAACCCATCGCGTGCCGGCTGCCCCTCCCGGTGGGCGGCATCGAGCATCTGGACATGCAGTTTCGTATCGAGCGACGGCATGGCGTCGATTGAAACGGAACAATTCGCTTTCGGCAATCCGCGCTGCGCTGCGGATCATTGTCGGAGAAGCCTGCGTTCTGGCGCGCCAGCGGCTTGTTCTTGTCGGAGTAATGAACCACACAAGCTGCGCGCGCGGCCGGATCCGCCGCATGGAGGCGACGCGACTGCTACAAGCTATTTGCCGGCATGATTTGGCTGTGATGTTCCTCCCCTGCGCAGCGGGGGAAGTGCCCCGAAGGGGCGGAGGGGGCTTTGCGCGCCCACTTACCCCCACCGTCGTTCGCGCTTCGCGCGTCCGCCACCTCCCCCGCTTTGCGGGGGAGGATCAAAAATGCGAAGGGGCGCCGCTTTAGGCAGCGCCCCTCCCGGAGCCGTTCCCCATGCCAGTAGAGAACGACACAACCTTCCGGCGCGGTTCCGGACGCAAAAGTGCTGCACACTTTTGCTGGAGCCGCTTCTAGTCTTCCGCCGCTTCGGCTTCCTTCTCGGTCATCAGGCTCTGGCCGATGAGGCCGGCGTTCTGGCGGATCTGCGCTTCGATCCGCACCGCCGCCTCCGGATTCTGGAGCAGATATTGCTTGGCATTCTCGCGGCCCTGGCCGATGCGCTCGCTGCCATAGGAATACCAGGCGCCGGATTTCTCGACGATGCCGGCGCGCACGCCGAGATCGACGAGTTCGCCCACCTTGGAGATGCCGGCACCATAGATGATGTCGAACTCCACCTCCTTGAAGGGCGGCGCCACCTTGTTCTTCACCACCTTCACGCGCGTCTGGTTGCCGATCATTTCGTCGCGGTCCTTGATCGCGCCGATGCGGCGGATGTCGAGGCGGACGGAGGCGTAGAATTTCAGCGCATTGCCGCCGCTCGTCGTCTCCGGACTGCCGAACATCACCCCGATCTTCATGCGAATCTGATTGATGAAAATGACGAGGCAGTTCGATTTGGAAATGGAGCCGGTGAGCTTGCGCAAGGCCTGGCTCATCAGCCGCGCCTGCAAACCCGGCAGCTGGTCGCCCATTTCGCCTTCGAGTTCGGCTTTGGGCGTCAGCGCCGCCACCGAATCGATGACCACGATTTCAACGCCGCCCGAGCGCACCAGCGTGTCGGCGATCTCCAGCGCCTGTTCGCCCGTATCCGGCTGTGAGATCAGCATCTCGTCGATATCGACGCCGAGCTTGCGCGCATAGATGGGATCAAGCGCATGTTCCGCGTCGATATAGGCCGCGATGCCGCCCTTCTTCTGCGCCTCGGCCACCGCGTGGAGCGCGAGCGTCGTCTTGCCGGACGATTCCGGACCGTAAATCTCGATCACCCGGCCGCGCGGCAGCCCGCCGATCCCGAGTGCAATGTCGAGCCCCAGCGAGCCGGTCGAGATCGTATCGGTCTCCACCACCTCGCGCTGGCCGAGCTTCATCACCGAGCCCTTGCCGAAGGCCCGGTCGATCTGGGACAGCGCGGCCTCCAGGGCCCGCTTCTTCTCGCCGCTCTTGTCTTCCCCCCGTCCAACCACCCGCAAAACCGCTTCTTTCATCATCGCTTCGCCTCCTTATTCCACACCGCCCCCCAAATCCCAAGGGGGTCCGGAAGCCATTAATGTACATGTTTTGTTCTGTTTGGCAAGGTTGGAACAAGTAGCTGAAAATAAAGGAAATTATGCATACAGGTTCTTTTAATGTTCCCCCTCGCCAGGAAGTGGTGCCTGAATTGTACGCCGCGCATGGCTAAACCATGCAAATCACAAGGACGGTGCAGATGAGGGCGAAGAGCATGAAGGCCGGTAGTGCGCTCATGGTTCTATCTTCTTCCTATGACAACAGCTCACCGGCTTTGACCCGCTTTCCGGGGCCACGCGATGCCGTTATCCGGACAGGTCGCATCGCGGACAAAGTCATCGTGTACGATATTACCTTATATACAATGTAGTGCAATACCCTGCGCCATCAAACTCGCAAGGTTCGGTGCAGGGCTCCATCAATGCTTTACAGCGGCGGCACCGCGGCTCTCCCACCGGCGCCGAACGCACAATGTTTTGCTCGAAGCAGCCTGCTTGCTGCCGGGACGATATCCGTGGCCGTATAGCTGGCTGTCGCGGCCTCATCACCGTGCCTGCTATTGAACGATCGCCATCCTGTTGCTCGCCGAGCGCTCAATTCGTGAGGAATGCAACACGGCCCATTGGGTGGCCCGCAGCGGAAGAGAGATCGACTGGAAGCGTAGGCGCATGATTTCACTCATGCGTGGCTCGCGTCACCGTTCATGCCTTGGCGTTTGAGCTCGATTTCCGTCCCGTTTCGGCTTTTTTGTATGTCGTTGTCGAAGTAAAGGTGTAACGGGCTTCCAGCTCTCCATCGAGCAGCTTTCGCAGCCGAAATTTGGTGAGCTGTCCGGATGACCAGTAAGCGGAAAAAGTTATTTCCTGCGTCGTAACTCTGAGTCCGAGTATTTCGGCTTCCTGGCCGTCCGACTGATCGACCGCACGGACGCGAACTTTCCCGCCCCTGTTGGATGTGATCAATGAAACATCGCTTTCCCACGGATCGGCTGCAACCCAGCGACCCATGAGTTGCGTGATCTTCGGCAATCGTGGCGCGACAATTTTCGGCATGAGCCTGCGGAGATCGCTTCACCACTGCAATATTGTACAGTTCATTTCGAATTCGTTCAGATTCGCGTTCCAGCCGTCGGTAATCAGGGTGCTCTGCCCGTTGCGTCAACTGCTTCTCACTTCAAGCTCGGCACGCACGGAAAAGTCCGCTGCATGACGGCCAGGAGGGCAGAGGCGGGATCGCTGTCGTCGAGTTCCGGATGCTCCTTCACACCACGCCTCAGCATTTCGACAAGCTGACCTGCCGTAAGATTGAGCGTCTCCGGCTGGCAATACATCGGGGCCGTCTTCAGCGTGCCGGTGAGCCAGGTGTTCGCGGCGAAGAACCCGCTTTGTATGCCCGCGATCTGGGTTTCCGTCTGATCGCGCCCGAGGGGCTCGTCATGGAGCTTGAGGAAATCCGAGAGGGCGCCGCATTGCCCTGGCTGGGACATCGCAAGCAAAAGGCCGGCAGCAAGAATTATCCGCATTGTCGGGTTTCCTTTTTTCCAGTGTCCGTGCTGCGAAGAATGCACCGATCGCCTCGGCCCCATTCAAGCAGGGTGATATTGGTTGACATATATACCAAAATGGTATATAGCTCTTTTTCCGGCTCTTTGACAATCGAATATTTGAAAGCGTCTCACTTCGAGGCTGCCCCGGACGACATCTGACATAGTGCGAACTTTTCCCTGCCGCAGGGAAAAAGGCAGGGAAGGAATCGATTGCCAGGCGCCATTGCTCTCTTTTGATAAAGGGAACGGTTGCGTGCCGGAGTTCGTTTGATTTTTGATCGCGGGGCCCGATGGCAATTGCACGTCCGCTGACGCTTGGGAGGACTGCGGATCAGCCTCTTCGAGCAGTGGGCTCAAAAACGGCTGGGGCAACGGAGTTTATCCATTATGCAAGCGCGAGCAGAGCGGGCGCGGAGTTATCGTTACCGTGCAGAAGAGTTGCGCTCGATAGCAGACCCCTGGATCGATCAGGCGGCCAGGCTGGTTCTTGAGCAAATTGCCGGTGAGTACGACCGGAGGGCGACTCATCTGGAAAACTGCACCCTCAATGGGCTTTCCAGGCCGGAAAGCATCGCGTAGCGCGAACGGCTTTCCCTGCTGCAGGGTAATAAGCAGGGAAAGAGCAAATTACACCGGGCACATTTCGGCAGAATCAGGATGAGCAGCCAACCCTCGCCGCCGACCTTGCGGGCGGCGGACAATGCACCTGATCGAAGCGGCAAACGCGGAACACACCCGAACAAATTAATCGCCAGCGCAAGCGGCCTTCCCTGCCGCAGGGAAAAAAGCAGGGAAGAGATAAAATCCGGAGCGGCCCTTATGCGAAGGCCGCGCTCACGATTCGTGCGATTTCCGCATGCGCGACGATTTGGCGAGCCTCGGATGCCGGCGAGCCTGAGACGTAGGATGTGATTAGAATCGGCGCGCGGTGCGGCGGCCAAGCGATGGCGAGATCGTTGACGGCGCTGGTCGGTCCGGAGCCGGTGCCGGTTCCTGTCTTATCGGCGACGATCCATGCCGGCGGAAGGCCCGCACGGAGGCGTTCGAGACCCGTTTTGCAGTTGCGCATCCAGCCGATGAGCAGGCTGCGCGATTGCGGCGCGAGCACTGCGCCAAGCAGCAATCGGCGCATGGTGGCGAGCATGGCTTCAGGCGTGGTGGTGTCGCGCGGATCGCCGGGCAGGTTTTCGTTCAGGGCCGGTTCGTAGCGGTCGAGACGCGTCGTGAAATCGCCAATGTGCCGCAACCATGCCGTCAGCGCAGGCGGGCCGCCGATAGCACGGAACAAGGTGTTCGCGGCGAGATTGTCGCTGATTTCGACGGCCGCCTCGCACAATGCCGCGATCCGCATTCCCCCCTCTCCGATATGGGTCGCGGAGACCGGCGAATGCGGAAGCCGCAGATCGCCTGCCGCGAACGGCAGCTTTTGGTTCAGCGCGAAGCGGCGCCGTTCGCAGCCCGCAAGCATGGCGGCCGCGAGGAACCATTTGAACGTCGAACACATGGCGAAGCGTTCGCCGCCGCGCCAGCTGATCGTCGCGGCGGAGTTTGTATCCAGCGCAGCGACGCCGATCCGGCCGCGGAGCTGCTTTTCCAGCGCCGCGATCCGCGCCGATGGCGCTTGCGCCGCCTGCGCGCCGAACGACGTTGCAAGCAGCGCAACACCACCGCAGACAAGAACATTGCGGCGTTGCCAGATCAGACCATCTCTCACGTAACTATCAGGCGGCATGCGGCACATCCCGGGACACGCCTCATCGTTTTATGGCCCAATCGCAGGTATCAATTTCCTAATCCGGTTGCGGCGGCGATTGCGCAGCAGCAGGGGCGGAAGGTGGGATGGCTGCATCGGGAGCGGTCATGGCGGGCGCGGCCGCAATGACGCTGACTTTGATGATCTTCACGGGATCTGCCGGAAAGGCGCCGGGCATGGGGCCGCCACGACCAAGCGGCGCCGCCGCGATCCTGTCCACCACGTCCATGCCGGTAATTACATGGCCGAACACGGCGTACCCTGTGGTGCCGTCGGCATCGTCGGGCTTGCGGTCCAGAGGCGTATTGTCGGCGAGATTGATGAAGAACTCGGCGGTCGCGGAGTTGGGGTCGTTTTCGCGCGCCATGGCAATCGTACCGCGCACATTGCTGAGACCGTTACCGGCTTCGAGCGGAATGGGATCGTGGGTCGGGCGCATATTCGTGGTGGCGGGATCGTAGCTGCCCGCCTGGATCACGAAGCCCGGCGCCACACGATAGACCAGCGTGCCGTCGTAATGACCTTCGTTCACATAGCGCAGGAAATTGTCGACGGATTTCGGCGAATGCACATGATCGAGTTCGAGGGTGATGTCGCCGAGGGAAGTCTGGATCAGCACATCGGACGAAGCGGCCGTCTGCGCCGCCGCGCTCGCGGCAAATCCGAAAAGAAAAGCTCCGGTCAGAAGAACGGAAAATACAGTTCGCATCAGATTGCTCCCGATGTTGCGGTGCGGTTTGTCCATAGCGCGGTTTTCGCGTCAGTCGCGCCAACAACGATCATGCCGCCGTCGTCGTTTGATTGACGTTCTCGGGGGCACGGGACAGCACGTCCTTCACCTTTGCGGCGAGTTGCTTGAGCCCGAAGGGCTTGGCGAGGAAATGAAGTTCGGCGGCGTTCTCGTCGTGCCGGCGAAACGCCTCTTCCGCATAGCCGGACATGAAGATCACGGCCATGTCGGGCCGCAGACGGCGCACCGCGCGCACCAGCGTGGGCCCGTCCATATTGGGCATCACCACGTCAGTGATGAGCAGATGGATCACCCCCGCATGGCGGCGCACGAGTTCCAGAGCCTCCTCGCCGCCCGCGGCTTCCAGCACCTGGTAGCCGCGCAGTTTCAGCGCCCGCGCCGCAAAGCTCCGCACGGCTTCTTCGTCTTCGACGAGCAGGATCGTGTCCTGGCCGGTGATGTCGCGCGGCGGCGGCGGCTCGACGACCGCAGGAATGACTTCGCCCTGGTAGCGCGGCAGATAGATGCGAAACACCGTGCCGCGGCCGACTTCGCTGGCCACGCCCAGGAAACCGCCGGTCTGGCGAATGATGCCGTAAACGGTGGCGAGCCCGAGCCCGGTGCCCTGTCCTACCGGCTTGGTGGTGAAGAACGGATCGAAGATTTTTTCGACATTCTCCTTCGGGATGCCGATACCGGTGTCGCGCACTTCGATGCGGACATATTCGCCGGGCGGCATGAGACCGGAAGCGAGCGCCGTGGCGCGTTCGATCTTCTCGTTATTTGTCGAGATGGTGACGGTGCCACCCTTGGGCATCGCATCGCGCGCATTGACGACCAGATTGATGAGTGCATTCGAAATCTGCGTTTCGTCGGCGTGAACGGACCACAGATCGGGGCCATGTTCGAGCTTCAGCTCGATGCCTTCGCGCAGGAGCCGGCGCAGGAGTTGTGCGAGTTCGCCCACGGCGTCCCGCAGCTTGAGCACACGCGGCTGCAACGTCTGTTTGCGCGAGAAGGCAAGCAGCTGACCGACCAGCGTCGCGGCGCGCAGAGCGTTCTGATGAACTTCGTTGATCTCGCGGAACGAAGGGTCGCCGGCGGTATGCCGCATCAGCAGGAATTCGCAATTGCCGATAATCACGGTGAGCAGATTGTTGAAATCGTGCGCCACGCCGCCAGCGAGCTGTCCGACCGCCTGCATCTTCTGCGACTGGGCAAATTTGGTTTCGAGCGCCTTCTGCTCGGAGACATCGATCAGATAAAGCGCAAGGCCGCCATTGCGCGAGAGCGGACGCAGATGGATTTCGGCCAGCCGCTCGCCCGACGTATGCACCGTCAGCACGATATTGCTGTTTGCTTCGGCACGCGCCAATGCATTGCCGATCGCAGCCGCTTCCGAAGTCGGCGCCAGTTCCTGCAAGGGGCGGTCCTTGATTTCGCCTGCCGCAGCAAAGAATTCCCGGAATGGACGATTGGCTTCGCGGATCGTGCCGTCGCGCTCGGCAATGGCGATACCGATCGGCGCTTCCTGGACGAGGGCGGTATGGCCGCCCAGTGTGACCGGCACTCTCTCGTGCGCCGCGTCGGCCGTCGGCGAATGCGCTTTCGGCGTGACGATGCGGGGCGTGAACCACCAGCCCGTACGACCCTCCGACAAGGGCCGCACCGCCCCCAGAATCTCGAATCCTTCCGCGAGCGCGAATGTTTCCTCATGCGACTCGCGGGCGATGGCCCTGCGGTTGAGGCGGTAGAGCATGGCGGCGGCGCTTTCGGCACCAAGCGCGATCTGCGGCGGCGGCGGAGCCTCGCGACCCCGGACACCGGCGATCTGCCGGTACGCATCGTTGCAATGGATCACTGCACCGTCCGGATTGGTCACCGCCCATGCGACATTGGCGCGCGTGGCCGCCTCCGCGACATGCCGGGCTTTGACTGCGCCAACGCTTGCGCGCGGCCAGATGGCGTAGAACACCAACGCGGCCATGGCCCCGAGGCCGGCCACCAAACCCACCCCGAGCCAGCCGGCATCCTGGGGCATGGCGATCACCAGCCCCGCTACTGCTACCGCCGTGAGGAAAAGACCCAGCGCCACCCAGCGCCACACGCCGCCGGGAAGGCCGTAGCTTTCGTTATATGAAACCAGGCGGACCGTGGTCATGGGCAGATGGCGGTCTCCCTCCGTTCCCAACCTTTGAGCGGGACAAACCCTACGTTGCCGCCGCGGCAGGTTTTCCATTCTGCCCGATTCGGGCGGATACGCAGACTGATGACTCGCGGCAAGCGACTTGTCAGGCCGAAAGGGTTACCGGGGTGCTAATGCGCGCGAAGATTTCTTAGGAAAATCGTTTACCCTGCCTGGCGTCGCAACGCTTCGGATGGTTGCATAAGAAAGGATTTCCAGGCCTGTACAGATCACGCACCCGCGGCAGCCGGTTAACGCATTGCGGGGAATTGCAATTCCCAAATTGCCGCCTCATGCCCAACACCATCCGCGGCGCGTGGGCGCGGCGGCCCTTTTGCCGGGACTCCGGCTTGCCGCGTTTGCTATGCGTGGTATCTAGCCGCGGTCGCGGGACCGCGCTTCCCCTTAGCAAAGGCAGTTTCATGAAAGAGCTCACGCATTTCATCGGCGGACGGCATGTCAAAGGTGAATCCGGCCGTTTCGGGAATGTCTTCAATCCGGCGACAGGCGAGATCCAGGCCAAGGCGCCTTTTGCCAGCCGCGCGGAGATGCGCAAAGCCGTCGAGTCGTCGCTGACCGCGTTCCCGGAATGGTCGCGCATCAATCCCCAGCGCCGCGCCCGCGTGATGTTCAATTTCAAAGCGCTCGTCGAAAAGAACATCGACGAGCTGGCCCATATGCTGTCGAGCGAACACGGCAAGGTCCTCGCCGATTCCCGCGGCGACGTTCAGCGCGGACTCGAGGTCATCGAATTCGCCTGCGGCATCCCGCATCTGATGAAAGGCGAGTACACGGAAGGCGCCGGCCCCGGCATCGACATCTATTCCATGCGCCAGCCGCTGGGCGTGGTCGCCGGCATCACGCCATTCAACTTCCCCGCCATGATCCCGATGTGGATGTTTGGCGTCGCCATCGCCTGCGGAAATACGTTCATCTGCAAGCCGAGCGAAAAGGATCCGAGTGTTCCGCTGCGCCTCGCCGAATTGTTCATGGAAGCCGGCGCGCCTGCAGGCGTCCTCAACGTCGTCGTCGGCGACAAGGAAGCCGTCGATTCGATTCTGGAAGATCCCGATATCCAAGCCGTGAGCTTCGTCGGCTCGACCGTGATCGCCGAATATGTCTACACGCACGGCACCGCGCACGGGAAACGCATCCAGGCGATGGGCGGCGCGAAAAACCACGCCATCATCATGCCGGATGCCGATCTCGACCAGGTAACCAACGAGTTGATCGGCGCCGGTTACGGTTCGGCCGGCGAACGCTGCATGGCGATCTCCGTGGCCGTGCCGGTGACGGACAAACTCGCCGACGCGCTGGTGGAAAGGCTGAAGCCGCGCGTGGAAAGCCTGAAGGTGGCGCCGCCCACCGATCCCGAAGCGGCCTATGGTCCCATGGTCACGGCAGAGCAGCGCCAGAAGGTGCTTTCCTACATCGATATGGGCGTCAAGGAAGGTGCGGAACTCGTCGTCGACGGCCGTGGCTTCAAGATGCAGGGCTATGAGAACGGTTATTACCTCGGCGGTTCCTTGTTCGACCGCGTCACGCCGCAGATGCGGACCTACCAGGAAGAAATCTTTGGCCCCGTGCTGCAGATCGCGCGGGCGCCGGATTTCGACGCCGCCATCGCGCTGCCGTCCAATCACCAATACGGCAACGGCGTTGCGATCTTCACCCGCGACGGCGATGCGGCGCGCGAATTTGCCAGCAAGGTGCGCGTCGGCATGGTCGGCATCAACATCCCGATTCCGGTGCCGCTCGCCTATCACACGTTCGGCGGCTGGAAGCGTTCGGCGTTCGGCGACATCAACCAGCATGGAACAGAGGGCGTGCGCTTCTTCACCCGCATCAAAACGGTGACGCAGCGCTGGCCCAAGGGCGGCGTGCGCGAGAATCCCGATTTCAACATCCCGACAATGAAATAGAGAGACTGCCGATGACTTCGCTCGATACGACCGGTACGCAACAGGCGCTGGCGCGCGAATGGCTGGCGGTGCGCATCATCGTCATCGGCGGGTTTCTCGTAGCGCTGCTGGCCGGACTGTGGTTCGGAGTGATCTATCCGGACTACGTCCTGCCGCACCAGCAGCGGACACTTCTGCAGAACCGCGTCCAGCGGATTCTCGGCGAAGAGGCCGAGGTCTGCACGCTTGCGCTCAACAATGCGAAGAATTTCGGCATCGTGCCGCAATATGGGCAGCTGGCATCGTTGCGGATGGTGCTGACGAGCGTGCGGGGCCGCTATATCTGCGCGGCGCAAACGAAGATCGCAAAGTATTTCCTGACGCTCGACCTGCAATGCCGCGACCTGAAGAGCCCGCGTTGCGTTTCGCTCTATAACATCGCCCAACCCGACGGAACGGTGCTGTATCAGCGGCAGCGGTGATAGCCGGCATTATAGAAAGTATTCCGCCGCGTCAGCCCTTCACCCCGCCCAGCTTGCAGATGTGCTTCCATTCCGCGTCGCCGACGGGCTGTACGGACAGGCGCGAATTCTTCACCAGTACCATTTCGGCAAGTTTCGGATCCTGTTTCGCCTGCTGAAGTGTGACCGGGTTCGGCACATCGGCGACGGCTTTCACATCCACCAGTCCGAACCGGGCTGTTTCGTCGGTCGGATCCGGCCCGAATTCACGGATGATTTCGACAATTCCCACGATCCGCTTTTCGTCGCCCGAGTGATAGAAGAAGCCGCGTTCCCCTTTCTTCATCGCCTTCATGTTGTTGGCCGCCTGGTGATTGCGCACGCCGCTCCACGGCTCGCCCTTCGCACCTCTGGCCTTTTGTTGTTCCCAGGACCAGGACTCGGCCTCCGATTTGAACAACCAGTGCGCCATCTCAAAACTCCGCCCTGCAGAAATTCGCCGTGGCTTTCCAGGCCGTGAGATCGCTGCGCGCGAAAAGTCCGGCCTTCACATAAGGATCGGCCGCCTGCCACGCTGCTGCCGCTGCGAGATCCGGCACTTCGATGATCAGGAGGCTGCCGATCATCTCGCCTTTCTCGTCAATAAAAGGACCACCCAGCTTCAGGACCCCCGTCTTCTGCAAATATTCGACATGCGCGGGCCGTGTCGCCATCCGCAATTCCAGCGAATCCGGCTTGTCGAACGCAGTAATTACAAACAGCATGCCTCACTCCATCCTGAATGGCCGCGCCATGAGCCGCGGCACAGCTTCGGCCGGCGTAATGCCGCCCGCGAGTATATCCATCACCGCATGCGCAACGGGCAGTTCGATGTCGAGACGGTGTGCGCGTGCGACGAGCGCGGGGGCTGTTTCGACGCCTTCCGCCAGAGGCATTCCCGGCGCACATAATTTCACGGGATTCTGCCCGCGGCCGAGCGCGAGCCCGAAGGAAAAATTGCGCGATGTGGGGCTCGTCGCCGTGAGCACCAGATCACCGAAACCGGACAATCCCATCAGCGTTTCGTCGCGTGCGCCCTCGGCGCGTGCGAAGCGGCACAATTCGGCGAAGCTGCGCGTCAGCAACCCGGCGCGTGCGCTTTCGCCAAGGCCCATGCCGATGACGATGCCGCAGGCGATGGCGTAGACATTCTTCCCAGCGCCCCCGAGCGCCACACCGACAAGATCTTCGCTCGCGTAAGGCCGGAAGGCTGCGTGCCCGAGACTTGCCTGCAAACGCTGCGCAATGGGCGCACGCGCAGCAATCGTGACCGCAGTCGGCAATCCTTCGATCACATCGCACGCAAAGGATGGCCCGGACAGAAGCGCGGGCTCCGCACCGGGAATTGTCTCGGCGAGCACTTCCGTCATCAGCTTGCCGGTTGCTTGCTCAATGCCTTTGGCGCAGATCGCAATCGGCACCAGCGGCGCGGGGCGGAATCCGGTGAGAACCTCGCGCATGTGCTGCGCGGGAACGACAGCCAATATGGCATCGGCTTCCGCGACGCGTTCTTTGTCGGGGGTCACGCCGAAGGAAACAGCTGTTTCGACGGCTACCGGCTTGCGGGACCATACGGCAACGCTGCGGCCAGCCCGGACGGCTGCGTGAGCCAATGCCATACCCCAGGCACCGCCGCCGAGAATTCCGATGTGCTCGTAGACGTCGCTTACAAGGTCCGGCATGCGTCGGGTGAAAATCGGGGTTTCGTTGATTATTCGGCACTCTCCCTCATATTAGGCGAGAAAAGAAGGCCAATACGCGCATGGTCGGAGCAGACGCGATTCGTTGCGGGAACAGCCAGGGGAGATCGACAGGATTGAGCATCGTGAATCGAAGTCTTCCCGTTTTGATTGCGCTAGTTTCTTCGGTGGTGTTGACGGCGGCGGTTCCTGCCGCTTTGCACGGCGGCTTCGGTCCGCAGGAACGATCCGAGCTCGAACGCGTGAGCGAGGCGATGAATGCGATCCACACGCTGCAAGGGCGGTTTGTGCAAATCGGACCGGAAGGCCAGCTCGATCAGGGCCGCTTCTACATCGATAAACCGGGCCGCATGCGGTTCGAATATGCACTGCCCAACCCGACGCTGATCGTCAGCGACGGCCGCTGGGTTGCGGTCGAAAACAGAACCCTCCACACCACGGACCGCTATGCGCTGTGGACGACGCCGCTCAATCTCATTCTGGGCGACGACATCGATCTTCGCGACAACACCGACATCACCGGCGTGGAGCAGCAGACCGGCGAACTCATCATTCGGGCGCGCGCCCATGATGGTCAGGCGAACGGCGCCATTACGCTCGTTTTTGCCGAACCGGACCTCTCCCTCAGACAATGGACCGTGCGCGACGCACAGGGGCTGCTGACGACAGTGTCCGTCAGCGACGTCAAAAAAGACGTCGCAATCGATCCCGGTTTGTTCGTGGTGACCAAGCCGGCCAGCCCGGCCAAAGCTGCGCAATAGGCACCTCGCCTTGCCCAGATTATGGGCCCGTGCTAGGTGCGGGACACCGAAAGTTGTCCTGCATGTCTCCCCGTCCCCCCATTGTCGGTATCCCCTGCGACCATCGCATGGTGGGAGCACACCCGTTTCACATGGTGGGCGAGAAATACATTACCGCGGTCCGCGAGGGAGCCGGCGCCACGCCGCTGCTTATACCGGTGCTCGAAGATCCAATTCCAGCTGCCGACCTGATCGCGACGTTTGACGGTTTCCTTTTCCCGGGGTCGCCTTCGAACGTATCGCCCGGCCGCTACGAGGGTATTCCTGCCCGCGATGGCGTGCCGCTGGACGAGAATCGCGACGCGACCAGCATTCCGCTGCTGATGGCGGCGATCGCGGCGGGAATCCCGGTGCTCTGTGTCTGCCGCGGCTTCCAGGAGTTGAACGTCGCGCTGGGCGGAACCCTGCACCAGCATGTGCATGAAGTGCCGGGCCGGAACGATCATCGCGAGGACAGGGAAGCGCCGCTCGAGGCGCAATACGGGCCGGCGCATGAGGTAGAGGTCGCGGGCGGCAGTCTGCTGGCGCACCTTACAGGCCGGCGCAGCTTTCCGGTCAATTCGCTGCACGGGCAGGGAATAGACCGGCTGGCTGCCGCGCTCCACGCCGATGCGGCCGCATCGGACGGCACCATTGAGGCCGTTTCGATGCCGGATGCGAAAGGCTTCCTGCTCGGTCTGCAATGGCATCCCGAATGGCGCTGGCATGAGAACGAAATCTCCCGCGCAATTTTTGCCGCCTTCGGCGAGGCTGTCCGTGAAAGGGCAGCGCGATGAACCGGCATGCCGAGGATCAATTTGCCGACTGGCTGAAATCGCGCCGCGTGAGCGAGGTGGAATGTCTCGTGCCCGACATGGCGGGAATCGCGCGCGGCAAGATACTTCCGACAAACAAATTTCTTAGCGGGTTGCGCAACGACACGCTGAGACTGCCCGTCTCGATCTTCGGTCAGATGGTGACCGGGGGGGATTGCGAAACGAATATCCTCACCTACCAGTCGCCCGACATGATCCTCGTTCCCGACGTGGAGACGCTGCGCATCGTGCCGTGGTACAAGGAGCCTACCGCCCAGGTGGTTTGCGACTGCCAATATCAGAACGGCGAGATGGTCGAGTTCACGCCGCGCAATATACTGAAACGCGTAATGCGGCTTTATCAGGAGCGCGAATGGCGTCCCGTCGTGGCGCCGGAGCTGGAATTCTTTCTTGCCGCAAAAAACATCGATCCCGACTATCCGCTGCAACCGCCGGCCGGAAAGACGGGACGCCCCCAGACCGGCCGCCAGGCCTATGGCATCGACGCGGTGAACGAATTCGATCCGCTGTTCGAGGATGTCTATGATTATTGCGAGGCGCAGGAGATCGGCATCGACAGCCTGATCCACGAGGAAGGCGTGGCGCAGGTTGAAATCAACTTCAATCACGGCGACCCGGTGGCGTTGGCCGACCAGACATTCCTGTTCAAGCGCACTGTGCGCCAGGCCGCGCTGCGTCATGACATTTACGCCACTTTCATGGCCAAGCCTTACGAGCAGGAGCCGGGCTCGGCGATGCACATCCATCAGAGCATCGTCGATTCACGCCGCGGGCGCAGTCTGTTTGCCACCAAGAACGGCAAGGACACACGGCTGTTTCTTGCGCATATTGCGGGCCTGCAGAAATACCTGCCGGCCGCCATGCCGCTCATCGCGCCCTTCGTGAATTCCTATCGGCGCCTGGTGCGCTTTCTTTCTGCGCCGATCAACACGCATTGGGGTCACGAGAACCGCACTGTCGGACTGCGCGTCCCGGTTTCGGATGCACAGAACCGCCGCGTGGAAAACCGCGTGCCGGGCGCCGATGCCAATCCCTATCTTGCCATCGGCGCATCCCTCGTTTGCGGTTATCTCGGCATGATCGAAAATCTCGCGCCGACGAAAGCGATGGAAGGCAATGCCTATGAGTCCACGCGCTATCAGCTGCCGCGGCATATCCTCGACGCGGTGGCAAAATTCCGCGCGTCCGGCGACCTTAAGGACGTCCTCGGCGAAACCTTTGTGATTCTCTACAGCGACGTCAAAGTTTCCGAGCATGATGCTTACCAGCAGGTGATCAGTCCCTGGGAGCGCCAGCATCTGCTGCTGAACGTCTGAGCTGTTTTCCCTCTCCCCCGCTTCGCGATGGGGAGGGAGCGAGTGCCCTCTTGACCATTACGTAAGTTTTCGCTTACCGTAAGCAATGACTTACGGTAATGCCTTTGCTGCCCTGGCCGACCCGACCCGCCGCCGCATCCTTGAACGGCTGCGGACAGGGCCGAAGCCGGTGGGCGTGATCGCCGCCGGGCTGTCCGTGAGCCGGCCGGCAGTATCGCAGCACCTCAAAGTCCTGAAAGAGGCAGGCCTCGTGCAGGAAGAGCCGCAGGGCACCCGCCGCGTCTATCAGATCGATCCACGCGGCCTTGGTCCATTGCGCGCCTGGCTCGACCAGTTCTGGGACCAGGCGCTGGAAGCGTTTCGCGCCGAAGTGGAGAAGGAGCACCCAAAATCGTGACGAGAATTTCTGCCGCGCCCGTCAGGAAAAGCATCCGGGTCGATGCCCCGCCGGCGCGCGCCTTCGACGTGTTCGCCGCCCGTTTCGACAGCTGGTGGCCCCGCGACCATCACATCGGCAAAGCCCCGATGAAGCAGGCGATCATCGAGCCCCATACCGGCGGGCGCTGGTACGAGAAAGGCGAGGACGGTTCCGAATGCGATTGGGGCCGCGTGCTCGTCTGGGACCCGCCATCACGGCTCGTTCTTTCCTGGCGGCTTAACAGCAAATTTGTTCTCGACGAATCGGTCGAGAGCGAAGTGGAAATTTGTTTTGTCCCGGATGGCGACGCCGGCACGCGCGTGGAACTCGAACACCGCATCAGTTCCGACGACGCCCGGGCTATTCGCGACGCGGTCGATTCTCCACGCGGCTGGAGCGGCCTGCTCGAAATCTACGCGGCTAAAGCCGCCGGCTAGTTTCATTCCCACTTTCATCCAAGGAGCAATCGCAATGTCTCTCAAGCTTCACGTTTTCCCCGTCAGCCCACGTGCTTTCAAGGTTCTCCTGACGGCCAATCATCTCGGCATCGACCACGAGATTCACATCGTGGATCTGACCAAGGGCGAACAGAAGACGCCGGAATTCACGGCGCTCAATCCCAATCAGCGTATGCCGGTGCTGGAGGATGACGGCTTCGTACTGTGGGAATCCAACGCCATCGTCGAATATCTCGCATCGAAGCGGGAAGGCTGGCTGCCGCGCGAGGCCGGTGAAAGGCTCGCACTGACCAAATGGCTTTACTGGGACAGCAATCACTGGGACCCGACTTGCGCCATCTTCATTTTCGAACGGATCATCAAGCCGTTCTTCAATCTCGGTGACCCCGCGCCAGCTGAAATTACACGCGGTGAAGAGCAGTTCAACCGCCTTGCCGCGGTGCTCAACGGGCAGCTCGAGAAACATCGCTTCGTTACGGGTGAAGCGCTGTCGGTCGCCGACTTCGTCATCGGCGCGCCACTGACAGTGGCCGAGCGCGTGGGCTATCCGCTCGAGAACTATCGCGCCATCCAGCGCTGGCATACCGATCTCAAATCGCTTCCGGCATGGCAGAAGGTGGCTTCGCTCGGGCAATTGCCCCAGGCCGCCTAGAACCAACCACCTTTCCGCGGGCGCCGGCCCCTGTTAGGCTGGCGCCCATGACGGCCAAAATCGCCCTGCTGATTCTGTGCGCGCGCATCGGGTTTAATCCCTAGACGCCCGTGCCTTGCGCGCCCATGCGCGCACCCCATTTCCACTTTTCACACGGCAGGGCATGGCCATGGCGCAACAAAGCGCAACCCATAATCTAACCAAACACTGGCAGGCGCTTGACGCCGCGCACCACATTCATCCGTTTTCGGATGCCGCGGCTCTGATCCGCGAAGGCACCCGCGTCATCACGCGCGCGGACGGCGTCTATCTGTGGGATTCCGAAGGCAACCGCATCATCGACGGCATGGCGGGGCTGTGGTGCGTGCAAGTGGGCTACGGCAATCGCGAATTGACCGAAGCGGGGTGCGAGGCGCTGAAGACGCTCCCCTATTACAATAATTTCTTCAAGACGACGAATCCCTGGACGGCGGAACTCTCCGCGAAACTCGCGCGGATTCTGCCGGAAGGGCACGAACACGTCCTGTTCGCCAATTCGGGGTCCGAAGCGAACGATTCGGCGCTCAAGCTCATCCGCTACTACTGGAACCTGAAGGGCAAACCGGAAAAGAAGGTCCATCTCTCGCGCGATTACGGCTATCACGGCGTCACCATGGCGGCGGCCTCGCTTTCGGGCCTGACGCCCATGCATCCGCAATGGGACCTGCCCCTGCCGGGTTTCGCGAAGGTGCCCGCGCCCTATTGGTTCGCGGCGCAGGCGGCTGGCTATGGCGATATCGGACCGGAGGAATTCGGCGTCCTGATCGCCCAGCGGCTGGAAGACCGTATCCGCGAGATCGGGCCGCATCGCGTCGCATCCTTTTCGGCCGAGCCTGTCCAGGGAGCCGGAGGGCTGATTTTTCCGCCGGCGACCTACTGGCCGGAAGTGCAACGCATTTGCCGGCAATACGATGTACTGCTGCATCTCGACGAAGTGATTACTGGCTTCGGCCGAACCGGCGAATGGTTCGGTGCCGACACCTACGCGATCGCGCCCGACATCATTACCATGGCGAAAGGTCTTTCCTCCGGCTACCAGCCGATTTCCGCCGTGTCGCTCGGCGGCAGAATGGCCGAAGCTCTTCTTTCAGCTAATGAGGAGCTGGTGCATGGCTTCACCTATTCGGGGCACCCCGTTGCTGCAGCCGTTGCGTTGAAGAACCTGGAAGTGATGGAGAAGCGCGGGCTTGTTCCACGCGTCAAACAGTCGATCGGGCCGTATTTGCACCGCCGGCTGCGCGAGGCGCTCGAATCTCATCCGCTTGTCGGCGAAATACGCGGTATCGGCATGCTTGCCGCGATCGAACTCGTGCCCGACAAACCGGCGCGCAGGTTCTTTCCGCGCGATATGGATGTCGGCACGCGCTGCCGCAATCACAGCGTTGCGGCGGGCCTGATGATGCGGGCAATTCGCGATACCATGGTGCTCGCGCCCCCACTCATCGCAAGCGAAGCGGAGATTGACGAGATCGTGACCAAGGCGAGGCAGGGAATAGACGCCACCGCACGCGATCTCGGCAAGATCTAGGAAGAACCACGTCCGTACCCGGAACAATCCTGACAGACAGGAAATGTTTGCCGCTACAAATATGTGCTAATTATGGCACCTGCACGGCTAAACGATCTGCCAGAATTATCACGAAAAAAATAGTTGAAAGCTGTGGCATCAGTGCATAGCTTTGTTCCCGGAAGGACGAAATACCGTCCGGCAGGCACTGCCCCCCCCGCTCGCACGCTGGATGGCGTTCTTCCGAAGGTGCTGGTCATCCCCTCCCGGCACCAGCGCGTAACGGCGCACGACGCCCGGCCAGCCCCCTGGTCGGGCGTCCTTTTATGTACCGATGGTCGTTACGCGCCTCAGGGTCAGATTGAGTCGTCCTCCGCCCGGAACAAGCGTGGACGTTTTGGAAACGACTCTGTCGATGCCGTGATAGGCAAGCCGCGCGACACCACCGAAAACAAGAATGTCGCCCGAATGGAGGAGCACGCTGCGGGTTGGCGCTTTGCGCGTGGCGCCGCCGATGCGGAACAGGGCGTCATCTCCCAGCGAAACCGAAAGCACGGGCGCGTCCAGCGCGGCTTCGTCGCGATCCTGATGCAGCCCCATACGCGCGCTCTCGCGATAGAGATTTACCAGACAGCATTCGGGATCTGCGGGGCAGGCGGTCAGTTCTCGCCAGATACGGATGAGAAAATCGGGAATCGGCGGCCAGGCCTTTCCCGTTCCGGGGTGCAGTTTTTCATAGCGATAGCCGGAAACATCCGAATACCAGCCGAGCGAACCGAAATTCGTCTCTTCGACGGAAAAGGGGTTGCCGGAGCGTGGCATGCACGGCCGATAGAAGGGCGCTTCGGCTGCACCCGACCTGACATCCTGGAACAGTCGAATCTGCGTCGGGCGGTCGAGATAGCCCGTCCAGAGGATAACGCCCTCTGCGATTGCGAGACCGCGATGCGCTTCAGCGCTTGGGTGCACTGCCGGGAACACCGTAGAGCCCACGAAAGCTTGCCCCTTCGCCGCCGCGCTCAAGCCAGTCGCGGAAGGAGCGCGCCGAATAGGTTGTGGCAAGCCAATCCCGAAGCGAAGTCTGGCAGGCTTGCTCGTTTGCGAATTGCGGGAACAACCTCAACCAACGCTGGTTCTTGTGCGGCAGATGCAGATAGGGCCAGCGTGCGAACTGCATTTCCGCCTTCGCCAATTCTTGCCAGCCGTTTCGATGCAGCAAATAAAGCGCGGCGGCCAGGCTGGTGCGGTCCTGACCGCCCGAACATTTGAGCAGGAATGGGCGCGGCATCGCATCGAACGCATCGATGAGGCTGACGAGCGTGGCCTGCGCCGGCAGCTGGCGCGAATTGAGCTTTACGTCGCAATGAACAATGCCGGCGCGCGCGCAAATCCGGGTTTCATATCGCCACCAGAGATGCCCGGGATTGCTTCCTCGCAGGTTGATAACTCCGCGGATGCCATGCGCCTGCAGGAATGGACGGAGGAAGCCGGCATAGGCCTGCGCCGAGCGCGCCGCTTCACGCGGTTCGACCCAGTGGAAATTGTAGGGCAGATCGAGAATCAAGGCAGCGCCGTCGCAAACTCGCTTGCTATCGCGGTGAAATGCAGAATGACGGCGACAAGTACAAACCCGTGCCAGATCGCCTTGTGATAGGGCAGGCGCTCCAACAAATAAAATACAACGCCGGCCGAGTAAACCAGCCCGCCGGCGAGAAGCAGGCGGAAATCCATTGTTGCCAGCGACAGGGACAACGGTTTGATAACGGTCACCACGAGCCAGCCAAGGACGAGATAAAGCGTCACGCTCGCGATCTCGAAGCGGCGGGGAAACAGCATCTTGAGAACCACGCCCGCCGTCGCGCCGGCCCAGATAAGCGAGAGGATCGTTCCACTCGCCGGCGCCTGCAGCCGATTGACGGCGAAAGGCGTGTAGGTGGCCGCGATCATGATGAAGATCGCCGCATGATCGAACCGCCGCAGCCAATCCCGGACGTTGCCATGCGGCCAGAGATTATAAAGTGCCGACGCGGTCAGCATCGCGAACAGCCCGGCGCAATACACCGAGACGCTCGCAACGACGTTGAGGCCGGTGACATGAAATAAAAGCCAGAGCCCGCCATTGATGGCGAACAGCACGCCGAGAACATGGATCACGGCGTCGACGGCATGCTCCGTACCGCTATATTCACGCCCCGTCTTGGAGACACTCATCCCGCGGCATCCGCGCTAAAATGAAACTTGATTTGGGCCGGCTGATCTTATTCAGCCGCAGCAACGCACGTCAGCGCGCCCGAGTCCCGCAATTCCATGTAGAGATTGATCGGATCGAGATCGAAGCCGTTGGGCCATGTCGGCGCGCCCATTTCGACAAATACCCGTTCGAAATAGGTTTGATCTTTTAGCGGCTGTACCATCTCGCCGCTTTTCCCTACAAGATAAGTAAAATCCTTCACACCTTCGCTGCCGTCCGAGAACCGCACCCAGAGCCGATACCCATTCATCGGTCTCACACGCAAAACATCGACAAGCGGAAAATCAGCCTTTTCCATCGGGACCCGCTATTTTCTCCAGACGCCGTTGTGACCGCGCCCTGTTCCAATTCTCCTCCAACTCAGGTTTTCGCGCCAGCGCCCATTCGTGGACGAGTCGTTCGGCTGTTGGTGGGAGTTCGCCGGCAATCATCTTGCCATCAGCGATTCGAAAGAGCGCTTTTGCGCGACCATATCTGGCGTGGAAGTGCGGTGGATCGTGGTCGTTGAAGAACATCTGAACAGCGATGCCATAAAACCACGCGATTGTCGGCATTGCCTTCTGTCCGGGCTACTCGCTTAATTGTCGAGGAAACTTCTGAGCTTTCTGGACCGGCTGGGATGCTTCAGCTTCCTCAGCGCCTTGGCTTCGATCTGGCGGATGCGCTCTCGGGTGACGGAGAATTGCTGGCCGACTTCTTCAAGCGTGTGATCGGTGTTCATGCCGATGCCGAATCGCATGCGCAGCACGCGTTCCTCGCGCGGCGTCAGCGTTGCCAGAACGCGCGTGGTTGTTTCACGCAGATTGGCCTGGATCGCCGCATCGATGGGCAGGATTGCGTTCTTGTCCTCGATGAAGTCGCCCAGATGACTGTCCTCTTCGTCGCCGATCGGCGTTTCGAGGCTGATCGGCTCCTTGGCGATCTTGAGGACCTTGCGCACTTTTTCGAGCGGCATGGCGAGGCGCTCGGCCAGTTCTTCCGGCGTCGGCTCGCGGCCAATCTCGTGCAGCATCTGCCGCGAGGTGCGCACCAGCTTGTTGATCGTCTCGATCATGTGCACCGGAATGCGGATGGTGCGCGCCTGATCGGCGATGGAGCGTGTAATCGCCTGACGAATCCACCACGTGGCATAGGTGGAGAATTTGTAGCCGCGGCGGTACTCGAATTTGTCCACGGCCTTCATCAGGCCGATATTGCCTTCCTGGATCAGATCGAGGAACTGCAGGCCGCGGTTGGTGTATTTCTTTGCAATCGAAATCACGAGGCGCAGATTGGCCTCGATCATTTCTTTCTTCGCCTGCCCGCTTTCGCGCTCGCCCTTCTGTACAGTCTGTACGATGCGGCGGAATTCGCTGATCGACTGGCGCATCTCCTGTGCGAGCGTCTGGATCTCGTCACGGTAGTGCCGGATACGCTCGCGCTCTTCCTGCACGAAATCGTGCCAGCCAAGCCCGCTTAGCCGGGCCACGCGGCGCGCCCAATTGGGATCAAGCTCATTGCCGAAATGCTGCTTGAGAAAGTCGATACGATCCACACCATGGGCTTCGGCAAGCCGCAGCAAACGGCCTTCGATCGAGACCAGGCGGCGATTGATGCCGTACATCTGATCGACAAGCGCTTCGATGCGGTTGTTGTTCAGCTTGAGGCCTTTGACGAGATCGACCGTCTCGGACCGGAGCTTCTTGAAGCGACGTTCCTGGCCGCTTGAAAGTTCATCGGAAGCGAGTGCCGCTTCGACCGAAGCATCCTGGAGCTTGCCGAGCTTCTTGTAGAGATTTGCAATCTGGTCGAGCTTCTCCAGCACCTGGGGCTTGAGCGCAGCTTCCATCGCCGCAAGCGACAGACTGCCTTCGTCGTCGAAATCCTCGGCCTCTGCAGCCGCATCCGCCGCGGCAGCGGCCTCGCCCGGATCCTGTTCACCCTCCACGCCGTTGGCGCCGAAAGGCTCCGGGCGCACCGCCTCCGTTCGCGCCGGCGGGACGACCGCTGGGGGCATCATCTGGGGCGCTGCATGACCATTTACCGGGGCTGCACCATTTACCGTGGCTGCCTGCCTTTCGACCGGCGGAGCAGCCATCGCCGCAACCGGTTGTGCGTCCGGTCCAGCCCCGTACATCGCTTCGAGATCGATGATGTCGCGAAGCAGAACCTTTCCTTCGTTCAGCTCGTCGCGCCAGATGGTCAGCGCTTCGAAGGTGAGCGGGCTCTCGCAGAGCGCACCGATCATCAGTTCGCGGCCGGCCTCGATACGCTTGGCGATCGCGATCTCGCCTTCGCGCGACAGAAGCTCGACCGATCCCATTTCGCGCAGATACATGCGCACCGGATCGTCGGTGCGATCGTAAGGCTGCTCCTCTTCTTCGGATTTGGTGGCAACCTGTTTGGCCTGGGCGAGTGCCGGCAGGTCGCCCTGTTCTTCCTGCTCTTCGCTCTCGATCACGTTGATGCCCATTTCATTGAGCATCGACATCGTGTCTTCGATCTGTTCCGACGATACTTTATCCGACGGCAGAACCTTGTTCAGTTCGTCATAGGTGACATAGCCCCGTTGCTTGGCACGCGTGACCATCTTGCGCACGGCGGCGTCGGACATATCGAGCAGAGGCGAATCGGCATCTTCGCGCGGGGCGCCTTCGGACGGAGCCCCCGGCAGTTTCGTCACGGGTTTCGCCGCCGGCATAGTCTTGCTGTCGAGGGCATTCGCCGCTGTTGCCAGCTTCTTGGAGTCCGGCTGACCGGAGCCATTCACGGCCGCCTGCAGCTTCGGCGTCGCGATGGCGGCCGGCTTTGCGGCGGTGGCCGGCTTGGCCATGGACTCTTTGCGGGCGGTCGCCGGCTTCGCCGCAGTAACCTTGGCGGGTTTGGCTTTCTCAGTCGGCTTCGATGCCGGCTTCACCGATTTTTTCGTCTGATCCTGATTCGTCGCCATTCGCCGCTTGTCGTTGTCTCGCCCGGTGGGCGGAAGGGGTTGCTCACTCAGGCGCGTGCGGCCCTTCCGGCCAGCCACCTTTACTTGCCAAAGTTTAAGCGGGAAATGCCAAAGCGATCGTCAACCGCTCAGTCTTTCTCGCCCGCCTCGGATTTGAAACGTTCCAGGGCGTGCCTCCGTTCGGCTCCGGATTCCGCCATGCTCCAGAGCTGCGCTGCAGCACGTACCCATCGGGCCTCAAACTCGCCGACATCGCCATCTCCCCCGGCGGTAGACTTGCTATGGAGGTCTGAATCGGCAGATCGGGGAAGTCGTCGCGGCTTCAGGCGCTTGACGAGCTGACCCATGCCTGCGCGTTCGAGATGGCCCTCCAGCCTCCCCGTTTCAAGCCTTCCCCCGGAAGCCGCGACCTGTAGGAGTTCATGGCGCAAATTGTCAAGCGAGGAGTCGGCCAGCGGCAGCGCTGCAAGCTGCTCGTACTGGCGCTCGATGAGCTCCGGAACATCGAGAAGCAGCGCCAGAAGTTCGATTTCCTTGAGGCTTCGCGCTCCGGGAGCCGCGTTTCGCGCCAGCGGCGTGGGCAGAACCGCAGCGGAACTCCTCCCCGCGCGTACGGTAATCAGTCTGTTCGCCCGAAGAGCCTGCGTGAGCCCCGGTTTGACCTTCCCGGCACCGGCTGGGCTCTTCTGCGACCATCGCGCCGATGATGCCGAAACGCGAAGCTGATCGCCCGACGCATAGGCCCGCAACCCCATCTCCCGCGAGACGATGTCGACAAAAGCGCCCAGATAGAACTGCCTGATCTCAGGCGAGGGAATGGTTTTTAGCCGCTCATTGAGACGGAGCACCAGCGCGGCCTTGCGTTCTGGCGTATCGAGGACGGACTGGCCGGCCTCCATTTCCCAGATCATCTCGACCAGCGGGATCGCTTTCTCGATCACCTGCCTCATGGCGCCGGCGCCTTGTGCGCGAATGAGACTGTCCGGATCCTCACCCATGGGCAGGAACGCGAACCGCAGCGAATGCCCCGGCGTCAGCAACGGCATCGCCAGGCTCGCGGCGCGAAATGCGGCGCGGCGGCCGGCTTCATCACCATCAAACGACAGGAGCGGTTCGGGCGAGCTTCGCCAAAGAAGCGCTAGATGATCTTCGGTGAGTGCGGTTCCGAGCGGTGCGACAGCGGCCTCGAACCCTGCCCGCACAAGAGCAATCACATCCAGATATCCTTCCGCGACAACAAGGTTGCCGGTTCGGAGCGCGGCGGCGCGCGCGGATGCAAAATTGTAGAGGAGCTTGCCCTTCGAGAAGAGCGGCGTTTCGCCCGTATTGATGTATTTCGGCGTTACGTCGCTCTGCAGCGTGCGCGCACCGAAAGCCACCATGCGGTCGCGCATGTCTCCGATCGGAAATATTACCCGGTCGAAAAAGAAGTCGCGAACGGCCTGACCGTTTTCGCTGCGGCGCGCGAGCCCTGCGGCCACGGCATCGTCTTCCGGGAAGCCGGCGTCTTTCAGATGCCGAAGAAGTACATCGCGTCCACCGGGAGCGTAACCAAGGCGAAACTGCCGCCACGCCTCCTCGCCGAGGCCGCGCGACTGCAGATAGTTTTGCGCGGCGCTGCCGGCAGAACTGCGCAACTGCTGTTCGTAGAAAGTGCAGGCCTCTTCAATCGCGGCGTGGAGTGATTTTTTCTGCTGTTCGCGCGACTCGTCCTGCGGCGTCCATTTGGGCAGCTCGACGCCGGCTTCCTGCGCCAGCCGTTCGACGGCTTCGGGAAAGCTCAAGCCCTCGGTTTCGATGAGCCATTTGAACGCGTTGCCGGCGGCGCCGCAGCCGAAACATTTGTAGTTTCGACGCTCGCTCTCGACCTTGAACGACGGCGTTTTCTCCTTGTGAAAAGGACAGGGACCCCAGAAAACGCGGCCCTTGCGCGTCAGGCGAACCCGGCGTCCAACCAGCTGAACGAGATCGGTCCGGCGGAGAATTTCCTCGAGCAGTCCCTCGCCGTAGTGCATCCCTCTATCCTACGGCTATCCGGCGGGCGATGCTTGGCGGGAAAACGCGATTCCTGTGAATCGCGCCGGCGCGCCACTATTTATTTTGCGCGAGCATATCCTTGACGATGCCGCCGGCGCGGCCGAAATCCATCTGCCCTGCATAACGTTGCTTCAGCGCTCCCATGACACGCCCCATGTCCTTTGGTGCGGCGGCTCCCGTTTCCGCGATCGCCGCTTCCGCTGCTGTGCGCATCTCCTCTTCATTCATCTGGCGCGGCAGGAATTCGCGGATGATGGCAATTTCTTCCCGTTCGCCCGCAGCAAGTTCGGGACGCCCGCCATTGTCATAGACCGAAGCGGATTCCTCACGCTGACGGATCATCTTCGCCAGAAGCGTGAGAATTTCGTCGTCGCTCACGCCTTCGCGGCTTTCCCCGGTACGATTGGCGATATCGCGCTCCTTCAGCGCGGCCAGAACCAGGCGCAGCGTGGAAACGCGCTTCTGCGCACGCGCCTTCATCGCCTCTTTCAACGTCTCGTTCAGCCTTTCGCGCAGTGTCATTCCTGTTCTCCCTGTCCGGTACGAAAGTAGGAGTGCGTATGCGTTGCCGCAATCGGCTTTGGACTGCTTGACCCACAGGGATCGGGTTTCTATTTTCGAAAAAATCCAGGGCCATCGCGATGACGCATAATTTCGGAGCTTCTGCCGCATGCGCGGCGGAAGAGTTTTCGCGCGGCAGCGGCGTTCTGGTTCTTGCAGACGGAACCGTATTCGCGGGTCGTGGCTTCGGCGCAGCCGGACACGCCGTGGGCGAGGTCTGCTTCAACACAGCCATGACAGGCTATCAGGAAATACTCACCGATCCGTCTTATGCGGGCCAGATCGTCGCGTTCACCTTTCCCCATATCGGCATCGTCGGTACCAACCGGGAAGATATCGAATCGACGACGCCCGTCGTCCGTGCGCTGGTCGTTCGTGCCGATGCCGAGCAACCTTCGAACTGGCGGGCGCTTTCAGACCTCGACCGCTGGTTGAAATCGCACAATGTTCCAGGCGTGGCCGGTATCGATACGCGAGCCCTGACTTCTCGCATCCGCGAAAAAGGCATGCCGCATGGCGTTGTGGCCCATTCGCCGGACGGAAAATTCGACATTGCGGCCCTGGTCGCCGAAGCACGCCGCTTCCCGGGTCTGGAAGGCGTCGACCTCGCCCGCGAGGTGACATGCCGCCAAACTTATTCCTGGCGCGAGGCGCCGTGGAAATGGGGCGAAGGCTATGCCCAACAGACGGCCACCAGTTGGCGGGCCGTCGTCGTCGACTACGGCGTGAAGCGAAATATCCTTCGGCAACTTGCAGGCCAAGGCGCGGAGATCACCGTGCTTCCAGCCACCGCGACCTGCGAAGAAATTCTGCGTCATGCGCCTGACGGCGTCCTTCTTTCGAATGGACCGGGCGATCCCGCGGCGACCGGCCTGTACGCCATTCCGACCATTTCCGGGCTGCTGGAGCGCCGCGTGCCGGTCTTCGGCATCTGCCTCGGCCACCAATTGCTGGGACTTGCCCTGGGTGCGCGCACCCGAAAGATGGGCCAGGGCCATCACGGCGCCAATCATCCGGTGAAGGATCTCGAGACGGGAAAAGTTGAGATCGTGTCCATGAATCACGGTTTCGCTGTCGACAACGAAAGCCTGCCGGCCGGCGTGCGGGAAACCCATATTTCGCTGTTCGATGGCAGCAATTGCGGACTGGCCGTGCAGAATGTGCCGGCCTTCTCGGTCCAATATCATCCCGAAGCGTCGCCGGGCCCGATGGACAGCAATTATCTCTTTGCCCGCTTTGAAAGCATGGCGAAATCGGCGCCCGGCTGACGGCCCGGCCGTAGCGCCCGCCATGACGCGGCGGTTCGATCCTCAGTTGTCGTCATCGTCGTCGTTGTTATTATTTCCGTTATTGTTGTTATTATTGTTGTTGGCGGCGTTGGGGTTCGCATTCGGATTGTTGCGCATGAAATTCGGCGGGCGCGGCACGTTGGGCGGTCCGAACGGACGAGGTTGAATCTGGGCCGGCGATGCCGGAGGCGCCTTGTTGGTGGACAGCGAGAGTTCCTGTTCGGGGCCGCTTGCCCGCAGGGCAACCCGGTCCGGCTCGATGCGCGTGACCTGCCACCCGTCGATGCTGCCGCCCAGCGCCACCCCCACCGCAAGCGGCGCGGCAGGCGATTTGAACAGGGCAAGCTTTCTGTTGTCATCCAGGATCACGCCGACCAGCGAAAGGTCCGACGGAAGGCTCGTGGCATTGGATGTGCCCGGCAGCGAAGGCGCGACCACCCTGGTGCGCGACGGATTGAAGACGAGACGGTCATCCACCAGGGCGAATTCCTGTTGGGACGGCGCCACAAAACGCTGGACCGTCGTGGCGTCGTCATCACTGTCATCGTCGGTGTCGCTGTCACTGTCATCGTCGCTGTCGCTGGCCTTGTGGGCGGCCGCAGCGGGATGGGGCCGAGCGACGGGCGGCACGCTGATTTCGGGCAATGGCGCGACCAGAAGAAAGCCGAGCAGAACCGCGAAGCCTGCGCAGATTGCGGAGAGAAGAAGTTGGGCGGGGTTCAGACGTATCATCAATGCGATCCCCGCCAGCGATAGGCGTGAATGGTCCAACGCATTTCCAGCGAAGGATTCTGGTTGGGCGAGTTGGGACGCCAGTTCGGCGGCATCACGAGATCGGCGCTGTCGACGTAATAATATGGAACATGCGTCTCGACGGCATAAACAAGCGAGCTGAAATTCGAGAGCGGAATGGTCACGTCATATTCGATGGAAACCGAATCGAATCCTTTGACTTTGGTAGGCGGGAGCAACTGCGCGCTGAGGAGCGAGCCGCCGTTCTTGTCGATCAGCCCTTTCATTTCGCTTTGAAATTGAGCCTGCGCGAGATCGGCGCTGGTTGCGTCGAGCAACCCGGGAACCGACTTTGCCCCTTCCTGAAGCGAAGCCAGACGGGCCTGCAACGCGGGCCGCTGGGCCTCCAGCGCGCGATAGGCATTGAGCTGGGCGACACCGTCGGTGCGGTCCTCGGCCTGCGCGCGAAACAGCGTTGCCACCGGAAGTGCGACGAGCAGGACGAAGAGGCACGCAACCACGCCGAGCGCGAGCAATGCGCCCTTCCTGCCGCGAAGGAACTGGGGAGCGCTCATCAGTGGTGTGCTGCCTTGACATCATGCGGCGCCTTCGCGTCATGGGGCACCTTCACATCGAAAGAAAGGTCGAAACGCTCGTTGCCATTCTGCGCGCTCTGAAGGGGCGCCATGAATTGCGCATTCGCAAACAGGGGAGAACGGTCGATTTCGCCCACTACATCGGAAGCCGACTTGGCATATCCCTGAATATGGACCTTTCCTCCGTCGAGTTCGAACTCGGTAAGCCATGTCCCGTCGGGAAGCAGCCGGGTAACTTCCTTCAGAAGGGCAAGGAGAAACGGAGCGCGTTTCTGCTGGAGCGGAAATTCGATCTGCGCCTGCACGTCGGCAATGTCGTGCGAGAGGCGATGAACCACTGCCGCGCGCGTGCCGGCTGCTTCGACTTCACTTGAAAGTTCGTCGGCCGCTGCCGCCCCGCGCCAATAAGCGGCGAACACCACCGCCGTCGCCAGGAAGATCGCGAGCAGCGCCAGAATCACCACGTTCCACCGGCGCCATTTGAGGTGGAGCAGCGCCTTGCGATCGAGCGGGAAGGAGCGCCAGTCCGCCTCGCGCGGATCGCCCGCGAAGCGAATTGCCCCGACCTGCAACCCCGCAGCACGGGCCATTTCGATTGCCGGGTCGACGGTCTGGCGTTTGACGATGCGCAGCTCGAGCCGCGCCAGTTTCTTGGCTTTCGAGGTTTCGACAATGCTGAAATCGTAATAGAGCCGGTCTGCCTCGATCGGGCTGAGACGTTCGAGCTCGAACGGAACCGCGTTGGCGAGCGTTGCACGACTTGCGGCGGGCAATTCGAACTGCCGGCGCAAGACCTCGCTCTCCGGAAGTTCCAGCGCGACATCTTTCGTTCCCCGAGGGGTGATTTCCGATGCGGCGAGAAGAGAGGATATCTCACGCGCGCGGAGGTTGCCTTCGCCGGTTGCGCGCCCAATCTCCTGCTCGCGTCCGCCCGAGACGAGGACAGCGCGCACCTCTTCCGGTTCGACCTGCAGCAAGACATATTCCGTGCCGCGCGCCAACGGGCTCGCCAGTACATCGCGGACCATGTTTCCGAGTTCGCGCCACCACTCCGCGAGAAGTTCGGACGCAAGACCCCGGAACGAGCCGAAGGATTCGGTAATAGTTGGCGATGCCATCAGCGACCCTGACAATATTTCGTGAGTTGATCGAGGACGCACGACTCGTCAACCTCGATTCGCGGAGAAACGACCAGATCGGGCCAGTTCGACCTGTCCGCCATGGCGCCGCGGATACGAACGAGCTCAGGCAATCTCTGTTGACCTTCCCAGACTGAAGTCCATTGGGCGGGCGCCTTGGCCGTTGCGGCCGCATTGGCACCGAGACCCGCTTTGGTTGTAATTGGCGGCTGCGCTGAAGACGGTGCCGCCGACGGCGAACCATAATAGGAAATCTGAAACGATTTAAGTCCGCCGATGAGTGTGTAGTGCGAAACGACGGCCCGCGCCCCCTCGAGCTCCGGCTTGCTTGCAATGACAATCGAAACGCCGCGTTTGTCGCGAACCGACTGGATGGTGACGAGATCCATCCCCCCTTGCAGCGTCTTCGACGGCGCAAAGAACGTGACCCGCTGGTCTTCCCCGTCGAAATCGACGCGCTTCACGGTTGCGTTGTCGCCGGCATAGAACGGATAGGCCTGCGAAATCTCTTCCGAAAGCACGAGTTGGGCTGAGCGTATGCGATTGGTCGACGTCGTCGCCGTTTCGGTTTTTTCCCAAACCCGCGTACCGAATCGCAGCCCTCCGAAAAGAAGAAGCGAAAGAAACGCGAGCAGCGTCGTCGCGATCAGAAGTTCGAGCAGCGTGAACCCCGACTCGCCCGCGCGGAGCCCGTTATGGCGACTATCCGCGGTCAATCGGAATCCGCCCCGGGCTTTGGAAACAAGCGCAACGTTGACAGGCTGATCGAGCGCATGCCGCCGGAACCGCGCCACGATACCGTCGCAACGATCTGCCCCGCGCCTTCTTGCCACGCGGTTTTGTCTTGCGCGCTTCCGTAGGGAATTACCTGCAGGCGCCACAGGAAATTGTTCGACTTGCCCGCACTTGCTCCGAAAGACGGATTGTCGACGGTTTTGGCCTGGGCGAGCAGCGATTGTGCAAGTGCCCGCGCAGACGACTCGTCACGGCTTTCTCGTGAACGGTCGAGACCCTGCAGGAAGACCGACAGCAACACGCCGAGCGAGATGCTGAGAATGGCGAGGGAGACCAGCACCTCGATAAGAGTAAATCCATCCTGCCTGCGAAACGGCCGTTTGGTTCCGGACGCGCAGAACATCTTCGCTCCCGGCATTCCGGCGAGAGAGGGTCCGTTGCATCCGATCGAGGCGGCGGCCGGCAGGATGGCACTCATCGCCTGACTACCAGTTGGCTACCAGCGGTTTTTCGTCGTTCTTTGCCGTGTCCGGATGCGCACCGTAGCTGTACAGATCGAACTCGCCGCCATGCGTGCCCGGATATTTGTAATTATAGGGATGCCCCCAGGGATCGTTGAGCTTCGTGGTTTTCTTGATGTAGGGGCCGTTCCAGTTCTCGACTCCTTCCGGCGCGCTGATCAGGGCTCCGAGCCCTTCCTCCGTCGTCGGATAGCGGCCCACATCGTATTTGAACAGGTCGAGCCCGGCCGACAGATTCGACACTTCGGTCTTGGCCGTCGAAACCTTGGCGCTATCGAGATAATGCAGGACCATCGGGGTGGCGACTGCGGCGAGCAAGCCCAGGATGGCCAGCACCACCAGAAGCTCCATCAGGGTATAACCCGCCTCGCCCGACCCACGGAACTTTAGTACTTTGCTGCGCAGCAGCCTGTTCCGCAGTACGGCTGGAAGCGCCGCTGCCCTTGCAAATTTATTCCAGCTTTTCACGCGTTTCCTCCTATTGCAGCGCCAGATCGTTCACACTGATGATGGCGACAAGCATGGATACGATGAGACCGGCAACAATTGCGCCCAGTCCCACCGTAAGGATAGGCACCAGCATCGCCAGCGCACGATCGACCTTGTGTTTTATCCGGGTTTCATCCAGATCGGCCTGCCGCAGCAGCATCTCGTCGAGCTTCCCGGACTCTTCTCCGATCGATATCAGATCGAGCGTGACGGGCGGGAATACCTTCGAACGGGCCAGCCGCTGCGCCAGCCGCTCGCCTTCGCGCAACGACACGGCCGCGTCCCTGATCGCCGCCGACAGCACCGTGTTGGACAACACTTCCTTCGACAGCATCAATGCGGTAGGTATCGGAACGCCGTTCGACAGAAGCGTACCAAAAGTTCGCATAAGCCGCTCGACTTCGATCGACGCGAGAAGATTTCCGAGTATCGGCCAGCGAAGTTTGAGTGCATCCCATTTGAGGCGATTTGCCGGCTTCTGCAACGCGCGGCGCAACGCGAAAATTCCGCCGGCAACGAGCAACACAAATAGCCAGCCATAGTCGCGAACGGCGTCGCCGGCACCCATCACGATCTTTGTCGGAAGAGGAAGCGACTTGCCCGCATCGGCAAACAAAGGTTCGAATTCCGGTATCACGAAAACGAGAATAATGATGATGGAAGCGCCTGCCGTCAGGAGCAGCAGGCTGGGATAGACGAGAGCAGACGTGATCTGCTCGCGTATCGCCATGGTGCGTCCCAGATAATCGGTCAGGCGCTGCAGCGTTACGTCAAGCGAGCCGCCATGTTCGCCGGCACGCACCATGCTCACATAGAATTTCGGAAACACCGGATCGGTGGCAAGCGCTTCGGCAAAGCTCATGCCGTCGCGCACGCGGTTGCGAACGCCTTCGAACGGAGCCTTCAGCGCGCCGATATCGGACAGGCCGACCAGGATACCGAGCGCACGGTCGAGTTCGAGGCCCGCCTTCAGCAGTGTGGAAAGTTCCTGCGTGACCATGGCAAGCCCGCGCGTGGTGACGCGCGGGCCGAAAAGCTTGCCCTTGGGAAACAGCCCGCGAAGGCCGCCAGAACCGTGTTCGGACGCATCGAGCGGATAAAGACCGCGCGAACGCAGCTGCCGCACCACCTGTTCCTGGGTGGGTGCATCCAGGACGCCGCGGACGACTGCGCCGGAACCTGTCATTGCACGGTATTGAAACTGAACCATCAGGCCACCGACACCACGCGCAGCACTTCGTCGATCGTCGTCATGCCCGCGATCGCTTTCTTCAACCCGTGCGTCGCCATGGGCTGCATGCCCTCTTCGATGGCAAGCCTTTGAATCTGATTGCCGTCGGCACTTTTCAGAACGGCCTGCTGGATCGCATCGCTGACGGTAAGAACTTCGACAATCGACGTACGGCCGCGATATCCGGTGTGGTTGCAGCGCGCGCATCCGACGGCGCGGCGCAGAAGAATGGGACCGCCGCCGGTCAACCGGTCGAGCTTGAGCCGGTTGATAAGCTCGGGGAGCGGCTCATAGGGCTCGCTGCAGGAAGGACAAAGTTTGCGCAGCAGCCTCTGCCCCGCGATTCCATTGATCGTGGATGTAAGAAGGTAATCTTCGACCCCCATGTCGAGCAGACGTGTAACAGCGGTGCCGGCATCGTTGGTGTGCAGCGTCGACAGGATCAAATGCCCGGTCAGCGAGGCTTGCACCGCGATCTGAGCCGTCTCGAGATCGCGTATTTCGCCGATCATCACGACATCGGGATCGTGACGCAGAAACGAGCGCAGCGCGCCGGCAAATGTAAGCCCGATCTGCGGCTTCACCTGAACCTGATTGATTCCCTGCAGGTGATATTCGACCGGATCTTCGATGGTCAAAATCTTCCTGTCGCTCGTGTTGATTTCCGTCAGCGCAGAGTAAAGCGTCGTTGTCTTACCGCTACCTGTCGGTCCGGTGACAAGTATGATACCATGCGGTTTAGTCAGTAGTTCCCGAAACGGCCCGAGCACGCTGTCGTCAAAGCCAAGCGACACCAGATCCAGCTCGACATGCCCGCGGTCGAGAATACGCAGGACGACACTTTCACCGTGAATTGTCGGCGTCGTTGCGACGCGGAGATCAATATCCTTGCCGCGCACGGCCATGGCGACGCGGCCGTCCTGGCCCAGCCGTCGTTCGGCGATGTTGAGCTTGGACATGATCTTGATTCGCGAAATGATGGCGGACGAAAGCCGGTGTGGCGGCGAGTCCACAGGCCTCAGGACACCGTCGATGCGGTAACGAACCCGGAGTTCGTTCTCCATCGGCTCGATGTGAATGTCGGACGCACCGGCTTCGACGGCCTGGGTGATCAGCAGATTGACGAGGCGAATGACAGGTGCCTCGCTCGCAATATCCTTCAGGCGATCGACATCGTCCGCGAGGTCACCGATATGGTCACCAGTCTCGCCGGAAATCTGATGAATACCGGATTTGCCGTCGCCATAGAGCCGCTCATGGGCGGCTTCAAGATCGGCGGGCAGGGCGACCTGGGGGATGACGGGCCGGCCGATGGCAAACCGGACAGCTTTTGCGGCGTAGGAATCCAGCGGATTGGCCATCGCGACCACGACGCCTTCCGGCAATTCCTTGAGGGGCAGGACCTTCGCTTCGCGCAGGAATTTGCGGCCCAGCTGATCCTCGAGGATGGGCTGGGGCGGATAGTCCGCCGCGACCGCCAGCGGCAGGTTCAGGAACTGGGCCAGCGTCTCGGCCAAGTCTCGCTCGGTTATAAGGCCCAGCCTGGTCAGTACGCTTTCGAGGCGCTCATGACTTTCGAGTACCAGATGTTGAGCGCGTTCCATGGCTTGGGGCTGTATTTTCCCAATCGCCACCAAGTAATCGGCAAAGGATCGCTCAGGCGGCAACGGACTGCCGTTCACATGCGCAAAATCCGCGGTTTGCAGCACCGCCATACGTTCAGCTCCAATTCGATTCGTTCCGCCCGACTTCCCAATGCAAGGAGCGGAACCGATGCTCCGCTCTACCAGTCGGCGCCAGCGGCTTGTCGCCTACCGGCCGCCTTATGGTCGCGGACGGTTTCTTCTTTAGCATCCCGGCGAGGGCGCTGGAACGTATCGGAACCTTACAGTTATTACAGTTCCGCGCGCCGCATACCGTCGAGCGCCGGTGCCAGCCCGTCAAGACGAACAGCTATGGTGTACTGCCTTGCGCCCGGGGGCGCCGGCAAAACGACTGCCGCCTGCGGCGCTGCGACGAGAAGCGATTGCGCGGCCGGGATCAGCGCTCCCACCGCCAGACACGCGGATTTCGTGCAGTCGAAGACCGGCAGCCGGAGGCTCATCTTGGTCGCCAGCACCAGGGTCAGATATTGGCCTTTGCTGCCGACCGGCGGGTATCTGACGATCATCGTCAGCTGCTTGCCCGGGCCTGCATAGCGAAATGCGATTGCGAGAATGAGCTGGCCGAACTTGTCTTTATAGCCGCGTGCCATCCGGCAGCGCCCGACCGAGCCGTTCGCCGTCGCCGGATCTTCGGCCGCAGCCTTCGCGGACGAGCAGGTAAGCGCCCAGGAGCCGATATATTTCGTTCCGGAAAAGCCGCTGTTGATCTGTGCGATCTCGGAACGAGTAACGCCTTCGATCCCGCTGGACAGATATTTCGGCGCCGCGAACAGCAGTGCCAAGAATATTATCGCCAGCACCAGGCCGACGATCAGATTGCGCATGGACAGGCTCCCTGGAAGCCGTCCCCATAACCTGCCGGCCGGCGTCGTTCAATGCTGGTTCCACAGAATACCGGAAAAACGCGGCTGCGGAGGCACTTGCGAAAGCCCGCGACGCGCCTCACATTGCGGGCTGCCTTAACCGTCGGCGATCGGCACTGTCCCACCTGCCGACCGCAAGCTGCCCAAATGGCGCGGCGAATCGGAAATCGGGGGTCCGGACCGTTCACATGTCAGGCCTGTCTCTGTTCCTGCAAGCCGCGCTGGCCTGTGTGCTCGTTCTGCTCGCGCTATTGTCATTTCAACTGCTTGGGCTGTGCTTTGTCCGGCGCTTCTGGCCGGCGCGCGATGTGCGGTTCCGCGAGCTGCCGGATGATACGCTTCCCCATGTGCTAGTGCAGCTTCCGGTATGCGACGAAGGAAAACTTGCGCTGCGTGTTGCCCAGGCAGCCGCACAGCTCGACTGGCCGCGCGACAGGCTGGAAATACAATTGCTGGACGATGGCCGGCCGGGTTCCCATGAAAGCCTTTGCAATGCGATCCGGAACGCCATTCCGGAAGGCATTAATCTCTCGGTGCTCCGGCGGGGCGAACGCACCGGCTTTAAGGCCGGAAATCTTGCATTCGGCCTAAAGCATTCGGATGCGCCCTATGTCGCGATTTTCGACGCCGATTTCGTACCGCCGCCGGATTTTCTCCGCCGCACCGTTCCGGCCCTGGTGGCGGATCCGGGGCTTGCGTTCGTCCAGGCGCGGTGGGGACACGCCAATCGTGCACTGAACTGGCTGACGCGCGCGCAGGGGCTGCTCCTCGACGGTCATTTCGCGGTCGAACAGGAAGCGCGGTTCCGTGCCGGCCTGCCGATTTCGTTTAACGGCACGGCAGGAGTCTGGAACAGACGCGCCATCGACCAGGGCGGAGGCTGGACCGGGGATACGCTGACCGAGGATCTGGACCTCAGCATCCGTTGCGCGCTCAAGGGCTGGCGCGCAGCGATCCTGTCCGATGTGGTCGTTCCCGGTGAGCTGCCCGAAACGGCGGCGGCGTGGCGTGCACAGCAGGCGCGCTGGACAAAGGGCCACGCCCAGGTCGCCCGGAAATTATTGCCCGAGATTTTCGCGAGCGCGATGCCGCTCTGGAAGAAATTCGTGCTCACGTTTCAGATCTGCCAGTTCGGATTTTACATCCTCGCGGCTCTCAGCGCCTCCATCAGCATCACGCTGATGTGGATGGGAGTGACCTATCTGCAGGCCGTCGCCGAACTGGGACTGGGCGTGACGGTCATCGGCATCGGAACCAGTATGGGCTATCTCTATTTCGGCCAATACATGCTTGGCCGCGCCGGCGAACCCCTGCTTCCGCAATCCTTGCTTCTCGCCATTGTATTTCCCAGCGGGCTGATCCTTTCGAATGCGAGTGCGACGCTCGACGCATTCCTTCGGACCGATATGGAATTCGTGCGCACGCCGCGCGCCGGTGAATTCGTGGTGGGAGGCTGGCGGGGAAGCCCGGAAATCGTCGCCGGTGTGCTCTTGCCGGCGATTGCGCTGGCGGAACAGGCGTGGAGCGCGCCTTTCTTCGCTTTCGCGGCGGCCGGGCTGCTGTCGGTTGGCGCCATGGGCTGGAGCGGCAGCCTCGCGCTGCCGCAACGTGAAGCACTGCAGGCCAATAGTCAGAATTGATTAACCAATCCTCCGTCAAATCGGCTCTTAGCCCGACTCAGTGATTCGCAGGCCAAGAGCGGAAGGCCGGCAATGATGGGGATTGCATACCGGCTGACGACAGCGGCGATGGTCGCGCTGTGCCTGGCAGGCTGTGCGAGCGACGACGAATACACCCGCTCGGCAATGGGGCTTCCGAGGCCCGCGACCCGGGGAACCCGGGTTGAAACGCCGGAACATCCGCTCGAATGCGTGCCTTATGCCCGCGCGCGGTCCGGCGTTCAGCTGTTTGGAAATGCCGGAACCTGGTGGACCGGCGCCGAGGGCCGCTACACCCGAAACGACACCCCGCTGCTCGGCTCCGTCATGGTGCTGACCGGTTATGCCGGACCGGGGCGCGGTCATGTGGCCGTGGTCAGCGAACTGGTTTCCGCGCGCGAAATTCGGATCGATCACGCCAATTGGCTTGGCGACGGCGCCATCTATCTCGACGATCCCGTCGCCGACGTAAGCCCGGATAATCGCTGGACCGAGGTGCGGGTCTGGAATGCGCGTTCGCAATCCTGGGGAACCAAGACCTATCTCGTCGAAGGTTTTATCGGTCCGCAGCGCATTTCAGGTTCGGACCGGGTCGCGGCGCGATAATTTCCGGCGTCAGGATCCCGTGCACCGCGGGATCCCGCCGACCGATGGCGCTTTTCCCACAGACTGCGCTATTCTGCCTCGCCCCTCTTTTGTCCTGGTGGAAGGATTTCTATGGTCCGCGCCCTCACGGCCAAAGGGCACTTGGCGGGCATTCGACCGCGCAGCAAATCGCACAGGATGCTCAGCTACAGAGAAATGGCGGCCCTGCCGGCATGAACGAAACCCAACACGGCAAAGATGTCGCCGCCGACGTGGCGAAGACGAACGGCGCCAAAGGCCGCAATGCCGACTGCGTTCCAGCCGAACCTGGCCGCGGACGAATGGCGATGCTCACCATCGGTGCGCTGGGCGTAGTCTTTGGAGATATCGGCACAAGCCCGCTCTACGCATTGCGCGAGACCGTGCGCGCCACGAGCAATGCCGTCCCCGACCGGCTTTCCATATTCGCGGCCGCGTCCATGATCGTCTGGTCGCTCGTGCTCGTGGTGACAGTGAAATATGTCGTCCTGATCATGCGCGCGGACAATGACGGCGAGGGCGGTGTTCTTGCACTCGCGGCACTCGCCCATCGCTCGCATATCGGACGCAGATGGAAGAGCTGGATCGGCTTTGCCGCGATACTCGGCCTGTCGCTCTTCTACGGCGACGGGATCATAACTCCGGCGATTTCGGTGCTGAGCGCCGTCGAACTGGCGGGGGCGGACAATCCCGGAATTACACCCCTGGTAGTTCCCCTGACGCTTCTCATCCTTGTTGGTCTCTTCGCCTATCAGAGCCAGGGCACGGCCAAGATCGGGCGGCTGTTCGGACCGGTGATGGCGGTCTGGTTTGTCATTCTGGCATGGATGGGTTTTCGCGCCATCCTCCGGATGCCCGAGATATTATGGGCGCTCAATCCTTACTACGCGATCTCGTTTTTCATCGCCAAACCCGGTGCCGCGTTTGTTTCCTTGGGCGCGGTCGTGCTCGCCGTTACCGGTTGCGAGGCGCTTTATGCCGACATGGGGCATTTCGGCAGGAAACCCATTCGTCTCGCCTGGCTCATCATCAGCCTCCCGGCGCTGATTCTTGTTTATTTCGGACAGTCGGCGACGATCCTGCACGATCCGCATTCCGTGCAGTATGTCTTTTTTGCCGGCACGCCGGGCTGGGCGCATTATCCGCTCGTTATCCTGTCCGTGGTGGCGACCATCATAGCCTCGCAGGCCGTGATCTCCGGCGTCTATTCGATCACGCAACAGGCCGTGCAGCTCGGTCAGCTGCCGCGCATGGAAGTCCGCCACACGTCGGCAACCGATTTCGGCCAGATCTATGTGCCGCAAATGAACAGCTATCTGTTCCTGGGCGTGGTGGTGATCGTACTCGTTTTTCGCAGCTCCGATGCCCTCGCCGCCGCCTATGGCATCGCCGTCACCGGCGTCATGGTGATCAGTACGATTCTGGCCACCGTCGTCGCGTTTAAACGATGGAAGTGGCCGCTCCGGCTGATCGTCCCGGTATTCGGCCCGCTCGCCTTGATCGATCTTTCGTTCCTGGCGGCCAATTCGCTCAAGATCCGCGAGGGCGGCTGGCTGCCGCTGCTGATTGCCGCCGGCGTGTTCGTGGTCATGGACACATGGAGAAAAGGCAGGCGAACGCATCTGGAAATCGTGCGCCGCGATTCCATGCCGATCGATCTGTTTCTCGAACGTGCCGACAAAACACCGGTGCGGGTGGCGGGAACGGCGGTGTTCCTCAGTCCGCGCGGCGATGTCGTGCCCGGCGCGCTGCTCCACAATCTCAAGCACAATCGTGTGCTCCATGAGCGCGTCGTGCTGGCCCATGTCGTGGTCGAAAACATTCCCGCCGTGCCGCCAAAGCGCCGGTTGGAAGTGGTGAAACTCGGCAAGGGATTCTTCAACGTTTTCATCCATTACGGCTTTTTCGAAACGCCCGACGTTCCGCGCGATCTCGAAGCGGCAAGGGCCTATGGACTGGCACTTGATCTGCCGAATACGACTTTCTTCATCGGTCACGAGACTCTCGTGCCGTCCAGTCCGCCCGTGCTCGGCAAGTGGCGGACCTGGCTCTACATGCGGCTTGCGTCGGCCGCGCTCTCACCTGCCCGTTTCTATCGCCTGCCGCCGAACAGGGTGGTGGAGATGGGCACGCAGGTCACAATCTGAGCGGCGGCATCCATCGCACCGGCTGGCCCTTTATCGCGATCGCGGGGCTGGTCAATGTCGCGGGCTTTGCGCTGGCCGGCTGGCCGGGCTGGTGCCTCCTGCCCATAACCCTTTGGGTGACAGCCTTTTTTCGCGATCCGGCGCGGACGCCGCCGGCCGGAGACAACCTGGTCATTGCGCCGGCCGATGGGCGGCTTCTGCCGATCGTCATGGCCCCGCCTCCGCCGGAATTGGGGTTGGGCCCGGAGCCGCGCTTGCGGTTGAGCATCTTCATGACCATTTTTAACGTTCACGTGAATCGAATTCCGTGCGACGGTATGGTGACGGCTCTTGCGTACCGACCCGGCAAATTCTTCAATGCGTCTTTCGACAAGGCGAGCGTCCATAACGAGCGCATGTCGATCCGGGTACAGGCCGGAACCGGGAGCAAGGAGACCAGGGAGTTGGTCGTGGTGCAGATCGCAGGCCTCGTAGCGAGGCGAATACAGTGTGATCTGCAGGAAGGACAAAGCGTATGCCGCGGCGATCGTTTTGGCATAATCCGTTTCGGCAGCCGGCTGGAGGTTTTCCTGCCACCAGGTTCGCGCGTCGTGGCGCACGAGGGCCAGAGCGTACGGGCGGGCGAGACCGTGCTCGCGGAATTCCCGTGCTGATGGCGCGCGTCGGCAAACTCGGCCGGACGAATCTCGTCCGCACGGCGACAGCGCTTCGCGAGGATCAAAGGGTCGGGCAATTCCTGCCCAGCGCCCTGACGCTGCTGGGCCTGTGCTCGGGCGCAACGGCCATCTGGTTTGCGCTGGGCGGCGATTGGAAGGCGGCCGTGGCCGCCATCATGTGTGCGGCGATCTTCGACATGCTGGACGGCAAGCTGGCGCGGATGTTCGGCGTCGAAGGCGCGTTTGGCGCCCAGCTCGACTCGCTCGCCGATCTGGTCAGCTTTGGAATTGCGCCTGGCGTCCTCGTCTATTTGTGGACGCTTTACCATGCGCGCGGAGCGGGCTGGGCTTTTGCACTTGTCTTTTGTGCGGCCAGCGCCGTTCGTCTCGCACGTTTCAATGTGGAGAGCGCGGAGCGCGATCCTTCCGCGCCGCCGCCATCGCATTTTACCGGCCTGCCGACGCCGGCGGCGGCGTGCATGATCCTCCTGCCCATGGTGCTCGCTTTCCAGTTCAAGGAAAGCGCTTTCAGCCATCCCTGGCTCAGCGCCGCGATGATTGCAGTCATGTCCTGGCTGATGGTCAGCCGCGTACCGACACTTTCCCTGAAACAGATTCACGTGCCGCACCAGTTCCGGAAAGCGGCTGTCGGATTTGGCGGCGTATTGCTGGCGTCGGCCGTGCTGTGGCCCTGGGCCACTTTGACCGTCGGCCTGCTGGCCTATCTGGTGACCATTCCGGTGATGGCCTCGCATTTCGACGCTTCCGAGGAAGATGCTCCGCACGGCAATGGCTGAGCCCAATTCCCAACAAATCATTTGAGTGACTTAATCGGGCCGTAACCCGTACCTGCAAGAATGCCTTCGTGGCATTCCGGGGAAGGGGCATGCGACACGCGCATACAATCCGATTGGCTCGAAGTCCTGCGGGCGAGAACCTGATGTTCTCGGCGGCGTTCATCGGAGTGATAGTCGTGCTCACATTGGCGCTTTACCTTGTCGATGTGGCGACCATGCACGCACTGCTCTCGCTTCCTTGATCTCGCTTCCGGCTGCGGGCAGAGTACGTGCCGAACCAAATACGGCACGACGCGATGAATCTCGCGAATAGCGATATCGACGAAGCAGAAATCTGGGCGGCGACGAGGGCTCCCGCCCGTCATACGGGCGCGGCGGCTGTCGGGGCGATCGCGCTCGGCGCGCTCGCTGTCGGCTGCCTGGCTTTTGCCGTGATTGCGATCGGGCGGCTCGCGATCGGAAGCCTGACGCTCGGACGTGCCGACCTCAGGGAAGTGCGCGTTGGCCGTCTTGCGATCGGCGACCTCGACTTTGGTCGTACCCGTCCGGGATGAAACGACGCGGCTTACAGTGTAGATTTTCGGGCCGGCGGCGCGGTCACCGTGATATGGACGGCCATTGCCGTTGCGATTTTTCGTCAGAATCCCGAATGCATGAACAACTAACGCAAGTTTGTAGTCCGTAGCCGTGGATACACATCTCGACCTGAGACGTGTCGATACGCATCCCGATTTCTGGTACCCGGTCGCCTGGTCGCACGATATCAGGGCGGGGAAGACATTTGCTGCGCGCTTTGCAGGCGAGCCCGTTGTTGTCTATCGCGGCGCGAGCGGCCGGATTTTCGCGCTCGAAGATCGATGTGCGCATCGCCAGGTGCCATTGCATCTCGGGGCCGTCACGGGCGACGCACTGAAATGCGGCTATCACGGCTGGACGTATGATTGCGCCGGAAAATGTGTCGACATCCCCTATCTCGGACGGGAGCGGCTGCCCAATGGCGTGCGCAGCTATCCTGCCTGCGAAGTCGACGGTCTGATATTTGTTTTTCCGGGCGACGCGCGGCTTGCGGAAGCGCGCAAACCAAAGGGCGCCGGATCGGGAAGCGACAGGCGCTACCTGACACGGCGGCTCAATCGCGAAGTCGCCTGTCACTACACATTCATGCACGAAAATCTGTTCGACATGAATCATCAGTTCCTGCATCGCCGGCAGATGGGGATGATCCGCGCGCGCTGCGTGGGCCGCCGCATGGGCGACGACTGGTGCGAAGTCGATTACACATTCCGGCGGACGGAGGGGCGCAGTTCCATCGGGGAATCGGCGATCCTCAATGTCATGGAGAAGAAGCGCGAGGATGGCCGCCTCGACCTCATGACCATCCGCACCAACTATCCCTACCAGCGGCTGAAATTCTGGGTGGATGGCGGCGATCCGGTGCTCGATGTCTGGCTCGGCTACACGCCGCTCGACAAGGAGCAGCGGACCAACCGCACCTTCGGGCATTTGTCGGTGAAGAAGCCGCGCTTCGCCCCCTTATTGTATCTCGCCTGGCCGTTCATCACCTGGTTCACGGAGAACATCTTCCGCGAGGACAAACATATCGTGGAACAGGAACAGGCGGCGCACGACGCCCAGGGCGCGGACTGGAATAATGAGGTGTTTCCGGCGATCCGCGACCTGCGGGCCCTTCTTGCCCGTTGCGGGGCGCCCTCCGCCTCGAGGCCCATGGCGGCCGAATAGGCGCCCCGATCAAACGAATTGAATTTTACCCCGGATTGGGTTCTCTGTTCGGGGATGCGCTGGCGCGACCGGACTGATGGAGGCATGCATGAAACTTCGCACCTGGACGTTGGCGGCGTTGCTCTCGGGATTGTCCTGCGCCTGTGCCGCGCAGAGCGTGACGACCTATCATAATTCCCTTACGCGACACGGCGACTATGTCGTGCCCGGCCTCACGCTTGCCGCCGCTGCCGGCATGCAGCGCGACACAAAATTCAGCGCGAAACTCGACGGGCATATCTACGCCCAGCCGCTGTACTGGTCGGCGCCCGGATCGAAGGGCGGCGAACTGATCGTCGCCACCGAATCCAACCACGTCTATGCGCTTTCCGCGAAAACCGGCGCGATTATCTGGGATCGGAAACTCAAGGCTTCCGTCCCGTTGAGCAGCCTGCCATGCGGAAATATCAATCCTTCCGGAATCACCGGCACGCCTGCTATCGATCCGTCGTCGGGAACGGTTTATTTCGACGCGCTCACCAACGGAAAAGCCGGACCGCGCCAGCTGGTCTACGCATTGTCGCTTGCGGATGGATCGATCGTCTCCGGCTGGCCTGTCGATGTCCAGGCCGAACTTGCCAAACAGGGGGTCACGTTTTCCTCGCCCACGCAGGGCGAACGCAGCGCCGCGCTGCTGTTCAAGGGCTATCTCTACATCAACTATGGCGGCAACTGGGGTGATTGCGGCAGTTACAACGGAACGGTCGTTCAGCTGCAGACGTCGACACCGAAGATCGTGGGGCACTGGGCCACGCGCGCCAATGGCGGCGGTATCTGGGCGCAGGGCGGCATCGCCGGAGACGGCGAATCCCTCTTCGTGACGACGGGAAATACTTTCAACGCGGGCTCGTGGAGCGGCGGCGAAGCGATATTGCGACTCAAGCCCGGCCTCGCCTGGTCCGATAAAACGAAAGATTATTTCACACCCTCGAACTGGCAGCAGCTCGATGAAAAGGATCAGGATCTCGGAGGCACCGAGGCTCTCCCACTGGACGTTGCGGTTTCAGGCGGCGCGCCGGCCAAACGGGTCATCGCATTTGGAAAAGACGGCAATGCCTATCTGGCCGATCGGACCAATCTTGGCGGCGTCGGCAGCGGACTGGCGACGACACGCGTCTCCAACAGCGCCATCATCACCGCCCCCGCCGTATATCAGACGAAAGCGGCCGCGATGGTGGCCTTCACCAATTCCAGCGGCGGCAATTGTTCGGGCAACAATCTTTCCATGCTCGACGTCGCGGCCGGCGGAAGCTCGCCGATTTCGGTCGCATGGTGCCAGTCGTTCAGCGGCGGCGGCGCTCCCATCATCACCACCACGGACGGCAAATCAAACGCCATTGCGTGGGTTGTGGGTGCGGAAGGCGACAATCTCCTGCATGGGTTCAATGCCCTGACGGGCGAGCCGGTATTTTCCGGCAATGGGGAATCCATGAGCGGGCTTCACCATTTCGTGACAATCCTCGCGGCGGAGAAACATTTCTACATCGCGGCAGACGGCACGATTTACGCCTTCAGTTTCGGCCATTCCAACTGATCGAGAGCGTTGGCTGCGCGCGATTCAAATCGCGCGCAGTTGCCGAAAATCCTTATTCCACGTAGTCTCCCGCCTAACCCGCCCGACTGGGCGAGCATTCGTCCGATTGGCGGACAATAACTCCTCAAGGGGGACTACCCATGAAATGCAACCGCTATTTGGTAGGCGGCGCATCGGTTCTGGCCATTGCAGCGGTGGCATCGCTGTCGGCCGGCGCTTCGGCGCATACCTATTACTACCCGTATAAACGGGGCACGACCGTACGTCTCGACCCGAACCACCTTGGTCATGTCGGTCCGTACGAACCGGCGTTCAAGGCGTCCAAAACGAGCAAGTCCGGCAAGTGGACCGATACGAAGGCAAAACTGCCCTTCGCGAATGGTCCCTGGCAACCCGAACAGCTCACCGACGGTACGGTTCTCGTCGAGGATTACTGCACCTCGCCGACGCAGTGGTACAAACTGACACCGGACAAAACGGGCAGTTATGTCAACGGCGCGTGGAGCAAGATTGCGACGATGCCGTCCGGCTATTCCCCGCTGTTCTTCGCATCGCAGGTGCTGACCGACGGCCGCATGATTGTGAACGGCGGCGAGTATAATGACTGCAATGGCGACTGGACGACATTGGGCGCACTCTATGATCCGGTGAAGGACAGCTGGACTTCGGTTTCACCCCCGACCGGCTGGCACTCGATCGGCGACGCACAAAGCGCGATCCTGCCGGATGGCACCTACATGCTGGCCGATTGCTGCACCGAACAGGCGGCGACCGCATCGCTCAGCGGCACGACCGTGACCTGGACTGCCACGGGCACAGGGAAAGCCGATATCAACGACGAAGAAGGCTGGAGCAACCTGCCCGACGGCAAGGTCTTCACCGTCGATTCGTGGAAACTCGGCACCAGCGGCGGCGACAATTATGAAACCTACGATCCGTCGACCGGTACATGGACTTCGCTTGGATATACGCCGGACACGCTGACCGTCACCAAGACCCGCGAAATCGGTCCGGGTGACCTCACGCCGCAATATGGAAAATCGGGAACGATCATCCAGTTCAGCGGCAATTCGGCGACCGGCATCAACGACATCTACGATGTCGCGAGCGACAAATGGACATCGGGTCCGGCCATGACCTATCAGAGCGCGATCTATGACGTCGCCGATGGCCCGTCCGCAACGCTGCCGGACGGAAACGTCCTCGTCGAGGCGAGCCCGGGTTACTCGGAGACTCCGTCTCATTTCTGGGAATGGTCGTTCAGCAAAAAGGGGAAGCTGAAGGTCACGCAAGTGAACGACCCTACCGAGGCTCCGAGAACGTCTTCGTTTGAAGGCAATCTGATGCTGCTGCCGACCGGGCAGGTCATCTGGGACAACAGCCAGGACAAGCACAACGAAGTCGCCCTGTACACGCCGACTGGAAAGCCGAAGAGCACATGGCTGCCGGCTGTTTCCAGCGTGGCGAACAAGTTGAAGCTTGGCAGTACCGCAAACGCGATCTCCGGCACCAACTTCAACGGCTTCGACCAGGGTGGTTATTACGGCGACGACGCGCAGGAGAACACGAACTTCCCGCTCGTGCGCTTCACCAACACCAAGACCGGCGATGTCTGCTACGCCCGCAGTTACAGCTTCTCCACCATGGGCGTGTGGACGACAGGTACGACGAATGCATCCTTCGACATTCCGAAGTCCTGTGAGAAAGGCGCAAGCACGCTGCAGGTCGTGGTGAACGGCATTGCTTCCGCGGCCGTGAAAGTGACGCTGAGCTAGTTCCGGCGAAATCATTTTCGCCGATTGATTGACGCGATCATGGGCGGGGAAACCCGCCCATGATTTTTTTAAGAACCGCGCGACGCGCCTGGGCCGACGGCGCTGTAGCTTTTTTCTTCGGCAAGCCCGCACGGCAAAACGCTGTTGATCTTCCGTTTCAGGGCCATGCGCTCGTCGTTCGTCCGATAGACGGACCGCGCCAGCGCGATAAACTCCGGTCCGAAATCGCCCGATTTCTCCTTCTCCCGCAGGCGTTCCTCCGCATCCCACAGTATCCTGTTGACCGCAAGCAGGCGCGACTTAGTTTCGCCGATCCCGTTCTGCCCGGCGAGAATGGGCGTTACGACGGGCAGCAACAGGGCAAGTTCGGCGCGGACATGGGCAACCGCTTCTGCGGCGCGCAATCGCTCGCTCTTGATTTCGAGGATCGTGATCCTGTCGACCAGTTCACCCCATGACACGGGGATGCGGGGAGCCGAAACAGATTGTCTTGCCGTCACGGTTTCCTCCCCCCTGCGCGAAGCAAACCCCGCAGGGTGTTTTTCATGGCCTCGAACACGCCATCCCAATCGTTCCACTGCGTCTGACGGAACAGTTTCATGGTGGGGTACCAGGGACTGTCGTCCCTATCCATCAGCCAGCGCCAGTCGGGCACATGACTCAGCGCCACCCAGACAGGCCTGGCGAGTGCGCCGGCAAGATGCGCGACCGCTGTGTCCGACGAAATAACGAGGTCCAGATTTTCCATCGCCGCCGCGGTATCGAGAAAAGCGGGGGGGCCGGGATCGAGCGCATCGCCGAACGTTTCTACCTTCATGCCGGAAGAAAGATGGCGCAACTGTTCCGTGCCCGCATTCTTCTGCAGGCTGATGAAACGAACGCCGGGAATACAGGCAAGGGCTTCGAGGTGTCGCGCGGGAAACGACCTGCCGATGTCGATATCGCCTCCGGGCGTCCCCTGCCAGCTAATTCCAACCCGAAACCCCTCGATCCCGATCCGCGCCTTCCAGATCCCGATCCGGTGCGGCTCGGCCGCAAGATAGGGCACGGCTGAAGGAACACTGCCGATGTCCGTCCTGAACGCATGCGGCATGCTCATCAGCGGGATGTAGTAATCGCTGACGGCGGGCACCGTGCCCAGGGTGCAAATTCCAACTGCCGGATGGAGACTTGCGAGCAGTTCGACGAGCGGATCCTGCACGGCCAGCGTGACGGCCGCACCGCGAGATGCCGCCAGCGATGCATATCTGGAGAACTGGATCGTATCGCCGAAGCCCTGCTCCGCCAGGATGAGCAGGGTCCTGCCATCGAGGTTTTCTTCACCCGTCCATCTGGACGCACGAGACGGTGGCGCTATCGCTTCGCGCCGCTCGTAGAGGCGCCAGCCCTCCTGCAGATGGCCGGTCAGAAGCGTCGTTATCGCCTTGTTTCTTCGTGCTTCGGCAAAATCCGGCGCACATTCCAGCGCCCGGTCGAAACTGCGACTGGCCTCGTCGAACCGCTTCTGCCCCTTGAGGGCATTTCCGCGGTTGAAATGCGCGGCAGCAAGATCGGGCACAAGCGCCAGAGCGCGATCGCAATCTTCGAGTGCCTCCGCAAAACGGCCCATATCCTTGAGGGTGCCGGCCCTGTTGCTCCATGCGAGCGCGTAACCCGGCCTGCATCGAACCGCCTGCCTGTAACTCTCGGCGGCCTCTTCGCGCCGGCCCAGCCGCTTCAATATGTTGCCTTTATTATTATACGACTCGGCAAGACCGGGTTTGAGCGCAACCGCCTGCTCGAAGCTTTGCAGCGCTTCGGCGAGACGCCCGAGCTTCTCGAACGCATTGCCCCTTGCATGATGGGCTTCGGCAAAATCCGGCTTGAGCGCGAGCGCGCGCTCATAACCGTTCAGGGCTTGCTCCGGCGATCCCAGACGCGCCGCGGCGTTGGCTGCGTTGAAATGCGCTTCGGCGAGGTCGGGCTTCAGCGACACCGCCTGTCGATACGCCGAAAACGCATCTGCGGGGCGATCCATCTCCATCAATACATTGCCGCGATTCAGGTGGGCATCGGCATTGGCCGGCTCGATGGCGATTGCGCGGTCGCAACTCTGCAGCGCTTCGCCAAAGCGCCGCAGCGCCCGCAATGCGCGCGCCCTGTTGTTCCAGGCCGCGGCATAGTCCGGCCTGGCCGCCGTCGCATTCTCGTAAGCAGCAACGGCTTCGTCGAACCTGCGGAAGGCCCTGAGCAGATCGGCGCGATGGCAATGGGCTTCCGCGAGTTGCGGGTCGAGGTCCGTCGCCCGCTCGTAACAACCGATCGCCTCCACCGGCTGCAAAAGGGCTTGCAGCAAAATCCCGCGCTGTAGATGGTGTGCCGCCACGCCGGGCTTACGCCGTATTTCTGCTTCGCATTGCGCGAGCAACGCCTCCAGTCGCCGTCGATCCGCGGTTACAGCCATTTTCCCAGGAGCCATCGGGTCCGCCCGCACCGCGCCAATCGCGTTGCGCGCAATTCTACCGGCAACATTCCGGCCATGCGAGGCGTCCCGTACATCAGGGCGCGGGCGCGCAGGAGAACGGTTGCGGTTCCGATGCCGGCGAAGCCGCGCCTTGACCTCCGAACGGCAACGCGCTTTCGTTCCTGCGGAAGAGCATTCTCTTCTGCGGCCGGGGAACGTGGCTGGCATCCTTTCTGATCGTCACAGGTGGCAGGGCGGTCCGATTGATCACCAAACCAACAGCATCATTGCTCAAATGAGGAGATACAATGAACAAGCCAAATACCCTGTGCGTGCTTCGTGCCAGCCTGGTTGCTTCGGTCATGGCCGTTGCGGCCATGACGACTGCGGCCTCCGCAGCCAGTCTCGCCACTCCGATCGTGCCATCCGTCGTGGCGCAGCATCAGGTGACGCTTGCCGGCGCGGTCGACCCGTCAACCCCGGTACGCATGCAGGTGGTGCTGCCGATGCGCGACCTTGCCGGATTGCGCAACCTGCTCGATACGCAAATCTACAACCGGCAAAGCCCGCTTTATCATCACTATCTTTCGGTCGCCGAATTCACCAGACGCTTCGGCCCGAGCGAAAGCGACTACAATTCCGCGATTGCCTACTTCCATGCGAAGGGGCTCGGCGTCACCCACACCTATCCCAACCGTTATATGTTCCAAGTCGAGGGCCGCGCGGCGGACGTGGAACGCGTTCTCAATGTCAGGCTGAACTACTACAAACATCCCACCGAAAAGCGGAACTTCATGGCGCCGGATCGCGAGCCTTCTCTGGATCTCGCGGTGCCAGTATTGTCCATTACCGGCCTCAACAATTTCGTGCTACCTTATCCGAAGCTGGTCAAAGGCAGCCCGCGAACCGGCTCAGGCTCCGGACCAGGCGGCCAGTATCTCGGCAGCGACATGCGCGCTGCCTATTACGGCACCGGCAAGAAAGCCAAGCTCGACGGAAAAGGTCAATCGCTTGGACTGATGGAGCTCGAAGGCTATATTCCGAGCGACATCCCGCTCTATTTCAGCACGTTCGACCAGCCCTTGAACGTTGCCGTCAACGGTATCTCCGTGGATGGTACCGCGGTCGATTGCGGCAATTGCGATGACGGCGAACAGGCGCTCGACATCGAATATTCCATCTCCATGGCACCGGGCATGGACCAGGTTCAGGTCTATGTTGCGGGCGACCCTGTTGCGATCGAAGAGCGGATGGCCTCCGACAACACCAGCAAACAGCTGAGCACGTCGTGGGGCTACGACGAGAACTTCAAGGTCGAAGACCCGCTCTATCAGGAAATGGCCAGTCAGGGACAATCCTGGTTCACCGCCAGCGGCGACGACGTGACGCTTCAACGTAGCGGTCCGTGGCCGGAAGAAGACGCCAACATCATCGCGGTGGGCGGCACGGATCTCGTGACGACCGGTCCTGGCGGCGCATGGAAATCGGAACCCGGCTGGGCGGACAGCGCGTCCGGACCTTCGACAGATCCGAACATCACAATCGAGCCCTACCAGCTCCCGTATATCAACAGCAAGAATGGCGGCTCGAAAACGTTGCGCAACGTTTCCGACGTGTCGGCGAATGCGGACACCGATATGGAAATCTGCGCGGATGGCGGTTGCGGCGGCGGCGGCGGCGGCACGAGCTTCTCGTCGCCGATGTGGGCCGGATTTGCCGCGCTCGCCAACGAACAGGCGGCAAAGGAAGGCAAAACGACGATCGGATTCATCAACCCGACGCTCTATCCGGAATATAAGTCCGACAAGAAAATGACGCACGACGTTATCGGCAACAAGAGCGGCCTTTACCCTGCCGTCAAGGGTTACGACCTTGTCGGCGGCCTCGGTTCGCCCAAAGGAACCAAGACGATCAAGGCGCTGATCGGGAAGTAATAACGCGTCTGTTATAACGAAGGTCCCGGAAGCAATTCCGGGACCTTTTTTGTTTCTTCAGCCAGTAGCCATTCGGAAGTCCCGCCGAAGCCAGTTCAGAACATAATGCTCGGTGATCCAGCCCCGCCGTACAGCAACGCAGAAACCGCAATCAACGATGTGTTCAACGGAGCCGGCGGAAGGAACGAAAGTCCCATCAACACGATGCTGCCAGGAATGGCGCAAAGCCGTGGCAGGACGCCCCAGGATTTCGCAACCGGCAACCGGTGTATGAAAATCAGCGCAACTATCATCCCAGGATAGCTTGTGAAGCCGGCGAGCGAAACAAGGTGCAGAAGCGCGAGCCAGAAGGTCCGCAACCGTATTGCGGTTTCGAAGCGCGGCCCGAGCGCGGCAGGAGCAGGAATGTAAAAAACAATGAGCGGGCTGGCCGACAGCACATCGCACCATTTCGAACTGCGAAACGATTTCGCTTTCCCCATCGGTTAAAAGCTTCTCAGACCGATCCGGCAAAACAAGGGCCGGGCTCCCCGCCGACCGGAACCGGGAACGCGGCCGAAAATACACCTGCCGAATTTTCTGCACCCGGGATTATATCATCGAACCAGGCTTGGGCAGGATAACGTCAGCGCGTTCACCCGTGCTGGTGTAATTGGGCCCGCGCAAATCGGAGCACCGCATGCCCATTCCCGCTACCGTCGGCGCCTTCGCCATCGTGCCGTCCAATGATTTGACCGCTGCCATCGCTTTCTGGGAGCGGCTGGGCTTCGCCCGTACCGGCGGTGACACCCAATACGCGATCATGACGGGCTGGGGTTGTGAGGTGCACGCCATCCAGGCAGGCGATGGCCCATGGCGCGTGCCGGAGGAACACAATCCATTCGGCGTCTTCATCCGCACGCCTCAGGTGGATGCGATCGCCGCGCGGGTGGATGATCTGGTCATCCGTCCGGGCGGCCTCCTGCGGCACCGGGAATGGGGGCTGTACGAAGTCGGAATTGCCGGACCCGACGGCATGCTCGTTCGCATCGGCTGGCCCTCTCGCCTGATGCAGGATACCGGAGACGCGGTTTGACCGGACTGAACCCGCAAACGGCGCTGACGAAACTTCAGGCGAAACATGCCCAAATTGGGCGACCAATTTTTGGTTTTATAGATAACTATATTGGTTGGCAAATGAGTGGAATTCCGGCACCATATCCGGAGAAGAATTTGCTGCGGGCAGCCGAAGCCGCTCGTGCTGGCCGGACAATTGAAACGAATGGTCCCGGACCTGGCACACGCAAAATTGGTGCGCGCGCATTCTCAGGGAATTTTCGCCGCTTTTGTCCCGCCGGCAGCGAATTGTTTGCGCGTTTCGTTCGCAGAACAGCTTTGCCCACATTCTCACGGAATTTCTGCAGTTACCGCGCTGCAGGAGTCGTTACATGCAGAATCTCAGGGAATATTTGCGCCAGATGCGCGCCGTCGGTGGTCTGTTCGCTGCGTGAACACTCTCGATTTGATACCTCGGCTTCGATGGCGCACTCTGTTTGGAATTCGCCGAGCGATAAGCTTTAGTTCATGAGAGGTTTCGATGCTGGGAAAACTTAATTCGGCAGCCCTCTGCGTGCTGGCCGGCGTGGTCGCCTCCGCCGCCAGCCTTCCACCGTGCCCGGCCAAGGCATCGGTTTTCAAAGTAATCCATGCGTTCAGAGGGGGAGGGGACGGAGCCTATCCGGGCGCCGGCGTCACATTCGACCAAGCCGGTGCGATGTATGGAACAACAGAAGGCGGCGGCCCTCAAAATGCAGGGACAGTTTTTACGATCGCGCCGAACGGCGAAGAATCGGTAGTTTACGCGTTCAAAGGCGGCAGGGACGGTTCCGATCCCACCGCGCCTTTGCTGATGACCGGATCTGGGACCGTGTATGGCGTCACATCGGAAGGTGGAGGGACAGGCTGTGGAGGCAATGGTTGCGGCACGGTCTTCAAACTGTCGCCGGATGGCAGAGAGACTGTGCTTTACCTGTTTCAGGGCGGCAGCAGCGACGGTGCATTTCCGCTAGGCGGGCTTATTGCGGATCAGCAAGGCAATCTGTTTGGGACCACCGCCAATGGCGGTATCGACGGATGCTCAGATTACAACGGCTGCGGTACCATTTTCAAACTTGCACCCGATGGTACCGAAACGGTGATTTACCGGTTCACAGGGGGTGACGACGGTGGCCTTCCACTTTCGGGTTTGGTTGCAGACCGCAACTTCAACCTGTTCGGAACTACAGGCATGGGCGGCGCTCACACGCTTGGCGTGGTCTATAAATTGGTTGGCGGTCGTCAGCAAAAGGTGTTGCATGCTTTCGACGGCCAGGATGGCGCGTTTCCCTCATCGTCCCTGATTTTGGACACATCTGGCGACCTGTACGGCACAACGTCCGCAGGAGGTAACCAGGGAGTAGTCTTTAAATTGGCACCTGACGGTACGGAAACGCTGCTGCACAGCTTTACCGGAGTGGACGGCGCTTCTCCATCCGCCGGTCTCGTTGTCGAGGGAAAATTGAATCTCTACGGGACAACTTCTGGCGGAGGCGCCGACAGGAAGGCATGTGGAGGCACCTGTGGCGTAGTCTTCAGGCTCGCGCCTGATGGGGATGAGACGTTGCTGCACAGGTTTAAGGGAGGCAGGGACGGGTTTAATCCTAGAGACGGATTGAGCGCCGCACCCTCGGGCAATCTGGTGGGCACCGCCGAAGCCGGCGGTCGTTACGGCTATGGTGCGGTTTTCATAATCGGAAAGTAACGCGCCCGGCAGCCGAATCGCCAGCCCGGCATATCTCGCAAGCGTGCGCACCCGGCAGAATGAAATGAGAACTGGATCCTGGTCCTGTTCCGTCAGCAGTTTGGGCGCTGACCGGGGTCGTTTTGGCGCGACGACTGCGCGCGTGCGATCAGACTAATTGCGGTTATTTTTATAACCAATTCGGTTGACATTCGCATCCCGATGGAATAGGTTGTCACGTTGGATGCCTGCATTACAACGGGCGGGACTTCCGATTTCCCCAGGTATGTCCAAAACGCGATAGACGATCAGCAGGACCTTCCCTGATGCGGGGAAATTCTCAGGGAATATTTCGGCACTGTTGCTCCACCGGCAGCGAAATGTTTGCGCGTTTCGTTCGCAGAAGAACCTTGCCCACATGCTCACGGATTTTTGCAGCGAGCGCGCTGCAGGAATTGTTACGTGCGCAATCTCAGGGAAATTTCGCCGAATGGATGAACAGGATGAGGTTCAAGCAATCGGCATCCGCACAATTCTCAGGGAATATTTGCGCCAGATGCGCGACGCCGCCAGCGGATTGTTCGCTGCGAACGCCGTCGGTAGAGAAAAGATGGCGCACCGGACAGGATGAAAGTGGGAACTGTTGGGCGATCTCAATACGGCAGCATTCGATGTCAAAATAAGCGTCGGCGTTTGACAAACGATCGGCAATTCCACTGGCGAACGTCGAAACTCAACAGCAGACCGCAGCGTATGAAAACTACTTCAGCTGAGGCCGTAAGGCTATTCGACGGTAAAATCAAAGGCGACGGCAGAGCTTGGATTCCCGTAATTATCATACGTCAGGACGGTAAGTGAACCTTGCGGACAATCGGAACTTTCGTCCGCCCAGAACGCCGACAGCGTGGCCCCCGCGGAAGCCCCATACTCCACTGTAACGTGTGGATATATTTTGGAAAAATTTAGGATTACAGACGGTGTAATGCAATACACCCCGTGAGCCGGATTCGTGAAGCCCGATACATTTTTCGACCGATCTCCCTCGCCCCTGCTGTAGTAGTATGCCACGACTGCTTTCGTGCTGTAAGATTTTGAATCCCCAATTGGAGCAAGGGAGCGTTGGTTGTCGTTGTTGTGCACGAGCGCCGCGGCTGCGCTCGACTTAGAAAACGCGCCCAATGCCCAGAGCGCTACGATCGTAGTGAATGACAATGATTTGAGCATTTCGCCTCCTCGATTTACAGCAAGCCACGCGGCGCCGGCAGATATGTTCCGATGAAGTCTATAATTCACTGCGCCACCTTGAACACCGTACCACATCCAGCGCCGCCACATGAATTCCCGCCTCCGGTAAATCCACCTTGGTATGTTGTTCCGAATAAATTGCCACGCGCGTCAATGATCAATCCGGCGTAAGGAAGAGCTCCATCGCCTCCGTTATTGTTCGCCCCTCCCCGGAAGGCATGGAGCACTGTCTCTGTGCCGTCAGGTGAAATCTCAAAAACAGTGCCGCAACGGCAGTTGAAATCACCCCCGCCTTGCGTCGTACCAAATAGATCGCCCGTGCTGTTAATTACGACGCCGCCCGTTGGTCCGGCGCCATCACTGCAATTCGTATCAGCACAAAAACTGTAAAGTACGGTTTCCGTGCCATCAGGCGTGAGCTTAAACACAGTGCCGCAACCAACATTGCAGGAGGAGCTGCTGCGGCCACCGGCTACAGTTGTTCCGTAGAAGTTTCCACTGCCGTCGATAATCAATCCCGCCCGAGGATCTGCGCCATCGACGCAGCCCTTCTGCGAGCAAAAGTTATAGAGTACCGTTTCCCCGCCACCGGCAATCTTAAATATGGTGCCCCAACCGTTGCTACCCCCCGCACTGGTAGTACCGTAGAAATTGCCGGCACCGTCAGCAACCAATCCAGCGTAAGGAGCGTAACCATCCGCACAGCCGCTTAGCGAACAAAATTTGTATACTACTGATTCGACGTGGTGAGGTTGTAACTCAAAAACAGTTCCGCAACCTATATCATCGCCATAACTCGCACAAACCTCACCAGAGCCGCCTGACACAGTCGTACCAAATATATTGCCTAGCGAATCAGCGATCACCCCTGATAAAGGGACTGCACCGTCGGGGTAACCCTCGAACCTGTGGAGCGAAAGGCTACCGCCATCCGGAGTCAGCCTAAAAACTGTTCCGCAGCCATCTGGTGTGGCGCAATCGGACTTGCCCCCGCCTTCTGTTGTCCCAAAAATATCACCTTTCTTGTCCAGGATTAAATTTGAACCCGGCCCAAAGCCCTTTCCACAATCGCGCCCACCCTTACAGAAATTGTACAGTATCGTCTCTGCGCCATCGGCGGTGAGCTTAAAGACTGTTCCGCCAAGATATTCGCCGCCACCTAGTGTCGTTCCATAAAGATTTCCGTGTTTGTCTTCAACTAATTGAGACTGAGGATTTTCTCCATCAAAACAGTTTTCCTGAGTACAAAATTCATAGAGTATCTTGAACTCGTGTGCACTCGCTGCGCACTGTGGCGTTGTCACGGCAAGTATGGAAGAAAACAGCATGATACCTCCAAACAGGAACTTCGGCCGAGAGATCACTGGCGTCTCCTAGAACGAGATATAATTTGATTGCCGTTACAGAAAGCGGACAAAAAATACCTCAACAAAAAGAGAGAATCAATCCGACCCCACGCCGGTAACACGGGGGGCTCTGGATACACGAGCGCGTCGGTTGCCTTTTAGCCCCATTCCTTTATTCGGCCAAAAAGTGGCCATTCCTCCGTCCCGACCGGCTTTCTCAAGGGCGCCGCGTGCAAGCGCCGCCAAGGCTGGCCGGAGGGCGAAGCCCGGAGGCCACCGCGAAGCGGCGTGGCCGTGCGAGCATGACGTTACGACGCGTCGCTTGATACCGGATAGGCGAGAGGGAAACCAACAAGTAACGGTTAATTACATAACCTTATTGGTTGACAACGACAGCAAATACATGTAGACTGTCCTGTGTGTGAGTTTGTCAGCACGAAGCGGTGCAAACCGGAGCCGCTTTGGATTCAAGTGTGGGACTTGCTTGTGCGCTACTCGCCTCATGACGAGAATAATTTCACGTTTGCGGCTTGTATCGGGTTGCGCCCGGGCAAGTGCCCGCATGAAGCGGCGCCTGCAGCTGCATTGGCCCCGCAATCTCAGGGAAATTCTGCACGTCTTGGAACGCGCTATCGGTTTGGTTTCATGCGTCAGGCTGGTCGTGTGCAAATTCTCAGGGATTATTTGCCGTACGTGTATCGCGACGAATCCGTCAGCCGCGATGTGAAGCCGTTCGAAATGCAGATTCACAAACTCAGGGAAATTTCGCGCGGTTTGGATCTTCCGCGTCCGCCATGTGGTTCGAGCCCTGCGTGCAAGTCGTTGGTTTGTTCCAGCCTGCGCAGGATCAGCGCATTCTCAGGGAATATTTGGGCGCTATGCGACAGTGATCGCGATCTGGTTCCCGTCGCCGCTGCCACGACGCGGAAATGCACAATGCGCAATCTCAGGGAAATTTCGCGCCGTGTTGGAACATGTCCCTGCCGGTGTCACGAAGGCGGCATTCCAAACAGGTGCTCTTCGAGAAGCCGGCGCACCGCCGTCGCGCGCAATCTCAGGGAAGTTTCGAGCTTATGCGCGGAAACGGGCGCGGTTCGACCCTGCCAGCTGGAGAATGGCGCACCCGACAGGATGAAAATAAGAACCGTTGGGCGCTGATGGTCGTCCGCCATCGCTTCCGAGACTGACGGGGGCTGCCTGCAAAAAGTTCGCAGTTTCATCCGGGTGCGTTGATTAATAAAATACAATGATTTCAATTGGTTAGGCTATGGCGCACTGGGCGGGATAAGAATTGGACTGTGTCTTGGTGGTGTCCGGAAGGGCTTGGGATGCCGACAAGGGCGTTCGAGGGTCTGCAAGGATGTGATTCGAGACCGGAGGTGGGCCGTTTGTATTCCCGGGCGATTAAACTACGCGTCGCGACCGCCGACGAAGAACTCGTGGATATCAGCGAAATCCGTCGCTTGATGACAAGGACAGCGACGGCATTTACCATCCGCATCGCGACGTATTGTTTATCCCTTATTGCACTGGAGGATTCGCGATCAGATAGGGCAAACCATTATTGATGTTCGGGGCTTCGGCCCAGATTGTGGGATCGAAGCCGTCGGGCAGTCCGGACTGCAATTGTTCGGTCGTCTGGCCGGTGATGCCGGGATCGTTTGCGACGTTGCCGGCTCCCTGACTCAGATCGGTGATGCCACTGGTCGTGGTATCCCAGTAATTGTTCGTGATGTTGCCGCCATTTGCCTGATGATCGTCATATCCTACGAGACCACCGACATAGCTGCCCGATCCGCCTTGGGGCGCCCCGGTAGAGTATGAATAGGCGATTGTGGAATATGTCAGCCCGACCAGACCGCCTACCACGCTGTTATTCGGGCCGTTTGCCGACCCCGTGGCATAGCAGTTTTCCACAAGGTCGTCGTTGAAACCCACCAATCCGCCAGCGTAGGATGTATCCTTTATTTGAATTTGATCTATAGTAACAGGACCCGTCGCATAGGATTGATCGATCATTCCATCATTGTCTCCGACCAGCCCGCCGACGTCTGCGGACGTAACAGCCTTTCGCGAACGTACCGACACTGTCGCTGTAGATCCGGCATTCTTGATGAGACCTTGGCTGGCGCCAACAAGCCCGCCCTCGACGCCTCCGACTTCGGCTCTCGCCAGAAGCACCTGACCGCTGGCGAACACATTAAACAGCGTGCCTAAATTCACGCCGGCCAATGGTCCGGCTACGGAAGACTGCTTCGCCGTGATGTTGGCGCCCGAGATGCGGACCGAACTGACGGTACCGGCGGTATCCACTTCGGCAAACAGACCAATCAGAGCGTTTTTGGCTTTGCCGTTAATCGTCAGGCCTGAGATCGTGTTGCCGAGACCATTGAATGTGCCCGTGAAGGTCGTCGCGATGGGGGCGGCGCGATACGTGCCGTCAGCCGTGGCATCATAGCTGTCCACCAGCGCGAACGCACCGGAGGGATGCGCCGCGATGGCCTTTACAAGGCGAGGCAGCGTCTTCTTAAGCACGAACAACGTGCCGTTGATCGTCAGCGTGCTCGACAGATGTGCGAATGTGGCGTTTCCCCCGTTGCCAAACGAGAGCAAGCCGCCAGTCCCGCCATCATTGGTGAGCAGCGACAATCCGCCTTTGCCTTTTATCGATACTGCGGCGCCAATAATGATGGAGTGGTAGGCGTCCAGGGCGAGCTTGCTCTTGTTGGTCCAGAAAACTCCGTCTGCGATCCGAATGTCGTCAGCCTGAATGCCGGAGCCGGTGGTCGAAACTTCAACGTTGCCGGCTGCCAGCAGGTTCTTCAAATCCATGGTGTTGAGAACGGCCTGGGTCGCCGTCGGCACGCAGACGCCCGCGGAGCAACTCATATTCTGCGTGGCGGCGGACGAAATCGTTACCTGTGCGGACGCAATCCCGGCCCAAATGACCGTGAGAAAAAACGCGCCAGCCGAACCCGCAGCCTTCGATCCGATCGAAGACATCCCAACGCCTCCAAGCTTGATGGTCTCGTTATCTCCGCTCTTGCGGACAGACTTCTGACGCCCGAACGCCTGCCCTTGCTCTTGCGCGAAGCACAGAAGCACAGAAGCACAGAAGCACAGAAGCACCAGAACGCAATGGCGAGCGGAAACATTCAGCGACGGTCCGAACTGCGGAAGCGCCTTCGCGACCTCGATTCGCAGGCGAACCGACTTCTGACAGCACTGGCGGAGGGTATGGTCACAGACACCGGCCTGTTCCACGCAAAACTCGCCACCGTCGAAAGCGCGCGCGCGCAGTGCATCCAACTCTTGAGCGGGCTGGACACCGACACGCCGCGTTTCCGGCAGGCGCTTTCCACCGGCAGGCTGCGGACCTCGCCCTACGCCTCAAACGGGCGCTGTTAGAGGCTCCAAGGCCGGTACAGCGCCGCTACGTGCATGGCCTTGTGTCGGAAATCCGGATTGACGCGGAAAAGGCCGTAATTTCCGGCTCACGCGCAGCCATTGCCGCCGCCGCCACAGCGGGCGAACTGGCGGACAGGGTTCCCACTTTTGTACAGGACTGGCGCGCCCGACAGGATTCGAACCTGTGACCTCTGCCTTCGGAGGGCAGTTTTCGGACGTTGCGCAGTTCGGCACTGCTCGACTGAGTGCCAGTAATAGACCGCAATCATTGGGTTTATCATTGCAACCGTTGCCTCTGGTTTGCTATTATCTGCGCGCGCGTGTTTGCTAGGTGTTGGCTAGCGAACGACACCGCAGTGGAGGCGAGCAATAATGGCGAACTTGGGCAGGCTTATCGGGCTACGCGACATTCGATCGCTCAAGCCTGGCGACAGCGTCTGGGACGGCGGGTCCGAGGGTGTTGGCGGCTTCCATGCGCGCCGGCAGAAAAGTCCGATTGTCAGTTACTTGCTGGCATACAGAACAGCAGACGGTCGGCAGCGCTGGCAAACCATAGGGCGGCATGGGTCGCCTTGGACGCCCGAATCCGCACGCGCGGAGGCGAAGCGTATTCTAGGCCAGGTTGTCGATGGTGCTGATCCTGCGGCGGAAAAAAGGGACAGGCGTAAAGCTGCAACCGTCAGCGAATTGTGCGACTTGTATATCGCCGATGCCGAAGCGGGGCGTCTGCTTACGCGTCGCAAGACGGCGAAGAAAACCAGCACGCTGGCTACGGACAGAGGGCGCGTTGATCGCCATATCAAACCGCTGCTTGGCCGGTTTCCTGTCGCGGCGGTAACCCGTGAAGATGTAGATGCGTTCATGCACGCGGTTGCCGAAGGGAAGACGGCCGCAAAAGCCAAGACTGCAAAGACGCGCGGTTTGTCGAATGTCCGCGGCGGCAAAGGAACGGCCAGCCGAACGGTGGGGCTGCTCGGGTCGATCTTCAGTTACGCCGTCCGCCATCGCATGCGCGGCGACAACCCCGCGCATGGCGTGCTGCGCTTCGCAGATGGACGGCGCGAACGGCGTCTGAACGATACTGAATACATGGCTCTGGGAGCGGCGTTGGGCGCCGCAAAAGCGCGAGGCACCTGGCCCGCCGCTATCGCAGCGGCGCGCTTCCTGGCGCTCACCGGGTGGCGTAGCGGCGAAGTCCTGGGGTTGCAGTGGGAAGAGGTTGATCTTGTGCGCCGAACGGCCACGCTCGGAGATACCAAAACCGGACGAAGTGTCCGGCCGCTTTCGAACGCGGCTTGTGATGTACTGCGTAGCCTTTTGCGATCCTCCGGGCTTGTGTTTCCGGCGACGCGAGGCGACGGAAGAATGAGCGGCTTTCCAAAACTGTGGGCGAAGATCGCCAAACTTGGCGAATTGCCGGCTGATATTACGCCGCATGTGCTTCGGCATTCCTTCGCCAGTCTGGCTGGTGACCTCGGTTTCAGCGAGCCGACGATTGCCGCACTGATTGGCCACAAGGGCCGTTCAATTACGAGTCGCTATGTACATTCGGCCGACGCAGTCCTGCTAGCCGCGGCAGATGCCGTAGCAGGCGCTACGCTCGAAAGAATGGGCGAAAAGCAAACGGGCGTCGTGGTGCGCCTGCCTGGTGTGGCAGCCTAGTCGCGCGGGCTCGCTGCCATGGGATGCGATCCGGCCGATTTCCGGGGTAGTGTCCTAATTTGAATTTCAATGCCTATGGAAAAATGGGGACAAAAGATGGATAGCCGATCCGTCCGCAACATAGTGGATTGCCGCCGCAACGAGTGCGCCCCATATCGCGCCGAAGACAGGCGCAAGCGCGAATGTGGCCAAGCAGCCGCCTGCCCAGTTTCCGATGCCACCTGATTTAACGAGGTCTATCAGCAAGGCGAGAGTGCAGACCATCGCGCCCAGCAGCGCTCCCCACTCGATCACTTCCCCGCCCTCGCTTCCGCCACGATGGCTGCCCTCACGGCGTCCGCTGGCGACTTGATCCCGCCAATATGCAGCACGGCATGGAACCGCCGGTTCTCGCTTCCTTCGATAGGCGACTACCACGCATAGGCCCTTGTCGCGGCCGGATGGTCCGCAAGGTCGAATACCCCGACCATATCTTCCCAGACCGTATGGCCCCATGGGTTTCCCACACCGGCACCGACTGGACATAAGTTGCCCGGCCGCCATGCGTCCGCTCGACGGCCAGCTTCAGTTCTGAGCGCGCGACTTCAATCATGACGAGCTATAGTAGCGCGGTTTCGCCACGCGGTCTTTCCGCATTGGCGGCGGTGTATCTGCACTTTGCCCATTACAATTTCGTTCGCCTGCATCGGACCACGCGCATTACCCCTGCAATGGCAGCAGGAGTATCGGATACGGTATGGTCGCTTGAGGAATTGGTCGAGCGGACCAGTAGATAGGGAAAGTCCAATGCCATTCAAAATCGGTGACCTGGCCGTCCTGAAATCGGGCGGCGTAACCATGACTGTCGAGGAAGTTTCGGATGATTCGGTTGGATGTGTCTGGTCGGACGGGAAGCGCGTTTTTCGCGAAGAGTTTCACCCTGACACTTTGATGGAGGGACCGCCCACCACACTTGAGGGTCTCCTTGCCGAACTGGACAAAGAGGACTCTTCGGAAAACTCAAATTAGGACACAACCGATTTTCGCATTCTGTGGACAGTTTCGCCCGGATGCCACAGTATGCCACGCAGTGCCATGACGCACTGATGATTTGCTGATGCACGTGGACAATTCAGCATTGTTGCATTGAATTTCTAACAATATGTCGGTGCTCCCCTGCGGCTTGCATGCGCAGGAAGGAGATGAATATGACCGACCTCAATCCTGACACCCTGCTCACCCGCGCACGCAGCGCAGAGGCGCTCACGTGCGCCGGCTATCCGACATCGAAAGCATCTCTGGCAACACTTGCCTGTCGCGGCGGCGGCCCGGTTTATCGGCTGTACAGCCGCACCGCACTTTATCGGTGGAGTGATCTGCTCGCCTGGGCCGAGGCGCGGTGCAGCGCACCGCGCAAGAGTACATCCGAACTGGATGCGATGGACCGCACGGCAGGCGTTACTACGGGCATCTAGGCGCGTGCAGCGGCCCTGCCAGGCCGCCGTGCGCTATTCGAAATATGAGATGGTGAAACACAATGGTAAGCGACACGCTTCGAACGCGCAAGTGCAGTCACGCACAATCTGATAGTTGGGCTGCCGCACTTCTGGACGCTGCCCAGGTTGCTCGCGATGCGCTGTTGGGCGCGAGCGACTGCGATCACGAAGACACCAGGCGACGGTTCCGGGAAATTGGTCTCGATGCGCTTCAGCACATTGAGACATTGGTATCCCAGCGTCACCTCCGGCGCCAATGAAGCCGCCGCATCTCCAGATGGAGTCCGTAAGCGCAAGGAAGCGGCGCGGCGGGAAAAAGTACCGGGGCGAAGCCCACATACGCCTACATCACTGGTTGCTTCGTTCCGATGCCTGGTTGTCCCTTAGTACCCAAGCGCGAGCCGTCTATATCGCAATCGTGCAGAGGTACAACGGGACAAACAATGGCCGCCTATGGCTTTCGGTGCGCGATGCTGCGCGGGAGTGCAGGATCGCCAAAGACACTGCAACGCGGTCATTTCGCGAGTTGCTCGACCGAAACTTCATCGAGTGCAAGACTCCTGGCGGCTTCTCCCGAAAGACGCACCACGCCACCGAATGGCTACTCACCGAATATCGGGACGACGTGAACCATACTGCGCCGTCGAAGGCATTCATGAGGTGGCGGAAAATCTAAACTTCGGTCCCAAGTCAGGGACGTTCCGGTGCCACGATTTGGGACCGCTGACCACCAGCGCGCACTTTTGCTCGCAAATCGGTCCCTAGATTAGGACCGTAAGACACAAACGCGCCAAGCAAACGGTACCGCGAATTCGTACACAGATACATATACCATAGGTACTTGGATTGAATGAGCGTGCATACCGCGTATGCTCTGCAGAAGTAGCCACGCACCCCCAAGAGGGCACATGCCCCAAACGCCGCTTCGCAGAGTTGCCGCCCTTCTGGACCCGACCGCGCCGAACAAGGCAGTCGCGATGCTGACCGGTGCGCCGAAGCAAACAGCGCGCACCTGGTTGCGGGGGACGCGTCATCCACCATTGCACGCGCTCGAAGCGGTGCAGCGAGCGGCGCTTCAGCGCGCGCGGGAAATTCTCGCCATTACCGGAAATGGCGGCGAGCTTGCGGAGGAAGTCGCGCGCCGCGCGCACAAGCAGATATAGTCGGCGAACTCCGCACGCTCTGCCGGACGACGGCGTTCCCGATTTGGGCCGTCACTATAGTACGAACCAGCCGAGTGGATTATGGTGGAGGGAGCGCATCAATCTTCGCCTCAATGGGCTGAATGAGCGATTTCACATCGTCTGAAATAGCGACTACCGTTTTCCCGTAATTTTCAATGTCGGAATTCATTGGGCACATTCCGCGTGCCACATTGACCGAATCTCGCAAGTCGTCAGCCTCAATCGTTAATAGTTTGACATCTATTTTCACGAACCCCAAGGCGATTCGTTCTTGCACGGCATCCGGCGCCATCCCCGAGAGCGCAGTCGTTTGGTACATGGCGAGCAAATAACCACTCGCGCGATCAACTGAATTATCGATTGAGCTAAAGCATACCTGCTCCGTTAGCGCCCCGGGACTGAATTTGTGGGGTGTTCGGTGCATTGATTGAAGGTCGACAACACGATTATAGATATTGAGCGCGCGCGACGACTCTTCAGCAGAAATTACGCTGGCATCTGCCGGGCGAACGGTTGTTAGCAACAGGCTGCACGCCAAATAGATTGGCTTCATTTCTCCCCTCCTGGCGATCGGGGAGTTGATAAGCCTCACGTGGAGAGCCGCACGCGCCTTTAGGCTTTCGCCCTGAACATGCGCGCGTGCCTCCCCGACCATATGGTCGAGGAGTGCTTTGACGGCAGCACAAACGGCCGCCACGTGAGGGGTTATCAAGCCCCAGAACGGCGGGTGCGCCGTCCTGGAGTCACGTTAGCGCAGGTGCCTGCTAGCCGCAAAGCGGCTGGTTGCCGGGCCGTTGTTCGCGGGTGGCCGCAAAATTCTGGCGCATCCGACGCCGCGCGAGTTCCGAAATCCACACCGATGCCCTACCCACACGCTGCGGCCGCGCGGTTAGAAAAGCGATGGTTCAACGGGCGGTTTTTTAGTTGGTTTCGCCTGTTTTGCCCGCTTCTCTTTCTGAGACTTCGGCTCCGGATCGATGCGCCAGTTCACGCCTCCCATGGTGCGCAGCGTTGCCTTGACCTGATCAGGCGGGACGTCGGTTTCACCGAGCCAAGTCGGCCAATCTGCATCTCCGAGAATCGCGGGCATGCGAGGATCGGTGACGCCTTCCATAATGGCATCGCGAATTAGATTGTTGGCTGGCACAGTGACCATCACGCATGCCAGCATTGGCACCGGCAGATCGGCGACTTCAAATCGGCGCCACAGGAATGCGAACCCACGGGGCACGCCGTCGCCTGGGTTAACTGTCCACTGCTCTGTTTTTGTTGGACTTAGTTCTTTGCCCTCGTTGAATGTCTGCATCACTACAATGCCGCGCTGCCCGCCCGAGAAGGCGTCGCAGAACGCCCTGGTCGTATCGATCGAATCTGCCCGCGCGTGGATGGGCTGCGGAATGCGAAAATTCTTCGGATGCGGGAAGCCCCAGCGCATCGGCACGACATGCCGCGTGCCCGTCTCGTGATCGAACACAATGACCGGCACCATGGCCATAGGCCGATATGTGACGACACGATCTTCGACGCCGCGCTCGGTCGTCAACGGCTGAGAGAAATCGACCACTTCGCGCCATGACGCCATGGCCGTAAATTTTCCGCACATGAAACTACTCTATCGCGCCTTGGGTAGTGTCGTAATTTTAATTTCGGCGCGAAAGAACGCGCCATCCGGCAAACGCGCTTACGAGTGCGGCAACGGTGCAGGTAGCCAAACCACCCCAAAACACAATCCATCCAGCCATATATAGTTCGGCGATTTTTGTGCGTGGTAAAATCCACAATGAAAGGAAAAAATCTGCCCAAGCGAAGACGGCGCTGATAGCGCCAATCGTAAGGGACGCGATTAGCAACCGCCTCACTTCGCCGCCTTCACTTCCGGCAGGATAGCCGCCCGTACCGCGTCCACGGGGCCGGTGATCGGCGGCATATGCAGGACAGCATAGGTACGGGTAGTGTCCTAATTTGAGTTTTCCTCGCCAATAAAACCAGTATTTACGCAACCCGACTTTTGGAGTTCGAGGATGACAAAAACGATCTCGGAAAATTTGCTATCTTGGCGAGCGCGAATGTGGATCGGCGGACAATCTCCGTCGCGCTTCAATTTTTGAAGTTCGAACGAAAGCCTGCGCCGGTCAAACACCCGGCCGTGGTCGATCCGAAGATGCTCGCGAGGAAGTAGCCAAAGCGGGTGCGACTTGGCGAGTGCAGGGGTGACCCACATTACCGCCAAAATTGCCGCTGTGATCGCCACCCTCATCCGGAAAGTCCGCTCCACCAAATTCTCCAGCGACCATACCGTAGCCGAAACCCCGGCCACCATGGCAGGGGTAACTCGCTGGTTCGGTGCAAGCGCACGAAATTGTAATGGGCGAAGTGCAGGGACACCGCCGCCTTCAGGTTTTCCAACTTCTTGCTGAAGCCGTTGGTAGGGCAGGTAAACCGGCGCAGGGACATACGAATGGTCAGGCTCTGACTTTCGACCATGCTTGTCGAAATGTGCGCGAAGTCCGGCACTCCGGCGACCGCCATCTTCTACTCACTCACCACTTTTGGGGGCTGTACCGGCCTGCGCCAACGTGTTCGGCTTCGTACGAATTTATCGCTTGCCCGTAACTTCGTGAAGATCAGCGGCGTGCATTGGATGACGCCGGCGCAAGCCGCTGGTGTGCACTCCCGCCTCTGGGAAGTCTCGGATATGGTCGCGATGATTGAGGAATGGGAGGCAGCGAACGTCGGATAATGAGAAGCGTTCAAGGTGCCATTATGCTCCTTGCGTTGCCAGTCGGCATATTAGGCTATTTAGGAATGTCTCTTCGAAGAGGCTGGGTGTGGTTCCAAAGCTGCCGCATCCAGCGACGCAAGGCCCCTGTCCAATTCTGGCTGATGTTTTCCTTCACGGCCGCAATCGCCGCGGTTTGGCTCGTTAATTTTTGGCCTCTCATCCTGAAGTGCTTTTCAAACTGACCCACTAACCCGTTCGGCATGACTTGACACGCGCTCGAATCCGAATTGCCGTTCGCGATGGGCAGCTGGAATCCGACTCACCGGAAGCACAGATACCGTCAGCCAGCCGGCCCGGTGCCGACACTGGCGCAGATGAAAGATCACGCGAGTTGGGTCTGGGCGAATTGCGGCCTAGGCTGTGGACATCATTCGGCCATCCCGCTTGATCCTCTGATCTCCCGATGGGGCGCCGCCGCATCGGCCGATCGGCTGCGCGCAAGCCTGCGCTGCACGAAATGTGGCAAACTCGGCGCCACGCTCACGGTGCCTTCGTATGTGTCTCCGACGATCGGGTTCCGGCGATTGCCGCTTGATCGCGTGCCAGCAGGAATACGGTCTTGGATGGCCCGGGATGCGCTGCGAAGGATTGGGGTAGAGTTAGAGGCATGAAGACCGTGGAGGGCGGGTCCGATGGCCCACTTAAGTGAGACCGGGCAAATGAGCAATCGACGAGTCTTGGCCGCTCGTGACAACCCGGAGCGCGAAATAACCACGTTCTCATTTCACGATGGCCGTGACGCGTCAGGCCGCAAAAATGGTGCAGATGATCGCGCCTGGTTCGGGCTTTTTGGCAGCGAATTGACCAGTTTGGTCTCGTATTGATGTCAGAATCATCCGGCATTTGGGAAGCTCTCCTCAACGCAATCGAGCAGTTGTTTGGAAAAGTGGGCGTGGCTGTTCTTTTGGCCAGCGTGGCGTTTTTTCTTCTTCCGGCAACATGGCTACACGGAATCGGACTGGACCAAGACGATCCGGCAGGGCGAAAAATAGCTGGTATTTGCCTACTTTGCAGCGCGGCAGCGTGTATCGTTTCAATGGGTATCAGACTGACACCAACGGTCAGTTCTGCAATTCATAGAGTCAAGGCTCAGCGGGAGTTCAACTCAATCCCACTAGGTTCTGTTGACAAACCTCAACCAGATTTTGATTGAGGCGAGTTGAACGAAGGCCATGAAGCTGTCGACGGTTTTATCGTAGCGTGTAGCAACGCGTCGCGCGTTTTTCAGCTTGTTGAAGAAGCGTTCGATACGAT
>DATASL010000044.1:0-2655 GCA_036269235.1 Rhizomicrobium sp.
CGGAGAATTCATGGCCCAGGTAATTCGCTCTCCCAAGACCTACGACGTTTGCATTGTCGGTTCCGGCGCGGCCGGTGGAACCGCAGCGAAGATTCTCACCGAAGGCGGATTGAATGTCGTCATGCTCGAGGCCGGACCGCCATTGAATCCAGCCAAGGATTTCAAAGAGCATGTCTGGCCGTACGACCTACCGCATCGCGGTGCCGGCGTAGGGGGAAAACAATCCGCCGACTTTGGCGAATTTCTTGCGCCGAATGGCTCCTGGAACATTGAAGGCGAGCCTTACACAGTTGCCGATGGTTCGCGCTTCCGCTGGTTCAGGTCTCGCATCGTTGGCGGGCGCACAAATCATTGGGGGCGAATCGCTCTGCGCTTCGCGCCGGTGGATTTCAAGTCCCGCTCCACCGACGGCATGGGTGACGACTGGCCTATCACCTACGACGACATTGCTCCTTATTACGACAAGGTGGAATCGTACATCGGCGTTTTCGGCACCAAAGAAGGCGTGTCTAGCGCGCCCGACGGCATTTTCATGACGCCGCCGAAGCCACGCTGCACGGAAACAATAGTCAAAAAAGCTTGTGACAAGATAAACGTCACCTGCATTCCCGCGCGACTAGCGATCATCACGCAGCCGCACAACGATCGTCCGCCATGCCACTATTGCGGACAGTGCGGGCGTGGTTGCATTAGCGCGTCCAACTTCAGTTCCAGCCAGGTCATGCTCCCGGTTGCGCAGAAAACTGGCCGATTTACGTTGATCACGGGCGCAATGGCGCGAGAGATCGTCGTCGGCAAAGATGGCAAAGCGGAAGCCGTCTCCTATATCGATAAGGCGACGCGGACGGAGAAGAAAATTCACGCCAAAGCATTTGTCATCGGCGCCAGCGCGTGCGAGTCTGCGCGGCTCCTATTGAACTCCAAGTCATCGATGTTTCCAAACGGTATCGCGAATTCTTCCGGCGTGGTCGGCAGATATCTGACCGACAGCGTCGGCAGTTCCGGCGGCGGATCTCTTCCTTACATGACCAAAATGCCGCCGCACAATCACGATGGTGTTGGCGGGATGCATATGTATATCCCATGGTGGAAATTCGATCGAAAGAACGACTTCCTTCGTGGATACCACATTGAGCTTTGGGGCGGCCGCAACATGCCGGGCGTAGGAGAGTTCGGAGGGCTTTGCGAGGAAATAGAAGGCTATGGCGCTGAACTGAAACAGGCATGCCGGTCCGCGTACGGCACATACATCGGCTTCGGAGGACGCGGCGAGATGATCCCGAACGGAAACAGCTATTGCGAAATCGATCCCGACACCGTGGATGAGTGGGGCATTCCCGTGCTGCGTTTCCACTGGCAGTGGAGCGATAACGAAATCAAGATGGCGCGCGATATGCAGCAGACTTTCCGCGAAATTGTCGAAGCCGCGGGCGGTACTTACTATGAGCAAACGCGGCCCGACGGTCCGAACCCTTACGGCATTCAGGATGGTGGCGTGATCATTCACGAGCTCGGCGTGGTAAGGATGGGCAATAGTCCCAAAACGTCGGCATTAAACGGCTATTGCCAGGCGCACGATGTGAAGAATGTATTCGTGACCGATGCGGCGTCGTTCGTCAGCAATCCTGATAAGAATCCGACGCTGACCATCATGGCGCTGTCATGGCGCGCGTCAGAGTATTTGCTGGATGAGGCCAAGAAGGGAAATTTGTAGGAACTGCGTAATTGGGTAATTTTGTAATTGGGAAATTTAAATCGAGTTGGTTGAGCATCGCGAGCCGGTTTTGGACCGGCTAACCCGCAGGGCAGAATCTAGATACCAGCGCGTAAGCTTTAGATTGAGGGTCAATATGAGCGAGTCCCGCAGGGACGGCATACAGTCGGGCATTTCACGTCGTGATGTCCTGAAATCTCTGGCAGTAAGCGCCGCTGCAACATCTGTGCTTCGCGTGATTCCCGCGCATGCGGCTGAAGTGGCGCACCAGATGATCGCCGCGGAAAAGGCTGCTGCGCCCACCAAGGCCTATACGCCAAAGTTCTTCACGGCGCATGATTACAAGACTTTGCAGGCACTGTGTCAGAGCATCATTCCGGCGGACGCGGACTCGCCCGGGGCGATCGAAGCCGGCGCGCCTGAGTTCATCGATTTGCTCACCAGCGAGAACAAGGATTATCAGGTGACTCTGGGCGGCGGGCTTATGTGGCTGGATGGGACATGCACTGATCGCTACGGAAAGGTTTATCTAGACTGCGCGCCTGAGCAGCAAAAAGAAATCCTGGACAAAATTGCTTATCGAAAAAACGCGCTCTCTGATGCTTCCCTGAACCAGGGCGTGGCGTTCTTCTCGTTTCTGCGCAACATGACCGCCGATGGATTTTTCACGAGCCAGGTCGGCATTAAGTACTTGGGATACATCGGAAACACGTTCCTCAAAGAGTTTCCTGGCTGCCCGCCGGTTCCTGAGGCTTGAGTAAGCTCTTCACCGCATCAACAATCACATCCGGACGCGCCAGCGGAATGTCATGGCCGCTGCCTTCGGCAACCATCAATCGCGAATTTGAAGACAGCTTGAGTGCGTCGCGCTGCTGTTGAGCATGGCGGGTTTCTTCGTCGCGGTCGTGGCCCAGCACGGGGTCGCGAGAAATCACGACGAG
>DATASL010000045.1:0-7800 GCA_036269235.1 Rhizomicrobium sp.
TAGCAGAAAGGCCCGCCAATGGCGGGCTTTTGCGATTCAGGGTTCGGTCTCCAGACTCCCAAACCCGGGAAATGCGAGGGCAATTCGTCGAAAGTCTCCGGCCGCTACCACGAATATTCCCGTTTTCCGGAGACTTCGGCGGGAGACTTGGTTCGATCGCGACTGCCGCCCGGGCGGCAGTCGACACGGCGCACTGATAAGCTTTCTAACAAAAGCTGATACGAGCCGCTGGAGCCATCGATGTTAGCCGCGCCAATCGCAGCATTCAGGGATGCCTTTGTGGCCCGCGCTTACGCCGCGACTAGGACGTGACCGTGCGTAAGCCGAGAGGCCTCCACTCCCCCCGCTCAAAGGGGTTAACCGGATACGCCGTTGCGTGGGAACGCCCCGCTGAGTAAAATTCAGGGATTCCGCGACAGCGTCTGAAGGTGGAAAGGCTTGCGAGAGCTGGCTTTTCCGAATCTGCATGGCTCAAAATTCCGTTCAATCTAGCAAGCTCCGTGAGGATATCGTCAAAAAGGCGCTCGACGACGTCGATTGGCCGGCCTTGAAGGCGCACCTTGACGCCATCGCGTTCACGGCCGATGTGCTGAAGGAACTCTGCGGACATATTCAAAGGTACTCGGACTGGAACATTTTTTGCAGCGCTAAAGAGCGATGCGGTGGCAAAACACGGTGCCGCGCGGGCGGTCATCAATAAGGATCTGTTGAACTTCCGCCAAGCATTTAAGAACAAATATGAGACGTAGGGCCCGCTGTACGCGATTTTTCCTAAGCCCGTTGACGAAACGTCGCCTGCACAGCGCACCTCTGCTAACGTCAGGTGGCGTAAATCCGAAGTTTACCAAGTGCTCAAGGGCACAACCGACTGGATTGATGCCCACTGGACCTAAGCATTCCCCAATGGGCTGTAGTGCAGCGGACGGTTTGGGGAAACGCCTTACTTCAGCCAGATTATCGGCGCGCCAACTACGCCAGCATTCCACATGCTTCAAGCGTTGCAAAATCGTGGGTCACCGCGATGTCGTTGGGAATATCGAAGCGTCATCGACGGACCGGATGTCGGGTCACTCCGGCAATCCTGCCTTGCGCAGGCTCTCAATGAAGCGCACGCGGTCCTCCGCCCGCCGGACCGGCGGCGCTACCCGGTCAAGATTGCCAAGCCTCAACGCAGGATCGACCTCGCGCAAGCGGGCCATCGCCGCTCGGGCCTCGACCATCCGATCCGAAAGAGCATTGGCAATCGCTGCCACCCGCAGTGCCGTGGCCCAGTTCGGTTGCTCATGGAGGGCCCTGGTCGCCCAGGAAATCGCCTCGTCGTAACGACCGGCAAAGACATGCGCGAAGGCCATGCCACCGCAAGCTAAGTAGGTCAACGGATCAAGCGGGCTCAGCCGCATAGCTCGCTTGAAATGTTCAATAGCGCTGGCTGACTCGCCAAGGTACATGCGCACCCAGCCGCTCGCATTCCAACTCGCCGCCAAATTCGGGTTCAGAACCAACGCCCGGTCGATGTACGCGGCGCCGGCCTCGACCTCATTACCCAGATAAGCCAGGCTAAAGGCGCCTGACCACAGCGCGGTCGGATCATCCTTGCCCAGCGCGACCGCGCGACGCGCCAGCCTCACGGCGTCGGCGATCTCACTCTCGGGATCAACCATCCAGCCATAGTTCTTACTGAGCCCGCTACACCACGACGCCATCCCGTAGGGAGAGGCGTAATTGGGGTCGAGTTCCGTCGCGCGCACGAAGAGCCGCACCGCTTCCAAGAGGCTGCCTCTATTGTGCAGATGAAAACTGGCCATCCCGCGCAGGAAATAGTCGTAGGCGTCGAGGCTCCCGGTCGGCTTCCGTCCCGCGCGTTCGATCTCCGCGCGTTGGAGCCGTGGCTCAATGGCCCCCACGACCCTTGCGGTCACCTGATCCTGCAGGTCAAATACGTCCTCCAAGGCACCATCGAAGCGGTCCGCCCAAATGTGGCCGCCGGTTGTCACATCGATGAGCTGCCCGGTAAATCGCACACGATTTCCTGCCTTGCGCACGCTCCCCTCGAGCACGTAACGCACCCCGAGTTCGCGACCGACCTGCTTCACGCCGACGGCCCGGCCCTTGTAAGTGAAGCTGGAGCTCCGCGCGATGACGAACAGCGACGGAAAGCGCGACAGCGCCGTGATGATTTCATCGGCCATGCCGTCGGTGAAGTACTCTTGTTCAGGGTCCCCGCTGAAGTTCTGAAACGGCAGAATGGCGATAGATGGCCTGTCCGGAAGCGTGGGGTTCGAGGAACCGGCGGCCATGGCAAAATTCGCGGCCAGCGACACAGCGGTGGCGGCACCTTGGTCCTGCATGCTGGTCGGGCCGATGAACCGATAGCCTCGTCTGGGCAGGGTTTCGATCCAATTCTCGCCGCCAGTCTCCTCTCCAAACACCCGACGCAGGGCTGCGATCTGCACCGCGAGGTTGCTCTCCTCGACAGTGAGACCGGCCCACGCCGCTTCCATCAGCGCATCCTTGGAAACCGGAATACCCGGTTGCTCCACCAGCACGCGCAGCAATGCAACGGCACGGTGGCCCAGCGAAACGGGCTCGCCGCCACGGAATAATGTGTCCGTCGCCGTATCAAGGCGAAACGGACCGAGGTTGTACGTTGCTGCCATCTCCCGATCTAGCGCCAATTCAGAAACGCTTAAGAAGTTTTTCAGTGCAGTTTCATGACTTCCGGCCTGTCCGGGCTCAGATTGCTACTGACGACGGACGCCTCGCATCATGGTGCGGATCGTGCGCCAAGGCAAGGAGATCGCTCGGTATTGGGACCTCTGGGAGAAAATCAAATGCGCAAGATCAGTTTGCTCGCCGCAATTGCATTAATGCTCGCCGGTGTCGGAGTTTGGGCCACCTCGACCACTCAGGCGCGTGTCAACTTGCCAAGCGGCGCACAGATCAATCCGTTGCAGATCACGATGAGCGCAAGGCACCTGCCTGTTGCCCATTATGACGATTACTCCCTGGAGTATGCGCCTGACGAGCTAGCGGACTGCGCCAATTGAGCGCCCGGCCCTGATGGCGCGTGAAACCTGAACACGGAAATTCGTCACGAGGGTACAGGTCATGTTGAATTCTGTAGCAATCGCACGGCCATTTCGAGTTTCAGAGATGTATCGCGACCCGTGCCGCGTGGTCGATGCCGGACCGAAAGTGGTGAAGTTCCTCGATCGAGTCGGCGATCAGAACGCAAACCCGCCTTCACCACTTAATCGATACATCGAAGGTTGGGCGCAGACCGACTTGGAAAAACTCCTCGATGCGACCGCCCCGAGCTATCGGTTCACTGATCCGTTCGTCGGAACTTTCGATGTCCGGTCGCTGCACAAATATTTCGATCTCTTGCAGGACAGACTCTCCTGTATAGCGATCAGTCGGCGCGAGCTCGCTTTCTTCCTGCGAGGCCCAATGAAGCTGCGGTCGCATAAGGAACTTCAATTCTGGCGCGAGGCGCCACGGATCGGGCTCACCGGGGTGGCCGAGATCGAAATCGGAGAACGAGGCGTAGTAGCCGAACGCGTTGTATACGACCTCAACTTGGCGTCCGACATATTGTGCCGCGCTCGCGGTGCTGGATCTGGCGAAGCTCCATAAGTTCACTCCTTTAGCCATGAGACCGTCATGACCATTCAGTTCTCGAAACAACCGATAGCCGTGCTTTCTGATGGCCTCTCCAAAATGGGGTCAGGGCTCGTTCGCAGACTCGTTTGTGCCCGGGACGATCCCGGCAAGGAGCGCATCCGCATGTGGCTGCTCAACCTCAATGACGCTCAACTCCAGTCGGGCCTCGGCTTGACGGTGGAAGACATTGCGGTCCTGCGCACGGGTTCGAAAACAGCATCGCCCTTGCGTTAAGAAAAACGATTCTGGGAGAACACGATGTCAAATGAAGGCAGACTTCGGACGCGCAGGGCTTGGAGAGCGGGCATGAATCCTGCGCAACACAGAAAAACAGATGCCCGGACCAGGCGTTATGCCGAAACCTACGCGCGTTGGCAGTGCGATCCCGAGGGGATCGGTGGTGCGCTCCGTGTGAAGGGCGTGCGCGCTTAACTTCCCGTCATTTCAGGATGCCAGCAAGGGTTTTAAAATGTCGTCCATCACACTCGCAGCCAAAGAAGCGCGCCCCGTAAGCGGTCTAATTCTTCTCACCATGTCGCTCGGCGTGATGATCGCGCAGATTGACACGTCTGTCGTCAATCTTGCGGCTAAGTCGATCGGCACGGATATGAAGGCCAGCGTAACTGAGCTGCAATGGATCGTTGATGTCTACAACTTCGTCTACGCGAGCCTGCTTCTCACAGCCGGAACACTCGCCGATCTGTACGGACGGCGTCGCATCTTTGCGTTTGGGATCGCGCTGTTCACGTTGGGGACGGTGGTGTGCGGGCTAGCGCCTGACGTTCCCACCCTCGTTGCCGGCCGCGCCGTAGCCGGTCTTGGCGCTGCCCTGGAAGTGCCGGCCTCCCTTGCGATCTTAACCATCGCCTATCCGGACACAAAGGAACGCACCCGCGCGCTGGGACTCTGGGCGAGCTGCTACGGGATTGCCATTGTCATTGGTCCGACCGCCGGCGGCGCCCTTGTCGATGCGTCCGGCTGGCGTAGCATTTTCCTTCTGATCATTCCCTTCTGCCTCGTGACGCTTGCTTTAGCCATGACCGTGGTGCCGGAATCGAGTAACCCGCAAGGCCGCCGGCTCGATCTTCCGGGGCAGGCGCTCGCGATTGCCTCGCTAGGCAGCCTTTCGCTCGCAGCGATCGAGGGGCCGCGCTGGGGCTGGGCTTCAAGCGGAAGCGTGGTTGCGTTTTCGCTCTCGGTCGTGGCAGCAGCACTGTTTCTGCGCCGCCAGGCGGGTGCAACCGACGCGGTGGTCCCGTTGCCCATGCTGCGCAACCGCGTGTTTGCGGCTTGCCTTGCTGTGGCTATAACGATGAACTTCGGCGCCTACGCGATGCTATTCCTCACCCCTCTCTATTTCCAGGCCGTGCGCGGCGCATCGGCACTGCATGCTGCAGTCGCGCTGCTGCCGATGTCCGTGAGCTACATGCTAACAGCGCAGCTCTCAGGCCGCATTGCCAACAAACTCGGGCCTCGCGTTCCCATGACGGCTGGCATGGGGCTGATGGGACTTGGCCTGTTCATGCTGGCCCTGATCCCGCTCAACGACAGCCTCGTACTGATCGAGAGCGGGTTACTCGCCATGGGGTGCGGGCTCGGTCTCAATGTCGGACCGATGAATGCGGTGGCAGTGGCCAACGTGCCGGCGGCCCGATCCGGCACCGCATCGGGTCTCATCAATACCGCCCGCATGATCGGTGCAACGCTCGGCGTAGCGGTGCTCGGCGCGGTGTTTGCAATGCATGTAGCGCAGAGCGTAGGCACGCAGGGCCTCGGGGCCGCCTATCTCGGCGGTGGGATCGGCGAGCTAATCGGAGCGGCCGTGGCGTTCACGTTCATCCGCGCTGACTCATTGTGCCGGCCGGCGCAATGAGGACGGGAGTGAAAAAGCGCGACTATGTTTCAGTTTTTGAGGAAACGCCCAGGGAGAACTGCCATGGAACTGGCAATGACGCCGATGACGGAGCGGCAGCGCAAATACCGGGAGAACTACCGCGAGCGCGTCGCGGGCTGGTACAACGGCTGGCTCCACATCCTGCTGATCTACACCATCGGCTTTACCGCGCTGTACGTCTACATCGCCAATCTCCACGATGTGCGCTGGTGGGAATTTCTTGCCATCCCCGTCGTGTTCATGTTCGCCAATTTCTTCGAATGGGCCGTGCACCGCTACGTGATGCACCGCCCATCCAACATCCCGATGTTGCGTGCGATCTATAGCCGCCACACCATGATGCACCATCAGTTCTTTACCGAGCAGGAGATGCGCTTTGCCGATCATCACGACTGGCGCGTCACCTTCTTCCCGCCTTTCGCGCTCGTGGTGTTCACCTTCATGTCGATTCCGCCGGCGATCGTGGCCGGCTGGTTGATCTCGCCGAATGTCGGCTGGCTTCTGATCTCGACCACGACCTCGATGTATCTGATCTACGAGTTCATGCACCTCTGCTGTCATGTCGACGAGAACTGGTTCGTGTGCCATATGCCGTTCGTCAACACCATCCGACGTCATCATACCGCACATCACAACCAGTCGATCATGATGGAGCGCAACATGAATCTGACGTTCCCGATCATGGATTGCCTGATGGGCACGTCCGATCTCAATCGCGGGTTGCTCGGGCATGTCTTCAACGGCTACGACACGCGTTATGTCAAAACCGACATGCGCAAGACCGCGCGGACGCCGCGCGTGACGCCCTCGGCAGTGCCCGCGGAGTAGGACGCAAATCGCGCGCGGGGCCGTTCCACCTTGGTTTGGAGTTTTGCCGGTGAACCATCTCGAGCCCAATCTCGTTGCGCTGTCCTGGTTCACGCTGCTCTGGAGCGTGTGCTGCCTCGGCTTTCTCCAGCTCGCAGGGATGTATCCGCTGCGCGCAGGCGGCGCTGGCGACGCGCGCAATCCCGTTCTACTGGTGCTCGGCAACACCGCATTGTGGCTGGCTCTGCTTGCCGGCACGCTTGCTTTCGCCTCGATGCAGTTGCGCTGGACGACGATCGTGGTCGTCGCAGGTCTGTTGTTCCTGTTCATCCCCGAATTGTTCCAGGCGATCCCGGCCCGTCTGCGGGACGGACGCAAGGGAATGGCGATTGCAGGCTGCATTCTCGCCGCCACGCTCGGTCTTCTGGCCTGGCTTTCGGCCGGAACGGTCGGCGGACCGCATGCGTGAGACATAGGAGGAAAGGATGCCGTTTCGTGTCAAGTTCCTGCTGTCGCTGGCGTGGCTTATGACCGCGGCCGGCGGCTACGCCTTCATGGTTCATCTCGGACAGACCGGGCCGAGCTACGCGGTCGCCTTTCTTGGCGTCTTCGCAGTGTTTGCGATGTGGGTGTTTCCGGAAGTCACCAAGAAGAATCCGGCCTCGCTGAAGTAGGGTGACAGACAGGAGAAGACGATGAAGAGATACACCGGGGAGCGTACCATCGACGGCATCTCCGTGCTGGTCGACGGCGAGCCGCTGTCGCCGCGCGCCGATCAGCTGAAGCTCACCGATTATGGCTTCGAATGGAGCTATGAGGGCCCCGAGCCTTCGCAGCTGGCCTTCGCGATCCTGTTCGACCATCTCGGCAACGCCGCCGAGGCAAAGGGCCTCTACCCGAGCTTCATGCAGCGGATCGTCGCCAATTTCGACAACGGGTGGGAAATGACGAGCGCCGACATCGACGCCGCAATCGCCGCGTTGCGCGGCGATCGTGCCGCCTAGCTCGCTTTCCGAAAGCGCTCAAATACGACCAAACGATCCGGGAGAATACGATGTCAATGAATGGTCTTTACAACAGCCGATCAGAGTTTGATCCGGGCGCATGCCGCCGAGGCGGCCTCCGGGTTGCAAAAGGGGCCGGCACAGTAGATGCGAATACGAATACAGCCGCCGAGGAGGCCTCGATGGATGCCCGCGGCGGGAGCCGATACGACGAAGTCTACGCGCGCACCGCGCGGAGACGAAACATGAGTGCTCCGGACGCTTCCGGCGAAGCCGATCGGTTGGCCTCCGCGCAAGGCGCGCGCAGCGCGCAGGCCGCCCAAATCGCTAACATCGCGGCCCGCCTCGAACGGCTGCCGCTGACGTCCTATCAAAAGGTCATCTTCGCGATCATCGCCACCGCCTGGTTCTTCGACAGTATGGATCTTGGCG
>DATASL010000046.1:0-249555 GCA_036269235.1 Rhizomicrobium sp.
CGACGACAATTCTCAGGGATTATCCGGGCCCGAATCCGAAGAGACGCAATGGGACTGGGACGAGGCGACCGGCTGGGACGCCTCCGAACGCGAAACCGGGCCCGGCGAACCCGTTGCCGAAGACACAGCCAAAACCGAGGCCCTCAGGGAAGAATTGCACGACCGCTTCATGCGCATGGCCCAGGGCATAAAGGACAACGCCCTGCGCGAGGCCAGGCTCGAAATAGAACAGTCCCGCCAACCCGCGCCCGCGCAATTCTCAGGGAATGCCGGCACGTAATCACCAACAACGGCGGCGGCGGAGTCAGGGGTGAATTTCGGTTTCCCCACGCTGCCTAGATGTGGCATGATGCCGGTCTCGCCGCTCTGCGGTGGCGCGCGCTGCGCCCCGCGATGCAGGAGCAAAAGCGGGGTTGCGCTTGAACCGCGTGGGTTTGATGAAACTGGGATTTCTCCGGTCGGCAGCGTTCGCGCTGGTCTTTGCCGCCGCGCCGGCAATGGCTGGCGGACCGTCCTTGATCAATCAGGCGGCGCATTCCCTTTTGACACGTGAGGAGCCGGTTAACTGGATTGCCGGCCATCGCACCGGCTCCGCCTGGAAAAGCGTGATCCAGGCTCCGAATTACCAGACCGATCGCGACGTCGGTGCGGCCGGTATCGGTATGGGTCTTCTGGCCGCCTATGATGCGACCGGAAACGCCGCCTATCTCAACTCGGCAAGCGAGGCCGGCCAGTTTCTGCTGGCGGCGCAGACTCCCGCCGATAGCGGCCGCTGGCCCGATTATTACAACCCATCCGGTCCCGCCAATTACGGCTTCACGTCTTTCGACGACGGCGCCCCCGGCATTGCCGACTTTCTGTGGCGTCTCAACGAACGCACCGGCAATCCGCGCTTCATCGCCACAGCATTGTCGGCGATGGACTGGGAAATCTCCAAGGCCGAGTCGCCGGACGGTCAGATCTGTCCGCGCGTCTGTTTCTGGCATTGGCAGGATCCGGCGAACGACAAGATTTACACCGGCATGGGCGAAGGCGTGGCGGGCATTGCCTGGGCATTCAATGCCTTTGCTACGCGCCGTGCCGGAATGGACCCGCTGCGGAGCGGGCGTTACGAGAAATATGCGGAAGGCGCCGCGGCCTGGCTCGAAAGCCAGATGGTGCATGTCAGGCTGGCGCATGGCGAGGACGCGGCAAGCATCCCGGAAACCCCCGGCTCAAAAGCCTTCGACACCGGCTATCTGTCCGGTTCGGCCGGCGACGCTTTCCTGTTTTATCAGCTCTACCTGACCACAGGCCGCAACCAGTATCGCCATGACGGCGATCTTCTTCTCAACTGGGTACGGGCGCAGGGTGTGAAGGATGGTTCATGCCCCGGGCTGAAATGGCCCATTCAAACGACAGGGCACGGCCACAAACTCTTCGCTACCGGAGTCGAAGAGGGCAATGCCGGCATCGGCTGGGTGGCGCTGCAAGCCTACAAACTTCTCATGGCGCGCTCGCCCGGACTCGCCATCAAAGATCTCGAACTGGCGCGTTCCGCGGGCGACTGGCTGCTCTCGCCTTGTGCGGCGCACGACAAGGATCAGAAGACCTATTGGCCCGAGGACGAGGGACGCAATCTCGTCCATACCAGCCTCGACAATGGCGCGCCCGGCATTGCGGTTTTCCTTTACGATCTCTACGCCGCCACCGGTGCACCGTCCTATCGCGACGGAGCCGCCGACGCGCAGCGTTGGATCGGTTCCGTTGCATTCGACGATCATGGCACGTCCTATTGGTGCGAACACACCGAAGACGGCAACTGGCGCCTTTGCCATGAACCGTCCTGGCATTGGGGTGCGGCCGGAATCATCGACATGGCCGCGCGCCTGAAAGGCTGGCCGCTCGATATTCCAGGCGAGGAGCCGGGATTCATCCGAAGGAATTAGTGCGCGATCGTCACAAATAACTTCATTTCCGCTGAGAACATTCCAACATGATCCCCCGTTACGCACGGCCGGCCATGACGGCGCTCTGGTCGCCCGAGCAGCGCTATCGCATCTGGTTCGACATCGAAGCCCATGCCGCCGAGGCCATGGCGGCGGCCTGCGAAATCCCGCAAGACGCCGCGCGCGTCATCCGGGAAAGAGGCGACGCCGCACAATTCGAGACCGCGCGCATCGACGAAATCGAGCGCGAGGTCAAACATGATGTGATCGCGTTCCTTACCCATGTCTCGGAGATTGTCGGGCCCGAGGCGCGCTTCCTGCATCAGGGCATGACGTCGTCGGACGTGCTCGACACGTGCCTGTCCGTGCAGCTGCGGCGCGCCAGCGACATATTGATCGACGATGTCGACCATCTGCTGGCGGCCTTGAAGCGCCGCGCCTTCGAATACAAGGACACCGTCACCATCGGGCGCAGCCATGGCGTTCACGCCGAGCCGACGACATTCGGCCTGAAGCTCGCCGGATTTTACGCGGAATTCGTTCGCGCCCGCGCACGTTTGTTAGCTGCGCGCGAAGAAATTTCCGTGTGCGCGATTTCGGGCGCCGTCGGCACCTTTGCCAATATCGCGCCGCGGATCGAGGCCCATGTCGCCCATGCGCTCGGCCTGCATGTCGAGCCGGTTTCGAGCCAGATCATTCCGCGCGACCGTCACGCCGCCTTTTTCACCGCTCTGGCGGTCGTCGCCAGTTCCGTTGAAAGACTCGCGACGGAAATCCGTCATCTCCAGCGCACCGAAGTGCTGGAGGCCGAGGAGTACTTTTCGGAGGGCCAGAAAGGCTCGTCCGCCATGCCGCACAAGCGCAATCCGGTTCTTTCCGAAAATCTCACCGGTCTTGCGCGCATGGTGCGCGCCTATGCGATGCCGGCGCTGGAAGATGTGGCACTCTGGCACGAACGCGACATATCTCATTCCTCAGTCGAGCGTTTCGTCGGGCCCGATGCGACCATCACACTCGATTTTGCCCTCGCCCGCGCAACCAATGTGGTGGAGAAGCTTCTCGTCTATCCCGAGCGGATGAAGGAAAACCTCGACCGCACGCGGGGCCTGGTGCATAGCCAGCGCGTGCTGCTCGCGCTGACACAATCCGGCGTGAGCCGCGAGGAAGCCTATCGACTCGTACAAAGAAACGCGATGAAGGCGTGGCGCGGCGAAGGAAATTTCCTCGATCTTCTGAAAGGCGATCCCGATGTCGCGCGTTCTCTCGACACCACGAAGCTCGAAAGCCTCTTCGATCTCGGCTATCACCTGAAACACGTCGACGCGATCTTCGCGCGCGTTTTCGGCGGCGCTTCATAGTTTTTTCGCAACGCTGGCTCCCGGCAGCGCGTCGAGCGCGGCCTGTGCGCGTTTGGTGCGGGGACTGTCTTTTCCCAGTGCGGTTGTGAGGATCTTCACACTTTTGCCAAGCGTCGCGCGCGCGGCATCGTTTTTTCCCTCCGCCGCCAGGACGGCGCCGAGGTGATAGAGGAAATGGCCGAGGTCCCATTCGCCCTTTGTAAATACGCGACGCGCCCGCGCGACGACATCGCGGTAGGTGGCTTCGGCTGTCGCGAGATCGCGGTTGCGCTCGTAGAAATTGGCGAGGTTGTTTTCAAACCAGATCGTATCGGGGTGGTCGGGCCCCAGATCTTTCCGTTCCAGCGCCAGTGTCTTTAGTCCAAGCGCGATGGCCTCCGGTTCGCGGCCCATGAACGCCAGCGTATTGGCAACGTTATTATAACCCTCGCGCGACAGGGTGAAATGCTCGCCATGCGTTCTCACGTGATAGTCAAGCGCGAGCCGGAGAAGCGGCAGCGCCTCCGCATAACGACCTGCGTCCACATACTCCTTCGCAAGCTGGTTCGCCGCACGGGCCGTGGCCTCATTCTCCTTTCCTGAAACGGCGAGCAGTGCGGCCCGCACCTGCTTCTGGAGGGCGATCGCCTCACCGGGCCTGCCGGCTTCGCTCAAAGCTTCCGCGAGCCTGAATTTGCGATCCAGCGTGGACAAATGATTTGGTCCGTAGGTCGCCTCCGTCAGTTCCAGGGCCTGCCGCGCCATCGGAATCGCTTCCGCGAAACGTTGCGCATCGCCGAGCGAGAAGGCGAGCTCGCTTTCGATTTCCAGGCTGAGGTCATTAGTCGGTCCCAGCCGGCGCTGCGATTCCGATAGAAGCGGCTGCAGCGGCGCGATGCATTGTTCCGAATTTCCTTTCGCGTTGCAGTCCGCATAGGCCACGTCGTATTTTGCGCGGAGCTCCGCTTCCGGACCGAGATTCCCGGCGGCGCGGCCCAGATCGAGCACCTGCTGCGCCGCCGCGCGGGAGGCTTTGTAATTGAGATTGCGGGCCTGCAACTGGGCAATTGCCAGACGGACAGCCTGCGTTTCCGGTGCGGCATTTCCAAGCATTCTCCGCCGCACCGCAAGAGCCGAATTCAGGAGCGGCAACGCGCGTTCGGGCACGGAGAGCCCGTCATAGGCGCGTCCGATCGCAACTTCGATGGCGGCGCGATCCAGCGAATCCGGCTTGAAACGATGGTCGAGATCGGCCGCAGCCGGGGCGAGCAGATCCTTGACGGTGATATTCGGGTCGGCGGCAAGAAACGGATTGGCGGCGGACAACAGATCGTCGGTGAGGAACCGCGTCACCGATTGCGCCCGCGCCGCCTCGGCACGGGCATCGCGGCTTGCCGCTTCGGCGCGGAGATACAGCCAGCTGCTGATACCCAGTCCAACGATCAGAACCCCGACCAGCGCGAGCAGCGGTATGCGTCGCGCCCGCGCCAGCTCGAGCGCGCGGCACGTGCGCTGCGCCTCTGCCTTTGCTGCAATATCGCGCGCATGCTCGGCACGGCGCACATCGAGCGTGCGCAGCCGGCGCGCCAGCTCCGCTGCATCGCCGAGGCGGCGCGCGGGATCGCCCGCGGCAGCTGCAGCAATGTCCTCGCGCAGCAACCCGTCGGTAATTTCATGTTCCCAACCCGGCGCGAGCGGGCGTCTCATATCGCCTGTAATCAGCTGGTAGAGAATGACTCCCAATGAATAGATATCGGCCTGCACCGTCGCGGTACCACCGGCGAGGAGTTCCGGTGCGCGATAGAGCGGCGTGCCGCTACTTGTCTCCTGTTGCGCCGACGAGGGTGGTTCTGTCTGGAACGGCGTGATGCCGAGCGCGCCAAGCCGCGACGCATCGAGGGCGCGGCCGCTGCCGAAATCGGAAAGCCGGATGCGCGCACGGCTCTTTGCGTCGCGGCAGATCAGAATATTTGCCGGTTTGAGATCCTTGTGCAGCACGCCCATCGAATGCGCGGCTGCAAGCGCATCGGCGATCTGCGCGACAAGGTCGAGTCTTTCGTTGAGCGCAATGACGCATGCACCGCCCTGCCGTTCGGCCCAATCGGCAAGATTGCCCTCGCTGCTCCATTCGATTTCGATGAAACAGGGCGGTTCCTCGAGATTCCAGTCGATGATGCGGGTGATGTCGTCGCGCGGACCCAGACCGTCCTGCAGGAGGCGGAATAATGTGATCTCGCGCCTGAGCGCAGCCAGCCTTATGCCGTCATGACCAAATTTGAATACGCGCCGCTCGTGCGTCTTTACGTGTTCGGCAAGCCAGACGTCGCCGAAGCCGCCCGTGCCAAGGCGCTCGACCAGCTTCCAGTTCCGCCGATGCGGAACCGCGTCGCCGGCGTTGAAATCAAATGCTGCGGGCAACGTGCGTGCGCCGCGGCTCACTTCTTCGACGGTGACACCGGCGGCGAGTCGATAGCCGTAGCCATGGACGGTCCGGATCAGTTTCTGCTCGTCGTCGCCCAATACTTGTCTGAGCCGTGCCATGCATTTGGTCAGGGAGGCTTCCGTAACCACGCGATCTGGCCAGAGCGCATCCAAAATTTCGTCCTTGGTGACCACCTCGCCGGCATGGCGCAAAAGAAGCACAAGCAGTTCGAGCGGGCGCCGCTCGATTTCGGAGCGCGCTCCTCCGACAGTCAGCTGCAACGCAGACTCGTCGAGAACGACATTTGAGAATCGCCAGAGGCGAGGTACCGGTGAAGCCTCGGCTGGTCTGGTCTGTTGGGGAGGGGCCGTCGTTGTCAAGTTCGCCAAGCCCCTGAAAACAAACCGTTTCCTGAAGATTTCGGAAGTTTTCGGAATTCCGTCACGACTTCGCTTCCCCCGTCTGACGAGCATAGGGCCTGTGCTCACAACCCGCAAACGGAGGTTCTAATGTCTGCGCAGAACAAATCGCTCGAAACATTGCATGTCGCGGCCCTGCTGGGTGCGGCGGCCATCGCATTGCTGGCAGCGTCGCCCAGCCAGGGCAGCAGCCCGAAAGCCGGCGCCAAGGTCAATTATCGCTACGATTTCGCTACCGCCGATTCCTCACAAACCGCCCCCGGCGGCGCGCTCGTGCAGGGTGCGAACGGGAAAATTTACGGAGAGGTCAATTTCAACCAACCCCAGATCTATGAGATGAGTCCCGGCGGCAAGGAGAAGATCGTCTGGAATTCGGGCGAAGGCTCGGGGGACAGCTGCTATAATGGAATGACTTTGGGCACCGACGGCATGCTGTATGGCACCTGCGTGGAATGGGGTTACAACGACAACGCAAGCGGTATTATCTTCCGGTTCAATCCCAAGAAAAAACAGCAGGGTTTCACCGTCCTCTACACTTGGCCTGCCTTCGGCAATGGCGGGTATGAATATCCCAGTCCGCTGACCCTGGGCCCGGACGGCAATTTTTACGGGACGACGCGCGGCGACGACACCAATCTTTACGGGACAATATTCAAGGTCACACCCCAGGGCACCTACACGACACTCCACATCTTCCAGGGTTCGGAACAGAATGACGGTGCCTATCCCTCTATCGGCGGCACCGAGGAGTTCAATCCGATTCCGCTTACGCTCGGCAGCGACGGCAATTTCTATGGAACAACGGATCAGGGAGGCGTCAGCGGCGGCACAAGTTCCGGCACCGTCTACCAGGTGACTCCGTCGGGCGCTGTTACCATCCTCTATGATTTCCCGGAGGGTTACGGGACGTACACCGGCGTGGTCGAGTTGAACGGAAATTTCTATGGTCAGACGAGTCTCGGGGGGACCAGTGGTCAGGGTACCATTTATGAACTGACCGCCGATGGCAGCTACACCACACTCCACAGTTTCAGCAAGACTGCCGACAGCGCCGCATTTCCCGATTTTCCGTTTACGATCGGAAATGACGGCAATCTGTACAATGCCGCGCCGGATTTCGAATCCGGCGGTTACGGCCCGGAAAGTCTCTACGAGATAACTCCGTCCGGAACCTATTCCGATCTCTATGACGGCTTCGGTGTCCCTGTCTCCTGCGATCCTGTGGCCAATGGCTGCCAGGAAAATTCGGGTCTGCTGCTTCACACCAACGGGAAATTCTACGGTGTCACGATGAAAGGTCCGAATTGTGCGGAATGCGGCGGCACCTTCTTCGACATGGTGGTCAAGCAGAAACCGTTTGTTCGCCTTCAGCTTCCTGTAGCAAAAGCAGGTAGCTGGGTGGGAATTCTCGGCCAGGGCTTTGCGAAAGTGCGCGACGTTTCATTCAATGGTACGTCCACCAGGTTCAAGATTGTTTCCGATACTTTCATGCGCGCCGAAGTACCTGCCGGAGCACACACCGGGCGGGTCGTTGTAACGATGCCGGGACACGTCCTCCCCAGCGACATGGATTTCCATCCCCTTCGCTAAATACTCGGTTGCGAGCGCGGATTTGGTGTTCCGCGCTCGCAGGTTGCCACACTCCGACCCGGCGAAGATTTGTGATCAACGGCAGTGGCTCTGTTCCTACTTACGCCGCAATATAGCCCCGGGCGGGGCCAGGGCGAAGGCGTCGCGTCCAATTCTGGATCGCGTCGTCTTCGCTTTTTCTCGATTCCAGCCCTGTTTACGGCAGCGCAAATGCCAGCAAACTGTCGCCGCGCTTTGTATTGAGTTTCTCATGGCCCCCGGCTGCAATGACGACGTATTGCCGCCCTTTCCATTCGTACGTCATCGGCGTCGCCTGCCCCCCGGCCGGAAGCCGTCCGCGCCATAATTCCTTTCCGGTCCGCGCATCGAAAGCGCGCAAGTAATTATCCATCGCAGCGCCGATGAAAACGAGGCCACCGGCAGTGACGATCGGTCCACCCAGATTGGGCGTGCCGCTGTTGCCCATGAAATATTGGGAGAATGGCAGCATATCTTCCGTCGTACCGAGCGGTACTTCCCAGAAGGTATGGCCGTCATGCATGTCGACAGCGTGCAGCATACCCCATGGCGGCGGATTGCAGGGCAGGCCGAGCGGCGACGTGATCAATTCGCGCTTCATGCCATACGGCGTACCGGCTTCGGGCGAGATTTCTGCATCCGGAAACGCACGTTGTTCCGCGCCGAGCCGGGATTTCGGAATGAGCGTGACCAGATGCATCATGCTCGACGTGTTTACATAGGCGATGTCATGGCGAGGATCGAAAGCCAGGCCGCCCCAGTTGGTGCCGCCGCCGGTGAAAGGATAGAGGATGGTCCCGTGCAGCGAAGGCGGCGTGTAAAGGCCCTGTGCCCGCGCCGCCGCAATCTTGTTGCGGCACTGTCCGCGGTCGTACCACGTCAGGCCATAGGCGTTTTCCGGCTTGATCCAGTGCGGTGTAAGTGCTTTCGGCGCGAGCGGGAAAGGCTGCGTCGGAGATAATTCCTCGCCCGGTACGCCGCCTTGCGGCACGGGACGCTCTTCAATCGGAATGAGCGGCTCGCCATTGCTGCGGTCGAGCGTGAACAGCAATCCCTGTTTGGTAGGTTCGAGAACAGTCGGCCGGATGTGATCCTTGTAATTGACAAGCGCGAGGGTCGGCTGTGCGGCAACGTCGTAGTCCCAAACATCGTGATGCGTCACCTGGAAGGACCAGGCCACGTGCCCGTTCGGAACGTGCAACGCGACAACGGAGTCGGCGTAGCGGTCGTCGCCCGCTCGTGTGCCGCCGAAGAAATCCGGGCTCGGACTTGTGGTGGGAAGAAAGACGAGGCCGCTCGCCTCATCCACCGACATCGGACCCCACACATTGGCCGCGCCCGTTTGTGCAGCACCGGAACTCGACCAGCTTGCGGCATTTGGCGCCAGCGGACTGCGCGGGATGGGATCGAAGGTCCAGCGCAGCTTGCCGGTCTCGGCATCGAAGGCGTGCACGGTTCCGTGCGGCGCGTTCACACGCTGGTTGTCGTCGATAGACGACCCGACGATGACGAGGCCATGCGTCACCACCGGTGAAGAGGTGATCTGCACTTCGCCCGGATAGATCATGGCTGGTTGGGTGTAGATCGAAACAGTGCCATGTGTGCCGAACCCAGGGCAGGTTTTCCCCGTTGCAGCGTCGAGCGCGATCAGGCGGCGGTCGTTGGTCGCAACAAAGATTCGCGAGGCGCAAATATCGCCCTTGCTTTTCGGATCATGCCAGAAGGCGACGCCGCGGCAGATGAAGCTGTTGGGATAATGAAGCTTCGGATCGATGCGAGGGTCGAAGCGCCAGATTTGCCGTCCGGTGCCCGGATCGAGTGCACTCACTTCGTCGAAAGGCGAACAAAGGAACAGTTTTCCCTCGTCGAGGACCGGCGTCACCTCGAAAGAGGCGCGGTGCATGGCCGAACCCTTGGATGCAAGATCGCCCGTCGAATAGGTCCAGGCAGGCGCCAGCTTGCCGACATTGGCGGGTGTTATCTGAGCGGCCGTGGAAAATCGCTGGCCTCCTGCGTCGCCGCCATAATAGGGCCAGCCTGCGTCACCGGCCGCTGCGGCCGGCAGCCGCGATGCGGCAAGCAGCAGACGTGCCAGCCCCGCCCGTGCCAGCATGGTCGATCAGCTTTTCGTCTCGTGCATCACCTGCTCGGCGGCCTGGGCGAGCAGTTCTTCCATTTTGCGATGAATGACATGCTCGGAAACCGAGATCTGGCGGCCGGCAAGATCCTCGCTCAGCTTGTGGCTGATATCCTTATCGCGTGCGCCCCTGACCTCGAGCGCGAGGAGCTCGTTTACATAGGATTCCGCTGCCGCTCCGGAGAGCCCGAGCTGGGCTGCCGCCCACATTCCCAAAAGCCTGTTGCGGCGCGACACGGTGCGAAAGCGCAGATCTTCGTCATGAGCCCATCTGGCTTCAATGCTCTTTTCGCGATCTTCAAACGCGCCCGTCATCGCATAACCCTTTGGAATAATTGAAAGAACCTGTTGCCAGATCCCCAGCCGATTCCCACAATAGTGCATGTGTGCGCCTTGTGCGAACGGGACGCGTGCACCGCTGCGGAGCGGCGTTGCCGCAGGTCCGCTCCTTCCGCTAAGTTGCGGGTTTACGGGGGCAAGGGCCCCGTCGCGCTGTTCGAGCGGCCAAAGGCAAAGGACAACTCCCATGAAACGCCGCCGCATGATCTACGAAGGCAAGGCCAAGATTCTCTACGAGGGACCGGAGCCCGGCACGCTCGTCCAGTATTTCAAGGACGACACCACAGCCTTCGACGCCACCAAGCGGGCGACCATCGAAGGCAAAGGCGTGCTGAACAACCGCATCTCCGAATATCTCATGTCGCAGCTCGCAGCGATCGGCGTGCCGACGCATTTCGTGCGCCGCCTCAACATGCGCGAACAACTCGTGAAGGAAGTGGAGATCATTCCGCTCGAGGTGGTGGTGCGCAATGTTGCGGCCGGATCGCTTTCCAAGCGTCTTGGGCTCGAAGAAGGCCATGTGCTGCCGCGTTCGATCATCGAGTATTATTACAAGAACGACAAACTGCACGACCCCTGGGTATCGGAAGAGCACATCACCGCTTTCGGTTGGGCCACGCCGCAGGATCTCGACGACATCGTCAACCTGACGATTCGCATCAACGATTTTCTTTCCGGGCTTTTCCTCGGCGCGGGCATCAAACTGATCGACTTCAAGGTCGAATTCGGCCGCCTGTGGGAGAACGACTATATGCGCATCGTGCTGGCCGACGAGATCAGCCCGGATTCCTGCCGGCTCTGGGATGTGACCAGCAACGAGAAGATGGACAAGGACCGTTTCCGCCGCGATCTCGGCGGCGTGGTGGAAGCCTATTCCGAAGTGGCGCGGCGCCTCGGTATCATGCCGGAGTCCGTGCAGAGCGAGCAGAAAGGACCCGTGCTGGTGCGCTGAGCCGTGACGCGGCGCTGCGGGAGATTTCGTCGCAGCGATAACGCCAGGCGTGCATGACGAATCGCGCTATAGCCGACGCATGAAAGCAAGGATTTTCATCACCCTGAAGGATGGCGTCCTCGATCCGCAGGGCAAAGCCATCGGTCATGCGCTCAACAATCTCGGCTACAGCGAAGTGGGCGGCGTGCGCCAGGGCAAGGTCATCGACATCGAGATTGAGGGAAGTGACGGAGCACTCGCACGCTCGCGGTTGGAAGAGATGTGCGAGAAATTGCTCGCTAATACCGTGATCGAGAAATACGAGATTGAAGTGAGATCATGAAATCCGCCGTCGTCGTATTTCCGGCTTCCAATTGCGACCGCGATGCGGCGGTGGCGCTGGAGCAGATTACCGGGACCAGACCGCTCATGGTGTGGCACGGCGACAGCGAGCTTCCCGATGTGGATCTGGTGGTGTTGCCGGGCGGTTTCGCCCATGGCGATTATCTGCGCTGCGGCGCGATGGCCGCGCGATCGTCCATCATGCGAGACGTCAAGACGAAGGCGGAAAGCGGGCTCGCGGTGCTCGGCATCTGCAACGGTTTCCAGGTTCTTGCGGAAGCGGGGATGCTGCCCGGTGCGCTGATGCGCAACGCCGATTTGAAATATGTCTGCTGCCCTGTCGCGCTCGAGGTGAACGAGACGCAGTCGGCGTTCACGCGCAAATATGACAAGGGACAACAGGTGACATTCCCGGTGGCCCATGGCGAAGGAAATTATTTCGCGGACGATACGACGCTCGATCGCCTCGAAGGCGAGGGGCGCGTCGTGTTCCGTTATGTGGCGGGCAACAACCCCAATGGTTCGTTGCGCAATATTGCCGGGATATTGAACGAGAAGCGCAACGTGCTGGGACTCATGCCCCATCCCGAACGCGTCTGCGATCCGCTTCTCGGCGGCACCGACGGCCGGGCGTTGTTCGAAAGTCTTCTCGAAGCACTGTCGTGACCGCGATCACTCCGGAAATCATTCGCGAGCATGGGCTTTCGGATGCGGAATATTCACGCATCGAGGCCCTGCTCGGGCGTGCGCCAAACATCGTCGAGCTCGGTATTTTCTCGGTGATGTGGAGCGAGCATTGCTCCTACAAATCGACGCGCGCGCATCTGAGACGGCTCCCCACCAGGGCGCCCTGGGTGCTGCAGGGGCCGGGCGAGAATGCCGGCGTGATCGATATCGGCGATGGCGACGCCGCCATCTTCAAGATGGAAAGTCATAACCATCCGTCTTTCATCGAGCCCTATCAGGGCGCAGCGACGGGCGTCGGCGGCATCATGCGTGACGTGTTCACCATGGGCGCGCGGCCGGTGGCGATGATGAATGCGCTTCGCTTCGGCGCGCCGGACAATGAGAAGACGCGGCATCTGGTGGCCGGCGTCGTTGCCGGCATCGGCGGCTACGGCAATTGCATGGGGATTCCGACCGTCGGCGGCGAGGTGAATTTTCACCCGTCCTACAATGGCAACATTCTCGTCAACGCGATGTGCGTGGGGCTTGCGCGCGCGGACAGGATCTTCAAGTCCGCCGCCGAGGGCGCCGGCAATCCTGTCGTCTATATCGGGTCCAAAACAGGGCGCGACGGCATCCATGGCGCGACGATGGCGTCGGCCGAGTTCAACGAGGATTCGCAGGAGAAGCGCCCCACCGTGCAGGTCGGCGATCCTTTCACCGAGAAACTCCTGCTTGAGGCCTGTCTCGAACTGATGGCGACGGACGCAATCGTCGCCATTCAGGATATGGGCGCGGCGGGGCTGACTTCGTCATCCGCGGAAATGGCATCGAAAGGCGGTTCGGGAATCGAACTCGATCTCGATCACGTGCCACAGCGTGAAACAAACATGACGGCTTACGAGATGCTGCTCTCCGAATCCCAGGAGCGCATGCTCGCCGTGCTGAAACCTGGACGCGAATCCGAAGCCGAACGTATCTTCCGCAAATGGGAGCTGGATTTCGCGGTCATCGGACATACGACCGGCACCAATCATTTCGTCGTGAAGCACAAGGGCACGGTTGTGGCGGATATTCCGGTGCAGGCGCTGGCCGACGAAGCGCCGGTCTATCAACGTCCCTTTGTGCCGCGCGCGCCGGCTTCGGGCGACATCGATCACGACCATGGCCGCTCCGTCATGTCGTCTTTGCGGGCGCTGATGGGGTCGCCCGATCTCTGCTCGCGCCGCTGGGTGTGGGAGCAGTATGACTGGAGCGTGATGACCGACACCGTGCAGCCGCCGGGCGGCGACGCCGCTGTGGTGCGCGTGCATGGAACAAACAAGGCGCTCGCCGTGACCACGGATGTCACGCCGCGTTATTGCAAGGCCGATCCCTTCGAAGGCGCAAAGCAGGCCGTGGCGGAAGCGTGGCGGAACCTGAACGTCACCGGCGCCAGGCCGCTGGCGGTGACCGACAATCTGAATTTCGGCAATCCCGAAAAGCCCGAGATCATGGGCGAGATCGCGAGCTGCATCGACGGCATTGCCGAAGCCTGCCGCGCGCTCGATTTCCCCGTCGTCTCCGGCAATTGCTCGCTCTACAATGAAACAAATGGCGAGGCGATCCTGCCCACGCCGGCCATTGGCGGCGTGGGATTGATTGCCGATGTGCGGCATAGCGCAAGCGTCGCGATCAAACGCGAGGCCGATGCGATCATACTTATCGGCGAGACGAAGGGGCATCTGGGGCAATCGCTCTATCTGCGCGAGATCGAAGGCAGGGAAGCGGGCGCGGCACCTCCGGTCGATCTGGCCGTGGAACGGCGCAACGGCGAATTCGTCCGTAGGCTGATCGAATCCGGCGATGTCGATACGGCGCACGACATTTCGGATGGCGGCCTTCTCGTCGCTTTGGCCGAGATGGCGATCGCGAAGGGCATCGGCGCGGAGATCTCCGGCGGCAGCAGCGAAGCGATTGCGTTCTGCTTCGGCGAGGATCAGGGCCGTTATCTGGTGTGCGTGCCCGATGCCGCCGCCAATCGCATAGTAGCCGCGGCGGAAGCCGCCGGCGTGCCCGCCACTTTGCTGGGCCGGACCGGTGGCGATAAGATCGCCGTGGCGGGAAATGGCGGCATGACGGTCGCCACGCTGCGCGGCGCGCATGAAGCCTGGTTTCCTGCTTTCATGGGTGCGGGCGAATTGCCCCCCAACAACTGACGAGCGCTGCCATGCCGATGTCTGCCACCGAGATCGAAAACCTGATCCGCGAAGCTTTTCCCGACGCGGAGGTCAAGATCACGGATCTCCGCGGCGACAATGATCATTACGCGGCGATGGTCAGCACCTGCGCCTTCAAGGGCAAATCCCGCGTGCAGCAACATCAGATGGTTTACGACGCGCTGAAAGGCCGGATGGGCGGCGTGCTGCACGCCCTGTCTCTGCAGACAGCGGCAAAGGACTGACGAAGGGCAGGCACCGAAAGGCTTGACGGCCGGGTGCCCCGACCCTAACTCCACTGCAGGATATCGAGAGGCCAAGCCATGTCTGAATCGATTGCCGAACGGATCGCCGGCGACATCGGATCAAATGACGTCGTGCTTTTCATGAAGGGCACGCCCGTCTTTCCGCAATGCGGCTTCTCGGCGGCGGTGGTGCAGATTCTCACCAATGTCGGCGTCAAATTCAAAAGCTTCGACGTGCTTCAGGATCCGGAGCTCCGCCAGGGCATCAAGGAATATTCCAACTGGCCGACGATCCCGCAGCTGTATGTGAAGGGCGAATTTGTCGGCGGCTGCGACATCATCCGCGAGATGTTCGAGAATGACGAACTCGAATCGTTGTTCAAGGAACATGACATCGCGCTCGCGAGTGCCTGAACCTCAGCCCGTTGGTTCCGATCCCATCCGTATCGCCTTCCAGGGCGAGCCGGGCGCTTATGCCCATTTGGCCGCCCGCGACGCGATGGCGGAGGCGCGCGCGGTTCCGCGGCCGAGTTTCGAGGACGCCGTACGGGCGGTGCGCGATGGAGAAGCCGAGCGCGCCATCATTCCCGTCGAGAATTCGCTGCATGGCCGCATCGCCGACATCCATCATCTGCTGCCGGATGCCGGCCTTTACATTGTCGGCGAGCATTTCCATCGCGTGCGTCATCAGCTTCTGGGGCTGAAAGGCGCGAAGCTCGATGGAATAAGAACGGTCTTCAGCCAGGCGCCGGCGCTCGGGCAATGCCGCAGGATCGTCAAACAAATGAACCTCACCGCGCAGAACTGGTACGACACGGCCGGTTCCGCGCGCCATGTGGCGCAACTCGGCGATCCCAGCGCCGCCGCCATCGCCTCCTCGCTCGCGGGCGAGCTTTACGGCCTCGACATCCTCAAAGCCGATGTCGAAGACGAGTCGCACAACGTCACGCGCTTCCTCGTCATGGCGCGCGAGCCGGCGCGGATCACTGCGGGCGGGATGCCGGTAATGACGACTTTCATTTTCCGCGTGAAGAACATTCCCGCCGCGCTGTTCAAGGCGCTGGGCGGCTTTGCCACCAATGGCGTGAACATGACCAAGCTCGAAAGTTATCAGCTCGGCGGCTCGTTCAACGCGACGCAATTCTACGCCGATATAGAAGGCCATCCCGATGAGAGGCCCGTCCGGCTTGCGCTGGAAGAATTGCAATTCTTTGCGAGCAAACTCACGCTGCTCGGCACCTACCCGGCCCATCCTTTCCGGTCGAACATGCCGGCGTGACGGCTGCGTGGCCCCAGATTACGGAACTCTCCGGATGGTCCACGATCCGGGTTTCGCGACGGCCCCGACGGCGCAGATTTGTTTGTCATGGTCGTCGTTATTAGCAGTTGCGCCCGGTCGGTAACGCCGATGTCTCGGAGAAGTGTCCCGTGCGTTGTTACACGCATGACGCGAGCCTGCATCGGCCTTGAAGACGATCGGAACTCTTGTCACAATTCCGCGCGGCAGTTGGCGACGGGGTTCCAATGGCAAAATTTTCCGGCCAGACAGGCCATCAGCACGGCGGATTTCATCAGGATCTCCGCCTGCTCCAATCGAAGCTGATCGAGCGGAGAAGGGCGCTGGCCCTGTTGGGCGCAGGCACGGTTCTCGCCGCAACGGACGGCAGCCTGCTGTTTCCGCGCCGCGTCGAGGCAGCCGGGCGCTGTGTTCCGGATGCGCCGGAGATCGTCGGCCCCTATCCGGCGGACGGCACCAACCAGTCGCAGGGCGTGACATCGGATATCTTGACGGAAGACGGTGTCGTGCGCAGCGATATCCGGCGCAGCTTTCTCACCTCGACCACCAAAGCCAAAGGCGTAAAAGTCCGCCTCGATTTCGAAGTGGTGAACACCAATGCCGGGTGTTCGGCGCTTGGCGGCTTCGCGGTCTATGTCTGGCATTGCACGCGTGACGGTCTGTATTCGCTCTATACGGCGCCCGATGAAAGCTATCTGCGTGGCGTGCAGGTCAGCGACGACAATGGGCGGCTGTCCTTCGTCACCATTTTCCCCGGCTGCTATCCCGGCCGCTGGCCGCATATCCACGCCGAAATCTTCACCAGCCTCGGCGAAGCCACCAACGGCCGCAATTCCGTTCTCACCACGCAGCTCGCCATGCCGAAGAAAATCTGCAAGTCCGTATACGACAATGTGAGCGGCTACGAAGCGAGCAAATTCTATTTGAGCGAAGTCAGCCTGAAGAACGACATCTCCTTCGGCGACGACACGCACAAACAGCTCGCCGTGATGACGCCGGACTTCGAAGGCAGCTACGAAGACGGATACCGCGCCAAAGCGACACTGGGTGTTCCTGTCTGAGAGCGCAGGCAGGAATCTCGCTGCCATTTCGAGATTTGACTACAGCACCGGTCCCTTCGCCCACTCATCATGCGTCGACAAAGGCGGCGGAACGATAGCGGTGCCGTCGTCAAAGCTCCTGAGCCGTGCCGGAAGCGCCATATGCAATCTTCCTCCTCTATGGCAAATCCTAACAATACAAACTGAATTTACTGCTTCAGGGAATCAATGCGAGTTTACCGACGACAAATACAGCTTCCCGGCAGCATAGCCCAGGCAGAAGTCAAAATGACGAAGAATATTTGTACCGATGAGTAAATCCGGTCGGAATTTGACGTTTGTCTGTATGTCGACGTTCGGATTCAGGACCGTCAGACCCTGCAAGGTCAGCGTTTTGAAAGGATAGCTCAACAGATATGCTGCGCCTCTACTGTTAAAATCGCTGTTATCGCGTTTGTACGCTATTTGATCGCCCAGGCGCGGATGAGGTGATGGGCGATGGCGAGCGGCGGGGGGATGCGGATGCCGCCGATGATTTCGCCGTCGAGCAGCGCGCGTGCCGTGGCGCGATCGAGCCAGCGCGCTTCGGCGAGTTCGTTGTCGTGCAGCACGATTTCGCGGCTCAGCGCCTCGGCAAAGCAGCCGATCATCAGCGAGGACGGAAAGGGCCAAGGCTGGGTGGCGTGATAGGTGACGCGGCCGGTGCGGATCCCGGTTTCCTCCATGATCTCGCGGCGCACGGCTTCCTCGATGGTCTCGCCCGGTTCGACATAGCCGGCCAGCGCGGAAAACATCTGGTGCTGGAAGTGATGCCCGCGGCCGACAAGGCAATTTTCGCCGTCATGGGCCAGCATGATGACCACCGGGTCGGTGCGCGGGAAATGCTCTGCGCCGCAATGGGGGCAGAGGCGGCGGTGGCCCGCATCCATTACTTGGGTGCGCGTGCCGCAGCGCGGGCAGAAGCCGTGTCGCTGATGCCAGTCGATCAGCGCCTTGGCCTGGGCGATGATGGCGATCTCATCCGGCGGCAGGAGCGGCACCGCGGCGCGCAGGTCGCGAAACTGGCCGAGGCCGGCAAGCGGTCCGTCCTGTCCGGGATCGGCGGTGGCCGAAATGTTGAGGGCAAAGACAGCGCGCTCGCCGTCGAGGCCGAGGAACACGCAGGCCGCGTCCGGCCCGGCGAGGCGCTCGCACAATCCCGGCGCGAAAAAGCCGGTGCGCGTCGCGGTGCCTTCGCCGATCACCAGCGGCTGGAGATTCCACAGCGGCAGGATCATGGTGCGGGAGTCCGCGAGGCGGTCCGCAATCCAGCCGGAATCGGTGCGGCGGGCGCTTGCCCGGTCCAGTCTGCTGCCGGCGAATGGCATCATGGCATCCTCGCGAGGGGGTGAAGCTAGCTTGCCGGGCGGCCAAGACAAGCGGACGCGGCAGGACCCCGTCGCGCAGGGCGCGCGGAGCGTGTAGTCAGGCGGATGTGTCGCTGTTTTTCTCGCTGATATGAGCTTTCTCTCCGCGCATGCCTCGCTCGCGGTGCTGTGCATCTTCGCAGTTCTCGCGCTTGCGGCTGCGGGACATGCGGCGTGGCCGGCCTGGAAAGCGCGCGGTGCGGCGCCGCTGGCACATGGCCTGCTCGCCGGAGCTATCGCTTTCTTCGTGCTCGGCATCGGGGCCGGATCGTATCTGCTGCTCGGGCAGCCCGAACTGGCACGGCGGAGTTTCGCGGCGCCGGACGCCAACGATGTTCCGGGATTGATCGCAGCGCTCTCGCGCCGGCTGCGCGGCCGGCCAGGCGACCTCACCGGCTGGACGCTGCTCGGGCGGGGCTACATGTCGCTGAACGATCCCACCCAGGCGGCCGTGGCGTTCCGGCATGCGGCCGCGCTGGCATCGCCTGCCCAGCGGCCGCAACTGCTTTCGGCCTATGGCGAAGCGCTGACGCTCGCCGCCGGCTCGGTCACGCCGGAAGCCGAAGCGGCATTCGCCGTGGCGCTGGCGGGAAATCCGAAAGACGAGGCAGCACGGTTCTATCTCGGCGAAGCCTATGCCGCACGCCGCCAGCCCGGGCGGGCGCTGGCGCTCTGGCGCAGTCTGCTCGCCGAAACGCCGCCCAATGCACCCTGGCGGGAAGAACTGCTAGGCCGCATGGCCATGCTGCAAGGCCAGACCGGAGCAGCGCCCGATATCGGCGCCATGGTCTCAGGTCTGGCTGCACGGCTGAAGGCGCATCCCGACGATCTCGACGGCTGGGAACGCCTCGTCCGCGCCTATACGGTGCTGGGGGAAAAAGACCGTGCGGCAGCGGCGCTCGCCGATGCGCGCAGCGCCTTCGGGAGCCAGCCCAAAGCTCTGGCCTTGCTAGAAGCCGAAGCGCAGTCGCTCGGGATCAGGAAATAGACGGGTCTCAAACCCGGGCGCGGCCCTGCCAGACCGGCCAGCAGCCATTGCGGCCCGTGGCCTTGGCGGCATCGTAGAGGCGCAGCTGCGCGTCTTCCGCGCTCTTGCCCGTCTCCATGGCCATATAGTTCGAAGATGCAGGGCACCACATGTAGAACTGATGTGCGCCCGGAGCGTAATAGTCCGTCTGCGCGCTCGAGGTGAAATTGCTGGCCGTCGCCATTCCCGCTGCCGTGAAAATCGTGGCCGCCGTCAGAAGCCCCAGAACACGCCACTTGGTCATCTGAACTCCTCTACGCACATTGTCGGATGGTGTCCGACAAAATTGGCCAGAATTCGGCAGAAAATTCGCTGTTCCCGCACCCGTCCTTGCCCTGTGAATAAAGCTTGCCACAGCTTTTGTCACGAAAAATTCTGTTTGGCGGCAAAGGTTTAGCAAATGATTAGCGGTTACCGCCGATTCCGACTCGAAAGAACGCCCAGGGATTGCAGCGCGGCCTCGATGGCGACCGTGGCGCGCTCCACTGCTTCCCCGGCGCGGCCCCTGACCACCAGTTGCACGCGGGGCCCGGTTTCGGAAAAAGCGGGATAAGAACCGATGGCGACACCCGGGTGTTCGCGCTGGATCTGAGCGAGCGAGCCCGCAATCCGTCCTTCCCCGGTTTCAGCCGAAATCGTTTTCGAGATCACGACCCGGCCGCGGGCCAATCGCGGTCCCACATCCTCCAGCATGGCGCGCATGATCATGGGCACGCCCGCCAGAACGAAGACGTTCTCGATCTGAAATCCGGGCGCGGTAGAAACGCTGTTGCGGATCAGCGCGGCGCCCGCGGGAATGCGCGCCATGCGCCGCCGCATTTCGTTGAACTCGCCGGGCTTGTACCGCGGCTCGAGCAGCGCGAGCGCTTCGGGGTGGTAGCCCACGGGGGCGCCGAGCGCCCGGCCCACGGCGTCGGTGGTGATGTCGTCATGCGTGGGCCCGATCCCGCCGGTGGTGAACACATAGGTGTAGCGCCCCCGCAAGGCATTGAGCGCCGCTCCGATCTCCTCGCTCACGTCGCGAACAGTGCGGGCTTCGCAGACGTCGATGCCGTATGCGGCGAGGAATTTCGCAATATAGGCGAGGTTCGTATCCTGTGTGCGTCCCGAGAGAATCTCGTCGCCGATCAGGAGTACGGCTGCCGTGGGGCTGGGCGTGTTTTCATCGGTCATGCAAAGGGCTTCTTAAGCTGCAGGCGCCGTCCGGCTTGGCTTGCCGCCAAAAATCCCTAGATTGGAGCGATGTCCAGTAGCCACGCCGAAATTTCGCAGCTTCTCGAAAATGCGAGATCTGCAGCGAACGTAATTCCGCTTCATGGTCCGGAGGATTTTGCCGGCATGCGGCGCGCGGGGCGCCTCGCGGCCGAAGTGCTCGACCTGCTTGTTCCTGAAGTTGCGCCGGGCGCTATGACAGAGCGGCTGGACAGGCTCGCTTACGAATACATACTCGACCATCACGCGACCCCTGCCTGTCTCGGCTATCGCGGCTATCGTCACACGCTCTGCACCTCGATCAATCACGTCGTCTGCCACGGTATTCCCAACGACAAGCCGCTGCGCGATGGCGACATCGTCAATATCGACGTCACCGTGATCATTGATGGCTGGCATGGCGATACGAGCCGCATGTATCTCGTCGGCGACGTGAAGCGCAAAGCGCAGCGCCTTGTGGACATCACTTACGAATCGATGATGCGCGGCATTGCGGTGGTGAAGCCCGGCGCGACAACAGGCGATATCGGCCACGCCATCCAGTCCTACGCCGAAGGGCAGGAGCGCTGCGCCGTGGTGCGGGATTTCTGCGGTCACGGCCTGGGGCAGATCTTTCATGCCCTTCCCAACATTGTGCATTATGGCAAGCCCGGTCACGGGCTCGGACTGAAGCCCGGCATGTTCTTCACCATCGAACCGATGATCAATCTGGGCGGCTTCGGTGTGAAAGTGTTGAACGACGGCTGGACGGCCGTCACGCGCGACCGCGCATTGTCGGCGCAGTTCGAGCACAGCGTCGGCGTGACGCAAAACGGCGTCGAGATATTCACGCTCTCGCCCCGGGGCCTGAACAAACCGCCCTATAATCTCTGACTTCCCCGGCGTTCCACAGTATCTGTAACAAATTCTGCATCCGGTGCGTCTTGGGATAGCCCGTTACGATCGTTTCGTTGCAGGGCCCGGATCTATCCAGAAAGATGGCGTGGAGGAAACGCCATGCCGCCCGAGCTTTCCGATTGCGAAGCGGACCCGCATTATCTCGGTCACCGCGCCCGATTGCGTGCCCGCCTCCTCGAGCGCGGAGCGGAGTCGCTCGCCGATTATGAGTTGCTGGAGCTTGTTCTCCTCGCCGCGATCCCGCGCCGCGACGTCAAACCCCTCGCCAAAGAATTGATCGACCGGTTCGGCAGCTTTGCCGATGTCATCGCCGCGCCTCCCGAACGGCTGAAACAATTCAAATGGCTGAAGGACAATGGCCTTGCGCAGCTCAAGATCATCCATGCGGCGGCCGTGCGCCTCGCAAAGACTCGCGTCATCGGCAAGACGGCACTCAGCTCCTGGAACGCGCTGCTCGATTACTGCACCGTGGCGATGGCGCGCGCCCCGGAAGAGGAATTCCGCGTTCTTTTTCTCGACCGCAAGAACGTGCTGATACACGACAGGGTCATGAACCGCGGCACGGTCGATCATGCGCCCGTCTATCCGCGCGAGATCGTGAAGCTGGCGCTCGAACTATCCGCCTCGGCGCTCATTCTTGTGCACAATCATCCGAGCGGCGACCCGACGCCGAGCCGCGCCGATATCGAGATGACGCGCGAAGTTGCCGAAGCCGCGCGCGCATTGCGCATCGCCGTGCACGACCACATCGTCATCGGCCGCAACGGCACGGCAAGCTTCAAATCGCTGGGGCTGTTATAACGCTCGCTACGCGGCCTCCTGGAAGTCTGCGAGCTGCGCGTCGAGAGCTCGGTTGAAAGCAGGACGTGCGCTGCAGCGTTCGACATAGGCTTCGAGACGTGCGTCACCTGCAAACAGGTTGGGAAGGATGCGCAGCACCGTCGCCATCATCAGGTCGCCGGCGGTGAAGTTATTCCCATCGAGATAGGGCTTGCCGCCCAGTGCTTCCGAGACGCCGGAAAGACGTGCCCGCGCGAATTGTTCGGCGCCCGGCCGCGCAAGCTCCGCCCATGATTCATTCGCGTGAAACAGACCAAGCATCGCAACCTGCATCACGAACGGTTCGACGGAATTGAGCGCCGCGATCAGCCATTGCGTAGCGCGTGCGCGCATCCGCGGATCACGCGGCAGGAGGTTTTCGCTGTGCTCGCCGATATGCAGCACGATAGCGCCGCTCTCGAAGAGTACAAAACCGTCTTCTTCGAAGATCGGCACCTGCCCGAATGGTTGCAGCGCGCGATATTCCGGGCTGCGCTGATCGCCTTGCGAGAGCAGGCGGGTCTGATACGAAAGACCTGCCTCCTCAAGCGCCCAGCGCACACGCAGATCGCGCACCTGGCCTTTGGCGAAATCGGGAACCCATCTGAAAGCAGAAACGGTGATCATGTAACAAACTCCGGTTGTAATGGACTTGTCGTTCAGCTGAGTTTGCGGCGGCGTTCGAGTTCGGCCGCGCTTGGCTCGGCAAGGGAGAAATCGCCGGTTTTCACCGCGCCATCGGGTTGGTAGGTCGCGACGATCACGCCCGTCGGATAGGTCTGGGTCTTGATCAGCTTTACTGCAAAATGCGTATCGCCAAACAGACGTTTTCCGTGACCCAGTACCACCGGCATGATCATCACGCGGAATTCGTCGACAAGATTGTTCTTCCACAGCGTCTGGATGAAATCGCTTGAGCCTTGCACCAACAACTGCGGACCGTCCTCGCCCTTCAGTTGTTTCAAGGATGCGACGGGATCGTCCCCGAGCCATTTGCTGTTTTGCCAGCCGAGCTTCCGGTCGGAACGGGACGCGACATATTTGGTCACGCGGTTGAAGAGGCCGGCGACAGAATCGCTGGGGTCGCTGACAAATGGCCAATGCGCTGCGAAAATGTCGTAGGTTTTGCGGCCAAGCAGCAGATCGAAGCGCTTGCCGAAAAGCTCGCCCATCGAAGCGCCGAGCTCGGCGTCAAAATGTGGCGCGGTCCAGCCGCCGAACGCGAAGCCGCCGGTCGGGTCCTCCTGGGGACCTCCGGGGGCCTGCATGACGCCGTCAAGGCTCGCAAAGGCGGCTACGAAGATCCTGCGCATGCAATGTCTCCCGCCAAAATGTGACTTCGATGACCCAAGGACGCATGACATTGCCCGGTCCCGACAAACCATGGAAGTTTTTGTCTGCGCGTTCGGCTGGGGAAAGCCGGCTCCCCACAGGCAGCAAAACTCGTCGGTTTCGTACACAACCCCGATCCCGATGCGGCTCTTGTATTGCTGAACTGCGGAGGCGCTGCTTCAATGCGAGTCCGCAAAAGCAGGCCCGCGTTCCACGGTGAAATCTGGAACCGGCGCGTGGATGGTCATCGAGAGTGCGAATCGGTTTCCGCCGGTCAGGATCTGGCGGCAGATTTTCTCGCAGCTATCCGTTCCGGCAGATTCAAAAAGATAGTGGTGGTTTTCGCAGATGGTAGGTGGAACAGATGGAGGGAAACAACCTGCCCTGCAACGCCTCGAGTCTGAGCGAACGAATTACACGAGAGAATGGCCGCGGAGGCGTTCGAGGGTTCGCAAGGGAGAATACTCGGGGATCATCATCGCATCGATGTCGAGATGGAATGTCTGCTCGAGCACGAACTGGCCCTTGAGCGCCGCGTGCATCATTTGATCGGTGTAACAAATCCAGGTTGACCCCGCGGGAAAGGATATCTCCACCCGGGGCGCGCGCAACTGATAATCCTCGTCCAGTTTTGCACCGTCATGCAGGCCCAGCATCAGGCCGTCATAGGGCGTGCGCACGCCTTTGGTAATACCAAGCGCCGCGAGAATGCGTGCCTGCAAGCGCGAACCTTCGCGCGCGGCCGGAAGAAAGCGCTTTGCCATATCCTCGAACGGCTCGCCGATGCGCCAGAGGCGTGGTGCGCCGTCCGGATTGATATTGGCGAAGAGGCGCAGAATCCGCCGCCCCCGCATCGGACGCGAGGGAAACGCGTCCACATGCATCCGCGCGTCGTCGGAAATTGCGGACGCCGCGCGTCCGTCGATCTCTACCGGCCTGAAGCTGGTCGGGGCGCATTCCAGATGATTTGCATAGGCCGGAATCAGCGTGCCCAGGAAACGCGTCGCCGTTGCGGCAAAGCGTTCCATCATATGTTGCAGCAGGTGTGCTCTTTCGCCCGAACAGGCGGTTCCGCCAAGACCGCCGGACGGTTTCAGACTCACGTTCTTCGCCTTGCCATCCGAGACTTCCGCGGTGAGGAGCGCCTCTTCCTCCGAACCGAGCGCAAAGGCCAATTGCGGAAAGAACAGCGCTTTGCCGCTTTCCAGGGCATCGCAGGCCGCGGCCTGCATCGTTGGCGGGAACGGTCCGCGCCAATCGGCGAGATTGATCGTATGCAGTACATTCATCGCAAGTGCAGCATAGGCTTTGGGCGAAGTGATTGGAAGCGAGAGGCGGGACTCGACGCGACCCGCATGTCATGCCAAACCGGAGCAATGCCGCCAAGACACAATCCGCTGAAACTGAATCCCCTGCAGCTGCGCACCCTGACCATTCTGCAGGCGCTGGCTCGCGAGCCTGCTGCGGCGAGGAGCGGGCCGGGCGCGGGCGAAGTAACGATCGAGCGCTTTCCCGACGCCCATGGCGGCCATTTTCACATTGGCAACGGTGTTGTTTCATCCGTAGATGCAAGCGGGCTTTATATCGACAAGGTTTGGCACGCGCTTGAGCGCAAAGGCCTTGCCCGCGCCGACTGGCCACACAACATCACGTTGACCGCCGAAGGGCTCGCCTACGACACGGGGCTTAGGCAGGAGATCCTGGGTCCGTCGCCGCATCGATGAATCGCAAGAAACAAAGACGACTTTGGTTCGTGGCGGCGTTGCTCGCTGCCAGCATCGGCGGGGCTGCGCTCGTGATTGCTGCGCTGAAGGATAATGTTCTTTATTTCTACAGCCCGAGCGACCTGCAGTCGCGGAATGTAAATCCGGGTATCGCGTTCCATCTTGGGGGGCTGGTAAAGCCGGGCAGCGTGAAGCGCGGTCCCGGCGCCGAAGTGCAGTTTATCGTTACCGATGGTCATGCGCAGGTGCCGGTCACCTATAGCGGTGTGTTGCCGGATCTGTTCCGTGAGGGGCAAGGCGTGGTGGCGGCGGGCGAACTTGAAACGAGTGGCGAGTTCGACGCAAACGAAGTACTGGCCAAGCATGACGAACGTTACATGCCGCCGGAAGTCGTCGATGCGCTGAAGCGCGCCGGCCGCTGGAAGGAAAAGGGTTCGTGACCGGGGAACTCGGCCAACTTGCGCTCTGCCTCGCGCTGGCATTGTCGTTGGTACAGGCGATCGCCGGAATTGCCGCAGGCCATACGCAATCGGTGCTTGCGGCGCGGGTCGCCTCAAACGCAGCCCTTGGCTTTGCCGTTTTTGTTTGCGTCGCCTTTGGCGCGCTGGTCGCCGGATTTGTTACATCCGATTTCAGCATTCTCGACGTGGCGCAGAATTCGCACACGCTGAAACCGCTTTTCTACAAAGTGACCGGCGTGTGGGGAAACCATGAAGGCTCCATGCTGCTCTGGGTATTGGTGCTTGCGGTCTTCACCGTGCTCACGGTTGCCGGTCAGCGTGGCGGAATGCGGCTTACTTCCGCGGCCTTGGGCGTAGAAGGGCTCCTCGCCATTGCGTTCCTGCTTTACATCCTGCTCGCGTCCAATCCGTTCCTCCGCCTCGATCCGCCACCAATTGAAGGCGCGGGATTGAATCCTCTGCTGCAGGACCCCGGCCTCTCCTTCCATCCGCCTACGCTTTATCTCGGCTATGTCGGACTGTCGGCGACGTTTGCCTATGCCGCCGCAGCGCTGCTGACAGGCGAGGTGGATGGACGCTGGGCGCGCGCCGCGCGACCTTTCCTGCTGACTGCCTGGTGCGCACTCACGCTCGGCATCACCGCCGGCAGCTGGTGGGCTTATTACGTCCTTGGCTGGGGCGGGTTCTGGTTCTGGGACCCCGTCGAAAATGCCTCGCTGATGCCTTGGCTTGTTGCCACTGCGCTCATTCATTCGGCGCTGGCGACCGAGCGCACCGGCGCATTCCGCAGCTGGACTCTGCTCCTTGCCATAGGTGCGTTTTCATTGAGCCTGATCGGCACCTTTCTCGTCCGCTCCGGCGTGCTGACCTCTGTGCACAGTTTTGCAAGCGATCCCGCGCGCGGGAAATTCATCCTTGCGATCCTGTTTTTTGCGATCGGCAGTGCCCTTGCGCTGTTCGCTTGGCGCGCACCGAAACTCGAAAGCGGCACCGCGTTCGAGGCGGTAAGCCGAGAGACGGCGCTGCTGCTCAACAACGTATTTCTTACGGCTGCCGCGGCCACGGTGTTCCTTGGCACGCTTTATCCATTGTTTCTGGAGGCGGTTACGGGCACGCGCATTTCGGTGGGACCGCCCTATTTCGCCGTAACATTCGCGCCGCTGTTTATTGCCTTGCTGATACTGGTTCCGTTCGGGCCGAGGCTTGGCTGGCGTCGTGGCGATCTTCGCTCCGCATTGCGCGTTCTGGCACCGGGTGCCGCACTCGCCCTGCTCGCCGGCATCCTCGCACTCGCCTTCGGTGCTCCGCGCTCGCTGACAGCGTCCGCGTCCATGGCACTCGGTGTCTGGGTGATTGCCGCCAGTTTTCTCGATCTGCGCGCGAAAGCAAAACTGCATGCGCTGCAGCTTCCGGCTTTTGCCTCCGCGCTCGCGCATGCGGGACTTGGAATTACTTTGCTCGGTATCGCCGGCACGATCTGCTGGCGCAGCGAGGCCATGGATGTGTTGTCGCCGGGCCAATCGGCGCAGGTCGGAAGCTACAGCCTCCAATTCAATGGCGCCACCCCGGTGGACGGCCCTAATTACATCGCAAACCGCGGCAACATCGTGGTCCGAAGGAACGGTGCCGAGATCGCAACCATGGCGCCGGAAATGCGCGTGTATCCGGTCGAGGGTCAGTCCGTGAGCAAGACTGCGATCCGCACGACAGGTGTCGCAAATCTGTACGTGGCCCTTGGCGACAATCGTGGCGGCGGCCGATGGCTTATCCGCGCTTTCGTGGATCCGCTGGCGCCCTTCATCTGGCTGGGCGGCGGGCTGATGGCGCTCGGCGGATTTGCGAGCCTTCTTGCGAGGTTGCGGCTGGCCGTCTCCCGGCCGGTCCTGGTGCCCGCCGAATGAGGCGAATTCTGGCCGCTCTGTTGCTTGCAGCAGTCCTGGGTACCCCCGTTAGAGCCAGCACGGGCCCGGACAGGCTCCCAAATCCTCGGCTGGAAGCCCGCGCCGTCTCGCTCCAACGGCAGCTGCGCTGCGTGGTTTGCCAAGGGGAGTCGCTCGACGAATCCAATGCGACCCTGGCAGCAGATCTCAGGCGCCTCATCCGCGCAAGGATCGAAGACGGCTGGTCGGACAGGCAGATCAAGAACTATCTTGTTGCAAAATACGGGAATTTCGTATTAATGAAACCACCGCTTGAGCCGGAGACATACCTTCTCTGGTTCGGCCCGTTGATCGTCATAATGGTCGGGGGCGCGGTCGCTGCCGTGGCAGTCGTTCGTGCGCGCAAACTGGCACGGGCCGAGACCGCCGGCTGACAATCGAACTGGAATGGACACGCGCAAAGGGCGCCGAGGTTCATCAGGTGTCGGACGTTTAATGCAGAGGAAAGAAACGCTTAATCCGATGAGGATACGCCTATTGGACCACCGCGATGGCAGCACAGTGCCGCCATCATTCAACAGGGAGAAGGTAATGAAGGCTTTGGAGCGGTTGCGGTATCGGAACCTGAGGCAGGCATTGCTCGTCGCCGGTTCGGCCGGCGCCATCTCATTTTTGGGCCTGGCAGGTTTCGCAGCGGCGCCGAGCGGTTCGATGCAGCTTGCAGGCAATGTCCCGCCAGCCCATCCGGGCGTGCCGCACTTCGTGGCCCACAGCTCTCCTCCGCGCATGCTTGAGAATGGCGCTCCATTCAGCTTTGCCGATCTCGTAGAGCGCGTGAGCCCTGCGGTCGTCACCGTGACGGTCGAACAGCAGATGAAGCCGACCCAATCCTTCAATCCCGAGGAATTGCCGGAGCCGTTCCGCGACTTCTTCAACCAGTTTGGTGAAGGTGGCCGTCAGTTCTCCCAGCCGCGTAAGGCGGTGGCGATGGGCTCGGGGTTCATCATCGACAAGTCCGGTTTCATCGTTACGAACAATCACGTGGTGGCGGACGGCAAGAAGATCACCGTAAAGCTGCCCGACGGCCGGGAATTTGCCGCGAAGCTTCTGGGTTCCGACGAAGCAACCGATATCGCGGTGCTTAAAGTCAAAAGCGACAAGCCGCTGCCCACTGTCGATTTCGGCGACGACCACACCGTGCGTGTCGGTGACTGGGTGATCGCAGTCGGCAATCCCTTCGGCCTCAGCAACACGGTGACGGCGGGTATCATTTCTTCGATCGGCCGCGATGTCGGAAATGGGCCGTACACGGATTATCTCCAGATCGACGCGCCCATCAACCGCGGCAATTCCGGCGGCCCGACCTTCGATCTCCAGGGCAAGGTCATCGGCATGAACTCGATGATCTATTCGCCGTCAGGCGGCAGTGTAGGCATCGGCTTCGCGATCCCGTCTTCGACCATTCACGACGTCGTGGCGCAACTTGAGGCGCATGGCCGCGTCGCGCGCGGTTATCTTGGCGTTCAGATCCAGAACGTGACGCCGGAAATCGCCCAGTCGCTCGGTTCGCATGAGGTCAAGGGCGCCATTGTGGCTTCCGTCGTCGGTGGTGGTCCCGCCGCAAAGGCCGGATTCCAGCCGGGCGACGTGGTGCTCGCAATCAATGGCAAGTCGGTGGAGGATTCGCGCGATCTGACGCGCCGGGTCGCGTCGCTGCCGGCAGGCGCCAAGGCGACATTCACAATGGTGCACGGCGGCGCGCAGAAAACTTTAACCGTTACCATCGGCGCCAAGAAAGACGAACGGCTCGCCTCCAATAATGGTCCGCAACAGAACAGCAGTATCGGACCAAGCACTGGCGAGGCGATGGGCCTCGGCCTTACAGCAGTGACGCCGGATGTACGCCGCAACTACAATCTCGACGACCATGTGAACGGTGTGCTCGTCACCCGGGTCGACCCGGAGAGCGATGCGGCGGACAAGGGAATCCAGCCGGGCGACGTCGTCGTATCGGTCGGCAACAAGTCGGTGCATACGCCACAAGACATCAAATCCCAGATATCCGGTGCGCAGCACGACGGCCGCAAGAGTGTACTGATACTTATTGATGGAAACAGCGGTCAGCGCTTCGTGGCGTTGAAGATCGCGTAGGCCGGAGTTTCCAGAGTACCGGACGCAGCCGGCTTCGACCGGCAGTGTCCGGCCCCCGCGCCGGCGGTGGCGGCCCCATCCCCCCCGTTGCCGCTGCCGGCGCGGACCCTGACTTCCGGCCATGGCATCCCGTCGATGGCGATAGGAGTTGCAAATGCGAATTCTCGTGGTGGAGGACGATCTCGAAGCCCAGCGTTATCTCGTGAACGGCTTGCGTGAAGCCGGTCACGTGGTCGACGACGCGGCAGATGGCGACGTAGGTCTGACTCTCGCACTTTCCCGCCAATACGATGTGGCGATCGTGGACCGGATGCTGCCCGGTCTTGACGGTTTGAAGCTTGTCGCGGAGATCCGCGAGCACAGCAACACCATGCCGGTTCTGTTCCTGAGCGCCCTGTCGGAAATCGATGATCGCGTGAAGGGTTTGAAGGCGGGCGGCGACGATTATCTCACCAAGCCCTACGCCTTTGCGGAACTCCTGGCCCGTATCGATGCGCTGATGCGCCGGCGCCATCCGGCCTCGGTGAAGACTCAGCTGCAGGTGGGCGATCTCGAACTCGATCTTTTGACCCGCACCGCCAAGCGAAACGGCTCAGACATCGATCTCCAGCCTCGCGAATTCCGGCTGCTCGAATACCTGATGCGCCATGCGGGACAGGTGGTCACAAGAACCATGCTGCTCGAGAGCGTTTGGGAGTATCATTTCGATCCTCAGACCAATGTGATCGATGTGCACATCTCCCGCCTGCGAGCGAAAATCGACAAGGGGTTCGAAGCTCCGCTGCTGCACACCGTCCGCGGCGCGGGTTACATGATCCGTGCGCGCGCCTAGGATACTTCGCACCCTCGCGTTTCGCATTGTCGCCCTTTACCTCGCCATCTTCGCCGTTTCAGCGGCTTCCATTGTAGGCTTCACCTACTGGAACACGGTGCGGGCGCTCAACAAGCAGACCGACGATGTCGTCGATTCGGACATCTCGGCGTTGCGCGAACGCTATCTGCGTTTCGGCCTGGGCGGTCTCACGGATCTGATCGTCAACCGCTCCTCGCACGGCGCGGGGGCGCTCTACCTGCTGGCGGATTCGGACAATCGCCCGATCGTCGGGAATCTCGATTCCTGGCCTGACATCACCGTCGCCAGCGGCAACGTGGTGGAGTTCGATTATGAGCGCCGAAGCGGGGGGCGCACCGAGGACCGGCGCGCCAGGGGCCAGCAATTCACGTTGACCGGCGGCTTCTATCTTCTCGTCGCGCGCGACATCGCGGAACGCTACCAGACGGAAAGGCTCTTCTCGACGACGCTGCCCTGGAGCCTGTTGCTCATGATACTGCTCGGGCTGCTCGGCGGCATCCTCATCAGCCGGAATTTTCTCACCCGGCTCGATCTCATCAACCGGACGAGTCGTGAGATCATGGCAGGCGATCTTTCCCGGCGTCTGCCGCTCGGCCGAAGCGGCGACGAGTTCGATACGCTCGCGGTCAACCTGAACCGCATGCTCGAGCGGACCGAACGGTTGATGCGCGGCATGCGCGATGTAACAGACTCGATTGCACATGATCTGCGTACCCCCCTCAATCGCCTGCGCAACCGGCTGGAAGGCGTACTGGCTTCGATCGGGCCGGACGGGGCAGGCGCACAGGAGATCGAAGCTGCGGTGGAAGAAACCGATCATCTGATCGGTACGTTCAACGCGCTGCTGCTCATCGCTGAAGCGGAAGCCGGCGTGGCCCGCGAGTCGATGGAGCAGGTCGATCTGCGGCGAATTGTGGAAGGCGTAGCCGAACTCTACGGGCCCCTCGCGGACGAGAAGGGAATGACTCTTTCCATTCCCCCGAGCGGTGCGGCGATTATCGCATGCAACCCGAGACTGATCGGTCAGGCACTGGCCAATATGCTCGACAATGCGATCAAATATACGCCCGCCGGCGGACGCGTGATGGTGGCACTCGAGCACACGCCAGCCGGCACCGCGCTGCATGTCGCCGATTCCGGGCCCGGGATTCCAACGGAAGATCGTGTCCGCGTGCTCGAACGTTTCGTGCGCCTTGAGGCCAGCCGGCATTCGCCGGGCACAGGTCTTGGACTGAGCCTCGTCGCGGCGGTGGCGCGACTGCATGACGCAAAGCTCGATCTCTCCGACAATAATCCGGGACTGAAAGTGACGCTGTTGTTTCCAGTGCCTACAAGGCGTCAGCCGGCACTCGCTCAGACCTCGCAGAAACTGATCGCACGAAATTGATTATAGTGCGCCCGCGATTCGCGGCTGCTGCGAGCGAATGACCATGGTGGCGCGTCCGTCGGGGAAAACGCATGACATCTGATGCGCTGGCGGGACACGGCCCGATTCCGCGGCCATTCGATTCCGCGCGCTCCGATCGCATCTTCGAGAGCGTGCGCGATTCCATTGCCGGAATTCCGGAGGGTGCACGAGCGATTTTCGCCAGCGCCTTCGCCAACAGCCCCTATCTTTGTCGCCTCGCGCAGCGTGATCGCGAAGTGCTGCACGAACTCTGGGAACGAGGCCCGGAAGTCATTGTCGAACGGGCGATCGACGCTTCGCAAACTGCGCATGAGGCAGCCGATGCCGTGGAAGCCATGGCGATTCTGCGACGCGCCAAACGGCAGCTGGCGCTGGCGACTGCGCTGGCCGACATCGCGGGCATTTGGGACGTCGACACGGTCACAAGGAAGCTGACGCGCTTTGCCGATGCGAGCGTTTGCGGCGCGCTGCGCCTTCTTCTGCGCGAAGCCGCACGCAAGCAGGAAATGCCTGAAACAGATCCGGCAACTCTTGAAAGAGAAACTGGTCTGATCGTCCTTGCCATGGGCAAAGGAGGCGCGTTCGAACTCAATTATTCGAGCGATTTGGATCTCGTCGTGTTTTATGATCCGGAACGCTTTCCTTTTCGCAAGAAATCCGACACGCGCGGGGCCGCCGTCGACATCGTCAAAGGGCTCGTTCGGCTCCTCGGCGAAATAACGGCTGACGGTTACGTTTTCCGAATCGATCTACGACTGAGGCCAGACGCTGGCGCCACGCAGGTCGCCGTCTCGACGGAAGCGGCCGAACGTTATTACGAGGAAATGGGACAGAACTGGGAGCGCGCGGCCTACATAAAGGCGCGGGCCTGCGCCGGAGATCCGACTGCAGGTAGCCAATTCCTCAAGCGGCTGGAGCCCTTTGTCTGGCGACGCAATCTGGACTACGCCGCCATCGAAGACATCCATTCCATCAAGCGTCAGATCCAGGCGCATGGCGGACACGGTCCCATTGCGGCTGCGGGCCACAACATCAAGCTCGGCCGTGGCGGCATTCGCGAAATCGAATTTTTCGTCCAGACGCAGCAGCTGATTCTTGGTGGACGCGATCCCGCGCTGCGGCACAGGCGTACGCTCGATGCGCTGGAAGCGTTGCGGGCGCGAGGCCTTGTGTCCGATCGCACAAGCAATGATCTCGCGGAAGCTTATCGGTTCTTGCGCCGCCTCGAGCACCGTCTGCAGATGATCGATGACGAGCAGACGCATACTGTGCCCGAAAGCGCCGAAGGGCTGGCGCAAATTGCATGTTTTGCCGGCTATGCGGACATGGAGCCGTTCGCGAAGGAACTCATTACTAATCTCGAATGTGTCCAGCGGCATTATGAGGAACTGTTCGAGAAAGCACCACCACTCGGCAGCGAAGGTGGAAGCCTTGTCTTTACGGGCGTGGAGGACGACCCGGAAACACTGGAGACGCTGGCGGAGATGGGATTTCGCGACGCGCATCACATTGCGGGTGCAATACGTGGGTGGCACCATGGCCGCATCCGCGCTACGCGCAGTTCGCGCGCGCGTGAGTTGTTGACCCGACTGATGCCCGCGCTGCTTGGAGCCCTCGCTGAAACTGCCGACCCCGATAGTGCCTTTACGCAATTTGATCGTTTCGTTTCGCGGCTTCCCGCGGGTGTCCAGCTTTTCTCGCTGTTTCTTGCCAATCCGCATCTGCTGAAGCTGGTGGCCGGCATCATGGGTTCGGCGCCGCGGCTCGCCGAGCATCTCGCCGTCGCGCCCGCCATGCTCGACGTGTTGCTTGACCGGGGCTTTGTGACCGATTTCTCGGAGAGCAGTCTGCGGCAGCTGCTGATAACACAGCTTGCTGCGGCGACCGATCAGGAAGCTGCGCTCGACATTGTCCGGCGTTTCGTGCGAGAGCAGAGCTTTCGTACAGGCGTACAGTTGATCGAAAGCAGCATTTCGATTGGCGACGCTGGCGCCGCTTTTACCGCGATAGCCGAAAGTGCGATTGCCGGCTTGCTGGAGAAAGTCGAACACGAACTCACGTCCAGCGCCGGCCTGGTTCAAGGCGGATCATTTTGTGTCGTGGCGATGGGCCGTCTCGGCGGCCGTGAAATGACTTCGGCTTCCGATCTCGATCTGATTTTCATCTATGACGCTCCGCCGCAAATTGAATTTTCTTCGGGTCCGCGTCGCCTGCCGGTGATGGTCTATTATGCAAAACTCGCGCAGAGGCTGATCGCCGCGCTTACCGTGCAAACGGCCGAGGGCGGCTTGTATGAAGTCGATATGCGGCTGCGGCCAACCGGTAACAAAGGGCCGGCCGCTGTCAGTCTGGAGTCTTTTGCGCGCTACCACGCCGAGGACGCGTGGACCTGGGAGCGGCTCGCGCTGACGCGAGCGCGCGTGATTGCCGGTCCAGGCGGGCTGCAGCGAAGGGTCGAGGAAGTTATCCGGAGCTCGCTCGTCCGAAAGGTCGATCAGGGGCGGTTGGCGCATGAGGCATCGGACATGCGGAAGAAGCTCGAAATGCAGTTTTCTGCGCGGGACTGCTGGAATCTGAAATTTGTTCGCGGGGGGCTCGTGGACATTGAATTTGTTACCGAATTTCTTCAGCTCCGCCACGCCTGGGAAACGCCCGATATATTGGAACCGAATACGATCTCTGCGCTCGGACGCCTTCGCGCGTCGGGATTCCTTTCCGAATCGGATGCACAAATCCTGATAGACACGGCACGCCTTGAACTCGATCTGTTGCAAATCCTGCGTCTGGCTGTTGCGGGCACATTCAATCCGGAACGCGCGACGCCGGCCATGAAGGCGTTGCTGCTGCGCGCGGCTGGCGCCGAGGATTTCGGAGCTTTGGAGCAGCAGCTCAAGAGTGCCGAGTTCGCAACCTGCGCTATCTTCGACAAACTGCTTCCGTCATGATTTTCTTCGCGCAAGAGGAGACACACATGCTGGTACCGACGTTTCTGAAGGGGGGCTCCGGCGACGACGGCCTCATTTTCCTGCATGGCATCGGCGGATGCGCGAAAGTCTGGCAGTTGCAGCTCGATGCGTTTGCCGACCGCTACACTGCCATCGCCTGGAACATGCCGGGCTATGGCGGTTCAACACCGGTGCCGCAACTGACCTTCCCGGTTCTCGCCGATGCTCTCGAGGCATTGTTGGACACACTGCCGAACAAGCGCATCCATCTCGTCGGTCACTCGATGGGTGGAATGGTAGTGCAGGAATTCCTGCGCAATCGCCCGCATCGCGTAACCAGCGTCTGTCTCTACGCCACGAGCCCGGGCCTCGCGCAGCCGGAAACGCCCGAAGCCCTCGAAGCTGCCCGCGCCCGCGCCGAGGAGTTCTTCGAGCGGCGCATCGGCCCTCTCGACCGCGGCATGACCATGCGCGAAATGGCGGCGAGCATGCTCGATCAGATTCTCGCGCCGAACGCACCCCAATCCGCACGCGACGCCGCCATCGAATCGATCAGTTCTGTTCCACCGGAAATTTATCGCGATGCCATGCGTTGCATACTTTCCTTCGACGGAACGAAGATCATTCCAGGCATTGACAGGCCCACGCTCGTGCTGGCAGGCGGCGCAGACCGCACCATGACGATCGATGTGGTGAACGCCATGGCGCGCCAGATCAAAGGTGCGCGCATGGAAGTCATTCCGAATGTCGGCCATCTTCCGAACCTGGAAGACCCACCGGCGTTCAACCGCGTTCTGTCCGATTTTCTCGAGACGGTGTGACTGATCCCTTCACGAATGTGGGGCAGGGATCTCGCCACAGCACAGTGCATGAATATTTGTTACAAAGGCGCGGCAGTTTTCGGGATCAGTCTCGCGTCGACGCCCCTCATGCCAACGTCTCGCCGCTTTGCGAGGGAGAGAGAGCAATAAGTCAGCCCCCTTTATGCCTCGCCGCCAGCACCCGGAAATCTGTTTCGTCCATGCCTTCATTGTCAGGGTTGGGGACGCAGAACATGCGGAAGGCCACCAGCGAGAAAGTATCGCGGATGCCGGGCACGGCATGGAGCTTGAAGTTCACGAACTCGCCGAAACTCTGGTCGTTGCCGAGATGGAATTTGGCGAGCAGGTCGTAGGCGCCGGTTACCGAATAGATCTCGGCCGTCTCCTCGATCGTGTCGATGAGCAGTTCGGCGACCTTGTAGGTTTGGCCAAGCTCGCATTTGATCTGGACGAAAAGCGGCTTCATGGGGCAACTCCGGCTGGGGGCGCCGCACGAAACCAATGCTGCGGCGCGGGGTCAAGCGGCGCGGTTTTGACCGGCGGGCGCTTTGACTCTTAGATAGGCCGGACGGCAGGAGCCTGATTCGCAGTGAGAGCAGTTTGCGTCGGCGGCGGCCCGGCCGGGCTATATTTCGCGATTGCGCTCAAGCGGCTCGACCGGCGCCACGAAGTCCTCGTCGTCGAGCGCAATCGGCCCGACGATACGTTCGGCTGGGGCGTGGTTTTCTCCGACCAGACGATGGATGTGCTTGGCGAAGCCGACCCCGAAAGCGCCACCACCATCTCGGGCGCGCTGGCGCATTGGGACGATATCGATGTCCATTTCCGCGGCCAGCGCATCAGGTCCGGCGGCCATGGGTTTTCCGGTATCGGCCGCAAACATCTGCTCAATATCCTGCAGCAGCGCTGCCGCGAACTCGATGTCGAACTACGTTTCGAATGCGAGGCGAGCGCCGCCGATTTTCCGGATGTCGACCTGATTGTCGCCAGCGACGGCATCAACAGCGCCACGCGCGCGGCGAATGCCGGCGTGTTCCGGCCGAGCATCCAGCGCCGCGCCAACAAATTCATCTGGCTGGGCACCGAGCAAACATTCGATGCCTTCGCCTTCGTGTTCCTTGAAACGGAGCATGGCTGGATCTGGGCGCATGCCTATCGCTTCGAGCCCGGCCTGTCGACCTTCATCGTCGAATGCAGCGAGACCACCTGGCGGGGCCTCGGATTTGAGCACGCGACCACCGACGAAGCGATCTCGCTTTGCGAGAGATTGTTTGCTCCGCATTTGAACGGGCACCGGCTGATGAGCAATGCACGCCATCTGCGCGGCTCGGCCTGGCTCAATTTTCCGGTGCTGAATTGCGAACGCTGGCATCACGACAGGATCGTGCTGATCGGCGACGCCGCCCATTCCGCGCATTTTTCCGTCGGCTCCGGCACCAAGCTTGCGCTGGAAGATGCCATCGGCCTCGCTTCCGCGATTCACGACCATGGCCTCTCGGAGCGGGCGCTGGACGCGTTCCAGGCCACGCGCGGACTCGAAGTGATCAAGCTGCAGAACGCCGCGCGCAATTCGACCGAATGGTTCGAGCACGTGCCGCGTTATGTGAGCCTCGAACCGATCCAGTTCGCCTACTCATTACTTACGCGCAGCCAGCGGATCAGCCACGAAAATCTGCGGCTGCGCGACCCCAAATGGCTCGAAGGCCTCGAAACCTGGTTTGTGCAGCGTGCGGGCGTCGAAGCGGAGAGGCCCCGGCCGCCGATGTTTGCACCGCTGCGCTTGCGCGGACTCACATTATCGAACCGTATCGTTGTTTCGCCGATGTCGATGTATTCGGCTGTAGACGGAATGCCCGGCGATTTTCATCTGGTGCATTACGGTTCCCGTGCCCAGGGAGGCGCGGCGCTTGTCGTAACCGAAATGACCGATGTCTCGGCAGATGCGCGCATTACGCCGGGCTGCGCCGGTCTTTACAGCGACGAGCATGAGCGCGGCTGGAAACGCATTGTCGATTTCGTCCATGCCGGCACGGATGCAAAGATCGCGTTGCAGCTTGGTCATGCCGGTCCGAAGGGCTCGACCAAAGTACCGTGGGAAGGCGAGGATCAGCCGCTGGACGAGGGCAACTGGCCGCTGATCGCGCCATCAGCCATCCCGTGGTCGCCGCTCAATCAGATCCCGCGCGAGATGACGGAAGACGATATGGAACAGGTCATCGGGGAGTATGTCCGCGCCACGATACGCGCCATCGCCTGCGGCTTCGACATGATCGAGATTCATTCTGCGCATGGTTATCTGCTTTCTGCTTTCCTTACACCCGCGATGAACAAACGAACGGACCGCTTTGGCGGCGCGATCGAGAACCGCTTGAGATTTCCACTTATAGTGTTTGACGCCGTTCGGCGGGTGTGGCCCGACGAGAAGCCGATTTCGGTACGCATCTCCGCGACAGACTGGCTCGGCGAAGCCGGCAACAACGAAGCCGAGGCGTTGATCATTTCGCGCGCCTTCGCCGATGCAGGCGCCGATGTCGTGGATGTGTCCGCCGGTCAAACTTCAACGGCTGCGCGGCCGGTTTATGGCCGCATGTTCCAGACGCCATTCTCCGACCTGATCAGGAACGAGGCCGGCGTCGCCACCATGGCCGTCGGCAACATCTATGAAATAGATCATGTGAACAGCATCCTGGCTGCAGGCCGCGCCGATCTCTGCTGCCTGGCGCGGCCGCACCTGACCGACCCCTATTGGACGCTTCGCGCGGCGGCGCAGCAGGGATACGATGGAATTTCATGGCCGAAACCCTACTGGTCCGGCCGTGACCAGTTGGTGAGGAATTTAAGCCGTGCCCGCTGACCCGCTGCGCTCGCGCGACAGCGCGGAAAGTCTGCCATTGGCCGGACGACATGCCGTGGTGACTGGCGCCTCGCGCGGCATTGGTGCGGCGATCGCCGCGCGGCTCGCACAGCTTGGTGTGCAGATGACATTGATCGGCCGCGATCGCGTTGCGCTTGAACGCGAAGCGGCGCGCAGCTGGAATGCGCATGCAGTTGTTTGCGACCTCACCGATGCGGCGCAGGTCGACCGCGCTTTTGCAGAAGCCCGAGACCGCGCACCTGTCGCCATCCTGATCAACAATGCCGGCATTGCGGAGAGCGCGCCGTTCCTCAAGACTTCGGACGAAATGCTCGACCGGCTAATGAATGTGAACGTTACTTCCGCCTTTCGTTGTACGCGCGCAGCGCTGCCGTCAATGCTGGAATTGGGATGGGGCCGCGTGGTGAGCATTTCGAGCATTGCGGGCCTGCATGGCGCAGCCTACATCACAGCCTATTGCGCGACGAAACACGCGCTGGTTGGTTTCACGCGCGCGCTCGCTGCGGAAACCGCGCGGCAGGGCATCACCGTGAATGCCGTTTGCCCAGGCTACGTGGATACGGATCTTGTGCGCAATGCTGTCAGCAGGATCGTTGCCAAAACAGGCCATGACGCGGACAGGGTTGTCGGTGAGATGGTGCGCCACAATCCGCAGGGGCGGCTGATCCGTCCGGAAGAAGTCGCAGATGCGGTCGCCTGGCTGTGCGGGCCGGAGGCCGGATCGGTCAGCGGGCAGGCGATTGCTATCACAGGCGGAGATGTTGGTTGAAGGGTATCAAATGATCGACGCGACTTACTCTCCCCAACATTTTCGCTGGTCGCTTGTGGACTGCGTCGGCACAGTCACGCTGTCGCGCCCGGAACGGAAGAACCCGCTGACGTTCGATTCCTATGCAGAATTGCGCGATATGTTTCGTGTGCTCGTTTATTCACCAGAGGTGAAAGCCATTGTCATTACCGGCGCCGAAGGAAATTTCTGCTCCGGCGGCGACGTGCACGAGATTATCGGCCCGCTCACAAAGATGGATGTAACAGGGCTCCTGAAATTCACCACGATGACGGGTGATCTGGTAAAGGCTATGCGGGCCTGCCCGCAACCCATCGTAGCCGCTGTTGACGGAATTTGCGCTGGCGCCGGCGCCATACTCGCCATGGCATCGGATATCCGCATCGCCACACCGCGCACGAAGACGGCATTTCTGTTTGTGCGCGTCGGCCTGGCGGGTTGCGACATGGGCGCTTGTGCGATCCTGCCGCGGCTGGTCGGCCATGGCCGCGCGTCGGAACTGCTCTACAGCGGTCGTGTAATGACAGCCGAAGAAGGCGAGCGTTGGGGATTCTACAATCGCCTGGTGCCGGAAACGGAAGTATTGGCCGAGGCGTTGCGCTTGGCGGGCGATCTCGCGAGGGGACCGACTTTTGCCCATGGCATGACCAAGAAGATGCTGCATCGCGAATGGGATATGAGCATCGAAGATGCGCTCGATGCGGAAGCGCAGGCCCAGGCGCTTTGCATGCAGACGGAAGATTTCCGCCGCGCCTATCGCGCATTTGTCGACAAGAAGCAACCTGTGTTCGAAGGCGACTGATAAGGCATGCAGACCGCCCATCTCGACCGTTTCGTCATCGACAGGCTTCCGCCGGCGGGAATGCTGCCTGAATTTCTGTTTGACCGGCCGGAATTCCAATATCCGGAGCGCTTCAATGCCGGCGTTGAATTGATCGACCGTGCGGTTGCTTCGGGCTTGGGCGCACGCACCGCGGTGATATTTCCGGGCGGCAACTGGAATTATGCGGAACTTGCCCGGGCGTCCAATCAGATCGCCGCCGTGCTTGTCGAAGATTACAAGCTGCAACCCGGTGCACGTGTGCTGTTGCGCGGGGTGAACGGGCCGATGCTTTGTGCCCTGTGGCTCGGTGTGCTGAAGGCAGGCGCGATTGTCGTTGTTACGATGCCGCTGCTCAGGTCACGCGAACTGTCCTATGTCATCGACAAGTCGCGCATCGATCTTTCCATCTGCGAAGTCGGCCTTCTCGATGAAATGAATGCCGCCGCCGGGCAAGCCGGCGGCCGTGTCGCAAGTTATTCCTGCGACGGCCGCTCCATCGAGACCGAGATCGAGAGGCGCATGAAACAGAAGCCGGGCCAGTTCGCGTCCGTGGAAACCTGGGCAACGGATCCGGCCCTGCTCGCCTTTACCTCCGGTACGACCGGCCAGCCAAAGGCCACGGTGCATTTCCATCGCGACCTTCTCGCTATCGCCGATGCCTTTCCGCGGTCGATCCTTCACACAAACGCAGATGATTTGTTTCTATGCAGCGCACCGATGGCTTTCACTTTCGGCCTTGGCGGTCATCTGGTTTTTCCGCTTCGTTACGGTGCCGCATCATTACTTCTGCCGGGCCGCACACCGGACGAATTGCTGGATGCAATGGTCGAATACTGCCCAAGCATAGTGATGACGGCACCGACCGCCTATCGCGTGATGACCGAACGCTCCGCCCGCGAAAACCTCTCTCACGTTCGCCACTATGTTTCGGCGGGCGAACATCTCCCCGCGCCAATTTTGGGGAGCTGGGAAGCAGCAACCGGGCAAGGAATCGTCAACGGCCTCGGTTCGACGGAAATGCTCCACATATTCCTTTCGAGCCCCCTTCCGGAAGCCAAGCCCGGCGGCACGGGTAAAGTCGTTCCCGGCTACGTGGCGGCCGTCGTCGACGAAGACTGCAATCCCGTTCGTCCCGGCGAAATCGGCCGGCTCGCCGTCAAAGGGCCGACTGGTTGCCGTTATCTGGACGATCCACGACAGGCAAATTATGTCAGTCATGGCTGGAATATCACGGGCGATGCCTGCCAGATGGATGAGGATGGCTGTTTCTGGTTTCACAGCCGCACCGACGACATGATTGTCTCGGCCGGCTACAACATCTCCGGGTTCGAGGTGGAAGAAGCGCTGCTTCGTCATCCGGCGATTCAGGAATGCGCCGTTATCGCTGCGCCCGATACTGCGCGCGGGCATATCGTGAAAGCCTTTGTCGTACTGAAACCGGAGCATGCCGGTTCGCCGGAACTGGCGCGCGCAATCCAGGACTTCGTGAAAAACGATATTGCGCCGTTCAAATATCCGCGCGCCATCGAATATCTCGACGCGCTGCCGCGCAATGCCTCGGGCAAGGTGCAGCGCTACCTCCTGCGCGAACGAGGAACGGCAACCCAATGAAATTTGTCAATCCTCCAGACTGGCCGAGGCCCAGTGGCTATTCCAACGGCGTGATCGAAAACGGCTTTCTGTTTGTTTCCGGCCAGGTGGGATGGGATGGAACAGGTGCGTTTCCGCCGGATCTCGTCGCGCAGATCCGCCAGGCATTGCGTAACATTTGTGCCGTGATCGAAGGCGCAGGTGCTGCACCTGACCGGATCGTGCGGCTCACCTGGTATGTAACAGACCGCCAGGCGTACAAGGCACATCTGGCGGAAATCGGCGCCGCCTATCGCGAAACCATCGGCCGCCACTTCCCCGCCATGTCGGTCGTCGAAGTCAGCGGCCTTGTTGAGGCTGAGGCCCAGGTCGAGATTGAAGCGACCGTAGCCATGTAGGTTCGTCGCCAGACACAAGACCGAATTGGTCTTTAGCGAACCTTTGTGTTGACTTATTCGGCGATTATCCCGGACTTGACATCCGGGATAATCGCCACTTATTCTATCGTTCCTGATATGTTCCCTTGGTATCGAGTGCCGGGCGATGTCGTGGCGGCCACGCTTCTGAGGCTAAAGGTTCTTCAAACATCAGGCGGCAACTATTCCGATCAGGCGGTGTTTTTTGCCGCAGTTCGCAACAATGGATGGGGTCATGGGTCGCAAAGCGACTACGTTCGCCTGATGCGTCAGAGGATAAGACATTTTTTGAACTAAGCAGGAAGGGGCTCTCGATGAGAAACGCGTTGATTTTGCTTGTCGGGCTCTCTCTGTCATCCGCTCTTGTTGGTGGCGCTCTGTCCGCGCCCCCGCAACCGGGGGAGATCACGGTCGCCGACGCCGCATCGGTTACAAGATTAGCGGTTTGGCACCTGATCGGGGGCCCCGAGCACCATGGGAGTTTTTCGTTCGACGGAGTGGATTCCGTTTCGGATCCCGGTTTTTATTCGTTTCAAATTCTGGGTGTTTGGCCACCCGCGAAGGTAAACACGCTCATTGGAAATTTCGAGGTTGACGAGCATACAGCGGAGTTTTGGGATGTGGATTCGTGCAAGAAGGTGCAGTTTGCCTCACTGAGGAAGTTGCAGGTGAAAATATTGCAGCGGGCGAACCTCAATATATGGGGCCACTCGCGCCTCCCTGGATTTTGTGATTTTAGCAAGTTCCCGAAAGGGCTGCGTTGAATACAATAAATACCGGGGGATTTCTTCCATTGCGGAATGGCCCTGTTATTTCGTCAACCGCTTGATCCATTCCGGCAGTGCAAACGCCGCGATGTGGATGTCCGGGTTGTAATAATCGGTCTTGAGTTTTCCCCGTGCGAAAGCGGCGCGCGCGCGCTTGATACCCACAGACGTGCCGAGGCGTTTGCCTTTGCCGGCCCATGAGAGTGCCATGAAGCCGCCGATATAGGTCGGTACCACCGTCAGATAGAGACCGCATTGGGGGAAGAATTCGCGCAGCTCGCCGAGTGCGCCGCTGATTTCCTCCGGCTGGTAGAACGGCACGCCGGTCTGGAACGTGGCGACGCCGCCGGACGCGAGCGCTGTCTTTACGCGATCATAAAACGTCTCGCCAAACAGCGCCTTGCCTGGACCAACGGGATCGGGGCGATCCGCAACAATGAGATCGAAGCGGCCTTTCGATTCCGGGCGGCCCAGATATTCGAATGCGTCGGCGATCTCGATCTTGAGCCGTTTGTCAGCAAAGGCTTTTGCGTTCATGTCGGCAAAGTGTTCGCGGCAAAGCTCGACGACGCGGCCGTCGATGTCGACGAGCACGACTTCCTTCACGCCTTTGTGCTTCAGTGCTTCGTCGGCGATGGAGAGATCGCCGCCGCCGACAATCATCACGCGCTTCACGGCGCCGTGTTCGAGAATGGGCAGATGCGTCAGCATCTCGGCGTAAGCCGACTCGTCGCGCGTCGTCAGTTGCACGATGTCGTCAAGCACCAGCACGCGTCCGTTTGCGACGCTGTCGAAGATACGGATGCGCTGATATTTGCTCTTCTCCTCCACCAGTGGTGCGCCGGCGAGATCCATCGTCTGCACATAGCCTTTGTGAAGTTTCTCTTTGAAAGAATCCGGCATCTGTTCCCCGCTCGCGAAAAGCGCGACCGGTATAAGGCGGCAATTCCTTGTCTGTCTATCGTGAAGCCACTCGCGCCGCGTTTGGACAACTACAGAAAAAATTCAGCCTGGGGTCCAAAACTTCTTGCATGGGGGGGAGGGGGGCCTATATTCGCCCTGTTCCGGCAGCGGAACCGAGCGGCGTGGCGGAGGGTTTCCCCTTCCGCCCGCCGCTTTCGTCTTAGCGGTGCCCAGATCCCGCGAGGTGAAAGGCACCACAGGTGTCAACGCTCTGAGAGGGTAGGTGCCAGGATGGCTCAACTCGGACTCGGTATGGCGGCGATCAATGGAGTTCGGCCTCACAAGGTACGCGCTCCGGCGAGGACCGTCCCGGTTCCTATTCCCCCTGGGGATGAGGACCGCAAGGATCACTTCATCACAAGAAATGGGCTGACCTATGCGGGCAGTCACCTGATCATCGATCTGTGGGACGCCGAGTTTCTCGACGACCATGATCGGATCGAACAGGCGCTGGTCGATGCGGTGGAGGCGGCAGGTGCGACGCTCCTGCACATCCATCTTCACAGGTTCACGGAAGGCGGCGGTATCAGTGGAGTAGCCGTTCTCTCCGAGAGCCATATCAGTGTTCATACATGGCCGGAACGTGGCTACGCCGCGTTCGACGTGTTCATGTGCGGTGATGCGGAGCCGCGCAAGGCGCTTCCAGTGTTGAAGGAAGCGTTCAATCCCGGCCGCGTCGTGATCGGCGAACACAAGCGTGGCGTCCTATAGCCGCGTCTTTCACCTCGCACGTTAACCAGGCGGAAGCAGCGTAGCGCTGCTCCCGCTTATCTTTTGTGTGCTTGCCCTCGCCTGCCATAGCTGCTCCCATCTGCTGTCGAAGAAGGCCGCCGGACGCACCATGAACAAGCCTGCCGCAGCTCCCGATTTTCCAAGGCCAGCTTTCGTTACCGAGGCTGAGGCGGAATTCGACGCGTTCTTCGAAACCGAGACGGATCTCGAGTTCCTCGACGCGGTCATTCCGGATTTGTGCGGCACGCCCCGCGGCAAGCGCTTCCCGATCGCGGAAGCCCAGCGCCTGTTTGCGCATGGCATGCCGATCCCCCGCTCGATCTATCTGATGGATGCGCGCGGCGACATGACCGATGCCTTCGGGCGCGGCTTCAGCGATGGCGATCCCGACGGCACGTCGTGGCCGTTGCCGGGCACGCTGTCACGCGTCTGGACGAAGAGTGGTCCGCCGCGCGCACAAATGCTGATGACGTTGCGCGATAAGACCGGTGCCGCAGATCCGGCCGAGCCGCGTGCCGCGCTTGAACGCGTGTTGGAGCGGTTTGCGGAAATTGACCTCATGCCTGTTACGGCGCTGGAACTCGAATTTTACTTGATTGATCCCGCGCGCGGCGAACATCGATCGCCGCAACCGCCGCTAGATCCCCGCAGCGGTGCGCGAGAGAGCGCTGTTTCCGTGTTCGGTCTGGACGACCTCGACCGTTACGAAGGTTTTCTCTCGGCGCTGTCGGAGGCGGCGCGGCGTCAGCGCATACCGCTGAGCGCAGCCAGCAAGGAATATGCGCCGGGCCAGTTCGAAGCCAATCTCAGGCACCAGCAGGATGCGCGGCTGGCGGCAGATCATGCGATCTTCCTGAAACAGATCGTGAAAGAAGCGGCCCGCGCAAACGGGTTCGAAGCGACCTTTATGGCCAAACCCTATCTCGACTGCGCGGGCTGCGGATTGCACATTCATCTGAGTGTTCTTGATCGCGACGGCCGAAACATTTTTTCAGGTGACGACGAAACTGGCTCGGAATTGTTGCGCCACGCGATCGGCGGCCTGCAGGCTTTGATGCCGGAATCCATGGCCCTCTTCGCGCCGAATCAGAATTCCTATCGCCGCTTCCAACCCGACATGTTTGCTCCAGTGAATCGCAGCTGGGGAATCAATAACCGCTCGGCCGGAATGCGCATTCCCGCGGGTCCCGACGATTCGAGACGCGTCGAGCATCGTGTCGCTGGCGCAGATGCCAATCCCTACCTCGCACTCGCTGCTGTCCTTGCCGGCGCCCATCATGGTCTTCTGAAGAAACCCGACCCAGGGGCACCGGCAAAAGGGAACGTCTCAAAGGAGCCGGATCCCGAAATGCCGTTCAATATCGATGCGGCGCTGGAGAAGCTTGCAGAGGCCGAAGTGTTGCCGGCCTATTTCGGCGAGGATACGCTTGCGCTCTACCGCGAGACGAAACGAATTGAGACGGAACGCCTGCGCCGTATCATTCCGCCCGTGGAATATGACTGGTATCTGTAAGAGCGCGGGCCGGCCTGTTCGCGTGATGCTTAAAGCAACTCTTGCTGTTGTTGCACTTGCGGGATTGTTGACGTCGCTCTGCGCCGCAGGAGCAAACCCTGCGCAACTTACAATCTATCGCGGCGCGGAGCTCATCGACGGTACCGGCGGCACTGCAAAGCCCGATACCGCGATAATAGTGGAAAGCGAACGCATCCGCGCGATTGTACCTGATTCAACCGCGGCAAATTATGCGGACGGCGCCCGGGTCGTGGATGTCCATGGTCTTTATGCGATTCCGGGCCTGATCGACAGCCATGTTCATCTCGCTACTTCGCCCAATCGTCGCTATGCGGAGGCGCTGCTGCGCCGCGATGTCTATAGCGGTGTGACGACCGTGCGCGACATGGCGGGCGATGCCCGCCTGCTGGCCGATCTCGCGCGCGGCGCGCTTCTCGGAGAGATCCCGGCGCCGGACATCTACTATGCAGCACTGATGGCCGGCCCTGAGTTCTTCAAGGATCCTCGAACGGCCGCCGCCGCGCGTGGCGCGGTTCCGGGCGGCGTACCCTGGATGCGCGCCATTAACGCGGCGACCGATCTCAAACTCGCCGTCGCTGAGGCCCACGGCACCGGCGCCACGGCAATCAAGATCTATGCGGATCTTCCTGGCGATCTCGTGCGCAACATCACAGCGGAAGCGCACCGGCAGAACATGCTAGTCTGGGCGCACGCTGCGGTGTTTCCGGCAAGTCCGCGGGAAGTGATAGACGCCGGCGTCGACGTCATCTCCCATGCCTGTATGCTCGCCTACCAGGCGTCGGAACACATGCCGCCTGCCTATCACAACCGTGCATCCGTCGAAGAAAACAAATTTGTCGGTCACAACCCTGCCCTCGACGGCTTGTTCGCCGACATGAAGCAGCATGGCACGATCCTTGACGCCACGCTCTATGTATATGACGCGATGTGGAGGGAAGCGAATGCCCAGTCTCCGCCCTATTGCACGCTCGCGCTGGCGGAAAAAATAACGGAGCAAGCACATCGCGCCGGCATTTCGATATCGACCGGGACGGACGACCCAGGCGACTGGCATGATCCCTATCCGTCGTTGGACGAGGAATTGTCGCTTCTCGTGCATCACGCCGGCTTTTCGCCGATGGAAGCCATCATTGCTGCGACTCGCATCGGAGCCATGACCGTGGGCCAAGAAAAGGAAATGGGAACGCTTGAGCCGGGCAAGCTCGCCGATATTGCTTTTCTCGCAAAGGATCCCTTGTCGGAAATCGGCAATGTGAAATCCGTGACGATGACGGTGAAACGGGGTGTGCTTTACCGGCGTTCCGATTACCGGCCGATCACCAAAGATGAAGCTCAAGGCGATTTCTGATCGCAGCAGAAGGAGACGGTCATGACATTGCGCGGGACCATGCGGCAGATGCAGATGAGCGACGGTGCAGAGATCGGCGTCTATCACGTCGAGCCGGTCGGACCGCGGCGCGGTGGCGTTGTTCTCATCCAGGAAATCTTCGGCGTTACCGATCACATCAAAGAACAATGTGACGTCTATGCAGCGCAAGGTTATGAAGTGCTGGGGCCTTCACTCTACGATCGCGAAGCGCCCGGCTTCCAGGTTGGCTATGGGCCGGAGGACATGCAGAAAGCCTCACGGATCGCACGTCAGGATCATCCTTTCGACCTGTCGGTCAAGGACACGCAAAGCTGCATTGATGCTCTGAAGGATAGGGGCGAAGTCTTCATTGTCGGCTACTGCTACGGTGGTTCGGTCGCCTGGGCCGCGGCGTGCCGTTGTTCGGGCCTTTCCGCATCATCGAGCTATTACGGCGGCAAGATCGGGGAGACGGCCGAGGAAAATCCGCTTTGCCCGACAATATTGCATTTCGGTCGCCACGATACGCATATCCCCCTGGAGCTCGCCGAAAGAGTGAAGCGTTTGCATCCCGATGTGATGGTGTATCTCTACGATGCAGGCCACGGCTTCAACTCTGACCGCTGCTCCGATTACAGCGAAACGGCGGCAAAGCTTGCGCGCGAGCGCACACTGGAGTTGTTCCGCGCCAAAGACAGGATAAGCGCGTCGCCGTCCGGGGCGCACGAATGACACGTCTTGAAACGCTTGGCTTTTCCCCCGCCCGTCTGGCGCGTATCGACCGCTTCCTGAAGGAACAATATATCGAGACGGGTAAGCTCGCAGGCGCCATACTCGCCATCGCCCGCCGCGGCGAGATCGTACATCAGAGTGTTGCCGGGCTTGCCGATCGCGAGCGCGGCGTTCCGATGCGTGATGACACGATCTTCCGGCTTTATTCCATGACCAAGCCGCTCACCAGCATCGCATTCATGATGTTGGTTGAGGAAGGTTTGGTTACTTTGAATGACCCGGTCCACGCCTTCATTCCGGCTTGGCGAGATCTTGGTGTGTTCACGAGTGGTGTCCCGGGGAGCTTTCAGACTCGGCGCCCGGCCAATGCGATGCGGATCGTCGATCTGCTGCGCCACACATCGGGACTGACCTATGGTTTCCAGATGCGCAGCAATGTGGATGCTGCCTATCGGCACCATGATATCGGCGCGGTGGAAGGCGACGTACCGCTCGCACAAATGATCGAACTGCTTGCAACGCTACCTCTCGAGTTTTCACCCGGCGATGCCTGGAACTATTCAGTCTCCACCGATGTCTTGGGTTATTTGATCGGAATAATTTCCGGCATTCCATTCGAGCGGTATATGCGGACCCGTCTCCTGGATCCACTGGGGATGCACGACACGGATTTTTTCGTTCCCGAGACAAAGCAAGCACGTCTTGCCGCGTGTTACGCCATGAACGCTGCAGGGGAGAGCGTCCTGTATGACGATCCAGCTACCAGCCGCTTCCGAACGCCGCCATGCTTCATATCCGGCGGCGGGGGCCTCGTGGGAACGGCTGCCGACTATCTCAGATTCTGCCATATGCTTCTCAATGGCGGCGCGGCCAACGGACATCGTTTCCTCGCTCCCCGGTCGCTGAAGTTCATGACCATGAACCATCTGCCGGGCGGAAGAGAACTGACGGAGCTGTCGCGTTCGATGTTCAGCGAAGCGATCTATTCGGGGCTCGGCTTTGGCCTCGGGTTTGCTGTTGTTGTAGATCGCGCAAAAACCATGATGCCGGGCAATGTGGGGGAATATTTCTGGGGCGGCGTGGCCAGCACGACCTTCTGGATAGATTCGCTCGACGAAATTGCCGTCGTGCTTTTGACGCAGCTCATTCCGTCCAGCGCGTGGCCCATACGCCAGCAATTGCGAGCGCTTGTATATGGAGCTATGGAATAGCGGCGGCAAATTGTGCAAAGCCGTGCGCGCTCCGGTTACACAGGATTAATCGTCCGGACGCACTGCGATCACGAACATATGAGAGCTTTAGAGATGTGGGTCGCGAAAGCGACCGCTCGTGCGAGCCAGGGAAATGCTTGAAAAGACAAAGGCGCTGCATCTTTCCAACCGGCTGGGATTCGGACCGGCACCGGGCGATCTTGCGCGGATCGCAGACAGTGGATTCGACAATTATATTCAGACTCAGCTTCATCCACAGATAACAACGCTTCCGGAGGACGTGGCAGTCAAGCTTCGATCGCTACCGTCTTTCGGCAAGGACTGCGCCACGCTTTACGCGCAGTATTGGTGGAAGGCCCAGGTACCTGGTCACCGAAGCGTTTCGCCAGAAGAAAAGCAAAAGCTGAAGGGGCACGAGCGGCATGTCCTGCGCGAAGCGCAGATCGCGCGACTTGCGCGCGCTGTCGGAAGTCCGTGGCAGCTCCAGGAGGCGCTCGTGGAGTTCTGGTTCAACCACTTCAACGTCTATCACAAAAAAGGACCTGTGAGAGTCTGGATCGGCGCCTACGAAGAAGAAGCGATCCGGCCTTATACGCTGGGAAAGTTCAGCGAAATTTTATTTGCCACGGCAAAACATCCCGCGATGCTTGTCTACCTTGACAATGCAAAAAACGTTGCACCGGCGGCGGCAGGGGATGCAACCGATGAGATGACCGCTGGCGACGGTTCTACCGGGAAGAAAAAAAAGGAAAGGGGCATCAACGAGAACTATGCCCGGGAGGTGATGGAGCTGCACACTCTGGGAGTCAATGGCGGATACAGCCAAGCCGATGTGGTCGCGCTGGCGCACATCCTGACAGGTTGGACTTTGGGACCGGGCGGCGAAGCCGACGCCGCCGCTATCTACAAGATGTACGGCAAGAACAAGGGAGCGTTCCGCTTCTCGCGGGGAGAGCATGATGCCTCCCAAGAAGAATTACTTGGCCGCACGTTCAGTGGCGGCGATATCGGCGAAGGCGAGCAGGCTTTGCTAATGCTGGCCCGCCACCCGGCAACTGCTCACCATATCAGCTATCAGCTCGCGCAGTATTTCATTGCCGATGCGCCAGACAGCGCTTTGGTGGCGGATATGGCGAAGGCGTTCCGCACGAGTGATGGCGACATTCGTACGGTAGTCCACACGATGTTTACTCATCCGTCGTTTCTGGCACCCGCCAATATCGGTACGAAGTACAAGACTCCTTATGGCTATATCGTATCCGCTGCGCGTGCGGCAGGAATAGGAGTTGGCCATATCGAGAAGTTGAACGGGGCTTTGACAGACCTGGGCCAACCGCTTTACGGGTGCGTGTCCCCAGATGGCTATGCCTGCACACAAGCGGCGTGGCTTGATGCTAATGGCCTGCTCCACCGAATTTCGTTTGCCATTGACTTTGGCAATGGTGTCTACAGTGGTTTCGGCAGCAATGGCGATTTCGACGCGCCGGATCCCGGCCGTATCCTGCAAGCCATTGGCCCGGCGCTGAGTAAGAAAACGCTTAATGTAGCATTGGCCGCACCTGCGGCAAATAGAACTGGTGCGATTGTCGGCAGCCCTGATTTTATGCGTTGCTAATACCCGGAAAGGAGACATTCCGTGCGCCGCCGTGATTTCTTGAAGTATTCCGCCGCGATGGGCGGCCTTTCATTGCTTTCCTTTGGCAGGAGTGCGTGGGCAATACAGAATCGTGCCGCAGGACAGGAGCGGCTTATCGTAGTACTCCTTCGCGGTGCTATCGACGGCCTCAATGTTGTAGTGCCCTATTTCCAACAGGAATATTACGATTTGCGTCCGACCATCGCGATTCCGCGGCCGGGGCAGAAAGGCGGCGCCCTGGATCTGGACGGACACTTCGGGCTGCATCCGTCGCTCGCGTCGCTCACGCCGCTCTGGAAAGACAAGAGTCTGGCTTTTGTTCACGCTTCCGGCTCTCCCAGCGAGTCACGTTCGCACTTCGAGGCGCAAGCTTTCATGGAAAGTGGAACGCCCGGCGTTCACACCACGCTGGATGGTTGGATGAATCGCGTGCTGGCGACGCTGCCGGGAAAGCATGTACCAACCGAAGCTGTAAATTTCGGCAAGACGACGCCCAGAATTCTTGAGGGCGCCATGCCTGTGGCCAGCATTTCGAGTCACACCGGAAAGAACGAGGATCAGCAAATAACCACGCCTGGACTGGATCCAGCCACATCCGCGATTTATGATCGTCTCTATGCTGGCAATGATGCAATAAGCGTGACGTACCGTGAAGGCCGTACCGCTCAGACTCAATTTGCCTCCGACCTTGCGCGTGACATGATGGAAGCGGCCAACGGGGCACCTTCCGCCAAAGGTTTTCCGCAGGACGCAGCCAAACTTTGTGAGTTGATGCGACAGGATCCGACGATCCAGTTGGCATTCTTTGGGTTGAGCGGGTGGGACACGCACGTGCGCGAAGGCGCAAGTGAAGGACAGTTGGCCAACCATTTGAAGCCGTTGGGCGAGGGCTTGGCGCAACTGCGCACCGGCTTGGGGGACACGTATGGGCGGACCGTGATCCTCGTGATTTCCGAATTCGGACGAACAGCGCGCGAAAATGGCAATGGCGGGACCGATCACGGCCATGGCAACGCCATGTGGGTCATGGGCGGGCCGGTCAATGGCGGCAAGGTTTACGGCCAATGGCCCGGCCTCGATGAGGACAACCTTCACGAGCAGCGGGACCTCGCCATTACAACCGATTTCCGCTCCGTTATCTCGAACGTTCTTTCGCAGCATCTGAAACTCGGGAATTCCCAGCTTGCTACCGTCTTTCCCGGCGCGCCCCAGGGCGCGAAGTTCGAAATCCTGCGCGCGTAGACAGATTCATCCCGTCGCAGGCGTTGACGATGCCGGCGGAGTCTCGCGCAGCCAACTTGCTGGTTGCGGAATTTCCCTGAGAATTGTCCGGTAGCGGGTCCGTTCGCACTCTGATGCAGCGCGCACAGGTATCGATCGCCCGAAAATCCCTGAGAATTGTCAGCGGAGTTTCGCTGCGTGATAGCGCTATGATCCGGGACGGCACATCCACACTTTGTCCCGTCGGTCTCTGTCCCCCGACTCCATTTCCATTCTGTCTTATTCGCTAAAGCACTCAGCCCAAGCGTAACCCAATTCGGTTATAAAGTAAACCGAAAAATGCAGCGTGCGGCGTTGCGTTCTGACGCGGAGAACAATGTGCTACCTCTCGCCGCCAGGAACCGACAATCTTCGATTGCCGAATCGAAACATGATTCCCGCCCCCCCGTTCATTCTTCTCGATTGTCCCGACGCGGACGGGCGCGACATGCTGCTGTTCGAGCGCCCGAAGGACATTATCCAGACAACGCATCCCAATGAAATTTGGCAGGCTTTCGCGCGTCTCGAACAGGCGCGCAGCGACGGCTTTCATCTTGCGGGATGGTTCTCCTACGAACTCGGTTATCTCCTGAAGCCACGCCACGCACCGCTTTATGAGCATAATTTTGCGCTGGGCCTTCCGTTGCTGTGGTTCGGCGTGTTTGACCCGCCGCGGAAGCTCGCTCGCCCCACGCTTCAGGCCCGGGGCCGGGCCTATGCCGGTCCGCTGCGGCATGAATGGAATGCGAAAGAATATCGCTCGGGTTTCACGCGCCTGCAGCGTTACATACGCGACGGCGATGTCTATCAGGCCAACCTCACCTTCCATTCCTATTTCCCCTTTGCGGGCAATTCCTTCTCCCTTTGGCTCCGTTTGCGGGATGAAGCTGCGGTGCGTCATGGCGCTTACATCGATACGGGCGAGCGCCAGATTCTGAGTCTGTCGCCCGAACTGCATTTCTCCATCAACGCGGACCGCGAAATGGAGTGCCGGCCCATGAAAGGTACGGCGCCCCGCGGGGACAATCCGTATACAGACGAAGAGCGGCGCCGCGCGCTGGCGCTAAGCCCCAAGGACCGTGCCGAAAATCTCATGATCGTCGATCTTATGCGCAACGACATGGCGCGTGTCGCCGAGACCGGCAGTGTCTGCGTGCCGGGGCTGTTTCAGGTCGAAACCTATCCGAGCCTGCACACGATGGTTTCGGTCGTGCAGGCAAAGCTTCGACGCGGTGTCGGGATTGCGGAATTGATAAACGCCTTATTTCCCTGCGGGTCCGTGACGGGCGCGCCCAAATACCGGGCCATGCAGATCATCCGTGATCTGGAAAGCTCGCCACGCGGCGTTTATTGCGGCAGCATCGGGCATTTCGCGCCCGATGGCTCCGCTTCCTTCAATGTCGCCATTCGCACCATCATGATCGCAGGTGATCGCGGATTTCTGGGCCTGGGCGGAGGGGTCGTCCAGGATTCCACCGCTGCCTCCGAATACGCCGAATGCCTGCTCAAGGCGCAGTTCTTCAAACGCCACCGCAAGCCGCTGCGTCTGATCGAGACGTTGCGCTATTCCCAAGGCTTCGTCGATCTCGACCGGCACCTCGGGCGTATGTGGAATTCCGAAGACATGCTTTTTTGGCATCCCTCCAACACAAACAGGGCACACGAGGCTCTCGCCGCCGCGGTTGCCGGTCGTCATGGCGATTTGCGCGTCCGCCTGATGCGGAACGAATCGGCAAAGTTTGTCGCGCAGGCAGAGAAGCTTGAACCCAACCCCGCTTTCTGGAAATTCAAGGTTTCGCCCGAACGCGTCGACAGCGCCGATGTTCTGCTCCGTCACAAGACCGACTGGCGCGAATTGTACGACCGGGAAAGCAGCCGTGTCGCAAGCGACGGCCTCGACGAGGTGTTGTTCCTCAATGAGCGCGGCGAACTCACCGAGGGCAGCCGTACCAATCTTTTCATCCGCAAAAACGGCAGGCTTGTAACTCCGCCGCTGTCCTGCGGCCTGCTGAACGGGGTGCTGCGCAGCAAATTACTGGAAAGCGGCGAGTGCGAGGAGGAGATTCTTTATCTCCAAGACCTGGATGTCCCCGCGAATGTATTCCTTGGCAATTCTCTACGGGGTTTGATCCCAGCCACGCGGGTGGCATAACGATTTGATCCGCCAGGCTGTTCCGAGGGTCGGCATGACGGTGCTGTGGGTGTAACGCGTTCGCACAGCGTCGCGCGACGCGGCGCCAATTTTTGCGCAGAGACCAGGATCGGAAACCAGGCGCGCCATCGCGTCCGCCAGTGCGCGCGCATTTTTTGCGGGTATGACGGGCGCGCCGGTGCCTTCAACGATTTCAGGAATGGCGCCGACGGACGTGACGATAGGCGTCAGGCCAAGCGCCATGGCTTCGACGAGTGCGTTTGGGAAGCCTTCGGCGCGCGACGGAAGAAGAAATATCCGGGCCTGCCGCATCGCTTCCAGAGTCTCAGCGTGAGGGAGAAATCCTTCCGATTTTACAATCTCGGCCAACCCGGCCTCGGCAAGCTTGTGGTCGAGCTCGGTACCCGATGCAACAATATGAAGCCGAACAGGGGTCCGGTCCGTCCGCAGCAGTCTCATCGCCTCGACGATTTCTTCGAACCCCTTGCGTACAGCTTCGGAGCCGGCGGCAAAGAAACAGAGGGATGTCTCGTCGAGTGCCGGCTGCGTACTTTCAACGAGTGAATCCGGCACGGAATTCGAGAGCACCAGGATGCCCTCGACGCGCCCAAGCCTTTCGACCGTCTGGCGCCAATATTGCGATTGGACGATCAATTGGTCGGGCCAGAGCAGCACGCGCCGGATCATGGCCTGTGCCCGGGGCGAAGAGACGGCGTAGAAATGATCGAAGGCTCCGCCAAGGCGCATCAGAACCGGCACGCCGAACGTGCGCGCGAGACGTACATATACGGAGCACTCCCAGAACACCTGGAAGTCGGAAGACTGGACCTGCACCACGTCCGGTCGCTTCGCCAGCAAGACGAACGGAAAAATCGCGATGTGCCAGAGTGTGATGAGGCCCCCCAGCAATAACCGCCCAACGCCCCCTTTCAGGATTGCCCCGTATCCGTAATTGTCGCTGACGTTCAGCTTTGGTGGCCGGGCGATATTGAAGCGAAGGATCTCGAATTCCCGGCCGAGCGAGGAATTCGCCACATTGTTCATGAAGGTGGTGACGCCGCCTGTGGTCCATTTCCATGGACCGACAAGCATGACGCGTGGTTTACGCCGCATCGGAGAGGGATTGGGCGTTGAGGCCGAAGCGATCGCACCAATGTTCAAACATGAGCAGTGCCCAGAGCGCACCGTCCCAGGCGCGCGTGCCCCGCTCATGCTCGGCAAGCATGCGCTCAATCGCTGGCCGCGCGATCACCTGCGCGCTGACGGCATTATGCGCCAGAACGCGCGAACGAAGATGCCCGGCAAGATCGCCACGGAACCAGCGCTGAAGCGGTACTACAAAACCCTGTTTGCGGCGTGCAAGGAATTCGGCAGGAAAATAGGCTTCCATGGCCTTTCGCAAGATGTATTTCTGCCGGCCACCCGGAAGTTTCACCGAGAACTTCGTACGATTGAGAAGCTCGGTAATACGGTGATCGAGGAAAGGTGCGCGAACTTCCAATGAATGCGCCATGCTCATGCGATCGACCTTATGCAGCATGTCGTCCGGCAGGCTCACCGTCTGTTGCCAATATGCCATGGCGCCCAGCGGCTCGCGGATATTTGCGAACAGCCGAGCAAATAGTTCGCGGTCTGCATAAGGACCGACAGCGGCCGCGAGCGCGGGCGCCACTCCGCGCAGGAAATCATGGCGAAACACGGTCTGCTGTTTGGCGACGAAGCGGTCCGCGGCGGGCAATGCTGCATCTTCGATGTTACGGGCGAGTTTCAGTCTTTGCCGCCCGTCGCCGAACGGCGCTGTCGCGCGAAGACCGGCGACAGCGATCTCGCGTATGGGCGAGGGAATTGAGCGCACGCGTTCGCTGAGATCGTGGCTGCGATAGACATCGTAACCCGCAAATACCTCATCCCCCCCGTCGCCGGACAGCGCCACTGTTACATGGCGTCGCGTCATCTGTGCCAGAAACCATGTGGGCAACGCGGCCTGGTCGGCAAAAGGTTCGTCTGCGTGCCAGGCAATGGCGTCGAGCATGTCGAGGCTCTGTGGGGTCACCACAAACTCGTGATGATGCGTACCGAACTTATCCGCCACGAACCGCGCATGGGGCCTTTCATCGAGCACGGGGTCATCGAAACCGATCGCGAAGGTTTCAAGGCGGCTGCTGCGGCATTCGGAGGCAAGTGCAACAATGGCGCTGGAATCGACACCGCCGGACAGAAAGAAACCAAGCGGAACATCGGCCGTCATGCGCAAAGCTACGGATTCGCGCAGGAGCGCAAGTGACCGGCTGGTGACTTCAGCGAGATCGCCGAGTTCTTCCGTTGGCGGCGGTGGCCGCCACCAGTTGCGCGTTTCAGGTCCGCTTTGGCGTGTGAATGTCAGCCTTTGTCCGGGACCAAGTCGCTTCACGCCCGAAAAGATCGCCTGCTCGCCGGCCACATAGCCAAGCGTGAAATAAGAGTAGAGCGCCCGGGGATCGAGCTGCTTTCCAACCACGCCGCCTGCGACGAGTGCCTTGAGTTCCGACGCCAGCCAGAGCGCCTGCGGTGTCTCGATATAATAAAGCGGCTTCTCGCCGAAGCGGTCGCGCGCCGCCCACAGCCTGTCGTTGCGCGCATCATAGACGATGAGCGCAAACATGCCATCGAGCCGATCGAGGCAGTTTTCGCCCCATTGCTTCCAGGCCGCGAGCAACACTTCTGTGTCGGATTGTTCGCGAAAGACGTGGCCCAGTGTCTCCAGTTCACGCCTGAGTGCGCGGTAATTGTAGATTTCGCCGTTATGGGCGAGCCACAGGCTGCCATCGGCGCTCGCCATGGGCTGTTTGCCGCCGGAAAGATCAATGATCGAGAGGCGGCGATGGCGGAAGGAGACGGGGCCGATATTGCGCACGCCATGTTCGTCGGGCCCGCGATGCGCAATCGCCGTATCCATTGCGTCAAGCGTCGCGGGAGGTGCCGCGGCATCTTTCGCAAAGCTCACGACAAAACCGCACATCGCCCCGTCCCCTTCGAACGCGTATCAGTGATGTATCAACTTACCCGCCGCGGCTTCGGCGTGCACCGCCGTCCGGCCGGGAGCGAGCAGGTTATTATATAGTGAGGCATACGCTGCAGTCATGCGCTCCAGATCGAAGACGCCACGGATTCGGCGCCGCCCCGCTTCGCCCAATGCATGCGCGAGGGACGTATCGTCCAGAAGTTTGTTGAGACGATTTGCCAGCCCGGCAACGTCGCGATTGGCGATGAGATATCCAGTCTCGTCTTCCGAAATCAGTTCGCTGTTGCCGCCGCAGTCTGTGGCGATTACAGGCTTTCCGAGCGCCATATACTCCATGATGGCGTTGGAGATGCCCTCGCCATGCGTGTCCTTGTTGGAGGTCAGTACGCCGACCGAAAGTACGTTGACGATGCTTTCCACATCCGTACGGCGGCCGAGAAGGCGGATATAGGGAAAACGCTCCACCGGAAAACGCGCCTGATAGTCCGGGAAGTGCGGGCCCGTGCCGATCGCAACAAACGTCACGTCGTTGCGAATCAGGCAGAGCTGTACCGCCGCGTCGAAATACGTATCGTAATCCTTCCAGTGGGAAAACGATGCCACCATGCCCACGACATGTGGCGTCGTGACCCCGAGCGATACGCGCATGGCTTCGGGAGGCGGCAATTGGCGGATGCGCGACGGATCGAAGCCATTATAGATACAGATGCCCTTGCGCGCCGGAATGGAATAGGCCGAAAGCCCGGCGCGGGAATTTCCCACTACAACGTCGGTGAGCGGCAGGGTGAGGCGCGAGCGGAAGTAATCGGGATCGCGAAGATTGCGATTCTCGGCGGCGGCGCGCACGAAGCCGTCGATGAATTTCGCACCTGAGAGCTTCGCAAGCGGCGCCGCGTAGATAGAGCACATGCTGTTCCAGGACTGCACGATATCGGGACGAAATTCGCGCATCACCGCATGCAAGCGCGAAAAGATGGAGAAATCGTAGCGGTTATGGCGGGGGAGAACGGTGACGGGCAGATCGAGACGATGAAAATCTTCGTATTCGATGACCTCCGACATCACCACGGCATGGCAGGCAATACCGCCTTCGCGTCTCAGCCCCTTGAGGAGCTCCACGAATTGCCGTTCCTTGCCGCCTCCTACCAGTGAATCGATGACGTGGAGCACGCGCATGATATTTGCCTAATTGAGAAGCGGACTCGCGGCCGATACGAGCTCGCGCGCCTTGGCGACGGGTGTGTGACGCTCTCGGACGAAGTCCCGGCACGCCTGCGCGATTTCCGCAAATTGCGTGGATGGCATCTGCCAGATGCGATCCACGCATTGCGGGAGTACCGCTTCGTCGTTTGCGATCAGTCCGAGGCCATTCTTTGCGATGATCGAGTCGGGATCGACGGCCCCGCGTGCAACAACCGGCGTACCTGCGGCAAACGCTTCAAGAAATGTGTTCGAGAAGCCCTCGAAATCCGATGTAGAAAGAAGCGTTACGGCGCTTTCCATAAAATCCGGCATGGCCTTGCGCGTAACGTATCCCATAAGCTGCACGTTGGGTTGGCGCCGCAAATCTTCGAGCCAGCCACTCGACTCCGCATCCATGATCGGCGGAGGTGCGCCGGCCACGCGAAATTCGATTTGGGGGCATTTTCTGGCCGTGCGCAACAGCAGGCCCAAATTCTTCTGGCGTTTGAAAACGCCAACCCAGGCTATGTAATTCCTCCGATTGCGCGGTCGCAGATCTCCGCTTTGTGCCGGCGCCGAGATCGCGTTATGCAGAATGTGCGCTCGCTTGCGCGGGAAACTGTTGCTGATGCGCGAGTATTGGTATTCGTTCTGGCAGATGACGAGATCCGCCGCACGGAGTCCCATCCGGAACGCCGCGCGCTCATATCCTGTCAGATAGAGCTCGTATCGGCCGTCGGTATCGGTATCGCAGGCAATGCGATGGATGAACGGTACGCCGACGCTGCGCGCAACCAAAGCCATCATGGCTGTATCGAGCCCGGAGCAGGATTGCACAATGGCATCCGGCCGGAATGATCGCGCTGCCGCGATGAGCGAAGGAATGAAGTAATAAAACATGCGCAGTTTGCGGATTCCGCGCGATTTCTCATAGGTCTCGACCAGCTCGCAGGTCGATTGCGGGCCGGCATAGGCGGTCGCGCCTTTCCAGGTGAGGACTCCGGCCGGTTGCCCCATTTCCTTCAATCCCAGCAGAAGATGTTTCAGCTGAACAGCCCAGCCGCCCACGGGGTATTCTTCGTCCCGCAACAAATAGGGAAGGTAGAAATCGAAAAACAGCAGTCTCATCGCGCCACCGACCGCATTTGTACGAGCTTGAGCCGTGCCACGCCCAGAAGGGCCGCAAGCATCGGAAAGATCATTGCGTTTTCCGGTTGCGGAAAAAAACGTCGCCCCGAAAAGCAGCTAACAAGGAATCCCACAACGCAAAGGAACAGCGACCAGTAAAGGCCGCAATGAAGATAGCGTCCCAGCCGAAAGCCTTTGAAGAGGAAAAAAAGGATCGTCCCCAAAAACGCGAGGAAGAGTACAATGCCGTTGTCGAGGAAGAACTCCAAGAATGCATTATGCGCTTCTGCGACCATCAGCATCAGGCCGCTTGCAAGGATACGGCTTGTAAGGATTCCGAATTCGCCCGCGCCGATCCAGAACAGCTGAGAGTTGGAAAGCCACTCCGCAAGCAAGGGTGTCCAGATTTTCTCGAGTCTGCCCGACAAGAAGAAGAAGAGAGAGAACCCGTGTGGACCCGAGATGCCTGTTGCCAGCAATTTTGATAAGACATTTCCGAACACCGCAACACAGCCACCCACCGCGATCACGATCCATGACATCGAAATATTTGCCTGGCCTGTCGCCAGCAGGGTGAGGAAGCTCATGGCTGCAAACACAAAAATCCCGGTACGGGATTCGAGCAATAACACTGCAACGATGGAAAGGACGTAGGCTGCCATCCAGCCGCCGCCACGTTTCAGCGCGAAGTAGAGAAGCAATGGCCCGGTGATAATATAGGTTGCGACTACGTCATTGTAATGCATCCCCAGTACCTGATCGGTAATACCGGAAATTCCGAAGCGGTCGTCGCCGCTCAGGATCTGGGGATTTTCGATGAAGCAATAGACGACGATGAGCGCCTGGATAACAACGCCTATCGCCATCCACGAGAAGATTTCCAGCAGGTCTTTCGCCGATCTGACGAGCACAAGGACATAAAGGAAGCCAAGTGCATACAGCAGAGGCGAAATGAACTGGTAATTTACATAAGGAAGCACCTCGGTCGAAAACAGATTCGGAAAAACGGCTGTGAACCTGGGCAGGTTGGGAATTGAACGCAGGAACGCAGTCAGAAAAAGAAGGAGATAGATGCCGAACAGCCAGAGGGCATATTTCTGGATCTTGTCGAGACGCGCCGGAGTAGCATGCTCCACGACGTTACGGAGGAAAGAAAAGCAGGCAAGCGCCAGAACGATATTTGCGAGCCGCAATGCGCCGAGATCGAAGAGTGGTGCCTGCATCAGAGGCGAGGGCATGATCGGTAGTGCCGCAATTAACATGCGCGGCCAAAGGCCAACGCCGGCCGGCGATCTCGCCATCGGCTGTCGCGCTGCGAGGCTCCGGGAGGCGTTCATTGGTGCCCTCGCTGCTCAATCATATCCGTCGACGGAAATGCGGTGCGACACCAACGAAGAGCTGTTGCCGCAGTACTTTCCACGAGTTGACGGTCGAGGATCCAGGAAAGGATCAGAAACAGCATGCTCCATGCCCCACCGATCGTGGCAGCTTCAGCCAGTGCGGATGCCGCAGAATGCGGGTGCGGGAAAAGGAACAACGCAAATATCGTACCCGGCAACGCCGATAACACGGCGATCATTGCGGGCTCGACGGGAAGAACCAGTCCCAGTCTTCGGTGCAGAATCAGCAATCCGAACAGGAAAACGCAGGTCGGCGCGATTATTCTTGCAGCGGCAACGCCCGCCAGCCCAAGAAAGGGCACGAGCAGCGCGACGGAGCTGACGACGGCCACCGCTTCGAATACCGCATAGCCAACGCGAACATAACCTGGCACGCCGACAAAGACCGCGCGGTCGACCGGAATCGTGACGAACTGAACCAGGAGCGCCACGAGAAGAAGAATGGCAGGCCAGGTGGCGTCGGCGTAACGTGAGCCGGCAAGTACGACCATCCCGCACGGTGCAAGAGCGACGGCGAGCAGCATGAAAGGGATCGTTGTTTGTGCAATGCGTCCATAAAGCTCGATCACTTTCGACACGAATGACCTGCCCGTCACGAATTGGGCGAGCCGTTGCAACGCGACTTTGTCGATCGCGGTCTGCAGCAACAGGAGATTCGTGTAAAGAGTCTTAGCAACGTAATATTCCGCAAGCGCCGTGGGACCGAGAAGCGCGGTAACAAGCAGATTGTCGCCGTCGCCCCTTAGGTAGGAGAGGTAATTGCCGATATAGTACGGCATGGACTCCCAGATGAGCTCGCGAATGGGGTATATGGGCGGCAGCGGGCGGGCGAAGACGTCCCTGACGTACCAGAGCCCGACCGAAGCCAGCACGAGTTGAGTCAGCACGAGCCCAACGGCGATGCCCCGATAACCCAAGAGCAGGTAGAGCGAGACAACCGACAGCGGACGGACGACTGACTCGATAATCTGTAGGATGGATGTGGCGCCGAACTGGCCCCGACCCCACATCACATATTCAACAATCCGGGAAAAAACATAAGCGATGAAGCCTGGGACCATGATTCTGATGATCCAGCCGTCCGCCGCGTTCTTGAAGGCGAACTCGGCAACTGCGTCGCTCCAATAGAAAGCCGCGACCGATGGGAGGATGGTGCCGGCCACGATAAGGGCAGATCCCGTAAGTATGAGGCTGCGTGCGTGAAGCGGATTCTCCCGGATCAGGGAAGGCAGACGGCGTGTGAAGGTCGAAAAAATGCCGAGAGTCAGGATAAGGTTTGGAATTTCCGCCAGCATGAGATAGGCGGGAAAAATGGCCATCTGCGATTTCGTAAGAACGCGTGCAAACAGCATCAATGAAGCGATGCCGAACAACTTTGCCAGCAGGCTGCCCGACAGGAGCTTGGAAACGTCCTTCAGGGCATGGCTGGCCACCGGCCTCATGTCAGCACCGTGAATTCCGCGCGAACCGGACGTGTCATCACACGGGGCGCCATTCGCGCGCCCAGTCGACAAGCATGAGAATCGGCCAAAGGCGATAGGAATGATCAATATCTGCCCGCTGGTGTTCCTTCCAAACATCGCGCACACTTGCGAGGTCGATCAGTTCGCCGATGATCGTGTTCTTGTCGTTGATAAGGTCTTCGCCCCAGGATTTGAGCGGTCCGCGTAGCCATTCCTCAAGCGGGACACCGAAGCCCTGCTTGGGACGATCGATAAGATGTTGTGGTACGTAACGATCGAGCACGCGGCGCAGCAGCCATTTGCCCGTTCCGCCTCGGCGTTTGAGGGCGAGCGGCAAGGTTGCCGCGAATTCGACGACGCGATGGTCGAGAATCGGAACCCGCGTCTCGAGGCTTACTGCCATTGCGGCGCGATCCACCTTCACAAGTATATCGTCCGGAAGGTAGCTGCCCGTATCGACGAACATCATTCCGAGGAACACATCGCCGCAGGCTGAGATGTCTGCCTGGTCAAAAAAGATCGCTCCACGTGGAGTATCGGGCCGGGACAGCGAATTGGAGCACCACTGCGCCATCATGAACCGGTAGAAGTCGTGCGGCGAGCGGGTTCCGACCGCGGCCGCGAGCCTCCTCGCGCGATGTGGCTGCAGCTTCCCGCGCAATCGCCCCGGTACAACACTTGCGACCGACCGCCAGACAAAAAGAGGAACATTATTTAATCCGGCAGCCAGCAGCGGCCGTAGCGGCTCGATTGCGCCCACCCGGTTACCCCAGCGGCGTTCGAACTCGAAATATCTCTGATAGCCTCCAAATATTTCATCGCCGCCGTCGCCCGACAAAGAGACCTTTACATACTGGCGCGTCATTTGGCAGAGCAGATAGGTCGGCAACTCCGAGGAGTCGCCGAACGGTTCGTCATAGAGTTGTGGCAATCTTGGAATAAGGTCGCGCGTGTCGTCGGGCGTTACGTAGAGTTCGGTATGGTCGGTGCCTATATGGCGCGCGACATCTTTGGCGTGTTGGGCTTCGTTATAGGCTCCCTCGTGAAAACCGATGGAGAAGCTACGCACGCGGTTGGTGGAATGTGCCTGCATCAGGCCGACAATGGCGGATGAATCGATGCCGCCCGAAAGGAAGGCTCCCATCGGCACGTCGGCCCGCATGCGCAGCCGCACGGAGTCACCCAGGAGCGCATCGAGATGCTCGGTCGCCTCATCCTCGTCGATTGCTTTTGGTTCCGGAGCGGGAAGCGACCAGTAGGTGGTAATCTCAGGCGCGGTTCCGGGAGGAGTATCTGCGGCCAATTTCAGGTAGTGGCCGGGCTTCAGCTGCCATATATCGCGATACACGGAAAATGGATGAGGTACATATCCGTAGGAAACGTACATCGACACCGAAGCCGCATCGATGCGCCGTGAAAAATCTGGATGAGCGGTCAGCGCCTTGAGTTCCGATCCGAACAGAAACGTCGAGCCCTGCCAGCCATAATAGAGCGGCTTTTCTCCGAGCCGGTCACGCGCAAGGTAGAGCGTCTGATCCATTCGATCCCATAAGGCCAGCGCAAACATTCCGTTGGCACATTCGAGCGCTTTTCTGAGCCCGAACGCAGAAATCGTCTCGACCAGAACCTCCGTGTCGGACCGCCCGCGCCAATTTCGGCTTCCCGCGCTTTGCTCGAGATTCTGCCGCAGCTCCTCGAAATTATAGATTTCACCATTGTAGGAAATGACCCACCGCCCGTCAGCCGACGTCATGGGTTGAGCACCCGCAGCGGAGATATCGATGATGGAAAGGCGACGATGACCGAGCGCGACACCTCGCTGTGAATCTACAAATGCGCCATCGGCGTCGGGTCCGCGATGCGCGATCCTGTCCGTCATGCTGCGCACTACGCGTTCTGTTTCGAGCGAATTACGGCTTGCCCTGCGGTCGACGAACCCTGCTATTCCACACATGATGATCAAACCAACTCGATGACTAACTGCCCTTTAGCATTATCCCGAGCAGATGACAGTAGAGCCAGGTATCGAGTGAAGAAGAAATTTCATGCCGTGCGCCGCACAGCAACAAATTCATCACACCCAGATCCCGTAATGCCGTTGCCGGCGGGCTCGCTAAACTCGCGGATCATGTCGAATCCCAGGTCACCGAGGAACGCCCCGATGCTCTCGGCCGAGGCCGACTCATAAGGGTAGCCACCGAGCCAGTCGTGAACATCGTGGGACCAGTCCATGCCGCGGCTGGAATGATATTCCCGGATATGCGCCGCAAGCGTGCGGCCATTCCGCCACTCTCGCAACGCGAGCACGCCTTTATAAATTCCGCGAATGGCTGCCTGCACCGGCTTGGGTGCCCTGGTATAAACGGCCTTCTCCCAGGCCCAGAATCCGCAAAGTGGAGTCAGCCGGTAGATCGCTATCGCGAGACGGCCACCCGGCTTCACCAGCGATGCCGCAATACGTATCGCCCGCCACATATCACCAGTGTGGTGCAGAACACCCCAACTGTAGACGACGTCGAACTGGCCACCGGCCTCACGTTCGAAGTCGAAGACACTGCGCACACTCACATGGCGCCGGCACAGGGGCGCATAGCGGGAAAGGGTTTCCTGGGTTGCGGCGACGGAATTGGGATCAATATCGACGCCACTGATCTCCGCGGCACCGAGCCGTGCTGCGGCGAGCGACGAAAGACCCGAGCCGCAGCCGATATCCAGAAACCGGGCACCGCGCAGTTCGCCGTCAGGAAAAAGGCGGCGCATTCCGTTTTCTGCTTCGATGATTCGCCGATCATCCAAAAGCTTTGCAAAAGATTGCCAATTTTCGCCAAATGCAAAGTGTGATTCGGCCTCTAGCAGATTGGTCACGGCGAACTCCTCGCAATCGGGGCAGCTGGGTCTGCGATCTGCGCGGAGTTGAACGTCCCGCGACAAGAGCCAATCGTATAACCCAATGTGCGCATTCCCCGTCAAAAATCGATCGATGAGCGGACTGCCCAGATTGTCGCTGCAACCCGCTGGGTCCAAACTATCGAATTTTATTCACAACTTTCCTAATTTCTCGCACCAATTTTGAATTGTCGCACCGCTTTTGGATTGTGATATCGGGCAAAGCCCGACATAAGTTCCTGGCTGAGGCGGCAAGTCACGAAAGTATCGATGAACGATGGCCGGTGTTTCATCCGATCTCTCATCGACGTCCGCGCGCCCGGCGCGCGCTGGTATCGGCCAGCGGCTCGAATCGATCTTCGCCGAATTCGCATTTGTGGCTTCGGTGGCCGTGATTGCGTTTCTTCTCGGGTTCTACTTTACCGAGAAGCACTGGGCGCCGTATCGAACCCTGCACAATGCGGTGAAGACCACTACCTCACTTTACACCCAGTTGTTCCCGCCATTCGGCCCGGAGCAATTTATCGGATTTGACCAGCGGGCACCTGCGGACGCAGCCAGGAACAGAATTATCGTACGTCAGCCCTTCACAGGGGCTCCCGCAGACGAGCATTTCTTAATGACGGGCGGCCTGAACGAGTACCTCGATTATTGCACGCGTTTTGGTTGTGTTGCGGTCGAATTCACCCGAAGCGGCAAGGTCGTGCATGCATGGCAATACAGACCGGATCTGCTTGCAACAAAAGAGACGGTTTCGCGGCCTTACGAAGAGATGTTGTTCCGGTTTACCACCAATCGATACCCGGTAGGCCTTATCAAGCTGCCCGACGGCGACCTTGTCGTGACATTTCAGCAATGGAATACGTTTCCGTTCGCGGGTGGCATTGCGCGAATTCACCCCGACGGAACACCGGTATGGTTCCGGCACGACTACAGCCATCACTGGCCGAGGCTCCTGTCGACCGGCGAGATCGCGGTGCCCGCGATGCGTATCGGTCCCAGCAGGATCAGCTTTCCTCTCGCCGGCGGTATCAAGATCGATCTCGCCTGCGACGGGAAAATCGAGGAAGATCAAGTTCGCATCCTCGATACCGATGGGCGCGTTAAGCAGGAGATATCGGTATTCGATGCTGTGGCTCATTCTCCCTGGCGGGGAATGCTTGTCGAAGCTCCAAATCCCTGCGTGCCCCTTCATCTCAATTACGTCACCTCGGTGACACCTGCCATGGTCCACCTTTTTCATGATGTCGCGGCCGACGATCTGCTGGTGTCGTTACGCGATCTTAACGCTTTGGCGATCATTGGAAGACGTGACCATCGCCTAAAGCACATGTTCACCGGGACTTTTTTGCGTCAGCACAGCGCCCAGCCTCTTGGCCAGTCCGCGACCACACTGATCTTCGATGATCATGGAGCTGACTGGAGCGGTGGTCCCTCGCGCCTGCTCGCGTTCGATCTGGCAACGCACGACGAAAAAACGCTGTTTCCCAACGCCAATGCGAGGGGCGCAACGATGTTTTCAGACACGGCCGGTAACATCAGCATCTCTCCCGACGCGACGCGGGCCATTGTTGCGTCAAGCTGGGATGGAACGGCCTATGAAGTGCGAATTTCGGACGGAGCGGTGCTGACAGTCTTCAACAACATTCACGACATCAGCAAGGTGTCCGAGGCCGGTAGTTCGCGAATGCAGCACGCCGGTCGCTTTGTGCTCGGCGGCATCTATTATGTCCAGTAATTCTCGCAGGCGGGAGTAGTGACCATGCGAATGCGCAATGTAGCGTATATGACGGCGATGGCAGGGCTTCTCATCGGATCGGCAACGCAGGCGGAAGCCTATCTCGGCCCAGGCGCCGGTCTTTCGGCGATTGGTTCGGTCGTTAGCGTGATCTCGGCCGTGTTCCTCGCGATTGCCGGATTTATCTGGTATCCAATCAAGCGCCTGTTTAAGCGGGCGGCGCCAGCCGCCCCTGTTGAAGCTGTTGAACTCGGAGACGGGCTAGAGACCGGCAGCAAATGAACTGGGTTGCGGCTGCGGTAGCGCTCGGGATCTTCGCCTGGAGCCTTAAGCTGTCGCGTGCCATGGAATCCGCTGGCGAGGCCGTGTCCACGGCGCGGGGCGCCATGGCCGCGCTGCTCGACCCTTCGCTTACCGACGAAGACAAGGAGCGTTCGGCGCGGACCACCTCGCTACGCATGTTCGGACATGCAGCGACCATCACGCTTCGTCTCGGGCTCGCGCTTCTTGTACCTGTTGTGTTTCTCGCAGTTCTGGTCGCAGCCCGGATTCTGAACGCGACGTCGCTCATCAACACGCTCGAATCCTGGCAGATGATCCTTGCTTCCACGATCATCGTGACGGTGGCACTCTTATGGAAACGCTGAGTTCCGCGTCGAATTATTCCGCTCTTGATCGTTTTCTTCATCATCTGGCGCTCGGCAATCTCGAACTGCAGAAGTCGATCGCCGACATGGAAGACCGGATGCATGCCGCCACGCTGCGGCGGATCGTGATCGAGCAGCCGGTATTCATTACCTCGCTTCCCCGCGCGGGAACGACGCTGCTTCTCGAGCTCCTGGTAGGCACGGGTGCGTTCGCGGCGCACACTTATCGCGAAATGCCGTTCGTTCTATGCCCCATGATTTGGAAATCGGTATCGGGTGGATTCCGGCGCAAGGCATCCTTGCACGAACGTGCGCACGGCGATGGTGTGAAGGTAGGCTATGACAGTCCCGAAGCTTTCGAAGAAGTGATCTGGAAGGCGTTCTGGCCGCAAAAATACCAGCCGGCGCGGATCGGCATCTGGTCACAAGCCGATCGCAATGCCGAATTCGAGGCTGCATTCCGCGATCACATGCGCAAGCTGGTCGCGCTTCGCACCGACCGTGGCACCACAAAGAGATACGTGTCGAAGAACAATGCGAATATTGCACGCCTGCCACTGCTGGCCGCGCTGTTTCCCGACTCCGCAATCATCATCCCGTTTCGTGATCCTGCGGCACATGCCGCCTCAATAGCGCGCCAGCACGCGAATTTCCTGTCGCTGCATGCGCGGGATGCGTTCGCGCGGAAATACATGGAATGGATCGGCCATTATGAGTTCGGACAGGCTTTCAGGCCTTTTGCGTTCTGCGGCGCGCGGCCGGAATGCGAACCGGACATGGAGTACTGGCTCGAATACTGGGTGCGCGCGTATACCTTTGTGCTCGACACCGCGCCGCGGCAAGCCGTGTTTTTGGACTATGATCGGCTGCTTGACAGTTCCAAAGCGGTATTCGAGCGCCTCGCAGCCGTTCTTGGGATTCCGGCAGATACCCTCAGCAACGCGGCGGAGCGGTTGCGTGCGCCGGCGCAACTTTCGACAATCCCCGAGGCGCGCTGGAGCCCTCCGGTCCGCGACACCTACGACCGGCTGCGCGAACGCGCCATTTAACGGCACCCTGAATCCGCACCCCGCTTTGGTCGGCGATCATTCGCGCAAGTGAAGTCCCCAAATTTAACGTTATTTCTGAAGCGATCGAACTGCCCGGCCTCCCCTGGCGCAAATTTACGCCAGACCAGGAAGGGGGTAATTCCGCCAGAGTTTAGAAGAAACTAATTCGCGGTGGCTGGAGAATTTGCAGATTGCGGTTCTTTCGTCTCTGTTTCACCGTCATTGCCATTCAGCGCTGCGGCGTAAGCCGCGAGAAGTTTCGGTGCTTCATGTGGCCACGCAAGTAAGTCGCGAACCCGGGTACGGCCGATTTCTCCCATGGCTGCGCGGCGCGTCGGATCGTCGAGCAACTCGAGAATTTGATCGCCGAAGTCACCGGTGTCAGTGTTACCGGCGTAGAGCGAAGCGTCCTGCGCCGAGAATCTGCCTTCCGCGAGATTGAATTGCACAATCGGTTTGCCAAGCGCCATGTATTCCATGATTTTATTCATTGTGGATTTGTCGTTCATCGCGTTCGGTCGATCCGGGTTCACGCAGACATCCGCAGTCGACAGCGCCGAGAACAACACGGCATCGTCGACGCGGCCGGTGAAAGTCACAAACGTATTGATGCCACGAACGCGTGCCAGCATTCGGATCGCATCAAGCTCCGGACCCGCACCGAGAATCACGAACTGCACGTCTGAACGTCGGCGTTCGCGAACGATATGCGATATCGAATCGATCAATAGATCGAGCCCTTCCTGTGTACCGATCACGCCTACATAAGCGACCAGAAAGGTGCGACCGTTCTTCCATTGCGGATCGGGCGCGACTTCACGAACGCGGGATAGATTGGGGCCCGAACGCACGACGAAAACCTTGTCGGGCGACATGCGCCCACGCGTAACAGCGATCTCGCGGTAGGAGTTGTTGGTAGCGATCGAGACGTCGGCAAGCGCAAAACTCTTGCGTTCGAACCAGCAGAGGAGTTTCCAGAATAAGTCGCGGCGCGCGAATTTAGCCTCGTAGAGCTCGGGCCCGATGTCGTGCTGGTCGAAGATGAAGCGCACACCAAAAAACAGCTTCCAGAAACCAGCCACGATAAAGAGCAGGTCTGGCGGATTGCAGGCCTGGATCACATCGAAACCGCGCGCAATCCACACGCGGACGCTGAGCACGAATTCGCAGAACAGGGCGCTTGCATACTCCAGGAAATAGCCTGCTGCGCCGCGCGCTTCGAAGGGAAGGCCATGACGCCAGATATGGATGCCGTCGACGATCTCGAAGGATTTCTCGGCGCCCATGCCCTTCGGACATATCACCGAAACCTCGTAACCAGCGGCACGCAGCGTTGTAGCTTCCGACCAGACACGACGGTCGAACGGTACCGGCAGATTTTCAACGATAATGAGAATGCGCGGCACGTTGGTCTTCTCGTTGAAACGCTGAACGCTACCAGTTCACGCCGTCATAATTTGCGTGACGGCGCATCTGCGGCACAAAGGCGAAGTCAAGCAGGATTTGCCCGGAACCCATCATCTCATAGGCTTGGAGATAATCCGGCGAGAATGCCGTCATCAGCACGATGTCCGCGTCCCTTAGGGCATCCTCCATCGAGTCGACGAATAGGTTCGCGATATGCGGAATGACGTCCGTTACATAGTCGCGGTTGGCGCCCGTCAGCATCGACATATTCACATTCCTGTCGAAAATGCGAACGGAGCAGCCCTTGCCGAGCAACCGTTCCGTCAGAAGGATGAACGGGCTCTCGCGCATGTCGTCGGTATCGGCCTTGAAGGCAGCCGAGCAATGTAATGCGCTTCTTGCCATGGGAAAGCACCCAATCGCAGGCGCGTTCGATCTGTTGTGCATTGCTCGGCATGATCGATTGGAGAAGCGGAAGATTAAGGTCCATCGTGCGCGCGAAATAGTTAAGCGCCCGCGTGTCCTTGGGCAGGCAGGAGCCGCCGAAGGCGAAGCCGGGCTTCAGATATGCAGCCGAGGTGTTGAGCTTCGTATCCATCGTCATCATGTGCATGGCCGCGTGGCTGTCGATGCCGAGCGCCTTGCAGAGATTGCCGATTTCGTTGGCGAAACTTACTTTCACGGCGTGCCAGGAATTATCGACGTATTTGGAAAACTGCGCGAGCTCCGGAGTGGTTTGCACGAATTCGCCCGGCAACCCGTCATAGAGCGACGCTACGACATCGCCCGTATCCGCATCGTCGGATCCGATAACCGTTTTTTCGGGGTGCAGGAAATCGGCAACGGCGGATCCTTCGCGCAGGAATTCCGGATTGATTGCAGCGGTGAAACCTTGGCCGGCGCGTTTGTTGGACGATGACGCGAGAACGGGCAATACCAAGTCACGAAACGTACCCGGCAGCATGGTCGAACGGATGACCACGCAATGCGGCGTTGATTTTCGTGCGATGGCGGCGCCGATCTCATGCGAAACCTTTTCGACCGCGCGCGTGTCCAGCCGTCCGTTCGAAAGGGCAGGGGTTCCCACGCACACGATTGAAATGTCGCTTTCCAGAACGGCTTCTTCGGAGTTCGTTGTGGCGCGCAGCGAACCGGCTTCAACGGCCCGGCCGACGATGCCGCCCACATCTTTTTCCACAATCGGGGCTTGCCGCTGATTGATCAGTCCGGTCTTGGCGGCGTTGCTGTCCACGCCAATGACGTTGTGGCCCCGCATGGCAAAACATGCGGCGGAGACCGTTCCCACATAACCGAGCCCAAATACACTCAGATTCATATTCCCCCTCGGTCCGGTTGTGCGAAACGCGCTGTTTGATCGGCTTGGAGACAAGCGGATGAACGTTGCAACAGCGTGACTAAGATTTCGTTTAAATAGCGGACCAATACGGATTTGCAGTCGTTTTTTATTCGCTGTGGTAGTTGTAATCACCAAGTTGCGAAAGTACGGAGAATATGTGTCGATGTTGAATCAATTCTGCGACTTTGGATGGGAAGCCCTATCACCGGCCCTGTTTCGCATCGCGACGAATTATTGGACGGCACAGATGGGCGGGGGAGACTTGATAAGGGACGCGAGGGAAGAGCGCGAAGTCTCGATATTGGCGTAGTCGACCGCCAGCGTTTCCGGGGCTGCGTGACGGTAGATGCCGAATTTGAAATAGGGCGGCCTGGTCAGGAAATAGCCGAGCCGGCCATGATAGTCCGCAACCTTTTCCCCATCGAGCCACACCGTGACCCCGCCCTGACCTTGCAGTCTCCAGTCGAAATCCACCACGGACACAATCGAATGCCATACTCCGCGTGCAACCGGTGTGGGAGAAGTGTAAATGTGCTGCTCGGGAGGGTTGTGTTGCACCGGCTTCTCATTGCTCACGCGAACATCGAAGACGAGAATATCGCCCTTGCGAAGCTCGAATTGCCACGGGGACGACATGGCACTCGTATCCGTGGGGCCCGGCAATACATGCCAGTCGCCCAACACCACCCAATCAGCTGAACTTGGAACGCCAGGCTCGATTCGGAATTGGTAAGCTGTCCACGTCTCGGCATTCAACCGCGCGGGATCAGTCGCGTCTGTCGGTCCGCGCAACTCGCTGCGTTCTACCGTGTCGTTTTGGGTTTCCTGCACCCAGCGGTCGCCGGCACGTAGTTCGAAACGATAGAGGCAGTTTGGCGTGCCTTTCAGATTCAACGACCAGTCCCGATCGGCGTTCTGCGCGAAGTAGGTTTGCGCGCCGACGTCCACGGGCGTCTTGTCCATGGGGCCGGCGCCCGCAGCGGTACTGCCCAGAAACGGCAGTACGCACGCCAGAGCGCATATCCGACGCATGACTCGTATCTCCCGGGTGGGTCGCAATCTTACATCAGCGCCGTTATCGTGTCTGTGCAATCAGGACGAGTCCGGCGAAATGAAAAATATGCGTGAAATCTTCGTGGCAGCGGGATTAACGGTAGCGGTTGCCACGGGCGCTCGCGCCGAGGATGGCCAGAAACCACAGGCATTTGTGATGCCAGCCTACGCGCATATGTTCGTTATCATTGAAGAGAACCATACGACAGACGAGATCGTACCCAGCACTTCTGCGCCAAATCTCACGCGTTTTGCTCAGCAATACGGTTATGCCTGGAAATTTTATGCCGAACAGCACCCGAGCGAACCGAATTATCTTGCAATTCTCGGCGGCGATACTTTCGGCATAAAGGACGACGATGCCTTCTGGTGCAAACCGGGGGTAAAGGATTCCGCGTGCCCAGGCGCAAGCGCGCCCGGTTATGTGGATCATACCATAACTGCACCAAGCCTCCCATCGCAGCTCGATGCGCATCATCTCACCTGGAAGGGCTATTTCGAAGATATTCCCGAGCCCGGCTCGCGCGCGTGGCGCTGGCCTGATGCAGAACATCCAGCGGCGGGAAAGCCTGCAGGGCTCTACGCCGTCAAGCACAATGGCTTCATGAACTTCAGGGACGTGCAGAACGACCCGGCGCTGGCGCAGAAGATCGTCGGCTTCGATGCGCTGGCGCGCGATCTTGCCGCCGGCAATGTTCCCAATTACGCCGAAATCGTTCCCAATCAATGTAACGACATGCATGGAATGCCGGTCGGGGCGAATGTGCCGCCGGATTGCCAATACGATTCGGGCGCAAAGCTGATTGCGCGCGGCGATGCGGTCGCCGGACGTCTGGTCGCCCAGATCATGACATCTCCCATCTGGTCGCAGTCCGGCAACACGGCAATTGTCATCACATTCGATGAGAACGATATCGAACATCCGAGCTCCGGGCATGGTAATGGTTGCTGTGGCTCGGCGCCCACGGATCCCAATAACCCCGGCGGTGGCTGGATTCCGACCATCGTTATCACCAACCACGGTCCGCGGGCGCTGACCGACATGACGCCGTTCAACCATTACTCACTGCTGCGCACGACCGAAGACGCTTTCGGAATTCACGACTATCTCGGCCACGCAGCCGACAGCGCCCATCGTGTGCTCGATATGACCTCGCTGTTTTACACGAGGCCCGCGCAATAGCGGCTTGCTCTGTCCCCCCTTTTGCCCCGGCAGGTTACCATCGCACATGGATCAGATGACCATGCCCGCCGATGCAGAGCCCGTCATCGCGAGCGGAATAGTAAAGTGTGTTCAACGCTGCAGTATCGAGATCAGACCATTCCCGAAAGCCATGGTCATGCAGGGCCGCGTGCAGTTCAGCCGCAGTGAAAAAACTTCGAAATGGCTCGCCTGCCTCTGCGACACGCGCCGCAAGAGCCGCGAACCTGGACTTGGCCACGGGATCGCGCTCGTCCGGTGGTTCCGCGTAATCGAAGATGAGTTCACTGCGCCGCGCGAGCGATGAAGTTAGAAATTGGAGCGTCGCGGCAATTGCGTCCCGCGTCAGATAGGGCGTGACGCCGAGCCACGCCACCATCGCGGGCCGTGTGAAATCGAAGCCCGCACATGCCAATCCCGTCTCAAGCGTTTCGCGTTCAAAATCGAGCGGCGCAAATGCGAGGTTGACCGGAAGAGCAATTCCGGCAGCAGCCAGGCGCTGGCGTTTCCATGCCTGAGTTGCGGGGTGATCGACTTCAAAAATGCGAATATTGGTTTTGGTACGACAGGCGTAAGTATCCAAGCCTGCGCCCAGAAGAACGTACTGCGCAATGCCCCGCGTCAGTGCGTCTGCCACGGCATCCTCGGAATAGCGGGATCGCGCCACGATGAAGGCTCGTAGAGCGGGCGCCGCGAAGCCATGCCAATCCGACCCGTTTTTCAGTTCGAGTGCGGCCTTCCTTCCGATGACGGCAATTGCCAGCGGATCTTCGAAAACGACCGGCCTGTCGAGGAGCTGATGCGCGGCGCGATGCATCGCTGCTCCCTGCGCGGTCCGGCTGGGACGGAAAGCTTCCATCGCGAATTAACCCTTTAATGTGCCTATAGCGGTTCTCGCTCCAGAAGCCGGACAGGGTTAATGTAGCGCCGCCGCGTATGCCGATGAGTCGAGTATGAACCGGTCCGAACAACCTCAGACAATTCCTTTTCCGCGGGAACCCGCAGAGCCCGGCGTGGGCCTCCCTCCTCCTGAGCGAGCACGGGTGCGAGAGCCCAGTCCATGGCCGGCTGTCGTCTTCGCCGTACTGATGAGCGCATTCTGGCTGGGCGGAGGTTTTGCGTATGGATGGGGTTATTTCGGGCCGGGCGGTATTTTTCGCCTCGATATCCAGGAAATGGTGATCGTCGCGTTTGCGCTCTTCGTGCCGCCCATGCTGGTGATTTCGGCGGCGTGGGCCTTCACGCGCGCGCAGTCGCTTTCGGCGGCGGCTGCAAACCTCAACGACAGTACCGACCGGCTTTTTGCAACCGACGAGACTGCTACCCGGGCAGCGGCGCGGGTGAGCCGGGCAGTGCGTCGCGAACTCGATGCGCTGAATGCAGGTCTGGACGGTGCGCTGACGCGGCTGCGTGCGCTGGAGGGCGTTTTGCAAACCCAGATCACGGCCCTCGACGAGGCCGGCGCGCGCGTGGACGTGCGTGCCGAATCCGCTGCGACAAAACTCGGTCGGGAACGCGAGCGCATTGATGGTGTCACCGAAAATCTGGTCGACTCGGCAACGCGCGCCAGTGAATCCGTGGCAGGCCGCGCCGCACAACTGAAATCCATGATCGAAGCGGCCGAAGCTGCATTGCGAAACGCGGGGCAGGCGCTTGAAACCCAGGCCGCCGGATTCCGCAGCGCTGCCGAGACTGCGGCAGCGGCGCCGCATGCCGCCGCTGTGGAACTTGATCGCCAGGCAAAACATATCGAAACCGCATCCGACGCAGCCCTCGCAAAATCCGAATTCATTCTGGGCCGGCACGAGCGTCACCGTGCCGCGATGCAGGAATTGCTGCAGAAGATGAAGGAAGAAAGCGCAAGCTTCGAAGCGGCGATCGCCGCGCGGCAGGCTTCCTTCGCCGGCAGTATTTCGGAACTAACAAATCAGGCGCAACAGTTCGCCGCAATCGCGGAGGATGCGGACCGCCGTCTCACGCTTATTATGGGCAATGCCGGAAGCCACGCCACGGAACTGACGTCTGCATTTGTGCGCGAAACGGATAATCTGCGCACGATCAGCGAAACCGCGCATGAAATGTTGTTAAAGCTCACTGGTGCGTTACGCGACGCCGGCACTGGCGCGCAGACATTGATGGCCGAGACAATTACGCAGACGGGCAACAGCGCCAAGGCACTCGTTGGCGAAGCGATGGCGGAAGCCGAACAATTGCGCAAAATGGCCAATCTGATAGTTGCCGAGAGCAAAGAGATGAAACTCGCCCTTTCGGGGACAGCTGAGGAGGTCGAACGTCATTTGCTGGCGCTGCCGGGTGTGGCGAAGCAGGAAGCGCAGCGCGTGCGCGATATGGTGCGGACGGAGAGCGAAGCGATCCTCGATCTGTCCGCGCGAACGCTCTCGACAATTCATTCGCGTTCGGGGCGTACGATTCCCGCTCGCGAACCAGCTGCGGAAACCGGAGACGCGACATCTGTCCCCGGTGAAGGCGAAGGTTTGCTGGCCATGGCGCGCCGGCTTACGCAGCGTCCGCCACAGAAGCCCAGACGAAGAGAGCCTGACGAAAAGCCTTCTTGGGAAATGCGTGCCCTGCTCAGTGCCGCCGGCAGCGGCACAAGTGATAAGCCGCTTCAGGCAGGCGCCACGGCGTCGCTCGGCGCGTTGCAGGCGGCATTGTCCGATCTTGCAGTCGATCTGCAAGCCATTGCAGCCGATACACCCCCAAGCGAGGAGGAATGGCGCCGTTATCTGCAGGGCGATCGTTCATTGTTTGCGCGGCGAATTGCCGGGTCACTTGACGCGGAAAGTGTCGAGCGCATCAGCCAGAGCTACCGCGACAATCCGGCGTTTCGTGAGGCCGCGGATAATTACCTCACGGAATTCGAGGCGCTGTTGGCGCGCATCCGCGAGGGCGATGGGAGCGGGCTGCTCACTTCTTCCATGCTTGGTGGGGACACAGGCAAAATCTATCTTGCTGTCGCCTATGCGCTTGGACGGTTGTCATAAACGCCTGAGCCGCGCCGCATAGAATCCATCCATTCCGCCCCGTTCTGCCAGATGGCAGGGCAGGGTGCGCAAATCGCCGTCGGGAGTAATCAGTTCGTCGAGCCCGAACAAATCCCCGGCCGAGACTGGCGCGCGGCGAAACTCCCCGTGCAGGCGGAGAAAATGCGCGATTTGTTCGGGGCCTTCCTCAGGCTCGATCGAACAAACGGCAAATATCAGGGTTCCTCCCGGCGCGACCATCGCAGCGCCGGCATCCAGCAATTCCGCCGCCGCGTCGCTGCAGGCTGCGATGTCTGCTGCATTCTTGATCCAGGGCAATTCGGGGTGACGGCGGATGGTGCCGGTTGCACTGCAGGGTGCGTCGAGCAGCACACAATCCGCGGGCCTTTCCGGCGCGAAATCCCGCGCGTCAGCGAGCACAAGCTTTGCTTCGAGCTTCAACCGGTCGAGATTGTCTTCAAGCCGCGCAATCCGGGCTTCGTCCCGCTCGATCGCAGTTACTTCCGCGCCATCGGCCACAAGCTGCGCCGTCTTGCCGCCGGGTGCCGCACAAAGATCGATCACGCGCTTTCCGCGCACGTCTCCAAATAATCTTGCCGGCAGACTGGCCGCAAAATCCTGCACCCAGAACGCACCTTCTGCGAAGCCCGGGAGCTTTTCGATGTTTTCGGCGTGCTCAAGGCGGACAATGTCCCCGAAAAGCCTCTTTCCATCGCCCGCTTCCGGCGGGGGAAGAACAGGAGTTCTGCGAAAGTTCAAGTCGAGCGGGGGGGGCCGCAAGTGAGCCTTGGCCGTGGCGCGAGTTGTTTCTTCGCCATAGGCCGAGCACCAGCGGGTCCAGAGCCAGTCGGGCGTGTTGAGGCGCGGCTCGTCGTGCTCCTGTACCTTTGCCTGACCTTCGCGCGCGATGCGTCGAAGCGCTGCGTTGATGAGGGGTTTGAAATGGACCGCCTTGTTATCATTTGCGGCAAGTCGGTTTGCGCTATCGACGGCGGCGTGCGGCGCTACGTCGAGAAATAAAAGCTCGCATGCGCTTGCGAGCAGAATCTCAAGCGTCGGGCCCGCGCGATGCGGTGGGGGAGGACGCGGCACGAAATGATGCACCAGATTTTCGAGCTGACCGAAGCGGCGCATTGTTTCGTTGGCAATGGCGCGTGCGAAGCCTCCATCGCGCGACGAGAGCTTATGTGCAGTGATCGCCTCATCGAGTGCGAGATCTAGCGGATATTTCCGTCTGAGGGTCGCAGTCAGTGCCGCTTGGGCTGCGGCGCGTGCTCCAGTCCCGGCGGGGATCACGACCAGGGGCCGCGCCGGGTCGTTTGTTGTCCCATCTGTGCCGCCATGGCCCGAAGCCGGGCTACACGTTCCTGCGTAGACGGATGACTGGCGAACAGGCCTGAAAATCCGCCATGCAGCGGATTGATGATGAACATGTGCGCCGTCGCAGGGTTCGCGTCAGCCGCGGGGTTGTCGATCGCTTCTGCGGAGCGTTCGATTCTTTCCAAGGCGGATGCGAGCCAGAGCGGCCGCCCCGAGAGTTCCGCGCCGCAACGGTCGGCTTCAAATTCGCGTCTGCGGCTGATTGCCATTTGCACGACCACGGCCGCAATGGGAGCGAGCAAGGTAACAAGCAGCATACCAACGATACCGAACGGATTTCTATTCCGGCCGCCAAAAAAGAAAGCGAAGTTCGCAAGCATCGCTACCGCGCCGGCGATTGTGGCAACCAGCGTCATTGTCAGAGTGTCGCGATTCTTCACATGACTCAGTTCATGGGCAAGCACTCCCGCGAGTCCTTCATGATCGACGCGTTGCAGCAAGCCGGTGGTGACGCAGACGGCGGCGTGTTCAGGATTGCGACCGGTTGCGAATGCATTGGGCTGAGGACTGTCGACGACATAGACGCGTGGCATCGGCAGGCCGGCCTTCTGTGCAAGTCCTTCGATCAGATGCACGAGCTCGGGCGCTCTTCCGGCGTCCACCAGCCGTGCGCCGTAAAGCGACAGCACCATCCTGTCGGAGTTCCAGTAGGCAAAGAGGTTGTTTCCTGCGGCAAATATGAAGGCGATAGCCATTCCCGCTTCGCCGCCGACAAGGAAGCCCACAACGAGAAAGAGCCCCGTAAGTGCGGCCATCAAAAAGCCCGTGCGCAGCACATTGATCATAAAAATTGCCTTCGCATGGCACTCACTCTATCTGATGTCGAATGACACTGCCGTTGATTTATGCTGCGCTGCGACCGCTTCAAGCATGAGCAAGGTTACAGCCGCGTCAGGCGAGAAAAGCCACATCGCCGCGCGTATTCGTGAAGCGGGAGAGCGTGCGCGCGCCGAAGCGGAAACCCGGCGGGCGACCGAAAATCCTCCCGTGGCGCCCCGGGAACTTGGAGGCACCGAGGGACCCGAGCCGACCCGCTATGGCGACTGGGAGCGGAAAGGGATTGTCTCGGATTTCTAAGTCCGGGCTTGATCCGCGTGGCCGCTCGCGCCATGTAACGCAGGCCCCAATCACGGCGATTTCCATGTTCATCCAAACCGAAGACACGCCCAATCCGAACACCCTCAAATTTCTCCCTGGCCGCGAGGTAATGGGCACGGGCGCCGTCGCGGATTTCCCGGACGCCGAGGCGGCCCAGCGTTCGCCGCTTGCCAGCGCCCTGTTCGGTATCGGGGAGGTTGCGCGCGTTTTTTTCGGCAGCGATTTTATTTCCGTCACCAAGGCGGATGTCGAATGGAAACACCTCAAACCCGCTGTTCTTGCCGCCATAATGGATCATTTCACCCAGGGCCTACCGCTTATCGAGGGGGATCACGCCGAAGCCGAAGACGAGACGATCTATGGCGAAGGCGATCCGGAGATCGTGGCGCAGATCAGAGAACTGCTTGATACGCGAGTCCGCCCCGCAGTGGCCAGCGATGGTGGTGACATCGTCTTCAGGGGGTTCGACGGCGGCTCGGGAGTAGTATTCCTTCATTTGCGCGGTTCTTGCGCAGGATGTCCCTCCTCGACAATGACGCTGAAACACGGCATCGAGAATATGCTTCGACATTACATACCCGAAGTAAACGCTGTCGAAGCCGTCTGACGATCTCTTACGATGCATCCGCCGATTTCCGATGACGCGCTCGATGCGATCTTTCGCAATCCACGCACCTTCCGGCGCTGGCGGGACAAGGCGGTCAGCCCGGCCCTGCTGATGGCGATTTATGACCTGATGCGCCTGGGGCCGACCTGCGGCAACTGCAGCCCGGCCCGCATAGTTTTCGTTGTGTCGGGCGAAGCCAAGGAACGGCTGATACCGCATCTGGACCCAAATAACGTCGAGAAGACCATGGCGGCGCCTGCTACCGCCATCATTGGCTTTGATCTCGATTTTCCCGAACATCTCGCCTGTCTTTATCCGCATGCGCCGGACGCGAAGGATTGGTACAAGGACGCCGTGCTTGCCGAACGCGTGGCGTTCCGCAACGGCAGTCTGCAGGGCGGTTATTTCATCATTGCGGCGCGCGCGTTGGGTCTGGATTGCGGGCCGATGTCGGGCTTTGACAATGCGGGCGTCGATCGCGCGTTTTTTGCAGAAAGCCGGATCAGATCGAATTTTCTTTGCAATATCGGTTATGGCGATCCGACAGGCATGCATCCGCGCAATCCGCGGCTTTCCTTCGAGGAGGCGTGCCGCCTCCAGTGAGTGCGGGCACGACGATATGAAATTACTTGCCGTCGATACGGCACTCGGCGCCTGCTCGGCTGTCATTCTGGACGACGAAATGGTGCGCGGCCATGCGTTCGAGCCCATGCAACGCGGCCACGCGGAACGCATCGCCCCCATGGTGCAGGACGTAATGCTCAGCTCGGGGCTCAATCTTGATGCGGTTGACCGTCTGGCGGTGACTGTTGGTCCAGGAACTTTCACCGGCCAGCGGGTTGGCTATGCTTTCATGCGCGGTCTGAAACTGGCTCTCGGAAGGCCGCTTATCGGGATCACGACACTTGCTGCGATGGCTGAGGCGGCAATGGCGCAAACAGGCACCGGGGCGGCGGCAGTGCTGCATGATGCCCGGCGCGATGAAGTTTATTTGACGCTCGTCACGAAAGCGAAAACACTTTCCGGTGACCGCCTCGTTTCAATTGCCGAGGCCGTCGATACGATTCTCGAATTTGATAATGACTTGACCGAAGGGTTGGCCATGGCGGGAACAGCGTCGCGCCATGCGGCGGAAATATTGTTGTCGCGAGGATGTAAGCCAGTACTATCGGACATTGTAGCGCCCGATGCGCTATGGGTTGCTCGCGTGGCAATGTCGGCGACCGAGCCTGAGACCACTCCACGTCCGCTTTACCTGCGCCCGCCTGACGCGCGCCTGCCGGCATCGCCGCCGCGATGATCCGCCAGGCGAAACTGTCCGACCTGTCTACGGTTGCAACTCTACACGCTGAATGCTTCGCCCAAGCCTGGGCCGAAGAATTTCTCGTGCGAATTCTCGCTCACCCCGGAGCGGCTGCGTTCCTGGCGGTCGAAGGGGAGGTACCCGCCGGTTTCGTTGTGATGCGGGCCGCGGCTGGCGAAGCCGAGATCCTTTCGCTTGGGGTGAAGCCAGCTATGCGCTGTCGGGGCCTGGCCGCCGCGTTGGTTCGAACCGCCTGTGGGCACGCCGAAGCGGTCGGCATGGCCGCCGAGGTTTTTCTCGAAGTTTCGGTGGGAAATGCTGCGGCGCGGTCACTTTACGGACATTTGGGCTTTCTCGAGGTAGGCCGTAGGCCCGATTATTACGAAGACGCCATGGGTGCGGCCAGGGATGCGCTCGTATTGCGGCGCGGCCTGCCACTCTGACCGGCTGCGACGGATTAGGTTTGCAGGACGTAATCCTACGTAAACCGTACGTAAATGCCTGCATTATGGCGGGGCGCCATCGACGTAGTGGGACCCGCCTTTACGTCTGGGCGCATGGTCCCGCCGTGAGTTGACGGCGGGACCCTTTTTTCAGTCAGCGATAGTCGATCGAAACCGGCTCGGGACGGCGTGAGGATGTTTTGCCGTTATTCGGGCTGGGTGGCAGCCGGCTCGGCGCGTGAAGCGCCGAGTACACAGCTATCTGCCCCGAAAGGGTGGGCAGGCGGGAAGAATTCCGTTATGGTTGGTGCATGTATGGAAAGACCGATACGCTGAGCCGGATTGAGAATTTGTGTGCCGAAAAGGGGTTGCGGATGACCGAGCAGCGCCGCGTGATCGCGCGTGTTCTGTCGGAATCGGCCGACCATCCTGATGCGGAGGAACTTTACCGGCGCGCTTTCGCTGTCGATCCGCATATATCCATAGCCACCGTGTACCGAACGGTGAAGCTTTTCGAGGATGCAGGCATTCTCGAGCGCCACGATTTCCGCGACGGTCGCTCGCGCTACGAAGAAGTGCCCGACGCTCACCACGACCATCTCATTGATGTGCAGTCGGGCACGGTGATCGAATTCCGCAATGAAGAAATTGAAGCGCTCCAGCGGAAAGTGGCGGAAGAACTCGGCTTTGAGCTGGTAGATCACCGGCTTGAACTCTACGCGGTGCCGAAAGACGCCAGGAAACGCGGACGCTGACGTGCAGGCTCTGCGTGCCGCCGGAATATTATTTGTATTCCTGTTTGTGACCTTCCTGCTTATTCCCTGGCAGGAGTCGGCTCTGCGTTTTCGTCTCGGGCGGCGTAAGACATTCCCTCACCGCTATCACCGCTTTCTCTGCCGCCTGTTCGGCATCCGGGTGACGGTGCTTGGAACACCTGTCCAGTCAAGCGGCGTGCTGATGGTCGCCAATCACACGTCGTATTTCGACATATTGGTATTCTCGGCGGCGGCGCGAGTTTCTTTCATTGCCAAGCACGAGGTTGCAAGCTGGCCGCTCGCTGGAACGCTGGCGCGTTTGCAGGAGACGGTATTCATCGAACGCACGCGGCGTTCCCAGACTGCGGCTGCGCGCGACGTCATTCGTGAGAGGCTGATCGAGGGTGACGCGCTCATCCTGTTTCCGGAAGGGACGTCAGACGATGGCAACAGCGTATTGCCGTTCAAAAGTGCGCTGCTGGGTGCCGCGGAAATCGACATCGGTACGGATAATCAGGGCCGGCCACGCCACGTTCCAGTTCAGCCGGTGACGATTTCCTATGTGGGACTTTATGGCTTGCCGATGGGCCGCGATATGCGTCCGCTGTTCGCCTGGTATGGTGACATGGATCTCGTACCCCACCTCTGGGAAGCGCTGAAAACAGGGCCTTTTGAAGCCGTCGTTGAATTCCATCCTCCCCTCAGCGTCGACAGCGTTGGCGGTCGCAAGGCATTGGCGACCGTTGCTGAAAGCATGGTGCGCCAGGGACAAACGCGCGCTCTTACAGGCCTGTCTCCGCTAAAACAGGCCATTCTCGAGAGTGAAGAAATGAGCAGCGAGCCGGTATTGGAGGCTGCTGCGTGAGCATTTGTAACCTTGCCTCCCGCCATTACCTGGCTTTTCCGGTCGATCCAATTTTGTACGCCGAAAATCGGATCGCCAGCACGACGCGGGCGATGACGAAGCGGATGATTGTGGATATCCACGAATGAAAAGGCTCTTTGTCAAAACGTTTGGCTGCCAGATGAATGTTTATGATTCCGAACGGATGACGGAATTGCTGGCAGGCATCGGCTATGCCTCGGTGCAGGAACCCGAAGATGCCGACATGGTGATCCTCAACACTTGTCATATTCGCGAGAAGGCAGCGGAGAAAATGTATTCCGAGCTCGGGCGGCTGCGCCGGCTCAAAGAGCGAAAGGCTGCCGCGGGAGATTCGATGCTCATCGCGGTGGCCGGGTGCGTGGCACAGGCGGAAGGGCAGGAAATCATCGCGCGGCAGAGTGCCGTCGACATGGTAGTTGGACCGCAATCCTATCACCGGCTGCCGGAAATGATTGCCCGTATTTCCCGCGGTGCCGGGCATGTGCTCGAAACCGATTTTCCGGCGCAGCAAAAATTCGATGAACTGCCGGAAACGCGCGGTGGGAACGGGCCGGCCGCCTTCCTCACCGTGCAGGAGGGTTGCGACAAATTCTGCACGTTCTGCGTTGTTCCTTATACCCGCGGGGCAGAGTTTTCGCGTCCGCCGGAGCGCATTATCGCCGAAGCCCGCAATCTTTCGGGGAAGGGCGTTAGGGAAATTACTTTGCTCGGCCAGAACGTGAATGCCTATCGTGGCGCGGCTTCGGACGGTGAGATCTGGAGCCTCGCACGTCTCATTCGCGCGCTTGCAGAGATCGAAGGCATTGCGCGGCTGCGATATACGACCAGCCATCCACGCGATATGGGCGACGATCTCATCACTGCCCATCGCGAAATTGCCACCTTGATGCCTTATCTCCATCTGCCAGTTCAGTCGGGCTCGAACCGCATAATTGCGGCGATGAATCGCCAGCACACGCGAGAGCAGTATTTCGATCTTGTGGACCGTATCCGCGACGCACGGCCCGATATCGCCTTGTCATCGGATTTCATCGTCGGCTTTCCGGACGAAACCGACGCCGATTTCGAGGCCACGCTCGATCTTGCGCGACGTGTCGGCTATGCGCAGGCGTTTTCGTTCAAGTACAGCCCGCGCCCCGGAACGCCGGCGGCTTCCTCCCGGAAGCAGATCCCGGATGAAATAAAGTCGGCGCGGCTCTTTGCGTTGCAGGCGCTGCTTTCCGAACAGCAGGCCGTGTTCAACAGATCGTGCCGCGGGAAAGTCATTTCTGTGCTGTTCGAGAAACAGGGTTCGAAGCACGGACAGCTGGTCGGCCGTTCTCCCTGGTTGCAGCCCGTGCATGTTGCAGAGGCGCGTGCGAAAATCGGTGAGATTCATAATGTGCGCATCGCGGAAGTTTTGCCAAACAGCCTCAAAGGCGAACTGACCACAGACGCAATGGATCCTTTTGCGGTGGTGCATTGAGCGCGCGTACCGTACGTCACATGCCTGCCGCAAAGGAGCAGGTGACGCTCGAATTTCCTGACAATCAGCGCCTTGCTGCACTGGGGGGAGCGCATCAGAAGCATCTTGTACGCGTAGAACAACGGCTGGGCGTGCGGGTGGCAATGCGCGGCAATCTCGTCGCCGTGGAAGGCAGCCCCGAATCGCGCGAGCGAGCCGCCGCCGTTCTGCGCGCGCTTTATGCTCGGCTGGAAGCGGGCGAAGATGTGACGCTTGCCGACGTTGACGCGGAAATCCGTTTCGCACTGCACGAGCCCGATAAGATGGCCGCCGCCGAGTTCGGAACGCCTTCGATTCGCACAGCAGCATCGCGCATTATACGTGCGCGCTCGCCCGCGCAGAGCGCCTATCTCGACCTCATGCGCACCCATCCGCTGGTATTCGGCGTTGGACCAGCCGGCACCGGCAAAACCTATCTCGCCGCCGCTTTTGGAGCGCATTTGCTGCATGAGCGGCGGGTGGAGCGGCTCATACTTTCGCGGCCCGCACTTGAAGCAGGGGAACGATTGGGCTTCCTCCCTGGCGACCTCAGGGAAAAGATCGATCCCTATCTGCGTCCGCTTTACGACGCACTGTTCGACACGCTCGGCGATCAGTGCACACGGTTGATGGAAACGGGTGTGATCGAAGTTGCGCCGCTTGCCTTTATGCGCGGTCGCACGCTTGCCCATGCATTCGTTATTCTCGATGAAGCGCAGAATTGTACATCCGCGCAGATGAAGATGTTCCTGACCCGTCTCGGCGAAGATTCGCGGATGGTTGTTACAGGCGATCCTTCCCAGAGCGATCTGCCAGGGGGCAGGGCGGAAGGCTTAAGCGAGGCGCTGGCCAATCTTACCAGTGTCGAGGGCGTGGCTGTCGCACATTTCGGCGAGAAGGATGTCGTGCGCCATCCATTGGTCTCGCGCATCGTGCACGCCTATGCCCGACGTGATGCGCCGCGCGGTCGCAAAGCGGAAGAATGAGCGCCGGCGACGTTACGGTCATTGTCGAGGAATCCGCGTGGAAGAAATCCGGCGTCACGCCGGCGCGCGTGAAAGCCGCTGCCCGCCTTGCGCTGGGGGCGCCCCCTAATGCAGGCGCGGAGAAACGAAGTGCCTCCCGTCTGACCATATTGTTAAGCAGCGACGCGCACTTGCGCCTCCTGAATGCGCAGTTTCGGGGAAAGGATTCCCCCACCAACGTGCTCTCTTTTGCTGCCCCCGGTGACGATGACTATCTCGGCGACGTCGCGATTGCTTTCGGCGTAACTTCACGCGAATCCGCTGCCTCTGGTGTCAGTCTGGAGGCGCACACGCTGCATCTTGCGGTACATGGCGTTCTGCATCTTTTGGGTTATGATCATGTCCGGAGCCGCGAGGCCCGGATGATGGAACGACTCGAAACAGCGATCCTTGCCGATCTGGGAATTTCAAATCCCTACAAGGCCGCCAGGCATAAGAATCATAAATAATTCCGATGTCCGACTCGCAGCGCGACGACAATTCCCCCGGCAACGGCAAGTCCTTGCTTCACCGGCTGGCCCATCTTGTGCGCCGCGGCCATGGCACAAACGGCATGCGCGAAAGCCTCGAGGAAGTCATCGAGGAAAGCGATCGCCAGAGCACCGAGCTGTCGCCCCAGGAACGGCGCATGCTCTCCAACCTGCTCAATTTCGGCGAACTGCGGGTCGGGGACGTGATGGTGCCGCGCGCCGATATCGTGGCGGTGGAGGAGCAGACGTCGGTCAGGGAACTGATCGAGAGCCTGCGCAAGGAGCAGCATTCGCGCCTGCCGATTTATCGCGAGACGCTGGACGATCCGATCGGCCTTGTACACATCAAGGATCTGCTCTCGCTCGTGGAAATCAGCGAGGACGGCACGATGCACTGGCCCGACGTGCCGATCTCCAGGATCCGCCGCAATCTGTTATTTGTTCCGGCATCGATGCCGGCGCTCGACCTGCTGCTGCAGATGCAGTCGAGCCACATGCATCTGGCGCTCGTCATCGACGAATATGGCGGCACGGACGGGCTCGTTTCGATCGAGGATCTGGTCGAGGAGATCGTCGGCGATATCGACGACGAGCACGACGTCGCCGAAGCGCCGCAGCTGAAGGCATTCCCCGATGGAGGCTGGGAAGCGGATGCGCGGCTCGATCTCGATGATTTCCGCGAGCAAACGGGAATCGATCTGAGCCCTTCGGGTGACGACGAAGAGATTGATACGCTGGGCGGACTGGTGGTTTCGCTGCTGGGCCGCCTGCCGCAACGGGGCGAGATCATTCCACACCCCTCGGGCATCGAGTTCGAAGTCCTCGAAGCCGATCCGCGCCGCGTCAAACGGCTGCGGCTGCGCCGACCAAAAGCGGCAGTTGCAGCGCAGCCGATGTCAGAATCGTAATACGGCTGCCGCTTTGCGACACGCACAGGAAATTAGTCCGGAATGGCAGCTGCTTCGTTGGTGACGTCTTCCACGCCGGGCGTTTTCGCGCCGCTGATTCGCGCGGGCGATCGGTTGCGTGGACTGAGGAGCTGGCGACGGGCACTCGCCGCCTTTGCAGCCGGGCTCATGTCTGCGCTCGGCTTTGCACCGCTGGGGATATTTCCAGCGCTGCTGCTCGCCACCGCAATTCTGGTTTTGTTGCTCGACGGCGCCGCCACCGAACGCCGCCCCGTTCGCGCGGCGGCGCTGGCGGGCTGGGCATTTGGTTTCGGACAGTTCCTGGCCGGGCTTTACTGGGTTGGTTACGCCTTCACTGTCGATGCCGCACAGCATGCCTGGCAGCTGCCCTTCGTAGCCGTTCTTTTCCCGGGGTTCCTTGCGCTCTACACCGCGATCGCCTGTGCCGTCGCGACCTTTTCCCGTCGCACCGGCAGCGCCCGTATCTTTCTGTTTGCTGCAGCTTATGCGCTCTGCGAGTGGCTGCGCGGTCATCTGTTCACGGGATTTCCCTGGAATCTCGCCGCTTACGCCTGGTGCGCGGTGCCCGGTGTCATGCAAAGCGCGGTGGCCCTCGGCGCGTATGGGCTGACACTGCTGACATTGCTGTTTGCCGCCTCGCTTGCCGATTTCACCAGCGCCCGCCCGCGCGCGTGGCTGCTGCCTTCGGCACTGACCCTGGTGTTTGTTGTTCTCTGGCTCGGCGGCGAAGCGCGGCTGGCGGCCAACCCGCCGGCGCTGGTTCCCGGTGTGCAGCTCAGACTCGTCCAGCCCGATGTTCCACAGGCGGAGAAACAGATGCCGCAGCTTCAGCTCCGCAACTGGATGCGGCTGCTGCAGCTGAGCCGCGCGCCGGCGCATACCCAACCTACCGTCATCATCTGGCCCGAAGCGGCGCCGCCGCCTTTTCTCCTGCAGCGCCTGCCGGAAGCGATGGAACAGGTGAGCCTGCTCACGCCCGGCAATCGCGTGCTGATGACCGGTACTGTTCGCGCCGAACTGACGAAAACCGCCATTCGTTATTACAACAGCTTCTTCATTTTCTCGCATGGCGGCAGGTTGATCGGCATCTATGACAAGTTTCATCTGGTGCCGTTCGGCGAATATCTGCCGCTCCCGGATTTCCTGCACGCCCTCGGGCTCTCCAAGATCGTGGACATGCCGGATGGCTTCGGTGAAGGCCCCGGGCCGCAAACATTCCGCATTCCCGGGGCGCCGGCCGTTGGTCCGCTTATCTGCTATGAAATTATCTTTCCCGATGCTGTGGTCGCTGCGCAGCGACCTGGCTGGATCGTCAATGTTACCGATGATTCATGGTTCGGACCGTCCACCGGTCCCTATCAACATCTCGTGACGGCTCGCATGCGGGCGATCGAAGAAGGCCTGCCGATTGCACGCGATGCCAACACGGGAATCTCGGCAATCATTGATCCGCTGGGGCGTGTAATGGCAAGTTTGCCGCTGGACCGGGCGGGCAATCTCGATGCCGGACTGCCGAAGGCGCTGCCGACCACGGTCTATGCGCGTTGGGGTGATATAGGGTACTCTCTGCTACTCGTGATCTGCTTTTTGTGTGCTTTCATGCCGCCGCGGATCGTGAAAAAAGCGTGAGGGGAAGGGTTCCAGTTAAAAATTGCTTTGCAAGCCGCAGAATCCCGTTAAGGTTCTGCGCGGAAACGGAAAAAAACAATGTCAGAAGCCGTGCCCAAGAAACAAGCAAATCCCATCGACGCCCAAGTGGGCAACCGGGTGCGTCTGAGGCGCATGCTGGTCGGCATGAGCCAGGAAAAGCTGGGCGAAATGCTCGGTCTCACCTTCCAGCAGGTCCAGAAATATGAAAAAGGCGTCAACCGCATCGGCGCGGGCCGGCTTTTTCAGGTCGCCAACATCCTCGGCGTTCCTATCAGTTATTTCTATGAGGACGTGCCTGAGCGCGATGCCGAAGGTTCGGTCCCGGCCAATGATTATGCGACGCCGCCCGTGATGGAATTCCTGTCGAGCGGCGAAGGTCTCCAGCTTGCGCTGGCCTTCATGCGCATCAAGGAGCCGAAAGTGCGCCGCCGCGTGCTCGATCTGGTGAAGAGCCTCAGCGACGAAGAAGAAACTGCCGGCTGACCGGCCGAAACGGGCAGCCTTCTTCCATCGCTTAAATAAGCAGGTCCGTTCCGGCTTCCGCAGGACGTGCTCGGCAATTATGACCAAGCCATCCGTCTGATGCCCGGGAACGCCGAAGCCCATGTGAACAAAGGTAATGCCCTGCGGAGCCTGGGACGCGCCGCGGAAGCCATTGAAAGCTTCGACCAGGCAATCGCACTCAGGCCGGACCTTGCGGAAGCCCATTACAACCGGGGCAATGCGCTAACGGACCTGAAGCGATACGACGATGCGCGCGCAAGTTATGAACGAGCGATCGCACTTAGGCCCAACTTTCCGGAGGCGCATTTCAACTGTGGCAACGTGCTGCAATTGCTTGGCCGCCAGAACGACGCCATTGCGAGCTACGATCGCGCCCTCATGTACAACACAAATTTCGCGGAGGCCCAGAATAACAGGGCGGAAGCGTTCCGGATTCTGGGCCGGCCGGATGAAGCCCTTGATGCATGTGCGCATGCGCTCGAACTGAACCCCGGCCTTGCGGATGCGCATTTCAACAAAGGAAATGTGCTGCAGGATTTGAAGCGGTATGAAGACGCTGCGGCGAGCTATGAGTGCGCCCTGGGCCTCCGTCCGGATTTCGTGGACGCTTACAGCAATCGCGGCAACGCGCTTCGGGCGCTCGGCCGGCCGGACGAATCGCTTCAAAGCTGCGAAATGGCGCTCGCGCTCGATTCCAGACTTCCTGAAGCCCACAACAACAAAGGGTATGCGCTCCACCAGTTGAAGCGGACCGCCGAAGCGCTTCGCAGCTACGACGAAGCGCTCGCTTTGCGGTCCGGTTATGCCGACGCCCTTTGGAACAAGAGTGTGTGTCTGTTGCTCGCGGGTCGGTTTGGCGAAGGTTGGCCGCTCTATGAGTGGCGGAAGAAATCGACCGGGCCCGTGGGAATCCGAAGCTTCCCGCAACCGGAATGGCTCGGAAGGGAACCGCTCGCGGGGAAAACACTGCTTGTCCACGCTGAGCAGGGGCTCGGCGATACGATCCAGTTTTGCCGCTGTGTGACGCTTGCGCGGGCGCAGGGCGCGAAAGTGATATTTGCGGTACAGCCGGTCCTGACGCGGTTGCTGAGGGATTTCGAGCCCGGTGTCGAGATTGTTCGCCTCGACTCGGATTTCCCCAGCTTCGACTATCATGCGCCGCTTCTCAGCCTGCCGCTCGCATTCCGGACCGATGAAACGAATATTCCGTGTCGCGTGCCCTATCTTCGCGCCGAAGCGGACAGAATTCGTGCCTGGGGCGAGCGGCTCGGCAAGAGCGGTTTCAAAATAGGCATCTGCGGGCAGGGAAGCGGGCGCGCAGATGTCGATCTCGGCCGGTCGTTCCCGCTCCGCTGTTTCGAAGGCTTGGCACAGGTTCCGGACGTGCGGCTGATCCGCCTGCAGAAACACAATGGCGGGAAACAGCTTTCGGATTCGCCGGCGGCCATGAAGGTAGAAGACCCGGGCCCCGGGTTCGACGCCGGTCCCGACGCTTTTGTCGACACGGCCGCGATCATGGAGAATCTCGACCTGGTGATTACATCCGATACCGCCATTGCCCATCTGGCTGGCGCGCTGGCCCGGCCGGTCTGGGTCGCGCTGCAATATGTGCCCGATTGGCGCTGGCTCCTGGACCGCAGCGACAGCCCCTGGTACCCGACGATGCGCCTGTTCCGGCAAACACGGCGCGGTGATTGGACGGGGGTGTTTGCCGGGATGGAAACGGCGCTTCGCGGATTGTGATTTGTGTAGTGCGAAGATGATTACCGATCCGCCCCTCGCTCGAGCAGCCGCCGGGCGATCACCTGCGCCTGGATCTCCGCCGCGCCTTCGAAGATGCTCAATATACGCGCATCGCAGAGCACACGGCTGATCGGATATTCCAGTGCGAATCCATTGCCGCCATGGATCTGCAGCGCATTGTCGGCGCATGCCCATGCCACACGCGCCGCCAATAATTTCGCCATACCCGCTTCCAGATCGCAGCGCCGGGCTTCGTCTTTCTCGCGCGCGGCGAAATAAGCGATCTGCCGCGCCGCCGCGATCTCCACCGCCATCATCGCGAGCTTGTCGCGCACCCGCGGAAAAGCGAAGATCGGCCGGCCGAACTGCATCCGCGACAGCGCATATTGCAGCCCCAGATCGAGAGCGCATTGCGCAGTGCCAATGGCGCGCGCGGCCGTCTGGATACGTGCCGACTCGAAGGTCTGCATCAGCTGTTTGAAGCCGTTTCCCTCCGCGCCGCCGAGCAGATTGGCGGCCGGCACTTCGAACCCGTCGAAGCCGATCTCATATTCCTTCATGCCACGATAGCCGAGCACGCCGATTTCGCCGCCGCGCATGCCGGCAACAGGAAACGGATCGGAATCGCTGCCGCGCGGCTTCTCGGCCAGCAGCATGGAGAGCCCGCGCCAGTCGCGCGAGGCGGGATCGGTGCGCACCAGCAAAGTCATTATATCGGCGCGCGCCGCATGGGTGATCCAGGTCTTGGCGCCGAAGACGCGGTAATGACTTCCGTCGCGTTCAGCCCGCGTCTTCAGCGCGCCCAGGTCGGAGCCCGTATCCGGCTCGGTGAACACCGCGGTGGGCAGCTTCGCGCCGCTGGCGATCAGCGGCAGCCAATGCGCACGCTGTTCTTCCGTGCCGCCGCTCAGTATCAGTTCGGCGGCGATCTCCGAGCGCGTGCCGAGCGAGCCCACGCCGATATAGCCGCGGGAGAGTTCTTCCGACACCACGCACATCGCCGTCTTGGAAAGCCCCGCGCCGCCATATTGTTCGGGAATGGTCAGTCCGAACACGCCGAGCCCGCTCATCTCTTCGATCACATCGAGCGGGATCAGTTCATCGTTCAGATGCCATTTGTGCGCGCGCGGCGCGATCCTCTCCTGCGCGAAGCGGAAGAATTGCGCGCGGATCATATCCATCGTTTCGTCGAGGCCCGGATCGCCGAAATGGATAGCGCCGGGGCTGGGGATCAGATGATCGGCAATACCGGCGCGCGTTTCCCGCGCGGTGCCGAGCGCGATCAGCTCGCGCACCGTCGAAGAAAGAAAGCCGGACATCTCGTCTTCGCCGAGCTCCATATCGGCGCCGCGCGCGATCTCGTTCTGGCTCATGGGCACCCCGCCCGCGAGCTGCGCCAGATATTCGCCGAAGGCGGCAGCCAGGATCAGCCGCTCGATGTCATGAAGCCGGCCCTGGCCCTCCAGCGCGCGCGCCCAACGCGCAAGCTGGCGCAGCGCCTCGACGGTCGTCGCAAACCACGCCAGCGCATGTGCCGCGCGCTGCTCGCGGTCGAGCAGCTTGGCGTCGATCGCGCTGTCTGTTTCGATCCGCGCCCGAACGCCATCTTTCGCCGCTGCCAGCAAGCCCTCGGCCGCCAGCACCGCCTCGTCACAATGATCGAGAAGATGGGGAGGAAGAAGGTTCATGAGGTTCTCGGAGAGGGAAGCGACGCGATGATAACGCGCGGAAGGGCGGAGCGCGCTAGCCAGAAGACGAGGACGTGCCGGCACGATCTGTTACCCGCTGCGCACAGATTTGCGACGCTTGTGTTGCAGGATGGTGTCGTCGTTTCATCGTCACCAGGATCGTTGCAGGGCGCCAGAAACGGTTGACGTTTCTACGGGCTGCCAGTACCAATGCAGGATGAAGCTTTCGAATGGGACGACGTCAAGGCGGCGCAGAATGAGCGCGACCACGGCGTCATGTTCGAGATGGCGCGGGATGCATTCCGGGACATGTTTGCTCTTGAATGGTTTGATGATCGACAGGAAGCCCGCGAACAACGGTACTGCATGGTCGGGGCAGTGGAGGACCGTATTCTCTTCGTGTCGTACACACTGAGAAACGACAGGATTCGAATTATTTCAGCACGGAAAGCCGAGCCGCATGAACGCCGCCGATACCACGAAGAAAACCGCGAAGCATGATTGGCGCCGCTTCGACGCTCTGACGGACGAGGAGGTCCATCGGGCGGCAATGAAGGAGTCGGACGCTCGCCCTTTGACGGACGAAGAATTCGCGCGCGTGCGGCGGGTGCCACGCACCAGGACTTTGCGGCGCGCGCTCGGGCTCACCCAGGAAGAATTCGCGCTCCGCTTTCACATCCCGCTCGGGACGCTTCGCGATTGGGAACAGGGCCGCTGTGTTCCGGATCAAACGGCGAAGGCCTATCTCCAGGTGATCGCGCGCGATCCCGAAGGCGTATCGCAGCTACTGAAGGCGAGGCCGGGCGAGCGGCGGCTAATGGTTGGCTGACAGCTCCTTAAAAAAATCTTGCATACCTGGCAGAGTATTCAACAGTTCATTGACGTAATTTAGTACAGTCGGCCGCTGCCCATGATCAGCGAGATACTGCAGCAAGGTCTTAAGGTGATTGTCCACGTCGTAGGTCGGTTTCGCCGCACCCAGTGATAATCCCAGAATGCGAGCGGCCTCGGCCGGATTCTCGGGCGCCAGTCGCGCCAACTCCTCGACAAAGACTTGGAAGTCGAAATCTGTCCCCACGTAGGGCGCCACAGCCCCAAGCAGTTGCGCAGCCTGGGCGCCGAGGCGGCGTAAATGAACAGTTAGGCGGCCTAGATGCGCTAGAACTCCCCTTGGCATCTGGGGTTGCATGTTCGCCCATTCGAGCGCTCTATTCCAAAAGGCTAGTATCAAGTCACGCTGTTTAACCGTGAGCTTCGTGCCGCGGACGCTCCAGAACCAGTCTGCTGCCGCTGCTATCTGTGCTTGCGCGTTGGAGTGCGCAAATAGCTTTTCAAACTGCGGCGAAGTAAGTTTCTCCACTCCCCATAGCAACGCCAAGCACACGAACTGTACGATTCGATGCTCTTCGCGTTCGCTCGTGGAGGTGTCATCGATCGCTGAAAGCGATCATACCGCGATCTGCCAGCAAACGATAGACCCGCCGGGTCAATGTAGCATAGGGAAGTCCTGCAAGCGTGGCTCGGAAATTATCAGGATATTCTTTATCCAAGAGCGAATCGAAATTGGCTTCGAGCCAGACGGGACTGAGATAATCGAAATTAGCTATATAGTGTACCATCAGAGCCGAGAACTCGAAGTTCCCGGGTTTGCTTAGCGCCAGCTGTTCGTCGAAAGCAGCTTGCAGGCTGCTCCATGCCTCTTCGTGCGACTTTTTTTGCTTGGTTTGGAGCCCCGCGAGCCGCTGCATCGCGAAGTCCGTCGGGAATTTCGGGGAGCAATGGGAGTTCGTCCAACCCGAGTCTCAATTCTTAATGCGGAGCAACTAATGCGCTTCTGCTACCCCTGAAACAATCCCTGCACCTACTTCCGCAGCTCCGGTAGCGCAGCGCGGATGATCGGCGTGCGCAGGCGGATGCGGCGATAGATGTCCTTTGCCAGTGCTTGGCGATAGGTGTGGGTCGTTGCGTTCCGCATGTCGAGAAGGTCGAGCCATGCGGCCTCGTCGCTGATCCAGCCGGCCCCGTGCGCCGCCTTGATGGCTGACCGTGCCGAATTCGCGCTCGCCGACGGTGTGTTGAGTTCGATCAGCGCTTTCATCGTTTTCCAGCAGAGTTCGAAAACGAGTTCGAATCGCTTGAACGTGCCGTCGATGGCGAGCGGTGCCGTTTCCGGCACGGCAAGTGCCTCTTCGAGGCGGTCCAGCGCCCGAGCGAGTTCTGTGAGTCTAAGATTGGCTGAGGTTGCGTTCATAAAGCACGCGTCCTTCTCGGGCGATTTCGGCGAGTAGTTCGGCCGGCGCCGTATCCATGCGGACGAGGTCGGTCTGCAGCAGCGTTGGCGCTTCCTCTGCCGCCTCGACGATATCCGACCAGATTTTCGGATCGGCGCGCGGACAGGCGATCGCGAGGTCGATATCGGAGCGCGGCGCCGCATCGCCCCGCGCGCGGGAGCCGAACAGGACGACCCTTTCGACCTCGGGAAAGGGCGTCAGCTTCTCGGCAACAAGATATTCGGGTCCGGACACGAGGTGATTATGGGGCAGGCGTGAACGGGGTGGAAGGTGCGGGCGTGGACGCCCGCGGTTCCAGGGAAAGCGGCACTTTATCATAGCAGTTTTTCTATGCCTTCGACGAATCGGGTGGCCCGGGCGATAGCGTCCGCGGCGTCGGCAGACGTAATGGCCGCTTCCGGCCCAATGCCGTAATCACCGATTTCCTTGTACTTATAGGACTGCGCGAGAAATGTGCTGAAAGTCCTGTCGAGTTGAGATTCGGACCGTGCGATCTCTGCGAATTTCGCACGCACGCCCGAATGCGTCTTCGCCGTCTTACCGCTGCGCTCGACAATCAAGGCCTGTGCTGCATGGAAAGCAGCGAAACAGGCCGACCGCGCAGCCGCTCGCGCCAGCCCGATCGCGGCGATTTTGGCGGCTTCGTCCAGATCGCTGTGGGCCTTGTTGAGCCATGCCCGAGATTCGGGCGTCAAAAGCTGCGCCCTTCCCGCTCCAATTCGCCCATCAAGCCGATGCGGCCCCGCCAGGCCCCTGCCATGAAGGGCAGCGCGTTTATCACTGCACCGGTGTCATAAAGAATATCTGTTTCGATTTCGGCGAGCCGACCGGCTTCTTCGCCAAAATCCTTCATGTCGTGGAGGAACACGGCAATGTCATAGTCAGAGTCGGCGCGCGCGTCTCCCCGCGCGCGCGAACCAAATAGCGTCGCCCGCTCAAGGCGCGCGCCAAACACGTCGCCTAGAGCGGCGCGGAAACGCAGGAGGACAGGATCGCCAGGATAAGACATGTCCAGACCCTATCACGGCCCCCGGGCTTTCTGTGTCAGCTTTTCTCCATTGGCTGGTCGAACTCGTAGAGCGGGCGGATTTCGATCTCGCTGGGGCCACGCATGGGATTGGGACAGCGCTTCACCCAGGCGACGGCCTCGTCCATGTCATTGACGTTCCAGAGCCAGTAGCCGGCGACGAGTTCGCCTGTGTGCGCGAAAGGTCCGTCGATGACCGTCCGGCCGGGGCCGTCAAATGCAATGCGCTTGCCGTACGAAGAAGGCCTGAGGCCGGCGGCCGTGATCAGAATGCCGGCTTTTTCCAGCTCGTCATTGAACCGTCCCATCGCCTCCATCATCGCCTTCGTCCATTGATCCATGACGAGGCCCTTCTCGCTGTCCGCTGTCGCTTTTACGAGTACCATCACCTGCATTGTCGGATTCCTTTGTTTGCGGTCCTGCCGAAAGGACGAATGGCGGGGGTGGGAAGCCGACATGGCGGGAAAAAGTTTTTGTCAGAGGTGCATGGTGGGGATCACGGCCATCACTTGTACAACCAAAAAACGTCACCCCCGGCGAGCGCCCCGCCTATAAAGCGGCGGTGCTGTATCAAAAACCCGTGGCTCAACCGCTTTATTGGCGGGGCGCGAGGGAAGGGGGCCCAGGCAGTGCCACATCATCGATAGTTGTTGCGTTGCAGCGCCTGGATTCCCTTCCCTCGTTCCGCTCGCCGGGGGTGACAATCCCTTCGTTGCGTAACCTCTCAGTGCTACTAACATCAAACACAGACATACACTCACGTCACAGCAATCGCTCGTAAAATCCGCCAAACGTGCGCGCGTGATTTACGAGGTGTATTTCCAGGATCCAGTGCTTCGGGCGCCCGAGCGTGTCGTTGCTACGCATCCTGGTCGGGTTCTTCGGGCTGATGCGGTTGAGGTCGCGGTCGCCGGGCAGGGTCATGTGGGAGAATTCGCCCACGATATGGCCCGCAATCGTGCCGCCAAAGGCCCAGCCTTCATCCGCCGCCGCCGCGAGCGCGAAGGCGTAAAGCTCGGCGCCGGTGATCTGCGGTGAATTATAGTAATGACTTTGCACGCGCGCGAACACGCGCGGCAGATCGGCCACCAGTTTGTTCTTCGCGGGATCGCCGCCCAGCGCGTAGGTGCGGCCGATATCGGCTTCCCATTCCGCGAAAACCGGGCCGAGATCGACATAGACCGTGTCCTCTGCCGCGATAACGCGCTCCGGCGGGTAATCGCCGGCGGTGGTCAACGTGTTGATGCCGGCACGCACGATGCGCCGGTGCCAGTGCCGCTCGACGCCGAAACGGGCTTCGGCCAGTGCGCGGATATCTTCCTCCACCTCGCTTTCGCGACGCCCGGGCGCAACGAAGCCGGCTGCCTCGATCTCCGCCAGCAATTCTTCCGCCCGTTTCTCGGCGGCTATCAGCGCCGCGCGGCGCGTTTGTTCATTTGTTTCGCTCACGCTGCCGATTCCCGTATTTCGCCGATGCGGGTAGAATGGCCGATCCCCGGAGGCATGTCATGATACTCAGCGCGCGCAACCAGTTGAAAGGCCGCATAACGGCCGTGCAGAAAGGACAGACGACGGCGGGAAGCGGCCCAGGTCGTGCCACATCACCAATAGTAGTTGTGTCGCACCGCCTGGGTCTGCGAATATGCTGTCGCTATCGCCTCTCGCTTCGCTCGCCAGGGGTGACATTGGTAGGTGACGTTGGAGTCCCATGACCGCGAAGTAACGGCTTTCGCAGGACTTTAAGGCGCGGAAGTGAGGTCGGCCTTTCCGGTGTCGAGATCGACCGGCACCGAAACATGTTCCTCGACTATCAGCCATTTGCCGGCCAGCTTGCGATACACGTCGCTGACGCGCACGGTGACATCCACGGCTTTGCCCTTCGTATCCGTGCCCGTAACGCGCTGGATGCTGTGCCCGTAACCGACATCGCCCACCGCGGTGACCGCAACGTCGCTGAGTTCGAATTTGATCGGTCCCTTGAACATGGCAAGCCCGGCCTGCCAGTCCTTGCGGTAATCGTCCGAGCCCACATGCTGCCTGGGCGGCGTCACGTCGAAGACAAACAGGCTCGGCCCCTGCACATAGACCTTCATGATCGCATCGACGTCCTTGGCATTGAAAGCCGCGGCAAACTGATTCTCGAGCGCCTCGATTTCTGATTTGTCGCCGGCCGCGGCGTTAGCGGGCATGTTCAGGCAGGCCGCCATCGCTGCAGCAGCCATCATCACGGTCAAAAGAAATTTCATTTATCCCTCCCGATTTTGTCCGAGCTTACTATAAACAATTGACTATTCAAGAGCGGGCACTGTCGGGCACAGACCCTGCCGCTTCGACCCGAGACGCCAAAGTTTCGGAGCCGTGGAGACGGCTGCAATTGCCTATACGCCGGATGCGATGATGGGGTAACAGATATGTCGAAGTAGATTGCATTAAAACAAATAAATCTTGTCATCCCCGGCGAGCGCCCCGCCTATAAAAGCGGAGGTGCTGTATCAACAGCCCGTGGTTCAACCGCTTTATTGGCTCGGTGCGAGGGAAGGGGACCCAGGTCGTGCCACATCACCAATAGTAGCTGTGTCGCACCACCTGGTCCCCTTCCCTCGCTTCGCTCGCCGGGGATGACATTAGCAGCGGACGTTGAAATGTGATGACCGCGAAGTAACGATTTTCTCGTAGGACCTTATGGCGCGGAAGTGAGTTGGCTTTTCCGGTGCCGAGATCGACCGGCACCGAAACATGCTCCTCGACGATCAGCCATTTGCCGTTCGGCTTGTGATAAACATCGCCGACCGCGCAAACCGATCACACTGAAGCAAACAAATTGTCACCCCCGGCGAGCGAAGCGAGGGAAGGGGCCCCAGGTGGCGCAGCACTTTCAATATCCGTTATGTTGCACCGCCTGGTTCCGCGAATACGCTGTCGCTGTCGCCCCTCGCTTCGCTCGCCGGGGATGGCAGAATTTGAATGCGAAGCACAAAACAGGCTTAAACCGGAGTCACGGGCGCAGAAGCACCAGACACCGCGTGCGAATCGCGCTCGTGGGCGGCTGCGATATCGGCGGCGAGGGTGCGGCAGGCGCGCCAGTAACAAAGAACGCCCAGGAGTCCGGTGAACAGGCTTGCCAGCAGCGCATAGCGCAACGCATCGGGGCCGAGCGTGGGCTTCAGATAATCGCTGATCGTACCAACAAGCGGCGCCGCGGCGCCGAGACCAATGAAATTGGTGATGAAATTCTGGATCGCAGCCGCACGCACGCGCATGCGTGCCGGCACTACGGCCTGCGCCATCGCGGCAACGGGGCCGACATAGACCGCGCCGACAAAGGCCGGCACCGTTCCCGCCGCGATGGCGACATAAACATTGGGTGCCAGAAAAAAGACCGGCAGGAAAGGCGCGGAGACGAGCCAGCCCAGCATTGGCACATACATGTTCCAGCGCACGTCGAGCTGCCCCAGACGGTCGGCTAGCACGCCCGCAAACCAGGTTCCGAGCGCGCCCGCACCACCGATGAACACAGCGAGCACGAGCCCGATCGCGGGCAGCGACAGGTGATGGGAATCGTGGAGGAACATCGGCACGAAAGCGATGCCTGCATAGCCGCCGATGGAACTGAGCGCCGCACCAAATGAGAACCATGTGAACGAGCGCCGCCGGCGAAGCCAGGCGAGAACTTCGGCGAAAGAAGGAATTTCGCTGCGGTCCGTAATATTTTCCGCCTGGCCACGATCCGGTTCGTCGACCAGGAACAGAAGAAACGCCGCCAGCACGAAGCCGGGCAGGCCGGCGGCGAGAAAGGCGTTGCGCCAGCCATAATGTTCCGCGATCCAGCCGCCGGCGAAAAAGCCCAGCAACAAACCGATGTTCAGGCCTGCAGAGTAGAAGGAGAGCGCCGTGGCGCGGCGTTCGGGCGGATAGAGATCGGCGAGGATGGAGGCGGTGGCAGGCGCCGTCCCCGCTTCGCCGAGGCCGGTGCCGAAGCGCGCAAGAAACAACTGTCCGAAATTCAGGGCATAGCCGCACAGGATCGTCATGGCGCTGAAGATCGCCAGGGAGGCGGCGACCACATTGCGGCGGTTCAGGCGGTCGGCGAGCGCGGCGATGGGAATTCCGAGCGCGGCATAGGTCAGCGCGAATGCCGGACCGTTCAGCAACCCGATCCCGGTATCGGTGAGATGGAATTCGTCTTGGATCGGCCCGCTCAATATGCCGAGGATCTGGCGGTCGAGGTAGTTCAGGACATAGACGAGCGTGAGCAGCACGAGCGCCGTGCGCGGCGCCGAAGCAGGGGTGCCCGTTTGTTCATCGTCTGCAGCCGCCAATGCCGCGCGCCCCTGACCGGTACGCCTAATCTGTTAGGTAACGCTTTGTTCCGCAAGTTTTGGCTGGTGTTTTCCGATCAAATGTGCTACCGATATTGCCATGTCGGAATGCTGCGGCCGGCGCCCGAAGGGGCGGCCGGTTTTTTGTTGCGCGGCGGAGATCGCTGTTATTCGCTGCTAAAATCGCTGTTTTAATGTTCCGTTCGCGGTTCAGTCGCGCGAGGCTTCGATCACATCCTCGAAGGTCCTGAGACCCGGCCGCCGCGCATTGACCAGCACCGCCATGTTGCCCGGCAGATGCCGGTTCTGCCACATCTTGGTGTGGGCGCGGGGAATATCCTCCCAGGGGAACACTTCCGACATGCAGGGGTCTAGGCGGCGCTCGATCATCAGCCGGTTGGCCTCGCTCGCCTGTTTGAGATTGGCGAAATGCGAACCCTGGATGCGCTTCTGCCGCATCCAGACATAGCGGGCGTCGAAGGTGATGTTGTAACCGGTAGTACCGGCGCAGAACACCACCATGCCGCCGCGCTTCACCACGAGGCAGGAAACCGGGAATGTCTGTTCGCCGGGATGCTCGAACACCATGTCGACGTCGCGGCCCTTGCCGGTAATGTCCCATATCGCCTTGCCGAAACGCCGCGCTTCCTTGGTCCATGTATCATATTCGGACGTGCCCACTTTCGGCATCTGGCCCCAGCAGTGAAATTCGCTGCGGTTGATAATCCCTTTCGCGCCGAGCGAGAGTACGAAATCGCGTTTCGATTCGTCGGAAATAACACCGATCGCATTGGCGCCCGACACCGCGCAGAGTTGCACGGCAAAAGAACCAAGCCCGCCGCTCGCGCCCCAGATAAGGACATTATGACCGGGCCGCAGCACATGCGGGCGGTGGCCGAAGAACATCCGGTAGGTGGTGGCCAGCGTCAGCGTATAACAGGCCGATTCCTCCCAGGTGAGATGTTTCGGCCGCGCCATCAGTTGGCGATCCTGCACGCGCGCGAATTGCGCAAACGAACCGTCGGGCGTCTCGTAACCCCAGATGCGTTGCGAGGGCGAGAACATCGGGTCGCCGCCATTGCATTCCTCGTCGTCGCCATCATCCTGATTGCAGTGGACAACGACTTCGTCGCCGACCTTCCACCGCGTCACCTTCGAGCCGACAGCCCACACAATCCCTGATGCGTCGGAGCCGGCGATGTGAAACGGGTTGCCATGGCCGTCGAGGGGCGAAACGGGCTGGCCCAGGCCCGCCCAGACGCCGTTGTAATTCACGCCGGCAGCCATCACGAGGACGAGCACGTCGTGCGAATCGAGCTGCCAGGTCGGCACGATCTCGATCTTCATCGACTCTTCCGGCGGCCCGTGGCGTTCCTTGCGGATGGTCCAGGCATACATCTGCGACGGGACGTGACCGAGCGGCGGAATCTCGCCGATCCGGTAAAGATCCTTGTAAACCTCGAGTGCAGGCTTGGCTTCGGCCGACATGGAATTCCCTCTTTTCCCCGTACCCAAACGCGCGAAAGGGTTTTTCGCTTATGCGGAATGCCTTATGCTGCGACGCAGCATCGTGAGCGCGGCGAAGCCTGTCAAGCTGGTGCGTTGCCATAGGATGAGGGCGAGATGAGCGGGCGCGACCAACCATGGATTTTCCGGACCTATGCCGGACATTCGAGCGCCGCGGCCTCGAATAGGCTGTACCGAAGCAACCTTGCTAAGGGCCAGACCGGCCTCTCCATTGCTTTCGATCTGCCGACACAAAATGGCTATGACAGCGATCACCCGCTGGCGCGCGGCGAGGTCGGTAAGGTTGGCGTACCGGTTAACCATCTGGGCGATATGCGTTCGCTGTTCGAGGGTTTGCCGCTCGACCGGATGAACACCTCGATGACGATCAACGCGCCCGCAGCCTGGCTGCTGGCGCTTTATGTCGCCCTGGCCGAGGAACAGGGAATCCCGCGCGCAAATCTCGCCGGCACCACGCAGAACGACATCATCAAGGAATATCTGGCGCGCGGTACCTACATATTTCCGCCGGGACCGGCGTTGCGCCTTACCTCCGATGTGATCGCTTTCACCAATGCGGAAATGCCGCGCTGGAATCCCGTCAATCTCTGCTCCTATCACCTGCAGGAGGCCGGCGCCGAGCCGGTGGAGGAAGCGGCATTTGCGTTGGCGGCTGCGATCGAAGTGCTCGATACCTGCTGCAGGCGCAAGGCAATTGCGGCAGAGGACTTTCCGAAAGCTGTCGGCCGCATCAGCTTCTTCGTCAATTCCGGTGTCCATTTCATCACCGAAATCTGCAAGCTGCGGGCGATGGCGGAGATCTGGGATGAAATTACCGGCGAGCGGTACGGAGTTCTCGATCCGAAGCGTCGTTTGTTCCGTTATGGCGTGCAGGTGAACTCGCTGGCGCTGACGGAGCAACAGCCCGAGAACAATGTCTATCGCATCCTGTTCGGCATGCTGGGCGTGACGCTATCAAAGAAGGCGCGTGCGCGGGCTGTCCAACTGCCGGCCTGGAACGAAGCGCTTGGCCTTCCGAGACCCTGGGATCAGCAATGGTCCTTGCGGCTGCAGCAAATCGCGGCGTTCGAAACCGACATGCTGGAGCACGAAGATATTTTCGACGGGTCGCACGTAATCGAGGCGAAAACCGCCTTGTTTGCTTCTCAGATCCGCAGCGAGATCGCTCGCATTGAGGAACTGGGCGGCGCGAGCGCGCAGGCCGCGCTCGAATATATGAAAGAACGGCTGGTACGATCCAACGCCGCTCGCGTGGAGGCGATTGAAACAGGCGCGGAAATGCATGTCGGCGTCAACGCTTATATCGAGAGCGAGCCTTCGCCCCTGACGGCGGGGGAAGGTCATTTCGTCATCGTCGACGAACAGGCAGAACGCGAACAGATCGCGCGGCTTGAAGCATGGCGGTGGCGACGCGACGCCGATGTGGTGGCTGACTCGCTTGCGCGCCTTCGCGAAGCCGCGCGCGGCAACGAAAACATCATGCCGGTTTCCATCGCCTGCGCACGCGGCGGTGTAACGGGCGGCGAATGGGCCGAAGCGCTGCGACGCGAGTTCGGCGAATATCGCGGGCCCACTGGCGTATCCGCCGATGCGCCCGCGCGCAACGAACCGCGCATTCTTGCCCTGCGCGAATGTGTTGCCCGGGCCTCGGAGAGGCTTGGAAGGCCTCTGACTTTTCTCGTTGCCAAACCGGGACTCGACGGTCATTCGAACGGTGCCGAACAGATCGCCATCCGCGCGCGCGACGCGGGAATGAACGTGATCTATGAAGGGATCCGCTTCACGCCCGACGAAATCGTTGCGACAGCGCGTGCGCATGACGCGCATGTGGTGGGGCTTTCAGTCCTTTCCGGCTCACACGTCCCGCTGGCCTGCGAAGTTATAACCAAACTCGCTGCCGCTGGATTGCCGGGTGTCAAGATCGTGGCGGGCGGCATCATACCGGCCGGGGACGAGGCCCAGCTCAAAGAGGCCGGGATTACAGCTATTTTCAGTCCGAAGGACTATGATTTCGACGCCATCATGCGTGAGATCGTTGCACTGGCGAGCGGCGAGCATTCGACAGCTTCTTGAGGCCGAAGGCATACAGATAGCCGTCGTTCGAACCAAGATAGACCGTCCCGTTGACCACCACGGGCGACGCGATGACCTGGTTTTTTGTGGTGAAATTCCATAATAGCGCGCCTGTCTTTGCGCTGAGCGCATAGAGGTTGTCGTCCTTCGAGCCGAAATAGACGACACCGTTCGCCACTGTCGGTGGCGAACCGAGTTCACCCTGGATGTCTGCGCTGTTCCAGATCAGCGAGCCGGTGGCCGCATCGAAGGCATAGCATTCATAATTCGCGCTACCGCCCGAGACGACATAGACGACGTCCTTGTCGATGGCCTGTGAGCCCCAGAGATTGCCGTTGGTTGTTTGCACCCAGTTCTGTGCGCCCGTTTGTACATTGAAGGAATATTCCCTGGCGTTGGTCGAGCCAACAAAAACGGCGCCTTTGTAGACCGATGGTGTGGAATACAGAGCGCCGCCGGGACTGGCTTGCCAGATCTGGTTTCCGGTATTGCTGCCCAGTGCGACAAGAGTGCCGCTGAGCGTTGCTGCGAAGACAGTGTTGCCAGCAATTGCCGGCGAGGCATCCATCTTGCCTCCGACGGGAGCCGACCAGATTTGTTTGCCCGTTTTGGCGTCGAGTGCGTAGAGATTGCCGTCTTCGGAGCCAATATAAACAGCACCCTTTCGGACTGCCGGCGAGCCGCGAACCGCATCGCCGGTCGGAAACGACCAAAGTTGCGCGCCGTTCGAGGCGTCGAAGGCATAAACATTATCGTCCAGCGAACCGACATAGAGCACGCCCTTCACGATCGCAGGGGAAGACATGATCGGGCCTTTCGTCGCGGCCGTCCAAAGCGCTTTCCCGGTGGAGGCATTAAACGCATAGACCTTGCCATCATAGGAGCCGACATAGGCCGTGCCGCCGACTATCGCCGCCGAGGAATAAATATCCCCCTTGGTTTTCGCAGCCCAAACCTCCACGAGCTTCGACACGTTCTTTGCGCCAAGAGTCTTTTCGTGCCGATTGACGCCGTCCTTGCCGAGCGAATAGCGGAATTGAGCCCAATCCACCGTCCCGGCAACGGCCGGAAGACTTGCCAGCGATGCGACGGCAAATAACACAGCGGTCACTTGCCGTACCGCATTTCGTCCGTACATTTCGAAGAATTCCATTGTCGATGCGGGCGCGACTCTAGCAGAGGGGCGATTGCTGCGCCAAATGTGCGGTGCGATACCTAGTAGAGCGAGCTGACCCGCTGCTCAGGTGAATAATCGTCGACCAGCACCAGCACGGAATAACCGTCGGACATCTTGAGCTTGCCGTCAGGCTCGTGAAGCAACAGGCCTTCGCTGCTTACCTGGCTGTCATTGTCGAGATAGGCGAGCTTGGGCGTCGGGGCGCGGAAGCGCGACTGTATGAGATCGAACAGCGTCTGGGCGTTTTCCGTGGCCAGCCGAATGCAACCCGCGCTCGCCCGGCTACCGAGCGCCTGATAATTGCCTTCCGGCGTCCCGTGAATAGCCAGACCCGTGTTGTGCCCGCCCGGCTTCCAGCTGAAGAACATCGCATAGGGCATGGCTTCGTCCCATTGCGATGACGTGTGATCGACATACATGCGCTTCGTATCGATTTCAAAAAACCCGCGCGGAGTCGCCGTCGATTGCGCATGCCCATGCGCATCGGTCTCGTCGCCTTCGCGACCGGTCGACACCGGCCAATCATAAAGCGTGGCGAGATCGCCCGAATCCATCTTTTCGAACACATACATGCGTTGTGCGAGGGGGCCTTCCACCGCCTTGTCGACATAGATGAACAACTTGAAATTTGCGAGTGACTCGGCTGACAGGCTGTCATACAGACGCTGCTTCGCCCGTTCGCCATTAGCGTTGGCAGGCACGCCCAGGTCGGACTGAGCCACCTGTTCCTGCAACAGGCTCTGTGCAAACGCAGAACCCGCAAGCGGCATTGCTGCGATGCAGAGCGCCAGCAACAAAGATCGCAGGCCTCGTTTGTCAGGAAAAACGCTTTGCACGGATTTTCTACCTATCACAAAGCAAGACATTCGATGCCGTAATGCGCGCTGGCACTGCAAAGTTCCCGATGCGATCCCGGGCATCACCGATCGTGTCGTTAACCGTTGCAACGATGTCGGACCGCGCAAAACGCGCCGCGGATAATTCGGTTCCCAACTTCAAATGCGCTTGCGCCGAAGAGTTCAGCGTTCGCGGACGCGCGCCCGTATTTGTTCCGGTGTGATGCCGGTTTTGCGCAATGCGCGCAGATCTATCACCCGGTCGCGCTTGGAAAGTTTCCGCCCGCTCGCGTCTACGAGCAGACGATGATGGGCATATCGCGGTACGGGTAATCCGAGAAGCTCCTGTAGCACACGTTGTATATGCACGGCCGGCAGGAGATCGCGCCCACGCGTGACAAGCGTTACGCCCTGTTCGGCATCGTCAATGACAACTGCCAGATGATAGGATGCTGGCACATCTTTTCTGGCGAGCACCACGTCTCCGAAGAGAAGCGGATCGACCATGATCTGGTTGTCGTCCATGTTTGTTTCAAGCGTACATTCCGCAAACGTCAGTTGCGGAAGACGCGCAGCAGCTCTGCGTGAATCGAGACGCATCGCGTAGGGCACACCCGAGTTGAGAAGATCCAGTCGTGCCGATTTGGTGAGTTCGCGGCAGATCCCGGGATAGAGGGCACCGTCGGGCCCATGTGGCGCTTCGACGGCACGAGCGACCTCCGCGGCGATGTCGGCACGCGTACAGAAGCAGGGATAGAGGAGATCCTGATTGTACAGTCTGTCGAGCGCGGCACGATACACATCGAAGCGCGCCGACTGACGCAACACGGGTTCCACCCAGCGAAGTCCCAGCCAACGGAGATCTTCGAATATCGCCGCGACGAAATCTTCGCGGCTGCGTGCCCGATCGAGATCTTCTATCCGCAGGATGAAACTGCCACCGCGCGCGGCCTCGAATGCGGTGATCGCCGAAAATGCATGCCCAAGGTGCAGATAACCTGTTGGACTGGGCGCGAAGCGGGTGACAATCATCGGTCGGGTTTGCAAACGGAGAAGCAATCTTGGTTTTCGGTCAGCGTCAGCTCAACGGTCCGCGCCTCCCAGCTTTAAAGGGCGATGCGACCCACCTTATGGTCCTGTGCCACGGCTACGGTGCCGACGGAAACGATCTCATCGGGCTTGCGCCACATCTGCAGCAGTTTCTTCCGACGGTGGCGTTTGCGGCGCCCAACGCGCCGGAACGTTGTCAAGGCGCCGGTTATCAATGGTTCCCGATCTCCCGCCTGGATCCACATGAAGCGCATCGGGGCGTGGAAAGTGCCGCACCGGCACTCGAACATTTTCTCGATGCCGAGCTGAAACACATGGGACTTCCGCCCGACCGTCTCATCCTGGGTGGCTTCAGTCAGGGCACGATGATGTCGCTGCATGTCGGCCTCAGCCGAACCGTGAAACCGGTCGCCATACTGGGCTTTTCCGGCATGCTTACTGCGCCCGAACCGCTCTCGCGCTTGGGGGCGGACGCGCCGCCGATCCTTCTTAACCATGGCGATGCGGATCAGGTGATCCCGCCGCAGGCGCTGTTCATGGCCGCGGGCGCGCTTGGACGGGCGGGTGCGCTTGTCCAATGGCATCTTTCCCGTGGAGCAGGACATACCATCGACCCGGATGGTTTACTTCTGGGCGCAAAGTTCCTCGCCATGGCAATACGCGGAATGCTTCCTCGACCGGCCGAGGCATGTTGCTCCGTAGGCTGAGATTGTCGCAATCCTGTCACTGCGAATCGGGTACATTGACGCATGGTACTCAAGTTGTTGCGCCCTGCCGGGGGTTCCCCGTAATCTTCGGAAGCCCGTTGCGAGGAGGCTGATTTCAAAGGAGCAAACCGGTGTTAGGCGCCGCGCGCGTTCCCGATAACTGTCCGGCGCTGGTGCTGAACGCGGATTATCGTCCGCTCAGCTACTTTCCGCTTTCGCTCTGGTCCTGGCAGGACGCCATCAAGGCCGTCTTCCTGGAGCGGGTGAATATTCTCGCCGAATATGAGCGGATTGTTCGCTCTCCCAGCTTCGAAATGAAGCTGCCATCCGTGGTTTCGCTGAAGACCTATGTGAAGCCCGCACGGCAGCCGGCCTTCACGCGATTCAATGTCTTTCTGCGTGATCGTTTCGAATGCCAATATTGCGGCTCGCCGGATGATCTGACCTTCGATCATCTTATTCCGCGCTCGCGCGGCGGACGGACGACCTGGGACAACGTGGTCACCGCGTGTGCGCCCTGCAATCTCCTGAAGGGTGGCCGGCTTGCGCACCACATCGGCATGCATCCGCGGAATTATCCGAGGAGGCCGACAATTAACGAACTTCGGAACAACGGTCGGCTCTTTCCGCCGAACTACCTGCACGAATCCTGGGCAGACTATCTCTACTGGGACAGCGTGCTGGAACCCTGAACGCTGTTCAGATTTTCTCGGACAGGCGGATTGCCAGCCGGCAGCCGGCTTTGATGGTTTCGCTCAGCAGGCGATAGGCCGGCGCGTCTTCGGCGCCATGAGCAAGCGCCTCGTCACGATGGGCAATTTCGTCTTCCCGGAACTCCGTTACGGCTTCCTTGAGTTCGGGATCGCCATCAAGGCGGTCGATCTGACGCGCGTAGTGATCGTCGATCACTTGTTCGACCGCCGCGGTGCACGCCATGGCAGCGCGTGTTCCAAGCAAAGCAGTGCCGGCGCCGAGCGCAAAGCCTGCTGCGTGCCATAATGGCGAAAGGGCTGTCGGGCGCACGTTCCGCTGGTTCACCAGCATATTGAAGCGCGCGAGATGTCGGGATTCCTGCTCCGCCATCCGGCGGATTGCCGTTACCGCCCTTTTGTCGTGACCTCGCGCTTCGAGGACGGCAAGCTGACCTTCATAAATCCGCATGGCGCCAAACTCGCCAGCATGATCGACACGGATCATTTCGGCTACGTCCGGCGTCACCGGTGTTCCGGGCGCTGCCGGACGGCGGCGGCGTCGGGGGGTCATGTTTTTTTGCCGCTGCTCGTAAGCAGGAAAGCACCAATCCCGGCGACGAGAAAAGAAACAATGGCATTGTAGCCCGCGAGCGAAATCCCAAACAGGCGCCAGGCCGCCATGTCGCACATCACAACGGGGGCGTTCAGATCCAGGGGACCGCCCGTGAGGTGGAATGCGGGGCCGGTGCAGGATTGCGGGCCCTGCCACCAGTGCCACTCGACACCGGCATGGTAAACGCCGATCGCGCCGGAAACGGCAATCAGCAGGGCAGCGAGGCCGGCGACGGAGCGGGCGGCTCCACGTTCAAGCAACCCGATGCTGATGAGCAGCGGACCGCCATACCCGACAACGACCGCGCCGACATGCGGCCAACGCTGCCAGAGGCACAATTCGCATGGCGGGATGCGCCCGATGTACTGGAATCCGAGCACCGCAAGCAAAAGAAGCAGCGATACCGTCCCGAGGGCTATTGCGATGTTCCGGGGCCTGTTCATATCGCGAACACCATGGAGTCCTCGGCGAAGGCCTTGATTTCGAGGGCGTTGCCGCTCGGATCTTCGAAAAACATGGTTGCCTGCTCGCCCGGTTGGCCCCGGAACCGGAGCGTGGGTTCAATAAGAAATTTTACGCCTTTTCTCCGCAGTTTTTCTGCCATTTCCTGCCATTCGGGCAGGGAAAGAATGACGCCAAAGTGACGCACCGGAACCAGCTCATCATCTACGCGATTTTGGCACTTGTGAGTGTCCGAAGGGGGGCTTAAATGCGCGACGATCTGGTGCCCGAAGAAGTCGAAATCGATCCAGTTAACCGCGGAACGGCCCTCCCGACAGCCGAGCAGATTCCCGTAAAAATCGCGGGCTTCTGCCAGGTTCCGAACAGGGAAAGCAAGGTGAAAACGGGGCCGCGGTGTCATGTGGGATGGCCTCTTCGAGCGAGCGAGCGAGCGAACGAGAGAAGCAAGCCAGACCGGTAAAGGGAAGTCTTATGCGTAAGCCTGCCGCTTCTACCCCCTCCCATCCGCGCCGCGTTTTGCTGCGCATAGAAGGGCGGCCGGTTGAAGTGACAGTTAGACTCAACCCGCGCGCGCGACGCCTGATCGTGAAAGTCCATCCCTCCACCGGAGAAGTGAGCGTAGTCGCGCCATCGCGCCGTTCGCTCGATCATGCGATGGATTTTGCCCGGTCGGAGTCGAACTGGATTGCCCGGCGGCTTGCGCATGTACCGGAACCCGTCGACCTGGAGCCCGGTGCCGTGATCCCGTTCCGCGGCGAGGAGCACGCAATCCGGCCGGCGGCGAAGGGGCCGGCACCGGTATGGATCGAACGCGGTACGCGCGTGATCCGCATTGCGGGCCACAAGGAACATGCGCCGCGGCGGTTGCTCGATTTCCTGAAGCGCGAAGCACGCAAGATGTTCGAGTCGCGCGTATTTCATTATGCGGAACGGGTTGGCGTGCAGCCGAAGCGGATCACGGTGCGTGACACCGCAAGCCGCTGGGGCTCGTGCTCGACAACGCGGTCGCTGTCGTTTTCATGGCGCCTCATTCTCGCGCCGCCTTTCGTGCTCGATTACGTCGTTGCTCATGAAGTGGCGCATCTTAAGCACATGAACCACGGTCCGCGTTTCTGGAGTCTTGTCCGCGAGCTCGTCGGTGATGTGGAAACGCCGCAGGCCTGGCTGAGCGAAAACGGACCAATCCTGCACCGCTATGCGCCCAGGGTCGTCCAGTAATTAGTTCAAGGTTTCGCGGCCGGTTCGCATGACGACAATCTGCGCGGCATGCGAGCGGAGCAATTGTTCACCCGGCAAGGAAAGCCCATCGCACGGACGAACCGGGCGATGTCGCACCTAAGTAATGACCTGTCATTGGCCGATCTTCACGTCGGCCATGCCTTCGTTGTCGAGATGACCGCGATAGGACTTCAGTTTCACCGTTCCCGAACCTACTGCATCGATATGCGGGTCAACGGCTACACCGCCAAAAACGAAATTGCCGGCGCCCATGATGTCGAGGCGAAGGGGATTCGCAGTTCCGTCCGCGATCTTCACGGAGCCCGAGCCCGCGATCGAAACATTCGTCTTGCCGTTGACACTCGCTGCCGCAACATCGCCGGAACCAGCGATATCGAGTGACAGGTCGCCCGATATCGCACCGAACGTCGCATCGCCCGAACCCGCGATTTCCGCATGCACGCCTTGTGTCGGTCCAACCGTCACCTTGCCCGAACCGCCCACTTCAAGATGCAACGGACCGTCGACCTGCGCGATATCCACCCGCCCGGCGCCGCCGAGGGAAACACGTGCCGGGCCAACCCGGCCGATCCGCGCTTTGGTCGCGGCGGCGTCGAAATGCAATTCGCCCTGCGTATCGCCGATATTGGCATCGCCGACGAGATCGGTCACGTCGACACGCGAGCCTTTCGGTACTGTGACCTTGATCGTGAGATTGTTGTTGCGCGGTTCAAAATCGGTCGAGAAGTCGAACCAATTGCGCCAGTTCCAAACGGACCCGCTCTGATCGGCGCGGGAGCCGTCGATGATGACCTTGCCGTCTTCCTCGCGAATCCGAACGCCGTTCACCCGGTCCTTTACGCCAGCCACTTCCACTGAAACGGGGCCGCCATTTCGGACATTCACCGTCAGCCTGCCGACCATGTCTTCCACGCGCACGGCATTGGCACTGAAACTCTTGGCTGGCCAGCTGACCCAGTCGCCGTTCGAAGCGTCGGCCGGAAGGATCAGCACTGCAGCAACCGCCGCACCGCCCAGAAATGATCGCAATCGCTTGTTCATGATGGCTTGCCCTGAAATCGCCGCAACTGACATAGGCCGGGCTGTTTGGTGCGCATAGAACGCAAAAAAGAGAGCACGCCCATGTCCCGGCCGCATACCATCAGAATAGTGCCGTGATCCGGCGGTTGCCTCAAGCCACCAGCCTGTAGCCACCGCTTTCGGTAATCAGGATCTGGGCCGTGCCCGGATTGCTCTCGATCTTCTGCCGGAGCCGATAGATGTGGGTTTCGAGCGTATGGGTGGTGACGGCCGGATTGTAGCCCCAGACTTCGTGGAGCAGCGTTTCACGCGCAACTGTGGTCCCGGAACGGTGCAGGTGCTTGAGGATGTTCGTTTCCTTTTCGGTCAGCCGGATTTTCTTGCCGCGCGGATCGAGAAGCAGCTTGGCGCTGGGCCGGAATGTATAAGGGCCGATGCGATAAACCGCTTCCTCGCTTTGCTCGTGGCTTCTGAGGTGGGCATGAATGCGCGCAGCCAGAACTGCGAAGCGGAAAGGCTTTGTCACGTGATCGTTGGCTCCGGCCTCCAGACCTTCGATCACATCCGCGTCGGAGTCCTTGGCCGTCAGCAGGATAATGGGGCAGGTAATACCCCGATCGCGAAGCTCCCGGCACAAGATGCGGCCGTCACCGTCCGGAAGGCCGACGTCGAGAATCATGAAGTCGTAGAGTCCTTCCTGTGATCGCTCGCGTGCTTCTGCGCAGCTGCCGGCTTCGACCGGCGTGAACCCGTCTTCCTGCGCGAGTTGCTCGGCAAGCGATTCCCGCAGCATCACGTCGTCATCGACCAGCAGAACCCGTCTGGTACCTGGCATAGGCAGCTCCTCGAACTATCTGACCCCAGTCTACCCCCTTTGGGGTATGGGGTGTATGTGGGGACGATGCCTGCGATGCGCGATCAAGCGCCTGTGATCAATCCTGATCCCTTGTCTGATGCCAGCCCTGTCCTGGATCAGATTTCGCGCGGCGTGGACGCGCTCCGCGCCGGCCGTTTTGTGCGCATTAGTGGAGATGGGGCGGCGATCGCCATTCTGGCAACCGAATCTGCGGGATTGGACGCGCTCAAAAAGGCGGAAACGGGATCGCCTCTGCTGGTGCTGAGCCAAGCCCGGGCGCGGACGCTGAAGATGAGGCTTTACACCGAGGAGGTGGCGGCACTGCGGCCGCCTTTGCCGCTTGATCCGGTATTGCTTCGGGCGATCGCCGATCCGACGGCTGATCTTGCATTTCCGCTGAAGGGTCCGTTCGAGACCTTGCGTGAAAAATTGCCGGAATCCTTTTCGGCAGCAATCCGCCTCGCGAAGCTGGCGGGGCTTCTGCCCTCCGTGCTTGCCGTTTCGGCCGAGCTGGCCGGCGAGGCTGCCGTGGAGATAGCAGCCATCTGGCTTGCCGGCTACGACGAGCTTGTCGTGGATGCCCTGAAGCTCGTGACGCGAGCCCGTGTTCCACTGGAAGGGGCCGAACGGGCCGAACTCGCGGCGTTTCGCGCAGCACATGGCGAGCCGGAACATTATGCCATCGTGATCGGCGATCCACCCACCGACCGGCCTGTGCTCACGCGGCTGCATTCCGAGTGTTTCACCGGTGATCTTCTTGGTTCGCTTCGCTGTGATTGCGGCGCCCAATTGCGCGGCGCCATTGCAGCGATAGCGCAAGGAGGCGGCGGCGTGCTGCTCTATCTTGCACAAGAGGGCCGCGGCATCGGACTCGTCAACAAATTGCGCGCCTACCGGCTGCAGGACGAAGGCTTCGATACGCTGGATGCCAACGAACGGCTGGGATTTGCGCGCGACGAGCGGCTCTACGGGATCGCCGCGCGGATGCTCGCCCTTCTCGGCTTCAAATCCATTCGGCTGATGACGAACAATCCGCAAAAACTCGAAGCGCTGAACGCCGCCGGCATTTCAGTCGTGGAACGCGTGCCGCATGCTTTTCCGGCGAACAGGCATAGCCGTGATTACTTGCGGACCAAGGCCGAGAAAGCGGGCCATTTGTTATAACATACCGGGTAATACGCATTCGAAGTGTTCTTTGTCATTTCCGCGCTTGCAGGAATGACACGAATGGAAAGCGGGACCTCCCCGGATATTCCCATTCGCCCTTACTGCGGGTGCTCTCTGTCGCCGAATATCGCCGAGCCCACACGAACATGGGTGGCGCCGAAACGGATCGCAGATTCGAAGTCGGCGCTCATGCCCATGCTGAGATCGTTGAGACCCTGCGCACGGGCGATCTTCGCAAGCAACGCGAAATGGGGTGCCGGTGGCTCGTCCACCGGCGGGATGCACATAAGGCCGATGATCGGCAACGACAGTGTCTCGCGGCAGTAATCGATGAATTTTGGGGTATCGGCCGGCGTTACGCCGGCTTTTTGCGTCTCTTCGCCGAGGTTGACCTGGATAAACAAAAGCGGCGCACGCCCTGACCTGTCGATTTCACAGCGCAGCGATTCGGCGATCTTCGGACGGTCGACGGAATGGATGGCGTCAAAGAGTGCGACCGCCTCCTTTGTCTTGTTCGATTGTAACGGCCCGATGAGATGGAGGGCGATGTCGGGCCATTCCTGTTTCAGCGCCAGCCATTTCGCCTGCGCTTCCTGAACGCGGTTTTCGCCGAAAATCCGCTGGCCCGCGGCAATCACCGGCCGAATCCTGTCGGGACCGAAGGTTTTCGAGACGGCAACAAGTGTGGTGGACGCCGACGGCGCCAACGCCGCCTTCCGCGCGGCGGCGATGCGCGCGAGGATATCGGTCAGATTGCTTGCAGCCGAATCGGGTGAGGACATCGTTTGGCGGATAGCCTTGCACGCGCACAATTGGCAAGGGCGGCGAATGCGCTTCGCCGTGCCGCGCAATCGCCATTGCCCGCGCTCCTGCTGCTGACGGATGACGATCATCTGCCAGATCCGCAGGCCGCCGTCGCAGCGCTGCCACGCGGCAGTCTTGTCGTTCTGCGGTCGCGTGAAAAGCGTCGCCGCGCCACCCTCGCAAAGGTGCTTCAGCAAATGGCGCCCCGGCGGAGCCTCATCTGGATCGTAGCGGACGACCCCGCGCTTGCTGTGTCCTTCGACGCGGCCGGCGCGCATTTCCCGGAACGGAGCATTTCGCTCGCGGCGAACTGGCGCATCCGGCGGCCCGGCTGGCTCATCACCTGCGCCGCCCATTCGCTTCGCGCCTGCTTTCGCGCGAGATGTGCCGGCGCAAACGCGGTTCTGCTTTCCCCTGTCTTTCCGACGGCGAGCCATCCCGGAGTTACGGGTTTCGGCGGTCTTCGCGCCCGAATCATCGCCCGTGCGGCCGGGCTTCCCGTTTACGGCCTTGGCGGTGTGGATGCCCTGACGGCAAGGGCGCTTTCCGCTGCCCCGCTTGCCGGGTTGGCTGCCATACGCGGTCTGGCCGTCCATAACCAGGGCGGCGACCGTTGCGCAGACAACACGGCAAACGTATAAGGCCGCCCCGGCGGGACGAAGTCGGCGGCCGATCGGGCCGGAACAAGGGCGAAGGTCTACATGCGGTTTCTGACGGTGGTGCTGTGCGGGCTGCTGGTGGCGGCTTGCGGTTCGTCCAACGACACCTCCGACGTGACGACGGGTACTACCGCCATCTCGAGCGACAGCGGTCGCGTAACGCTCGGGGTCAATTCCTATCTTTGGCACGCCACGCTTGATACGCTGGCCTTCATGCCGTTGGCCTCGGCCGATCCCTATGGCGGGGTGATCATCACCGACTGGTACTCTGCGCCGTCCAATCTCAATGAGCGGATGAAGATCACGATCTACATCCTCGACCGGCGGCTTCGCGCGGACGGCCTGAAGGTTGCCGTGTTCCGGCAGACCCGCTCCAATGAGGGCTGGGTCGATGCGACGGTCAATCCGCAGACGGCCTCCAAGCTTGAAGACGCCATTTTGACGCGGGCACGCGAGCTTCGAATCGCGAGCGTAGGCACTGGCGGTTAGTTTCATCACGTTGTAGCCCTGTCCTTCGGCTGCAGCGCAGCCAAGGGATGAGGGAAATGGCGCGCTACAACGCCAGGGAATCCGAGCAACGCTGGCAGGCCGCCTGGGCGGAGCGCAACGTATTTGCGGCAGGCCGCAATCCGGAGCGCCCGAAGAGCTATGTGCTTGAGATGTTTCCGTATCCTTCGGGCCGGATCCATATGGGCCACGTCCGGAATTACACGATGGGCGATGTTCTCGCGCGCTTCCGGCGAGCCCAAGGCTATGACGTGCTGCATCCGATGGGCTGGGATGCCTTCGGCCTGCCGGCGGAAAACGCGGCGCGCGAAAAAGGTGTAAACCCGCGCGACTGGACCTACGCAAACATCGAGGCGATGCGCAGCGAGTTGAAGGCGATGGGACTGGCCATCGACTGGAGCCGCGAATTCGCCACCTGCGATCCCGCCTATTACTCCCAGCAGCAAAAACTCTTTGTTGAATTCTACAAGGCCGGACTCGTCTATCGCTCCGAAGCCGATGTGAATTGGGATCCGGTGGACGGCACCGTGCTCGCCAATGAGCAGGTGATCGAAGGCCGCGGCTGGCGCTCGGGCGCGCTCGTGGAACGGCGTAAGCTCGCACAATGGTTCTTCAAGATTACCGAGTATTCGGACGAGCTCCTCGCTGCGCTCGACCAGCTGGAACGCTGGCCAGAGAAAGTGCGGCTGATGCAGAAGAACTGGATCGGCCGTTCCGAGGGATTGCAGTTCCATTTTGATCTGTCCGACGGCGAAAACATCGAAGTATTTTCAACCCGCCCCGATACGCTGTTCGGTGCGAGTTTCGTTGCGCTCTCGCCCGATCATCCGCTTACGGAGCAATTGGCTGCGCGTAATCCAGCGCTTACGGAATTTGTTGCGGAATGCCGAAGGCTCGGCACGGCGGAAGAGGCTATCGAGACAGCTGAAAAATTCGGCTACGACACGGGGCTGACCGCTACTCATCCTCTCGATGCCGATTGGAAACTTCCCGTCTACGTCGCGAATTTTGTGCTGATGGCTTACGGCACCGGCGCAATTTTCGGCTGCCCGGCACATGATCAGCGCGATCTCGAATTTGCGCGAAAATACGGATTGCCGGTATTGCCGGTTGTTGTTCCAGAAGGCGACGACCCGAAGGAATTTCATGTCGGCAAAGAAGCCTATACGGGACCGGGAAAGCTTGCCAATTCGCGCTTTCTCGATGGCCTCGAAGTGGCCGCCGCGAAGGACGAAGTCCGCCAAAGGCTCGAAGCCCAGGGCCGCGGTCGTGCAGTGGTGCAGTATCGCCTGCGCGATTGGCTGGTTTCACGGCAACGCTACTGGGGCTGCCCCATTCCCATGATTCATTGTGGGGAGTGCGGCATCCATCCAGTCTCCGAATCCGATCTGCCGGTGCTGTTGCCGGATGATGTGCGCTTCGATATTCCGGGCAATCCGCTGGACCATCATCCGACATGGAAGCATGTCAGCTGTCCGAAGTGCGGCAAGGACGCGCTGCGCGACACGGACACACTCGATACTTTCGTAGACTCTTCGTGGTATTTCGCCCGCTTCTGCAATTCGGCAGCGCGCGAGCCTGTGGACCGCGAAGCGGCAAACCACTGGCTACCGGTCGATCAGTATATAGGCGGCATCGAGCACGCGATTCTGCATTTGCTCTATGCACGCTTCTTCACCCGCGGACTGAAACGCCTGGGTTATGTCGATATCGACGAGCCATTCGCGGGATTGTTCACACAAGGAATGGTCTGTCACGAGACCTATCGCGACCAGACCGGCCAATGGCTGCTGCCTGAAGAGGTGGAGAAAGTAGACGGCGTGGCGCGGCGGCGCGGCACCGATGAACTGGTGGAAATCGGCCCGTCGGAGAAGATGTCGAAATCGAAAAAAAATCTGATCGCGCCGGAGACGATCATCGATGTGTATGGCGCCGACACGATCCGCTGGTTCATGCTCTCCGATACGCCGCCGGAGCGCGATATCGAATGGACGGAAGGCGGAGCCGAAGGTTGTTGGCGTTTCGTACAGCGCGTGTACAGATTGGTTACGGAATCGGGAATACTGCCTGGCGCTGATATGCCGGAAGCGAGTTCGGGACCAGCATTGGAATTGCGACGCGCAACTCATCGCGCCATAGCAGCTGTAACCGAAGATCTTGGAGCATTGCGTTTCAATCGCGCTGTAGCGCACATTTACGAACTTGCCAATGCAATCGCAGTCGCTCCGGATGATGTGCATACGGCCATACATTGTGAAGCGCTGGCAACGTTGGTGAAGCTGATCGGTCCAATGATGCCGCATCTGGCCGAAACCTGCTGGAACGCCTTGGGTTATCATTCCCTGCTTGTCGAAGAGCCATGGCCTGTGGCCGATCCGGCTTTGGTATTTGCGGATACGATCACCATCGCCGTGCAGGTGGACGGCAAACGTCGTGGCGAGATCGCTATTTCGCGCGGGGCGGATGAAGCATCGGTAAGGGAAATGGCACTCGCGCTCGTGGGTGTGACCCGTGCTCTCGCCGGTAAGGCGCCGCGCCGGGTCATTGTCGTGCCCGAGCGCATCGTGAACATCGTCACATGAGCCTGCGCCTTCTATGTGTGGCGGCAGCCGTTTCGACCGCTTTGGGACTGGGCGCCTGCAGCTTTCATCCGCTCTATGCACGTAACGATTCTTCACCCGGTGGCCAGCGGGTCTTTCACGCGATTTATGTAGATCCCATCGAAGGCGAGCGCGCCGGCTTCGAATTGCGCGACGCCCTGATTGATCTCCTTGAGGGCACCGGCCGCCAGTATGATGCGATTTACCGTCTCAAAGTGGTGATGAAACAGACGGTCGAAGGCACCGCGATTCTAACCAACGGCAACATCACGAGATATACGTATACGATGGTCGCGGATTACACGTTGAGCAACATTCACACGGGTGCAGAAATCACCAAGGGTTCCGAGACTTCTGTCGGGGGCTATGACGTGGTGGCGTCGCCTTATGCCACACTCGTCGCCCAGCAGGACGCACAGAAGTTTGCGGCCAAGGACGTTGCCGACCGCATCCGCATCGATCTTGGCGTCTATTTCCTGAAACACAAAGGCGCGTGAATGCTCGTCAAGCCGGCCGAGGCTGAGCGGTTCCTCACGCGGTTGCCGCCCGATCTCGTCGCGGTGTTGTTTTATGGACCCGACCAGGGCCTGGTGCGCGAGCGGGCCGAGAAAGTGATTACTTCCATCGTTTCCGATCTCCACGATCCGTTCCGCATCGCGGAGATGGAAGGCGCGGCGCTCACCGATGATCCCGGCCGTCTTTATGCGGAGGCGGCCGCGCTGTCGATGATCGGTGGCCGGCGGGTCGTTCGTATCCGCGCAGCAACGAATGCGCTGACAAAGCTTTTTGCTGCGTTTCTTGCCGACGCGAAATCCGACGCGCTGGTTGTCGTCGAGGCTGGCGACCTTGCACGCGACTCGAGCCTGCGCGAAATTTTCGGAGAATCGAAACGAGCGGCTTCCATTGCGTGTTATCTCGACTCGCCCGAGACCATCGCCGAATTGCTGCGCAGTTCGCTGAAGGCGCAAAGTGCGGCGATCGCACCCGATGCGCTGGATGAAGCCGTATCGTTGTTGGGTGCGGATCGCGGTACCACGCGGCGGGAAGTGGAAAAGCTTCTGCTCTTTGTTCATGGCCGCAAATCGGTGACGCTCGAAGATGTGCGCGCCATCATGGGCGACGAAGCGGAGGCACGTATCGAGGAAGTCTGCGACTCGGCGGGCGAGGGCGATGCACCGCGGCTCGACCGCGAGCTTGAGCGGTTGTGGACGGCAGGCGTATCGCCGGTCGGGCTGGTTCGTGTCGCGACGGGGCATTTCCAGCGCCTGGCGCTCGCAAAAGCTCAGATGGCAAAAGGGGAGACGGCGGATACGATTGTGCGCCGTGCGCGTCCGCCCATCCATTTCACCAGGGTACCCGCCTTCAAGGCGCAGCTGCGCAATTGGAGCGAGGAACGTCTTGGCGAAGCCCTCGATCTGCTGCTCGAAACCGAAGTACTCTGCAAGACGAGAGCTGTCCCCGGCGAAGCCGCCTGCGGTCGCGCGCTCATTACCATCGCGGCGTGGGCGAGGCTCGGTCGATAGAATTTGTTTGTATTTGATCGAAATAACCCCGCAGCAGACCGCGATCTGGGGTGATCGAACCGGGTTATCCGCCCATTGATGGCAATGCGGATTCGTGGATGATGCGGCCCCGGGTGCGGGCTGATTTCGCAAGGTGTTTCCGTTTGGCCACGGTACAGCAATACGAACTTCAACTGCTGTCTCCGGCCGCGGCGGGGCTGGAGCTGCGGCGAGCGCAGAAAATTTCCGCGCTGCTGGTTTACGAGCCGGGTGCGGCTGGCGCCGGAACGGGAGTAAGACCGCGGCCGCAAAAGGCGCAGCCTTCGCTCGTTCCTCCGCATGCCATTGCTTTCGATGCCTTCCGGCTCACTCTCGTCCAGTGCCGCTGGCATATCGCGGCCAATATGGCGGCCATCATGGAGGGGCACGAAACCGAGGGGCTGCACCAACTGCGCGTGGCGCTCAGGCGGCTGAGGGTCGCGTTGGCCTCGTTCGGCGGGGAGTTCCGCACTCCGCAACTCGAAACGCTCAGGCTCCATGCCAAATTCCTCGCCGCCCAGCTTGCGCCGGCACGTGATCTCGACGTCTTCCTCACCGAGCTTTTTGAGCCGGCAGCAGGCGCCAATGGCTCACAGGATGCTTTCGCAGTGCTTCGGGCGCGTGCCGAAGCGGCGCAGCGACAAGCGTGGGGCGAAGTCGTGCGGCAGGTTGCGGGTCCGCGTTTCCGAATGTTCATGACGGATCTTGCGGAGGTGATTGACCACGGTGCCTCGCCGCTGTCCGGGACGCGGGGAATGGTTGCGCTGCAAATGCCGGCATGCGCGCTGGCGCAGCGGATGCTGGCGCATCGCCGGCGCCAGGCCTGCAAGAGCGCCAAGGGCCTTGAGGGATTGTCCGATACGGGGCGTCACGATCTGCGCATCAGCCTGAAGAAGCTCCGCTACACGGCAGAATTTTTTGCGCCGTTCTTCGAACGGGAACAGGTGCAGAAATTTGTTTCAAGGCTGAGCCGGATGCAGGACGTGCTTGGCGCGCTTAACGATGTGGCGGTGGCGCGCAGCATTCTGGAGGCGCTCGTCGCCGCCGACGAACCTGACTTCGCGCCGCGCGCCGAACTGTCTTTCGCTGCCGGCATCGTCTATGGCTGGCACCTCGAACGCGCGGCCCACACCTGGCAGGACGCCGTCGCACGCTGGAAGAAATTCGCGAACACGAAGGAATTCTGGAACACGGTGCAGTGATTAGCAGTGGTTCCTCGCTCCTGCGGGAGGAACGCGAAGGCAATTACAACGCCAGTGTCGCCGTCACCGGTACGTGATCGCTTGCTCTTTCCCAGCCGCGGGCGGGTTTGAGGATGGCGTGTTCCGTTGTCTGCCCTTTGAGCGCGGGTCCTACCCAGATGTGATCGAGTCTGCGGCCGCGGTCGGAGGCTTCCCAGTCGCGGGCGCGATAGCTCCACCAGGAATAGATTTTCTCGTCATGCGGCACGAAGCTGCGCGTGACGTCGCTCCAGTCGAATGACGCCTGTACCTCGCCGAGAAGTTTCGTCTCCACCGGCGTATGGCTGACGACGTCCAGCAATTGCTTGTGACTCCACACATCGTGTTCGAGCGGCGCAACGTTCAGATCGCCGACGAGCACCAGCGGATCGCTGCTGCGCCGCCGGCGCTTTTCGAAAGTCCGCGCCATCTCGCGCAGGAAATCGAGCTTGTGCGCGAATTTCGGATTGAGGCCCGGGTCGGGAATATCGCCTCCCGCGGGAACGTAGAAATTATGGAGCTCGACGCCGTTCTCGAAATTCGCGGATACGTGGCGGCAATCCCCTTTGCTGCAATACGCTGTCGCCTCGGTGCGCCGGAAGGGCAGGCGCGAGAGGATGGCGACGCCGTGATAGCCCTTCTGACCATTGATCGCCTGATGGACGTAGCCGGCTTTCCGCAGCGGCTCGCCTGGAAACAGGTCGTTGATGACCTTGGTCTCCTGCAGGCACAGCACGTCGGGCTGACTTTGTTTCAGGAACCGAAGCACCAGCTCGATCCGCAGCCGCACCGAATTGATGTTCCAGGTCGCGATTTTCATGCGTACCGCCCTGTCACGCCCCGGCCCACTATTGTGAAGCTCATACTATTTCGCAGCCCTCCCATGGCAATTTTGCATCGCAGCATTAACGGTTTTAACAAAATACTCATGAAATTCAATAGCTTAACAGGTTAACTCCGCTGCGTTTATACCACCAACGATATTTTATGTTGCAGTGCGTCACTAGACTATCACGAACTCCACACTACATCGCTTGCGTCGGGCTGAGGCTCGCAGATTTCACCGGGGCGCGCGTGTCGGCGCTGCCGGAAACCAAGAGGAGAGTACCCCATGAACTATATTTCCAACCGGTTGCCGCTGCCGGAATCGCGGGTCAATGACGCCGTGATCAGCGTGCTGTCCACATCCATTCTGGTTCTTGCCGGCATCGTTTCGCTGGCGCAGTTCGCTTATCTCTGAGCAGCCGCAAGCGGCCAGCGCGCCCGGGCTTCGAGCCCGAGCGAGTCGAATTTTCCGGCGGCGCAATTCTCGATTCCCGCCCAGGCAATCATCGCCGCATTGTCGGTGCAGAGTCTGGGCGGTGGAATCGTGACCTCGAATCCTTCGCGGACCGCCAGTCCTGCAAGCCCTGCGCGCAGGGCGGAATTGGCCGCCACCCCCCCAGCTACCACCAGCCGGCACTGATCCGGATCGCATTCGCGCCGGAAGCGCCGCATGGCATTGCGCGTGCGGTCGCACATCACGTCGAGGACGGCTTGCTGAAAGGACGCAGCAACATCTTCCTGTTTTGGCGCGGCATCGTTTTTCACCACCTGGCGTACGGCGGTTTTCAGTCCTGCGAAGGAGAAATCGCAATTCTCGCGGCCGAGCATGGGGCGCGGCAGCGCAAGGCTCTTGGGATTTCCGTGTTTGGCCAATTCTTCGATGAGGGGGCCGCCCGGATAAGCGAGACCGAGCAGCTTTGCCGTCTTGTCGAAGGCTTCGCCGGCTGCGTCGTCGATCGTGGTGCCGTAGAGCTGGAATGTGTCGACAGCTTCGACCGCGAGAAGCTGGCAATGGCCGCCCGACGCAAGCAGCAGGAGAAACGGATATTTCACGCCATGGGTGAGTCGCGCCGTCAGCGCATGCGCCGCCAGGTGATTGATGCCGATCAGCGGCTTCCCGCTCGCCAGCGCCAATGCTTTTGCAGTGACGAGCCCCACCATCACGCCGCCGATCAGACCGGGCCCGGCCGTTGCCGCCACAGCGTCGATGTCGCGAAGCCCGAGACCCGCTCCTGCCAGAGCCTGTTCGATCACCCCGTCCAAAATTTCCACATGCGCGCGCGCGGCGATTTCCGGCACCACGCCGCCATAGGGCCGGTGATCTTCGATTTGGCTGTAAACGATGTTGGACAGAATCTCGCCCGGCCCCGGCGGCGCACCACACACCACGGCCGCCGCCGTCTCGTCGCAACTCGTTTCGATGCCGAGGACGGTGAAGGTGCTAATTTCCATAGCTGCGTGTAGAACGAAACAGATGCGGTTGAAATCGGAAACAGCATGTCGTTCCCGCGAAAGCGGGAACCCGGCAGCGGGCACCCGCGGCCGGATCGTCTCCCGGCACATGCAGACGCGCGCCAACCGCATCCCGCCCCGCCATGCGGCCGGGATGACATTCGATTCGAGCTCATGAGATGCGCGTATTGCTCACGCGGCCTCTCGAAGATTCGCAGCGCAGTGCGGAAAAATTGGCGCAACGTGGCTATGAGCCGGTAGTCGCGCCGTTGCTCGCAATAAATTATATCGATGGCGAAGAACCGCCGCTTGAAGATGTGCAGGCGGTGCTGGTCACGAGCAGCAACGGCGTCCGCGGCTTTGCACGCCGTACCGGCCGCCGGGACATTCCGCTCTTCGCCGTTGGTTCGCATACGGCCGCAGTCGCGGCGCAGGAGGGATTTGCTCTCATTCGCGACGCGCAAGGCGACGCCGCCGCGCTCGCCGGACAAGTTCGCGCGCAGCTTCATCCCGGGGCCGGCGCGCTTCTTCATGCAGCCGGCACGAATGCATCGCCGGCGCTGTCTGCGCAACTCACCCGGGCCGGCTTCGAAATCCGCGCCTGCGTCGTTTATGAGGTCGCAGAAGCAGCGGAACTGCCTTACGCCGCCGCCGACGCGCTGCGTTTGAACAGGCTCGACGCAATCCTGATCTATTCGCCGCGCAGCGCACGCCTGTTCGCCGATCGGGTGAAGCGTGCGAACCTTGCCCCGTCCTGCCGACGCCTCGTCGCCTGCTGTATCAGCAGCGAAGCCGCGACCGCGCTCGACGGGCTTTCCTTCACCGGTATCCGCATCGCCGGCCATCCCGACCAGGAACGTTTGTTCGAGCTTCTTGGCACCACGCCGCCGCGCGACAGCATCGAAGGAAACAAATCTTGAATCCCGCCTTTGCTGCCCCGCCATGTTTGTTTGTGCGTCCGGCGCGAACGCGGCAGGCGCTGCCAGAGACAGAGTAAGATCCCGCTATTCCTTCGGCAGCGGCGCGTTCTTCAATAGGGCGTTCCCAGCAGTCGCTGGATGGAACGTGCCATCCAGCCGCTCGGCAACATCGGCGAGGCCGAACTGATCAGGCAAAGACAATCCGTTTCGCGGCTCACCGCCGGCGCATGCTCCACATGCCTGTCCGTCTCTGCAAAGTCGCCCGCCTTGAATGTTCCGCTGCCGTCGCTGAATGAGCCGTGCAGGACGAAGGTGAATTCCCTTCCGGCATGCCAATGGTGCGGCAGCGCGGTGCCGCGCTGCGCAAATACAAGGTATGTACGCCGCGTCTTGCCGCCCGCGGATTTCACCGGGGCAAACCAGATACCGGGTGTGGCCCAGCGGCGGAACGAGAAATGCCGGCGCCGCAGCGCGTCGGGAACGGAATAGCGGTTCATATGAGCGGGCAGTTCGGGCCGGCGCGGTGTATTCTCCGATCGTTCCTCGTCCAGGCGCGCCAGCATCGCCATGCGCGCGCCGTCGGACAAGATCACGGGATCGAGTCTCTCCAGCAATACGCCTCCGACGCCTTCACACAGACTCACCTCGCTGCGGCAGATGTCACAAACGCCGAGGTGACAGGCGACGACGAGACTCTCGCCGGTGTGCAGCCCGCCGCGCGCGTGGTCGAGCAGTATTTCCGCCGTAGGGTGATGCCGGATCATTGGAGTCCCTCGACGAGCGCACGAAGTTTCCCCATTGCCAGCCGCACGCGCGACTTGATGGTGCCGAGCGGGGCAGGGAGCAATTCCGCAATCTCGCTCTGCGAGCGATCTTCGAAGAAATGAAGACGAATGACTTCAGCCTGATCGGCTGGCAGGGCATCGATCGCCGCCCGGATCCGGCTCTCGCGTTGCGCCGTCATGATATGGTCGTCCGGCGACGGATCGGGATTTGGTTCGATCGCATAGGAGAGCTTCCGCGGATTATCGGCCCGCCGCGCCGCGTCGATGCGCAGGTTCCGGGCTATGGTGAAAATCCAGGTCGAGACGGCAGCGCGCGCGGGGTCGAAGGTTTCCGCTTTCTGCCAGACGCATAAAAGAGTCTCCTGCGTCAGTTCCTCGGCCGCCATGGCGTCCAGCCCGAAGCGAAGAAAAAAGCCCTTGAGCCGCGGCGCGAAGTAATCGAACAAGACCGCAAAACGCGCCCTGTCGCGGTTGCGGGCAATCGTATCGATACAAGCAGCCCAATCCGGAAGGGTGTTTCCGGGTTTGCAATGCGCGATTTGTTCTGCGTCACCCAATTCGAAATATCCGCTTCGATCGTCCTGCATGGAAATCGCCAGTCTTACCGATCGTGCGCCACAGGAAACAGGATATTTTTCGATCCGCCGGTTCCGGGGCATCTTCCGGTCTGCGCGGCAACGCCTGGTATCTATAACAAATGCTGGACGCCGTCTCCCCTCAAAGTGGCAGCAGAAAATTATTTCATCCTGTAGTCATCCGTTCGGCGCGGTTGTGCGTATAAGCAAGATCGAGGCGGGCCAACACGGGAGAAATGTAATGAGAGGGATACTCGCGGCCGTTACCGCCGCCCTGGTGATGTCGTCCGCACCGTTCGCGCTGGCTCAGCAACAGCCGGCCTCCGGCACCGCGCAGTCGGCTTCCGGCACCGAGCAGCCCGGCGCGCTGAAGCTCAATCAGACAGCGGGATTTGGTGCGGGCAAAGTTCTCACTTTCACCTATACGCAAAATTTCGATTGCGTCGATCAACCGATGCACGACCTTAATTTCAACGGCGTCGAAGCCCGGAACAATCCCGCAGAAATGCAGATTCCGATCTGCCAGGCCGGAAGTAATGTCTCCATCAATCCACCGGGCATGAAAGGAGACGCGCGCAAGACGACGGATCCGCTCTATGTCATGGTACCCATGTTCTCCGTCGATAACGACCAGAATCCCAATGACGCCATTCGGTGCGATACCGGCGGGACCGTCCCCGATACGCTTTGCGGGCCGCAATTGGGCCAGGCGTTGATCAAATTCTTCGGCGCGCTTCCGGAAGGCTTCAAGGAGACGCCGCTCGTCTATACGCAGTGCCCGCGGCCGACCGGCCCCGGCACCTGTACGATGCACGCCACCCGTATCGACCTTGCCCCGGTGCTCGCGGACCTGGGATATATCGCAAATCCGCCAACCGCGAATGTCTTTGTTCCAAGTCCTAATCACAGCCACCTTCTCGCCAGTTCCGACATCAACAAGAGCGGGGAATGGTGGCAGGTTCTGCCTGTTCTGGTGCTGAACCCAAGTGATTGGCCTTCGCAGGACGGCACCACCGGCATCACGACTGTGGGTGCACTCAAGGCGGCCGAAAAGACGGGCGATGCGATCGAGGCCCCGTCGAATTTCTTCCTGTACTTTGGTTCGAAGGTCGCAAGTCAGGGCATGAATATGGATATGGGAAAATAGCAATCCCGACAGATAGTCCGGCGACAAGCGAAGAGAGCCGGTATTCCGGCTCTCTTCGTCCGGCGCCCCGAAAACCGCAGCCGTCGAAACCGCCTTCCGCTTGCAACACATGCAACGCCTCACCGTTTCCATGATGTTGTCCATGGAACAGGCCTGTGATTGGTCATCATTTGGTTCCGGCTGAGCCGCCCCCCGATCCGGAGAAACAAACGCCATCGATAGAAGCGCAGTGCTGGCGCCCCCTGCGCGTGCTGCTTGTCGCGGGGTCGCCGCGCCGCCTTCATTCCTGCCCCGGAATGGATTCCAAGGCGCGCTTCCTGATGCAGCGCATGGCAGCCGCGCTGCCGGCAGGGTGGCAGGCAGACACCGAAGACCTCGGCAACGAGCACGGCAAAGCCCGCATTCAGCCTTGCAATGGCTGTGTGAGTTCGGCGGCGCCGCTCTGCGTGTGGCCGTGCAATTGCTACGGACCGAAAAGCGATACGCAGCCAGACCTGATGTGGAATCTCGATCTTTACGGCCGGCTGGCGCGCACCGATGCATGGGCGTTCATCGGACCGATGAACTGGTACGCGCCGACGACCGTCCTCAAGCTGATGTTCGACCGCCTCGTCTGCATGAGCGGCGGCAATCCGCGGCCGGATCTCATCGACAAGAAGAACACGCTGAAGGCGCAGGCGCTGGAGCGGTCTGCGCTCTGGGAGGAATTATCCAAAAACCATCTCGAGGGACGCACCGCTGCGTTCTTCTGCTATGGCGATGAAGGCGGACCGGATATCGGCGGCGATGGCCGGCCGAAGCTGATTCGCGAGGAGCACAAGAGCTGGTTCGATCCAGAGCAGGAGCCGTTCAAAAAAGAACGGGCGCGTTTCTCCTACCAGCCGCTGGTCTGGCAATGCCGCTACAGCGGTATCGAGGTGCCCGATGCGCTGTGGTCCAGCGCCACGATCGGACAGGGTATTCCCTATGCCGACGATCAGGCCACAAACCTTCCGGAACACCGTGAAGCGCTCAAACGCTTCGACGAATGGGTCGCGGCCTTTGTTGCGCATGTCCGGATGAAAGGGCCGCTGCCGGACGTGCTCGAAGCCGAGCGCGCGGCGCGTACCACCACCAACCAGGACAAATAAGCCGGAGACGGGGATTCAGGTCCGGCGCACAGACGCGGAACTCAGGCCGTGTCCTCTACCGGTTTGCCTTGCGTAAGCCGATGTCCCGTGAAGCTGCGCGTGGTCGGCGGCGGCAAGCCGTTTGTCTTGATCTTTCCCAGCAATTCCTGCTTGCGGGTGGCGAGCTGCGCGCCAAGTTCTGCCATGTCGAGACCGGCCTTGCGCGCCTGCGCAAACAGCCCCTTTCCCGGCTTCTCTTCTTCCTTGATGTGATGGCGGATCTGTTCGCCAAGCGCCGTCATTTTCGCGTCGTAGAACTCATTGTCTGGCTCGCTTTCCGACAGTTCGGAAATGAGAACTTTCGCGCCGTCATGCTCGACATAGGATTCGAGCCGGAGATCGTCTTCCACTTCGCCATTTGTCGCGGGATAGAAGATCTCCTCCTCGATGGTCGCGTGAACCGAAAGCTCGGTGCAGATTTCCGTGGCCAGCGCTTTCTTTGCGGCCGAATCTTTGGCGCGGTCGAATTTCCTGAATAGCCCTTCTACTTTTCGGTGATCGGCCTTGAGCAGCGCAATCGCGTCGGGCCGCGTGGCGGGTGTTTTTCCGGACGGTTTTCTGGAAGATCTGGCGGCGGGCATGTGAACATCCTCTTGTGGCGTTGACTGGGCAACGCGTCTCGTTTTCTTTCATTTTCAGGCGACGGGGTGCCGGGGCAGATCGCCGGCACCCCTGCCAACTTCGCGGTGCTCTAGAGACTCTTGTCGAGGGCCTCCGCTTTTGCGAGGTGCATTTTCAGGGTCGGCAGCGTCCTGCGCGCCCATAGCCGCTGTCTGCGGTTATCGCCGTGATGCGCGTAATCCTCGAACAGCGAGACGGCATCTTTGTGCCCGCTGACCTGATCGCTCATGTAATCGGAATCGAAATCCTTTCCTTTTTCGCGGCCAAGCTTGTCCAGCATATCGGCGTGAGACTGATCCACCAGATCGTTGGCCTTGTGCTTGCCGTCCGGACCGGGCGCGGACTTCGCGTCGATGTCGGCCTTCGTCATGCCGGAACCGGCGAGCAAATGCTCCGTGGTCATGCTGTGGTCGCGAATCATCAGCCGCGCGAAATCCTTGATCCTGGGATTTTCCGACTGACCGAGCGCAATCTTCGACGACGCGATCTCGAATGCGTCGCTGGCCATGGCCTGGTGCCGGAAATCGCCGGAGTCCGGCACGGCGAAAGCCGCGCCCGCCCCGGCGAATAATGTCGTGCCCAACAGGGCGACCTTGGTGAATTTCATGTTCTGCCTCCCGAATTCCGCTATCGCCCAACGCGGGTACGTAGTTATTAGTTCCAGCGGCATCCGGATTTGTTGCTACTAACATGGGGCATGTTTGTGATTTGAAACGGTGTGCCTCCACGCTGGAACATTCCTCGAACGGGAGAGTTGTGTTATCTGATCAATCGGAGAAACAAACAGATGAATCAGAACAATCAGGGTGGCCAGCAGGGTCAGGGCGGCCAGCAGGGCCAGAGCGGCCAGCAGGGCCAGAGCGGCCAGCAGGGCCAGGGTGGAAAGCCCGGCCAGGGCGGTTCCGGCGGAAGCCAAGACGACAAGGATCGCGGTAGCGACAAGGGCACAGGCGGCCAGTCCGGCGGCGGAAGCCAGCAGGGCCAGCGCTAAACCGGTCTCCCGATATTGACGAGGCACCGCCGGAACGCCCGGCGGTGCCTTGTTTTTTGCCGGATCGGCAGGCGCCGCATCACGGAGAACGCTATGCCGCGGTCTGTTGCTGCTCGAGCCGCCGGGCGAAATCCGCATCGAGCGTCCTGAGCGTGATGGAATAACGAAGCGTGCCGAGCGGCGCTATGCTGTGCTGCCACGCGTTCCGCACTTCGCCGGTCAGGAGATAGATCGAGCGCGGCGCGAGCATGATGGTCTTTCTTTCCCATTTGCCGTTCACGGGGCGGCGCAGGCGAAAAGGCGCCGGCGTGAGCAGCGAAATCCCGATGACATCGCCGAATTGCGGCCGGTCCCTGTGCCAGCCGATGGGCGCGCCGACAGCGTATTCCGTCGCCATGGCTTGCCGGATCTCGTCCGGCGCATGTCCGGACCAGCGCGCCGCGCGCACCATGACGGGCATGAGTTCGTCCGGTACCGGCGCGGCCATATCGATCGCCTGCCGGCTGTAATCGTAGCGGGATCCAAAATAGACGACGCGCCGGCCACCGCGAAAACCGCGGAACTCGAACGGCCTGAGCGGCAGCGTCGCGATCCAGCCGGCGAGCCCCCTCTCCTCATCGCCGGAGAGAAATTCCGGTTGGTAGCGGAAGCCCGGCGGATAATCCGCTCGCTCGGGAAACAGCGCAGCCTGTTGCAGGTAGTCTCTTTTGCCGCTCACCGGCCCTATATGGGCTTTGGAGGACGGCCATCAATGATGGCTATTCCGTGCGGATTTGTGCCCCGCAAAGAAAAGCACCGGTCGCGCGTTCGGCGATAACGAATTCATCGTCGGACGTCCGCGCATCGGGGGCGCTGCAACGCCTGGCGCGTGTAGTAATATCGCACCCGCTGCAAACCTGCTCCCGCATGTTTTCGCCAGCGAGGAGCCGGGTCGTGCAGCGGAAATATGGAAGGGTTGGCGATGTTGTTGTCAATCGCTCAAAGCCAATCCCAGCGCCTGGTCTTCGGAAAGCCGGGCACCGAGCCGTCTGAGTTCGGCGATCTCATTCTCCGGCAGTGCATCACGCAACAGGCGGCACGTGCGTTCCACGGCGCGGCGGCCCATCACTTCGCGCTGATGGCTGGCCTTTTCGAATACGGCATCGGCGTAGCCGGCGATGAGTGCGGCATCCTTTGCGTGTCCGGCAAGGCAGGCGCGCAGCGCGAGATGGTCGAACAGCCAGAACAGCCTGCCGTCATCGCGAAGCAGCGGCGCAGCTTCGCGCGTCACGGTCAAAACTTCGTCCAGATTTCCTTTCACGGTATGGGCAGCGGCGAGCATTCCAAATACAAACCCGAGCAAATCGGAATAACGCGTGTCACGCATACGCGACGTCGCCTGGCGTCCGGCAGAAATCGCACCCTCGACGTCTCCGCCTTCCAACAACAATTGCACCATGTTGGCGGCCACGACGAGCGCCGTCCGGTCGGCGCCTACCATCTCCGAAAGCCGCGCCGCTTTCTCTCCGGCAAGGAGAGCCGCATCGAAACGGCCAAGCGTTGCCTCGATGCACAACAGCGTGGAATAGGCTATCGCCAGCGTCCGCAGCCAGCCCGCACGTTCGAGCAAAGTCACCGCTTCGAGTATTGCCTGTTCCGCCTCGTTCATCCGGCCGAGCATCAGGAGAAGATACCCAAGCGTTGTGAGCGCGCCGCCGAGCTCGGATCGTGCATCAAATGCGCGATAAAGAGACACGGCACGCTCGATCTCCTCATGAGCCTCTTTCGACGCAGCCGTTTGCGACCACATGTGACCCAGGCCGTGCCGCAGCCGTGCTTCCAGTGCCGCCGGCGTGCCGGCACGCAGCCCCGCGGCCGCCGCGCGGAGCCGTTGCCCTCCTTCGGTACGAAGCGACAGTTCCCGCCACAGCGGCCACGACATGCCGGCAAGCGTCATGGCGAGACCGGGCTCCTCGTGGACCGCCCAATCAAGCGCTGCACGCAAATCGTCGAGCACCGGGCTGTATCGTTCCAACCATACGGCGTCGCTCCTGGTTTCGAACTCGCGGGTTGCTTCTTCAAGTACGCGAAGAACATGGGCCGCGTGCCGCTGCCGCGCCGCACGGCTGTCGCTTGAGGCCGCCAACTCTTCGAGCATGAAGGCGCGCGTCGTTTCCAACAGGCGGTAGCGCGACACCGGCGACCCCGGCACGGCTGCGATCATCGATTTCCGGATCAGACCGGCCAGATGGTCGAACACCTGCCCTGTCGGGAGAACACTGTCCCCCGCCACCGATTCGGCCGCCTCGATGGTGAAACTGTCTGCGAACACCGCCAGTCGGCGGAGGACTGTTTGTTCGGCCGCGGAGAGGAGATCATAGCTCCATTCCACCGTGGCGCGCAGCGTCGAGTGTCTGGCCGGCGCAGTGCTTCTCGCGCGCAGCCATGCTTTCAGCGAGCCGACAAGCCGCGCATCCAGTATCTCCAGGCCGAGCAATCCGGCCCAGCTGGCGACCATCTCGATGGCCAGCGGCAGGCCATCCACACGGCGGCAGATCCTGGCGACAGTCGTCAGTTGTTCATCGTCGATTCGGAATTTCGCGTCGGCTTCCGTTGCGCGTTCTGCAAAGAGCGCAACTGCGGAGGCGCTGCGCAGCAAGTCGGATGGGATCGTGCCTTCGCCGGGTACTACGAGCGGCGGGATGTTCAGCACATGCTCTCCGGAGCAGGACAGCGGCTCGCGGCTCGTTGCGAGAATTTTGACGCCGGGGGCGGCAGTGAGAAGTGCTTCCGATGTGTGAGCGGCAGCCGCGATGACATGTTCGCAATTGTCGAGCACGATAAGAAGTGATTTTCGCTCCAGATGGCGAGCCAGTATGTCGAGCGGCGCCGCCCTGGCACCAATGCGAACCCGAAGGGTAGAGGCAATGGCGTCCGGTACCAAATCCGCATCACTCAGGGCGGCCAATTCAACCAGCCACACGCCATTGGCAAAGCCAGATGCAGCTTCAGCGGCTGCCTGCAGGGCGAGTGTTGTCTTGCCGACACCTCCGGGTCCTGTCAGCGTCACGAGACGGCTCTGCGCCAGCAGATTTGAAGCGATGAGAAGTTGTTCGTTTCTGCCGATCAGGCGGGCGGGCGTCCCCCTTGCGTTTTCGCTCCAGAACGAAGGAAGATTGCCCTCTCGCACATTGCCTTCAGAGCGCGACGAGGCCCGCTCCTTTCGCTGCACCGGGACCACGAAACGATAACCGCGCCGCTGTTCGTTCTGAATGCAATCCTCACCAAGAGCCCTGCGCAACACACTGATGTGGAAATATAGCGCGTTGTCGGTGACTGCCACGGGACCCCAGACACGCGATATCAACTGGCTTTTGGTGACAATCGCGCCGGCGTCTTCGACGAGAGCGAGCAGGACGCGAAAATCCGTGGAGCCCAGGGCGACCGGCACACCATCCGCGTAGAGCGTGCGCTCGCACGGGTCGAGCGTGAACCGGCCGAAGCAATATGGCTCTGTCATATCGCCGGAACACTCAGACGCCGTGGCCACCAGATGATCTAAGATCCTCTAAGAAGTCTAAACGGGACATCGAGCCTCCTTTTTGTCAAGACTTGCGCAAATTCGCGGCGGATTCCACCGCGCACACCCGTCTTCGATCTTCGTACAAAGGGAGGATTTACTATGTATCGACTATTGATCGCACGGGCACCGCTTGCCATTGCACAGCCGCCCCGGCTCGCGTTGCGCGCCGGACGACTAATGCTTTGCGTGGTAGCCGTTGGCCTGGCATCGAGTCTGCCTGCCCAGGCAGCAACTTTTGCTACCTTTGACCCCCCGGGATCAATCAGGACGCTTGCCCTCAGTATCAACAATGGGGCGATCACGGGAAGCTATACTGACGGCAACAATGTGTCTCACGCTTTCTTGCGCGCTGCCGACGGGAAAATAACCACGTTCGACGTATCCGGGTCGACCGAAACCGTTGCCTACAATATCAATGCAAGCGGTGCCATCGCCGGATATTATCTGGACGGCAATAGCGTATCGCACGGATATGTGCGCGGTTCCGACGGAACGATAACGACGTTCGATCCGCCGGGATCAGTATATACGTTTGCCTACGCCATCAACAAAAAGGGCGTCATCACAGGGGCCTATCTCGACTCTGATTACTTCGAACACGGCTATGTCCGGTCCGTCGATGGCAAGATAAAGTCGTTTGATCCGCCATACACCCATGAAACGGTTGCTTTCGGCATCAACAGCAAGGGCGCAATCACCGGAGCCGGCGGGTCCTACAAGGACGACAACAATCACGGCTATGTGCGCAGTCCTGCCGGAAAAATCACGCTTTTTGACCCGGCAGGATCGGTCAACACCACCGCGTATGGAATAACCGACGACGGCACAATCGCGGGAGACTACGTGGATGCCAGCGACGTCGGCCACGGCTTTGTGCGCGATGCCGGCGGGAAAATCACCACTTTCGACCCGACGGGCTCAGCCGTCACCGAGCCCTTTGCTATCAACAACAAGGGCCAGATCGCCGGAGATTTTAAAGACGCCGGTGGTGTGTATCACGGCTTTCTAAGAAAGCCCAAAGGTACAATCACGGTGTTCGACGTTCCGGGAGCAAGCTGGACATTTCCCCGCAGCATTGATGGTGCCTCAAACGACCGCGGCACGATTGCAGGTTCCTACACGGATGCCAATGGTGTTTATCACGGATTTCTGCGGACTTCTAAGTGAGATAGAACGTTTCGAACCTTCGGCCGCACAAGCAGTCCGTGCGATCCTCTGCCGGCCGGCGTTCGGCCGGCCGGCAGATTGCCGTGCGATTTTGTGAATGTCGCGTCATACGTTCGCGTAAGCGGCCAACAGCTCAAGCGCCTGGCGATCCGAATTTGTATATTTGCGGGGGGGGCGGATGGCGGTCGCTCTTCTCCGCCACGGCGCGCCGCGAGAACGAACACAGGAAACATCATGACCAGCCACGATTTGAAACACGCGACCCTCATATTCGAGCGCATTTGCCCGGCGCCCGTTGCGCGCGTATTCGCGGCACTGGCCGATCCGGAAGCGCGCGCAAATTGGGGCGCACCTTCGGAAGCAACAGCATTGATTTATGATAAGGTCGATTTTCGGGAGGGCGGCCGCGATGAGTTCCGCTGCGGGGACAGGAGCGACCCGCAATATCGTGGAGTCACGAGCTACCATGACATCGTCCCCGATGAGCGCATTATTTCGAGCGAGATCGTCGAGGCGAAGGAGCGAAAGCTTCTCATTTCCATGTCGACCATCACACTCGAGCCGCAGGGCGGCGGAACAAAAATCATTGTGACGCTGCAACTCACGTCGCTGGCCGGCGAAGGCATGCTCGAGGGCGCGAGATTTGGTCACAATGCATCTTTGGATAATCTCGTGAAGTCTATGCAATAAGTTTGGAGGTTCAGGTTCGCGCTACCGCGTTGGAGACTCTCTATGACCAGCAATCTTACCAATGCCGCCCGGCTTGCGGCGAAGCGCCGGCCGCTGTTTTCCGGCGAGAGCGCGGAATACGCAAAGGCGCGCGAAGCTTTGCTTGCCGAGGAAATCGAATTGCGCCGGCATATCGCGCGCGTTGCCGAAGAGCGGCGGGCGCTGCCGCCGGGCCCCGCGATCGCGCGGGATTATCGCTTCACGGATAAAGAGCGCGGCGCGGTTTCGCTGAGCGATCTGTTCGGGAGCCGCGAGACGCTTGTCACCTATTTCTGGATGTTCGGGCCTGCGCGCGCCGAGCCCTGTCCGATGTGCGCCAATCTGCTCGGGCCCCTGAACGCCAACGCGGCCGACATCAAACAGCTTGTCTCGCTTCGGGTCGTCGGGCGCTCGCCGCTTGAGCGGCAATATGCTTTTGCCCGGCAGCGCGGCTGGAACGATCTCGATTTCGTCCAATGCGGCGACGATTACCCTTCGGATATCGGCGTGCTTCTGCCGGACGGTTCGGAATATCCGGCGCTGGTCGTGTATCGCCGCGACGGCGGGGCGGTGCGGCTGTTCTGGGCGGGCGAGATGAGCGGGGCGATGGCCGATCCCGGGCAGGATCCGCGCGGTGCGCCCGATCTGGCGCCATTGTGGAATATCCTCGATCTCGTGCCGGAGGGCAGGGGCGCGAACTGGTATCCGAAGCTTGCCTATTAGGGCCTGGGGGGCGCATTTCGAGCGGTCGCGGTCTGGTCGCGCCGGCAAATAAAGCTGGCGTTTTCCGGTCAGACATGCTACGCATTTCGGTAGTGCAGATATCCGCGGCCGGCGCCCCGAAAGGCGGCCGGTTTTTTTGTGCCGCGCGGGTTGGCGAATTCGCTGTTAATCGCTGTTAAAATCGCTGTTATGCCTTTTGCACCCCCCGCCTCGACCGCACGCGCAGACGCAGCGGAGCGAGCCGAGGCGTGGGTGTTCTGGATCGCGACCGGGCTGTTCGCGGTCGCGGCCGGCGCGGCCATCGTGAGCGCGCGCGACCTCGTTTATGACGGCTCCTATTACCTGCTGGGCGCGGCGGCGCGGAACGGGTTCCAGCTGCTCGAACCGGCGCGCGGCGTGTCGCAAAGCCTGCAGCAGCTTTTCGCGGTGGCGGGCCTGCGGCTCGGCGTCCGCGATCTGCGGACATTGGGCGTGCTCTACGCGCTCGGCTGTTCGGGCTGGCCGGTGCTGCTGACGGGGCTGTGCTGGTTCGTGCTGCCGCGCGGACAGAAAGTCTGGAGCGCCGGGCCGCTGTTCAACCTCGTATTCGTCATGCCGGCGACCAGCCTGATCGGCGTCGGCGAGGGCATCATCGGCTCCTGCCTGCTGTGGCTCGCCTTCCTGCTGATCGAATTTCGCAGCGGGACCGTGACCGGCGCGGTTGCCTGTGTGGTCGCGACGGCGGCCTGCACCCTCTCGCATGAAGCCGCGGTCCTCTGCCTGCTCGTGATCGCAGTGGCGGCGGCGCTGCGGATTTCGACTGCGAAGGGATTTGGCCGCGCCGCATTGTTCGTCACCGTGGGGGCCGCGCTCGCCGGCGCAGTCAACATGGCGCGCTGGATCGTCTGGCCGCGCAGTGCGGTCGAGCGCGGCGATTATTTCGTCAGCCTGCTGGGCGGGTTTTTCGGCACCCCGTCCGCGCCCAACATTCCCGCAGCGATGAGCGTGCTGGCCGTCCTCTGCTGCGCCGTCGCCTTCCGGATGGCGCGCCTGAGCCGGGATGAGACTCGAGCGCGGGCGCTGCGGGCCTGGGAGCCCGTCGTCGTGGCGATGGCGATTTTCGCTGTTCTCGTCGCTGTTCTTTTTGATGCGGGGGACAGGCTGGTCGCGCCGAGCCGTTTCTTTGCCGCGCGCGGGCTTCCCGTCGCCCTGACCACGCTGCTTGCGGCGCTGTTTCTGGTCGCGAAAAGGCGCGGATTGACGCCGGGCGCGTTCGCAACGCCGCCGGTGCTCGCGATCGTTCTCGGCCTCGCTCTGGGGCAGGCGGCGGCGCAACTCGCGATCACGCAGCAATGGAGCGGCTTTGCCGGTGCGTTGCGCGGTCTCGTGCGCAGCGAGGCCGGCATCATCTCGCATGGGGAGGCGATGCGGCAGGTCGATCCGGAGGGCGCGCGGTTCCGGCGCGAACTCCTCGAAGTCTGGAGCATCGAGCCGCTTTCGCTGTTCCTGGCCCCGCAGGGTCATGTGCGGGCCTTCGTCGTCGCTGCGCCCAGGGCGCGCTGGGTACCCTACGACCCGCGCAATCCGGCGACGCTGCCGCAGGCACCGGAGCTCGATTACCGCAGTTTTGCGCCGCAATGATCCAGCGGACCGCATGGACAGCAGAGGGACGCCTACCTATTTTCGGCCCATGCCCAGACGGTTGATTCGCGCATGAACAAACCTGTCCCGGGCCGCGCGAAACAACGGCTGCGGCCGGCCGTACTGTGCATCCTCGACGGCTGGGGCTGCCGGCTCGATGCCGCAGACAACGCCATCACCCGCGCCAATCCCAAAAATTTCGAGCGCATGCTGGCCGAATGCCCGCATACGACGCTTGCCACCTCCGGCCGCGCCGTCGGCCTGCCGGCAGGGCAGATGGGCAATTCCGAAGTCGGCCATATGAACATCGGCGCGGGCCGCATCGTGACCCAGGACCTGCCGCGTATCGACGATGCCATTACCGACCGCAGTTTCGCGCAGCTTCCCGCGCTTCGCGATCTCATCGCGAAAGCAAGAGCGGCGAGAGGCGCGGTGCATGTTCCGGGTCTTGTCTCGCCCGGCGGCGTGCACAGCCATCAGGATCACATCGCGTCGCTTGTACGGGCGCTCGCTGATGCGGGCCTGCCTGTCCGCATCCATGCATTTCTCGACGGCCGCGATACCCCGCCGCGCAGCGCGCAGGGCTTTGTGCACAAATTCGGGCAGGCGATTTCGGGGTTGCCCGATACGCAGATCGCGACCGTGTCGGGCCGCTACTACGCGATGGATCGTGACAAGCGCTGGGATCGCGTCGCCAGGGCCTATGACGCGATCGTTTCGGCACAGGGAAATGCGGCCGCGAACGCCGAGGCTGCGATCACGGCTTCCTATGGCAGCTATGTTGGCGACGAGTTCGTTGTCCCATGCGTAATCGCTGATTATCGGGGAATGAACGACGGCGACGCGCTGGTATTCGCGAATTTCCGCGCCGACCGTGCCCGCGAATTGTCGAGCGCGCTTGTCGATCCTGCCTTTGACGGTTTTCCGCGGAAGAAGCGGATCGAATTTTCGGCGGCGGCCGGCATGACGGAATATTCGGAACCGTTGAAATCGTTCATGACGGCCCTGTTTCCGCCGGAAACTCTCGAAGCCACGCTCGGCGAAGTCGTCGCGGGCCTCGGCCTGAAACAGTTGCGCATGGCGGAGACGGAGAAATACGCCCATGTCACGTTCTTCCTGAACGGTGGTCGCGAAACGCCGTTCGAGGGCGAAGACCGCATACTCGTTCCAAGTCCGCATGTTGCGACGTATGACCATCAGCCGGAAATGTCGGCCTTCGAAGTAACCGACAAACTCGAAGCGGCGATCGCGTCGGGCAAATATGATCTGATCGTCGTGAACTACGCGAATGCGGACATGGTGGGGCATACGGGAATGTTCGCCGCGGCGGAGAAAGCCATTGATGCGATCGATGCGTGTCTGGGCCGCCTGCGTGCTGCCGTGGAGAAAGCCGGCGGCGTGCTTCTCGTCACGGCGGACCACGGCAATGCGGAAATGATGCGCGATCCCGAAACCGGCGAGCCCCATACTGCGCATACGACATTCGACGTGCCGTTGATCGTCATCGGCGCCGGAGGGCCGCTGAAACTTTTGCGCGGTCGCCTCGCAGATGTGGCGCCGACGCTGCTGGACCTTATGGGCATTGAAAGACCGCATGAAATGGCGGGCCATTCGCTGATCGAGAACCTGTCTGTTGCGTCGGGGGTGATGGTCTGAGAGGCACGCTTCTTCGTTTGTTTGCAGTGGCCGTGACGGCCACGGCGGCGATGGCATCGCCGGCGCATCATTTGCGCAAACGGCCGGCCCACAGGCCTGTGCAGCAGCAGATGTCGGCGCCGCCGCGCGCCCCCGCCCCTGTAACAGATACGGACACCGAAGATCTCACCAACGCGGTGCCGGCCGCTTCTGCGGACCATATGCCGAGCTCGGCAGCACGCTATCAGACGCTGCAGGGTGAAATCGCAAAGTCCCGGCCGGCTGTCGAAGACGCCAGGCGACGCAGCGACGCGCTGAACGCCCAGGCCGCAGCGCTTCGCCGGCAACTGATTGCGACGGCAGCCCGCGTGCAGGATCTCGAACAGCAGAAAATCGCGCTCGACAGCGAGGTCGGTCAGCTGGCCGCGCAATCCGTCCAGCTCTCCGCCGACTTTGCGAAACAGCGGGTAAAGGTCGGAGCGCTGCTCGCCATACTCGAACGCATGCAGCACGACATGCCGCCGGTCATGGCGATCCGCCCGGGTGACGCGCTCGCCGGCGCTCATACCGCGATGTTGCTCGGCGCCACCTTTCCCCGGCTTTACCAGGCAGCGGCGGAACTTTCGCAGCGGCTGAATACGATGAAGCGCACCCGCGCTGCACTCATCCGCCGTCGCGCCGAGGACGCACAGAACTCGGCCCATCTCGAAATCGCGCGCGGTCAGCTCGATCAACTTCTCGCGATGAAAGCGCGCGAAGCCGATGCTGCCGGTGCCCAATATGGAGATCTTTCCTCCCGCCTCGACGCTGCGGCGAACGAGGCGCAGAGCCTGGAGGCCCTGTTGCGGAAGGTTGCGGCGCTGCGCAACGGACCCGGAACGCAAGGCGAAATTATTGTTGCCGCAGCCGGTCAGGGCAAAGGGTTACAGCGTCATTCGCTGCTTCCGCCGGTCGTCGGGCGCATGGAGCCCGGCGACGGAGCCCCGGACGGCGCACCGGTTGCACCGGGTGTAAGCTTCCTTTCACCGGTCGGGGCGCAGGTTATTGCGCCAGCGGACTCGCAGGTGCTCTTTGCCGGCCCGTACCATAAGAACGGCCTTGTCTTGATCTTGCACGCTGTTGCTGGCTACGATCTTGTGCTCGCCGGCCTTGAGCGTATTGACGTTCGAGCGGGTGCCCAGGTGCTCGCCGGCGAACCGGTCGGCAGGATGCCGCACAGCGGCACGGAGATGAGGCTCTACTTTGAAGTGCGGCAGAACGGAAAGGGCGTCAGTCCGGCGCCCTGGCTGGCCGTCGAACCCAGAAAGGTGATGTAGACATGAAGCGTTTCGCATTTGTGGGCATGGGAATGGTGGCCGGCTTCAGCGCCGCATTGCTCCTGTTTCCCTCCGCTCACGGCGCAAACGATTCCGCCTACAAGCAGCTTGATCTGTTCAGCGACGCGTTCGAGCGCGTCCGCGCCGACTATGTGCATCCCACGGACGACGGCCAGCTCGTAACCTCGGCAATTCAGGGCATGGTGTCCGGCCTCGATCCCCATTCCAGTTACATGGATGCGAAAGCCTTCGCCGACATGAAGATTCAGACCAAAGGCCAGTTCGGTGGCCTGGGCCTGGAAGTCACGATGGAAGATGGCCTGATCAAGGTCATATCTCCCATCGATGACACGCCGGCGGCGCATGCCGGCATCAAACCGGGGGACTACATCGGCGCCATTGACGGCACGCCGATTCAGGGCATGTCGCTGAACGACGCCATTGCGAAGATGCGCGGACCGCAGGGTACGAAAATTACGCTGACGGTATTGCGCAGCGGCGCCAAGAAGCCGTTCGACGTGACACTGACGCGCGCCATCGTGCAGGTGGACAGCGTGAAGTTCCATCGCGAGGGGGATATCGGTTACATCCGCCTGAGCGCCTTCAACGAAGAGACCGGGTCGGGGCTCGAGCATGCTATCCGCGAGTTGAAGCATCGGGTCGGCCCCGGCATCCGGGGTTACGTACTCGATCTGCGCAACAATCCGGGCGGCCTGCTCGATCAGGCTGTTCAGGTCTCCGACGACTTTCTGAATTCGGGAGAAATTGTCTCCACCCGCGGGCGCCATGCCGACGATACTTCGCGGTATGATGCAAAAGCCGGCGATATCACCGATGGCAAGCCCGTAATCGTGCTGATCAATGCCGGCACCGCGTCGGCCTCGGAGATCGTCGCGGGCGCGCTGCAGGATCACAAGCGCGCGACCATCGAAGGAATGACATCTTTCGGAAAAGGTTCGGTGCAGACCATCATACCGCTGGGCGAAGGCGGGGGCGCGCTGCGGCTTACGACGGCGCGCTACTACACGCCGTCGGGTCATTCCATCCAGGCGACGGGCATTACGCCCGATGTTGCGGTGGCCGAAGGCGACGAGGACAATTCCGTCTCCAAACTTGAACATTTGAGCGAAGCCAACCTGCCCGGTCATCTCGATGTGGAAAACGCCAACAAAAAATCGGCGCCCCCCGTGATTCATCCGCCTGCGGGCAAAAAGGTCGACGACTTTCAGCTCTCCTATGCGTTGGACATGCTGCGCGGGAAAGTGGCCATGAACGCGACCGGAAAGACCGCCGCAGCAAATTGATTATGATTTCGGAGGCTCGCCTTTCCGGCGCGCGATCCGGCGAAGGGATTACCGGCTGACGATGAAACAGACGATGCAACGCGTGAGCCTCGCCGCGCTCGGCGCAGCTGCCGGATTTCTTGGTGCGTTTCTGGTTTTGCCAATCGCGGGCGGCGCTGCGGATGGTGATTCCCAGACCACCTATCAAGCGCTCAATCGCTTTGGCGCCGCGTTTGCGGCGGTGCGTGCCGATTATGTCGAAGCGCCGGACGACAGGAAGATGATCGAAGATGCGCTCAACGGCATGATTTCCGATCTCGATCCCCATTCGAGCTATTTCGATCCCAAGACGTTTTCCGAGATGCAGGTGAAAACATCCGGGAATTATGGCGGCGTCGGGCTTGTGATCGCTGCCGATCAAGGCGTGATTAAAGTCGTTTCCCCGATCGACGACACGCCGGCATCGCATGGCGGCATCAAGGCCGGAGACAGTATTGTCTCCATCAATGGCCACGGTCTCCAGGGAATGAATCTCGATAAGGTTCAGGATATGTTGCGCGGTCCGTCCGGCACGCCCGTCAAACTGACCCTGATGCGGAATGGTACTCAAAAAACGCTGGAGGTCAGCCTCGTTCGCGCGGCCATCCAGGTGGAATCGGTGAAATCACGTCGTGAAGGAGATGTTGGCTACATCCGCATTCCGGCCTTTAATGAAGAAACGAGCGACGGCGTGATCGCGGCGGTCAGGAATCTGAAGAAACAGATTGGGCCAGGTCTCAAAGGTTATATTATCGATCTGCGCGACGATGGCGGTGGCGTGCTCGACCAGGCGATCGCAGTTTCGGACGATTTCCTCAACAGCGGCGAAATCGTGTCGACACGGGGCCGCAAGCCGGAAGACACGCAGCGTTATGATGCCAAACCGGGTGATATAGCCGACGGCAAACCGGTCATCGTGCTGACCAATGGCGGCACCGCGTCGGCTTCCGAGATCGTTGCCGGCGCGCTGCAGGATCACAAGCGGGCGAGGATCGTCGGCATGACGTCGTTCGGCAAGGGATCGGTGCAGACGATCATACCGCTCAGCGATGGACAGGACGGCGCACTGCACCTCACGACAGCAAGGTATTACACACCATCGGGCCGCTCGATCCAGGCAACCGGAATCGTGCCCGATATTGCGGTCGCACAAGGCAACGAGACGGCGCCCTTTTCAAAGCTGGAACGCCCGAGCGAAGCCGATCTTCCACACCATTTGACAGCGGAGCAGCCGACAGCGTCCGTCAAACTCGACGTCATCAAGCCGCCGCAGGGCAACAAAGCCGACGATTTCCAGCTCTCTTATGCGGTCAAGATCCTTGACGGCAAAGTGGTGTCTCGGACCGCGAGCGCGCATTAGTCTTCTTTCGGGCGTCGGGTCCGGGGCTTTGTTTGAAATGCGGATTCGGCCATATTGCGCATGACCATGCCTCCATCACGCTTGCATCACAGCGATCTTCCCTACCGTCCCTGCGTCGGGGTGATGCTGTTCAACAGCGCGGGAGAGGTTTTCGTCGGCCGCCGCATCGATCAGATGGTGGAAGGCTGGCAATTGCCTCAAGGTGGCATCGACGAAGGCGAAACGCCAGTCGAGGCCGCTTTCCGCGAATTGGAAGAAGAGATCGGCACCCGCAACGCCGTGCTGTTGCGCGAGCATGACGAATGGTTGTCTTACGATCTCCCAGCTCATCTTCTTGGCGTGGCATTGTATGGCCGCTATCGCGGGCAGCGGCAAAAATGGCTGGCGATGCGGTTTCGCGGCGACGATTCCGAAATCAACGTCAGCACGGCGCATCCCGAATTCGGGCAGTGGAAATGGCTCGCCATTGACGTGCTGCCGCGTCTGGTTGTGCCCTTCAAGCGCGATACGTATTCGAAGGTGATCGCCGCATTCCGGGATCTTGCCAGCCCGGTCTCATGAACCGATGGCCGTGACGGCAGCGCGGATTCCCGTGGTGATGGTCCACGGCGCTTTTTGCGGCGGATGGGTATTCGATGCTTGGAAACCGCTTTTTGCAGCGAGAGGCTTTGAGGTCCACACACCGACACTGCGCTGCCATGAACCCGGCAGTTCTCTGGAAGAACTCGCCCGCATCGGTATGCGCGGCTACATGGCCGATCTCGGTGCGTTGCTCGACAAGGTTGGCAGTGCGCCAATCGTAATCGGGCATTCGCTGGGAGGCCTGCTCGCGCAGATGCTTGCGGCGCAAGGTCGGGTGCGCGCGCTCATTCTCCTCGCACCGTCGGCACCCTGGGGAATGCTGCCCTCAACGACCACCGAGTTTTTTGCTGCGCAGGCGCTGTATGCGGAAGGCTTTTTCTGGCGAAAGGCATTGATGCCGAAACACTGGATTGCGGCGGCGAATGCGCTGGATCTCGTACCTGAGCGAGAACGTGAAGCTATCCTCGACCGGTTCGTGCCGGAATCCGGCCGCGCCATGTTCGAAGTTCTGCACTGGATGTTCGATGGCAATCGCGCGACCCATGTCGATCCGCGTGCGGTCGCGTGTCCAATGCTATGTCTTGTCGGGTCGCGCGACCGTATCAATCCACCAGGAACCATACGCAGGCTTGCACGCCGCTATGGCGGACGCGCCCGCTACGAAGAACTGCCGAATCACAGTCATTGGCTCATCGGCGAGCCGGGCTGGAAAAAAATAGCAACGGGTTCGCTTGATTGGCTGTCGCGAATTCTTGGCCGCGACGCAGAGCATGTTTCCTGAAAAAATCATGGGCAGGTTTCCCTGCCCATGATCCACGCCAGTAAAATCAGCGGAATTGCTTCCGCTTCGTCTTAGCTCAGAGTAACGGAAACACCCTTGGAGGCGATGCCGTTCACGACAACCTGAAGCGAGCTTGCACCCTTTTCGCAGCTGCTCGGTACGTCGAACGAGGCATTGGTCGTGCCGGTCGTCCACACGCCCATGGTCGAGAAACCATAGCTGTGGCCGTAGCAGACATCGCCCGTGCTGTTGTTGGTGATCTTGACGATCGGCCAGTTGGTCGCCTGCTGGGCGTCGTCGCCGTAGTAGCCGCCCAGGTCCCAACCGTTGAAGTTGGTACCGGAGATCGCATTGGCCGTGCTTCCGACCGAAAGCGAACTCGACACGCTGGATACCACCGGGAGCCACGACTTCTTGGCCTTGCCTTTCGGCGTATAAAGCGCAACTTCCGGCTGCGCCTGGCTGTTATCCCACATCACCTGGCCTGTCGGCAGGAGCAGGAGGTTCGATTCGAAGGAGGACGTATTCGGGGCCTGCTTCGGATCGCTGACCTGGGTCAGTTTAACCTTGCCCTTCTTGGAAATCGAAGCTTCCCAGAAATGCGAGGGTGAGTTGAATTCGCCCGGGCTCGCCTGTGCGAGGATGTTTCCATCCGGCAGGGTCGCCGCCGGCGCATCGGCCTGATCATAACCGCCGCCGAAAGACGGACCAGTGGTCCAGGTATTGCTCGCCACGTCATAGACGTCGTTCGACGTGTCGGCGCCGAATTGGAGGACCGTGCCGCTCTTGCCGGCTGCCGGCGTAAGCGGCGTTGCACCAAGCTCGAAGCCGCTGTTGGTCAGGAAGTTCGGCGTCTTGCCGCCGAGGCTCCACGTACCCGCCGACGGGCTGTACAGCCAGTAATCGTCGAAATTCGTGCCGGTATTCCAGACATCGACCATGAGCAGGTCGCCCCCGGGCAGGGACGAGAAGCCCTGTTCGTCATTGCAAGGGTCACCCGACGGGCAGCTGATCGTCGGCTGGATGGTCCAGGTCACGCTCGTTCCGCTGATCGTGGCAAGTGCGGCGTGGCCCGTCGTGCGATCGCAGCAATTGGCCAGCATGTAAGTGCCGTTCGGCAGGATGACGCTTTCGGCGTCACCGATCGTCGACCAGCCCGAAGGCGCCGTAACGCTTGACCAGCTGTTCTTCTGCGGATCGTAAAGCGCGCCTTTGTTCGTCCAATCACCCGAGCACGCATTGTACTCGCCGCCATTGATGATGACGCGACCGTCGGTCAACACCTGCTGCGCGGAGAACAGAGGCGAATATCCGCTCGGCATGGTGGCGATCTTGCTCCACGTGCCGGAGGTGTACTGGCCCTTCTTATCCGGCGTCAGCTTGTACCACTGTGCCGGGCTGGTGCAGTAGTCGAGTACGATGACCGTACCATCGGTCATCAGCATTTCGCCCCAGGGACCTGCGGTGAAAGGCAGCGACCCGGATACGTCGGTCCATGTGCCCGATTTCGACTTCTTCGGGGCAATAAAGGGAGCCGCCCACGGCCCCACATGCGTCAATTGCTGGCTTGGCGCGACGGATTTGGCGCCGTGTTTGTACGGATAAACAATCTGATGCGCTGAAGCGTCGGTGGCGAGCGCAGCAACGGCTGCAACGGCCAGTACCGAAACTCCTGCGGTGAGGCAGTTTTTGATTTTCATGGGAGTTCCCCTTGAGGAGCTGTCCGCCAATCGGACATGCTCGCGCCCAGATGGGCCATGGGGAAATCTACTTCGAATGCACGGGCCGGGCAAGCAGTACCAAGCTTGCTTTTGCCTCGCGCCCGCAACTTTGTCCTGCAATGAAGCGGTTTATTGAAATATCCGCTCGTTTTGAATCGTATTGTCAAAATGCGTGAAGATCTCAAGGGTTTCGAGCGCTTGCCAGTTTTTCCCCCGACATTCACGTCTGAGCGCGTCTGGACCGCAGCGGCTACCCGATTCGGTGCCGATACATTTTCGGCTGCCGAGGCCGGTCGAATTATGGAAGGATCATCGGCGGCCGCTGCCGAAGCCTGCGCGCGGCACGTACTCAAGACCAGTCCGGACGAACCCCGGGCCCTCTGCCTGCTTGCCGCGGTCCTGCGCCGAAGCAAGCGCGACGACGAGGCGCTTCCGGTTCTGAAACGCCTCGTGCATCTGCAGCCTCAGATCGAATTTGGCTGGCGCGCGATGGGGCTGGTGCTGGCCCGATCCGGTGAGCGCGCTGCCGCCGTTGGAGCCCTGCAACGTGCGCTGGATCTCGAAATCCGGGGAAAGGACGCCTGGTTCGCTCTCGGCGATCTGCTCGAATTTCCGGAGACCAAACCGATCATGCGACTGAAGCGGTCCGCTTCCGCCGACGACCTGCAATCGGCTTTACGCGAGCGTCGGTTCGATGCGGCCGAGTACCTGCTGCGCCGGCGCCTCGCTACCGAGCCGCGTGATCCCGTCGCGCTCAAGAATCTCGCCGATGTTTACATCCTCAGGTCGCGCTGGCCGGAAGCGCGATCGCTGCTCGAAAGCTGCCTTGCCTTCGCGCCCGAATTCGTTGCCGCGCGGTTCCGTTACGCCACAATGCTCGTTGTGCATGGCGAATTTTCATCGGTGCCGCCGCATCTCGATCTGCTCGTTGCGTGCGATGCGAACAATAAATCGACCTATCGCCGGCTGATTGCCGAGGCGCTTGCCGGAGCGGGAAGGTATGCGGCAGCAGTCGCCGCGTTCGAACTATTTGTTGCTGATATGCCATCCTGGCCCGGGTGCTGGTATCAGTTCGGGCGCATGCTGCGGCTTCTGCGAAAGAAAGATGCTGCCTCCGCGTTCGAACGTTCTATCCAACTTCTCCCCAGTCATTTCGAAGCCTGGTTTGCGCTGGCGACACTGAAATCCTTCGGTTGGAGCGAGGATTTGGTGACGCAGATTCGAGGGCAGTTGGCGCGGCCCGATCTCGCGGTGGATGACCGGGCCATCATGTATTTCGTGCTGGGCCGGGCAATCGATGCCGGCGGCCACCGGGAAGCAGCGTTTGAGAGTTACAGGGCTGGCAATGAAATTCGGACCCGCCTTTCGCAATGGGATGCGGAACCTCCGACCAGCGCAGTGATCGAAACAAAAGCATTGTTCACTGCCGCTTTTGTCCGGACGCGCCGGAATGCGGGGTCACAGCGTCAAGACCCTGTCTTCATTGTCGGAATGCCACGCTCGGGGTCTACCCTCGTGGAGCAGATTTTGTCTTGTCATTCAGCCATAGAGGGGCTTGGAGAAAGCCCGGCACTGTCGGCGGTTACGGCGCAGCGCTTGGAGCAATTGGGGCGGCAGCAGGAGAGCTGGCCCTGGGCGCTGCGGAACTTTGGCCCGACCGACCTCCGCGCGACAGGCGAAGAATACCTGGCGCGGATGCGCCCGCTCCGTAAGACCTCAAAGCCATTTTTCACCGACAAACAGCTGAGCAACTTCCAGCTGACCGGTCTGATTCACCTCGCTTTGCCGAATGCGCGGATCATCGACGTGCGACGGCATCCGCTCGATTGCGGCGTTTCCTGCTTCAGGCATTACTTTCCGGCCGGCCAACCCTACACAAGCGATCTGGTCGAATTCGGCAACCGGTATGCTGCCTATGTTGAACTGATGGCGCATTTTGACGAGCTTCTGCCCGGAAAGGTGCACCGGGTCGTTTACGAGAATCTTGTAGGAAATTTTGAAGGCGAGGTACGCCGGCTGCTCGAGCATCTCGATCTGCCGTTCGAACAGTCGTGTCTGCGATTTCATGAGAACAGTCGTGTGGTGGAGACGCTGAGTTTCGAGCAGGTCTTCATGCCACTTTATCACCATGGAGTGGAGCAATGGCATGAATACGAGCGCTGGCTCGGCCCCCTGAAGGATGCGCTCGGATGTATTCTCGTGACGTATCCCGAAGCGCCAGCATTCTACCCGCGGCTGCGTGGCCGTCTGCGCAAGCCATTGAGTCTGGGAGAAACCGGCGACCGCTACCTTACAATGCGAGGCTTGCGGCAAGCACCTTTTCACAACGCAGCGCATTCCCCGGAAGGTGGCGATGTAATCATCTCAAGTGCCCGGTACCAACGGTCCATACAACCAGACCAACCACCCGCCGGCGGCGAGGAATGTGCCGAACGGAAGACGGTCGGAAAGTCTTAGTCCGCGGCCGGATAGCGCGCGGGCCAGCGCGTAGGCCAGACCGAGGATCGAGCCCCACAATATGACGGTCGGGATTCCGGTCCATGAAACCCATGCACCTATGGCGCCGAGGAGTTTGGCGTCTCCAAGACCGAGCCCTTCGCGCCCGCGCAATTTGCGATAGGCAAACGCAGCAAGTGCGAAAATGGCAAAGCCGGCGACGCCACCGATCAGATGATCTGGAAGGTGCTCGCGGAAAACAATCGCTGCCACCGTCAGCCCGGCGAGCATCAGCGGCAATGTAATTGCGTCGGGAAGGAGCTGTACGCGCCAATCGATGATGGCGAGCAATAGCAGCATCCAGCCGAAGACGCAGCTTGCCGCCAGCACCGCCCCTGAAGTCTGCACGACGGCCCACGCGGCGACGACAAGTGCCGCGATTTCGATCAGAAGCACGAAGTGGCCGATCTTCGCGTCGCAATAGCGACAGCGCCCCCGCAGCATGAGATAGCTTGCGATTGGCACGAGATCGGCCGGAGCGAGCACATGCCGACAGTGATCGCAGGCCGAGCGGGCCCAGGCCACAGGCTGGTTTTCGGGAAGCCGCAGGGCGAGCACACCAAGGAAACTGCCGATGAACGGTGCCGCGGCGAGCATCGCCACGCTGATCGCGACCGATTCCGCAGCCATGTTCAAGCGGGACGGCGAAGAATGAAGTGCGTGACGGCGGCAGTCCGCTCCACAGCAAGGACTTCATACCCTCGCTCGCGGCACATGTGCGGTACGTCGATCGATGCCAGCGGATCATCACTGACGACTTCGACGATGTCGCCAGCCGCGGCGCGCGATAGCGCCCGGCGTGCCATGAGCGCAGGCATGGGGCATTTCAATCCCCTGAGATCGAGCGAGACAGGCTGCATCTTCCGTGGACGACGTTCCTTCTGCCGCCTATCCTCCAAAAATCGCGCAGAAAGGGGCGCGATTCATCCATGGTCTTCCCGACAGTGGTTTTGCGCGAAACCACATACATCGCAAGTCTCGGTCGTGAGCTCTGGCGGCTGCGCGATGTAAGGCCTGAATCGCCCGTTACGATTGTCGATATCTTCGAAGCCCATGCGGGTCGCGCGCCCGAGAGCCCCGCCATACTCTGCGGCGACGACGTCGTCAGCTATGGCGCACTGAATGCGCTTGCCGAGCGCTACGCGTGCTGGGCGCGCGGCGTCGGAATCGGGCGCGGCCAATGTGTGGCGCTGCTGATGGATAACCGCCCGGAATACATCGCCGCATGGCTCGGGCTGTTCAAGCTGGGGGTGGTGGTGGCGCTCATCAACACCAATCTTCGCGGGGCAGCGCTGGCGCATTCGATCGCGGTCTGCGCCGCGCGTCATCTGGTGCTGGGCAGGGAACTGGCGGCAGAATATCTCAATGCACGTGATTTGATCGCCGTTCCACCCGAAGCATGGGTTACAGGCGGATCGCATCCCGATTGCATCGATCTGGACGAGGTGCTCAACACTATCTTGTCCCCGTCGACCGATCCCGCCTGGCGTGCCGGCCTGACCTGTGCAGACCTGGCCTTCTATATATTTACCTCCGGCACGACAGGGCCGCCGAAAGCCGCCAATATCAGTCATTTCCGGACACTTTTCATGATGCATGGATTTGGCGGCGCCATCGGCACTCATGCTTCGGACCGGATTTATGACGTACTTCCGCTCTATCACTCTGCCGGGGGCATTTGCGGACCAGGCATGGCACTGACCGTGGGCGGCTCTCTCGTTATCCGCCGCAAATTCTCCGTGCACGAATTCTGGGACGACTGCGCACGATATAGGCCGACCGTGTTTCAATATATCGGCGAGCTTTGCCGTTACCTCCTGAATGCATCGCCTTCGGCGCATGAGCGAGATCATTCGCTGAGCGCCATTATCGGCAACGGCTTGCGGCCTGACATTTGGGAGACCTTCCAGTCGCGCTTTGCCATCCCGCGCATAATTGAATTTTATGGCGCCACGGAGGGCAATGTCGTGCTGCTCAATTACGACGGAAAAGTCGGGGCAGTCGGCCGGATACCCTGGTACGCGCGCGGATTCTTTCAGACCCGGATTGTCCGCCACGATATCGAAACGGAAGAGCCCGTGCGCAATGGCGACGGGTTCTGCATGGAGTGTGCCGACGGAGAGGTCGGGGAAGCGATCGGCAGAATAACTTCCGAAGCGAAGACCCGCTTTGAAGGTTATACCCGCGAGTCGGATACAGAAAAGAAGATTCTGCGTCATGTCTTCCGCCGCGGTGATACCTGGTTTCGCACCGGCGATCTGATGAAACGCGATCGGCATGGATATTTTTATTTTGTGGACCGGATCGGCGATACGTTTCGATGGAAAGGGGAAAACGTTGCGACGAGCGAAGTCGCGGAGGCCCTGCAATCAATAACGGGCATTGCCGAAGCAAATGTCTATGGCGTGAAGGTGCCGGGCTACGAAGGGCGTGCCGGAATGGCGGCGCTGGTCGTTGCCCCCGGTTTTGATGTTGCGCTGCTCGCCGAACGGCTAAAGGGCAATCTCCCCGACTACGCGCGCCCCATATTTCTCCGGCTTATATCACAGATAGAAACCACCGGCACGTTCAAACAACGCAAGGTGGATTTGGTGAAGGAAGGATTCGATCCGGCGCAGATCAAGGCGCCGCTCTATAAACTGGATTCTCGCGCTTTGCGTTACGAAATCCTGACTGCCCGGGAGTACGAAAGTATCATCAGCGGGTGTTTGAAAATCTGATTGGCCAGCAAGGTTGGGCCTTGGCTGTACTCCAATGCTCGTCACCGGGCAAAGCTAAATCTCTTTGCCCGGTGACGCTGGAGCTGCCTTTAATTATCGCCGAATGCTGTGATGCCGTTCGGCGTTCCGTTGCCCGTGGGGCCGTCATAACCTACCTCTCCGGTGCACAAATATGCCGGATCGCAGGTTCCGTTACTGCCGGATGTTACGTCGAACAGGTTGGCTGTATGTGCGTAAATCGTGCTGGCTGCGTTCACGGTGCCGCCGTTTGCACCAAAGACTCCTCCGATTAGCGGCGTGGCAACGCTTGTGCCGCCAAACACCATCCATGTCGAAACGCCCGCACTGTTCGGACCGTAGACCGCTACGCCCGTGCCCGGGTTGGCGACGGCAGCTGTGTCACCGATGGTACGGGTTGGGCAACCGGTATCGGTCTGCCAATGTGGTTTCGTGAATTGTGCGCTGCATCCGCTGCCGGTTCCCGACCACACAGTTTCGTTCCAGCCGCGATCATTTTGTGCTGTCAGAAGCGACGTACCACCAACTGCAACGACGCTTGGCATGTCGGCGGGCTGGCACAGACCGTAGCCGGCGTCGCCATTTGCAGCCGTAACGGCCACGCCCGGGTGCTTGTAGAACTTCTGTAGCACTCTGGCGTGATGGTACTCCCTCCCGCAATAGCTGTTACTAATCACATGGGCTCCGAGTGCCGCAGCCTCATTTGCTGCGCGTGCCAGGTTTGCCCCGGTATTGTTGTGCCCCTCGATCAGGTAAATTGTACAATTGGGACACATGGCGCTGGCCATGTCGAGATCGAGCGCCGATTCCTGTGCCCAACCGATATTTTGCGGCGGATAGTGGTCTGAAGTTCCTTTTTGGTTGAGCTTCTTGAAGCAGCCGTTGTCGGTGGTGCACGGCGGTATGTCGAACTGCGCGCGGTAGGTCGCAAGGTCCGACTCGGCATTGTCGTAGCCGAAGGCGTCCACGATCGCGATAATCGTGCTGGCAGTTCCTTGCGCGTCGATCTTGTATGCGTCGCGAAGCTGAGCCGGCGCATAGCCCGATATCGGCAACTTCGGGCTTTCTATCGTTCGGCCCTGCGCATCGGTCACGACCTCCGAGGCGCAGCGCGCGTAGCCAACCGGAACGGGAGAGCACACGTCCTTATAATAAACAGGGCCGGATTTGTGCACCTGCTGCGCCTGGGCGCCTGAGGCCATACCAACTGCAATGAATGTTGAAAAAGTTCCGCTGATGACAGCCGGCCAGACGCGAGCTGCGACAGACTGGAGCCGAGTTTTCGAATGCATGGGCATCCCCTTCCTGACAAAGGTTATTTTGCGCATCTGCCCCCACCCTGGGTTCAGAGCCACACAAACGATAATGCGAACAAATTGCACTTACAAGCGGCCACGCGGACGGCGTCATCGGCATGCAATGGCCGTCGTCCCCCGCCGAAGTCGAAAGCGATCAACCTGTTCCGCCGCCGGCCCCCTCGCAGAGATCGATTTTGCGTGGGGAGGTATATGCGCTCGTGATGCGGATTTTTTTGGGGTAATTCGTAGCTCGGCGATGCGGTCGTATGAGCAGCGTTGCGCAATCAAAGCGATTCTTGATCGACCGGAAGAGCCGGATGGGATTGCCACGCCTTTTTGCGCGCCCGCTGGACCAGCCCTCCCCTGGACGTCTATTGGTTTCTCCGAGTTGCTTTTGCCGATGGAGCGCACCTGTGGCCGCATGTGCAAGTGATGACAGGGGAGGGCGGTTGTCCCTGCGCTCTCTCCTGCTCGCATCCATTGTTGCTGTTCTGCTTGGAGCACTGGCCATTGGAGGTTTGTTGGCCTGTTTGCAAGCGCGAAAATCGGTGCGCACCGAAATGGACTCCGCTCTGGTGGGTGGCACGCTTGTCGTCCACCAGTCATTGCAGAGCGAAGACCGCCAACCTTCTGCTGCGCGCTTTCGTGCATTGATCCGCAGCTTCGACGGCCAGCGCCACCTCCGCGCCGTCCTTTTGATCGGGGGCGTGCAAGCTGCGCAGTCGCGACCTGCTCCAGTTTCTGTCGCTGTCCCGCGCTGGTTTGCAGCCCTTATCAACGTGCCTTCCACGGTCGCGACCGCCCGAATTTCTTTGCCGGGCCAATCGCCCGGATCATCGCCCGCAACGCTGTTGCTGAAGTCCGAGCCCGACAACGAAATTGGCGAAGTCTGGATACAGACGCGCAATGCGTTCGCCGTTCTGGTTATCCTCTGCGGCGGGATCTCCGCACTTATCTGCGTTATCATAGGCCGCACGTTGAGATCCATCACCACGCTGGAGGCCGGTCTTCGAACGATATCCGATGGTCACTACGAAACTGCGGTTCCAGAAATCGGACCGCCGGAGTTTCGTGCGCTGGCCGCCGGCTTCAATCGGATGGCGGAGCGGCTGCACGTCTACGTCCTGCGCAACGCACAATTGCAGGACCAACTTGTCAAACTTCAGGACGAGGAAAGAGCATGGATCGCTCGCGACCTCCATGACGAGGTCGGGCCTTATCTTTTTGCCATTGGCGTCGATGCGGAGGCGATTCCAATTCTTGCCGAGGCAAAGAGATCCTCAGAAATGGTGCAGCGCGCAGACGCCATTTGCGAAGCCGTTGCTCACATCAAGAGACATATCAGGGCGATCCTGCGCCAGCTGCGGCCGGTCCAGCACCTTGATTTCGGGCTCGACAGCGCCGTGCGCGATACGATTGATTTCTGGCAGCGGCGGTATCCGGAGATGCAGTTTGATCTCGATTTGAAGCTGGGCCATGCAGAGATGACCCGCGAAATCGAAGAGGTCGCTTACCGGATTGTGAGTGAGGGCATCAGTAACGCCGTCCGGCACGCGCGACCGAAAAGCGTTGGCATTTCGATAGTGTGTTTGAACGGCGGACGGCTCAAAGTGGACGTCGTCGACGATGGTAACGGTCTGCCGATCGGGCCGCTGCGCGCGGGAATGGGCCTTGATGGTATGGCGGCGCGCATACGCGCATTGCATGGCAATTTTGAAGTAGGACCGCGCGTGGCAGGCTCCGGTGTGCGCATAACTGCGTTGCTGCCGCTGGAAAAGCGCGCAACTCCCATGCCGGTGACATGAAACGGATCGTAATCGTCGAAGATCACGCGATCGTCCGCGCGGGGCTGCGGCGTCTATTGGCCGTTCTTCCCGGGTTCGAACTAATGGAAGCACAAAGCGGTGAAGACGCGGTAGGGCTTCTCAAACAGACTTGCCCCGAACTCGTTGTTCTCGATCTCAATCTGCCGGGATTGGGAGGCCTCGAACTGCTGCGCAGGCTGCTGCAGATGCACGCTGCGTTGCCGGTATTGGTGTTCAGTATGCACGGCGAAACCATCTATGCCGCGCGTGCGTTGCAGGCGGGAGCCCGCGGTTATGTCAGCAAGAATGCTGCGCCGGAGGAATTGCTCGCAGCCGTCCGGGCAATATTGCAGGGCGAATCCTATGTCGAGCACGAGATCGCGGAGGAACTTCGCATCGATGCGGCAGATGGCATCCGTACGCCTACGTCACGTGAACTGGAAATCATGCGTCATCTCGCTCAGGGCCGCAGCCTGACGGAGATCGCCGAGATTCTGGGCGTTGCTTACAAGACAGTTGCAAATACTCTGAGCCACATCAAGGAAAAGCTTGGTCTCGATTCGACAGCTGATCTTATTCGTATCTCCATAGAGAAAGGCCTCGCCTGAAATTGGTGATGTCGTAATTGCCCCCGGTCAGGCTCATATTCCAGATATATACCTGTGTCAGGTCACCCGCAGCGACCGCGAAGTTGGAGATCCGTGTCCCGCCTTTCGGACAGCATCCATACCACGCCGAATAGAACGCCGAACTGCAACTTGTGCCGGTCTGGAACACGTCGCTGCTTTTGTAACCGTCGACGCCGACCCATTGTAACGAGTAATCCTGTCCTGAGCACGACCAACAACGGCTCCGGTTTCACCGCGCTTGATCTCGAAACGCCTGCATTTCCAAGCCGAGCCGCTTCCGTGCCCACCTGCCGGCGTGCCCACCTGCCGGTGTTTCGGGCCGGGAAATCCGGGTTATCGTCCCGTACGTATTCATTACCATGGTTGGGCGGGCGCACGCAGCGGGTGAGGATATGGCAACCAGGTTGACTTTCCTATTTGCAAACGAGTTGCATTCTCACCAAAGATGAGCTTAACATCGGACGCCGTCAACGAGAACGGCCGGTCGTTGACCACCAACGGCCGGCAAGATCGCTGATAGGACGAAACCGGAAGCTCGCGACGCAGATTTAGCGGGTCTTGCGTCGCGTCTCCGGAGCCTAGAGCGTGTAGCCCCCGGCGTTCCCCCGCGTGGCCAACACAGTTCTAACTGGCGCGCCGCGGATCGCGGCGCGCCTTTTTCACATGGCAGAAGGTCCTGCGCAAGCAAGCGTTCCGTGCAGCCGATGACAAGCAGTTGTGCTGGAGGCGGCAACTAAAGCCGGCGCTTCACAGGGGTACCGACAAGGTGTCGAAGACGGTGAAGCGCGGTTCGTAAGCTGACTGGAAGATGCCGATGCCCTCTGAGGGGCGAATCAGGTTTGTCCGGTCGAAAATGTTCAGAAGGGTGAGACGGTTGCTCACCGTACCCACACCGGGAATACTGAATGTCCGCCCGATTCCGACGTTGATTTGGAACACATTCGGCAGGTGAACGAGATCGGCAAATCCGGCCTGCAGGCCGCTGCTATAAGTAGCGTCAACGCTGAACGACCAGGGCTTCCAGTCATAGGCAGCTCCCGCCGTTATCCCGAGCAGGGGCTGGTGATCGAGGATGATGTCGTGTGAGTTGATATACGCGAGCTCATCGGGATCAAAATTGAACTGTCCGGTATCGACGCCTTTCTGCCAGTTCCGCCCGACGGTAACATTGGCGTATGTCGACAGCGTGTCTGTTTTATAAGCCACCGCTCCTTCGACGCCCCACATATAGCCGCTGTTGTAATTGAAGGGTGCAAAGATCGGCACCACTCCGAACTGGCCGGTATCGAGATAATGCCTGGTAATTTCATAGAAATTATCTTCGGAGACGGTGAGGCCCTGTAGCAGCGTATGTACGATGCCGACGTCCCATTCCGAATCATTTTCCACGACGGGCGTTACCACACCCGGTGGCCCCTCCGCCGTCGTTCCGGCGAACGCCGCGGGGGCGTTGGGGGATATGCCCAGGAAACTCGGCACCTGCATGTAGCGCGCGAAACCGCTGTGAATGTCGGTGCCGGAGACGGGCGTCCAGGTCAGGTTGGCAGTTGGATCGATTGCACTGCCGCGCGTGAATCCCGTGAGCCGGTCCCACCGCAGCCCGAGATTTGCCCGCAGCTGCGCGTTGATGTCCCAAAGATCGTTTACGTATAGGCCGGAAACAGTATTCACGGCTTCCGCATTGTTGACGATGCGGATTGGAACATCGCTCGATTGATTGCCCGAGGCGTCGACCGGAAAGACGAGCGAACTGTCGTCGGCCGTCACATCATAGGAGCCGAAATAGAAGCCGGTACCGAGCGTGTGATGGCCGAGAATATAATTCAGATCGCCTTGAACCGTATTGTCGAAATCCTTGTGTGATGCGGTTGAGGCCACGCCCTGATATATCAGCTCGCCCACATCGTCAGGCTCGAAGAGTTCCGAGATGGAATGCATCGAATAGGAAAGCTGATATGATAGCTGCGCGTCCGGATCGCCGGTCAGCGAGAGAATGCCGAGATAATCGCGGAAATTTAAATATGAATTTATTTGCGATGATGAAATGGCGGGTGCGCCGGCCAGAGTATATTCAGGGTCCAGATCCGGAACGTTGGGAAGCTGGTTGTCGCTGTCCGAGACGGACGCAATCACGCTGAACTTCGTCGTGGCGTTGATCGGGTACGATAACGCGCCAAACCCCTGACCCTGATGGGTTTGATCATGAATGGCGTTCGGTCCGGGCGTTGCCGAACTGAACGCCATGTTGTTCTGGCTGTAGAGCAGGCTGCCGAAATATGAGAGCGACCCATCGCAACCGGCATACTCAATGCTGGGTTGCAGCATGCCGCGCTGCCCTCCCATCAGGGAGACACTGCCTCCGGGGCTTTCGCATCCGTCGATCGTCTGAATATTGACGACGCCGCCTGTGGCGTAACTGTAACGCGCGGGCAAAACCCCGGTCAGAAGATCCAACCGCGAGATAAACAACGGATTGATCATCGAAAGAAATGGCGGATTGGTATTGATATCCAGCGGAATGAGTACGCCGTTGATCTGATATTGAAACTGCGGACCCTCCGTATTGCGGATATGGATCTGCGCGTTCTGGTCGATCGACACGCCTGGCATCTGCGAAAGTATATCGGTGAGAGTTGTGTTTTCACCGGCTGGCAGGACTGCTATGTCCGCACGGTTTATCGAATAATCGCTCGTTCCGCTGCTCGACAGGCCGGGCCCTGCTATCCGCTGTCCCTCGACGACAATGGTTTCGACGGAATCGGAGTTCGCCGAAGCGGTTGCCCCATTCGATGCTCCAGCGAATGCCGTTCGCGTCATGAAGGCGAGCGACAGCATCAAGGCGACCAGCACTGCCGACTTTGATGCTGCCAGCCCGGAAGGTGCCGCCCTGCGGAGAGACTCAGAAACACTATTGCGAAAGACACCCGCTACGGGCAGGGTCATTCAACATCCCCTCTCATTTATGAGAATGCGTCTTAATTGCAAGACGGATGTACGTCAAGGCCTGATGCGTCGCGAGCGTTTTGGCTGACGTCGCACGGTCCGTGGCGCCGTTCTGTCGTTTTCAGGCAGGACCAAGGCTGCGCCTTAGCTCGAAATCTGGAGCCGAACTCAGACACCAATCTTCTGGTCCGGGACGTCGCGCCACGCTTCGAGGCGGGTGCGAGCGGGCGCCGCGATCACATGAGGTTGTCCGTCACCGAAGATCATCGTCTGACGAAAATCCATCATGTAACGCGGCCATGCTCCGGTAGCCTGCGTCGCGGGATCGCCCACGCGTGCGAAAGCAGTCCAGCACTCCATCATGTTATCGGCCAGTTGTTCCGCCAGCGGTCCCTTTCCAAAGAATGCGGACGACGCGCCGTCGCTATGCGTACCAAAAACAAATCCGAGCTCGAGCGCGTGGCATGAGCCGAATATGCCGCCGAGAAACCGCGAACGCCAATCGAAGCGATAGGCAAAGGCCGGAGCGGTATTTGCACGCGTGTCGAGCAATCGTTCGGCCGGCACCGCGAATGTTCGATCGCCCATGAGGGCGCTGTAGCGTTCGAAAGCCGAGCCCGACGCGTAGGCCCGCAACAACGCAGGCGTGGATTCGCCGCCGATATGGGCGAGACGCGCTTCAAAGCCTCCAAGACCCATCAGGCGCAAGCGCGGATCGGCAGCGCTGAATAATTTCCACTCATCGCGCGTGGTACCGGCGATGATCGGAATGAGCCTTGCCGCGCCCTGCCGCAAGGCATCGATGGGTCGTTCCAGCAATAGCTGCCCGTCTACGGCGGGTTGAAATGGCAGGCGCCCCAGTTTTTGCTGGTCCTTACCGTCATGCGCGGAGGCAAGCACGGCCGTCTGCGCCTTGAGGATGAGACCCGCGGGCATGTCCGCGATGTGATGTGCATTCTGGGGCGAGAGTGATAGAGCTTTCAACACTGCACGCGCCACACGACCGGTTTGCTCACGATCGTTGCCGATATGCGCAGCGCCGGACTCCAGAATTGCTTTGTGATACAGGCGCTCTGTCTGCGGTGAGGAAAGCAGTGACGCCACACACATGGCGCCCGCCGATTCGCCGAAGAGCGTTACGTTGTCAGGATCGCCTCCAAAGGCGGCGATATTCCGCCGTACCCAGTCGAGCGCCATGATTTGATCGGCCAGGCCCTCGCAGCCCGAGCCAGGGATTGTGCTTCCGGTCAAGTCGGCGAGTGCGAGAAATCCGAATGCGCCCAGCCGGTAATTGATGGTGACGACGACCACATTGCGAGCAGCCAATCGACTGCCGTCATAAATCGGCTGGCTGCCTGCGCCGATTACAAATGCGCCTCCGTGGAGCCAGAGCATGACCGGGCGCTTTGCGCCGTCCGGCTCGGGTGTGAAAACATTCAGATAAAGGCAGTCTTCCGACTGCATCCGCAGCGCGCCGCCGATGAAAGAATCGAATGGCGCGGGTGCCTGGGGGCAGACAGGACCAAACCGCGTGGCATCGCGCGCGCCTCCCCAGGGCACGAGTGGCTCGGGGAAACGCCAGCGCAGCTGGTCAACCGGCGGTCGGGCATAGGGGATGCCGCGGAATACCAGCACACCGCGCCGCCGGAGGCCGACGAGCCGGCCCGACGGCGTGTCAAGGGCAACCGTCTCGTTCGTTCCGGAGTCAGTCGGCACTGGCATCGATCGCCGCCGCGAGTGCTACGGTCGCACGAGCCATCTCGAGATGAAGGCGCTCGACCATGCGTCCGTGGAGCGCAATTGCACCCTTATCGCTGTTTTGCGGCAGTTCGAACGCGACGATGATTTCGCGCGCCGCAATGATTTCATCCGGCGAGGGTGCAAACAGTTCATTACAAATCGCAATCTGCAAAGGATGGATGATTGTCTTCCCGTCGAAGCCGAATGCGCGGGCCTGCAGGCAACTCGCGCGGAATCCCGCTTCGTCTGCGATGTCGTTAAACACGCCGTCGACGATAGCAAGCCCGAAAGCGCGCGCCGCGACGACCGAAACACCAAGCGCCGCGAGCAGATTTTCTCGGCCCTGCATATGCGTTCCCCGCATCTCTTTGATGAGATCGTTGGTGCCCATCACCAGACAGGCGAGATTCCCGCCTGCGTCGGCGATCGCAGCAATGTCGAGAATGGCGCGCGGCGTCTCGATCATTGCCCACAATGCAATTTCAAGGTCGCCGATTGCCGATCGTGCAGCGCGCAACTCATCGGGTGCCGAAACCTTCGGAATTAGAATCGCGTCCGGTTTTGCCTCCGCAGCTGACACAAGGTCGGCTGCTCCCCACGGTGTATCGCGTGCGTTCACCCGGATCGCCACTTCGAGCTTTCCAAAGCGGCCTGCTTTTACCGCCGCGCATACCTGTGCCCGCGCTTGTTCCTTTGCCGCGGGCGCAACTGCGTCTTCGAGATCCAGTATCAAAGCATCAACCGGCAAGCTGCGCGCCTTCTCGAGCGCGCGTGCGTTTGAGCCCGGCATGTAAAGAACAGAACGGCGAGGGCGGAAGGAGGGTGTCATCACGCTCTGTCTTGAATCTGCAGCGTCAACATCCAATGATCCCGTCCGGCCGCCAATTCTTTTTTCCTCTTTTGCAAATTCATTTCAGGCGATCCAGTTTTATCCGAAGTAACGATCCCACCCGCATGACCCGGCAACAACGACGCGAAGAAAGTCAGCAATGAACATCCTCTCCTTCCAGTCGGAGGTCGTTTACGGCCATGTGGGGCAGGGTGCAGCGCGATTTGCCCTGCAAAGGCTTGGGCATGACGTTCTGGCCGTTCCAACCGTGCTTCTCTCCAGCCATGCGGGTTATCCGCGCGTCGGCGGTGAAACGATTACGGCCGAGCTCCAGCGGCGACTGATGGATGGCCTGTCGGCAAACGGCTGGCTTGCCCAATGTGATGCGATCCTTTCGGGTTATCTCGGTCACGCCGACCAGGCGCCTGTCATTGCGGACGCGATTGCGGAAGTGAAACGCACGAACCCGAAAGCGGTCTATTGTCTCGATCCCGTCATTGGCGACGACGGCCGCGCTTATGCCAGGCCCGGTGTGGCCGAAGCCATGGCCCGGTTGCTTTTGCCGCTCGCCGATATCGTAACCCCCAACGCGTTTGAACTGGTCACGCTCTCCGGATTGGCGGTGCGCAATGCCGACGATGCGCAAGCTGCCGCTGTGCGACTGGGCCGGCCGCTCGTGGCTGCAACATCCATTCCCGACGGTCCCCACCGGATCGGAATTCTCGCCGCGACACACGACCAGACCTTGTTCGCCTCCACACCGCGATTTGCGGAGGTGCCGCACGGCGCCGGCGACCTCTTCGCCGCGTTGCTTCTTGCGGAAGAACTGGCGGGCGCGAGTTTGCGTGAGGCGTTGCTCCACGCCATCGCTTCCGTTCATCACATCCTGTCGGCAAGTCGCGGAATCAATGAATTGCGTCTTATCGCCGAGCAGGACGCGCTCGTTACTCCTCGGCACTCATCCGATATCAGCTTCCGGCAGATGAATTTGTGATTGCGGCCATCATCTCGAACCTGTCGAGGCACGATCATGCGGACACTGATTCTTATGCTGCATTCTTGAGGAGCCGGCGGTTGATCACGCTTTCCGCGATCTGCACTGCATTGAGTGCGGCGCCCTTGCGCAGATTGTCAGTCACCACCCAGAGCGCGAGGCCGTGCTCGACAGTGGGATCTTTGCGAATGCGCGAGACAAAGGTTGCGTCCTCGCCCGCCGCTTCGATCGGCGTGACATAGCCACCATCCTCGCGCTTGTCGACAACGAGGACGCCGGGCGCCTCGCGCAGGATTGCGCGGGCTCGCTGCGCTGTGATCGGCCGCTCGAATTCGACATTCGCCGCGATGGAATGGCCGATGAACACCGGTACGCGCACGCAGGTCGTCGTGACCTGGATGTCGGGATCGAGAATTTTCTGCACCTCGACCATCATCTTCCATTCCTCCTGTGTGAAACCGGAATCGAGAAAGTCGCCGATATGCGGGATCAGATTGAAGGCGATCTGCTTGGAGAATTCCCCGTGTTCGATCGGATCGGCGACAAACACCGCACGCGTCTGGCGGAAAAGCTCGTCCATCGCTTCCTTGCCGGCGCCGGATACTGATTGATAGGTCGCAGCAACCACACGCGTGATCTTCGCTTCGTCGTGCAGCGGTTTCAGCGCGACGACGAGGCCCGCGGTCGAGCAGTTGGGATTGGCGATGATTCCCTTCGGCGCTCCGCCATCGAGCGCATCGGCATTCACTTCGGGCACGATGAGGGGCACGCCGCGGTCCATACGCCAGCATGAAGAATTGTCGATGACTAGCGCGCCCGCCGCGGCGATCTTGGGCGACCATTCCCGGGAAACCGCAGAGCCTGCCGACATCAGCACGATGTCCGTGCCCTTGAAGTCGTAATAGTCGAGAGCCTTCACTTTCAGGATGCTGTCGCCGAAGGAAACTTCAGTCCCGACGGAGCGCGTGGAGGCGAGCGCCACCACTTCGCTGGCGGGAAAGGCACGCTCGGCAAGTACACCAAGCATTTCCCGGCCGACATTGCCCGTCGCGCCGACCACGGCGACTTTGTACGACATGCTCATGATCCTTTGCAGTTCACATCGCGCCATACGCACGACGCGGGAGGCGAGCGTCTATCCCAATGGAGCAAATCTGTGAAGCGGTCTCGCTATTTATCCGTCGGCCACACAAAAAGGAGCTTGGCCGAATGCGACTTGTTTTGCTGGTCTTCCCAGGCGCTGCCGCCCAGCTGGGACTGATAGCTCTTCAGGTTCGCCCAAGGATTGTCGTCCTGCCCGAAATGCGCCTGGAGATGGCCCATCGACAGGCTGGGAAGCGAGCGCTGTGCCGACCAGTCTTCCTGTTTCGGCTCAACGGCGGCTGCCGAGGAGTCGGCGCCCGGCGAGTGGAACAAATGCAGCTTGCCGAGGTCGAGCAATACGGGACCCTGCGGTATGGGTTTTGCTTGAGTCCGCGGATGCGCCACCGCGGCCGAACTGGCCAGGACAAGGGATATGAGAACGATCTTAAAGCGCATCACGGCACGGCTCCCGCTCCGCCAGATTGGACCTTTTGCGCTACCGCTCTGTTGGTCAAACTCGACCGGGTAAAGAGAAGTTTACGCGATCTGCCGGCCGGCGTCCAGTTCACGGTTTATAAAGTGATCCCGCCGAATATCGCAGGTTTCCCACCCCTTACCCCAATATCTGGTGCGGGACTGCCATTCTCCAGGCGGAGCGGATTCGCCTTGGGCACTTGCTGACCGCCTGGCGCGTCAACTCCAATTTAATGGAGACGCTGGCAGAGTGCAGAGAGTTCCCGCGGTCCGTTCCATGTCCTCAATGCCATTTGTTTCTCCGTCCCGCGCCAACCTGTCGGCGGGGCGCGTAAGCGAAATCGGCTTGCCGCAAATCCTGATGGGAATCGTGCTGACCATTGCAGCCATCGATTGTGTCTGGGCAATGGTCGGCCGTTTTGATGTTGATTATTCGTCCTATGCAAAGCTCGCACTGCTTTCCGCGGCCTTGTGGCTCGTGTCGCTCTATTACGGCCGGTTTCGCGATGCGCCCGGGATTGCCGCCATGTTGTATGGCAGTGCTTTCCTGATAGTTTTGTCCGCCGGGCTCAGCGTGTTGAACTATTTCCTGCTGACTGTAGCGGGTCCAAGGATAGATCCGCAGCTCGCGCGTCTCGATGCGGCGATTGGCATAAACTGGCCGGCAATGATGGCGGCGGTTTCGACGCATCCGCTCGTCAACATCATTCTGCGTACCGCCTATTCCAGCGTGTTACCGCAGGTGGCGTTACTGATTATAGGACTTGGATGGCGCAATAACGTTGCCGCGATCAACGCGTTCTGCCTTGCGCTGGCAATGTCGGCTGCGGTCACCATCGCGTTTTGGACGGCCTTTCCATCCTTTGGTGCGTTTTCCGTCTACGAACTGCCGATGGATGTCGCGCAACGCGTCGGACCGGAACTGGATGCGCATTATGCCCGTGAACTCGTCAGGCTTCTTGTTACGGGACCCGGACCGATTTCGCCCAGCGAATTGAAGGGACTCATCGGCTTCCCGTCATTTCATGCCGCCATGGCGGTGTTAGTCGTGCTGTATGGACGATCGCTGCCTTACGCCTGCTGGGCGTTCCTGATCTGGAACCTGATCGTGTTGGTAGCGACGCCCGTTCACGGCGGGCATTTCGTTGTCGATGTCATTGCAGGGGCGGGCGTAGCTCTGGCTGCCGCGGCGGCGACAAGCCGGATTGCAGCGGTTGCCGAGCGTCGCGAGCGAACCTGAAGACAGAGTGGGGAGCCACGCAGGCTCCTTAATGAAAGAGAAATACCGGCAAAGCTATCGATCCATGATGTTGTCGAAACAGCCGACCCCAGCGCCGGCGGTTGATAATCAGCCGACCGTCGTCGAACGCGTGATAACGCTAACGATGGCCGGGCTTGCCGTCGCGTATATTGCCGGATTGATCATCGCAGTCGCACTCCACCTTTGGCCATACGACCGGACCGGCCATCCGGTGATGACAGATTTTCTTGTATTCTGGATCTCGGGGCATCTCGCGCTTCATGGCGCGGCGCATGTTGCCTATGTGGAACATCTGTTACATCTGGCAGAGGTGCAGACCGTCGGTCACGGTGTTCCAGCCCGCCTGCCCTGGTCGTATCCACCCCTGTTCCTGTGTGTTGCGGTCGTTCTGGCGAGTCTCCCCTTCGCGCTTTCTTTTGCACTCTGGAACTGCGTGACGTTCATTTCCTACACCGGGGTCATGGCGGCCATTACGAAACGCCCCGCGGTTGCGCTTGCCGCTGCAGCCTGCCCCTGGGCCACGGTCTGTCTATATATCGGGCAGGAAGGTCTTTTCTCCGCCTCGATCGTCGGGGGCACGTTGCTGCTGCTGAACCGGCGCCCCGCGATGAGCGGCCTTCTTCTGGGGCTGCTCAGTTTCAAGCCGCAACTCGGCATTCTCTTTCCCGTGGCGTTGGCGTTTGGCGGCTATTGGCGTGCAATGGCCTGGGCCTGCGCAGCTACGCTTGCGTGGACCGCGGCGTCGTCGTCTGCTTTCGGATTCTCGACGCTGCTCGATTTCTTCCATGGCCTTGCTTCGGCCACCGACAGTTTTTTGATCAGGGACGGAATCGGCTGGTATAATTTTCAGAGTGTCTACGCGCTCTCGCGCTGGTTTGGCGCTCCGGGTGCGATCTGCTGGACCATTCAGGCCATTGCGAGCATCGCCGGCATCGGCGGCATCGCGGCATTGTGGCGAAGCAACTGCCCGTTTTCCCTGAAGGCGGCAGGGCTCGCCGCCGCGATACCGCTCGCGGTTCCCTATGTGTTTGTATACGATCAATGTGTCCTGGGCGTTGCATTCGGATTCCTCATCCGTCAGCGTCGCCTCGACATTTTCGAATATTCGGCCTTGATGTTTATGTTCCTGATAACCTCTTTTGCGTGGAGCAAAAATCCGATGGCCGCGCTGGCGACCGTCGCGGCGTGCGTTCTTGTGGTGCGGCGCGCGTTGCTGGAACGGCGGGATACGAGCCGGACTATGTTGTTCGACGCGGAGCCCGTGAGCGCCGCACAGCCTTACGCTGCGTGACGGCTGCGCCGGCCCGGTGGCGGAGACGAACCCCGAACCGCGTTCTGCGAAACAATCGGTCCCGTACCAGCCGCGGACACTGCGCCGGAACGCTTCCAGTTCAAGACCTTCAGATTTTCGTGCTCTGCACAGGCCGTCAGCTTCCGTGTCGGGTCGACAGCGAAGCCGTGTGTGGCGAATTTGAGCAGCGGCAGGTCGCTGTGATCGTCCGAATAGGCGAAGATTTCAGGCCTCCCGTTTTTCTCCACGCCGAGGATATGCCGGACGGCTGCGACTTTCGCTTCGCCGCGAAGGTTTGGTCCGTCGAGCCGGCCGGTCAGCCGTCCCGCTTGCCATTCGAGCCGTGTTGAGACCGTCTCTGCTATTCCCCACATTTCAGCCAGGGTGGCCGCGTAGGCGTCGACACTGGCCGTCGCGATGATCAGGCGGTGACCAAGACTGCGGTGCCGCCGCACGGTTTCGGCAGCCGCAGGCTTCAGCAGCTGCTTGCCGTATCGGCGTGCGAACTCTTGCGTCCAGCGGTCGATCTCCGGGCGCGAGCATCCGCCCAGCACCGCGCGCACGAATTCCTGTTTCAGCCAGTCCCGCGAGCGCATTCCGCAACGGAATTGCGCCACGGCAAGCGGCAGGCCGGCGCAACGCCCGATTCGGTGCGCGCGCCGCGCGAGGACAAACTTCAGATAGGCAAGAAACGTGTCCGCCCGCGTGAGTGTCCCGTCCAGGTCGAAAACAGCGACGGCGGGCGGGGCACTCATGTCGGCGCGGCCCTAATGCAGGAAGGCGTGCAGGTTCAGCGGAATCAGCTGCGGATCCATCAGGCTGTGCAGGAAAGGCAGAGGGATGAAGAAGAGCATCGCCGCCATAAGAAATGTGAAGCCGGCAAAACCCATGAACACGCCCTCTTTGTACAGCTTTTCCGGCGCCTGGGCGGCCGAGTCGGATTCGAAGCCGATGGCCAGATACCAGGTGAACAGCACGGCAAAGAGCGGGAAGGTCAGCACAAACTCCACGCGATATTTGATCAGGAACACGCCGATGAAAAATGCGGAGCATATCGCATAGAAGAACGACGAAAGAAGCAGCGACTCCTCGGAGTAGGTGCCGAATGAGCGCCGGTAGAGCATGGCCCGCGACGGGTCGTTGATCCGGCGATATTCCGAATATCTCTTCACGCCCATGAGAAATGCGCCGCCCATCCAATAGGCCAGGAGCGCGCTGGCCGGCGGCAATGCCGTCTGCGAGACGGCGAACCAGCCGAACAGGAAGCGGATCGGATTGTTGATGGATTCGGAGAGCACGTCGAGATAGGCCCGGTCCTTCGAGCGCACCGGCGGTACGTTGTAGATGATCCCCATCAGCAGCAGCAGGCCGGCGCTGAAGAAGAAGGGCAGGTTTATCGCATGCGCGATGGCGAGGCCGCTGATCGCCAGGATGAAATATTGTGCCACGACAAGGCGGCCATCCAGAAGGCCCATCGCCCCGGCTCTGGCGCATTTCACCGGATGGAAACGGTCGAACTCGGCATCGAGATATTCGTTGATCGTGTAGTTGGCCGAAGCGATCAGGCAGAGCGCTGCGAGCGCGACCAGCGGCGCCGCCAGGCTTTCCGTATGCGGTGCGACGGCCCAGGCGAACGCCGCGCCCGGTATCATGAATATATTCTTAATCCAGTGATCGGGACGCGCGATTCCGACATAGGCGCGGAGTGCAGGCGCGTTCCAAAACGAGACGCGATCGTTCAAGCTGCCGGCCTTAACGCTGCTCATGTCGTCGCTTCTCCACACGCTTCACACCTGGCACAATAGGAGGCAACTGCTTAACGATTTCGGAGAAAATCGAGCAGATATTGCGCCTTAGTCGACGCTTTTTTGTTACATGCGCTTCCAACTGGCGTGTTGCCCGGGATTCATTAGCAATCCAGAAACCATGCAACAGCGACACTCGTGTTCTGCTGCTGGTCGCCGGAGGAACATCCTCCGCCAGCATGATCGTCGCAAATCCGGGATCTCGTTTGTCATTGCCAAATGGTGGAACGTCGACAACGAAAATCTGGCGTCTTGGCGGTTGCTCTGGCATCCGGACTGGGTCTCGGTTTCGCCGTCGCGTTCTCGGCGTTATGCGTGATGCACGCGATATTGTTCGACAAGACCGGCCATCCCGGGCCAATCGATTTCACGGAATTCTGGTCGGCAGGAAAGCTCGCCCTCGATGGAAAGGCCGCCCTTGCATATGGTCCTGGCCTCATACATCGCGTTGAAATTGGTATAGTCGGCCGTCAGTTTGAATACATACATAGCGTTGGCTGGTTGTATCCACCATCGTTTCTATTTTTGGCTATAGGCATGGCAAGTCTGCCGCCCTTGTTGAGCTTCGTCCTGTGGACGAATGCTACGCTCCTGCTTCAGTCGGCAGCCGTCGCGATGATCGTCCGGCGTTGGTCGGCGGCTTTCGTGGCGATGGCTGCGCCGTGGGCCATGTTCTGCTTGTTACTCGGCCAGGACGGCCTGTTGACGGCTGCAATCGTCGGATTTGTTTTGATCCAGCTCGAGCGCCGGCAAATTCTTGCCGGATTGCTCCTCGCATTGTTGAGTTACAAACCTCAATTCGGCCTGCTTTTCCCCGTTGCGTTAGCTTTCGGCGGCTATTGGCGTGCCTTCATAGCGGCGGCTCTCGGTGTCGGACTTCTCGTCCTCGCGTCAGGCCTGGCGTTCGGGTTTACTTCTTGGTCGGTGTTTTTTCAGGCGCTTCACATAGCGGGCGGCCAAATGCAGGCGTGGCCCGGTTTATTGAGCGCTTACGGTTATGCACGCAGACTCGGCCTGCCGTACGAAGCTGCCATCATTCTCCAGACGATCCTCGGTGCGTCGGTCGCTGTTCTTGTTGCGGCGTGCTGGCGCAGCAAGATTTCCTATGATTTGAAAGCTGCCAGTATCGCGCTCTGCATACCCTTGGTTACACCTTATCTCTGGGACTACGACCTCACCCTAATCTCGATCGCATTGGCCTTTATGTACAAAAGTCGTTGGTTCGACAGGATCGACTGGATCGGTGTAGCCATCGCGTGTCTGGTGGTCGCAGCCATCCCGTTCGGGATATTTGCGTCATTTCCGGGAAACAACCTCCCGGCCGGACTGATTGCCTGTGCGGCAATCGGCGTTCTTCTGCTTCGGCGTTGCTCTCCGCGGCCATCACACCCCAAATACAGCCCGGACAAATCCATGGATTTTTTGTCCCCTCCGGGTCGGGCCGGCACATCGGCTCCAGCACTTTAGTGGAATGGAAACCGTAGGGGAGCGATGTTCGGGAATGACCACGGACAGGCACATCATCGCGAAGCACCCCGCCTTTATGCCCAGCTCTGGCTCGGCGTGGCTGATAGCGCTGGCATCTACCGTGGGTGTTGCTTATGCCGTAACCTTTGCATGGATGTGCGCTACCCATGTGTGGCTGTTCGATGCATCCGGCCGTCCGCCCGCGATGGACTTCGCGGAGTTCTGGTCTGCCGGCAGTCTCGCGCTCCACGGCAAAGCGCTGGCCGCCTATGATCCCCGCTTGATACACGCAGCGGAAGTCGCGGTGGTTGGTCATCCTTTCCCAAGCTTCATCGGATGGTTCTATCCCCCGCTGTTCTTCCTTGTTGCAGCCGCATTCGCCTTGCTTTCGCCGTCCACCGCATTTGTCGCCTGGACGAGTTCGACGCTGATTCTTCAGGCAGGAACGGTCGCAGCCATCGTCAGGCGCTGGCCGGCTTTTTTTTTGGCGATGGCCCCGCCATGGGTAATGATATGCAATGTGATTGGCCAGGATGGCCTGCTGACGGCGGCGCTGATCGGCGCTGTGTTGTTGGCGTTGCCGAAACATCAGATTGTGGGCGGCATTCTCCTCGGCTTTCTCGCATATAAGCCTCAGTTCGGATTGCTGTTTCCACTTGTGCTGGTGTTCGGTGGGTATTGGCGTGGGTTCGGTTCGGCGGCAATCAGCGTAACCGCACTCATGCTTTTCTCTGCCGCAGTTTTCGGCTTCGCCACTCTGCCGGCGTTTTTCCACGGCATCGCTGATGCGACCTCGACCCATCTGATGACAAATAAGCTCGGCATGTGGTTCGCGCTGCAGAGCGTCTATGGCGTGCTGCGTTGCCTTGGAGCCTCTGCCTCATTGGCAATGACTCTTCATCTCTGTTTGAGCGCACTCTGTGCAATTGGCATAGCTCTCCTCTGGTGGAGCAAAAAGGTTTCCTATGGTGTCAAGGCCGCTGCAGTTTGTGTGGCGACCCTGTTTGTAACGCCCTATATATGGATCAACGACATTCCTGTCTTGTCGATTGCGATTGCGTTTCTCTATTGTGAGCGTCCGCTCGCACGAAGCGAATGGTATGTTGTTCTTGGTTCCATGGCCCTCGTTGCCAGCTATCCGTTCGTACGCACTGTTCCGGCGCTGGGCGGCAGCTATCCTGTTGGTTTGATCGCTGCCGCCTTCATCGCGCTGCTCGTTCTCAGACGCCTCCACAAAGCGAAATCATCATACGCGCACGCCAGGCAGGAAAATATGCACTCCTCCATTTGCGCGCCTGCACAGCTCTAACTCGAAAATTACGACCCAAATGACTGTAACACGGAGTGGTGATTTTTCTCGCGAAATGGCGGTCGAGCATTCGTCGCACACACTAATCTACGCGGCCGTTCTCGGCGGCCTTATGCTATATTTTTTATCCGTGTATCTCTGCTCGGTTTTTCCGCACTATCCGCTGCCCAGCGAAACCGTAATTTATGTGTACCGTCAGGATCGATGGCTCCTGCTTGCAGGAACAGGCCTGCTGCTGATTGCCGGCTTCGGGCTCGGTGGTCGAACGCAAAAACTGCAATGCTCGACCGCGTCACTGGCAGCTATCGCCATCGGCGTAATCTGCTTTTGCCGGCTCGGATACAGCTGGATCCTGTGCGGATTTGATCTGAGCCGCGACGAGCAATTGGCGAATTTCGATTCGCAAATTTTTCGTTCGGGGCATTTGGTGCGACATCTGCCCGCCGCCTGGCAAAGCCATGCAGAGGCACTCAACACGCTTTTTATGTTGCCGGCTGCACATCCGATCGCATGGGTTTCGGCATATCTGCCGATGAACGCCTTGCTGCGTTCGGTTGTTGGTCTGGCCGGTGATCCCGCCCTTACCAGCCCGCTCATGGTGGCCCTTGGCATGTTCGCCTTGTGGAAATGCGCGCGAATTTTGTGGCCCGAGGACCGTGAGGCGGCGGTCGTTGCCGTGCTGCTTTATATCGGCTCGGGCCAGATATTGTTTACCGGAATGACCGCATATGCGATGACGGCGCATCTTGCACTGAATCTCTTATGGCTCTGGTTCTTTCTTCTTGATCGTCGCGGGACGGACGGCGCGGCGCTGCTTGTCGGCTTTCTCGCCACGGGATTGCACCAGCCCGTTTTCCATCCTCTGTTCGCGGCACCCATCCTGTTCACGTTGCTTCTGGACCGGAACTGGCCGCGCGTTATTGTATATGCTGCGGGATATGCAGCGATCTGTGCTTTCTGGCTTGCGTGGCCAATCTGGATGCATTCACTCGTCGCGCGAGCGCCATCAGTCGCTGCGGCAGCCGGCACTGACTATTTCAGCCGCCTTTCGGGAACGGTGACAAAGGGCGATCCGCTGCGCTGGCTGGAAATGGCCGCCAACCTGCTTCGCTTCTGTGCGTGGCAGCATATGTTGATGGTGCCGTTTATTCTCGCTGCCATACCTGCGATCCGAAAGGATCGTCTGGCCGCCGTCCTGGCAGTCAGCCTGCTGCTTCCCGTGGGCGTGATGACGCTTATCATGCCCTACCAGGGCTACGGGTTCGGCTATCGTTACCTGCATGGCGTTCTCGGCCCCGCAATCCTTCTTGCGGTATTTGGTTGGCGTCAGCTGGTAATCACCCGCAGTTGGCTTCGCCCGCTTCTCCTGCGCACGAGTGCTCTGGGGTTGTTCGTGCTGATGCCGCTGCAGGGAGCGATGGCTTACAGCTTCTACGCACCCTATGCGCAGGTAGAGCGTCGAATAGATGCAAGCGGTGCAGACTACTTTATTGCCGGGTGGGAAGATGCGCCCGGTGCCCGGGAGTTCGTTTTCAACAGGCCGGATCTTTCGAACCGTCCCATCCGGTTACTGAGCGAAAATGTCGATGGCCCATTGATACGGAATATCTGCCACCGCGGTATACGCGTCGCGATGCCGACGAGCGCGCTCCTATTTCCGATAGAGTCGTATCTTGCTGTGCCATACGCACCGGAGGCAGACGATCAGATAGTCACCTTCTCACACCGGTTGACAGCTGCCGGTTGCATGCTCCGCAGACTCGATACTCCCTGATAGGCTCAGGACGATGGCGCGCGCCATTGTCGGCCAGCTATACGTTTTTTCGGCGTAGAGAGCCATCTCAGCACAGTCGTCCGGATTCCTGTCCAAACCATCGATCGCCGTCACGCATCGCAACGCCGAACCGGCCGGATCTGCCAGATTTATATCCACGCCACGCAGCCATCGCGCAGCGCAAGGATCTGCGCGCGCGCTTTGATCACCGCAAACCACAGGGAGTGCACAGGCCATTGCTTCTTGAATGACCAGCGGATACCCCTCTCCCACACTCGGCAACAGAAGAAGGTCGGCAGCACCATAAAGTTCAGCGATTGTCTGTTGGGATTGGGGGCCGAGAATATGTACGTTTGGCAAATCCCAGCTTTCGGGGCGGACAGGGCCGTTGCCAACCATTGCGATGTGCAAGTCGGGACGATGGCGCGCGATAGCCTCTATTACACTTATCCCCTTTTTTTCCACAAACCGGCCGACGAACAGCGCAACTTTCTCATCTGCCGGAAGCCCATGCCGAATCCTGACCGGGCATCGGTTTCGTGGATCATCCCGATGGAATATCGATGTGTCGACGCCATAGTAGAGAAGCATGGAATTCCGACGAGCCGGGTCACCCAGCATTTCGCGGCGAACGTCGCTGCTGATAAATACCAGACGGTCGGCAGCACGCATCATCGGGCGCGCAACGATAAAATTCGCCAACCGCATCAGGCGGCGCTTGACATTGCTCGCAAACGGGATCTCCGCAATATGCTGGATAAGCACTACCGGTTTCCCGCGCATTTTGGCTAGGATAAGGGCAACGACCGAAGTCAAATAAAGTGCGTCGTGAACGACTACAAAATCGTTGTTACCGATCGCGCGGGCAAGACTACGGACCGCGCTCGGACCAGGAATCGGCATCGGCAGGCCGGTGCTTGCCTCGATCGGGTCCACACAACGCAACGGGATTGCCTGGGTAACAGTCCTTGGCGGCGGATCGGCGTCGCTTGCCGCCCAGGCCGGTTTGTGGCCATCGCGGGCGAACTGACGACAGAGCTGGGCTGCAATACGTTCGATGCCCCCGCCGTGATCTTCGTAGAAATGACTGACTGTAAGAATCTTCATCACGTGGCGGTTTTCACTTGGGTGCAAGAACGCATGGTCCGTTGATCGGTGCATCGCCTGGCCGCAATGATTTGGAATCGAATGCGCCCATACCGGATCGAAGCGGTGTTGAATCAAATCCTTGTTTCGCCGATACGGCCCACCTGCAGAGCAAAAAGTTGATGAAAAACATGCAGGCCGTTGCAGCGGGCGCCGATAGCGACATTGGCAATCCGACGGCGTTTCGCCAGACCCAGACTGTACCGAACAGCAGAGGAATATTTATCGCCATCGCAAACGCATAACGCCCGAAAGCGCGAATGCTCAAGGGCTGCCGAAAGCTGATAAAGCTGTGAAGCAGATAGCCCGTCACTACCACAACGCAGTATGACAGCAAAACCGATACCAGGAGCGCACAGCCGATAGCGTCGGCGAAGATCAGGATTACGTTATTAAGCAACAGGCAAACACCGCTAACGAAAATATATCCGCCAAATGACCGCACGTTCACGCTGCGGCCTTTCCGGCTTGGACAAGATAAATGCACGCATTGTCCATCGTGATGCCAGCCGGTGTAATGGCGTCCTCCAGGTATGCGCGGACGTTCATTATTACGGCTATGGCGCTCGCGAAAATGTCGCCCAGGACCGGCAATTTGCGCGCAAAGACAGCAAAGCCTGTGGAGCGAAATATCGTTGTCGTAGCGAGCGGTCCCACAATGGCACGAATATCCCGGACGACGAGGCCGCGCGCTTCAAGATCTGTCGCGAGCCCCGTTCTCGTCCACCGTCGATGATCTTCAGGATGCGGATGGTACAACCATGAACCGTGTGTAGATAGCAAGAGAGTTCCGTCGTCGCAAAGAAGCCGCCTGATTTCTGCGCAATACGCATCGAGGCTCCGTACGTGCTCCAGCACCTGGACTGAAAGAACGGCGTTCGCCGACGCCGATTCAAACGACATGCGACCGTTAGAATCGATTCGCAGGTCGGGGCTCCCTTCAATGTCGGCACCCACGTAAATAATTCCAAGCTCATTTATCGCTGCTCGATATGGCATCGTTCCGCAGCCAAGGTCTACCATCACGGAACCGGGCGGTACATGATTCTTGATTTGATCAAGCAGGAGACGCGCAAGTTTGCGATGAATTAGCCAGTCCGTGTCCCAAATACGGGGATGACGGCTGCGATCGCGCTTTGTGGTTTTTGGTTCCGGCACTTTCACGTATGCGCTCCGTCCGGCGCGAGACGTGCGTTGTTGTCAGCGATGATGGCCAGCAGGAACCCACCGAGAGCTGTTTGTAGTCCCACTGCCCCCAATGTGGCTGCGAGGGTCAGTGGCAAGATCGACGGCAGCGCGACAAAGCCATGTGATGACCATTGAACCGTTATGGCTGCCAGGGCTGCCAGAGATAAAATCACCATTGTGGCACCGGTGCACAACGCGGTTTCCAGCGTGAGTTTCCGGCTAGCCCTGGTCAGCCATGGATACAGGCGACGATAGCCGCGCCCCACGCCATAGAAATATGTTGCCAGTGCCATGATCAGGCAAAAATGTCCTACCGTAAAAAGATAACCCGCGACGATTGTCCAGCTCGTGCCGAAGAACGGGATTCCGTGCAGCAGGCCGACAGCGTAAAGACTGGCTGTGCCAAAGATCACTGTGGCCAAAGCCATGGCGAGCAGGGCAGGGAGACCAAATAGCCATGTCGGACTCAACATCAGCAAATAGCGGAGATGCCGCCAGCCGTCTCGCCAGGGCCGCAGATGTGGCGCTCGCTCCCTCAGGTCAACGGAGAGCGTGGCCGGCGTTTCATCAATCCGGATTTTCTTGAGCGAGGCTTTGACGATCATCTCGCTGGCAAATTCCATACCCGTGCCGCTTAGCCCGAGTTCGGCAAATGCGTCTTTGGTAATTGCGCGCAATCCGCAATGCGCGTCGTCGATGCCCGCGCCAAAAAACAGATTCAGGATACCTGTAAGCACGGGATTGCCGATGTAACGGTTCTTCCAGGGCATGGCGCCAGGCGCGATTCCGCCCTGAAAGCGCGAACCCATGCACAACCCCGCGCCATCCATGAGCTGACCCACCATGGCGACGCCGTCGGTAAAGTCGTAGCTGCCGTCCGCATCGCCCATCAGCAAATAGCGTCCGGACGCGCCTTCGCATCCACCGATCAATGCGGCGCCATAACCCTTCACGGGCACCTCGATAACGCGCGCGCCGAGCTGCCTCGCGAGCGCCTGGCTGCCGTCGGTCGAGCCATTATCCGCCACGACGACTTCACCGGACAGGCCATAACGCTCCTCAATCCATTCGAGCGCCTGCTTTGCATTGGCGATGCAGTGGGACAGGCTTATCGATTCGTTAAGGCATGGCATTATTATCGAAACATCGGGCGCCAGAATGGCCTTGTCTGCGGCGTCCCGACGAACGACGGATAGTCTTTGCATGTCTGATTTACCTGCCGTAAGCAATCGGCAGCCAAGTTAAGGAAAAATAGTTATCCAAATCTAATCGCCATAACCTTCGCGGCGTTATGCCCGCGAGGTCTGTCTGCGATACATATCGGTTAACACAAAATAAAATTCCGGCTGTTAATTCGGTGCACACGGGGACAGCGTCCGCCCGATGTCATTTCGCGGAGATAATCCTGTGCGAAGGGGTGGCTTGGTAGTTGCAGTTGCGTCGGGGCTTGGTTTTGCCTGGATCGCCTCTCTTCTCGCGCTGGTGGGTACACACACCTGGATGTTCGACGCGAGCGGCCACCCGCAGCGGAACGACTTCCTGTCGTTTCAGGCGGCAGGGAGTCTGGCGCTCCACGGTTCGCCGCTTCTGGCCTATTCAAGCACGGCGTTACATGCCGAGGCTGTTTCGCGCGTCGGCCACGAATTCCGCGAGATTTTCCCGTGGCCTTACCCGCCGCTCTTTTTCTTCGTCGCCGTTCCGCTGGCCTGCCTGCCTTTTGCGGGAGCTTTCGTGCTCTGGGTCGGCACGACAGTCGCACTTTATGGCGTCATAGTAGCGGCCACCGCCAGACGCTATGCGGCCTTCCTGCTTTCCTGGGCTGCGCCTTGGGCGATCCTTGGAACCATGAACGGCCAGAACGGCTTTTTTACGGCTTCCATTATCGGCACCGTTCTCCTCTCCCTTGAGCGCAGGCCCGCTCTCGCCGGAATTGTTCTTGGGCTGCTCAGTTACAAACCTCAATTCGGATTTCTTTTTCCGTTTGCCCTGGCCTTTGGCGGGTACTGGCGCGCATTTTGCTGGGCCTGCCTCGGTACGATTTTCTGGACCGCGCTGTCCTGCATTGTATTTGGATTCGACAGCCTCGTGGCGTTTACGCATGGTCTGTTGCTGTCCACCGAAAACCTGCACGGCATGGCCGGTATTGGTTGGGACAAGATCCAAAGCATATACGGGTTTGCGCGCTGGTGTGGAGTTCCAGAAGGAGAGGCCTCGGTACTGCAACTGTGCGGTGCGCTGGTCTGCATCGTAGCGGTTGCGGGTCTATGGCGGGGCCGATATTTGTTTCCTTTGAAAGCAGCCGGCCTTGTTGCGCTGGTACCATTTGTGACGCCCTATGCCTTCATATACGATTTCCCTTTGTTATCGGTTGCGCTGGCGTGGATTTATCGTCATGAGGCATTTGACGGGACAGAGATACTCCTGATTTCGATTGCGGCGCTAAGCATTGGGTTTTTCGTAGTTCATGCTTACGCTGCAGCGCCAGTCGCGTGCCTTGCGGTCGCTGCAATCGTGATGCGCCGTTGTCTTCGGATATCGCTACACTCCGGTATGAAACATCCAGGCGACCTGCAGGCCGGAAAATCCTCCGGATCTGCTCCTGCCGTTATGGCCGGCAAACCCGCATGAGCACTATCGCCACCCCAAAGCCCGGGCGCCGCGACATGCGCGGTTTGTTCATGGCCGTGGCGACGGGAACTGCATGGGGATACGTCGCGATTCTCGCGATTCTTTTTTTTCAGCACAGATGGATTCTGGCGGCGGGCGGAATTCCGATGCCATCCGACTTCCTCGCCTACCGCGCAGCCGGCATTGCCGCTTTGCACGGCAACGCGGCATCGGTTTACGACATCCACTCTTTCCATCGGCTTCAGACACTCCTGTCGAAGCCGTTTCCGAATTATTTCTACTGGAATTATCCGCCATTGTTCTTTTTCGTCACGGCGCCGCTTGCGACGCTGCCTTACGTTCCGGCATTTCTGATTTGGGTCGGTGCGACGGCCGCTGCATTCGCGATGATAACCCGGCGTATAGCCGGCCGCCCGGAAGCGTTGGCAGTCGCGCTCGCCTCGCCGGTGCTTTTCCTGACCGCCTATATCGGGCAGAACGGATTTCTGAGCGCAGCCGTGATTGGCGCATTTCTTCTCTGCCTGCGCACGCGGCCGGTCACTGCAGGCGTGCTGCTCGTATTGATGACGTACAAGCCGCAATTCGGCATTCTGTTTCCGCTGGCCCTGATCGCCGGCGGCTATTGGCGCGTAACCGGTATGGCGGTCATCGCGGCCATTGTCGCGGCCCTGGCGTCGGTGTTTGCGTTCGGGCTCGACAGCTACATTCTGTTTTTCCGTTCGCTTTCCCTTGTGTCCAGCAGCTATCTGACATTGGGAGGCGAGGGCTGGGCAAAGATCGAAAGCCTATATTCCGCGGCGCGTTATCTGGGTGCCGGCGATCATGCGGCGTGGATCGCTCAGGCTATGGCGACTGCGGTGTGCGCCGCGTTCGTCGTCTGGCTGTGGCGAAGCAAAAATCCTTACGAATTGAAAGCGGCCGGCCTGGTTGCGGCGACGATGCTGTCGATTCCCTATCTGCACCAATATGACTTCCCGATGCTTCTCGTCGCCTATGCGTTCCTGTACCGGCAATGTGCCTTCGACCGGGTCGAATGGCTTGCGTTCGGCGCCGTCAATCTCCTGATGGCCGGTTTCGTTGCCGAGATTGCGCCGCTCGGCGTTGTCGCCGCTGTCATCACAGGGGCGCTCGTCCTGCGGCGTTCGATGTTTGCTGCAGATCGCGAAGAGCCGGGTCACCGCAGCGATGTTTCGCAGATGGCCGGGTCAGAGCGGGTTATTCCAGGCTGGCCGAACCGCGTCTCAATAAACGCGAAGCACCATCAGGTCGGGATCGTCGTAGACCTTCTGATAGGTTCGCAAGAACGCGGAGACCGGCGGCAGGAACTTGTTCCAGGCATAGAGCCCGTTATGCGGCCGATGGATGACGACATATTTCACATGCCCCTCGCGAAGCTGCTTGCGCTGGCGCGCAAGATCGTTGAAGGAAAGCCGGTCGATCAGCGTTGACCCGGTTTCGCGCGCTATCATGCCACCGACAAGCGGCTGGTGGTCGCAAATCTGGTCGAGCATGTAATTATCTTCGTCGGCATAGCTGAGGGGCAGGTTGAACACACCGAAATTGCCGCTCCTGTCTGCCTTGACGGTTTCCAGCCCCCTGGCACAGATCAGCGGCGTCGTCGCCAGGTGCGCCGGATAGAAATCCAGCACGATCAGGACACTGGCCATGGCGGCGGCAACCTGCCAGATCCATTTGCGCTCGCGTAACGCCGTCGCCACCGCAAAGCCCACGCCCATCGCAAGAAACAGATAGGCGAAGGCGATAATGCGCGAAGGGGCGCGCACATTTGCGAAGAACGGCAGCCGTCCCAGTATCCAGTCGGGAAGAAAGAGCGGCGTGACGAATCCGGCAACGTGCAGCTGTTCGCCGCTGGCGAGGATGGAGAAAAAGACCATGCCGAAAAGCACGTAGAAACACAGCGACGTTCGGGCCAGTCCGGTGCGCGCGCAAATCCAGACAAAAAGGAAGAGGTTGACGAGGCCGAAATAGGCGGTCGCCTCCCAGGGATAGCCGGTGAAACGGCTGTACAGCGCGCTGCCGGCCATGGACAGGAAATGTTCCGGGGGGAAAGTTACATAGCCCAGCAGATCGGCGACAAATACATTCCCGCCGCCTTCATAAACGGCGGCGCCCGATGAAAAGATCATCGGCACGAGCAATGGCGATAGCAGAACGACCGTCCATATGGCGCAGCGCAGCGGTGCTTCGAGTGCCCAGCCGCCGGGCCATTTGCGATCCCGCAGGCTTTGGTAGATCACCTGAAAGACCAGGAAGTAGAGGCCGTAAAACAGATAATACCAGCAGGACAGCGCGCTGAGCGCATAGAACGATACGGCAGCGGCCACCCACGTTTTGCTTCGCCGCTCGAAGGCCAGCAGATAGGCCAGCACGAAGAAAGGGAGGAATTCGATCGAGGATACGCCCGCATGGTGCAGCACATGCGCGACATGCGAGGGATTGAACGCAAACACGAAGCCGCCGGCCAATGCGCCCGCATTGCTGCGCAAGAAATGCCGGATGAGATAGAAGGCACCGGTTCCGGCCAGGGGGAACGAGGCGAGGATTGTCAGGTTCTGCAGTGCCGTAAGTGTCGGGACATCGGTTCCGAACACCCGGCTCAATACAAAGACGGCGAAAAGCTGCGGCCACGCGAATGATTGGTAGATAAGCGAAGTGCCTTCGGGAAAGCGCAGAAGCGTTGTCCGGAAAAGGTGCGGACCATGTCCGACCAGAAGATACCACGTATCCCAGAAGTCGTTGATGTTGTCTTCCGGCGGCCCGATGAGCGCGGAATTGAGATGTGCGATCACCGGCCAGAAGAACAGCAGGGTCGCGAGCGAGAACAGCAGCAGGACGGCCACCGTTCGAACAACAATCCCAATCATTCGATCGCCGGATGCGGGTGCGTTCCGGCCCATTGAATGGCTGGAGACGGCGCACGCGACTTCGGCTGTCGTCACATTACTCTCTGGAATGTGCGACTGCTGGAATCCGCGCCGGACGGAACGCCGCAGGCCTCGGCGATGCGTGCCCCGGCCGGTATGAAATCCCGCAGTGCCGCGAGGCCGATGTCCTTACTGACCCGAGTTCGAAGCGGTTTGCGAGGCAGCCGGCGCGGCGTTGCCGGCTCCGGCGGCAGCTCCCGAATGCGATGCGGCGGCGCCCTCGGTGTTGCCGATGAACGATTGCGGATCTCCCGGCCGTGGCGCGGTTTCGCAATGGACACGCGTGCACATATAGTCGAACTGATCTGCGCCGCGATTGATCGTGAGCGCCGCGGCGTTATTATAAACAACCACCTGCTGGTTGGAAATCTGTTTGCCGTCCTTGCCGAGCGCGATCATGTTGGTCAGGCCAAATGTCTTGCCGAGCAGGAAGGCATGCTGGGGGTCGATCATGGAAATATCCACGATCGTCGGATTGCCGACATACACGGTTTTGACCGGCTGCGGGAACGAAATCAGGCGCGCCTGGTCGATGGTGACGCTGACGCCCGACGCATGCGCCACCTTGTGGGCATGCACGACGTGGTGGTGGTGCACAGGATGGCAAACCTGTGCGAGGACCGGCGTTGCAACGAGGGGCAAGGCCAAACAAAGAACCGATGCGCGGTACGCCCGAACCATTTTTCCAACTCCCGATCTTTCGCGACAACGTAGTGAAGACGCGTAAAGGAAGATTTAAACGCCAGGCGGAACCGCTCGGGACTCCCGTCCGTAACAGATTTCGGTTTATTTTTGAACCGTTTTGGTCTATAGGGGTGTCCAGGAGTGGCGAACCAAACCGCGGCCTCCGCCTCGTGCTGGGAAAAAGGGCAGATCGTCGGCTTGCGCCAGTCTCAGGGAATATTTGCCCCAGGCAGAAAGCGGGAGCGCCAACTCAGGGATTTTTCCGGTCTGACGGCAACATCCCACAGCGGCGGCATCGCTTTGGACTCCCCTGTCGGTTACGGGTTGCCGAGAGCAACGGAGCGCGCCTCGCCCGGCCCGGCCTGCACGACCGCATATCGATCCGTATACAGGCGGTGCCATCCCGGACGCCGATCGAGTTCCGCGACGAGCGGATCGGACGCTTTCAACAGACTCCATGCGACTTTGTATTTCCGGAACAGGCGGTCCGTTGCCGTCGGATCGCCTTCCACGGCGCGCGAATATTCTTTCAGCCACGCATCGCCATAAAAATCGGCGCGGCTGTCGACCATCGGCCTGACCCCTTTCCAGATCAGGAATCCGCCGAAAGCATAGTCGTTGAAAACCGGTTGTGCCGCGAGCGACGGTGGTACGGCAGCAAAAGCAGCCAGCGGCGCGATGGCGGCTTCGCCTCGCTGAACCGGCCACAAGATTCGAAGGGCACCGCAAGCCAGTAACAGGGCCGCAAAACCTGCGCCTGAAAGCCTCCAATTTGAGGGCGGGTTGGAAGCAGCCGGATCGCGTTGCAGCACGGCACCGAGCGGTTGCGCTATGAGGGCTGCACCCACGATGCCAAGGAACATGCCGTAACGCGCATGCAGGATCGACAGATGCAACAGCGCGAGCAGCACCACGATCCGGACGGCCGACATGCGCACACCACGCCAGATCAGGAAGAACAGGGCGGCCGCCGCGGCAAGCTCAACGGAGTTGAAGGTGCCAAGATCGAGCGCCTGCCATTCGCCCACGGCCGCGAGGCCCTTCACTTTCATCAGCGCGAACGGGAACAGCAGTCCTTCCACGCCGCGCGGATTCAGCAACGCGGCTGCCATGGATCCCGCTGCAAAGAAACACCATTGCATCGCAAGCCGGCCGCGATGCTGCGTTGCGACGAGAATTCCATCCACGGCGAAGGGCAAGACAAGCGCAAGTCCGAAGATGAAGCTGCCATGGAGATTCGTCGCCAGGGTCATGGCCGGCAGGAGAATCCAGTGTGGCGGGCGCCGTGAATCCACCGCTGCAGCCAGACCGGCGATCCACAAAGTGAGAACCGGCAGCACCAGGATGTGCGGCCGCGCGAGCAGGTCGGGCATGACGCAACTCAGCGCCAGAGCAAGTACAACAGCGCAAGGAACCGGATCGAGATGGCGAGATAGGTAGAGCGCCAGGAGCCCCGCCGTGGCCGCGGTGGCGAAAGCCGTCAATATCGCCACGCCGCTCCAGCCCGAAAGCTGGAATGCACCTGCCATCAGAATTTCGGATAACCATTCCTGTGTATCCCATGGTCTTCCCGCAAAAGGCAGCGAGAAAATATCGTGATCCAGCACCCGGTGATGGGCGATCATCCATTGACCGGCCCGGATATGCCAGAACGTGTCAGAATCGTTGAAGATGGCGGGCGACAGGAGTGTAAGCGCGTAAACGGCGAGCGCTGCCAAAGTCGCCACGACGATTGCTTCGCGCGTGAATCCCCGACGCATTATCGGCATCCGCCCTTCGAACTTCCCGCCGGAGTTAGCACAACGTGCTTAGCAAAACGTTGCGGGTTACCCGCCCACGCACCGGCTTCAACCACGCGCAATTTCCCGCCTGAAAATCCGGGTGGTCCATTGAATCAGCCGATTGCGGCCGGCAGGGTTAACGATGATTAGTAGAACATGCTCCAATGCTCGAAAAAAGCGATGGATTGTACCAGTCGGGCACAAGACCTGCGACATCCATGACGTGGCTGATTAAAACGTTGTTAGGAAGCCCCGTGTAGTCTCTCGTCATTGTCCAAGCGTTAGGGCCGCTCGAAGGTCGGCACGTGCTGGACGGGTGTCAATCAATCGGAGGCTCTTATGAAAAATCTTGTTTCTCGCTTTGTTGCTGACGAGTCTGGCGTTACGGCGATCGAATACGGCCTGATCGCGGCTCTTATCGCGGTTGTGATCATCGGCGCCGTGTCGACCCTCGGCACGAAGTTGTCGACGACGTTCTCGTCGGTCGCCAGCTCGCTCTAAGGCGCATTCTGCTGTCGTACACAGCAGCAAGAACAAAAAGGGCGGCCGCGTTTGCGCGGCCGCCTTTATTTGTAAGGTATGGTCAGGAGGCACCGTGATCCAGGAATTTCTCGTTCTCGTACTGGTGCCTGCTGTGCTGCTCGCTGCGGCCGGATGGGACCTTGCCAGCTTCACGATTCCGAATTTTCTTCAGGCCGTACTCCTGGCCGGGTTTGCAGTCTTTGCGATTGTAAGTCACATGACTCTCGGCGCCTTAGGCTGGCATGTAGCTGCCGCAGGCATCGGTTTTGCAATCGGTTTTGCGCTATTCGCTTTCAATCTGGTAGGCGGCGGCGACGCCAAGCTTTTCGCGTGCGTTGCCTTGTGGTTCGGCTTTCCCGACATCCTGACCTACGCGGTTATCGCTTCGGTGTTCGGTGGCGTGCTCACCCTCATGATGATCGGTTTCCGCCATTTTCCGTTGCCGGAGTTCCTCGCCCGTCAGAGTTGGCTGATGCGATTGCACGACCGCAAGTCCGGCATACCTTACGGTGTCGCACTGGCGTCGGGCGCTTTCGCGGTCCTTCCCTACACGGATGTCTTTCGCGCCGGTCTTGCGGGCTGATTTCCGTCTGTCGGAATTCTCCGTAGCGTCGGGAACTTCGTCGGTGTCCCGCTGTCGGTGATTCGTCGCATCAGCCGGGCTAAACGTAATTCGAAATAAAGCTGTCGAACGCAGCCCAGAAACGGGCGCGGACGGAATTGCTTTCCATCAGGATTTCGTGTTCCGCTTCGGGGATCTCGATGTAAGTACCATTGGACAGGCGCCCGGCAAAGTCGCGGATGGCCGCCGTACTCACGACGCGATCGCGTCCGGCGCCGAAGATGAGACACGGTGTCGAAATGCTTTCGGCAAATCCCGGCCGGTTCATGGCAATCATCGAGCGATAGGCCGCCCGCAACCAGCCCCAGCTCGGACCTCCCAACCCCAAGGCATGATTGGCCCCGAGCAGATCTTGCGTGCGTGCAAATCGAGCGCGATCCGAAGTCACACGATTGTTCTCGAAGCGCTGGCGCAACGGATCGCGCTGCATGCCCCAAACCCAGTTCTCCGACCGGCCCAGCCGGCCATACGCCGACGAAAGAGAACGGACGAGCCAGTCCGGATAACCGCCCGTCTGCGGCCATAGCATCGGTGCAATCATGATGGCAGCGGTGAAAATCTTCGGGTCGGCGCGCAGAGCGCGAAGAAGATTATGGGCTCCCATGGAATGGGCCAGGGCGAATGTCGGGTTACGACCCTGCGTCAGCGGCGCAACGACCTCGTCCATGAAAATGCGCAAATCGGAATCGTAATCCGAAAAATCCACGACATGAGCCTTGAGGGGATCGGCCAGGCTGCGGTCGGAACCTCCCTGACCCCGCCAATCGAGAATGGCGCCGGCGAAGCCGCGCGCAGCCAGTTCGTGCATGACCTCGCCATACTTTTCGAAGAACTCCGTGTGCCCATCGAAAATCGCACAGATGCCGCGCAGAGGAACGCCCCGCGCCGGTTCCCAGCTTGCCGTTCGCAGCCGGACGCCATCACGGGTTTGGATGAACGAAATCTGAAACATACTCTGCCGGTCCTCTCGGGGGGCAAAGTCGTGGAAGGCGTTTGTCGGCAGCCGGTGCCGTCTCAGGTAGCGGATTTCTGCAGCAATGGGCCCAGCTTCATGGCCAATCCCATGTCGCCGGCCACCCGCAGCTTGCCCTGCATAAACGCGGAGGTCGGATCAAGCTCTCGCTTGGCCAGCTGTTCGAAGGTATCGAGTCCTACGCTGATCGTGCAGTCGGCGTTCCTGCCCGTCCCTTCGGTCACGCAATTGGGCGAGGATTTGCCGTCGATAAACACGCTTCCCGCATCGCCAAAGTCGAGCTTGACGGTGCCACCGAGGCCGGAATCCGTTCCGACAACACTGCCCATCTGGCTGATGATTTTTTCGACCTGTTCGGAACTCATCGGAATTTCCTTTGCTGCATCAATTCGTCGTGGCGCATGTTCGCCACAATATGAGCATGCGAAAATGCGGCGCACAATCGCAACGCAGCATAGTCGGGATGAGCGTCAGTTCCCCTTGTAAATGGGCGAATGAGGCCCATTTCCCCCGTGAAGGGAAGGCCATTCTGGCTTCCCGAAAATAGCGTCCGGCTCATGTGAGCGGACCAGAAGCACTTCGCTTCCGAAGGAGGATGTGAATATGCGTGGATTCGACTTTTCCCCACTTTTCCGGTCGACTGTCGGCTTTGACCGTCTTTTCGATCTTCTCGACTCGGTGCCGCAATACGACACCGCTCATTCCTACCCGCCCTATAACATCGAACGTACGGACGAGACTCATTACCGGATCACGCTCGCCGTTGCCGGCTTTGGCGAAAAGGAACTGAATGTCGAGGTGCGCGAAGGCGTGCTGACTGTCCAGGGCAAGCGCGACGAGGGCGGCGACGGCAAGTCGTCCTATCTCTACCAGGGTATCGCCGGGCGGGCATTCGAGCGGCGCTTCCAGCTGGCCGAGAACGTGGAAGTCAGGGGCGCGAAGCTCGAGAACGGGCTGCTCCACATCGAACTGGAGCGTATCGTTCCGGACGAGCAGAAACCGCGCCGCATTCAGATCAATGGCGGCGATATGAAGGTCATCGAGGGCAAAGCCCGCGCCGCTTAAGCACCCCTGAAAGGACCCCCTGTCGGGCATCGGATTTCCGGTGCCCGATTTTTTTTTGTGGATGGCGCAACACCAAGGTTTTTTCACGGCCAGCCGGAGGGGCAACAGGCCTCATGCCCATTCCGTCCGATCTGTTAACCATGGGCTGGCCCAAAATTTCGAGGCCGGATCGCCTCTTACGCCCCTAGCGCACCGTTCGAAAATCCGGTTATGGTGACCGGGCTCGCGGGCGTCGGGAGTTTGTTAAGGGTGCGCGGGCTTGCGGTGAGACGCCTTTAGGCGTGCCGGAGTCGAGAGAGCTCCGCTCGAAACCGCTCTTCAGATGCCAGGGGTTTTTGAACACGAGAGGTACGCCTTGAAGAAGCGCGCGTTAATGCTGTCCGCCGCTACCGTCGCTCTGTTGTCCGGTTCCGCGCTCGCGGATACCGACATAACCAAGCAGGTGACCTCGCCGATCAACACGGCAACAGATGGCAACATCACCATCGAGTCCGATGGCTCTGTCGTGATTACGGCCAACTCGCCCACCGTGGCCGCCGTCACGCTGAACTCCGATGCCATCGTCAACAACGAGGGGACGATCTCCTACAAGGGGGTTTCCAACGCCACCGGCGTAGAGCTCGTCACAGGATACACCGGAGAATTCGAAGAGACCGGTGCCGTCGATTTGACGGGAACGGGTACGGGCAAGACCGGTATTCTGATATCCGGGATCGCCAGCGACCCCGACAGTGGAACCTTCACGGGTGTCATTCCGTCGGGCGGCACGTCTCCCGTCGCAATCAATATCGAGTCGGGCGCCGTGGTGAAGGTCCAGGGAGATACGTCTTTCGGCATCAACGAACTTTATGGAACGAACATCGCTGGTGACATCGACATCGCGGGCGACCTGAGCATAGTTCCAACCTCGGCAAATTCCACCAAGAGTTCGATCGGGAACGTCATCGCCATCAACCTCGCCGGAACCATGACCGGCAATCTGGACATCCAGACCGGTGGCGTTGTTACGGCCACCGGCGAGGGCGCCGAAGGCATCCAATTGCTCGGCAATCTCACCGGCAGCGTCATCAACGAAGGGACGCTTCAGACCTATGGCACGACGGTTTCGAACCCGACCAGCACGAATTTGCCTCAGGCCGGCACCGCGCTTGGTATTGCTGCAAACGTTACGGGGGGCATCTATAACAGCGGACCCAGCACAACTTCGGACACCACGACCGGGCGGGCGATCATTTCGACCGTGGGCGACGCCCCCGCGGTCCTGATCAATCCGACGATCGACAACGCCACGCCCACCGCACCCCTCGTGATCGGCGCTTATAACGACACGACGGATCCAGGCTATTCCTTCCTTAATCGTGGCACCATCAGCGGGGCTTCTTCTGACGCAAACATCGGTGTTACTACAGTCAGCATCGTAGGGGCATCCACTCTGGACTCGAGCGGCATGGGCGCGCCGACGGAACTGCTAGGAGGATTTTTCAACGGCGGCACGATCTCGGCCGCAGCCACCACGAACACGAGCGCCTCTACGGTATCGGCGAATGCATTGTTTATTGGTAATTACGCTTATATTTGTGGGCCAGGCAGCCCTGTTCAGGAATGCACGGCAGGCACCGGAAACGGCCTCACCAATTCCAACGAGTCGAATGGCGGCCTGATAACTGCAAGCGTTGTAGGGCCGGAGTCGGGCACTGCGGCCGCAATCACGATCGAACAATTTGCGAATTTGACGACGATCAACAACAGCGGAACGATCAGCGCCACTGCCACGACGACGAATCCTCAGTTCGTTACCTCGCTCACGGCTTATGGCATCTTCGACGAATCCGGTACGCTGAATTCCATCACCAATACAGGGACTATTTCGGCAACGGCGAATACCCTTGCGAACAACGCTCAAGTTGCGATTGCCGTCGATCTGGCGGTTAATACAAGCGGCGTGAATTTTCTGAATGAAGGAAAGGTGGTTGGCGACGTCTATTTCGGCACCGGAAACGATAACTTCACAATTGAGGGCAATGCTGAGACGCCAGCGAGTTTTACCGGGAACCTTTATTTTGGTGGAACGACCGGGGGCGACGATGTTCTCAATATTGATGATTTCAGCACCGAAAGCGGTGCAATTGTTGAAAAACTCGGCAGTGTGGTGGATGTAACAATTGCTTCAGGCGGGACGCTTATTCTCTCGAACACACCGCAGAACCTCGGGACCAACAATGTCGTAGGGCTTCACGCGGGCAAATTTGATGTTGATTCCGGCGCCAACATGACGCTTTTCGTGTCGCAGCCGTTCAATCGTTCCGTAAACCCGCAGACGGGCGCACTCATCGATTCACAGTCAGCCTTTATCGGTAACGATGCCGACATTTCGATTCTGTTCGGGAGCTATGTTGGTAATTTTGTGCCGGGTAGAGGTCTCCAGAGTGGCAACCAGACGGCGGTTTTTGATCTGCTCAGCGCTCCGAATGGCCAACTACAAATCACCGGCTCCGAGATCGCGCAGATCAACAACAGCTTCAAGACAACCATTCCATTCCTGTTTACCGGCGACATATGCACCTGGAATGTCAATGGAAACAGCACCTGTACCGGCGCCAACCCGGGAGATTCGGAAGTTGATCTCGATCTGACTCCGAAATCGGCCCAGACATTGGGCCTCACCGGCTATGCGTTGAAGATGTTTCCTTACGCGAATGAGTCGCTGGTCTATGACAATAATCTCGGCGCGGCGATGCTGAACGACATCACCAACGCGCAGCAGGCACAGTCGGCATATGCCGCCTTCGCGCCCGACGTTTCTGGCGCGTCGCGCGCGCTGGCCATTTCATTGACTGACGACGCCACCAACGTGGTCGCGGCCCGCCAGAGGGTGCTCCGCGAATATGCCAACCAGGACGGCGACCTGACCATGTGGACGCAGGAATTCGTCGAGCGCCTCAATCAGGATAATACAATCGACGGAAGCGGCTTTACCGATTCGGGCTTCGGCTTTGTGCTGGGCGCCGACGAAGGTGATCCCGCCGATGGCCGCTATGGTGGTGCGTTTACATTCTTCTCGGGCGGAATGAGCGGGAAGGCCCCCCTCATTCAGAAGACACAATCCGAATGGTATATGTTGACCGGGTATACGGATTGGCACGGGCGCGGCTTCTTCCTCGATACGCAGGCGTCGGTAGGATACGCCCATCTCGACGGGTCGCGGACGCTTGATCTGGACGGCTTCATCCGGACGGCAACAAATACGCGTCCGGCGGAGTATCTCGCGGGCGGCGCAACGGCGGGCCTGCAATACAATGTAATCGGCGCGGCCGTAATGCCGCAGATCAGCGTGGATGGGCTCGCCATGCGTCAGGAAGGTTATACCGACAGGACGGTGGGAGCAGGACTGAGCCAGGACGAAAACGGCTTCGACCTTCACGTCGAGCCAAACTACGCCGCATCGGCGCGCGTATTCGCCGGTATCGACACACGCGATGACATCAATTTGGGTGATTTCCTCCTTCAGCCGGAAGCCCGGGCCGGGTATCGCTATGATTTTGCGAATGGCCAGGAAAGCGTCACGGCCAATTTCATCGATGTCACACCGATCGATCAGTTCAAGATCAGCGGACCGAAGCCGGCAAACGGCAATGCACTGGGCGGTCTTGGCGTTTCTCTCGCCACCGGCGCCTGGTCGCTGGGACTGAGTTTCGACTATCTCTACGCAAACTCGGGCAACACGTCGGAAGAAGGCACGCTGACGCTGATCGGCCGGATCTGAAGTGAAGACCGGAGTTATTATCTTTCCTGTGTAAAGGTAATAACTCCATTATTCACGCGCGAGCTTAAGCAATATCTCGATATCTTCCTGCGGCGTTGCGAAGGAAGTTACGAGTCGGACCAGCGTGCGCCCGTCTGTCGAAGCGGACCACTCGTAGAAACTGGCCCCGCAATCGCGCAGCTTTCGGATCACCGCGTCCGGCAGCCATGCAAATACCGCGTTGGCCTCAATCGGATATGCGATTGCCACACCGGCGATATCGCTCAGACCCGCGGCAAGCGTGCGAGCTCCCGCATTCGACTGATTGGCCCAGATAAGCCAGCGGTTCTTCTCGAGACCGCAAATAAGTTGGGCGCATACGAACCGCATCTTCGACACCAGATGGCCGGATCTTTTTCGCCGGTATTCAAAGTCAAGCGCGTCCTCGGGATTGAAGAAGACGACGGCCTCCGCCGCGAGCGCGCCGTTCTTTGTAAGACCAAATGAAAGCACGTTCACTCCTGCCTTCCAGGTGGCCTCGGCGGGCGTACAGCCAAGCCATGCGAGTGCATTGGCGAAACGCGCTCCATCCATATGGAGCTTCATTCCGTGTTGCCGCGCCAGATCGGCGATTGCGGCAATCTCCTGCGGCCGGTAGCAGGTTCCACACTCCGTCGCCTGCGTGATGCTGATTGCCGCCGGTTGCGAGGAGTGCACGCCTCCTTTGGCAAATCGGGCGATACCACCTGCGACCAGTTCCGGGTCGAGCTTTCCGTCATGGCCGGGGAGTGCCGCGATTCTGGCCCCATGGGTGAAGAATTCGGGCGCTCCGCATTCGTCAGTCACGATATGCGCCTCGGCATGGCAGAAGATCGCGCCATGCGGTGGAGTGATCGTGGCCAAAGCGAGCGCGTTGGCCGCCGTGCCGCTCAGCACGGGAAAAGCGGCAACAGGCCGCTCGAACACGCGGCTCATTTCCTCTGTGAGCTTCCGGGAAAGCGAGTCCTCGCCGTAGGATGGCGCTGAACCGTCATTTACCGCCGCCAGCGCTTCGAGCATTTCGGGCGCTGCGCCCCACACATTGTCGCTCAAAAAATTCATGCCGTGACTTCCCTGAAAGCCCGCAATAGCATTTCCACGGGCATGGCGGCTTTCGGCTAGACTGGTGCCCGAAAAACAATACGGCAGGACTTCCCAATGGCGGAAATCACCCGCAGGCAGCCGGCGCGCTCGGCGCTTGAGCTGATCGGCAACACGCCCATGGTCGAGCTGACACGATTCGAGACGGGGCCGTGCCGGCTATTCGCAAAGCTGGAAAACCAGAACCCGGGTGGCTCGATCAAGGACCGCATCGGTGTTTCCATGATCGAAGCCGCCGAGCGCGAGGGGCGAATCAAGCCGGGAGACACAATCATTGAGGCGACAGCAGGCAATACAGGTCTCGGCCTGGCGCAGGCTGGCGTGCTCAAAGGCTACCATGTGCTTCTCATTGTGCCCGACAAAATGGCGCGCGAGAAAATCCAGCATTTGCGGGCGCTCGGTGCCGAAGTTCGGATCACGCGGTCGGACGTGGGCAAGGGCGACCCCGAGTACTATCAGGACATGGCCGAGCGGCTCGCCGCCGAAATGGGCGCCTGGTACGTCAACCAGTTCGCCAATCCGGCCAATCCCCGAGCGCATGAGGAAACAACCGGTCCCGAAATCTGGGAGCAAATGGATCACGACCTGCAGGCCATCGTCCTTGGCGTCGGGTCGGGCGGCACGCTGACGGGAATCGGTCGCTTCCTGCGCCGAATGCAGCCCAATATTCAGATCGTGCTTGCCGATCCTGAAGGTTCGATCCTGGCACCCTATGTGCGCACGGGAGAGATGGTAAAGGCCGGGAGCTGGACTGCCGAAGGCATCGGTGAAGATTTCATACCGTCGAATGCGGACATGTCACTTGTTTCCCGCGCCTATTCGATCTCGGACCGGGAAGCCGTCGAAGCCGCTCGGATGCTGCTCGCGAAGGAAGGTATTCTCGCCGGCTCTTCCTCGGGCACGCTGCTTGCGGCAGCACTGAAATATTGCCGCGAACAGACAACACCGCAACGCGTCGTGACTCTTATCCCTGACAGCGGCAACAAATATCTGTCCAAGATATATAATGACATATGGGTGCTGGAGCAGGGGCTGGCCGATCGCGAACTGCATGGCGATCTGCGCGACCTTATTGCCCGGCGCTTCGATCGCGGCGGCACGGTGACGGTTGGTCCGTCCGATACGCTGCTTATCGCCTATAATCGCATGCGCGATGCGGACGTGTCCCAACTCCCCGTAATCGAAAACAGCAATGTTGTGGGCATCCTCGACGAGAGCGACATTCTCGCGTTTGTGGAAGGTGCTGACGAAGGCCGTGCCGAGCGGTTCCGTGCGCGTGTCGATGCGGCTATGACGCGGGACCTGCACACAATGCAGGTATCGGACAGGCTCGACGCGCTGCGCCGCCTGTTCGAGCGCAACGAAGTCGCCATCGTGCTTGACGGCCCCAAATTTGTCGGGCTCATCACGCGCGTCGATCTTCTCAATCATCTGCGGAAAAATTCATGACCGCCAAACGCAACCGCCTTGCTTTCGCGACGCGCACGATACACGGCGGCCAGCAGCACGATCCGACAACCGGCGCTGTGATGGTGCCGATCTATGCGACTTCGACCTACGCACAGGAAAGCCCTGGCGTTCATAAGGGCTACGATTATGCGCGCAGCGAAAATCCCACACGGGGTGCCTTCGAACGCTGCATAGCCGATCTGGAAACGGGCACTGCCGGCTTCGCCTTCGCATCCGGTCTTGCAGCCATCGCGACGGTGCTCGATCTGCTTGACAGCGGCAGCCACGTCGTGGCGAGCGACGATCTTTACGGCGGATCGTTTCGTTTGTTCGAGCGGGTGCGCCGCCGCTCCGCGGGGCTGGACTTCAGCTTCGTCGACATGAGCGATCCGGCGGCGATCGAGCGCGCACTGCGTCCCAATACCAGGATGATCTGGGTCGAAACGCCTACCAATCCGTTACTGCGCCTTGCTGATCTGGAAGCGATCGCGCGCCTGACACGCCGCAAGGGAATTTTTGCCGCGGCCGATAACACATTTGCAAGTCCCTATGCGCAGCGGCCGCTTGAACTCGGCTTCGACATCGTTGTCCACTCCACGACCAAATATCTGAACGGTCATTCCGATATTGTCGGAGGTGTTGCGGTTGTCGGGGAAAACCCGGAGCTCGCCGAACGGCTGAAATTTCTTCAGAACGCTGTGGGCGCCATCCAGGGCCCGTTCGACAGCTTCCTTGCGCTTCGCGGTGTGAAAACACTGGCGCTGCGCATGGAGCGCCATTGCGCCACTGCGCTCGCGATTGCGCGCTGGCTCGAAGCGCGCGGCGACATTGCACGGGTGATCTATCCGGGTCTGGAGAGCCACCCGCAGCACGCGCTTGCAAAATCGCAGATGCGGGATTTCGGCGGTATCGTGACCGTTGTCCTGAAGCGGGACCTCGCGGGCACCAGGCGCTTCCTGGAGCGCTGCCATCTCTTCACGCTCGCCGAAAGCCTTGGCGGCGTGGAAAGCCTGATCGAGCATCCTGCGATCATGACACATGCTTCGCTGCCGGCGGAATTGCGCGAGAAATCCGGCATCTCCGATTCACTTGTGCGCCTTTCCTGCGGGATCGAAGACGCTGACGATCTCATCGCCGATCTCGCGCAGGCGTTGTCGGGCTGAAACCTCCGCCGCGATGCTTCGCTGCCCTGATCCTCAGGTGTTCTTTGGATAGCAGGACGACGCGGTGAGGGGCAGGTTGTTCAGCGCGGGAATGAGCTTCCCGGCGACGGATGAGAATGTGTACGAAATCCGGATTTGGGCAAAACCCGGGACGTTCCCACAGCTGGCGTCCTCGGTTGCCGAGATGGCGGTGCTCGGAACGGAGACGCCCCAGCCCCTTGCGACGTCCTGGACATGGGCAATCGTGACCGCTTCGTTGTAGACGCCGGACGCGGAGCAGGAGCTGGCATGGATTCCCATGCATCGCGCGCCCTGGATCGCGCTTTCGTGCAGGGCCTCAAGTGTCCAGCAGGCGCGGGCGACTTCGAAACCCGTCGTTGCCACACCCGTGAATGGCAAAGCAAGAAAGGCAAATTCGATTGCAGCGGTGCCTGCGGTTGCGGTCCAGAACCTGCTGAGCCGGGATTTTTTCATGTCGTCTGCTCCCTTGCGGCGCCCTGTTTCGTCTCGAAACAAATCAGGATGCGTCTGTTTCAGGGCTGGGCGTGCAAGGTTCGGTCCGGGATCAGCTTGAGCGGTAGGATTTGATCGCCAACACGATGCGCTCGTTGAAATCAGAGTAAAGGATTTCCTAATTTCGCGTGTATTGCCGCGAACGTGTTACAAGTCTGGTATTCGATGGCATCGCTCAGCATCTCGTCTGCGCTTGGCACCACCGCTTGGCGTGTGGACGTCTCACAGGCGGAAACCGAGTTGGCCCAAATCAGAACACTCCGCAATGACAGAAGCTTGCGGACAACCCGTTTGGAGCCCTCCATGGGATAATTACATCAGGCTCGGCAGATCCAAACCTTGCTCCCTCGCACAGGTGACTGCTTCTTCGTAGCCGGCATCTGCATGGCGCATGACGCCTGTGGCAGGATCGTTCCACAGCACACGACCGATACGGCGCGCGGCCTCTTCCGTGCCGTCACAGACAACGACCATGCCGGCATGCTGTGAATATCCCATACCGACCCCGCCACCATGATGAATGGACACCCAGGTCGCGCCGCTCGCGCAGTTGAGCAGCGCGTTCAGCAATGGCCAGTCCGAGACGGCATCGGACCCGTCTTTCATCGCTTCGGTCTCGCGGTTAGGCGAGGCGACGGAACCGGAATCGAGATGATCGCGGCCGATCACGATCGGCGCTTTCAACTCACCGCGCGCCACCATCTCATTAAAGGCGAGTCCGATGCGATGGCGATCGCCCAGTCCGATCCAGCAGATGCGCGCGGGCAGGCCCTGGAAACGGATGCGTTCGCGCGCCATGTCGAGCCAGTTGTGCAGATGGGCATTATCGGGAAGTAATTCCTTCACCTTCGCGTCCGTACGGAAAATATCGTCCGGGTCGCCCGACAGCGCACACCAGCGGAATGGCCCGATGCCGCGGCAGAAGAGCGGCCGGATATAAGCCGGAACGAAACCCGGAAAATCGAAGGCATCGGACACACCTTCGTCCTTGGCCATCTGGCGGATGTTGTTGCCGTAATCGAGGGTCGGAACACCCATACGATGGAATTCGAGCATGGCGCGTACGTGCTCAGCCATGGAATGTTTCGCCGCACGTTCGACGCCTTTGGGATCACTCATGCGCGCCTGTTCCCATTGCGCCAGCGTCCAGCCCTTCGGCAGGTATCCGTTCACCGGATCATGGGCGGATGTCTGGTCGGTGACTGCGTCCGGGCGGGCTCCCCGCCTGACGAGTTCGGGAAGTATGTCTGCGGCATTGCCGAGCAGGCCGACGGACATCGGCTTCCGCTCACGCGTGGAGCGCGCAATCATTTCCAGCGCCTCGTCGAGCGTTTGTGCCTGCGCATCCAGATATTTGGTGCGCAGGCGCATTTCTATCCGCGAAGGCTGGCATTCGATTGCGAGCATCGAAGCGCCGGCCATCACCGCAGCGAGCGGCTGCGCGCCACCCATGCCGCCAAGGCCGGCCGTCAGAATCCAGCGCCCGGCGAGGCTTCCGTTATAATGCCGGCGCCCGAGCTCGGCGAATGTTTCATAGGTACCCTGGACGATGCCCTGGCTGCCGATATAGATCCAGCTGCCCGCCGTCATCTGGCCGTACATCATCAGGCCCTTGCGGTCGAGCGCATTGAAATTGTCCCAGTCGGCCCAATGCGGCACCAGGTTGGAATTGGCGATCAGCACGCGCGGAGCATCGGGATGTGTCTTGAACACGCCGACCGGCTTGCCCGATTGCACGAGCAATGTTTCATCGCCCTCGAGGCGCTTGAGCACCGCGACGATTCTGTCAAAACTCTCCCAGTCGCGTGCCGCCCGGCCAATGCCGCCATAAACGACAAGTTCTTCCGGCTTTTCTGCAACCTCGGCATCGAGATTGTTCATCAGCATGCGCAAGGGCGCCTCTGTGAGCCAACTCTTCGCGTTGAGTTCGGGCCCGCGCGGTGCGCGAACGGAACGCGCATTGTCAATTCGTGTCATATTGAGCTCGCAAAGCTGAGACAGGTTTCGAGAATGCGCTTAAGAACCATCCGCATAGGAGCCGCGCGTTCCGCGTCATACAACGTTGGCCAATCTTGTGGCACCGGCACGTCCGGCTCATCCATATAGCCGCGCATCGCCAGTTCGAGTTGCACGGCATGCATGCCTTTGCCGGGGTCGCCATAATGCCGCGTCGTCCATCCCCCCTTGAACCGCCCATTTGTTACCCATGTGAAACATCGCTCCCTCTCCTCCGCTCTGAGGGAAAGGGAATAATCGTCGCAGGCATTTTCGATAGCGGCTGTGAGGTCGGGGCTGCAGCTCGCGCCGGAATTGGTGCCGATGTTGAAGTTGGGAAGCTCGCCGTCGAACAGACGCGGGATTCGGGAACGGATGGAATGCGCTTCGAAGAGGACAATTTGCGGATATTTATCGCGAAGTCGCGCAACCTCGGATGCCAGCGCGGAGTGATAAGGAGTGAAGTATAATTCGCGCCGTCGCGCGATCTCCCGGGAAGCGGGAACATCGTCTTCGCGATAGAGCGGTTCGCCGTCGAAGCTCGTCGTTGGACATAGTTCGGTCGTGTTCTGGCCGGGATAGAGCGACTGGCCCGAGGGATCCCGATTCACATCGATCACCGTGCGCGACAGGGACGTTCGAACGATCGTGGCGCCAAGTTCCGGCGCGAAATCATAGAGCAGATGAACCCACCAATCGGCATCCTTGCGCGCGAGCCATGGCGAAACAAAGCGCCGTTCGATCTCGGCAGGAATCTCGGTTCCTGTGTGCGGCATGGATATGATCAACGGCGCATCGCCGCGGCTGACGCCGAGCCAGGATGGACTTACGCTCATTTGCCCGCTTTCACGCGTGCATAGAGCGGATTGAACCCCAAGCGATAGACGAGTTCCGCCGGCTGCTCGATGTCCCAGATCGCCAGATCGCAATCCTTGCCCGCTTCGAGTGTTCCCGCCTTGTCGAGACGGCCCAAAGCGCGCGCGGCTTCACGCGTCACGCCCGCGATGCACTCTTCGACCGTTAGTTGAAACAATGTCGCCCCCATGTTCATCACAAGCAGGAGCGACGTGAGCGGCGAGGTGCCGGGATTGCTGTCTGTCGAGATCGCGATGGGCACATGGTGCTTGCGCAGCAGAGGTACCGGCGGCCTGCGTGTCTCGCGCAGGAAGTAATAGGCACCCGGCAGCAGGACGGCCGTCACTCCCGTCCGCGCCATCGCTTCGATGCCTGTTTCATCCGACCATTCCAGATGATCGGCCGAGAGCGCGTGAAAGCGGGCCGCGAGTGCCGCTCCTTCCAGATTGGACAGCTGATCGGCATGCAGCTTGACGCGTAAGCCGTGCGCCGTGGCCGCCTCGAACACGCGAGTCATCTGTTCCGGCGAAAAAGCGATGGATTCGCAGAACCCGTCGACAGCGTCGGCCAGTTCCTCGCGGGCAATCTCGGGAATCCATTCGCGGCAGAGCGTGTCGATATAAGCGTCCTTGTCGCCCTCGGCTTCCGGTGGCAGGGCGTGAGCGCCGAGGAACGTCGTAGTCACATCCATGTCGCAGGCCAGCCATTTCGCTGCGCGGAGCTGTTTCTTCTCGTCCTCAAGCGTCAAACCATAACCGGACTTTATTTCGACCGTAGTGACGCCTTCGGCAAGCAGCGCATCAAGTCGGGGCCGCGCTGCGGCGACCAACTCGTCCTCGCTGGCGCGTCGTGTGGCGGCGACGGTCGAAAGAATTCCACCACCTGCGCGCGCGATCTCCTCATAGCTCGCGCCTGCGAGCCGCATCTCGAATTCCCGCGCCCGATCCCCTGCATAGACAAGGTGTGTATGGCAGTCGATGAGACCCGGCGTGATGCAGCGAGCTTCGCAATTGGTGCGTGTCGTTGCCTCGAATTGTGGCGCATCGGTCTTGCTGCCCGCATAGACAATCTTCCCATCCGCTTCGGCCACCAGGCCGTCCTGGACCACACCAAGACCGGGGCTGCCGGGCGCCAGCGTGAGAAGCCGTGCATTGTGCCAGAGCGTATCGCAGCGCATGGGACCTCGGAGATACCCGCTTGGCGGCGCGGGCCGGAACGTCTCTTATGGCTGCCGGAGAAGACACGCAACGGGAGCCCGATGCTTTGGTTCGAGACGGCCCTTCTGCCCGATGGCTGGGCGAGGGATGTCCACATTGAAGTCAGCGATGGGATAATCGCGCGCACAGAGCCCGGCGTTTCCCCCGGGCCTGGCGATGAACGTCACGTGATTGCTTTGCCGGGGCTCTGCAATGTCCACAGTCATGCCTTCCAGCGTGGCATGGCTGGTCTGGCCGAGACCCGCGGTCCCGAAAATGACGATTTCTGGACGTGGCGCGAGGTCATGTATCATTTCCTGGACCGGCTCACGCCGGATGATGTGGAAGCAATCGCCGGGCTCGCCTATGTCGAAATGCTTGAGCGCGGTTTCACCCGCGTCGGCGAGTTCCACTATTTGCACAATGATCCGGCGGGCAGCGCCTACGCCGATCCGGCGGAATTGGCATCGAGGATTGCGGCGGCGGCAGAAAAGACCGGAATTGGCCTGACGCTGCTCCCCGTTTTCTACGCTCACGCAAATTTCGGCGGAGCACCGCCCAAGCCGGGGCAACGCCGCTTTATCAAGGATATCGAATCCTTCTCGCGGCTGGTTGATGACAGCCGCAAAGTAATTTCAACGCTACCCGATGCAAATCTTGGCGTGGCGCCTCATAGCCTGCGCGCGGTGACGCCCGAGGAACTGAAACAGATTGTGCCGCTCGCGGGCGATGGCCCGCTGCACATCCATGCTGCGGAGCAGACAAAGGAAGTCGATGATTGCCTCATGTGGAGCGGAGCCCGGCCCGTCGAATGGTTGCTGGATCATGCCGATCTGAACGCCGGATGGTGCCTTGTTCATGCAACGCATATGACTCCGCAGGAGACGGAGAGGCTGGCAAGGAGCGGAGCTGTCGCCGGCCTCTGCCCCGTGACGGAAGCCAATTTGGGGGACGGCGTATTTCCGGCCCGGCATTATCTTGATGGGCACGGGCGATTCGGAATCGGGACGGATTCGAATGTGCGAATTGGGACGGCCGAAGAGCTCGGGATGCTGGAATACGCGCAACGGCTGGCGCGGCGTGCCCGCAATCTCTGGCCGGATAAGCAGGGGCAGTCGACCGGGCGGGCGCTGTTCGATGGCGCCCTGTCGGGCGGCGCGCAGGCGCTCGGCCAGTCCGGATCGGGCCTGCACGCAGGAGCAGCTGCAGATTTCTTCAGTCTCTCCGCGGCAGATCCCGTGCTGGCAGGCCGCAGCGCTGATGCGATTCTCGACAGCTGGATTTTTGCGGGCGCCGCGATCGATTGCGTCTGGCGCCGCGGGGAGAGGCTGGTTTCTGCCGGCCGCCACAAAGCGCGACAAAGTGTTGTGGCGCGGTATGGCGAGGTCCTGCGCCGCCTGCTGGCGGCTTAAGACGACAATTTCCTTTTCCACTGTTATGTGTTGATGGAATGAGAAATCTCGCGCCGTCCATTAAGATCGAAACGCCCGCGACGGTGAAGCTGGACGAAACGTCACATCCACCCCGGCTCGCGCTTGGCGGCGAATGGATTGTGGCGGAAGCCGCGCGCATGGACGTGGCGTTGCGCGCGCTGAAAAACGCCGACGTTTCGGAAGTCATTATCGATGGCTCGGCTATCACGCTTCTCGACAGCGCCGGCTCCTGGCTGATTCTGCGCCTGAAGCGGGGGTTCGAATCCCGGCATGTCACAGTTCGTGACGTCATTCTGCCCGAGCATTACCGCACGCTGTTCAACACCTTGGAAACGGAGGCCCTGGCACCGGAGACATTGCCGCCGTATCACTTCACGATTGAAGGCTATCTGGAGCGCATCGGCCGCAGCACGGTCCAGATCGCACGCCAGACCTACGACCTTGTGGGATTTCTCGGTCGTGTATCAATCGAAGCGTGGGAAGCCATCACGTCACCGCGGCGTGAGTTGCCGTTTCCTGCCTTTATCCAACAGATCGAAGAGACAGGTCTTGCCGCGCTCCCCATTGTCGGCATGCTCGCTTTCCTGCTCGGCATCGTGCTCGCCTATCAGGGCGCCGATCAGCTGAAACGCTTCAGCGCGCAAATCTACACCATCGATTTCCTGGGTGTCGGATTCCTCCGGGAGCTGGGCGGCCTTGTTACGGCGATCATCATCGCCGGCCGCTCCGGCTCCGCCTTCACCGCGCAGATCGGAACGATGCGCGTGAATGAGGAAACAGATGCGATGCAGACCATAGGTCTCAACGTAGCGGAAATACTTGTGCTGCCGCGCGTGCTGGGCCTCGTTGTCGCGTTGCCGCTGCTCACGTTTTATGCCGATGTCGTAGGCATCATCGGCGGAATGGTGATGACGTATTTCGATCTCGGAATTACTTTCCCGGCCTTCATGCGCGAGCTGGAAAGCGCAATCACGCTGAGGACCCTGCTCGTCGGTCTTATCAAGGCGCCGGTCTTTGCTTTTGTTATCGCGTTGGTCGGCTGTTTCGAAGGTTTGCGCGTCGAGCGTAATGCTGCCAGCGTGGGCCGTCTCACCACGCGATCGGTGGTGGAATCGATTTTCCTCATCATAGCGCTCGATGCCGGGTTTTCGGTGCTGTTTTCGGTGATCGGTTTCTGATGCCGGAAGCAAAGCGCCCCGAAGAAGTCGTGATCCGCATTCGCGGCCTCGTGAATGCGTTCAACGGGACCGTCATCCACGATCATCTCGATCTGGATGTCATGCGCGGCGAAGTGCTCGGCGTCGTGGGCGGCTCGGGTGCGGGCAAGTCTGTCTTGCTTCGTACGATCATAGGTCTCAACCGGCCGCAATCGGGAAGCATAAAGGTTTTCGGCCAGGAGACTGCAGAAGTCGACGGCGAAAGCCTGACGGGTTTGCAATTGCATTGGGGCGTGTTGTTCCAGGAAGGTGCATTGTTCAGTGCGCAGACAGTCGCTCAGAATATTCAGGTGCCGATGCGGCGCTGGACGCATATGGGCCAGCAACTGATGGACGAACTGGCTGCGATGAAACTCGCTTTGGTCGGTCTGCCGCCCGACACGGCACACAAATTCCCATCGGAACTCTCCGGCGGAATGAAGAAGCGCGCAGGCCTCGCGCGGGCACTGGCGCTCGACCCCGAACTTCTGTTCCTTGATGAGCCCACATCAGGGCTCGATCCGATTTCAGCTGGTCATTTCGACGCGCTGGTGCGCAACCTGCAGCAAAGTCTCGGTCTTACCGTATTCATGGTTACCCATGATATTGATTCGCTCAGAGCAGTGACCGACAGGATCGCCGTTCTGGTAAACAAGAAGATCAAGGTGGGTACGATTGAGACGCTGGTCCAGGACACCGATCCCTGGATTCATGAATATTTCTGCGGCGAACGCGGCCGTGCTGCGCTTTCGGAGCCCAGATCGTGATGTTTGGTTTGTCAACGCGGCCTTTTCCCCGTCATCGCCCGCCTCATACGGGTGGTCCGATTATATTCCTTCGCAGAATTGGATCGTGCGTATGGGCCGGGCGATAACGAAAGAGAGGCGCGCGTAATGCGAGTGGAGCGGTAGAATGGAAACCAAGGCCAATTATGTCGCGGTAGGGGTATTCGTTATTGTGCTCCTCTTCGGACTGGCGATTACTCTGCTGTGGCTGGGTGGTTCTCAGTACACGGAGGAATATGCCTATTACCGCACCTACTTCTCCGGCAGCGTCACCGGCCTCGGCGACGGCACGCTGGTGCGCTACAACGGTATCCAGGTTGGCCGCGTGTCGAAAGTCGACTTTGACCCCAACGATCCCAAGCGCGTCATCGTCACGCTGCAGATAAATCCCGATCTTCCCATTCATACCGATTCGGTAGCTACGATTGCCAGTGAAGGCTTGACGGGTGGCACATATGTCGAGATCGATGGCGGTTCGCAAACTTCGCCGGTGCTGCCGCATGTACTATTCGGCGAATACCCCGTCATCAAATCGAAGCCCTCGACACTGCAGGAGATAGAACAGTCCGCACCGCAATTGCTGGCCAGAATCAACGGCATCGCAGATCGGCTGAGCGATGTTCTGAGCCCGCAGAACCGCCAGGCATTTGCGCAGACGATGACGAATCTGCGAGACGTAACGGGTGTGCTGGCGAAGGATTCCACGGATTTCGACGCCACACTCAAGAATCTCAAGACGGCGTCCGTGGGGCTCAACACAGATCTCAGCGACCTGCACACCGTGCTGCTGAGCGCCAACAACACCACGCACCGGCTCGACAGGCTGTCCGATGATGTCGACAAGCTTTCCTCCAATGTGGGTAAGCTGTCGGACGACCTCGACACGCAGGTGAATGGCGCGCGCTTCGACCAGCTCATGGGGGAAACGCGCGATCTCCTGCGAAGCGTGACGCATCTCTCCAACGAGCTCGACCGCGAGCCGACCAAACTCATCTTTGGCGATCGTCGCAAAGGATACACACCGCAATGATGAAACAATCGCTCCTGCTTTCGCGGCGCGCGCTCATTCCCGTTTCGATGTTGCTTCTTTCGCTGGCCGGCTGCGGAAGCCTGATCGGACCTTCCACTCCGCCGGCGCAGATCTATCGCCTGTCGCCGGCATTTCCTGCATCCGCGGAGGGAACGGCTGTGACGTGGCAGCTTTCCATCGCACGCCCCACAACGACCCAGACGCTCGACAGCGAACGTATCGCACTCTCGCGCGGAGCCACGATGGATTATTATGCCGATGCGCAGTGGAACGACACTGCACCGCGGCTTTTGCAATCGCTTCTCGCAGAAGCCTTCGAACATACCGGCCGCATTGCCGCCGTTGCATCGGAATCTACCGGCCTGCGCACGGACTATCTGCTGGTCACGGAGATCCGCGATTTCGAAGCACAATACGACAGCGCCAATGCTGCGCCACAGGTCGTGGTGGATATTGCCGCCAAACTTCTCGATACGCGCGGCAAGGTCATCGCGGCGCGTGATACACATCGGACGGCACGGGCCTCCCAGAACAGCGTGGCCAGCGTAGTGGATGCCTTCGACCAGGCCTCCGCCGCCGCGTTGAACGAGATTGCCACATGGACGCTTCAGTCACCATCGCCGTAATTTCATTGTTGCGGTAAACTGAGAATTGCTTCGGCGGGGGCCCGGCGGGCACGATGAAACTTTTCTGGTATGTGAGGCGTCTCGCGGCCATGGGACCGCGCGAGGCAGCACGCCGCCTCGTCGATCGCATTCAGAACGAACGGCGGTGGCGCCGGCTGGTCGACGGAAGGTCATCGGCGGGCGTCGCGGATATGGACTGGTACATCCGGCGGCTGGCGGGGATGGGCCGGAAGGAAATATCGCGTCGTCTCGTCGACCAAATCCAGGATGCGCGACATCGCTATTCTATGGCCCTGGCGCTGCATCCGGCAACTGCCGTGATGCAGCGCAATTTTACCCTTGTTTCCTCGCATGCGCGCGCCGCGACCGCGCCGTTGAGGCGCGCGAAGAAATTGTTCTGGTTCGTCAAGCGTCTTGCGGCGATGGGGCCGGAAGAGATTGCACACCGTTTCGTCGACCGGTTTCACGAAGCGCAATGGCGGCAGCGCTATTTCGGAAAGAATAAACAACCGGTTGCGCTGGCGGCGGAGCGTCATTTTATCGGCTGTCTCTCGCGTGAGCGTGCTGCGCAGGCGCCAAAGGGACCGCGCGAGGATCTCCTGCGTGCCGCCGACAGGCTGCTTGCCGGCGAGTGGCGCATTTTTTCCGTCGACAGGCACGATGTAACGCCGGCCGTCGACTGGCATTGCGATCCAAAGACCGGTACGCGCGCGCCCGGCGACACGTACAGTTTCAGTATTCCCTTTGCCGGCGGTGCGAGCCGCTTCGACACCAAATATGTCTGGGAGCTGTCGCGCCATCATCAGACCACCGTGCTTGCCATGGCTTACTGGCTTACGGGCGATGAGCGCTATGCCCGTGCCGCGGTTGACCAGATCCAATCCTGGGTTCGCGCCAATCCCTTTCTTGCGGGAATCCACTGGGCGAGCGGTATCGAACTCGGCATGCGGCTTATTGCGTTTGCCTGGACCCGCCGCCTGCTTGGGGACTGGCCGGAGGCGCCGAAACATTTCGAGGACAATGAAGCCTTCGCGCGCGCTGTCGTCCAGCATCAATGGCTGCTCGCGCATCACGGGAGCTACGGTTCTTCCGCAAATAATCATCTGATCTATGAAATGGCCGGGCTGTATGTCTCCACGAACTGCATGCCGTGGCACGGAGATGCCGGCACCTGGCGCGAGCGCGCCGCGCGCACCCTGGAGAGCGAATTCCCGAGGCAGATTTTTCCGGAAGGTTATACGCGCGAGCTTGCTTCCGACTACAACGGGTTCGTTCTGGAGGCGCTAATTATTTGTTTGTGCGAGGCTGTTCTTGACGGCGTGTCTCCCGGCGCGGGTTTGCGGGATTGCGCGCAGCGCATGCTCGGCTGGCTGGCCGCGAACTGCGACAGCAAAGGCCGTCCGCCGCGACAAGGCGACAGCGACGACGCCACCGGTCTGCTTCTCGACACGCCGGGCTACGATCGCTGGCATGATCTGTTGTATTTTCGCAGCGCGCGGCGGGGGCGTGCTGCCGGCCCGGTCCCCTCGCTGCGAGCATATTTATTGTCGCCGCTGGCGCATTTTGAAGATGCGGATCAAACAGCGCCCTCGGGGCCGCGGGAATCGGGTCTCGTCGTCCTTCGCGCGCGCGCCGGGACGCCGGGCGAAATCTGGTGTGCATTCGATGCGGGTCCGCTCGGCTATCTGTCGATCGCCGCCCATGGCCATGCGGACGCGCTTGCGCTTGAACTGCGTTACGGTGGCGTGCCGGTGCTGGTCGATCCCGGCACCTTTGCCTATTCCGGCCCCTGGCGAGACTGGTTCCGCTCCACCGCCGCGCATAACACCGTCGACTTGGGCGGCGTCAGCCAGTCCGAAAGCGGCGGCCCGTTTCTCTGGACGCGTCATGCCGCGGCGAAACTTCTTGAAACCGGAGGTCTTGAGGACAATACGGCAATCGCACGGGTTGTCGGAGAGCACGATGGATATGGGCGCTGCCGCCATCGCCGCAGCGCGATACTCGACCGGTGTAACGCCACGCTGACGGTGCATGACGAGATCAGTTCATCCCGGCCCATGGTGCTGCGCATGTCATGGCACCTGCACCCCGAAGTCGCGTGCCGGCTCTCGGATGGCGGCGCCACGCTGACCTGTCGCGGTGCGGTGATCCGCCTCGCTCTTCCACGCGCGCTTGCCTGGCGCGTCGGCGGCGGCGGCGATTCTCCCGGCCCGGGCTGGTATTCTCCGTCCTTCGACGTCAGGCAGCGCTCGACCACGCTGCTCGGCGAGGGCAGGTTGTCGGGCTCATTGGCGCTGTGGACGGCGTTCCTGTTTCCGCCACGCTGATCCGGCTTGATAATCCCCGGGCCCCTTGCCATAACCCTCGCTCTTTGGACGCGGGCGTAGCTCAGGGGTAGAGCATAACCTTGCCAAGGTTAGGGTCGGGCGTTCGAATCGCCTCGCCCGCTCCAAAAGAAATCCGAAGATTTGTTGCCGCATGGCGTGCCGGTCATGGCAGAACGCCGCGCATCGTGATCGGTCGCCGCGATCGCGCAACCTTAACGCGACTGCGCTGTTATCATTTGAGGCGGATGCTTCGGCGCGGCACACCCTTTCCCCCCTTGAGAGTCCGGCCGGACTCCGCCCCCTACGCCTTCGACTGGGAGAAATTATTTCGACAGCCGCCTGATATTGGCGCGCACTTTGGTGCGATAGGTCTTCAGCACGCTTTGCGGCGAAGCGCCCCCGGCGAGCTTGAGGCCCGCATCCATGCCGGCCTTCATCTTTTCGCTCACCATCAGCCTGCTTTCGCGGTGCACATGTGCGCCGCCGCGCGACAGCCTGAGCAGGCGCAACGCGATCGCCTGCTGGCATTCCACACCCAGCATCATGAGGTCGGGCCAGTTGACAGATTTCTTATGTGGCAATGGCGCTCTCCGCTTGGGACGGGCCGTTAGACCCGACGCATTTTCGACAAAAGAGTGGAACCCCGATAATAAAAGAGGCGGAGTCCGGCTCGGCATTCTCGAAGGGGCTGGGGCGCACCTGAGCCGGAGCATCCGCCGAGATCAAGAACGGCGGCAGTCGAATTCGGTTGCACAAAATGGCCCCCGGGGTGCCGAAAACCGGGCCGACGGCGATTTTTGTACATTTCCCGGCGTCGGGAATGTCCCCGCAGGCGACATTGAAAGTTTGGCTGCGATGCGCTATGTGGTGCCCACGCGGACGGCGTTCGTCGAGACGAAGGCGCACCTGTTGTTTTAATCCTTGCGCTTTACGGGCTCGGACGAAATAGCCGGACAACCTTTCCCCGACATTCCTTTCGCGCCTGCCTCGCATGATGCGTAGGTGGGAATCTGTTGAATAGGACTTACGATCAATGACGACTGGAACTGTTAAATTCTTCAATACCGCGAAGGGCTTCGGCTTTATCTCTCCGGAAGGCGGCGGCAAGGATGTGTTCGTGCACGCGACCGCTCTGGAAGCGGCGGGCCTGCGCAGCCTGAACGAAGGCCAGCGGGTGACCTTCGACATTCAGCCGGATGCACGCGGAAGCAAGGCAGCCAATCTGAAATTGGCATAGTTTCCTGGTGCCGGCAGATGCGTATGTCGCGTCTGCCGGCACCTTTGTTTTCATCTGCGACCTGAAGGGTCGCAAACAACTTCGACAATCGTCGGATTCACCGGGCAGGCGCCCCGCGTCTCGCGGGAATTTATTTGTTACTCCTTCCCGATACCCGGGCTTTGCCCCTGATGGCGTACACGGTGCCGTAGCCATTCGCGCCGTCATACTCGGCCGTGCCGTAGAGATTGCCCCTGGCATCGCGCGCCGGCGCGTAATAGGGCGTCGAGCCATCGGAGCCGCCCAGAAACGCGTAGAGGATTGTTTCCTTGCCGCCGGGCGTTACTTCGAACACGGTGCCGCAGCCGTAACCGCTGCAATTCGTCGTGCCACCTTCCGTCGTCACGCCATAGAGATTGCCGCTTGCGTCGGTGGTGAGACCATAGCCGGGGCTGAAGCCGTCGCTGCCGCCGGCAAAGCTGTGGATCAGCTTTTCATTACCCTTGCGGTTCAGTTCGTACACCGCACCGCAATTGCAGCTGCCGCCGCCGAATTTCGCGAGGCCGAAAATATTGCCATGTGCATCACGAAGCGGCGTGGAACTCGGGCTTGCCGCGTCTGAACTGCCGGCGAAATCATACAGCACCGTCTTTGTTCCGCCGGGCGCGAGTTGAAACACGGTGCCGAAACCATGCGTTCCCCCGAATGACGACGAACCCAGAAGATTGCCGTGTTTCTCCGGCACCACGCCCGGATAGGGGCTGTCGCCGTCGTTTCCGCCGCCGAACGTGTAGAGGATGCTCTCGCTGCCCTTCGCGGTGACTTCGAACACCGTGCCGTAGAACGTTCCCCCGTCGAGCGTCGTGCCGTAGAGATTCTTGTGTTTGTCCATCGTCAGCGGGGCGAACGCGTCGAAGCCGTCCGGTTCGCCGGTGAAGGCGTGAAGCACCGTGTCCTTGCCCTTGCGCGACAGTTTGTAAACGGTTCCGCAATTGCACGAGCCGCCGCCGTTTTCGGTGACGCCGTAGAGATTGCCGTGACTGTCGACGATCGGAGCGGCAAGAGGCGACGCGCCGTCATTGCCGCCGGCAAAGGAATACAGCACGGCAAATGTGCCGTCCGGCGCGATACGGAAAATCGTTCCCTGTCCGCCCGCGCCGCCGCTGCTCGCCGCGCCGTAGAGATTGCCGTCTGCGTCGAGCGTGAGACCGGCAAAAGGATAGGCCCCGTCGGCGCCGTTGGTGAAGGTATAGAGCGTTTTCTCGGGCGCACCGGCATGCGCGGCCAGAACCGCCGCGCCGAATGTGGCCACAAACATGCCGCCGGCAATTTTGCAAAAGCGATGCATCCCTGGTCTCCCGATATTCGCGCCGCCGAGCCTAGACATCCGGGAGCGCGGTGGGAATTGCTTTTGGCGCGGTCGAACCGGATGTTTCCTGCCAGGATCGCGTCCTGTCATCCGAAGGAAATATCCGATGATACCTTCCGCGCCGGCAGATCATGGTTCTTTGCATCGCCGGAAATTTCTCGCGCTTTCCGGCGCAGCTTTGCTCGCCTCACCGGCACAGGGCGCTGACGCCAATCGGGAGAGCCTGGCCGGCGACATTGCAGACCGGCTTGCCGCCACCCATACGCCCGGCATCGGCGTGGCGATGGTGAAGGCCGGCCATCCGGCGTTTGTGCAGGGATACGGTTACGGCGACGTGGAGAAGGCGCGTCATGTCACGCCGGAGACGATTTTCCAGATCGCCTCTGTCAGCAAGACGGTCACCGCGACGGCATTGATGCTGTTATGGCAGGACGGCGCGTTCAGGCTCGACGATCCGGTGGCGCCGCATCTCGATTTCGCAGTGGCCAGCCCGGCGTTTCCGAATGTGCCGGTCACCTTCCGCCAGCTTCTCACCCACACCTCCGGCATCTCGGATGCCGTATATGACAAGCTCGACTTCTCCACCGGCGATCTGCCGCCGCTGCGCGATTTCCTCGAGGCGTACCTGGTCCCCGGCGGCAAATGGTACGACGCGAGGAATAGCTGGTCCGCTGCGAAGCCCGGAACGGCCTGGAGCTATTCCAATGTCGCCGTCGCATTGCTCGGTTATCTCGGCGGAAGATTGAGCGGCAGGCCCTTCGAAACATTCACCCGCGAGCGCATCTTCCAGCCGCTCGGCATGAATGCGACGTCGTGGCGTTACGAGGGCGTGAGCGATGCGCGCCTCGCGCAGCCTTATGGGTTCGCTGATGCGCGTTTCAAGCGCCTGCCGCGGGCGCGCTATCCCGACTGGCCGGCCGGACTTCTCTGCACTAGCCCAAACGATTTCGCGCTGTTCCTCGCGAGTCATTACAAAGCCAGTCTGCTGAAACCCGAAACGATCCGGACAATGTTCACGCCCGATCCCGTAATCGTGAATCCGCAGAGCCGCATCAAGCAGGGGCTTATCTGGGAGCTGACGCCGATGGGCGGCAGCAGCATTGCCCTCCATACGGGCGGCGATCCGGGCGCGACGAGCTTTGCCGCTATCGACACCACGCATGGCACCGCGGCGCTGTGTTTCGCAAACGTCACGCCGGACAAGGACAAATCGCAGTTCGAGAAGGAAGTGATCCGCCGGCTGTTCGCGATGGCAAGTGGAAGCTGACTGTTATCTCCGCGACGCTTCCCGTATTCCGCAGTGCTCCTGCAGCATATTTGTCAGCGCGTTCGATTGCCGCGCAAGGCCTGACAGCCGCCCGGGTTCGGGATTTTGGCCAGCGGCAGGCACAGGAGCGCGGTGACGGTTATTAGCGCGGCCATTGTCCAGGCTTCGTTCATGGCGCGCACGAAGGCGGCATGACGAACCATGACCTGCAGAATGGCCATTGTGTCGGGGTCGAGTGGTCCAGCCGCGCGATGGCGGAACATCTGCAGGGGAATGCCGACGAATTTTGCCGTCTCGATGTCGCCCGCCTGGAGCCGGTGTACGATCGTCTGCGAGATAACAGGGGCGCGGCCGTAAAGGATGCTGTCGATGAGGGCGATGCCGATCGCGCCCCCGAGATTGCGCATCAGGTTGAAGAGCCCGCTTGCGTCGGGCACGGCGGCCGGCGGCAGGTGACCCAATGCCATACGCGTCGGCGGCAGCAGGCAGAACATGATCGCAACGCCGCGGACGATCTGGGGCCAGAACATACCGGCAAAATCGGTTTGCGGTGTCTCGAACGCGCTCATTGCGAGACCCAGCGCAAAAACAGCGAAGCCGGCAGCTGTGAGCCATCGCGCATCGACCCGCCGCTCCAGCGCAACAGCGACCGGCGCGGTCGCAAGCTGCGCCACTCCGGTCACCAGCATCGTCGTTCCGATCTCGAGCGCGTCATGTCCCCGGGCGAACGCCAGGAACACAGGCATCATATAAACGGATCCGAACAGACCGACGCCGAGCACGAAGCTGAATACGCACCCGGCGGCGAAGCGGGGATCGCCGAGAGTACGAAGTTCTATGAGCGGAACGGAGCGGCGAAGCGTGCGGCGCGCAAAGCCCGCGCCGCTGATAATGGAAATAACAAACAACCCGCCGACCAGCGGAGAAAACCATCCACGGTCGGGAGCCTCTTTCAGGGCGATTTCCAGCGTCGTCAGCGCAAGCGCCATGCACCCGATGGAAACAAGATCGATCAGACGCGCCTGGCCCGGTTCGGGCCTGTCTGCCGGTAACAAACGGGACGCCGCCACGGCAGACACGATCCCGGGAGCGACATTGATCAGAAACAGCCAGTGCCATGAATAGGTTTGCGTGATCCAGCCCCCGACGACAGGACCGACTGTCGGCGCCAGCACCGCGAGCACGCCGCCGATCGTGGTGGCTACGCCTTGAAGCCGGTGGGGGAACAGGAGGAAAACGGCGGAAAATACGGCAGGTATCAGCGTTCCTCCCGAGAAGCCCTGAAGGATGCGCCACGACATCAGCGCAAAGAAGTTTTCGCTCGCCGCGCAGCCGATCGACGCGATGGTGAAAAAGGCAATCGTGACGACGAAGAGCCACCGCATCGTCAGCAGGCGCGTCAGGAAGCCGGTAAGCGGAATGGCGACGACTTCCGCGATCAGATAGCCGGTCTGAATCCAGCTCATTTCGTTGCGCGGAATATGCAGCGCGCCCTGGATTGTCGGCAGCGACGTGGCGACGACCTGCACGTCCAGAATGGCCATGAACATGCCGACGCACATCATGGCGAAGCCGGCCCACACCGTGGCGGAAACCCTATCTGCGGCAGTCGGCGATATCGGATGCCCCGTTCAGTGCAGCGTTCTCGGCCGTGATACGAATGAAAAGCACAAATACATTCAACAGCGAAAATACGAGTGCGTACCATGCCAGCCCAAACACAAGCGGCAGGATCGCGATCTCCGCAACCACGACCGCATAATTCGGATGTCTGAAATAGCGGTACGGTCCGGTTCTGATCAAAGCGGCGCCGGGCAGCACCAGAATGCGGGTCGTCCATCGTTCGCGCAACGTGGCGAGAACCCAGAAGCGCAGCGTTTGTACGATCGCGAATAACGCAAGCCACAGCGGATGAAGGGGTCTGTTCCAGGCCGCCAGCCACAAACCGCCGAGCCAGGCGGCGTGAAGAGCGACGATCAACGGATAGTGCCCGGCCGCAGCTTCCCGCGCGCCGCGTTTCAGGAGGCGAAGCGTATTGCGCCTTGCCAGAGCAAGTTCCGCCACGCGCTCCGCCGTGACGAAACCGAGCACGGCGATTGCGCCGATCAAGCCGGTCTCTTCAAGGAAACGCAGCTTGCGGTGAAACCCGGGCCCATCGCCGTCATCGCTGTTCGCGCCGGCAACCCTGTCCGCAACAATTCGTCGAGAACGAAAAAAACAGTCGCGGACGACATGTTTCCGTATTGGCGCAAAATCTCGCGTTCGTGATCGAGCGTGCCGGGTGTGAGCCCGAGCGCATGTTCCAGCGCGACGATGACCTTGGCGCCGCCCGGGTGGCAGCAGAAGCGGTCGACATCCTGCATTGCAATGCCCGCCCGCGCGAGTATCCCCGAGATCGCGGCGTGAAGGTGTTTCTCGGCAAAGGTCGGAATCGCTTGCGCAAAAATCACTTCGAAGCCCTGCGCATCAACGTCCCAGCCCATGATGTCCAGCGTGTCCGGCCAGAGATGCTCGCCGCTGCCGTCGATTTCGGCAATGCCGCCGTTTCCGGCGCGCAACACACAGGCCGCCGCGCCATCTCCGAACAATGCGGTGGCGATCATATTTGCTTTGCTGAGCCGGTCGAGACGGAATGCGAGCGTACAGAGCTCCAGCACGACGAGCAGCACATTGGCGCCCGGTTGCGCCTTTGCCAGGCGCGCGGCGATCGCGAGCCCGGAAACTCCGCCGGCGCATCCAAGCCCGAAGACCGGCACGCGTTGAACATCTGGGCGGAATCCCATCGCGACGGATGCGCGGGCTTCCAGGCTCGGCGTCGCTATACCCGTCGAGGAAACCATGACGACAGCATCGACCTCTCCCGGGTCCAGCTCCGCGGATTGCAGGGCCCTTGTTGCGGCATCGACGAAAAGTTTTTGCGCTCCCTCGAGATAGGCTGCCGTCCGTTCCTTCCAGCCGCGCGGCGCGTTGAACCATTGCAGCGGGCACACGGAATGGCGCTTGAGAATGCCCGCCGTTCCGAAGACGGACGCCATGCGGTCGAAGGCTCCGTATCGTTCGCCGAAAAGCATTCGCGCCGAGTCCGCGGCTTCGTCCTGCAAAAGGACATGGTCCGGTACGGCCGTCGCGAGGGAAACCAGTCTTGTGTTTTGGATCAACGGGGTGCTCGAATTTCTGTAATCGGATTGCCGGACCGCGCGCATCCTAACGGTTTCACGATGTGAAAGTTGCTTATTCGACGGGAACGGCCGCGTGAGGCAATCTCTTACGCTGTTATTCCGCCACGGCCGAAGGCCGGCGCCCGGCAAACGCGGGCGTTGAACAGCAACATCCCATGCCGGCCAACTTCTTCCGGAATAAACGATCCGTGCCGCGCGTCTCCCAATAGGACCGGCTCGACCGTTTACCCGATTGAAATTAGTTTGGGCCGAAACTGGCGTGCCTCACCGAGGGTATACGAGACTGGGAAATGTACAGATAAGATATGTGGTCGCCGCGGTACTGTCGCTGGCATCCTCCGATGCCCGCCCGGCAACGCTATCTCCCAGTCAGGCCGCGCAGCATGTCGGCCAGAACGCTGCCGTGAAAGGGATCGTGGCCGAGATCGGGCACTCCCGGTCGGGCGTAATGTTTCTCGATTTCGGCGCACCCTATCCGGATGCGGAGTTCACCGCGGTTATATTCAGCGACGATGTGAGCCGCTTCCCGGGAATCGAACAGGCGGAAGGCAAAACCGCAACCGTGACCGGAACGATCCAACTCTATCACGGCCGGCCGGAGATCATCCTGCAATCGCGCAGCCAGCTCACTTTCTGACTTATACCAGAGGCCCTGATGATTCACCCCTCACCTGTCAACAGTAGTGCAACAAAACGACCTCATTCGATTTCAAGACACCATAGGAAACAAGTCAAGGATCAGGACCACTGGTATTACATCGAGCGACGGCGGTTCAATCGCGTCACGCCGGCCATGCTCTTTCAGTTCAATGCGAAGTCACCGGCCAGGCGTTTATCAGGTTTGTTACATTGGGCGAACCGACGCCGCTGGTGAAATCCCAACCTGTCTGCGAGGCGTAGGCCGGCTGGTAACTGTTATTGTCGGTCGACAACACGCCATATTTCGCGCCATCGAGGAAACAGTCGATTGCCTGACCCTGATTCTTCACGCAGGGAACGACATTGGCGCTGTCTCCGGCCGCGCTCAGCGCAGACACATCGTAGAATACGCAGTTGTTGCCGGCCGTGACATTCACCGGCACACAGCCGGGATTTCCGGTCTGACCATATTCTCCCCGCGCAAGGGCGTAATAGGTCTGAACCGGATCGCCGACGGCTCTCCCGACCCGCTGATTGATCAGCGCCTGGACGCCCGCAATGATCGGCGCGGAGAACGATGTGCCGTTGGAATAGAACCACGAGCTCGGTCCGCTGCTGGTGCAGGCTTTTTTCGTCGTGGGGGAACTGTCGCAATATACCAGCGGATGTCCCCATTCGGCGCCACCGGCGACGATCGAAATATCGGGAACGTCGCGGGCGTTGTCGCCGGGATTGCCCAGAATGCCCGACTGCCAGGAGGGTTTGGTGTAGATCGAACTCGGCCCGCCGCTGCCCGCCTTGAGAACCAGGAAATTGCCATTGTATTGCGCGTTGTTGCAAAAGCCGGTCGGGCCATAAGTCAATTCGGAGCCGGTGTAATAACCTGCGAGAAGGGGATTTCCGCAGGTCGAATTCCAGGCGATTTCCGGGATGTAGGATTGCGCGGATCCGTAACCCAGCCCGTTCTGTGTGCTCCAGTACGTGCCCGTCGCATGGAGTGCCCAGTCGGCGAAGGTCGTTCCGCCGACGGCAACGACATAGGGGCTGGTCGCGTAGCCGCTTTCCGTAATTCCCTGCGTCGCCTCCTTATTGCCCACCGTGTAGTCGCACCCGGCTGCACCGCCGTCGCCGGCTGCGGCAAATACCGAGAATCCCTCGGCATCGGCCTGCTGATAGGCGGAGTTCAACACGGCGTTGCCGCCGGCTCCGAGACTGGCTTCGCAGAAGCCGAAGCTGATGCTGATGATCTGGCCGCTATAAAGGTCGATCCAGTTTTCCAGCGCGATCAGATAACCGGGAGTGGTTGCACCATTGTCTCTGCAGGTGGCGACGACAATGTTTGCGCCTGGCGCCGCCGCACTCGCCCATTGCGGATCGATTGCGGACTCGCCAGCGAGACCGCCGGGCGGAAGGCATTGTTGTCCGCTCGATGCGGAAATCGGGTTCTGGACCGAGAACAATTGCCCCGGACATGTAGCCGACGGGAAAAAGGTGGTCCGGAAGCTGCACCAGTCCTGCGAGGGATCGCTGGTGCAACAGGGCGGAGAGTCTTCCATCAGGACAATTGTTTGCCCCGTGCCGTCATAGGTGGAAGCCGGAAAATTGTAGATCGTGCGGAGATCTGCAGGAACGACCCAATAACATGTGCTGTCGGCCACGCCCTGATTGTCATAGGGCTGGCATTTCTGCGCGCCGGTATATTGCGGTTTGGGCCGGAAATCGTTCAGCCAGGCAATGCCGGCAATCGCCGGAGCAAGCGCGGCCGGAATCTGCGGATCGCTCATGTTAGTGATGTGGTCGGCTCCGCCGACACGCACCCGATGTATCTCCGTGTGAAACGCTTCGCCGATTGCTCCGGCAGTGCCCGCAAAACTGATGCGCATCCGGCTTTTCGAGACGGCGACGATCCTGAAGCCGTGTAAGCGCAGCCAGCCCTCGATCCGGTCGATATCGGAAACAGCGACGCCGAATTTGCGGCCGAACACGTCTGCTTTCAGCCAATGATGAAAGCGCGGCGATTTCGGATTCAACTGATCTCGCATCAGGTTTTCGAGCGCGCTCTCCTGGGCGGCGGGCCGGCGAAGGGCCAGTTCCAGCCCGGGAAAGGCTGCGCTGTCAGGCACTCGCCCGAGATCAGATGCCAGGCTTACCGCCGGTGGCGTGCTGCCGTGCAGCGCAACGTTCCGGGTTTCGTCGATGGGCGAAACGATTTGCGGCGCCGAAGCGGCGTTTGCTACTGCGCGCGCTGCGTCGACAGATACCGCAACAATCGTCATAAGCGCGACAGCAAGAAAATTCCTGCAGAACATGTTTCCCTCCCGCGAGAAGGGAAATTCTATCACGATCGGAGAGTGTAGCCAGCCAGTTTAATTCATGTCGATTTTATGAAAACTGGATGGTACTTTTCTGTCTGGTTGGCGTCACCGAAAAATAAAGGATGAGCATGAGATGATCAGTGATCGGACCTCTGCAGCGTGCCGCTGTGGCAAAATAGAACTTGAAACAACGGGCGGTCCGATTTTGCGGGGGATTTGCTATTGCGCGAGTTGCCGGGAAGTCGGCCGGCGGCACCAGGCTGTACCCGGCGCCGATGCCTTGCTGGCCGAGGATGGCGGCACGGACTACGTTCTTTATCGCAAAGACAGGGTGCGTTGTATCCGGGGCGGAGAACTTCTGGAGGAGCGGCGGCTGAAAGCGGAGTCGCCGACGAGGCGGATGTATGCGTGTTGCTGCAACACGGCGATGTTCCTCGATTTCACCAAGGGACACTGGCTCTCGGTCTATCGCGGCCGGCTTTCCGGCAATATCCCGCCGGCAAGCATGCGCCTGATGACGGCGGCGCGGCCCGATGGCGTGACTCTGCCCGACGATATGGCCAACTACCCGGGCGTCTCCGGAAAATTCATGCTGAAACTGCTTGGTGCATGGCTGGCCATGGGATTCAGGCGGCCGGCTATCGATGGTGTCCCTTAGCGGCGATTATGCGCCTGACAAAACTCGCCGCAACGCGTTACTTCCCCATCGTTTGGCGGAGATCCGGAATGGCGCTAGCGTGCATCAGCGCGAAGCAACCATCGCAAAAGGGACCGTTTCGATGAAAAAGGGAATGCTTCTTGGAGTATCTTGCGGCGCGGCTATCTGGCTGTGCGCTAGCTCTGTCGCGTCAGCTACGGACATGACGGGAGCGCCCAACGGCACCCCTGCATTCAAAGTTGCCAGCGTGTCCGGCCCTAAGGGTGCTGACGCTTGCGCGAGCGTGGCAACAGCGAAATTTGAACAGTGGAACCAGCCGAAGTTTATGATCCACCGAACGGAGACATTCGCTGACGGTTCGAAGAAAGATGTCGAGGCGATTTTTATGGAAGATGTTGCCTACGGGCACGATGTCGGTAAGCCGTGGGAAACCGAGAATATTATCCGGCAGGTGCGCACTCTGCCGCCTCCAGACGTGGTCGTTAAGCGCATGGGCCTAGGTGATTGCAAACTCGCTGGACCGGCGACAGATACGAAAGACCCCGCATCGTTCTACACTTACGACTACGTCCCGGATGAGCGCGTCAACAACGCGACGGGGAAAATGTGGATTTCAGATTCGGCTAGCCTGCCAGAGCGTCAAGAACTAACTCAGGACGCAGAAGCCAACCCCAAGGTGCCTGTCGCGATATCGTCCACCTTCGCTTATGGCGATGACGTTCAGGTGCCAAACGGAGCGATCCAGTCCGACAATTTGCGCCGATGGCTGGCGCAACAGGGGCTGCTTATGAACCAGAAGCTAGGAACTAGCGGTGGTGGTGTGCCACCTTCGGGGAATCCGAACCACCGCTAGGATTTGAACTTTTAGGCCGCTTCGTCTTCGGCTTGGCGGCATCCACCCGTTCCGGCTTCACCCGCAGCGCCTTCCCCATGATCCGTTCGAACTCAGCAGCGTCCATGGGCATGCCGTCTGATTTGGCGCTAACCTTTGCCGGCTTTGGCGAGGTCGAGCCCGAAGCCGCCACTTGTCGGGAACACTATCGCTAACTTTTACCGGCGACCGCCTAGCGATGAGGCAGATAAGCCCCATGCATATAAAAGGAACAATAGGTGACAAGCTGCCTGGCACGTCCAGACTATGGAAAAATAGTCTACACGCCACCAAAATCATGAAAAGAATCGAGATGATCGAGTTTAGACTACGCATCCCGGATATCCTGCCGAAGCGCTTTGGCAGGAGATGGACCAAAAGCTCAATTAAAGCCTGCTGTCCCGCCGCAGGAGTGTCAACCCTTGCAGGCGTGTTAGCGAATGCACACAGTGTTCCTGGGGTACCGAAAAGCGGTAGCTGCCAGGCGCCTGAGAAATTTCTGCTAGTTCTTTCCGCCCTCGGCGAACTCGTCTCTGCTTTTTTGCGGTCTTGCAGTTAACTACCATGCAATACGATATTACCATTCCAGCATATCTCGCATGCTGCAGGTGCGATCCGGCTAAAGAGCGGAATATCTGCGATTGTTCGTACGTCCTTTATCCGGCATTATTTTCACAACAGGACCGGCAACCGCCGGCTTGATACGACGGGGATGAAATATGAGCGGAATTCGAACCATATTTGCTGCGGGGGCTTTGGCCGCATTGGTGTTGCCTGTTCCGGGCGCGCAGGCCTGGACGTTGAAAACGCTTTATTCCTTCTGTTCGCAAAGCAGTTGCGGCGACGGCAATGAACCCAGTACAGGCCTTTTGCAGGATCAGGCGGGCGATCTCTACGGCACTACGGAGGTCGGGGGCGCGGAGAATGATGGTGTCGTGTTCGAACTCGCCAACAAGGGCGGGAAACTTGAATACAAGGTCCTGCACCAATTCTGCTTCGATTGCGGCGACGGCACCAATCCATCCGGTGCGCTCATTGCTGATGTGAACGGCGATCTCTACGGAACAACGGCCCAGAGCGGCCCGACCGGATGCGGAATGGTGTTCGAGCTCATTCCCAATGCCGAACGCACGAAATGGAAGGAAAAGATTATTTACGCCGCGTCATGCGCGCCGTTTGGGAACAACATCCTTACCGGCCTTACCTATCAGGGCGCAGCGACGGGCGCTCCCTATGACGGCGCGTCGCCGCTTTACGGCACGACGGCGATGGGAGGAACGGGCAATGGCACCGTTTTCGAAATTGCGCCCGAAGGAAACAAATGGCGGGAAACCGATCTTTACGCCTTCTGTCCCGGGGGCAAGAGCAGCTGCACCGACGGCAATGAACCGGGCCAATTGATCGTCGATGCGAGCGGCAATCTTTATGGCAATACAGCTTTCGGCGGCAGCGCCGGTGCGGGGGTGGCTTATGAGCTGATTCCGGGCGCCAAAGGCGCGAATTGGACGGAGAACATCCTCTACAATTTCTGTTCGGCCGCGAATTGCAATGATGGTGGATTTCCTTTGGGCGCGCTGGTCTTGGACGGCGCCGGCAATCTTTACGGCACCGCGACGCAGACCTCACAGGAAGGCGGCACTGTGTATAAATTGTCGCAGCAGGGTGGAACCTGGAAGGAAACAGTGCTCTGCACATTCTTCCAGAAACATTGCGGCAACGGCTATTTCCCGCAGGCGGGCGTCATCCTCGATGGCGCGGGCAATCTTTATGGAACAAACAGTACCGGAGGAAAAGGTATTTCGGGGACGGTGTTCGAGCTGTCGGGCACGCGCGTGAAGACGCTGTATAATTTCTGCGTGAAGCAGAATTGCGCGGATGGCGGCGAACCCATCGCGCCGCTGATCATGGATGCGTCCGGCAATTTCTACGGTACGACTATTGAGGGCGGGAAAGGGAACAGCGGAACGATCTTCGAACTCTCGCCCTGAATTCGCGCTTCGGTTCCGGTTGTTGTTTGTTCGTTGATCTGCGGCAAGAAATTACAACAGTCGCGCTTTGGTAGTGGTAGGGTTTGAACCTATGGCGTTGTGACCGTGTAATTTACCGGCCACTCACGGGCTTAGGCATCGGAAAGCTTTTCGACAGTTGTCCGGTTCGTCATGTGATCCGTTATGCGTAGGCTGTCCGGCTCGCTCCCGCAAACCTCCCGGATCGCTGCTGTCCGGGACCGCGCGAGCGCCACAGCGTCTTCGGTAGTCGGCGAACCGTGGTAAGCGAGTTCATGACGCATCACCGCGAGTGGCCGGTTTTGAAAATTCAGTGGCCGGATTTGGCCGAAACCGGCCAGTACCTTTCGATCAAACATGCTACTGTTTGTGTCGGGTTTGATTCGTGCGGCCGGATGGCGCGTTTGTTTGGGCAGTCCGGCCAGGTCATTCAGGTGCGCAGCGGATCAATCATTTCGAGAAATGGAAACCGCGCGAAATCCGTGTCGCGCGTGCAGATGCGGGACACACCATGCTCGCGCAGCAATATGGCGGTGTGGGCGTCATGGATGAGATTGCCCGCAAGCTCGGGCATTTCGCCGATCAGTTCGCGGGCCACGGCGGCATGCCGTTCGGTCTCCACGAGAATGCCCAGTCCCGGGGAGGCGAGAAGCACGGCGATGAAATTCCACGCTGCGGCGGCATTCCAGGGTCGGCGCATGACGCGCGCATGGGTCGTCACGCGCAGGAATTCATACACAATCGGCCAGGTCAGGTACCAAGCATCAGGCCGGGACCTCTGGCGCTCGATCCAGATGCGGCAGGATTCGTGAAACGGGGAATCGGCATCGGCGGCATAGACCAGCACATTGGTGTCGACCGCCAGCATCAGCGCCGCTCCATCGCCTCATAGAGCGCGTCGCGGTCGGCGATATCGACCAGAAATCCACCGCTGCGGAAGCTCGGAAGCGCCGCCTGGTTTTCCTGCCGTCCTTGCGCGCGAAAATGCAGACGCAAGGCGGTCTCCACCATCTCCGACATGGTGCGGCCCTGGCGCGCGGCTTCGTGCCGGAGCCTGCGCATGACGTGGTCGCCGATGTTGAGAGTCGTCTTCATATGGGAATCCATATCATAGATATGGAAGTATGGCAAACGGGGGCCGGGTTCGCTGATAATCGCTGTTAAAATCGCTGTTATGCCCTTTGCCGCCGAATTGCGTGCGACTGTCACAAATCCCGGCTAGGCTCGCCGGGCACACACGGAGACGGGCAATGAGCGGCAAGTTTTTCTGGTACGAATTGTTGACGGGCGATCCCGAGGCGGCGCGGAAATTCTATGGCGATGTCGTCGGCTGGCAGATCCAGGAATCGGGCACCGAGGGCTATCTGCTGTTCACCGTAGCGGAAGGCCGCGGCGTGGCCGGGCTGATGGCGCTCCCGGAACCGGTGCGCGAAGCGGGCGCGCCGCCGCACTGGATGGGTTACGTCGCGGTCGACAATGTGGACGACGCGGTCGAGGAGATCGAAGAGGAGGACGGCGAAATCCATCGCGAGCCGTTCGAGATCCCGGGCGTGATCCGGCTTGCCGTGGTCGCCGATCCGCAAGGCGCTGCGTTCGTCGTCGCCAAGGGGTTAATGGAACCGCCGCCGAACGAACTGCCGCAAGGCACGCCGGGCACCGTCGGCTGGCGCGAGCTGTACACCGGCAATGTCGAGGAGGCCTTCGAGTTCTACGAATCGCTGTTCGGCTGGGCCAAGACCGAGGCGATGGATATGGGGCCCGACGGCGTCTACCAGATGTTCGGCACCGGCGGCCCGACGGTCGGCGGCATGATGCGAAAGCCCGAGCAGATGCCGCGGACGGCGTGGCTCTATTATTTCAACGTGCCGGAGCTCGACGCCGCGATCGAGAAGCTCAAGGCCGGCGGCGGGCAGACCATCATCGGCCCGATGGAAGTACCTGGCGGGTCGTGGATCGTGCAGGCGATCGACCCGCAGGGCGCGCATTTCGCGCTGGTGGCGCCGAAGCGTTAGCTGACCTGTTATTCACCTCCCCTGTGAAAAGGGGAGGTGACGGAATGCGAATCCGTGTACAACGCGCTGTTCTTAGCGAGTGAAGAGGGGCTCTCATGTCATTCTTGCCAGTTCGCGCGGCCGCACTTGCGGCGGCGGGTATCCTTGCAATTTCCGGTGCGGCCGATGCGCGGATGGGCCACCGCCCGCATGCGCCGTCGAAGGCCAAACTGACCATCACGCTCGATGGCACGCTGGGCCCGGTCATTTCCGGCAGCGATCCGGCCGGTCTCGATGGTTCGACCGCAACGGTCACAATTGTCGCGAGCGAATCGCTGAAGCCTTACAAGACCACGGCGAAATCGGCGAGCTATCACATTCCCGCCGGCGGCATCACGGTCGATTTCGACGGGACGGAATATGAATCGACCTCAAAGTCGACCATGGTCGTCACACTCGGAAAAAAAGCCGACACGCTGACCTTGAACGCCTCGCTCGACGTCGAAGGATTCAAGCTCCAGGTTTCGGATGTGACGTCGCTTGCGGGCGGCAGCTGGCCAAAAACCGTGCTGGAGCATCCAACATTGTTTTCGCCCACGCCGCAGAACCTGAGCGAGCCGAGCTCAAATTTCACGTACAACGTCCTGGGTGAGAACACCGAACTCGGCGTCACCGGCACTGCGGACAACAGCGCCGGCAAAAGCTGAGCGAGTAACAGACGTCGGCTTACGTCACGGCTGCGCGTATCTGGAAACGCGGCTCGCGCCAGCTCTCGTCGCGCATGATCGCCGATAGCAGGTCGACCGCGGTCCAGATGTCGGCATAGCGCGTGTAGAGCGGCGCGAAACCGAAGCGCAGGATATCGGGCGCGCGGAAATCGCCGATCACGCCTTGTGCGATCAGTGCCTGCATGATCGCGTAACCCTGCGGATGGCGGAGCGAAACCTGGCTGCCACGCTGCGCCGGATCGCGCGGACAGGCAATTTCAAAGCCAGTCTCCGCACATCGCGAGTCGACAAGCGCAAGAAACAGATTGCCCAGGGCTTTCGATTTCGCGTGCACATCGCGCATCGCAATGCCGTCGAAAGTGGCGACGCCTTCCGCCAGCGCCGTCATGGCGAGAACAGATGGTGTGCCGCAGAGCGTCCGCAGCATGCCTTGCGCCGGCCGGTATTCGTCGCTCAATTCGAACGGTGCTTCGTGGCCCATCCAGCCGCTCAGCGGCTGGCGCAGATTTCGCTGATGGCGGCGCGCGACATAAAGAAAGGCCGGCGCGCCCGGGCCGCCGTTCAGATATTTGTAGCCGCAGCCGATGGCGAAATCCGCGGCATCGCCGTCCAGAAACAATTCGACAGCTCCAGCGCTGTGGCTCAGATCCCATAGCGTGAGCGCGCCTGCACGATGCGCAGCTTCGGTCACTGCGCGCATGTCGTGCGGAGCACCAGTCTTGTAATGAATATGCGTGAGCACGAGCAGTGCAACGGTCTCGTCGAGCGCGGCACCAATTTCCTCGCGCGCAACGAGGCGCAGTTCGACGGCATCGCCGAGCAGAGCCTTCAGCCCCTGCAGCACATAAAGATCGGTGGGGAAATTGCCGCGCTCCGAAAGGATCACCCGCCGCGGCGCCTTCGCGCTCAAAGCGGCGGCCGCAAGCTTGAAAAGATTGACGGAGGTCGAATCCGCCGCGATCACTTCGTCGCTTTCCGCGCCGATCAGCGGCGCAATCCGTGCGCCGACGCGCGCAGGCAGATTGATCCAGTCATGCGCGTTCCAGCTGCGAATGAGATCCCGGCCCCATTGTTGCTCCATCAGCTCTGCGAGACGCGCGGGTGTTGCGCGGGGTAGTGCGCCAAGAGAGTTGCCGTCCAGATAGATGACAGATTCGGGAATGCGGAACCGCGCACGGGCATGCGCCAGCGGATCCTCCGCGTCCATGCGTTCGCAATCGGCGCGCAAAACGCCCATCACTTCCGACGCTCAAAACCGGATTCGCGCACCGTGAGTTACCACGCCGCCGGCCTGCTCAGCCGCGACATATCAAAATCACCCATATGAGGCCATTCCCTGCCAGCTTGCGTGACATGGCGAGATTGTTCCGCGCGCCGAATGGCGACGACGCGTTGTTAGTCGTTGTCGTCGTCGCTCTTGTTGTCGTTGTCCTTGTCGCGCTTGTGGCCACCATGGGCGCCATGGCCTTGGGCGACAGCGGCTTTGCAGGCTTCGCTGAGCTTGTCCTCGTTCTGGCGCAGGCAGCGGCGCTTGCGATCGTCATTCGCGCAATATTTCTGAATGTCATCGGCGCAAACCTTACGGAGACCGTGGTGTCCGCCGCGCACAAAGTCCTGCTGCGCCGTCTTTTGCTGTTCCGCCGTTTTCTGTTGATTCTGGTTACAGCCCGAGATCACGCTTGCTGCAAGCAGGACGGCACCAAGTCCGATAGCTTTTCGCAACATTGCAAACTTTCCGGATGAATTGGTTGAATCCAGTTTCCGATACTACCGGCGTTCGCTTCGCCCGGCAAGTTCGGACACGGGCAATGCGCGCCGTGTCCTTATTCCCAGTGTTCGACGAGATAGGGCTTCGTATTGTCGCCCGTCATCAATATGACGGTGCGACGGATCGTGTGGCGGCCATTGTAGTTGACTTCGACATCGATTTCGAAAGAGCGGCCTGACAGATCGGTGCCGGAGGAGATGGTCGCACCGCCGTTGCTTCCGTCGGCATCGCTGCTGTCGGCGTCTGCCTGCCCGGGGGGGGCAGAATGGCCCGACATAATCTTCGCAACCTGCCCAGGATTGCCGGGATAAAGCGCATTGAGGACTCCCAGAGGCGCTACGTCCTCGTCGGGGCTGTCGTTTCGGGAATAGACGGTTATGTAGGGCTTTACCCGTTCGTAGATCGCAGGCGTCATGCCGAGCACCAGCCTGAGTTCATCGATCGATTGAAAGTCGTCGTGCCGGGGCCGCCAGGAAACGCCCGCATAGTCTGCGTCGCTGCCGCCATGCAGCGTGTGCGTATCGTCGCTGTTGGCTTCTGTACGCCATTCCACGATGCGGTCGGCGAGGATGTTGGCGGTTTTCTGATCTACGCCGACGGATTGAAACAGTGGCGCGATCGTATCGTCATCGGATTCGTTCAGATCGAACTTGCCGTCCTCGTCCTGGATCGTGACCACCATGGTCACGCCGTCATAGGTGAACGGATAGGGCTGGCTGTCTATTCTCCAGCGGGATCCGGTGCGTGCGTCGTCCAATGCCAGAACGGCACGAACAGTGGCCGCATCCAGATCTGCATCGAGATGCGCACGCGTCAGCGCACGCCGCTCCGCGCGCACCGATGTGACGGTAAGGTCCTGCGTTGCCGCTGCCATCATGCCCAGCATCGCAGTCGTCCACAGCACCGAGATGAGCGCCCAGCCGCGTTCCCGGCGGCGCTCCGGCTGCTGAACCGGTTCAGCCTTTCTGTTCAAAGATCGGCTGAACTTCCGGAAGCTTGTGGCGAAGCTCATCAGTGACCGCGCGCGCCTTCTTCATGTCATCAACGACGTGGGGTGTAATCAGCACCATAAGTTCGTCGCGATGTATCGAGTCGTTGGTGTTGGTGAACAGATGTCCGAGATAGGGAATGTCCTGCAGGAACGGAATGCCGTTCTTGCCCTTGGTTACCTGATTGCTGAACAATCCGCCCAGTGCGATCGTCTCGCCATCCGCGACCGAAACGGAACTCGCAATCTCACGCTGTTGGATGGTCGGCGAATTGATGCTCGACGTTGTCGTGACCAATGGCTCGGCGACCTGCTGATCGATATCCATCATCACCATGCCGCCCTTGTTAACGCGTGGCGTTACCTGAAGGATCACGCCGGTGGACAGATACTGGACGCTGTTGACCTCCGGCGCATTGGTGTCGATCGTACTGGTCGCCGTTGCAGTCACGATCGGTACCTGATCGCCGACATCGAGTTTTGCTGTCTGGTTGTTAAGCACCAGCACTTCCGGTGCCGACAGCACGTCGACATGCGTGACGTTTGCAATCGCGCTCAGCACGGCCTGCAGGCTGTTTCCGTTCGAGAACATATAGGAGAAACCGGGGAGTGCCGCCGCGAGCGGTGTGGTCGGTGGCACCGGGAACGTCGTCCCGTTCGTCAACGTCATGCTGCTGGTACTATTGGGCGTGCTGTTCGGCTTGTAAAAGTACTGGAAACCGAACTGGGTCGTATTGTCGAGCGTAACCTCGGCAATCGCCGCTTCGAGCAGCACCTGCAGGGGCGCCACATCGAGCGAGCGGAGCGCATCCTGGATCACCGCATATTCGCGCGGCGTCGCCAGGATCACCAGCGCGTTGTTCGTTTCATCTGCAGTGATGTTGACGGTACCGAAGTTTTCCCGCGACACGCCGCCGACCGTTTCATAACGGCCATAGCCGTTACCCCCCTGGTTGAGCGGTGTCGTAACCGGCTGGAACGGCGTCGCCGGGTTGTTTGCCCGATTGGCCACGCTCGTGCTGCTCGTTCCACCGGTTGTCGAGTTCGTCCCGGTGCTCGTGCTTCCTGTCGTGGTGCCGGTTCCCGAGCTCGAGCTGCCAAGGCCCGAAGCGCCGAAGCTCGAACCGCCGCCGAAGCTGGATCCCGAGGTACTGCTGCCGTTGGTGCTGTTGGTACCGTTGCTGCCGGTCGTCGAGCTTGAAGTTGCAGTTCGCTGGGTGTTGTTGCCTTCGCTTTGCTGTGTCGTCTGCTGGGTCGAAGTCGAACCGAACAAGGTCTGGACAAGCGTGTTGGCAATGTCGCTCGCGCGACCGTTCTGTACCCGATATACGTAGATCTTCTTGTCGTTACCTTCACCGGGCCGGTCAAGTCGCGCCACCCAGTTACCCATCTGATCGATATACTTTTCTTGCGGCGAGATGACGAGAACGGCGTTCAGACGGTCGAGCGGCACGAAACGAACGACGTTGGCCACCGGACTGTCCTGGCCGCCAACCAGATCGCTCAACTCTTTCGACAATTCGTCCGCGTCCATGTATTTCGGCTCAAAGAGCTGGAAATGCATGCCGGCGAGCCAGTCCGTATCGAACAGTGCGATATCTTCAAGCAGCGTCTCTCGCTGCTGTGCCGTTCCCTCGATGATCAGCGCGTTGCGGGTTGCGTCGACACGTATCGTGCCTTCGGAGTTGGCAATCGGCTCTAGCAGCTTCGCGAGCGCCTGTGCCCCGACATATTTGACGTGCACGACCTCCATGCCGTAGCCGAGCGTATTTGCGACCTTCGCGGGCGCCCCGGTGCCTGCCTGTTTACGGGCATCGGCCAGGGGCATGATTTCGTAGATGCCGTTGGAATGGACTAGCGCCAGACCCGCGAGGCCAAGTGCCTGTTCGAGTGCGGGAAGCACCTGGGTTTTGGCCAGCGCTTTGCTGGTCTGAATTGTGACCACGCCACTGGTATTGGAGGCGATCTCATAATTGAGTTGCAGGTAATCGCCCAGAACGGCTTTCGCGACATCGCGCACATCCGCATTGACGAAGTTCAGAGTGATGCCGCCGGAAGGGGATTCCTGCATGCCGGCGCTTTGATCCTGCGGCGGGGGCGGAGAAGATGGGCCTGAACCACCGGCGGGTCCGCGCCGGAAACGACCCCCGGGGCCTTCCCGATTGCCGAACTGCCCGCGCCCGGCCATCCCGTTCTGGAACAGCTTTTTAGCCGGACCGGCTTGTTCGCTGTCGTCGTCATCGGTCTGCCCTTGCCCCGACCGCGCTCCGGGTACGTTTCCAGGAGCGGCCTGGCCCGGCGGCGTCGGGCCGGGAGGCTGAGCGGCAGCAGGAATTCCACAAAGCGCCAGTGCAAATACGGGCCAAAGCCAGGTGCGAATCCTGCGCGAATGTACGTCGGTCGTAAAGAAAGCCATTACTAAGCCCCGGAAATCGTCCCCTTATAGGCAAATCGCGCCGCCACAGTCTCCTAACTTTTTTTGCAGACAGCGGCCGGGGGGCGCCCCAATCCGCCGGTCTTTTGCCCTATAACATCTGCCCCGAACAGCCGGACAGGTCGGAATCCCGACTGCCGGCTCACCTCAGATGTTTGCGGATCACCAGTTTCAAACCCGACCAGATTTCGGTGACCGCACAGACCTTTACATCCACGAGATCCGTCCGGAGTGCGAGATCGCGTACCGCATTCTCGGTGACGTCCGTCGGAATTCCGGACGATTTCTTGTGCCACGAGACCCAGATCGCGCCTGTCGTCGAAACAGTTCGGCGCGCTTTCGGCAGCGCGTGACGCAGCGCTGTAAGCGACCCGACGAAAATATGCACGACATGGCAGTTCGCTTCCCCGCCTCGCGCCTCGAACGTTACATCTTCGGGGAGCGGTGCGAGCCAGCCCGGATATTCGGCCGGCGCGTCAATTGTATGCAACCGCACGCCCGGCCTGATGCCGAGCTTTTTCGCGAGCGGCGTGCCGGAATAGCCGGCCATTCTGGCCCTGCCGCCGCCCTAACGTCTGAGCTGGATAATGTCGAACGTGGATTCCTGAACGGGATAGGGAAATTCTATCCGGGCCGATGATCGGCCGGTCGCCTGGAGAATACCCACGGCGTCATCGGGCGTTGCGGTGGCACCGGCGGACGGCCCGTTGCCGGAATACCGGTGTGGAGGCTCACCCTTCGCCGAAAGCGCACCCAAAAGCACAAATCCGCCGGTTTCGTGCGGATAGAGGAGACCGTTGAGCTGCTGCGTGCCGTTCAGCTTGGAGAAGAAAAGTCGATCACCCCTGTGTCCGATGCGGCAGTGAAACCAGGAATAGACGATATCCGGAGTCATGCCGCCGAGCCTGATGGTGCGGCACTGCCAATTGCCCTCCAGCTCACGGGCGGAAGCCGGTCTGACCTGCGCATCGAGTACGGAGCGAATGAGCCCGATGTCACGACCTGCCTGGGCCTCGGACAGGCCTTTGGCGCGCGCCTCATCGATCCTGGCAAGCCGGCTTGTGTCAAAAGAGGACGCCTCGTCCTGCCAGCTGGCCATCGCGGAAGATGTGGCACAGAGGGCCGCAAACGCCGCCACGCCGATTTTAGACCACCGCATGCTCCTTTTCCCCTTCTGCCGGCTCCGAATCGCCATTCTCCGGTGCGATCCAGCCCTTCAAATCTCCGCTCGGCGGCATGCCGATGATGTTGTAGCCAGCATCGACGAAATGGATTTCGCCCGTGACTCCTGCCGACAGATCGCTAAGCAAATAGAGTGCCGCGTTGCCGACGTGGTCGAGCTCTATATTTTTCTTCAGGGGGCTGTGTGCGCGGTTCCAGCGGAAGACGACGCGCGCCTCGCCGATCACCGAGCCGGCGAGGGTGCGCATCGGCCCCGCCGAAATCGCGTTGACGCGGATACCCTCGCGACCGAGATCGGCCGCCAGGTAGCGCACGCTGGCCTCCAGTCCCGCCTTGGCCACGCCCATGACATTGTAGTTCGGCGTCACCCGTGTGGCGCCCAGATAGGTGAGAGTCAGAAGCGACCCGCCGAGGACGCCCTGCGGTGACGGCACCATCATACTGGCGGCGCGCTGGGCGACCGCCGTGAAGGAGTAACAGGAAATGCTCAGGCTACGGAGGAAATTGGTCCGGGTCGTGTCGACATAGCGGCCTTTCAGTTCGTTTCTGTCGGAATGGGCGATGGCATGTACCAGAAAGTCGAGCGTGCCCCATTCCGAGCGGAGCGCGGCAAATGCGTCGTCAAGCTGGGAATCGTCTTCCACATCGCAAGGCAGCATGATCCGCGAGCCGATGGAATCCGCGAGCGGCTTCAGCCGCCGCGCCTGCGCATCGCCCTGATAGGTGAAGGCGATTTCCGCGCCCTGGGCGGCAAGTGTCCGCGCGATACCCCAGGCTATGGAATGGTCGTTTGCGACCCCCATCACCAGGCCGCGCCGCCCGCTCATCAAGCCCTGTCCGTCCAACATCTTTGCCTGCCGCTTGAGCTTCAGCCGTTATAGCGTTCAAATATGAGCGTCGCGTTTGTTCCGCCGAAACCAAAACTGTTCGAAAGTACACGTTCGAGCTTTGCGCCATCGACGCGCGCGCGCACGATCGGCGCATCGGAGATCGCAGGATCAAGTTCGTCGATATTGGCGCTCTCGGCGATGAAACCGCCCCGCATCTGCAACAAGGAATAGATGGATTCATGCACGCCCGCCGCACCGAGCGAATGGCCGGTGAGTGATTTGGTCGAATTGACGGGAGGTATGCGCGATCCAAATACTTCGCGCATCGCCTTGATTTCCTGCAAATCTCCTACGGGCGTCGATGTGCCGTGCGCGTTGATATAATCGATCGGTCCTTTCGCCGTCGCGAGGGCCTGCTGCATGCAGCGCGCAGCGCCTTCGCCCGACGGCGCCACCATGTCGTAGCCGTCCGATGTGGCGCCGTAGCCCACGATTTCGGCGTGTATCTTTGCGCCGCGCGCCTTTGCATGCTCGAGCTCTTCCAGCACCAGAACGCCGCCGCCGCCGGAGATGACAAAGCCGTCGCGATTTTTGTCGAATGCCCGCGATGCGCGCTCCGGAGTTTCATTATAATGCGAGGACATTGCGCCCATCGCGTCGAAGAGCACCGAGAGCGTCCAGTCGAGTTCTTCGCCGCCGCCCGCGAAGACAATGTCCTGCTTGCCCCACTGGATGAGTTCGGCGGCGTTGCCGATGCAATGGGCACTCGTCGAGCATGCCGAACTGATCGAGTAGTTCACACCCTTGATCTTGTACCAGGTGGAGAGAACCGCCGAACACGTCGACGACATCGCCTTGGGCACGACGAAAGGACCGACCCGCTTGGGGCCTTTCACCGGCTCCGTCCGCGCGGTATCCGCCGCGGCCACAATGGCCCTCGTCGACGGGCCGCCCGAGCCCATGATCAGGCCCGTACGGGGATTGACGATGTCTTGTTCTTCGAGGCCGGCGTCGGCGAGCGCCTGCTCCATTGCAAGGAAATTATAAGCAGCTCCGTCACCCATGAACCGCCGCGCGCGCCGGTCGACAGCCGTTTCCGGATCGATCTTCAGACTGCCGTGAACCTGGCAGCGAAATCCCATCTGGCGGTAGGCTTCGGCAGTGGTAATGCCCGAGCGCACCTCGCGCAGCGCGGTTTCGACTTCGGATACGTTGTTTCCGATCGAGCAGACGATACCCATGCCCGTGACGACGACGCGTCTCATCCGGGGTTCCTCTTGTTATCTGTGTAATTCATGTCACGGGAAGGCTGCCCCATTCAGGCCGGCACCGCTTCAGCGGCAACCGCAGATTGCGGCTGCTCCGTGAACAAGCCGACGCGCAGATCCTTCGCCTCGTAGATCACCTTGCCATCCACCTTCATGATGCCGTCGGCCACGCCCACGACAAGGCGGCGCATGATTACGCGCTTGAGGTCGATATAGTAACTGACGAGTTTGGCGCTCGGCAGAACCATCCCCGAAAACTTCACTTCGCCCACGCCCAGCGCCCTGCCGCGGCCGATCCCACCCAGCCAGCCGAGAAAGAATCCGACCATCTGCCACATGGCATCGAGTCCCAGGCAGCCGGGCATCACCGGATCATTCTGGAAATGGCATTTGAAGAACCACAGATCCGGCCGCACATCGAGTTCGGCCTCGATCTCGCCCTTGTTGTGACTGCCCCCATGATCGGAAATCCGGGTGATCCGGTCGAACATGAGCATGGGAGGCAGCGGCAATTTGGCATTGCCTTCGCCGAAAAGTTCGCCCCGTGCGCAGGCGAGCAGTCCCTGCAGATCGAAGCTCGATTTGCGTCCGAGCATTTCTTCCATCCGTTGTCGGCCCTTGACAGCCGGGCCGCTTTATCTTGTCCTACAGATTAGAAGTATTCCAGAACTGTAGGGCCCGAAGCACACCCTAGCAGAGATGAGGCGCGGGTGACAGACGCGCAAGTGCGGAAGCGATCGATGGCGAGCCGAAGATCAGGTGCCAGTTTTGCGGACGATCCGGCCGCGAAGTTGCGGGCTGCGGGTCTGCGTCCCACGCGGCAGCGCAGACAGCTCGCAAGCCTGCTTTTCCGGCGCGGGGATCGTCACGTGACGGCCGAAATCCTGCATCAGGAAGCCAAGGATTCGGGCAGCCACGTCTCGCTGGCGACCATCTACAACACACTCCATCAATTCACCGCGGCCGGCTTGCTGCGCCAGGTGGTGGTCGATTCCGCGCGCAATTATTTCGACACGAATACCTCGTCCCATCAGCATTTCTACGACGAGGAGGCAGGGCATCTCACCGATATCGCGGGAGACGCCATTGTGCTTTGCGGTCTTCCCAAGCCGCCCGATGGCATGGCCGTGGCCAGCGTGGACGTCGTTGTCCGGCTGCGGCCGGTACGTCGATCAGTTTAGAATCATTCCAATTTTGTTGACACGCTGAAAAGCCGGGAGCATTGTCGGGCCGCCCGGTTGTTTGAACCGTGGCCAAAATTCCCGCTTTCTCAGGAGGAGTTCCATGCACCTCAAGGATTCGAAAACCGCACAGAATCTCAAGGACGCGTTTGCCGGCGAAAGCCAGGCCAACCGCCGCTATCTTTATTTCGCGCAGAAGGCCGATGTCGAAGGCTTCAATGATGTGTCGGCGGTATTCCGTTCGACGGCCGAAGGTGAGACTGGCCATGCCCATGGCCATCTCGAATTTCTTGAATCGGTCGGCGACCCGGCGACCGGCGAGCCGATCGGCGATACCGAACTCAACCTGAAAGCCGCCATCGCCGGCGAAACCCATGAATACACCGACATGTATCCCGGGATGGCCCGTACCGCACGCGATGAAGGTTTTGAGGAAATCGCCGACTGGTTCGAAACGCTGGCCAAGGCGGAGAAGAGCCATGCCGGCCGTTTCCAGAAAGCGCTCCATTCGCTGCGGGAGTAACGTAGCAAACATACTTGTCATGGCCCGCAAATGCGGGCCACCCAGATGACATCCGGACGCTCCCTGAGGTGGCGCTGAATGTTCCTCTTTATTGTCGATATGATGCCGCTTCCACCTGGGTGGCCCGCATTTGCGGGCCATGACAAATATAAGTTATGAGCGGCGAAGGCAGCCTTCAGGCCCCGCAGCGCGAACCGATCGCATGGCAGAGCGAGGATTTCTACGACGCGGAAAAACTCGATGCCGAGATGCGGCGCATCTTCGACATCTGCCATGGCTGCCGGCGCTGCTTTAATCTCTGCGACTCCTTTCCCCGGCTGTTCACGCTGATCGATGACGGACCGACGGGCGAGCTCGACGGCGTCAAATCCGAGGATTTTCCGAAAGTCGTTGAAGCCTGCACGCTTTGCGACATGTGCTTCATGACGAAGTGCCCCTATGTTCCGCCGCATCCCTTCAATGTCGATTTTCCCCACCTGATGCTGCGTTATCGCGCGGCGGAATTGCGCGCGGGCAAGAAGGATTTCACGGCGCGGCAACTCGCCGAAATGGATCGCAACGGCAAACTGGCGGCGCCGATGGCCCCGCTCGTCAACTGGGCTGCAAATCGCGACAACGCGATCACGCGACCCGCCATGGACCGCCTGCTCGGCATCGACGCAGATGCGACCCTGCCCAAATTTGCTTCACGGACGTTCGTATCGGAAGCGCGCCACAAACCGGATGCGCCGAACCGCGCGGCGCCGGCGTTCGGCGCGGGCCGCAAGGCGGCGTTATTTGCAACCTGTTTCGTGAATTACAACAAACCGCGGACCGGAGAAGCCGCGCGCGCCGTGCTCAATCATATCGGCGTGGAGACTCGTGTCGCCTATCCCGGCTGCTGCGGCATGCCGTTTCTCGAACAGGCGGAAATCGCGCGCGTAGCGGAAAGTGCGGCGAAAATCTCCAGCGCGCTCAGGCCGCTCATTGACGACGGCTTCGACATTATAACACTCACAGCGTCCTGCGGATTGATGTTCAAGTTCGAATGGCCGCTGATCGTGCCGGACAATGAAGATGTGGCGCGGCTGTCAAAAGCCACGCGCGACATCGACGAATATGTCGTGATGATCGCCCGGGCGCATGGCTTGCCGGACGGTCTCGCAGCGCAGGACGATGGCATCACGGTTCATCTGCCCTGTCATGCCCGCGCCCAGAACATGGGAGCGAAATCGGCCGAGATGCTGCGGCTCATCCCCCATACGACGATAGATGTGATCGAGCGCTGCTCGGGCCATGGCGGCACGTTCGGCGTCGTCAAACCGACGCATGAAGTCGCGAAAAAGGTCGGCAAGCCTGTTTTTCGAACGGCCGTGAAGCAGGCGAACAGTCACATCGCATCGGACTGCCCGCTGGCTGCTTCCCATATTCTTCAGGGCGCGCGCGAGCTTGCGGGCAGCGAGGGCGTGGAATTCCGCCCGCGCGAGCCGGAGCATCCGATCGAAATTTTTGCCCGCGCCTATGGCTTGCTGGAGCAGGTATGATGACCGCAAACGAACATCGCATCACGCGCGCCGATATTCTTTCTTCCGAGAAATTCGCGGCCGGCCGCGCCGAATTCCGGCGGCGGCTTATTCCGGCAAAGAAGAACCGGCGCGTGGAAACAGGTCCCTTTGCTACGTTCTATTTCGAGAATTACGACACGATGTGGCTGCAGGTGCAGGAAATGCTGCACATCGAAAAGGGCGGCGACGCGCAGATCGACGGCGAACTCGAAACCTATAACCCGCTGATCCCGCAAGGACGCGAACTGATCGCGACGCTGATGCTGGAGATCGAGGATCCGGTCCGCCGCAGCGCCATGCTGCTTACCCTCGCTGGAATCGAAGAGCGCGTATCGATGGATGTTGCCGGGCTGCGCATTAGAGCCACGCCGACGGAGTATGAAGACCGCACGACGCCCGACGGCAAGACGTCGTCGGTCCACTGGGTCCGGTTTTCCTTCACGCTGGAAGCGGTCGGCAAATTTCGGAGCGGCGAAGGACGGGTTGTGCTGGAGATCGATCATCCTGGTTACGGCCATATGGCCGTTCTTTCGCCCGATGTCCGGGCCGAACTGGCAAAGGATTTCAAACAGGGCTGACGCGGGCTTCGGCTTCGGGCACAAAGCGGGCCGCTGCGGCCGGCCTGGCAATCATGACAGATACAATCCTCGACACGGCCCAGGAGGCTGTCGCCCGCAAGCTCGATGCGCTTGCCGAAGCGCTTCGGAGTTGGCGCCCTGGCCGGGTGGTTCTGTTCGGCCGCAAAACGCCGCCGCCGCGCGGACTCTATATCTGGGGTGATGTCGGACGCGGCAAAACGATGCTGATGGACCGGTTTATCGCGCGCGCGGATATTGCACCCAAACGCAGGGTCCATTTCAACAGCTTCATGGTCGAAACCCATGCGCGGCTGCATGAATGGCGCCAGCTCGATGCCCAGCAACGGATGCGCCGGCCCGAATTTGTCCGCGAAGCCGGCGATGATCCCATTCCCCCCGTCGCGCGCGCCATCGCGCAGGAGGCGCGCCTGCTTTGTTTCGACGAATTCCAGGTGCTCGACGTCGCCGATGCGATGATCCTGGGCCGGCTCTTCGAGCAGCTGCTGGCGCTCGGAGTGGTGATCGTCGCTACCTCTAACACTGCTCCCGAACATCTGTATGAGGGCGGCCTCAACCGGCAGCTTTTCCTGCCTTTCATCGCGTTGATCGAGCAGAAGCTCGATATCGTCGACGTGGGACGGGGACCGGATTACCGGCTCGGGCGGATCGCAGGCACCGATCTGTATGCAACGCCATTGGGACCCGCGGCGGACGCAGCACTCGACCGCGCCTGGTCGCATCTTGCGGACGGCGGAAACGCGGCGCCCGCAAAACTGACTGTGCTGGGGCGCACCCTGGCCGTTCCGTGTGCCACCGGACACGCCGCCCGTTTTACCTTCGACCAATTATGCGGCCGGCCGCTCGCGGCGGCCGATTACCTGGCGGTTGCGCGCCGCTATGATTACGTCGTGATCGACGGCATTCCCCTGCTCGGGCCGCTCCGCCGTGACCAGGCGCGGCGGTTTATCGTTCTCGTCGATACGCTGTATGACGAAGGGGTGAAGCTGATCTGTTCCGCGGCCGCCGCGCCGGAGTCGCTTTACACGGGAGAAGAAGATGCGGGCGCTTTCCGCCGCACCGCTTCACGCCTTCTCGAAATGCAAAGCCGTGATTATCTCCTGCGCGCGCGCTCTTCCGCCGACAGGGACAGGGCGCGCATGACTGCGGGGTAGCAACATGCACGGGCTCTACACGACGGCGGCAGTGGTTCTGGCGGGGATCATCGTCTATCGCTTTCACAGGCCGATATTCGGCGCACTTGCTCGTTTCGACGCGCGCAACGTGGCGCGAAAATCTGCGGAGATCCGCGACCGTCAGGACCGCAACGCGCATTACAAACATACGATCGAACTCGCCGAAGAACAGGTGGACGTGATCACCGAGACCAGTGTGACCGACAGCCGTACCGGCGCGCCGGTTTCGCATTTCGCGTTCGCCGGCGAAATATTTGCAACGCGCGAAGACGCCGAAGCTGCGCGGCAGCACGCCATCATCATCAAGGCGCGCGAATTCTACGTCGAACTCCCTGTTGCGCTTACGCGGCGCGGCGGAGACGGGACGCTGAAGTAATTATATTTACCTTCTGTGTGAGCGGCCATGAGGAAACGCTGAGCGTCCCGCTTGCTTCCGGCGCGTGTCTCTGGCCGTCGCCGAAAACGGTCTGGCAGCGCCACAACCCCTAATTGTTTTTAACCAAATACAGCAACCACAGTATTGCTATTGCGAGTCAATCGCAAATGGAGTTTTCTACAACTCCACCGGGAACGATTTTTACTCCCCATGAATCCCAAAAAGGAGGAACTCTTGACCCTACGCAAATCACTCTTGGCGATGGCGTTGCCAGCCGCCGTGCTTCTGTCTTCGAGCGGCGCGTTTGCCGCCACCGACGATGTTTTCGGTCGCATCACTGCACCCGCCGGTATCACGCAGACCGCGATGTCCGACTCAGCTGAGATGCACGTCATCCTGAGCCTTCCGCTCTCCGATGCCGAAGGCGCGGCGGAATTCGGCGCGAAGGTGTCCGATCCGGACAGCCCGACCTATGGCCACTATCTGACACCGGCCCAATTCGGCGCGCGTTTCGGCGCCAACAAGAGCGACTACGAAGCGCTGCGTGAATGGGCGAAGTCCAACGGCCTTAAGGTCGGCGCGCGCACGTCCAGCCGCACCACCGTTTCGCTGACCGGCACCGCGGGACAATTCGCATCGCTCTTCAACACGCGTTTCGCGTCGTTCCAGACGGCAGCGCATGGCGAAGGCTATGTGATGCTGAAGGATCCGCAGCTTCCCGCAGCTCTCGCCGGCAAGATCGACGGCATCATCGGGCTCGAGAGCGCGGGCAATCATGCCTGGCTCGCGCGTCCGGGGAAGAAGGTGGTCACTCCGGTGGGCACCGGCATCGACGGCTACGCGCCGAGCGACATCCGTACCGCCTATGACGTGCCGGCCCAGACCAACCCCAACAAGACCGAAGTGCTCGCGCTGTTCGAGGAGTCCGGTTTCCCGACCAGCGACATGACCACCTATTACAATGAGTATAAGCTGACGCCGGTGCCGACGACGCTGATCGGCGTGAATGGATCGGGTACCGGCTCGGGTGGCGCGACCATCGAAACCGATCTCGATCTGCAGGCGGCGATCGGCACCAACCCGAATCTGAGCCAGGTTCTGGTGTATGTCGATGAGAATGGCAGCTTCTCCAGCCAGCTCGTCGACAGCTTCAATCAGATCGCGCAGGACAATGAGGCGACGGTCCTCAGCGTTTCCTATGGTCTCGATGAAAATCAGCAGGGCCAGACGGCGGTCAAAGCGGAAAACACCGCGCTGACCCAGCTGCAGGCGGAGGGCATCACGGTGTTCGTCAGCTCCGGTGACGATGGAGCCGGCGGGCGTGAAGGGACGGGCCTGAATGCGCCGGATCCGGGATCGCAGCCACTGGTCACCTCGGTCGGCGGGACGCGTCTGAATGTGACGGGTAGCGAACAATGGAGTTCGGAGACGGTCTGGAACGATCTTTCCCAGGGTTACGGCGCCACGGGCGGCGGCGTGAGCAAATACTGGAGCATTCCGAAATATCAGCTTCTGAAGGGCAAGTCCGTCGCGGTTAAAAATGGCGGATCGGCCACGATGCGCAACGTGCCCGACATCGCGGCGGACGCGGATCCGTTCACGCCGTATTCGGAATATTGCGGGTGTGAGGGCGGCTGGTTCGGCGATGGCGGCACCAGCCTCTCGGCTCCGATCTGGGCCGGGATGGCGACGATCATCAACTCCAATCGCGTCAACGCCGGTGATCCGCGCCTCGGTTTCTTCAACACGGGGCTCTACAAGACCGCAAAGAAGGAAAAGAACTTCCACGACATCACGTCGGGCAACAATGGAAACCCCGGCTACACCGCGGGCAAGGGCTACGACAACGACACGGGCTTCGGTTCGGTCGATCTCAACAAACTGATGCCCAAGCTGCTGAAGAAGAAGTTGTAGAAAATAGGAAACAGGCGGGGGTGTTCGCCCCCGCCTTTTTTCTTGACCCCAGTGCCGAGCCCTTCGGATCACCCACAGTGTGTCATGACGCGGGTGAAATTGGTCACGCCCCCGCACGACCTGTCGTCTTTATGAAAGCAGTCGCGTGCGAACGAACAGGCGCTCCAGACTGCCACGCGGATCGGGGCGAGGACGGACTACGGTCTACCCGCTCACCAAAAAAACTGTCGAAGATTTTTTATACGGTAGTTGGGAATAAGACGCATTTGCAAACGTCTCAGTTTTGATCTGCAACCATTGGTTCCAAATTCGAAGGTATTTTGGCACTATGATATTGAGTCTCAGTCGCATTCTCAAATAGACTGATGCCAAGATCCGAGGGGCAAGCAAATGACGATTGGCTTTTCCGGGGGCGGAAGGGTGCGGCTAAACTTGGCGGCACTTTTGGCTGGTACCGCTTACATATTGATGGCCGGGAGGGCGTGGGCCGTTCCCGCCTATGCGCAGCAGACGGGCGAACATTGTAACACCTGCCATGTCGGGGGATTTGGCCCGCAGCTGACCGCGGCCGGCCGCAAATTCAAGGAAGACGGCTATACCGAGCGCAAAGCCGGGTTGGGCTTTACGCCGCCGCTTTCAGCGATGGCCATCGCATCTTACGTGAACACCGAACAGAATCAGCCCGCGCCACCGGCGCCCCATTATTCGACGAACAACAACATCACGCTGGATGAAGCGGGCATCTTCCTGGCCGGCGGGATCGGGGACCATTTCGGCGGATTTGCGCAATTTACCTATGACGGCGTGGGCCGCGCTTTCTCCTGGGACAATCTCGATCTTCGCGCGGTCGATCACGTAACCATTGACGGCAGCGATGTCCTTGTCGGACTCACGGTGAACAACAACCCGGCGATCGAGGATCCCTGGAATACACTTCCGGCGTGGGGATTTCCTTACACCGACAGCGACCTCGCTCCTGCTCCCGCTACCGCGACGCTGTTCGATGGCGCCTATGGACAGGCTTCACTCGGAACGACTGCCTATGCGCGCTGGGCAAACGGGATTTACACGGAAGCGGGCTTCTACTTTACGCCCGGCAACAATTTTCTGAGCGCCATGGGTGCGGATGAAGGGCCTGGGCCGATCCGCGGCGTCGCGCCCTATGTTCGCGTGGCCTATGAAAAAGACACCGGCGATACGAATTGGGAAATCGGCACTTTCGGGTTCTTTCCAAATCTGCGCCCGGATGGAGACGGCAGCACAGGCCAGGATGACTCCTATCGCGATTTTGGAATCGACGCGTCCTACCAGTTACAGGACGATGACAGCAGCTATTATACATTGAACGCGCGCTATACGCGCGAAGATCAGGATTTGAACGCGACCCATCTGCTCGGAGGCTCGGCGAACGCATCCGATTCGCTGGACGATTTCCGGCTGGACGCGTCCTACTATTGGCACGACAAGGTCGGCGCCACCGTTCAGCTGTTTACTACCACAGGCTCGCGCGACGCGCTGCTGTACGGCGACAACAGGACGTTTACGCCGGACAGCAATGGCGTTCAATTCCAGATCGATTTCACCCCATGGGGAGACGGGTCGTCGCCGTTAGGCGATCGGTTCAACGTGCGTGTGGGCGCGCAATATACGCTTTACGGAAAGTTCGATGGCGCGGGCACGAACTACGATGGCCTCGGGCACAATGCATCGGACAACAACACATTCAGGATATTCACATGGCTCGCATTGTAATCTCGGCCGGCGCACCGCTTCTCTTTGTCCTGGCTGCCGCCAGTGTAACCGGTGCTCTCGCGGCTGCCCCGACATCGATGACTATCGCCCTGAAAAACTACGCCTACGACCCGGAAAATCTGGTGCTGACGGCCGGCGCGACCTACCGGCTGCATTTCACAAACAATTCGAGCAAGGATCATGACTTCAACGCGCCCAAGTTTTTTGACGATGCTGTTATGTCTGCCGAGGACAGAGCCAAGATCGTAAATGGCGGTGTGGAAGTGAAAGTTGGCGGCGCAGTGGATGTGTCTGTGACCCTTCCGCACGCGGCAGAGTATCCGGTAACCTGCACCCACTTCATGCATGCAGATCTCGGCATGGAGGGGGAAATAACGGTGAAGTAGCACCGCGGAATTTGCGGCGTCTCCAGGAATCTTCGTTGCCGAAGCTGCTGAAGATATAGAAATAAAAGGCGGGCGGGGCGTTCGCGCGTCAGCCTGCTTTGTCATTACCAAAGGCTCCGGCCTTCGGCTCTGTCTCCAGGTTCTTGATGACCCCTGGCGCGGTGCTGTGGAGAGAACGACACGATCTTGCCGTCCGGCATGCGCAGAAAGCCGCGCTCGACACCCGCGCCGTTTTCGTACGAGCCGGTTATCGCGTTCGAATCATCGATGGCCGCCGGCATGGTGCCGCCGCCGTGGGCATCGAACACCGTATAGGTCGGCGAAGCGACGGCGGACGACGCGACGGGGACCGTCGACCATAACGCAGCAAATACCGCGGTAAACGCACAGATCGAATTTCTTCCGGACATAGCCCGTTCCGTTTCAAGACGGATTTCAGCAGCCAAATGCTGCTAAGCAACGAACACAATGCGTCCGGCGGCGATTGCCATTCGCGCCCCGATCGTGGCTTCTACAGTCTTAGGTATTCGTAATCTCAAGGAGTTGACCTGATGCGTTCGAGTTGTGCCCTGTTCCGTGGCGTTTTGCTCGGCTCCGCCGTCGCTTTCGGCGTTTTCGCTTCCGCCGCCTGGGCGAAGCAGGGTTATACCGTGATGCACAATTTCGCCGGCACCCCTGGCGACGGTGCTTATCCCCTGGTCGGCGTCACCTTTGATAATGCCGGCGACATTTATGGCGTCACCTATGTTGGCGGCGATTACGGCCTCGGCACGCTGTTCAAAATCGGGCCGGATGGGACCGAGACGATTGTCCGTTCCTTCGGCAATGGAAACGATGGCGCGTTCCCGCGATCGCAGCCGGCAATGGACAAGTCCGGTAAGATTTACGGCATGACCAATGGCGGCGGGGGCAGCGCCAATTGCGATGGCGGCTGCGGCACCATCTGGGAATACAGCGCCGCCGGCAAATACAAAGTGCTGCACAATTTCGATTTTACCGATGGCAGCCAGCCGGTCGGGCAGTTGCTCCGCGACACGAAGGGCAACCTCTACGGAATTACCACCGATGGAGGAACCAACAATCAGGGCGAAGTATTCGAATACTCTGCCAGTGGAAAGTTCAAAGTGCTGCACACCTTTGCCGGCACCGACGGCGCGTATCCGGAGTGCAGCCTTGTTCAGGACCATGCCGGCGACATTTTCGGCACGACCGAAGGGGGCGGGAGCAACAATGACGGCACAATATTCGAAATCCAGTCCGGCGGAGGTTTTGCCACGCTCTACAGCTTCACCGGCGGAAATGACGGGGCCAATCCCGTCGGCGGACTCCAGCGCGATAAATCGGGCATTCTCTATGGCACGGCCGAGAACGGCGGAGCGAACGGTGTCGGCACAGTCTTCAGCCTGGCGCCAAATGGAAGCTTGAACACGCTCTACAGCTTTGCCGGCGATACCGATGGTGCAAACCCCCAGGGCGACATCCTTCTCCTGAAGGATAAGTTATATGGCGCGACCAGCGCCGGCGGCGATTCGAACAATTTCGGCACGCTCTTCGCGGTGGATATCGCCAGCGGGACCGAATCAATCCTGCACAGGTTTACCGGGACCGATGGTTCGACTTCCGTCAGCAAGCTGACCAAAAGGCAGGGCAAGCTTTACGGCGCCACTGCCTATGGTGGAACTGACGACGATGGCGTGGTGTTCAGTCTTAAGTTGAAATAGCGACAACCATTCGCGATTGCGGGCACCCAAATAATAGAGCGCGCGAAGCGAATCGCATACGATTGCTTCCAAACGCGCATTCGTGAACAGAATGCAGTATTCTGTTCACGCCTCTTTTGCCCGGTCAACGGGTCTCGCTCGCATTATTTTTCTGCGGCGGCACGGTTGCCGTTCATGAGCAGTTCATTATTCGATCGAAATGGCGTGCGAAAATATCTCACGGCGCGTGAGCGGCTTGCGTTTGTCTACGCTGCTGGTCGGGCTGGCGCGGCTGTAGAAGCTTTCTGTCTAACACTGGCATTCACAGGCGCACGAATATCGGAAGTACTTGCGCTAACGGCGAGCCGGTTGGACGTCGCAGACGAAGCGGTAATCTTTGACACTCAAGCAGCGCAAGAAATGTGTATTCCGCGCCGTTCCGCTGCCTGGAAGCCTGTTTCCGCTGCTTACAAGCTATTCAGTCGGGAAGAGCGGGCGTCTGTGGTCCTGGGGACGGACGACGGCCTGGAAACGGGTTAAGGCGGTGATGCAACAAGCCGGCATCGCGCCGCAGCTTTGCAAACCCAAGGCGTTGCGCCACGCATTTGCCGTAGAAGCCGGCCAAAAAGGCGTTCCGCTGAATGTTGTCCAACGGTGGCTTGGACATGCGCGCATTGAAACGACAGCCATTTACGCTCGAACTTGTTATTTCTGATGGCCCAATCATTGCGCGATTGAGCGGTGCGACTCGACGAACCTAACAAACTTCTGCGCTGAGTTTTGGAGTTCTAATCCTTCGGCACGGGCAGGTTCAGTTCCTGGCAGAGTTTCGCGAAGCGCGGATCGTGGCGGTAGGGCAGGAGAAACGGGTCATAGAGCAGCTCCTCGAGGCCCGGGTCTTTCACCACGCGCGCGTGCTCTAGCCATTTGAACACATTGTCCGCATCCTTGCGTTGGCCGTAGGTTTCGGCGATCTGAAGCGGTGCGTCGTCGCTGTATTTCGCGATGAGGTTTTTCAGCGCCGCATCGGCCGCGGCGCGATCACGGCCGATCTGCAGCGCCTGCGCTGCCGCCACGTCATGCCACACACCGGCCGGCTCCCTTTGTGCATCTGCCAACGCGGCTCCGGCATTGCCGCGCAGGACGTCGATGCTGGACAGCGTCGCGTAAGCCCCGGTCCCGTCGGGCTCTAAGGCGATGGCATGGCGGATGGCGGTTTCGGCCTCGTTGAGGCGTCCCAATGGCATCAGGATTGAGGCCAGGTCCACATAGATCGTGATTCCCAGCGGGTTGAGCTTCAACGCCTGTTGCGCGATCACGGCGGCGTCTGCAGGCCGCCCCAGGATAGCCGCCATATCCGCCAGATTTGCTTTCGCGGCAGCATAGGCTGGCGCCAATTGCGAGGCACGGCGGAATTGCGCGTCTGCGCCGGTCCAGTTGGATTGGTCGCGAAATACGAGGCCGAGTGCGTTGTGGGCAGCCGCGAGATCCGGCGCCAGGGCGAGCGCCTTTTCGGCGTTCGTGTGCGCGCCCGCCAGAGCTTTCGTCAAATCGGTGGAAGAGCCCGAAGCCAGGGCCAAATTGAGCTCGGCCGAGGCGAGGGCTGCCCAGGCAGCGGCATAGTCAGGGTCGAGCCTGACGGCCACATTCAGGGCTGCGACGGCCTGATCACCGTCTTTTTGCGCGCTCCGATGCGCGTAGAAGATTCCTTCCAGATACGCGTTGTAAGCTTCGAGATTGCCGCTGGGCGGGCGGTCGCTTTGTGGTGGTGGGGCGTTGCTGCCGCCAAGCAGTTTGGCTTTCAGCGCAGCGGCGACGGCGTTTGTTATATCGTCCTGCAGCTTGAACAGATCCTTGTAAGGCCGGTCGTAATGCGCCGACCATGAAGCCGCGCCGTCCTTCACATTGATGAGTTCGGCGCTGATGCGGACCGCATCGCCCGCGCGCTGCACGCTGCCTTCGAGCAGATGGGCCACGCCAAGTTTGCCGCCGATCACGCTCACCGGGTCTTTGCTGTTGCGGAACTGGAACGAAGAGACGCGTGCGATGACTTTCAGGCCGGAGAATTGCGACAGCGCATCGATGAAGGCTTCCGATAGGCCGTCGGAGAAATACAGCGCATTGGCATCGCCGCTCTCGTTCACCAGCGGCAGCACGGCGACGGATTTGTCAGCGATGAGTGATGTTGCGGATGTTGCCGGCTCTTCGTGCCGCAACAGAAGGTCGGTCAGCAGCAGCACGACCGCGACGGCCAGCACGCCAATGATCAGGAAATCGAGCCGGCGGCCGGTGGCTTTGAGGATCGATTGGTTGCTATCGACCTCGCTCTCGCGGCGAATGCCCTCCGGCGTCAGTTCGTAGAACCATGCAAACGTAATCCAGAAGGGAAAGCCGATGGCCGCAGCGACCAGGAACCCGCGCGCCAGCCAGTCCGGCGCACCGACAACCGGCCCCAGCGTGACGATGACCTGCGCCAGCAACCATACGCCGCCCACATAGAGAATGGCCGCGCGAATGACATTGCGCCGCTGCAGCTCGCGCAGAACCCCCGCCACCATGCCGGACCACCGCCCCGAGTCCCCGCGCGTATAGAAGACCCGGTACAACCCGCCGTCAAATGGATTGGGGGGCCAGCGGCTCTTGTTGAAGCGCGTCGCCCGTGATCTCGGATGACCAATGCTTCACCTGCTCGCATTCCCCCGGAGCGTGAACAGAATGCAGCAAACTGTTCATTTGGCGGAGAGCGGTCCTGGACGATTGGGCAAGACCGTCGCGCGCACGCAATTGTCTTGGGTGGCGAAAGCATGGTGTCGGGGGAGGTAAGTTCTGGAAGTCAGATCGGGGCTATCGGCCAAGACAAGTCCTTGTATCTATTCGGCCAACGCAGTGGTCTTGCGCTGGCTCGGGCATGCCCGCATTGAAACGACGGCAATCTACGCGAGTGCGGTTGGCGAAGAAGAACGCAATCTCGCCCGGCGAGCGTGGAGTGCGCTCGAATTCGCCCTTCCCGAAAACGCTAAGACGCGTTCCTAAGGGAGTATTCTGGAGTCTAATAGTACCCGGAGGTTGGTTACGAGCGATCAATTCCAGCGATGGTTTGCGTCTTTTCTGGAAGAAGGACGCCGGCGCTGCTTGCGGCAGTACCGGCAATCCTCTCTCACTTAGGCCTGGTGAGGGCCGTGCGAGTCCTGAAGGCTCAATCGCCCGTAAAGCGTTGGGCCGACATATCACCGGTAACCTCATTCACGAGGTTTCCGTTTACGTCGTAGTATTTCTGGTCGAACGGCCCGGTGTAACTCATCCCGTCTTTGCTGACTTTTACATCCTGAACGAGCGTGAAATAGCCGCTCGGATTGCTGTTCGTATCGAAGGTCCAGCCGAAATGGTGCTCCTCGACTTTGCTGCCTTTGCTTGACCACACCCCCTGGCAGACATTTCCCCCAATCGGAGGCGCGTCAATATTGTCGTATTCGGTGCCATCGCTGTGCCAGGTGGTGATGCTGGTGGCGACGACATTGCCGCCAACGATGATCGAATTGGTCCACATGCCAACGATGGAATTTTTGCCGTTCGGAGCAGCCTCCGCCGCGAACAGTTTGACGTGAGGGGGGGTGCTGATCACTCCCGCTTTGCCGCCCAAGGGGGCGCCGCAAGAGGCTTGCGCCGAGATGCTGGCCGCCATCCAGGCGACAGCTGCCGTTGAAACGAGAATTGTACGGTACATCACCAATGCTCCTTTGCGTTGAAGCGCCGTCCATCGGCGCTTTCCTGCGAACCCGTTCGTGCCCGGCTGGCGAGAGGCAAAAAGCTTCCCCTTGGCGTTTCACCATGAGACGCCTTCCTGTAAGCTGATCCGGCCGCCATAGACGGCCGAGAGGCTGAAGTCGGGGATGTCTAGGCCGTTCTCTTTGCTCCTGCCTGTCGTTTCGGCACGCGCCGGTTCGTGGCGTGATTGCAGCGAGACTCAGTCCGATTCGAAAGGACGGATGCCTGATGGATCGCCGATGATTTGCCGAGAACGGCGTCCGTGAACCAGCGGCCCACCCTTATTAAGCCGGTCGGGCCTGCCAGCCTGGCTGACGAGTGTGAGTTTCAGCTCGGTGCAATCTCGGTGCATCCCTCGTTATGCGAAGTCGGCGCCGGCGATGCGCAACAGCGAGTCGAACCCCGAATCATGCAAGTGCTGGTGGCATTGGCACGCGCCAATGGCGCCGTGCTTTCTCGCGACGACCTGATCCTCAAATGCTGGGGTGGGCGTGTGGTCGGCGAGGATGCGATCAACCGCTGCGTCTCCAAGGTTCGCCAGCTGGCTGAACTCGGCGGCGACAAAGCGTTCGAGATCGATACCGTCCCGCGCGTGGGTTACCGGCTGCGGCTATTGCAGAAGCTGGCGCCTGAAGCGCCTGCTGGCGCGGCTCCTCCGCCCATAGCGACAACAGTAACGAGTAGGTTAGGGCCTTGGGTTGCACTGACCGCCGTAGTGATCGCCCTCGCAGCCGGTTCGGCCGCGGCAGTTTACTACTATCTGCGCCCCGAGCCGCGATGGATCGTTGTCGAATCGCATCTGCCGTTTATTTCCACACCCGCCATCGAACGTTATCCGGCGCTTTCGCCGGACGGGACGATGATCGCCTATTCCGAAGGCAAGCTTGTCGGTGATCGCCACATCGCGCTTCGCTTGCTGCACTTCAGCGATCCGATCCAGCTCACGCACGATGGGTACGATGCGAGCGCGCCTGCGTGGTCTCCCGATGGCAGGAACATCGCCTATGTAATATCCCAGCGCGGCCATCCCTGCCGTATCATGGAAATTCCGGTGCCATCGGGACAGTCGCATCAGATCGGCCTATGCCGAGTCAGCGAGCATTCCAGTATCGCCTTCGATCATTCCGGCCGCGACCTGTTTTATTCCGATGCGCCGCGTCACGATGCGCCCGACCGCATCCTCAGACTTGATCTCGAGACTGGGCAGGTTTCGGCCATCACGCACCCGGGCGGCGAGGTCGACGGGGACGGTTCGCCCTCTGTATCACCGGACAATAGCGCGTTGCTCTATGGGCGAGACCTTGGAATGCAGGGATATCAGCTCCGCATTTTGTCGCTTGCGGGCGAAGGGGACCGCCTTGTTGAGACGGCTCGCCCAGATGGAAGCGTGAGCGCTGCTTTCGCGCTCGATGGTCGCTCGATTTTTGTTTCGAAGTCGCAGGGTGGTGACAATTCCCTTTGGGTTTACCCAATGCGCGGCGGCAAGCCTTGGCGAATTCTCTCAACCGGCGAGGATATTGGGAGGCTTTCCGTAGGCCCGAACGGCCTCCTTGCAATGGAAATGCAACATCAGGGAGGGCAGTTGGTCCGCGAATCGCCGCATTCCGACCAGCCGCCGCGGCCTATCGAGGCCGGCGGTCTCAAAACCTGGTGCGTGGATTATGCGCCCGACGGCACGTTTCTGGCGACCGGCTGGCATTCCGGTAACTTTGGTATCTGGATCTCAAGCGCGAAGGAATCGCCGCACGAACTGGTCCGGCTCAAGGACAGGTGGGCCTGCGCCATTCGCTGGTCGCCGGACGGAACCCGCTTCGCATACGTCCAGTGGCGACCGTATGGATTCGAGGTGCCGGTGATGACCAGGGCCGGCCAGCGGATCGCGCGCCTTTTCTATCCGGGCAAACAGAGCGGTCGTCTCGACTGGACGGCCGATGGCAAGAGCATCCTGACGAGCCGCTTCGAGAAAGGCGGCTGGCGCATATGGAAGACCGATCTGGCAACGCCGGACAAATCGGTTCCGATTTCGGCCTTCGGCTGGCTTAGCCCGCGTGTGCACGGAACCATGTTGTTCGCGGCAAAAGATGGCGTTCCGGGCATCTGGCGCATCGACGGAGCGCCGCGGCGTATAACGGATGGGCCGGTGCCGGACGCTTCAGATGTCTACACGATCGCCGGAGATCGTTTGATCTATTCCGACACAACCGATGTCGAACATCCGATGTTTTCGGCCCAGAACATCTATGGCGGTCCGAAGGAGAGGCTCGCGCCCCTGCCGCATGGACAGGTCAACTTCGTATTCGGCGTTGATCCGAAATCCGGCGACATCGTCTACACGATAGGAATGGACGACACCGACATCGGCCTGGTGCGCTTGGCGAGACGATAAAGAGCGGTCGCGTTGTAGTCTTCATAATTCAGCGTCGCGCGCAAATTTGGCGGAATAGCACTCCTGAGAAACATGGCAATCCGTGACCCAACGGCTGCCAGGCCCGTGAACAGATACTCGATTTTGTTCAGTGCACGGTGAAATTCTACGGCTTTAGCTCAAACACAACGCCACGATTGTGCTTTCCGCCTTCTACAGTGGTGCCATATAAATTCCCTTGTGAGTCGATCAACAGGCTTGCCGCAGGGAAGTGTCCCTCCGTTTTGTGAAAGGCGTGTAGCACTTGTTCCTGGCCTTGCGCCGTTAGCTCGAAAATTATTCCGCAGCCACCGTACATTTTGCAGCCGTGCCCGCCCCCACTTGAGGTCGTACCGAACAGATTGCCCGAACCGTCCATGACCACCCCTGCCCATGGCACACTTCCCTGCGATCCGCCCTGAAATGAATACAGAACAGACTCAGATCCGTTCGGCGCAACCTCGAATACCGTGCCTGCATTGCCGCCGGCGCTGCCAGAAGTCGTACCATAAAGATTTCCTTGAGAATCGAGCATCAGACCGGACCGTGGAAGCCACCCGTCGGTACCGCCCTGGAAGGCGTACAAGGTTGTTTCGGTTCCTTCGGGAGCAATCTTGAACACAGTTCCGCACCCGTCGAAGCAATTGGATGACTGGCTGCCTCCCTCCGCTGCTGTTCCAAACAGGTTACCCGTGCGGTCCATAACTACGCCCGCTAGCGGATAGAACCCATCCGTGCTGCCCTGGAAGGCATAGAGGACCGTCTCCTGTCCCGACGGCGTTACCTTGAAGACGACTCCGCAACCGAGACCGCCACATGCGGCCGTGTCGCCGCCGAACTCTGTTGTGCCATAAAGATTTCCACTCGAATCCAAAGTCAGATTACCGATTGGTCCTTCGCCGTCGCTACTCCCTTGGAAAGCATAAAGGACAGTTTCCGAGCCATTTGGCGATAACTTGAATACCGTGCCGTAACCTTCGTTACTGTTGCACACGCCGCCGAAGCTGGTAGTTCCGTACAAATTACCTTGTAAATCCTCTACAACGCCGCCAAAGGGGAGAGCGCCGTCGCAACCTCCTTGAAATGCATAGAGGACCTTTTCCTTACCCCGGTTCGTAATCTTATACACTGTGCCGCAGCCGGACTTCCCGTTATTGCATCCCGCACCACCACCGCCGGCGGCGCTCGTACCATAGAAATTGCCCGCAACGTCGGCAATTAGCCCAGCCTGAGGGTTGCTCCCATCACCTTTGCCTCGAAATTCGTGGACCGACTGTTCCGAAGCGCCGGCTGACGCCAAGCTCAACACCGCGGCGGTTCCGCACACCACTGCCAAACTCGCTATGCGACGTCCAAAGAGCGATATAATTGTCATGGTTTTTCCCCAACTTTCAAACCTGTGCCACCCTAGCTTGCGCTGCGCTTGAACCAAAGGCCTCGAAAGACCCTGGATTTTCAAACACCGGCAACTAAACTTCGCTCAACTGTTGCATTGATCCCCTGAACCCGCACTCGATTTTGTTCGCGCGGCGGCTCACTTGCGCGTCGGTGAATTAGCGATGAGGTAGGGAAATCCGTTGTTGATGTTGGCATCCTGTGCCCAGATCGCTGGATCGAAACCGTCAGGCAGGCCGGATTGAAGTTGCTGGCTAGTTAGGCCCGTCAGTCCGGATACATTTCCCGCGCCGGTGCCATCTTCAGTGCCGCTGGTGGTCGTATCCCAGTAAGAATTTTGTATTATAGCGTCGTCGTCGTTTCCGGCGAACCCGCCCACCAGGCTTGAAGTCCCGCCGCTTACGGCTCCCGTCGAATACGAGGTGTAGATCTGACCCATGGTCTCGCCAACGAGGCCACCCACGGACGATTCATTGCCGCCTGAAACAGAGCCTATAGCATAGGAGTTTGTTGTCATGCCATCCTTTTCACTAACTAGGTTCTGTTGACAAACCTCAACCAGATTTTGATTGAGGCGAGTTGAACGAAGGCCATGAAGCTGTCGACGGTTTTATCGTAGCGTGTAGCAACGCGTCGGGCGTTTTTCAGCTTGTTGAAGAAGCGTTCGATACGAT
>DATASL010000047.1:0-30708 GCA_036269235.1 Rhizomicrobium sp.
ATCGTATCGAACGCTTCTTCAACAAGCTGAAAAACGCCCGACGCGTTGCTACACGCTACGATAAAACCGTCGACAGCTTCATGGCCTTCGTTCAACTCGCCTCAATCAAAATCTGGTTGAGGTTTGTCAACAGAACCTAGTCATTACCGCCCCTTCGGCAAGAGTGCCGATTCTGAACGGACACAAAAGCAAGCTGCTAAGTGATTCTTAGTCAGTATGCAGGCAATTTGAGCCATGACTATTGACGCAGTCATTGCGTCGCGGAACGAGACTCAAGGCCTAAACTCAAAGATTGTTCCGCATCCGCAGGCACCCAGTCCTCCGGAGCTCGTGTTACCATATAGTGCCCCTTCAGTGCTCATTATCAAGCCGCCATTCGGAGTGCTGCCGTCATCGCCATTAAAGGAGTGAAGCACTGTAAATGTTCCATTTTGCGCCATTTCGTAAATTACGCCATTTCCATTTGCACCGTACCATGAAGCAGTACCAAACAAGTTACCTTGTGGGTCCATAACAAGGTTACCACCAGGGAATGCTCCATCATCTCCGCCCTTGAACTCGTATAGAGCGGTCTTTATGCCATCCGGTGTCAATTTGAAGATGGTGCCGCAGCCCTCATCAAGACTGCAGCCCATCCCACCGCTCTCAGTCGTGCCGTAAAGATTTCCGGATGCGTCCGTTACCAGGTTGGACATAGGAAAACTTCCGTCGGCTTCCCCTTGAAATGCATATAACACTCTTTCGTTTCCGTCGGATGATATTTCAAATATTGTTCCGCAATCGAAACCGCTATCATCGCAGTTGTCGTATCCGCCACCCTCGGTAGTCGTTCCGTAAAAATTCCCCGAGCTATCTTCGAGAAGCGGCGAGACTGGATCAGAGCCGTCATTTCCGCCAGCAAATGAATAAAATGTCGTGAACACGTTATTGGGCTGCAACTTATAAATGGTTCCGTGCCCATGCTCTCCGCCGAGTTGGGTTGTACCATAAATATTCCCCATTTGGTCCTGAATCAGGCTTGAGCTTGGATCATCGCCGTTGTTCCCATCAAATCTCGCAACCGTTGTCTTTTTTCCGCGAGGAGATATCTTGAAAATCGTACCGCAGCCATATTCGTTAAAACATCCGGGCCGACCGCCATCCTGGGTGGTGCCGTATAAGTTTCCGTTCGCATCTTCAATGACGCCGCTCACAGGATATGCTCCTGTATTTGCTTTGGCACTCTTTCTAAAAGCGTAGAGCACCGTCTCGGTCCCATCCGCTGCCAGTTTAAATACCGTCCCACACCCAAGAGAATTGCAGCCTTTGCCCCCACCGTTCTGGGTGGTTCCATAAAGGTTGCCGCTTGAATCGAGCAAAAGAGGGCCGGCGGGACTTGCCCCATCGGTGCCGCCATTAAAGTAATAGAGCACCTTGTAGCTTTTTGCTTGGACCGGACACAGGGCAATCAAGCCTATCAGTACGCTATCAAGTATAAGACTTTTGAAGGTACGCAGCATCATATCACCCATATGTTGGCTGTGACAGTATGCCAGATTAGTCGGGGGTGCGCCAGGGTTTGTAAGCCTGTTCGTACTCGGCTCACGGAGGCGATTGGTGCGACCGTTATGCGATCTATGTGCTGGACGGTACGGGGCGGGGCTGATAGAAGGCCTGTTCGCAAAGAAGGCCAGCCATGAGACGTCCGGACTTCAGGAAGATATCGCGAATTCGTCGCCCGGCGCCGCGCCGGGAAGCCTGACGCTTCATCCGCGCGGAAGCCGGGACCGCCCGCATCCGTGAACCCCTGAAAGCCGAAAAGATGACCTCCGAACCCATGAATGATTCCGCACCGCGCGATTACCGCGCCACAGTTTTCCTCCCCTCGACGACATTCCCGATGAAAGCCGGCCTGCCGGAAGCCGAGCCGAAATGGCTTGCGCGCTGGCAGGCGCTAGATATTTACGGTCGGCTGCGTGCGCAGGCGAAGGGCCGCAAGCTCTTCGTGCTGCACGACGGACCGCCTTACGCGAATGGCGAAATCCATTCCGGCACCGGCCTCAACAAGATCCTCAAGGACTTCGTGGTCCGGAGCCAGGGCATGCTCGGCCGCGACGCGCCCTATGTGCCCGGCTGGGACTGCCACGGTCTGCCCATCGAATGGAAGATCGAGGAGAAATACCGCGCCGAAGGCAAGTCGAAGGACGAAGTTCCGGTCGATCAGCTCCGTAGCGACTGCCGCGCCTTCGCCGCGCAATGGATCGATGTGCAGCGCGAACAGTTCAAGCGGCTCGGCTGCATCGGCGAATGGGACCATCCCTATCTGACGATGAATTTTCGCGCCGAGGCCGTGATCGCATCGGAGCTGCACAAATTTGTTCGCAGCAAATTGCTCTATCGCGGCTTCCGCCCTGTGATGTGGTCGCCTGTCGAGAAAACGGCGCTCGCCGAAGCGGAAGTGGAATATCACGAGAAACAATCGCTGACGATCTATGTGAAGTTTCCCGTATCTAAGGCGCTCGACACCCTCAACGATCCCGTCGAAGATCTGCGCGGAAGCAATGTTGTTATCTGGACAACCACTCCCTGGACGATCCCCGGCAATCGAGCAATCGCCTATTCGCCGACAATGCAATATGGCCTCTATGAGGTCGTCGAGGCACGTGAGGGCGCATTTGCGATGGTGGGAGAGCGATTGCTGCTGTCGGACGCGCTTGCAACAAGAACGGCGGAACATGCGAAAATCGGGCTCCAACGCCTCCGCGATGTCGACCCGGCCGGCGTGGGCTGCGGCCATCCGTTCCGCGGCAAGGGATTCGAATTCGATGTGCCGCTGCTTCCCGGCGAACATGTAACAGATGACGCGGGCACCGGATTTGTTCACACAGCACCCGGTCACGGCGAAGAGGATTTCGAACTCGGCCGCGCGCATGGACTCGAAGTGCCGCACACCATCGACGAAGAAGGTAAGTTCTATCCCGACATCCCACTGTTTGCCGGCAAGCGTATCCTGACGCCGGAAGGCAAGGATGGCGACGCGAATGGCGCTGTCATCAGGGAATTGATCGCGGCAGGAAAATTGCTGGCGAAGGGGAGTCTCCGCCACCAATATCCGCACAGCTGGCGGTCGCGGGCGCCGGTGATCTACCGTGCCACGCCGCAATGGTTCGCTGCGATCGACAAGCCCATGCCGGAATTCGGCGATGATACGCTCCGGCAACGTGCGATGGAATCGATTCGCGCGACCCGCTGGTATCCGCCGCAGGCCGAGAACCGCATGTCGTCGATGGTGGAGACCCGACCCGACTGGGTGCTGTCGCGCCAGCGCGCCTGGGGCGTTCCCATCGCCATCTTCGTCGACAAACAAAGCGGCGAAGTGCTGGACGATGACAAAGTGAATGCGCGCATTGTCGAAGCCTTCAACAAGGACGGCGCGGATGCGTGGTTCAATTCGCCGGCGCAGCGATTCCTCGCAGATGATTACGACGCGGACAAATACGAACAGGTGAAAGACATTCTCGATGTCTGGTTCGATTCCGGCTCGACGCATGTGTTCACGGTCGAGAATCCGATCGAGCCGTCCTGGCCGAAAGCGGAGCGTGCCGATCTTTATCTCGAAGGCTCGGACCAGCATCGCGGCTGGTTTCAATCGTCTTTGCTGGAAAGTTGCGGCACGCGCGGGCATGCGCCTTACAAGGCGGTGTTCACGCATGGCTTCGTGCTCGACGAGCAGGGCCGCAAGATGTCGAAATCGCTCGGCAATACCGTCCTGCCGCAAACCATCGCGGAAAAGAACGGAGCCGACATCCTGCGCCTATGGACGGCGAGTTCCGATTTCACCCAGGACCTGCGTATCGGCCCCGAAATCATCAAGGCAAATGTCGACGCCTATCGTCGCCTGCGCAATACCATCCGTTTCATGCTTGCCAATCTCGCGGGATTCGAGAAACACGAGCGCATCGGCTATGAGGAGATGCCCGAGCTCGAGCGTTTCATTCTCGCGAAGCTGGCGGAACTGGACACAAGCGTGCGCGCGGGCTATGCGGAATTCGACTTCAACCGCGTTTACACGCAGTTGTTCAATTTCTGCACCAACGAACTGTCGGCCTTCTATTTCGATGTCCGCAAGGATTCGCTCTATTGCGATCGGATGGATGCGCCACGCCGCCGGGCCACCCGGACTGTGATGGATGAAACATTCCGGCGTGTTGTGACATGGTTCGCTCCGCTTCTCTGTTTCACGATGGAAGAGGCGTGGACCGCGCGTTATCCGGGCGCCGATGCGAGTGTCCATCTGGAGACTTTTCCGGAGACGCCGGAAGACTGGAAGAATGAGACCGCCATTGTGAAATGGAATCGCATCCGCGGTTTGCGTCGCGTGGTGACGGGTGCGCTCGAGATCGCGCGTCGCGACAAGGTGATCGGTTCAAGCCTCGAGGCCGCGCCGGTGTTGTTTGTAAGCGATCCTGCCGACGCAGCCTTGTTCGATACGGTCAATCTCGCCGAGATTTCCATCACGTCCGCGGCCCTGGTCGAAGCTGGCGAGGGACCGGTGGATGGCTTCCGGCTTTCGGACGTTCCGGGTGCGGCAGCAGAGTTCCGGCGGGCCGAGGGACGGAAATGCGCGCGTTGCTGGATGGTCCTGCCGGAAGTGGGCACCGTACCCGGCCACGAGGATCTCTGCCGGCGCTGCAGCGACGCTGTGGATCATCTGGAAGGAAAACATCCTTGAACCCCCGCGATCTTGGCCTTGCCTGCGCGGCCGTTGCGCTTGCCTTGGACCAATTCTCCAAGCTTTTGCTGCTGTATTTTTTTCATTTCATCGAAATGTCGCCCGGCACCCACATCCCGGTTCTTCCTTTTTTTGATCTGGTGATGGTCTGGAACCCGGGCATCAGCTATGGGCTATTGCCGGCCCGGGGATTCCTTGGGACGGCATTGCTGGCGATTTTCTCTCTTGCCGCTGTCCTGGGATTGGGATGGTGGCTGTGGCAAGCAGAACGGAAACTGCTGGCCGCGGCCTTGGGACTCATTATCGGGGGCGCCATAGGAAATCTCATCGACCGCCTGATCTATGGGCGGGTCGCCGATTTTTTTCACTTTTACGTCCACGGCTATGATTGGTATGTGTTCAACATTGCCGATTGCGCGATCACGCTGGGCGTCGTCGCATTGCTTTATGATGCATTGGTGCGGCCGAGTCCGGAGGCTGTGCCCCGGCAAGGCGGGAGATCCGAATGAACCTGATGAAAACCTTGCTCCACGGCGCCGCGCTTTCGGCTGTGGCGCTGTCGCTGATCGGCTGTCAGACTATTCGTGAGGCGGCCGGCATCACCAAGGAGCCGCCCGACGAATTTGCGGTGGTGACCAAATCTCCCCTGGTCGTACCGCCGGACTTCAACCTTAAGCCGCCCAAACCGGGTGCCGCACCCACCAATCAGGTATCGCCCACTCAATCTGCGCAAGCTGCCTTGTTCGGGGATGATCCCGCAGCGGCGGCAGCAGCAATTCCGGGTAATTTCAGCCCGGAGGAGCGCGTGGTTCTCGCCAACTCCGGTGGCGCTGCTGCCGACCCTTCGATTCGCAAGCAGATTGCGTCGGACGAGAAGCAGATGGAAGCGACAGACGACAGTTTCACCGACGAGTTGCTGTTCAACTCGGCCGACCCCTACAAGGGCACGCCGGTCAACGCTGACGCCGAAGCGGCCCGCATTGATGCCGCCAAAGCTCAGGGGCAGCCGGTTGCAGGGACGACGAATGCAGGCAATGGCACGAAGCCAGCTGCCAAACTGCCTGCGGCCAAGCCCGCCGATTCGGCGACGATCCAGAAGGACAGCGGCGGCTGGTTTGATGGGATTTTCTAGGGCAGTACTCACTGCCCTCGTCCTGATCGCCGGGCTTTGTCTGCCAGCGCGCGCCCAGGACGCCAGGATATTTCAATTCGCACTGCAGAACGGAATGTCCGTCCTCGTCGTGCCGGATCATCGTGCGCCCGTGGTAACACAGATGCTGTGGTATCGTGTGGGCGCGATGGACGATCCCCCGGGTCTCTCGGGACTTGCCCATTTCTTCGAGCATATGATGTTTCGGGGCACGCCGAGCGTGCCGGGCGATCAATTCGCCCGAACCGTGGCGCGCAACGGCGGCGAGGACAATGCGTTCACCACGCACGACTACACCGCGTTCTACGAACAGATCGCGAAGGACCGCTTGCGCCTGGTGATGGGTCTCGACGCCGACCGCATGGCCAATCTCGATCTTTCCGACTCCTCGGTTCGCACGGAGCGCGATATTGTCCTCGAAGAACGGCGTTCGCGCATCGACAACGATCCGCAGGCATTGATGCGCGAGCAGATGGAGGCGGCGCTCCAATTGTCGCATCCTTACGGTCGGCCGGTGATTGGTTGGCCGGAGGAAATACATCATATCGGCCGGCTCGAGGCACAGGCGTTCTACGCGCGTCATTACGCACCCAACAACGCGATTCTCGTGGTGGCCGGCGACGTTACGCCCGATGAGGTGCGTGTCGATGCCGAAGCGACCTATGCCAAGGTGCCCGCGCGCGAGCTTGGTCCGCGGGCGGAATATGCTCAGCCTCCGCGACTTGGTGAAACACGCCTGAACGTTGCGCGCGACGATGTGAAAGTGCCCGTCTTCATGCGCCTCTATCGCGTGCCGAGTTATTCGGAGGCGAAACCAGGTGAAGCCGAAGCACTCGACGTTCTGGCGCAGTTGCTTGGCGGCGATCCGACATCAACGCTTTATCGCGAGCTTGTCGTAAAGCGGAAATTGGCTACCGACATAGGCGCTTCCTACTCGGGTTATGCGCGCGACGCGGGCGAATTCGAGATCTTCGCGGCGCCCCGCCCAGGCGCGAGGATGGATGTGATCGAGCGCACCGTCGATACCATTCTAAAGCAATATGCCGGGACTCCGCCGAGGAGTGGCGATATCGAGCGGGCAAAAACGCAACTTGTCGCCGATGCCGTTTATCGCCGCGACAATCAACTGGATCTGGCGTCGGCTTACGGCCAGGCGCTCGCCATCGGACTCACCGCTGACGACGTGCATGAATGGCCCGCCCGAATTCGTGCCGTAACCGGCGACGGAGTGCGCGACGCAGCGGAAAAGGATTTGATCCCGCGCGAATCGGTTACCGGCAATCTCGTTCCGGGCAAGAAACCGTGATCCGGCCGTTTTCCTCTTTCAGCGGCGGGATAAAGCACATCGCTGCGATCCTGTTAGTACTTACTTTCGATGCGAGGGCGGCGGACGCCTTTGAAGTGAAGACTTTGCCTGCTCCAAAGGGTGAGGAAATCTGGTATGTGAGCGATCACACACTGCCGATGATAGCGCTCTCCGCGGCGCTCCCGGCGGGCTCTGCCTATGATCCGGCTGCCAGGTATGGTCTCGCCAATTTTGCCGGAGAGCTGCTCGACGAAGGTGCCGGTGCCATGAAGGCGGGAGCTTTCCAGACGGCGCTCAGCAACCGGGCGATCCGGCTTTCCGTTACGACCGATCGCGACTACCTGATCGTCTCACTTGTTACGCTCGCGGATAACGCCAAGGATGCCTTCGATCTGCTTGGACAGGCGCTTTCCCGGCCGCGTTTCGATGCCGATGCCATTGCTCGTGTCCGTGCGCAGATCGCGGCCAATATTGCCGACCAGGATCAGGATCCGGACGATGTAGCCCAGAAGACGTTCTTCCGCGCCTGGTTTCACGATGGGCCTTACGGCCATGCCATCGAAGGCGACGCCCGTTCGCTATCCGCGATTGAAGCAAACGATCTCAGGCATTTCGCGGCAACTCATTGGGTATCGCATGGTCTCAAGATCGCCGTTGCAGGCGATGTAAGCCAGGCTCAACTCGCTTCGCTGATCAGGAGTGCGTTTGGCAGCCTCCCCTCTGCGGCACCTCGCGCGCCCGGGTTGACGGATCGCCCCGGCGGACCGCGGCTTCAGATTGTGGAGATGCCCGTTCCGCAGTCCGATCTGGCTTTCGGAATGCCGGGAATCCTGCGCAGCGACCCGGACTATCTGCCGGCCTATGTAGCAAATTACATATTGGGTGGGGGCGGTTTTGCTTCCCGGCTTACCACCGAGCTCCGCGTCAGGCGCGGTTTCACGTATGACGTCTCCACTTCTCTCGAAACGATGCGCAGAGCCGGAGTGGTCCTGGGCGAGGTGGCAACGAAACGCAGCAGCACGAAAGCGTCGATTTCCGCGATGCACGACGTGTTGCACGATTTTGCGCAGAAGGGTCCGACCGAGGCCGAGCTTGCCGACGCCAAGACCTATCTGACCGGTTCTTGGCCGCTTGCCTTCAGCTCCAATGTCGGAATCGCCGATCAGCTCGGCATTTTCGAGCGGTTGGGTCTTCCGGTCGAGTACGTCCGCAATCGCAATGCTTTGATCAACGCCGTAACCCTCGATCAGGTGAAGCGCGCCGCGCGACGGCTGTTCAATCCGGCGAAGCTTAGCGTGGTTGTGGCTGGCGGTGTCGGGCCGGCGGCGGCTGGGTCTGGTCATTCCGCGGATGCCGTAGCGCCCTAGGTCACGTCTGTACTACGGTTTCGCCATGGAAAACGAGTCGGGGCGTGAGCAATTTACATCTGCAGATGTGCTTTCCAGGCCGCCCATTCGCAGGCTCGACGAAGGCACTGTCAATCGCATCGCAGCAGGCGAGGTGGTCGAGCGTCCGGCGAGCGCTGTCAAGGAACTGATCGAGAATGCCCTCGATGCTGGCGCGACCCGCATCGATATCTCAACCGCATCCGGCGGCGCCGACCTCATTCTTGTTGAAGATAACGGGTCGGGGATGTCGTCGGCTGAGCTTGAACTTGCGGTGCTGCGCCACGCAACCTCCAAACTTCCCCTCACACGCGAGGGCGTCGACGATCTCTCGCATATCGAGACGCTCGGCTTTCGCGGCGAGGCGCTGCCTTCGATCGGCGCAGTCGCTCGCCTTGTAATTACCAGCCGAATGCGAACCGGCGAGGCGCGGGCGATAGGGGTTGAGGGTGGCCGCATGGAGGCGCCGGCTCCGGTTGGATTTCTTGCCAGCGGACAATCAGGCACGCGTGTCGAAGTGCGGGAATTGTTCTACGCCACGCCTGCGCGGCTCAAATTCCTCAAATCGGCACGTTCGGAGGATCTGGCGACCACCGATGTGGTGAAGCGCCTCGCCATGGCGCGGCCCGATGTACACTTCACGCTGACCATGGATGGTCGCCGCGCTCTGGATCTTGCCGGAGAAGGCGATCTCTTCGGCGGTCGCCTCAGGCGGCTCTCACGCATCATCGGGCGCGAGTTCGCAGAAAATGCCATTCCGGTCGAAGCCACTCGTGAGAGCGTGCGGTTGGCGGGTTTTGCGGGGCTTCCGACCTACAATCGCGCTTCCTCGCAGATGCAGTTCCTGTTCGTGAACGGAAGGCCGGTTCGTGACCGGCTATTGCTGGGTGCCGTGCGCGGCGCATACGCCGATTTCCTTGCGCGCGACCGCCATCCCGCCCTCGCGCTCTTCGTCGACTGCGATGCTGCGTTTGTCGATGTGAACGTTCACCCTGCCAAGGCGGAGGTACGCTTTCGCGATGGCGGGCTGGTACGAGGGCTCATCGTCAGCGCGTTGAAATCTGCTCTTTCGACAGCGGCCCATCGTGCCTCGACCACTGTCGCCGATGCTGCGCTCGCGGTGCTGCGCCCGCAGGCCATGCCGGCTTATCATTTTTCCGCGGGAGTGCCCCGTGGCTTCGCCGAACCAGTTGCCGCCTGGCAGGCGCCGTTGCTTGATCGTACGCAACCGTTTCTTGCCTCAGCCCGGATAGAACGACCTGCGGTGCCAGCGCCATCCGAACAGCTTCCGCTCGGCGTGGCCCGCGGGCAACTGCACGAAACATATATTGTCGCTCAGACCGTCGATGGCGTTGTCATCGTGGATCAGCACGCAGCCCATGAGCGTCTTGTTTATGAAAGGATGAAACGCGAACTGGCCCAGGGACGGGTTGCGACACAACCGCTGTTGATTCCGGAAGTCGTGGAGTTGGAACCAACCGATGTTGAACGTATTACTGAGCGGTCGGATGAGCTGGCGGAACTCGGCTTGATGGTGGAAGCATTTGGACCTGACGCCGTTCTTGTGCGCGAAGCTCCCGCTCTGCTTGGGACTGCCGATCTGAAGGCGCTGGTGCGCGATCTGGCCGATGATATTGCCGAGACCGGCGCTGCATTGTCGTTAAAGGAGCGGCTGGAAGAGGTCGCGGCCACGCTCGCCTGTCATATGAGTGTACGCGCCGGGCGCCGGCTGACCGGAGAGGAAATGAACGCGCTGCTGCGAGAGATGGAGGCAACACCACATTCGGGGCAGTGCAATCATGGGCGCCCGACCTATGTGGAGCTGAAGCTGACCGATATCGAACGTCTTTTCGGGCGGCGGTAATTCCATGAGCGATACAGGTGCCGACGTTCAGGTGACAGAAAGCCAGCCTGCAGCAAAACCCAACGGAATCCACAAATATCTGGCAATTCTCGGACCCGGCCTCGTCACCGGCGCGGCGGATGATGATCCAAGCGGCATCGCCACCTACAGTCAGGTTGGAGCGCAGTTCGGTTACCAGATGGGCTGGACAATGGTGCTCGCCTATCCGCTGATGACAGCGATTCAGGAAATCGCCGCGCGCATTGGCTCGACGACAGGGCATGGGATCGCCGCCAATTTGCGGCGCCATTATCCACGTTGGGTGCTTGACGCGGTGGTGATCGCTTTGCTTATCGCCAACACGATCAATCTGGGGGCCGACATTGCCGCGATGGGCGATGCGGCGGCGTTGTTGCTGCCGGGGCCTATGCAGCTTTGGGCGGTAGTTATTACAGTCTTGTCGTTTTCCCTCGAAGCGTGGCTGAGCTACGCCCGTTACGCATCAATCCTCAAATGGACGACGCTCTCGCTCTTCGCATATGTGGCCGCGGTGATCGTCGCGCATGTGGATTGGGGCGCAGCTCTCGGGGGCCTTGTGATACCGCGACTTGGCGGCGATGGCGCCGCCGCGACGGCACTCGTGGCCGTGCTCGGTACTACGATCAGTCCTTACCTGTTCTTCTGGCAGTCATCGCAGGAAGTTGAGGAGTTGCAGCGGCGGCACCGGAAGGCGCTGTTCACGGCGCCGCGGAGCGCCGGCGAAGAACTTAAGCGCATTCGCCTTGATACACTTACCGGCATGGCTGTTTCCAACATCATTGCCATCTTCATTATATTTGCCGTGGCGGCGACGCTGCACACTCATGGGATTCACAATATCAACAGCAGCGTGCAGGCGGCGCAGGCACTGGCGCCGATTGCCGGGCGTTTTGCGAGTACCATTTTCGCGGTGGGCATTATCGGCACCGGCTTACTTGCTCTTCCCGTCCTCGCCGGGTCTGCAGGCTATGCCGTCTGCGAATCGTTTCGTTGGACAGCGAGCCTGGACTGCAAACCAAAAGCCGCGCGCGCATTTTATGGCGTGATCGCGGGCGCGACGGGGATCGGTCTTGCGCTTGCCTTCTCGCCCATCGATCCGATGAAGGCGCTCTACTGGTCGGCTGTTGTCAACGGCGTGCTCGCGGCTCCGCTCATGGTCGTGATGATGCTGATTTCATCCAACACGCGCATCATGGGCCGCCTCGTCATCGGCTGGAAGCTGAAAGCGATTGGCTGGCTTGCTACTGCCGTGATGGGGGCGGCGACAGTAGGATTATTTGTGACCTGATTGCCCGAGATACGCCCGATCGCGGAAGCCGCACCTCCACGACTGATATGGCCGGGCAGCCACACAAGCTCATTGTGCAACGCCGCAACGGGAACAAAGCCGGGTGAGGCCGCGTTGCCTCCAAACCATCAACATATGTTCGGAGCGCGACCGTGAGCGGAATTATCTACCTTGTCGGCCTGATCGTGGTGATCATGGCCATCCTTTCCTTTCTAGGTATGCACTGAAATGGGCGATGTCTATGCGGCGAGCGCAGTGCGCGCGGAGCCCTATATCGACTGGCGTTCCGTGATTGGCGGCGCGGTGGTCGCGGCGGGCGTTTCCCTGACGCTGCTCGCTTTCGGCTCGGGCATCGGGCTTTCCGTAATCTCGACAGCACCAAGCTGGAGGGATTCCTCGCCCTGGCTTTGGCTTCTTTCCGGGTTCTTTCTTGTACTGGTAGCGCTTTGCGCCTTCGGATTCGGTGGTTATGCCGCAGGCCGCATGCGTCTGGCGACGCGAGCGCCGAGCGACGGCGAGAGCGAATTCCGGGATGGGATGCACGGGCTGTTCATGTGGGGTCTGGCGATTTTGATCTCGGCAGTCCTGGCATCCTTGGCCGCAGTACCAGCCGCGCGCACCTCTCTTCCCTCCGAAGGAACCGCAGGATCCGCGACCTCGGTAACCGGCGAGAGCATTCTCGCTTCCGAGCTTGACGAACTGTTTCGCAGCTCTCGCTATGCTCCTCCGCCGAACGTCGAATATATGCGTGCGGAAGCTGCGCGAATTCTGCTCAAAACGGCGAGCCGTGCCGGCGTTTCTTTGGACGACAAGGCCTACCTCGCCAACATCGTCGCCATGCGCGCCGGTGTGAACGGCGCGGAAGCCGACGACCGCGTAAACCGCATTCTGGCCGAGTCGAAAGATGGACTGCATAAGGCCCGTACCGCCGCCGTGATGGAAGCGTTTCTGATTGCTGCCGCGCTGCTGATCGGGGCGGCGGTCGCCTGGTTCTCCGCAGCCGAAGGTGGCCGCGATCGCGAACTCGGACGGTTACCCGTGTGGGACTGGTCATTGCGTCCGAGACGTCTGTAACCGTCCCGTTCATTGACCACACCCGATGCAGCAGAGGTACGGTATTGGCCGTGCCCCGCTGCACCAGATGAATGGACCACGCACTATTCCAGATCAAAGCGGTCGAGGTTCATTACCTTGGCCCATGCTGCCGCGAAGTCCCGTACAAACTTCTCTATTGCATGCGCTGAAGCATAAACCTCAGCAAGCGCGCGGAGTTGCGAGTGTGAACCGAAGATCAGGTCGACGCGGGTGCCCGACCATTTGAAGTGGCCCGTTCTGCGATCGCGACCTTCATAAGCATTGATGTCGCCGTCGATCGGCTGCCATTCGATGTTCATGTCGAGCAGGTTGACGAAGAAATCGTTCGTCAGCGTACCGGGTTGTTCCGTGAACACGCCATGCTTGGAATCTCCCGCATTGGCACCGAGTACGCGCAAGCCTCCGACGAGCACCGTCATTTCCGGCGCGGTGAGTGTGAGCAATTGCGCGCGATCGACCAGCGCCTCCTCAGGCGACATGAGTTGTGGGCTGTGACGATAATTTCGGAACCCGTCATCTGTTGGTTCAAGCGGCGCAAAGGAATCGACATCGGTCTGTTCCTGCGATGCATCCATGCGACCCGGCACAAAAGGAAGCTTCATATCAATGCCGGCGTCCTTCGCGGCTTTTTCGACAGCAGCATTGCCACCAAGAACGATCAGATCCGCCAGCGAGACTTTCTTTGCGCCCGTTGCCGATGCATTGAACCCATTCCTGATGCCTTCGAGCTTCTCCAGCACGGATTTGAGTTGCGCCGGATGATTGACCGCCCAGTCCTTTTGCGGCGCGAGCCGGACGCGCGCGCCGTTCGCGCCGCCGCGTTTATCGGAGCCGCGGAATGTCGATGCCGATGCCCATGCCGTGGAGACGAGCTGCGAGACCGTGAGACCGGAGGCGCGTATCTTCGCCTTCAGCGCCGCGGCGTCCCGGTCATCTATCAGCGGATGATTCACCGCCGGAATGCGATCCTGCCATATTAGTTCTTCCTTCGGCACGAGCGGGCCGCGATAGCGCTGGATAGGGCCCATGTCGCGATGGGTGAGTTTGAACCACGCGCGGGCAAAGGCGTCTGCGAATTCATCGGGATGCTCGTAGAAACGGCGCGAGATTCGTCCATATGCGGGATCGAAGCGGAGCGAGAGGTCAGTCGTCAGCATGGTTGGTACATGCTTCTTCGACGCGTCATAGGCATCGGGGATGGTCTCTGCCGCGCCTTTCGCTCTCCATTGCTGCGCGCCGGCAGGGCTCCTCGTCAGTTCCCATTCATTGTTGAAGAGATTGTCGAAGAAATGATTGCTCCATTTCGTCGGGGTCTGCGACCAGGTGACTTCGGGTCCGCCCGTGATCGCGTCGGCGCCGTGGCCCTTGCCATGTTTGCTCTTCCAGCCGAGACCCTGGTCCTCGATTGCGGCACCTTCCGGTTCCGGCCCGATCAATGACGGGTCGCCGGCGCCGTGGGTCTTGCCGAACGTGTGGCCGCCGGCAATGAGCGCGACCGTTTCTTCGTCATTCATTGCCATGCGCGCAAAGGTTTCGCGGATGTCGTGCGCCGCTGCGACAGGATCGGGATTTCCATTCGGCCCTTCGGGATTGACGTAGATCAGTCCCATCTGCACCGCGCCAAGCGGCTTCTGCAATTGGCGCTCGCCGCTATAGCGTTCGTCGCCAAGCCAGGTTCCTTCCGGTCCCCAGTAGAGTTCCTCAGGTTCCCAGACATCCGCGCGGCCTCCGGCGAAACCGAACGTTTTGAGGCCCATCGATTCCAGAGCGACATTGCCGGTGAGAATGATCAGATCGGCCCAGGAGATTTTCCGGCCGTATTTTTGCTTGATCGGCCAGAGCAGCCGGCGGGCCTTGTCGAGATTTGCGTTGTCGGGCCAGCTGTTGAGTGGCGCGAAACGCTGCTGTCCGGCGCCTGCGCCACCTCTGCCGTCAGAGACACGGTAGGTGCCTGCGCTATGCCACGCCATGCGGATGAACAACCCGCCATAATGCCCGAAATCGGCCGGCCACCAATCCTGCGAGTGCGTCATCAGAGCATGAATATCTTTGATGACCGCGGTCAGATCGAGGCTTTTGAATTCTTCGGCGTAATCGAAATTTTTGCCCATCGGGTCGGAGAGCGGGCAATGATGGTGGAGAACCTGGATGTTCAGGTTGTTGGGCCACCAATCGCGATTTGCTCTGCCTATGCCCCGACCACCATGCGCGACGGGGCATTTGCTGGCCTCTGACATTCGCAGTTCTCCTGATGAAAATGGGTTTCGCCGATTGCACCGCCAGAATATGCGAGAAGGGCAATAAGTAGAAATTGCATTTTCTGATATGTACGATAAGATATTCTGATGAATTATATCACGCTGCGTCAGCTCCGCTATTTCCATGCGCTTGCGCGCGAGAGTCATTTTGGCCGCGCGGCAGAGGCCTGTGCTGTTACTCAGCCCGCTCTTTCTATGCAGATCAAGGAATTGGAAGATGCACTCGGTGTCGTGCTTATCGAGCGCGATGCACGGAAAGCCCGGCTGACGAAGTTTGGCGAAGAGGCAGCCGCAAGAGTCGATCAGATACTGCGTTCGGTGGACGAACTGGGAAATCTTGCGCGTGCGTCAGGAGGCGAGCTCGCCGGACATTTCCGGATCGGCATGATTCCAACGATTGCGCCCTACTTGCTGCCTGCGCTTATCGGCGATCTCGCGCAGAGCCATCCCGATGTCGAACTGCATATGCGTGAGGCTGTTACATCGAAGCTGATACAGGAATTGGCCGAAGGCCGTATCGACGGCGCGATCCTTGCGTTGCCGATTTCGGAACCGTCATTGACGGAAGTTGCGCTCTTTTCGGAGAATTTCGTGCTGGTGCGGCCGGCCGCGGATGATCGGCTGCCGGTGCCGGCCAGCGAAAAGCTTCGCGAGATGAAACTGCTTCTTCTTGAAGAAGGACACTGCTTCCGCGAGCAGGCGCTTTCCTTTTGCAAGATGCCAAGGGGCCGGTCGCGTGAGGCGATGGACGCGAGCTCACTGTCGACCCTCGTCCAGATGGTCAGCGCCGGTCTCGGTGTGACCCTGATTCCGGAGATGGCCGTTCGGTTGGAAACGCGTTCGGCAGCCGTTGCTGTCGCAAGGTTCAAGGACCCGCAGCCTTCAAGGATAGTCGGTATGGTCTGGCGCAGGACAACTCCCCTGGCCCGGCAATTGTTGCAATTGTCAGATGTCGTGCAACGCTCCGCCGCTTCGCTGCGCGTCAAACAGAAATCCGAACCCGCGGCGCGCAATGTTCACTTCGTAGGCACGGCGCGCAAGCGGCGGCAAAAGCGATAACTGCCGCACCGCGACAGATGGTTGCCTGGAAAAGGCAACCATCTGTCTCAGGGTTGATCGTCAGGACGTCTGTTTCGCAGTTATGTAATTGTCGACGACGCGGTCCAAAATAGCGAGCGGTACTGCGCCGCCGAGCAGGACGGCGTCGTGGAACTGGCGGATGTCGAATTTGGCCCCCAGAGCCGCCTTCGCTTTCTCACGCAGTTTCAGGATTTCGAGCTTGCCCAACATGTAGGCGCAGGCTTGTCCCGGCCAGACGCAGTAGCGTTCCACTTCAGTGACGGACGAGCTCTCGGGATCGCCCAGCGTGTCGGTGTAGTACTTTACCGCCTGTTCGCGCGACCACTTCATGGCATGCAGGCCGGAATCGACGACGAGACGAACGCCTCGGAACATCGCATCGTGCATATAACCGATACGCCCCCAGGGATCGTTGTCATACATCCCCATCTCGTCGGCGAGTTGCTCGGAGTAAAGCGCCCAGCCTTCGATATAGGCCGAGAAGAACGATACCTTGCGGATCAGCGGCAGGCTTGCTTCCTGCTGGATGCTCAGCTGCAGGTGATGCCCGGGAATGCCCTCGTGATAGGTGAGGGTGCCCAACGTCCAGCTCGGTTGCTCGGCGGTGTCGCGCAGATTGATGTAATACATGCCAGGTCGTTTGCCGTCGAGCGAACCATTGTTGTAATAGCCGCCCGCCGCGCCGGCTTCGGTCGCCTTGGGCACGCGTTTGATGATGAGATCGGCTTTCGGCAGTGTCCCGAACCATTGGGGCAATTTCGCGCGTACCGCCTGTACTTTTGTGTTCAGATCAGCGAGCAGCTTCTCCTTGCCCTCGTCGGTGTTCGGATACTGGAATTTCTTGTCTTCGTACATCTTGCGCAGGCGCTGCCCGACGGTTCCTTCGGTGAGGCCCAGTGACTTCATCTGCGCATCGATTCGTGCGGTGTAGTCGGCTACGACCTTGAGTCCCGTTTTGTGGATTTCCGTCGGGCTCATGGTCGAGGTCGTCCAGAAGAGCACAGAATCCGCGTAGAACTGGTTGCCGTTGGGCAGCTTCCAGACACCCGCATCATGCGATGCTTTGCTGCGCATGGATTCGACGAGCGCGATCTGCCGATCGAGAGCGGGATAGACGGATTCCTTCACCATTTTCGTCGCCTGCGCGCCGAAATCGCCGGCAACATTTTTCTCTCTTGCGCGACGGGCGACCGACTGTACCACGACAGCTTTTTCGGGCGCGACTGCGCGGAGCGCTTTCAACTGGGTGAGTGTTTTGTCGAGCGCGAAATCTGGAGGAATAACGCCAAGCGCAACATCGTGCGCTGCGACCTGTGAATCATTATCGAGCATCTTTCCCACCTGCGAGAGGCGAGAGAGATAGGCATCGACATCAGATTTGTTTTCGATCGGCTGCTGGCTGTCGAGGAAGTCGGAATATTGGGCATACATTCCGGAGAGTTGGCTGATCGTATAGGGGTTGCCGGCGCCCCCGCCGAAATCGTAACGCGTATCGGAAGTGACAGTATTCTGAGCGTCAAACATGACCACGTCGTAGTTCAGCCGATCACTCCCGCTGACGCTGTTGCGGTCGAACGCCTGCAGCCGCCGGAGCTGATCCGCATGTGATTTTTTGTCGGCTGCTCTGCCCGCCAGCGAATTGTCGTCTACTTCACCACGTTGGTGCGCGCGTGCGCCGGTATCGACGCCCAGCGAGGTCGCGAAGATCGGCGAGCGATCGAGATCCTCGTCCATGAACTTGTCGAACAGCGCGTTGAGCGCCGGCGCACCCGCGTCTCCCGCCGATGTCGTTGCTGCCAGGAGCGGCGAAACATCGGCAACCAGCAAAGCGGCGGTGCCGGCACCGGAAAGGAGGACGCTGCGTCTGTCGATCATGGCGGAAACCCCTTGTTGCGGAGAAATATCTAGGCGGCGTCATTTCCGGGGGCAAGCAGTGCAGGTCGAGGACGTCCAGCCGATCCCGAAGAGTTGATTGCTATTGGCGACATGGCGGTTCTGCGCATAACAGGAATGCCGATTGCGCAGGTCCTTCTCCCGCGGAAAACCCGGAAGCAGTGCACGACGGAGCGGGGCGTCTCAGGGTGCGAGCGCGTTCGGCGGCAACTCGCCAGGGGCCAATCCAACGTCCGCCAGCAAGCGCACGAAACGTGGATCGCTGCGCAGCCGCAGAAACGATTGATCGATTTTCAATCCGATATTGCCAGCCTCGTGTCGCGCAACGCTGATCTCAAGATATTTGAAGGCATTTTCGCGATCCCCGAGGTCCGCATAGGTGTCTGCGATCGCGTAAGCGGGAAGTTTGTTGGCCGTGTAGAACTTCAACTGTGCGTCCAGTATGTGCTGAAGCATCCCGACATGCCCGCCATTTGCGAGGCCTCGCGCGCCCGCGTCCGCCATCTCCAGCTCCAGCGGGTCGTGAAGCGAACGTGCCTTGAGTCGAAGTTCGTGCAGAAATGCCGTGTCTGCGCCTTTGGCGAGCCAGATTGTCGCCAAATATCGATGTGGTGAGGCAAAAGCCGGCTGATCCTCCTCCAACTGAGTCAAGAGTTCGACGGCCTGACCGGTCTTGCCGGCATAAAACAAAATAAGTCCCTTGTCGGCAGGGATGGCGGCCGACTCAAAATCGAGACTTTCCGCTTTGCCGATTTCCAGGAGCGCCTGCCGGATATCGCCGGTGGCCATCAGAAATGTCGCATACCAGTGATGCGCCGTCGCGGAGCGCGGGTCGAGCGCGAGCGAGGCTCGGAATTCGCGGCGCGCAGCTTCCACGTCCCGCGACCAGTAGAAGTCGGCGAAAGCGAGCGCCGCGTGTGCGTCTGCCAGTCTGGAGTCGAGCGCGATTGCGTGCCGTGCAGCTGCGGCAGCGGCGGGATAAGCACGATCCGGCTGCACGGTCGTAAACTCGCCTTCGAGGTCGTAGACGCCTGCAAGCCCCGCGTAAGCCTCCGCATAGTGCGGGTCGCGCTTGATCGCTTCGCTGAAGTCCTTCTCCGCCCGCGCCAGACCAGACGGACTGCGCGTCTGCCAGGCATGCAGGCCCGACCGGTAGAGCCCGGCGGCCAGGGCATCCGGACGGTGCCCCTGTCCTAAATCGTCTGACCGGAATTGCGCGATTTTTTGCCAGGCCAACGCGATCACAAGAAGTGCGACGGCAATCCCTGCCAGAGACATGAGCAAGACCGGCCTGAGCCGGAGCCCCGGACGCGCGACCGAATTTGTCGCGGGAACGATAGGGGGAGAAGAAGACGGGACGGCGGCATTGTTGCTTCGGATCCAGCTTTCGATTTCTTCTTCGTAGGCGAAAACGGCGGACTTGCCTGAACCGGGAACCCGGCGCACAGGCAGGCCGCGAGAGTCTTCCCAGCGTTTGACCGTGCGCTCGTCACGGCCGACAAAGGCCGCGATCTCTTTCCAGGAACTCAGCCTTTTCGCGCCCGGAAGAGGCCCCTTTTCCCCCAACATTTCCTGACCTGCCCCGATCTGCCCTGACCTGCCATTGGCCGATTTCGGCAAGCACGTGCTGAGTGCGCACAAACCGAACGCCGTCAGGTTCGTCAACGAGGTTTACATCATGAATTCAATATTCGACAGGCTGCCAGGTTGTGCAGGCAGGATTTCAATGAAAATGGCAAATTCCCGACGCCTTGCCCGTGCCGCTGGGGTGGCGGCAGCGATGCTTGCTTTAGGCTGCGCGCTTCCGGCCGTGGCCGGTAATGCCGCATGGACGCAAGTGGGCTATAACTCCGGTCACACGGGCTACAACAGCACGGAAAAGAAAATCACGGCGAAGAATGCTGCCAGCCTTGTGAGCAGCGGCAGCTTTAACACGCAGGGCCAGATCATAGACCAGCCTGTCATTTACAAAGGCATGGTCTATACCCGATCAGGCGACGGCAATCTCTATGCCTTCAACCAGAAGACCGGAGCCATTGCATGGTCGATTGGGAATTATGCTTCGCCCATTGGACCGAACTGGGGAATGGCGGCAGCCGATGACAAACTTGTCGTCAGCTGCGTAACGGGCGACAACACGAGCGGCCTCTGTGCCTACAACGCCAAGAGCGGCAAGTCTTTGTGGATCTACGGGCTCACCAGCGGCGGCGGCTATTCGCCGCCGACGATCGCGGGCGACACGGTATATTTTCTGACCTCCGGGGCCGAATCTGGCGGCTCGGTGAACGCACAGCACCTGTCCGCCGTCAATCTGAAAAACGGCAAAGAAATCTGGCGGATCTGGTACTGCGACGATTACCCGACCTGCGAAGGTTTTGGGGGTTCGCCTGCCGTAGACAACGGCGTGATTTATGTCGGCTGTAGTGGCGTAGCGCGATATCCCGTCATCCAGGTGGTGGGAGTCTGCGCCTTCACGACCGGTGGATCGCTCTTGTGGCAGCACCAGCTTGGAAACGACAGCAGCGGCAACGGAACGGACGGGAACGGCAATCTGGTCGCGCAAAACGGTAGGGTCTACGCGGCGTACGAGACCAACTGCACACAATGTAATTATTCCCTGGACATCACGGCGCTGAACGGCGCCTCCGGCACGGCGCAATGGGATACACCTATTGCCGGTCCATTCAACGGCGAGGCCTACTTTGCGGGGCCGCCTGTACTTGGTCCCGACGGCTCGACGTACGAAGTCATCGGTGAAGGTGGTGGGGACGGCTATGAGCAGTTGTTTGCCCTGAACGCGAAAGGATCGCTGCGCTGGAAGGACGGCAACAGCGTAGCGTTTGCCGGCACTCCCACGCTTGTCGGCAAAGGCAAGAAAGGTGTGTTGTTCTTCAGTTGCGCCACTGGGCAGGGAACGGGCACGACATGCGCGTTCGATGCATCAAAGGGCTCTTTCCTATGGGAATCTTCCGATGCCAACGACACACCGGCTTACTCGCCCATCGTAACGGGCGGCGTCGTCTATAACTCGTGCGGCTTCAACAATATCTGCATCTACCAGGCGCAGTAGCCAACCATACACCCCTTTGGGCTACTATACTGCGCAAACAAAAGGGCCGCCTCTCCCGAGGCGGCCCCCATTGTCTCTACGACTTTCAGGCCGCAAGGACCTCCGAAGACGGAACGATCCAGGTCGCCGGCCTCACGGGCCACAGGTCATGACAACGAGACACTGGATCACCTCCTTTCGCTGGTGTTGCTCCTCCCGAAGATAATTCGCGCGCGATCCGGCTGAAAGGTCCGGAAGCATTTTAATTCGGCAATGATGGGCGGCCGCGATGCTGGCCGTCGGGGAAGCACGTGGGTATATCATCCCGCATGAGCGAGACCGAAATCGAAATCAGACGGAAGCGGCTGCGGTTCCGTGCGGCCCGGCGGGGCTTCAAAGAGGCCGATGCAATTTTCGGCGCGTTCGCAGAAGAGCATCTGCACCAGCTGGATGAAGTGGGCCTGGCCAGTTTCGAAAGGCTGCTGGATGCGCCGGATCAGGATGTCTATGACTGGTTGCGCGGCCACGCCCCCATCCCCACCTTGTACGACACGCCGGTATTCGCGCGATTGAAAACCATCTGTAACCGGAAGTATCCCGTTTGGAACGTCTGAACTATATCGCCCGTGCCCCGGGCCATTTCACGCTGACCGGCGCGCCGGACGGTTATGATGCCTTTTTGGCAGCGGAGGCTGCCAAACGGCGCAACGGGCTCGTGCTTTTTGTGACGGCCGATGATGGTGCTGCGCAGAACGTCGCCGATGCCATTGCCTTCTTCGCACCAGCCCTGCGCGTTCTGCCGTTTCCGGCCTGGGATTGCCTGCCTTACGACCGCCTTTCGCCGAAGCCGGATATCGAAAGCCAGCGGCTTGCAACTCTGGCGGCACTCGCTGGGCGCGGCAAGGACGCGGGTCCCGCAGCAATTGTTTCGCCCGTCCATGCGCTCCTGCAGCGCGTTCCGCCGCGCGCAGCCATTCGGGAGGCGAGTTTCCTTGCACGTGCAGGGCAGGTTATCGAACACGAACAACTGGTTGGCTTCCTGGTCAAGAATGGTTATGCGCGCGCAAGCACGGTGCGCGAGGCGGGCGATTTCGCGCTTCGCGGCGGCATCATCGATCTCTGGCCACCCGGCGTAGACGATCCGTTGCGCCTCGATTTCTTTGGTGCAAGCCTCGAAACAATCAAGCGCTTCGATGCCGAGACACAGCTTTCGCGTCAGGAAGTCCGTGAGATCGAACTGCTGCCAGCCAGTGAAACACCGCTCGATCCGCAATCCATCAGCCGTTTCCGATCCGGCTACGTCGCAGCCTTCGGGCCGCCGGGCCCGGATGATCTGCTTTACGAGGCCATCAGCGCGGGCCGCAAACATCCCGGCATGGAGCATTGGCTGCCGTTGTTTCATTCCGGGCTTGAAACATTATTCGATTATCTCGATGCGCCCCTGTTGTTTGTTTCACACAAGGTCGCGGAGGCACGCGCCGCGCGACATGATTTGATTGCAGATTATTACCAGACCCGGCGTCAGATGCTTCAGGGCACAGCGCCGGAAAAAGCTTCCGGTCCCCCCTACCGCCCCCTGCCGCCCGAGCAGCTTTATGTAACAGATGCCGAATGGAAAGCCTTGCTGTCGCATCGCCTGGTGAGGGAGCTTTCGCCATTTCAGGCGCCGGAGTCCACACGTTCCGTCGATGCCGGCGGTAAACCGGGACGCGGTTTCGCGCCGGAGCGCACACAGGGGCGGGTGAATGTCTTCGAGGCCGCTGCCGATTATGTGAAATCGCTCCGCGAGGCAAAAAAGCGCGTGCTCATTGCGGCCTGGAGTGAGGGGTCGGCCGAGCGCTTGGGCGGCGTGTTGTCCGATCATGGACTCGGCGCGATGCGCCACATCGCGAACTGGCACGATGCATCGTCGATGCATGAGGGTGCTGTCGGCGTCGGCGTGCTTTGCCTGGAACACGGCTTCGAAGCGCCGGATATGGCGATCGTCACCGAGCAGGACATTCTCGGTGAACGCATGCTGCGTCCGCGTGCGAAAACGCGGAAAGCCCAGAATTTCCTCGCCGAAGCTTCAAGCCTTTCGCCTGGCGACCTCGTCACGCATATCGCGCATGGCATCGGCCAGTATATCGGGCTGCAGACAATTGACGTCACCGGAGCGCCCCATGATTGCCTCGAACTGAAATATGAGGGCGGGAAGTTATTTCTTCCCGTCGAGAACATAGAGCTCCTGACGCGTTACGGCGGCGACGAAGGTTCGGTGCAGCTCGACCGGCTTGGCGGGGCCGGCTGGCAGCAGCGCAAGGCGCGGATGAAGCAGCGCGTGCGCGAGATTGCGGCAGAACTGATCCGCATTGCCGCTGCGCGCCTGATGAGGTCACTTCCTGCAGTCGAACCGCCGCAAGGGCTGTACGACGAATTCTGTGCGCGCTTTCCCTGGCAGGAGACCGAAGATCAGGACCGCGCTATCGCCGACACCATCGAAGATCTCGCGAAGGGCCGGCCGATGGACCGGCTCGTCTGTGGCGATGTCGGCTTCGGCAAGACAGAAGTAGCGCTTCGTGCGGCCTTCGTGGAAGCGATGGCCGGCTCGCAGGTGGCAGTGGTAGCTCCGACGACATTGCTTGCGCGCCAGCACTATAAGAACTTCAGCGCGCGCTTTCAGGACTTTCCGGTCAAGCTGCGCCAGCTGTCGCGTTTCGTCTCCCCGAAAGAGGCGCGCGAAACGAAGGCCGGCCTTGCTTCGGGCGATATCGACATCGTCGTCGGCACGCATGCGTTGCTGGCAAAATCCATTTCCTTCAACCGGCTCGGCCTCGTCATCGTGGATGAGGAGCAGCATTTCGGCGTGGGGCACAAGGAGCGGCTGAAATCGCTCAAATCCGATGTGCACGTGCTGACGCTGACGGCGACGCCCATCCCGCGCACCCTGCAGCTTGCCCTTAGCGGCGTGCGCGACCTTTCGCTGATTACTACACCACCTGTCGACCGGCTTGCGGTACGCACATTCGTGACGCCATTCGATCCGCTTACCGTCCGCGAAGCGCTTATTCGCGAACATTATCGCGGCGGGCAAAGCTTTTATGTCTGCCCGCGGATTTCGGATATCGCTGACGCGATGGAATTCCTGAAGCACACAGTGCCTGAGGTGAAGACTGCGATCGGCCATGGACAGATGCCGGCGGCGGCGCTCGAAGACGTGATGACGGCATTCTACGACGGCAAGATCGACGTGCTTGTCTCAACCAACATCGTGGAAAGCGGTCTCGACATTCCGACGGCAAATACACTCGTCGTACATCGCGCGGACATGTTCGGCCTGTCGCAGCTCTATCAGCTGCGTGGCCGAATCGGCCGCTCCAAACAGCGCGCCTATGCATATCTCACCACGCCTGCCGACCGGAAGCTGACAGAGACGGCCGAGCGCCGGCTGCAGGTGCTGCAGTCCCTTGACCAGCTTGGTGCAGGCTTCTCGGTCGCGAGTCACGACATGGATATCCGCGGCGCCGGCAACCTGCTCGGCGAAGAACAATCCGGCCACGTGCGAGAGGTGGGAATCGAGCTTTATCAGGAGATGCTGGAAGAGGCGGTCTCGCAGCTCAAGTCCGGTGAGGTGGTCGAGGCGGACGAGCAATGGTCGCCGCAGATCAATATCGGTACGTCCGTACTTATTCCGGAGACCTATGTGCCCGATCTCGATGTGCGAATGGCGCTTTACCGGCGGCTTGCCGGTATACAGACCGAGGCGGATATCGACCGCTTTGCAGCAGAACTGATCGACCGTTTCGGAGCGCTGCCGGAAGAAGTCCGGCATCTGCTCGATATCGTCGCCATCAAGGGGCTATGCCGCCATGCGTCGGTCGAGAAGATCGAGGCCGGCCCGAAGGGCGCAACACTCACCTTCCGCAACAATACATTCCCCAATCCCGCCGGGCTGGTCCGCTTCATCGCCGAACATCAATCGATGATGCGCGTACGGCCGGATCAGAAAGTCGTCATCGCGCGTAACTGGCCGTCCCCCGAAGCGCGTCTCAAGGGCGTGCAGACCACGCTCGGCCAGCTTGTCCGCATTGCGGAGAAAAAGGCGGCGTAGTTTCTGGCAGTTCCACGAAACAGCGCGACGACCGGCTTTATAGCGCCGCGTGGAAAGCCATGATGGTGGCGCTTCCGGCTTCGACGCGCTCGCGCAGCATGGTGCATTCCGGAATCAAGCGCTCCATCCAGTAGCGCGCGGACACAAGCTTGTCTTCGTAGAACTGGTTATTTGCTGGATTTGTGGCCAGTTTTTCCATTGCAAATTTTGCGATGCGCGCCCACATCCAGCCCGTCACGACAATACCCGTCAGCCGCAGATAATCGACCGCCCCTGCGCCCGCATCGTTGGGATTGCTCATGCCGTGCTGTGCAAGCCAGAGCGTTGCACCCCGCAGCGCGTCGAGACCGCGCTGCACAGGACTCACGAAATCGCCCAAGTCCGTATTGGCCGCGTTTTCTTTCAGGAATTCATCGATCGTGTTGAACAATGCAAACGCAGCCGCCCCGCCTTTACGGCCAAGCTTGCGGCCGACGAGGTCCAGCGCCTGAATGCCGTTCGCGCCTTCATAGATTTGATTGACCCTTCCATCGCGTACGAACTGTTCGACGCCGTTGTCGCGGATATAACCATGACCGCCATAGCACTGCACCGCCATATTTGCGCATTCGAAGCCCATATCGGTGCAGAACGCCTTTATAACAGGCGTCATCAGATCGGCAAGCAGTCCTGCAGTTTCACGTTCAGGCCGCACGGACTGCGCTATCGACATGTTGAGCGACGTCCAGAGTGCGACTGCTCGCGTGCCTTCCGTAAAGGCACGCGCGTGTAACAACATCCGGCGAACATCCGGATGGACGATAATGAGATCTGCAGGTTTGTCGGGCTCTGCCGCACCGGTAAGCGCGCGGCCCACGCGCCGTTCGAGTGCATAGGCAAGCGCATTCTGCTTTGCCACTTCTCCGACTGCAATACCCTGAACACCCACGCCGACGCGTGCTGCGTTCATCATTGCGAACATACCCTTCATGCCCTCGGATGAAGACGGCTTCTCGCCCGGCTTCGGCGCTTCCGGCTTCGGTCCTATCCGCCACGCAACGGCGTCGTCGAAGTTCAACACGCAGGTCGCATTCCCCCGGATACCCATCTTATGCTCGATACCACCGCAGGAAACGCCGTTGCGCGCGCCGACGGTCCCGTCTTCCTGCACCAGATATTTCGGCACCATGAAGAAGTTGACGGTGGAAAGGTCGTTATGGATCTGGCCGTTCTCATCGGGGATTTTTGCGATCACCATGTGAATGATGTTGTCGGCAAGATCGTGCTCGCCCCCGGAAATGAATATCTTCGTTCCGGTGATGAGATAAGTGCCGTCGTCCTGTTCGACGGCACGTGTGCGCATCAGTCTCAGATCGGTACCGGCGTGCGGTTCGGTGAGGCACATTGTGCCTGTCCATTCTCCCGATACCATGCGCGGCACGACATGTTGTTTCATCCAGTTCGCGCCATTCGTGATCAGGGCGGAGTAGGCCGCCGCAGAGAGCCAGGGATACATCGCGAAGGACTGGTTCGCGGCCTGGGTCATTTCGCCGACCAGCATGGTGAGAAACATCGGCAGTTCAGATCCGCCGAATTCCGCGGCCGCGCCAAGGCCGCTCCATCCGCCCCCGGTGAATGATTTGTACGCTTCCTTGAACCCCTTCGGCGTGCGTACGACGCCGTTTTCGTAGTGACAGCCTTCTTCGTCACCGGCCTGATTCAGAGGCTGCAATACCTCTTCGCAAATCTTCCCTGCGTTTGCGAGCACATCGTCGATGACATCGGCGGTCAATTCATTGAACCGAGGCAGATCCGTCTGCTTCTCGACTTCGAAGAACTCATGAAGGAGAAAACGATAATCCTCCAGCGGCGCGCGATAGACCGGCATGGCAATTCCTCAATCGATGGACGACGTATAGGAGGAATTGGCCCTGTTGTCGAAGGCCGGCGCGCGAACGCGGGTAAGGTATTCCGCCTGGTTTCGGTAACGAAAACCGAGATGCGAACGGCGCGATGCGGAGACGGCACCGGCCGTCCCCGCATGGTCAGGTTACGAACTGCTGCCGGGACCGCCCGAACCACCCGATGTTGCCCCACCCGATGTAGAGCCATTGTTCATAGGCATATTATTCTCAGGTGGTGGAGGAGGTGGAGGCGGCGGCGCAGCCTGGTAATAGCCGGGCGATGGCGGCGGCGGTGCTTCTTCCGCCATGGCCGGCCCCGCCGGAAACATGTAGAAGCGCACGCCAGCCATCACCACATTTTCCGTAATGGCATGCGAATCTACAGGACCAAATACAGGCGTGTAGGTTGTGGCGCGTGCTTCGGCATCACGATAGCGATAATCGACGAAGAGATCGGCATCGGGCGCAATTTCGAACGACGCGCCGCCGATTGCCTGCCACATGAAGCCCCAGTGGTCGACATGCGCGAGCTGGTCGCCGGAATTTGTCAGATAGGGTGCAAAATATACGTGCCCCGCGCCAACGCCGGCGCCGCCATAAAGATTCCATCCCGGCGCAACAGGGAAATCGTAAAGTGCATTCACGAGTTCCGACGCAACATTGGCATGGCCGGACACGCCCGCGGTGACACCATTGCTCTGGACTTCATTATTGCTGTGCCAGTCATAGCCCGACTCGAATTCAAGCCGGATCGGCATCATGGGCAATTTGTAACCGAGCGTGCCAGCGACGATCGCGCCGTCATTGGTTGAAACATTGGCCGTTCGCCCCATGCCGCCTGTTTGAGGCGTAAGGAGATCTTGATCCAGGTTGATGTTGTTCTGGTTATCCCAGCCCGCACCGAGACCTACGTAAAATCCGTCACCGGCAAGTGCCGGTCCTGCCAGCGCCAAAAACGCCACACAGCCCAAAGCAGTACTTCGCAGCATCATTTGCTAAAACCCGTATTTTCCGGTTGCCCCGCACTAACGCACTGCAGTGCACAAGTTTCCGCTAAGGAAGTCCAGTGCGATTTACCCTGTTGCATCAGGACCACGCGTGTAGGACGTTCGCCGACACCCGCTTGCTATGATTCGCTGATTATATACGCCAAGCTTTTCTGGATTGATTCCAGCGAGTTGGAATGCGCCTGCGAAGATTTCTGAGGCCTGCGCGCCTTCATCCCGGACTTCTTGCCGGCTGTGCGTCGGGCTTCACTTGCGGCCTGATTATTCCCGCCGCCGTGCCGGCGCTCCTTCGCGGGATCATGGCGTGGGACATGCTTGTGCTCGTGTTTCTCGCGACCACTTGGGTTGTGATGCTACGGGGTGGCCACCAAACGATGCGCTATCGTGCCGCGCATTACGATACCTCCGATTTTGTCGTGCTTGTTCTTTGTCTGATTGCCGTCGTGGCGAGTCTTGTTGCCATCACGGGCATGGTGGTTCGCATCGCCGCGTTGCCGCAGAATGAAAAAGCGTTCCGCCTGACCCTTTCGGTGATTACTGTCGTCGGATCCTGGCTTTTCCTGCACACCGTTCTCGCGTTGCACTATGCGCATCATTACTACTGGCCGCGTCCGAGACCGGGGCAACCGGAAGGCCATCATGGCGGCCTCGAATTTCCCGGTGGCGAACCGCCGGACTATTCGGATTTTCTGTATTTCTCGTTTGTATTGGGGGCCACCTCACAGACTTCCGATGTCACCATCACCAGCAAACCCATCCGTCGTCTTGCCATGCTGCACGGCACTTTTGCGTTCGCGTTCAATACGCTCCTGCTGGCGCTGACGGTGAATGTGGCGGCGAGCCTTCTTTAGTCCGAGGTCGTTACCGTAATGTATAGTGCCGAGTTCTGCATTCTCATACGCAAAGGCGAGCGACATGCCGAAATCAGTTGGACAGCCGGATCAGGACAAACATTACGCGCGTACGCTGTACGACCTTCAGGTCGAGCTTGTGAAGCTTCAGCACAAGCTGATTGCCGAAAACCGTCGCGTGCTGGTGATAATCGAAGGCCGCGACGGGGCCGGCAAGGACGGCACTATCAAGCGGTTAACCGAGCACATGAGCCCTCGCGACACCCGCATCCATGCACCCGGGAAGCCCTCGAGCCGGGAAGAATCGGAATGGTATTTCCAGCGCTTTGTGCCGTTCCTCCCTGCGGCTTCCGAGTTCGTTGTATTCAACCGTTCCTGGTACAACCGTGCCGGCGTCGAACTGGTGATGGGCTTCTGTACGAAGGAGGAGACCGGAGAGTTCTTCGAATCGGTGGTGCCGTTCGAAGCGATGCTCACGCGCGACGGCATCGCCATCCGGAAGTATTATCTTGATATATCGCAGGAAGAACAAAAGGAACGACTGAAGGTACGCGCCGAAGATCCCTTGAAGCAATGGAAGCTCTCACCGGTGGATGCGAAGGCGCTGAAAAAGTGGAAGGCTTATTCTACCGCGCGCGATGAGATGTTCAGGCGGTCGAGCCATGTCGAGGCGCCGTGGCGCGTAGTGCGGGCCGACATCAAAAAGGTGGCGCGGCTTGAACTCATCCGCGATCTGCTCGCGAGCTTCGACTATGACGGCAAGTCGAAAAAACTCGCACGCCCGGATGTTTCGGTTATTTTCCCCTGGAGCGAAGAGGCTGCTGGAAAGGTGGCAACCTAGTCGGCATCTGACACGGATCTCCGGCCCGGCAATCACGCGCGGGTTGCCCCCTGACGCAGTTTGCGAAACGTTGTGATCTTCGATAGGGAATTCGGAAGTGCCGTGTCGCCGTGCAATGTCCGCAGATCGCAGCAAAATCGACAGATCTTATCTCGCAGACTCGGACAGCGTTCTGCGAGGTTCATCTCATCGGGCTCAAGACGATGAGGTTCTTCAGCGGCGGGCCGTAATCTCCAGTCCGGCAACCGCTTGAGCGAGGCGAATTGCATCGCGGGATTCATGATAGATGCCGAAGCCGATGCGGAGGCGGTCACCGCGATGATCGACAATGATATTATTTTCGGCCAGACCTTCGGTGATCGTCGCCGCCTCTTTGACGTGGAAGGCCAGAAAGCGCCCTCGGCAACTCTCATCATGGACGAGCAAATTATCTGACCCAAACGGGGCCGGTACACGGTCAAGCTCGGTGAGAAAATCACGCTCGATGTTTCGAACGTGGGCGAGCATGTCGGCTGCCGTTCGTTTTTCGCGAGCGAGCCAATCTTGCACGGCATTGAATCGATAAAGACCGGATATATCGAAAGTCGCACCGAAAAACCGGCTGCCGTCTGTCGCAAATGGCACCCCGGCGCCGCCCTGTTCGAGTGCGGTAAATCCCGCATACCAGCCGGTGTCGCGCGGCCGCACGCCATAGCCGGGAGGGCAGTGCAGGAAACAGACGCCTTCCCCCGCCATGGCGTATTTGTATCCTCCGGCCACGTAGAACGCGCGACCGGCAATCTCGGAGAGATCGGTCGGAATTGCCATGAAGCCGTGATAGCCGTCGATCACCACGAATGATTTGGCGACGGGCACGGCCCTCACAATTGAAGCCAGGTCCCGGACTGCAAACCCCGAATCGAAAAAGACCTGGCTGACATATACGAGATCATATTCGTT
>DATASL010000048.1:0-1685 GCA_036269235.1 Rhizomicrobium sp.
TTCTGGTTTGACAGCCGTCGTTTCCAGATATATGGCATCGCAATATATGGCATCGCCAGTTCCCGATCGCGAACTAAAGAAAGGCAGCGCCGAATTGATGATTCTATCACTGCTGGAAGATCGGCCCCGGCACGGATATGACATCGCGCAGTTGATCGAACTGCGCTCACGCGGCGCAATCCGATTTAATGTCGCTTCCCTTTATCCTTTGCTTTATCGCCTTGAGAATCGGAACTGGATTCGCGGTCGCTGGGTCGAAAGGCCGGGCCAACGCCGCCGTCGCTATTACCGTCTAACCGCCTCGGGCAAGAACGTGCTGTCGAAGCAACGCGCCGGCTGGCGTGAGTTCGTTGAAGCCATCAACCTAATCACCGGGATTCAACATGCCTGATTTCAAGATCGACATCAGGGCGCGCCTGGCGGAACTCGGTTTATCTCCCGTGCGTGAGGAGGAAATCGTTGAGGAGCTTTCGCAGCATCTGGAAGACGAATACGAGCGGGCGCTCAGTCGCGGTGTCTCCGAAGAGGAAGCGCGCCAACAAGTACTCGAGCAATTGAATACGCCTGATTTTTTGGGCCGCGAGCTCAGAAACGTAGAGCGTCGCGCCCCCAAAAATGCGGTCACATTGGGAACGGAAGGGAAGTCCAACCTATTTGCCGATCTCTGGCAAGACTTGCGTTACGGCCTGCGCACGCTCCTGAAAAGCCCGGGGTTTACGATCGTTGCTGTCATCGCTCTGGCTCTCGGCATCGGCGCAAACAGCGCAATCTTCAGCGTCGTGAATGCCGTCCTGCTGCGGCCGTTGCCCTTCAAAAACCCCGAACAACTGGTGATGGTGTGGGAAAATGCCGCGCATCTTGGTTTCCCTAAAAATACTCCGTCGCCTCCTAACTTCCTCGACTGGCAGAGGCAGAACACCGTCTTCACTGGGATGGCAGCGATGTCCGAACGCAGCTTCAACCTCACTGGCGTCGGTGAACCGGAACGGCTCGACGGTCGCCGCGTCTCGGCGAATCTCTTCGCCTTGTTAGGTGTTCCGGCGCTGCTCGGGCGCACGTTCGTACCGCAAGACGATCGATCTGGTTCGCACGTCGTTCTCCTGAGTTACTCGCTTTGGCAGCGCCGCTTCGGTTCTGATCCGGCCATTATTGGCCGGGCAGTTACGTTAAATGGACAAAGCTACACGGTGATCGGCGTGATGCCGCGCTCGATGCACTTGCCCGGCTACGGCACGTGGAGTGACCAGGTATGGGTGCCAATCGCGTTTACCAATGAAGAAACAACACAGCGCGGCAATCATTTTCTCGACGTGATCGCTCGGATCAAGCCCGGCATCACGCTTAAGCAGGCGCAGGCGGAGATGGAGACGATAGCCGCGCGCCTCGCCAAGGAATATCCACGGTACAACACACGCATCGGCGCGAACATTACGCCACTGCACGAGGAATTGGTCGGAGATATCAAACCCGCGCTGCTCATCCTGCTTGGAGCCGTCGGCTTTGTGCTTCTCATTGCCTGCGCGAACGTTGCCAATTTGTTGCTGGCCCGCGCAGCCGTGCGTGAAAAAGAGATCGCATTGCGACTTGCGCTCGGCGCTAGCCGTTCCCGCCTGACGCGTCAGTTTCTAACCGAAAGTGTATTGCTTGCTTTCCTCGGCGGCGGCTTCGGCTTGCTACTTGCGTTG
>DATASL010000049.1:0-83608 GCA_036269235.1 Rhizomicrobium sp.
CGACGACAATTCTCAGGGATTATCCGGGCCCGAATCCGAAGAGACGCAATGGGACTGGGACGAGGCGACCGGCTGGGACGCCTCCGAACGCGAAACCGGGCCCGGCGAACCCGTTGCCGAAGACACAGCCAAAACCGAGGCGCTCAGGGAAGAATTGCACGACCGCTTCATGCGCATGGCCCAGGGCATAAAGGATAACGCCCTGCGCGAGGCCAGGCTCGAAATAGAACAGTCCCGCCAACCCGCGCCCGCGCAATTCTCAGGGAATGCCGGCACGTAATCACCAACGATCCGCAGCCGCGGAAAGCGATAGGCGGCAACCAAGACGTGCCATCCCCGCGGAAAGCGGGGACCCAGTCGCACCGGCGAGCCTCCGCATCTCGCAATGCTGGGGTTCCGGCTTGCGCGGAGTGACAAGTTGGGATGCTGCAGGCCTTCGACCCTTCGCGGCGGAATCGCGCGTTACCCTGGCAGATGCGCAAAGCGGCTGAAAAGCTCAGGGAATGGGACGCTGCACGGGAGGAGGCGCTGTCCTGCCGCGCCTGCGATCTCTGGCGGCCGGCAACCCAAACCGTGTTCGGAGACGGCCCGCTCGACGCGCCGCTGATGTTTGTCGGCGAACAACCCGGCGACAAGGAAGATGTGGCGGGCAAGCCTTTCGTCGGTCCGGCGGGACGCGTTCTGGACCGTGGTCTCGCCGAAGCCGGGATCGCCCGCGACAAGGCCTATGTCACCAATGCGGTGAAGCATTTCAAATTTGCCCGCCGCGGCAAGATCCGGCTGCACCAGAAGCCCGACACCGCCGAGATCAAGGCCTGCAATCCATGGTTCGCGCGGGAGCGGGCGATCGTTCAACCGGCACTGGTGGTCGCATTGGGTGCCACCGCGGCCCGTGCCGTGTTCGGCAGGGCTATGCCCATTGGGCGCAATCGCGGCAAGATTCTCGATCTTGATGGCGGCGCCAAAGCCCTCATCACGGTGCACCCGTCCTATCTTTTGCGCGTGGATGAAGAAGACAAGGCCCGCGAATTTGCGCTCTTCGTCGCCGACCTGAAACGCGCCGTACTTTTTGCGCGCGAGGCGAAACATTCTTCCGCTTGACGGGCTCGCGGCCCGCGATGATATCTGCCCTCCGCGTTTTCGCCCGCCCATCCAAGGCCCGCCATGCTCAATCGCCAGAAGCTCTCCCTGCACGTCCCCGTCCCGCATGCGCGGCCCGGCGAACAACCCGATTTCAGCGGGATGGAAATCCCCGAAGCCGGCGAAGTCCGCCGTCCGGACGCCGGCACCGGCGCGCATGAGATTTCCGATCTCGCCTACACGCTGGTCCGCGTCCTCGACGACAAGGGCAGGGCGCAGGGGGCGTGGAATCCGCGGCTCGATACGGAGACTTTGCGGCGAGGCCTGAAACACATGGTGCTGGTGCGCGCCTATGACGACCGCATGTTCCGGGCGCAGCGCCAAGGCAAGACGTCATTTTATATGAAGTCGACGGGCGAGGAGGCGATCGCGGTCGCGCAGGCCATGGCGCTCGACCGGGGCGATATGTGCTTTCCGAGCTATCGCCAGCAAGGAATCCTGATCGCGCGCGGCTATCCGCTCGTCGATATGATGTGTCAGGTCTATTCCAACGCGCGCGACCCGCTGAAAGGCCGGCAGTTGCCGATCATGTATTCGAGCCGCGAATATGGCTTCTTCACCATCTCCGGAAATCTCGCCACGCAATTCGACCAGGCGGTCGGCTGGGCGATGGCCTCGGCCTATAAGGGCGACGACCGGATTGCCGCGGCCTGGGTCGGCGAAGGCGCGACGGCGGAGGGCGATTTCCATTCCGCGCTCACTTTCGCCGCGGTCTATCGCGCACCGGTGATCCTCAACATCAGCAACAATCAATGGGCGATTTCGAGCTTCCAGGGCATCGCCGGCGGCGAGCAGACAACATTCGCCGCCCGCGCCATCGGTTATGGACTGCCCGGCCTGCGCGTCGATGGTAATGACTTCCTCGCTGTGTACGCCGCTACCCAATGGGCGGCGGAACGCGCCCGCGCCAATCTCGGCGCCACCGTCATCGAACTATTCACTTACCGCGCCGAGGGCCACTCCACGAGCGACGATCCTTCGGTATATCGCCCGGCCGACGAAGGCAAAAGCTGGCCGCTTGGCGATCCCCTTACTCGGCTGAAGAAACATCTGATTTCGCTCGGCGAATGGAGCGAGGAGCAACATGCCGAGGCCGAAAAAGAAGCCGCCGAACAGGTGCGCGCGGCCAATGCGGAAGCGAGCGCGTCCGGCACGCTCGGTGAAGGCAAGATAGCAAGCGTGAAGACGATGTTCGAGGATGTGTACAAGGAGATCCCGCCGCATCTCCTGCGCCAGCGCCAGCAGATGGGGGTCTGAACCATGGCGCGGATGAACATGATCCAGGCGTTGAACTCCGCCATGGATGTGATGCTCGGGAAAGATCCCAACGTGCTCGTCTATGGCGAGGATGTCGGCTATTTCGGCGGCGTGTTTCGCGCGACGGCCGGGCTGCAGAAGAAATACGGCATCACACGCTGCTTCGATGCGCCCATCGGCGAGGGCGGAATAGTAGCGACCGCCATCGGCATGGGTGCTTATGGCTTGCGGCCGGTGGTGGAAATACAATTCGCCGATTACATCTATCCGGCGTTCGACCAGATCGTTTCCGAAGCGGCGCGGCTGCGCTATCGCTCCGCCGGCGATTTCACCGCGCCGCTCACCATCCGCACGCCCTATGGCGGCGGCATTTTCGGCGGACAGACGCATAGCCAGAGCCCGGAAGCCTTGTTTGCTCATGTCGCGGGATTGAAGACGGTCATTCCGTCGACGCCTTACGACGCGAAAGGCCTGCTGATCAGTGCGATCGAGGACGACGATCCGGTGATCTTCCTCGAACCCAAGCGCATCTATAATGGCCCGTTCGACGGCCATCACGACCGCCCGGTTTCGCCCTGGTCGCAGCATCCGGCGGGCGACGTGCCCGAAGATCATTATACCATTCCGCTCGGCAAGGCGGCGGTGGTGCGCGAAGGCGGCGACCTTACGATTATCGCCTATGGCACCATGGTGCATGTCGGCGTAGCGGCGGCCAACGAAAGCGGCATCGACGCCGAAGTGATCGATTTGCGCAGCATCGTGCCGCTCGATCTCGAAAGCATCGTGCAGTCGGTGCGGAAGACCGGGCGTTGTGTCATCGTTCATGAAGCGACGCAGACGGCGGGTTTCGGGGGCGAGCTTGCGGCGCTGGTGCAGGAACATTGTTTCTATCACCTGGAAGCGCCGATCGCGCGCGTGGCCGGGTGGGATACGCCCTATCCGCACGCGTTCGAATGGCATTACTTTCCGGGGCCGGCCCGCGTGATCGACGCGATGCGCAAAACGATGGGAGGCTGAGATGGGACGCTACGTCTTCAAACTGCCGGATGTGGGCGAAGGTACCGCCGAAGCCGAAATCGTCGCCTGGCATGTGAAGATCGGCGAGAAGATTTCGGAAGACCAGCATCTCGTCGATGTGATGACCGACAAGGCGACGGTGGAAATGACTTCGCCGGTGACGGGGACGATCGTTTCGCTGCACGGCACGCCGGGGGAAATGGCGATAGTCGGCGCGCCGCTTGTCGAACTGGAAGTCGAAGGCGCGGGCAATGCGGCGGCCGGTGGTGCGGCGACGAGTCCCCCTCACCCCAGCCCTCTCCCCCCGGGGGGGAGAGGGAGTGAAGCGGTGAAGACGGAGGAAAAATCCGTGACGCTGCCTGAGAAGCCGACAAACAAACAAGAAAGCTCCCTCTCCCCCAAGGGGGGAGAGGGCTGGGGTGAGGGGGCACCGGCCTCGAAATCTGCCCAGGCGCCGGCCTTCACGACACGCACGCCAGACGCCAAACCGCTTGCCTCTCCTGCCGTTCGCCGGCGCGCAGAAGAACGCGGCATCCAGCTGCAATTCGTGCCGGGCAGCGGACCTGCCGGCCGCATCGAACATGGCGATCTTGATAATTACATCGCCTCCGGCGGCAAGATCTCTGCGGCGCGGGACGGTGGTTACGCAAAGCGCGAGGGCACTGAAGAGATCAAAGTCATCGGCCTGCGCCGCAAGATCGCGGAGAAGATGCAGGAAGCCAAGCGCCGCATTCCGCATTTCGCCTATGTCGAGGAAATCGACATGACGGAACTGGAAGATCTGCGCGCGCATCTGAACGCGACGCGCAAACCGGATCAGCCCAAGCTCACCTTGCTTCCCTTCCTGATGCGCGCTCTGGCGAAGCTGCTGCCCTCCTATCCGCAGATCAATGCGCGTTACGATGACGATACGGGCGTGGTGCATCGCCATGCCGCCGTGCATATCGGCATCGCGACGCAGACAGCGAACGGGCTTATCGTGCCGGTGGTGCGCCATGCCGAGGCGCTCGATGTCTGGCAGGCGGCAGCCGAAGTGTCGCGGATCGCGAAGCTGACCCGCGAAGGCAAGGCGTCGCGCGAAGAACTTTCCGGCTCCACCATCACTGTTACGAGCCTCGGTACGCTGGGCGGCGTGGTGACGACGCCGGTAATCAATCATCCCGAAGTCGCGATCATCGGTCCGAACGCCATCGTGCAACGGCCCGTGGTGCGCAACGGCCAGATCGTGGTGCGCAAGATGATGAACCTGTCCTCCTCCTTCGATCACCGCGTGGTCGACGGTTACGACGCGGCGGAATTCATCCAGAAGCTGAAGGCCTTGCTGGAGCACCCGGCAACACTATTTATGGATTGACGCAAGTCTCTCATGAACATCTCGCAGCGCGCACGCTACCCTCTTACCTTCCCCTTGCGGGGAGGTCGAAATTTGCGCAGCAAATTTCGGGTGGGGGTAATGGCGGCGTTGAGTGGCCCCCACCCAAAAAACGCTTCGTCTGGTGTGGTGTCGATAACTCGTGCGCGAACGCGTTTTTCGACCTCCCCGCAAGGGGGTGGTGCAGTGTATATTTCTTAGCTCTGGAACAACGACATGTCCGAAAAGATCAACACCAAAGTCCTCGTCATCGGTGGCGGGCCGGGCGGTTATGTGGCGGCAATCCGCGCGGGCCAGCTCGGGCTCGATACCGTGCTGGTCGAAGGCGACCGGCTGGGCGGCACCTGTCTCATCCGCGGCTGTATTCCGTCCAAGGCGGTGATCCATGTCGCCGGCGAATTTGAGACCATGCACCGCGCGCAGGGCAAAGGCCGGCACGGCATTAGTCTGTCCTCGCCGCCATCGCTCGACATGCCCGAGTTGGTGCGCTGGAAGGAAGGCATCGTCAACAAACTGAGCAATGGTGTCGCGGCGCTCTGCAAACGCGCCAGGGTGCGCGTGCTGTCCGGTCAGGCGCAATTCTCCGATGCGAAAACCTGCACGGTGGAAGGCAAGGACAACGCCACCGTTACGGCCGCGCATGTCATCCTCGCCAATGGCTCTGTTTCGACCGAACTGCCATTCCTGCCTTTCGGCGGCCCGGTTATTTCCTCCAGTGAAGCGCTTTCGCTTGATACATTGCCGAAGAAGCTGGTGGTGATCGGCGCAGGTTATATCGGCCTCGAACTCGGCATCGCATTCCGCAAACTCGGGTCGGAAGTAACAGTGGTCGAAGCGCTCGACCGCATCATGCCGGGCTTTGATGCCGAGCTTTCGCTGCCGGTGAAGAAATGGCTGGAGCGCAACGGCGTCACACTGCATCTCGGCGCAATGGCCAAAGGTCTTGTCAAAGATGGAAATGTCCAAGCGCTGGCCATCGAAACCAAAGACGGCAAAACCGAGAATCTTCCCACCGATAAAATACTCGTCACTGTCGGCCGCAAACCGCGCACCGAGGGCTGGGGCCTCGAAAATATGGGCGTCGATATGGACGGACGCTTCGTGCGCGTCGACGACCAGTGCCGCACCTCAATGAAGAATGTCTGGGCCATCGGCGATCTGGTCGGCGAACCTTTGTTGGCTCACAAGGCGATGGCGCAGGGCGAGATGGTGGCCGAGATCATCGCCGGCCATAAGCGCCGCTTCGATCCCGTTGCCATCGCGGCTGTTTGTTTCACCGAGCCGGAAATTGTCACGGCGGGTCTCGCGCCCGGCGACAAGGCGCTCGAAGGCATCGATGTAATGAGTGGGATGTTCCCGTTCGCCGCCAACGGGCGCGCATTGTCGATGGATGCCGGCGACGAGGGCGGCTTTGTGCGCGTGCTGGCGCGGCGCGACGATCATCGCATTCTCGGCATCCAGGCGGTCGGGGCGCATGTTTCCGAGCTGGCCGGCGAATTCGCGCTGGCACTGGAAATGGGCGCGCTGCTGGAAGACATCGCTGGCACGATCCATGTCCATCCCACGCTCGGCGAAGCCTTCCACGAAACCACGCTGCGCACCCTCGGCCACGCGCTGCATATTTGAACAGGGCGGATTGACCACAAAGAGCACGAAGAACACGAAGGTAAAATTGCGTGCGAAGCGCACGGAAACTTCTTTGTGTGCTTTGTGCTCTTCGTGGTAAAAATTCTTCCTCGTACTTCGCGTCTCCGCATGCCAATCAACGTGATAAACATCGGTGAAGCCGAGTTATGACCAATCATCCCGACGGCCAGCCTTTGCCGCTGCGCTATTGGGCGATTGCGACCATCGTGCTGGGCGTTTCCATGTCGGTGCTCGACAGCGCCATCGCCAATGTGGCGCTGCCTACCATTGCGCGCGACCTTCATACCGATGCGGCCTTCTCGATCTGGATCGTCAACGCCTATCAGCTTGCGATCACTATCTCTCTTCTGCCGCTCGCGTCATTTGGCGATGTCATCGGCTATCGCCGCGTCTATCTCGCGGGCCTCGCACTCTTCACCTTCGCGTCGCTTGCCTGCGCGCTGTCGCACACGCTGGCTCTGCTCGCATTGTCGCGCGTGCTGCAAGGCTTCGGTGCTGCAGGCATCATGAGCGTCAACACGGCGCTGATCCGTTTCATCTATCCGCAGCGGATGCTGGGACGCGGCATTGGTATCAACGCCGTGGTGGTCGCGATCTCGGCCGCGGCGGGACCGACGATTGCCGGCGGCATTCTTTCGATTGCGCCGTGGCCCTGGCTGTTTGCAGTCAATGTCCCGCTGGGGATTGCAGCTGTCGCGATAGGTTCGCGCGCGCTGCCGAAAACGCCGCGCGCGACACATGGCTTCGATATCGCCGGCGCCCTGCTCAGTGCGGCTGCGTTCGGCTTTCTGATCGGCGGAATCGATGCCGGCGGTCACAGCCAGAACACCGTGCTGATCGCGTTGGAACTCGTGATCGCTGCCGGATGCGGCTTTTTGCTCGTGCGGCGCGAGCGCGGGCGTCCGGCGCCGCTGTTTCCCGTCGATCTTCTCAGCAATCCCGTTTTCGCGCTGTCCGTCGGCACATCGATCTGTTCCTTTGTCGCGCAGATGCTGGTCTTTGTTTCGCTGCCTTTTCATCTGCAACAACAATTCGGCTATACCGCCGTACAGATCGGTCTGCTGATCACGCCCTGGCCGCTCGCGATCGCGGTCGCGGCGCCCATCGCGGGGCGTCTCGCCGACCGCTATCCCGCAGGTCTTCTCGGCGGAGGCGGGTTGCTGATCTTTACAGCCGGATTGCTGGCGCTGGCGCTGCTCCCGCAGCGCCCGGAATATATCGACATCGTCTGGCGCATGGTGTTGTGCGGCCTGGGTTTCGGGTTCTTCCAGTCTCCGAACAATCGCGCACTGCTCTCCTCCGCACCGCGGCATCGCAGCGGGGGTGCGAGCGGGATGCTCGGTACGGCGCGATTGCTGGGCCAGACCATTGGGGCGGCGCTGGTGGCGTTGCTGTTCGGGCAAGTGGGTATACTGGGGACGAATTACGCACTTTTCATCGCCGCAGGCTTCGCGTTCGTGGCAGCCGGCGTAAGTTCGCTGCGCCTGCTGCAGCACGCGCCGACAGCAGGCGCAACCTGAGTCCACAAATAAATTTGGTCAGGATGTCGGCGCGTCTTTACGCCTCTTTATTCCGCTGTTTTCGGAAGCCCCTGGCGCCAGACGATCGAGCTGCGCGAGGATTTCATCCGCAGCATCGCCGCGCGCCGGCTGCGCCGTCGGAAGCGGATCCTCGCCTTCCAGAATGGAGAGGAGCGACTTTCGCGCCCGCGCAACGCGGCTTTTCACAGTACCCACCGCGCAGTGGCAGATCGCGGCCGCATCCTCGTAGGAGAAGCCGCCCGCGCCGACGAGTATCAACGCTTCGCGCTGTTCGTCGGAAAGCTGCGAAAGCGCCCGCGCCGTATCGGACAATTCCGCGGCCCATGATTGTTCTGCGCTCGAACCCGGAATGCGTTCCGCCGCGTCCTGGTCCCACGGCGCCTGGCGCCAGGCGCGCCTGCGATCCGAATAGAACTGATTGCGCAGGATCGTGAACAACCACGCCTTCAGATTGGTGCCGGGCGCAAACATGTTGCGGGCCTGCCAGGCTTTCACCAATGTTTCCTGGGCGAGGTCGTCGGCTGTTTCCTGATTGCCGCAAAGCGAGCGCGCGAATGCGCGCAGGAAAGGAATGAGATCGAGCAGGTCGGCCTTGAACTGCGCGTCGGTGTCCATCTTGTTGTCCGCCTTGGGTCGTGCAGGAGAGTCTGTTTCAGGTTGCGGTGTCGTCACGACCCTTTCTTCCCTCCCTCGTTTCCCTTGTCGTCGATCTTCTGAAGCAGATCGAGGAAATCATCGGGCACGGGCTCCTTGGCCACGTTGTCGTACATACGCCTCAACTCTCGGCCGATCGCCCGTTGACGTGCACGCACAAGCCTGCCGCTCTCGAGCTCTGTTTTTTCGTCTTTGGTCACGGAATCGATATTCCAACCCCGCTTTTGGGTCGCGGTTGCCACTTCTGCCACTCCAACGATTGAAATCTCAAGACTTCGCGGGCCGCCACCTTCTCGGTTCCGCTACCCGGACCCAAACGTTTTCAACCCTGCTTGGTTCCTAACGCGCCGGAACTCTTTGTGCTTGCAACCGTTTCCGATTTACAGCCTAGCTGTGGTCGAAGGAGCCTTACCCATGAATGTCACCCACGCCCTCGCGCCTCATTTGCCTTATCTCCGCCGCTATGCGCGGGCGCTGACGGGCACGCAAAATAGCGGGGATGCCTATGTGCGCGCCGCACTGACCGCGTTGCTCGCTGGCGAGCACGTGCTTGAGCCCGATTTGTCGCCGCGCGTGGCGCTGTATCGCCTGTTTCACCAGATCTGGGCGAGCCCGGCTTCGCATTACGAGATCGGCGTCACGCCCGTGGAAGATAACACAAATCCGGAAGGCCGCCTTCTTGCGCTTTCGGCCTCGCGCCGCGCCGCGCTGCTGCTGACTGCCGTCGAATCCTTCAGCCTTGATGAAGCCGGCGCCATTCTCGGTGAAACGCCTGAAGAGGTTGAGACCGCGATCGTCGAGGCGCAGCGCGCAATCGAGACCGAACTCGTCTCCCGCGTCCTGATCATCGAAGACGAGCCGATCATCGCGCTCGATCTCGAAAATCTGGTCACCGAACTGGGGCATGAAGTTGTCGGTACCGCTGCGACGCGCGATGCCGCCGTCAAGCTCGCATTGGCGTCGCGTCCCGGCCTGGTGCTTGCCGACATCAATCTCGGCGAAGGCGGCTCCGGCATCGATGCGGTCAGCGAGATTCTCGACAGCTTCGATATTCCGGTGATCTTCGTCACCGCCTATCCCGAAAAGCTGCTGACGGGTGAGCGGCCGGAACCCACCTATCTTATTGCCAAACCCTTCCTGCCGGAAACTGTTCAGGCGACCGTGGGGCAGGCTCTGTTTTTCCATCCCATCAAGAAAAAAGCGGCCTGAGCAGGCAGGAACCTTGCCGCGGCGGTGACGTTCCGCAACCGGAACCGAGTGGAGATTATCAATGGGCATTTTCCGGCGCAGCAGGCGGGACGCGAACAAAATTGCGGCGCAGCTGGAAGAGTTGCAATCGCAACTGACCAATCTGCGCAAGGATGCGCGCCATTTGACCGACGGGATTTCAAAAACCGCGGGCGTGGCGATGGACACAGCCGAAGCTGCCTATCAGGGCGTCGGAAAATGGACGTCCGATAATGTTGATAACGTCACCGAATGGGGCCGGGATCAGCCAATGACAGCGTGTCTTGTCTCTCTCGGCATCGGCGCGGTGCTCGGGGCATTGTTTCTTCGCCGTTGATTTAAACTTTTGATGAAGGTTTTAGGAACGACCTGGAAGTTCCGGGCGTTGAACACCCGGAACTTTGCAGGATTCGAACAATGCTTCGTTGGGCCCTGATATTTCTTCTGCTCGCCATTGTTGCCGGAGCATTGGGCTTTTTCGCGCTGGCAGGCGTCGCTGCCACGCTCGCGAAAATTTTACTCATAGTCTTTGTAATTCTCCTGCTCGTCAGTCTTTTTTCGGGCGGATTTCGCGGCCGGCCGCCGGTCTGAAAATCGGCGCGGAGCAAAAAAATCGGGCGCGGAGATTTTCGGAATCCGATGAAATTCTGAATTCGGTTGTGAACACAATGACTTAATACGCCGGACAGAATTTTCCCGCGGGCGCGAAAAAGATTCGGAACCAAAATAGAAGAGATGCGTTCTATTCTACGAGCGGATGTCCGGTCCGGTACGCCCCAGCCCCTTCGACACCCCGCACTGGTTGTCCGCTCACACTCTTTCTCCCCGATTGATTGACACGGCCGTGACCAGCGTCGCGGCCGTTTCCCCTTGCGGCGTCCGGAACTGGCGTTCCGGGGGATCGTTGACTCTGGAGCAGTCAACGGATCGGGCAGCATGACACCCTATCAACAGAGAGAAACCGTCGCACACCCGGAACACCCAACGGAACTGGCCGCGAATGCGGCCCGTCAGGCAGTCACCGGGAATGGCGTCCGCTATGTGCTGATAATAGGACTTGCGCTCGTCGTGATCGCTTTTGCGATCATCTACCTCACGAATTTCTGGTAATCAGTCCTTGGCACGCTCGACGTATGAACCGTCGGCGGTGAGAACCACCACGCGCGTTCCCGCTACGATGTGCGTGGGAACCATCGTTCGCACGCCATTGGAGAGCATGGCCGGTTTGAAGGAACCGGACGCCGTCTGACCTTTGACGACGGGCTCCGTCTCGGTGATTTCCAGCGTGACCCGCGCCGGAAGTTCGACGGAAATCGGTGTTCCGTTATAGGCGGACAATCTGACTTCCATGGTTTCGATCAAATAGGGCGCGGCGTCGCCAAGCACGCTCTCCGACACCGATATCTGATCGAACGTCTCGGGGTCCATGAAGATGTAATGATCGCCGTCGTGATACAGATAAGAATGGGTGCGTTCGTCGATGAACGCCTTCTCCAGCGTGTCCGTGGTCTTGCAGCGTTCGTTGATTTTCACCCCATCGCCGATCCGGCGCATTTCGAGTTGGGTGACCGGCGTGCCCTTTCCGGGATGGATATTTTCCGCCGTGAGAACGACGTAGAGCTTGCCGTCCTTTTCGATGACGTTGCCCTTGCGGACGTTGCTTGCAATAACCGAAACCACCGACCGACCTCATGCGCGCGACGCGCGGGGTCTTAGCAGCCGCACAAAGCGGGGCCAAGAGCCGATGCCGCCCGAAACCTGGTGGAACCCGCGCCGGCACGCCGACCGGCGGCCAAGCCTGCTCGCCCGGGGCCGGATCAGGGCAGCGCTGCGGCGCCATTTCGGAGCACTGGGCTTTACCGAGGTCGAGTGCGCCATTCTCCAGCATTCCCCCGGAAACGAGGCGCATCTGCATGCTTTCGCGACCGAAGGCGTCATTCCCGGCAGCGCCCGCGAGACCCTCTATCTGCACACGTCTCCCGAATTTGCCTGCAAAAAGCTGCTGGCGGCGGGCGAACGGCGGATTTTCGATTTTGCCAGGGTCTTCCGTAATCGCGAGCGTGGCGTGCTGCACGCGCCGGAATTCACCATGCTGGAGTGGTATCGCACCGGGGAGGACTATCGGCAGGTCATGGCGGACGCGGTCGGGATATTGCGGATTGCCGCCGAGGCCGTTCCCGCCCGGACATTGCTCCATCGCGATCGGAGCTGTGATCCCTTCGCCGAGCCCGAACGGTTGACGGTTGCGGATGCCTTTGGGCGCTTCGCAGGTGTCGACCTGCTTGCGACGCTCTCCGAGACAGGCGAGGGCGATGTTGCGCGTCTTGCAGCCGCGGCCGGTCCATCCGCCGCGCCGGGCGACAGCTGGTCGGATATTTTCAGCAAATTACTTGTGGCGCGCATTGAGACGCGGCTCGGGATCGGGCGTCCGACACTGTTGTATGAATATCCGCGTTGCGAAGCTGCGCTGGCGCGCGCCACGCCGCACGATCCGCGTGTGGCCGAGCGCTTCGAACTCTATGCCTGCGGCGTCGAACTGGCCAACGGGTTCGGCGAGCTGACCGATGCCGCCGAACAGCGCCGGCGTTTCGAGGCCGAAATGGCCGAGAAGCAGCGCGTCCATGGCGAGCGCTATCCGATAGACGAAGGTTTTCTCTCGGCGCTTTCGATCATGCCCGAAGCAAGCGGCGTGGCGCTGGGCTTCGATCGCCTGGTGATGCTCGCGCTCAGCGCACCGCGCATCGACGATGTGATCTGGACGCCGCAGGAAATTGTGCAGCACCACTAACAGATGAATTCAACGCTTAGAACCGCTCACGACCTTGCCGAAGCGAAGCTGATCGCACCGGAAGGGATCAACAGGATCTCGGAGGTCGCAGCCCGGTACGCGATTGCGATTTCACCTGCGATCGCGGCGCTCATTGATCCCGAGGATCCCGACGATCCGATCGCGCGGCAGTTCGTTCCAAGCGATGCGGAGCTGCTTGTATTGCCGGAGGAGCGCGGGGATCCGATTGGCGACCGGCCGCATTCGCCGGTTCGCGGTGTTGTGCATCGTCACCGCGACCGTGCGCTGCTGAAAATTGTGCATGCCTGTCCGGTCTATTGCCGTTTCTGCTTCCGGCGCGAAATGGTGGGGCCGGATGGCGACGGCGCGCTGTCCGAAATGGAATTGCGCGAAGCTCTCTCTTACCTTGATACACATCCCGAGATCTGGGAAGTGATCATGACCGGCGGCGACCCATTTGTTCTAAGCGTGCGCCGCGTTGCCGATCTCACGCGGCGTCTGGGGCAGATCGCGCATTTGCGCGTGCTGCGCTGGCATACGCGCGTGCCGGTCGCCGCACCCGAGAGAATTACTCCCGAATTTGTAGATGCGATTCGTCTTCCGGGGCGGACCACTTACGTCGCGCTTCATGCCAACCATCCACGCGAGCTGACGTCACAGGCGCGAGCGGCGTGCGCACGCATTATCGATGCCGGCATCCCCATGCTGAGCCAGTCGGTTCTGTTGAAAGGCGTGAACGACGATACGGATACGCTGGAAGAACTGATGCGCGCTTTCGTCGAAACGCGTATCAAACCATATTATTTGCATCATCCCGACCTCGCGCCCGGAACCTCGCACTTCCGGGTGAGCATCGAACGCGGGCAAGAACTTGTGCAGCGGTTACGTGCGCGCGCCTCCGGCCTTTGTCAGCCGGAATATGTTCTCGATATTCCCGGCGGCCACGCAAAGGCCCGTATCGCACAACCGGATTTCGCGGCGATGCAGGAAAGATATGTTCTGCATGATCACTCCGGCGGCCGTCACAACTATCCGCCGACCGGCAGCGGAGAGACGTGAACTCTCCCCGCCCGCCGGTCGCGTGAAATCTATTGCTGGGGCGGCGGCTGATCGGGTGGCGGTCCACTTTCGCCCGGCGGAGGATAGCCGCCCATCTTCTCCTGCTGTTTCTCCTGCTTGTGAAGCAGCTTCCGGCATTTGTGCGGATGATCGGCACACCATTGGGCGCTGTAGCCTTCCGGCACGGCTGCCTGCGGGCCATAGGCGTCGCCGCCCGGCGGGGGCCCGTATTGTCCCTGCGGCGGAGGTCCGTAATTCTGGCCCTGCGGCGGCCCATAGGCCTGACCCTGCATACCGGCGCCGCCGGCTTGTGGCGGCGGCCCATACTCGCCTTGCGGAGGCGGCCCCTGCTCGGCTCCGGGGGGCGGGCCGTATTCATCGCCGGGCGGGGGGCCGTAAGCGCCGGGAGGAGGGGGGCCGTAAGCAGGTGGAGGCGGCGGGTAACAGCCACCCAGGGTTACGGCCGCTCCAAGAAGGGCCGCGGATGCCAATAGCAGACGCATGATTATGTCCTCAAAAAAGAGAGGCGCCCTTCCAAAGGGGACTCTAGGGCGAGGAGCGCCTCACCTGCAACCTTGGAGGAAACGTGCGCCAGCCGGGATTAGGCGCGATACGACGCGTTGATTTTTTCCAGTGTCGGCGCGCCGGGGCAGAGTTCGGCCTCGCCAAGTCTGTTGAGCGGTGTGGCCACCGTATTCAGATGCGAGTGGATGTCGTCCGCCTCGGGATCGATATAGAGCAATCCCGTGACGATTTCGCCGGCAGCATGGCGCTCCTGCAGGTAACGCATCGCGGCGATGCGGTCGTGCGGGTCGTAATCGCTATGCAGTTTGGCGAGTTTCAGCACCGAGCCGTCATGCTGGGTGACGGTCTCGACCGTGCCGGGCTCGTAGTCCACTTGGATGGTTTCGCGCGGCGTGATGAAATCGAGCCGGTTCACCGCGTCATTGTGCTCGCGCACATAATCGAAACTCTTGGTCGAGCCGGTGTGATTGTTGAACTGCACGCAGGGGCTGATCACGTCGAGAATGGCGCTGCCCTTATGCGATATGGCGGCCTTGAGCAGTGGTACCAATTGTTTGCGGTCGCCGGAAAAGCTGCGCCCGATGAAGCTCGCGCCCAGCAGCAACCCCAGACCTACAAGATCAATCGGAGAATCCGTATTAAGTCCGCCCGTCTTGCTCTTCGAGCCACGATCGGCGGTTGCCGAGAACTGACCCTTGGTCAATCCATACACGCCATTGTTCTCGCAGATATAGACCATGTTGATGCCGCGACGGACGCAATGGGCAAACTGGCCAAGTCCGATAGAGGCGGAATCGCCGTCGCCGGAAACGCCAAGATAGACAAGATCGCGATTGGCGAGATTGGCGCCGGTGAGCACGGAGGGCATGCGCCCATGCACGCTGTTGAAGCCGTGACTGTTGCCCAGCAGATAGTCCGGAGTCTTCGACGAACAGCCGATGCCCGACATCTTGGCGACGCGATGCGGCTCGATATCGAGCTCGAAACAGGCCTGGATCAGCGCGGCGCTGATCGAGTCATGCCCGCAACCCGCGCACAGCGTCGAGATCGAGCCCTCATAGTCCCGATGCGTGAAACCGAGCTTGTTGGTCGGAAGATTGGGATGCCGGAGCCTGGGCTTGGCGATGTACGTCATTCTGCGGCGTGCTTTCGTGATGCCATGGTCATACGTTCGGCGATTGCGCCTGTGATAAACCGCGCGGTGATCGGCGTACCGTCATAGTGCAGGATGGAGATGAAACGCGCCGGATCTATGGCGCATTCATTGACGAGCAAAGACTGAAGCTGGGCATCGCGATTCTGTTCGATCACAAAGACCTGTTCATGCGCATCGATGAAAGCCGGCACCTCTTCCGAGAACGGAAAACTGCGCACCCGCAATGTATCCAGATGCAGCCCCTGCGCTTCGAGCGCCACCATGGCTTCGTCCATGGCGATCGAAGTTGAGCCGTAATAGATCACGCCGAAACGCGCAGGGTCTTTCGCCTTATGCAGCACCGGCTTTGGCAACAGCGTCTTTGCCGTATCGAACTTGCGCAGCAAACGCTGCACATTATCGACATAGACCGCGCCGTCTTCGCTATATTTGGCGTAGCGGTCGTGGCTGGAACCGCGTGTGAAATAGGCCCCTTTCGTGGGATGCGTGCCGGGCAACGTGCGGTAGCCGATCGCATCGCCGTCCACATCGAGATAGCGGCCAAACACCTTGCCAGCGTCGAGTTCTTCCGCCGTCATCACCTTGCCGCGGTCATAACGGCGCGACTCGTCCCATTTAAACGGTTCGCACAGCCAGTCATTCATGCCGATATCGAGATCGAGCATTACGAAGATCGGTGTCTGCAGGCGTTCGGCGAGATCGAACGACAAGGCCGCGAATTCGAAGGCTTCGTGCGGATCCTGCGGGAAGATCATCACATGCTTGGTGTCGCCATGGCTCGCATAGGCGCAGAGCAGCAGGTCGGACTGCTGCGTGCGTGTCGGCATGCCGGTGGACGGGCTGCCGCGCTGGATGTCGAAAATCACCGCGGGGATTTCGGCGTAGTAGGCGAGGCCGAAAAATTCCTGCATCAAAGAAATGCCGGGGCCCGACGTCGCCGTGAACGCGCGTGCGCCGTTCCAGCCCGCGCCGATCACCATGCCGATGGCGGCGATTTCGTCTTCGGCCTGCACGATGGCAAATTTGTTTTCTTTGGGCTGCGGATCGACACGCAGCTTATGGCAGTGCTTGCTGAAGGCTTCGGCAAGCGAAGTCGACGGCGTGATCGGATACCACGCGGCAACGGTCGCGCCGCCATAGACACAGCCGAGTGCGGCGGCATCGTTTCCGGCAACAAATATCTTGTCGCCGACGCCATCGGCGCTTTCGACCTTCAGGCCGCAGGCTCCCGCGAGATGCTCTGCCGCGTAGTCATAACCAAGCCGGAACGCCTGTACGTTCGGCGCGATCAGCTTGTCCTTGCCCTTGAACTGCGCGGCGATTGCGCCTTCCACGACCTCGGGTTCTATGCTCAGCAGAGAGGCGAGCGCACCGACATAGATGATGTTTTTGAACAGCTGCCGCTGGCGCGCTTCGGTGTAGGTGCGATTGCAGATTTCCGTCAGCGGGACGGGGATGATGTTGATGTCTTCGCGGAATCTCGATGGCGGAATTGGCTTGGTCGAATCGTAGAGCAGATAACCTCCGGGCTCGACGCTCGCCACATCCTTGTCCCAGGTCTGCGGGTTCATTGCGACCATCATGTCGACGCCGCCGCGCCGGCCGAGCCAGCCCGCCGCCGAGACACGCACTTCGTACCAGGTTGGCAGTCCTTGGATGTTCGAAGGAAAGATGTTGCGGGTGCCGACGGGGACGCCCTTGCGCAGCACGCATTTGGCGAACAGCTCATTCGCGCTCGCCGAACCCGAGCCGTTCACATTGGCAAATTTGACGACGAAGTCGTTTGTTGCAACGAGAGGACTTGGCATTTATGGCCACACCAGCTCTGTGCCTTCGGTGCTCAAATGCCTGTTATCCCCGGCGAGCGGCGTAGCCGCGAGGGAAGGGGACCCAGGTGCCGAAGCAAATTCGGTAGCGAAGTTAAATTCATCGCGTCTCACAAGTGTGCATCCGTTCTGCGTTGATATCTGGTTCCCCTTCCCTCGCCGCGAAGGCGCGGCTCGCAGGGGATGACAATGAAAGGGTGCTTTCTCGCGGCCCGCACCATCAATCGGCCTGCGCGGTTTCGTAGTAGAATTTCTTCATGTCCCAGGCACCTGTCGGGCAGCGTTCGGCGCAGAGGCCGCAATGCAGGCAGACATCTTCGTCCTTCGCCATGATACGCCCGGTCTTGAGCAAATCGGAGATGTAGATGTCCTGCGTAAGGTTCGGCGCCGGCGCCGTCAATTCGTGACGCAATTCCGCTTCCGGCGCGTTCGGCGTGAAGGTGATGCAGTCCATCGGGCAGATATCGACACAGGCATCGCATTCGATACAAAGGTTCGTCTCGAATACCGTCTCCGCATCGCAGTTGAGGCAGCGTTGCGCTTCGAGCCAGGCGAGCTTGGTGTCGAAGCCGAGCTCGACCTCAACCTTGACGTTGCGCAGCGTTATTTCCTTCGGCGCGTGAGGCACCTTGTAGCGCAGGTCGAGCGAGATATCGTTGTCGTAGCTCCACTCATGAATGCCCATTTTCTGGCTCATGAGATTGACATCCGGCGGCGGCCGGACGTTCACATCCTCGCCATTGCAGAGAAGATCGATCGAGATTGCGGCCTCGTGGCCGTGCGCCACGGCCCAGATGATGTTTTTCGGGCCGAACGCGGAGTCGCCGCCGAAGAACACTTTCGGATTGGTCGATTGCATGGTGACGGTATCGACCTTGGGCATGTCCCAGCGGTCGAATTCGAGTCCGATATCGCGTTCGATCCACGGGAAGGCGTTCTCCTGCCCGACGGCGAGCAGCACGTCGTCGCATTCCATCACGACATCGGGTTCGCCGGTCGGCACGAGATTGCGGCGGCCTTTCTCGTCGCGTTCCGCCTTCACCTTCTGGAACAGGACGCCGGTCAGCCTGCCGTTGTCGTGCAGGAATTCCCGAGGCACGAGAAAATTATGGATGGGGATGTCCTCCGCCATCGCGTCGTCTTTTTCCCAAGGCGAAGCTTTCATCTCCTCGAAGCCCGAGCGCACGACGACCTGAACTTCCTCACCGCCAAGGCGGCGCGAGGTGCGGCAGCAATCCATCGCGGTGTTGCCGCCACCCAGAACGATCACCCGGCGGCCGATCTTCTCGGTATGGCCGAAGGAAACACTGGCAAGCCAGTCGATGCCGATATGAATGTTTGCGGCGGCTTCCTTGCGGCCCGGAATCTCCAGTTCGCGGCCGCGCGGTGCGCCGCAGCCGACAAAGATCGCGTCATAATTTTCTGCGAGCAGCGCCTTGAGGCTGTCGACGCGTTCGCCAAGCTTAAGCTCCGGCTCCAGATCGAGGATGTAATTACATTCCTCGTCGAGCACACGTTCCGGCAGGCGGAATTTCGGAATCTGCGTCCGCATCATTCCGCCGGCGAGCTTGTCCTGATCGTATAGCACACAGGTATAGCCGAGCGGCAGGAGGTCGCGCGCGACTGTCAAGGAAGCTGGTCCCGCGCCGATCAGCGCGACACGCTTGCCGTTCTTTTGGTGCGCCGGCCGCGGCAGCCGGTCGCGGACATCCGCGTCGTCCTTGTTGTCGGCCGCGACCCGCTTCAGGCGGCAGATCGCGACGGGTTCTTTCTCAACCCGGCCACGCCGGCAGGCCGGCTCGCAGGGACGGTCGCAAGTGCGGCCGAGGATTCCCGGGAACACGTTCGATTTCCAGTTGATAATGTAGGCGTCGGTGTACCGCCCGGCCGCAATGAGGCGGATATATTCGGGCACGGGCGTATGCGCCGGGCACGCCCATTGGCAATCGACGACCTTGTGGAAATATTCCGGGTTGCTGGTATCGGTCGGGGCCATGCCGGAAGCGCGGGGAGGGCGGCTCAGCCCCTCGGCGGGAACTGCACTCATCTTTAGGTACGGTCTCCATCACGGCGCCATGTACGGCAACCGCTTATCCGAGGGGCCGATCGCAGTCCGGCGCCCCTGGTTTGCCCCGAAACAGCAATATTAGCCGCCGGGCAGGGGGGCGCAATTGCAGATTTGTGTTTCGGGTGCAAAAACCGCCTGTTCCGGCCGGAATCGCGGCGTTTGCGCGCATCGCGGTTAAGGCCGACCGAACGAAAACCTGCGCGGCCTGCAGGCCACATCACGGAGCCTTCACTTTGGATATTTCGCTCTCCGACGAACATCGCGCCATCGACGAGAATGTGGCGCGCATCTGTGCGCGCTTCGGCGATGCCTATTGGACGGAATGCGATCAGGCGCCGCGCTTTCCGGAGGAATTCCATCAGGCGATGGCGGAGGCCGGCTGGCTCGGCATCACCATGCCGGTGGAACTGGGCGGCGCCGGGCTCGGTGTCACCGAAGCGGCAATCATGATGCATGCCGTGGCGCGCGGTGGCGGCGGGTTCGGGGCGGCGTCCGCCATCCACGTCAATCTGTTCGGGCCGCATGCGGTGGTGGTGCATGGCACCGAGGAACAGAAGAAACGCTGGCTAACACCGCTGATCGAAGGCCGCGAGAAAGTCTGCTTCGGCGTGACGGAGCCCAATGCCGGCCTCGACACCACCAACATCGAAACTTTCGCGCGCCGCACGAATGAGGGCTACGTCATTCGCGGCCGCAAGATGTGGACGACGACCGCGCTCGAAGCCGACAAGATATTGCTTTTGACGCGCACCACGCCGCGCGCCGAATGCAAGCGTCCGACCGAGGGTATGACGCTGTTTTATACCGACATGGACCGTTCGAAGATCGAGGTCCGCCGCATCGAAAAGATGGGTCGCTCCGCCGTCGATTCGAACGCGGTGTTCATCGACGATCTCCCCGTCACCGATGACGACAGGGTGGGCGAGGAAGGCAAAGGGTTTCGTTATCTGCTCGACAGCCTCAACCCCGAGCGCATCCTGTTCGGCATCGAAGGCGTGGGGCTGGGGCGCGATGCCTTGCGGCGTGCGTCGGAGTATGCGCGCGAGCGGCATGTCTTCGGCCGTGCGATCGGGCAGAACCAGTCCATCCAGCATCCGCTGGCGGAGTGCTGGGCCGCGCTCGAAAGCGCCTATTGGATGTGCCTGCGCGCGGGTCAGTTATATGATTCAAAGCAGCCCTGCGGCGCGGAAGCAAACGCCGCGAAACTGATTGGGGGGCGTGCGGCATTCGACGCTGCGACGCGCGCCGTGATGACCCATGGCGGCATGGGCTATGCGCGCGAATACCAGGTCGAGCGCCTGTTCCGCGAAAGCATCCTGCCGCGCATCATTCCGGTGACGGAGCAGCTGATACTCTCCTTCATCGCCGAAAACGTGCTCGAACAACCGAAATCGTATTGATGTTGATAGAAGAAGAAAACCGCAGAGGCGCAGAGACGCAGAGAAGTTCTTGGCGCGCATTCGCGCGCAGTGTTCCTCTGCGTCTTTGCGCCTCTGCGGTTCAACTTACTGTCCTACACCGCTGCGTGCGGCAGATAACGGAGTAGCGATATGCCCGGATTGTATTTTGAAGAATTCCACATCGGGCAGAAGTTCCAGCATCCGATCCGGCGCACGGTGACGGAGACGGACAATGTGCTGTTCACTGCGATGACGCACAATCCGGCGCAGCTTCATCTCGACGAGGAATATGGCAAGACCACAGAGTTCGGCACGCGCATCGTCAATTCACTCTTCACGCTGGGGCTGATGATCGGTATTTCGGTGGGCGAGACGACGCTCGGAACCACCGTGGCCAATCTGGGCATGGAGGAAGTGCGGTTCCCGAAGCCTGTCTTTCATGGTGACACGCTGCATGTCGAAACCGAAGTGCTTGAACTGCGCGAAAGCAAATCGCGGCCGCAGAACGGCATCGTTGTTTTCGCACATCGTGCGATCAATCAGCGCGGCGAAGTGGTCGCTTCGTGCAAACGCTCGGCGCTAATGCTGCGCAAGCCAGGATAGTTATTTCGATCGCGCGACGTCCCCCTCACCCGCACCTGAACAGGTGAGAGGCTATTTGGAACGTTATAATTGTAATTTTATGCCCGCGCGCGGCGGAGCATCCAGTTGAAGAGGATGATAATCGACAGCGCGAAGGCGGCGAGGCCGATCCAGTTGGCCGCCGCGAAATCCGCGGAAACGAGCGCGAGCGGCGCAGGTTTCCAGAACGCGATCAATCCCGCCAGCAACACGCCGAACAGGCTTTCTCCGACGATCATTCCCGACGAGACCAGGACGCCGAGCCGTTTGGCATGTTCGGGATTGCGCGAGCGATCCGCGCGTCCGTCATACCAATGGCCGATGAACGCGCCGATCACTACCGGCAGGGTCGCGGACATCGGCAGATAGATGCCGATCCCGACTGCCAGCGGCGGCACGCGCAACCAGTTGCGTGCTCCGAGGAATTCGTCGACGGCTATGAGCACGGCGCCGAGAGCCGCACCAAGGCCGATCATCAGCCAGTTGAGTTTGTGTGTGATAACCCCCAGCGCCAATGCGGAAATCAGCCCCGCTTGCGGCGCGGGAAGGGGGTTTGCAACGGCGGCGGCCGAATGTGGCGCGCCCGCGAATCCGTATACCTGCCCGAGCAGATTGAGCACCGGCGGAATAACTAGGGCACCGGCAATAACGCCAATCACTAGAGCCCATTGCTGTGCGCTGGGCGTGGCGCCGATGAGCTGGCCGGTTTTCAAATCCTGGAGGTTGTTGTTTGAGATCGTCGCGATGGCGAAGACGATGGCGGTCGTGAACAGGGCGTAAGCGACGAGCGCGTTCTGCGACGCCGGCTCCGCGCCCACGACAGCAACAAGCAATGCGGCGCAGGTGAGAATAGCCAGAATGCCGACACCGGAAATCGGGCTGTTCGAAGCACCGATCAGGCCCGCCATGTAACCCGTGATTGCCGACACGATAAAACCGCCGATAACGACGAAGGGAATTGCGACCGCAACAAGAACTACTGTCCGCGATCCAAGCGGCGTGGGGGCGAGGAAGTTGATGAGGATCAGCGCGATGACGATGAGACAGGCGATGGCGAGGCCGACGATCCAGCCCGGAGTCATGTCGGTGTCGCGCCGGTCTCCGGTACCCGCTTTAGCCACGCGCGATGCCGCGATGGTTGCCGCCAATCCCCGCCCGACGGGTCCGGCCATTTTCAGCAAGGTCCAGAGCGCCGCCACGCCAATGCAGCCGGCGCCGAGGAAACGCACCTGGTGCGTCCAGACGTCCATCGCCCGGTCGCCGATCGCAGCCTGCGCCATTGGTGCAATCGAGGTAAGATAGGGGACGGCTGCGGCCCAGGCGATCAAAAGTCCAAGCAGCATCGCAACGCCGACCGACAGGCCGACGAGATAGCCCACGCCAAGCAGCGCGAGCGAGAACGACATGTCGTAGCCGCTGATCGCGGACGGCCCGACCCGGAAGAACTGGGTCACTTCGCCGGCGGCGATCTGAGTTGCTTCGAGGAGGGCAAGCACTGCCGCAGCGATGGCTCCGTAGATAACAGCAAACAGCCCTTCGCTGGCATCGGATGCCGCACCTTCGCCGACGGCTTCGCGGGCATGCGAACCGACTTCCAGTACCTCCGCGGCGGCGACACCTTCGGGATAGGGAAGATCGGAGGTCGTCACCATCGCGCGCCTGAGCGGGATCGTGAACAGCACGCCGAGGATTCCACCCGAGGCGCAGATGAGAAAAGAAGTCCAGAACGGAAAGCCCTGCCACCAGCCCACGATGACGAGCCCGGGCAGCACGAAAATGATGGCCGAGAGCGTGCCCGCCGCCGAAGCCACGGTCTGCACGATGTTGTTCTCGAGGATGGTCGCGCCCTTGAAGGCCGACAGTATGGCCATGGAAATGACGGCGGCCGGGATCGAGGTGGCGAAGGTCAACCCGACCTTCAGTCCCAGATAGACATTGGCGGCGGTGAACACCGTGGTGATGAGGACGCCGAGAATGATGCCGCGCAACGTGAACTCGCGCATGGGCGCGGCGGAGGGTGGAGCGGGTCTGATTGCGCTCTGTGTGGTCGAATCCTGCATGACCGCACGATCCCCGGAAACGAATCGCGCGTCAACGATGGCGCGCGGGGAAGTGGCAGGCCTGCCGCGTGCGATGACAAAGAACCTGCTTCAGCGGGGCAATTCCTCCGACAGGCTCAGGATCTGGCTCGGCGGCCATTGCCGGAGACCGGATATACGCGTCCTCCAGGCATCCCAGGGTTTGCGCCTCTCGTACAAGCCGGCGGATGATGGATCTTTCAAGAAATAAAACTCGCAGTTGTAGTTTGTTTACAGCGAATCGATGATCTCGTCCCGGCCAACGTCTTTGATGCGGCCGACATCGCGCTGTATCGCATTGAGCGTTCCAACGCGCGTAGACAGAATATGGATGGCGGCGGCGGGCAGGCCGCGGTGGCGCGACTGACAGTTGATGAGTTCGGCCGCGCTTTCTCAGTGAAATAAGATGGTGTTCGGAACGCCCGCCGCCCGGGACGTAATGTCATTGCCTTGAAGCGTCGCGCGCCAAAAAAAGGAGGGCACGAAGGCCCTCCCAGTACTCCTCATGGGTGTCAATCGACGAGGAAAACGATCAGTAGTGGACGATCTGCGCGTTGTTGCCGATAGCGATGGACGTGGCCGTCACATTGCCGGTCGTGTTCGCAACATTCGCGTTGATGTTGGAATACTCCATCGAATTGTTGGTCTGTAGATTTCTTACGATCGAGTACGGCGCGTTGGTGTCTTCTTCGAAGCTGTTGCCGGTCGCGACGCTGTTCAGCGACACGCCCCCGCCCGTGTTCTGCACATTCGCGTTCAACACCGCGTAGGGGTCGGTCGCGTCGCAGACCTGGTCGCTCTTGATGTTGACCTCGTGCGGATCCGTCGAGACGCTGACCTGGTTGCAGGCCGCTTCCGAATCGAGATTCACCGAACCCGTGGTGTTCTGCACGTTCGCGTTCAGCATCGAGACGATGTCGGCGCCGCCGCTGACGAACTGCTTGTTGTTGGCATAGGTGTTGTTCATCGTCACGATCTCGGCATTGTTGCCGCCCGCGATCGAAGTGACATCAACGTTGCCGTTGGTGTTGGTCACCTGCGCGTTGACCTTCGAGACGTCGGACTGAAGGTCGATCTGACCGTTCAGGATATAGCTTGCGTCATTCGACCCGTCCGCGCAGGCCAGAGTCGGACTCAGGATCGCTAGAGCTGTACCAGCGATAAGGCTCATCGTGCATTTTCTCATGGCGCTTCTCTTCCATAGTTACAGGGGCGGATGATGCGACGGCATTTGCCGGGAGCGGCGGCGGATCGCCGGGCGCTGCGTAGGCCGTTCTTGCTGCCGCCGGCGGATCACCCGGTCCGGCCAGCGGATCGCCAGGACCGCCGAGTTGCGAGGTGCAGGCGGAAGGCGGTGTGTGATAGAGGCGCGAGATCATTTCGAGCACTGCACGTTCGATGACCGAGCGTACCGCGAGCTGGATCGGCTCAAGCGCGCTCTCGCCGAGGCTTGCGTCGAAGAACGTATGCCCCATGAAGTCGAATACGCCGGCCTGTTCCTGGCGGCCGATGATCTGCTTCTGGTAGGAAATGACGTCGACGACCTCAAGCGTGTCGGTATTCACCAGCCGGAGATCGAGACCGACATTCATCACGTACAGATTTGCTCCCGCGGTGCCCTTCAGGCTGTTGGTCGATGTGCCGCCGCCGTCGCCATTGGCGCCGATCGAACGGATGTTGAAGTTCAGTTCGGTGATGCCGCCGACCATGTAATAGTCCGAACCGGGGATCGAACCGGCCAGGATGCGGCGGTAGTCGCCGCCGCCCTGCGAATGCTTCTCGTCTGTAATCAGTTTGACGTTGGCATATTTGAGCTCCATCTCGGCGACGGAGGTGTCGAAGCGTTCCACCAGCGGCACGCCGGATTTCGACAGCGCCGACATGGCCATGAGGGCAGCGCCCTGGGTCAGCTTGCGTCCGCTATTGTCGGATTCGAGCTTGCCCGTGTAATCCGCGATCTGGCCGACGGCGATGCGCAGTGGGCGCCGCGCCGTATAGGCAGCAAGGCAGCGCAGCGAATCGGAATAGGGCGTTTCGTTGGCGATGACCGGCGCGTCGCCGATTGGAGCGGTATAGCGGCCGGTATCGTCCGCAGACGGACTGATACAGCCCGTAGTGGCAACCGCAACGAGCCCCAGAATAATGGGTATCGCAAGATATCGGCGTCCGCGCGGAGTCATGGGGACAGTTCCCTTCTACAGATGAGTTCAGTGACCGTTCTGGGTTAGCGTGACGGTCTGGTTGCCGTTGTTGGTCTGATCGGAATTGACGATCACGGTATTGCCCGTGCCGACGGTGACCACATTCAGCGAGTTGCCGATTGCCGTGGCCTGACCGAGCGTCGTCTGGCCGCCGAGCCCGGCACCGGTCATCGCCTGCCCGTTGCCGAGTGTGGCGCCCAGGGAGGCCGCGCCGAGGACGCTGGACTGCTGAACGCCGGTCTGCTGGCTCATGGTCGAGCCGGTGAAGACACCGTTCACGACGGTCAGATTTCCGTTGGCGTCCCGAAGCGAAGCATCGACAGGGGAATTCTCCTGTGCCTGGCTCATTCCGTAGGGGTTGTTGTAGTTGCTGGCATTGTTGTTCAGCATCTGGGCCTGCGCCGCGGTCGCAAAAAGCGCCAGGGCAGCACAAGCAGCTACACCGTTCCGTCGGAGATTCTGGGTCATGGTTCCCGCGCCTCGTCGATCTACGGCGGGAGAGGAGCAACCAGCGTGCCAAGCGGAATCCGCTTCACATCCTTGCGATTGTTCCATTGCGGGATTTTGCCCGTTAGGCTCGGCCCGGTTCGTTAAGAAAGCATCTGAAATGACCCGCTTCGGGCTTTACCCCTTCTCTGCCATTCAATATCTCCATGCGGGGCAGTAGTGGGCAGGTTCGTGGCGTTTCTTAAGGATACAAGCGGCTCTCAGCCCTTCCTCCGTGTACCGGGGATTGTTCTGTGGCTCATTATCGTGCTGCTCGGGGCGCATGCCGTGCGGGTCTGGATTTTCCCGCAGGATTCGAACTGGCTGTTCATCGATTATGGCTTTGTTCCGGCTCGATACTCCCACGCCTATCTGACCTCGCACTGGTACAGCCCGAGTTCGCTGCCCAATCCCGTCCTTCCCTTTGTCACCTACATGTTCCTGCATGGGAGTTGGACGCATGTGATCGTCAACTGCGTCTGGCTTCTTGCATTCGGGCCGGTCGTAGCGCGCCGCTTTGGTTCGCCGTTGCTCGTCGTCTTCTTTCTTCTGTGTGGGGCCGGAGGCGCGGCCGCGCATCTGGCCCTGAACTGGGCGGATGCGAATCCGCTGATCGGCGCGTCGGCCGGCATCTCGGGGTTGATGGCCGCCGCCTTCCGGATGTTGCCGGTGGAAACGCGCGCCGCCCCGAACACACTGGCCCCGATCTTGTCGACCCGAATTATCGTGTGGACGTTGCTGTGGGTGGGCGTGAACTTTGTCGCCGGGAAAATGGGGCTGGGAACCGGAGGGACCGGCGATGTTGTCGCCTGGCAGGCCCATCTCGGCGGATACGCCGTCGGGCTGATCCTCGCCCTGCCATTCGATATGATTGCACGTCCGCGCGGATCATCGGGGACGGAGTCTTGAACCTCTCCGACGGCGCCATACTTTTTGATGGAGGCGTCGAAGCAGCGAACCGAGGGCAAGTGTCATGACCGACAGTCACACGATCGACGGAGGCGCCATTCCACAGCCGAAAGACAAAGCGCCTTTTCCGTTCGTCCGGCTTCTTTATGCGATCGGCTATGCGGTACTGGCGTGGCTCGCATTCTGGGTACTTCTGGTGTTGAGCGGACTGCAGTTCGTGGTCGTCCTGGTCACCGGACGGGTGAATCCGGAATTGAGGAGTTTCAACCTCGGGCTTTTGCAATATCTTATGGAGCTGTTCGCTTTCATAAGTTTTGCGCGCGATGACCGGCCCTTCCCGTTCGGACCTTTCCCCAAGCCTCAGTAAGGCCGAAGGCTTGGGTTTTTTTGAGCTCGACCCCGCCTATCTTCATTTGAATCACGGCTCCTATGGAGCGGTGCCGCGAGCCGTGCGCCTTGCACAGGATCGGATCCGGGGGGAAATCGAGCGCAACCCGACAAAATTCTACGGCGACGACCTTCCGCCGGCGATGCGCCGCATGGCCGGTGCGGCGGCAAAACGATTCGGTGGTCGGGGCGAGGATTGGGTTTTTTGCGAGAACGCAACGGCAGCAGTCAGCGCCGTGCTTTCTGCGCTTGATCTGAAGCCCGGCGATGAAATCCTGACCACCTCGCATGCCTATGGAGCCGTACTGAAGGCGATGTCGCTCATCGCCGCACGGCGAAAATCGGTTTTGAAAGTCGCACCGTTGCCGGCGATTCTGGAGAGCGAAGACGAGGTCGTCGAGGGTATCGCCGGAGCAATCGGACCGCGAGTCAGGCTGCTCGTCGTCGATCATATTACTTCAGCGACGGCCGCCATTTTCCCGGTGCGGCGGATCGCGGCCCTTGCGCGCTCGGCAGGAATCCCCATCCTGGTCGACGGCGCGCATGCGCCGGGCCAGATCGCGCTCGATGTACCGGCGCTCGGCGTCGACTGGTACACCGGCAACGCCCACAAATGGCTGTTTGCGCCACGCGGCTGCGGGCTCTTGTGGACCACTCCGGTGCGGCAGGAAGTAACGCGCCCCGCCGTGCTCTCCCACGGAACCGACGAGGGCTATGTCGCCGCTTTCGACTGGGTCGGTACGCGCGATCCAAGCGCGTGGCTGTGTTTCGAAAGCGCCGGGCAGACGCATGATGATTTCGGCGGCGCCGATCTCATGGCCCGTAACAGGCAACTTGCCGCGCTGGCGGCGAATGAGTTGTCGGCAGCGCTCGATGCCCGCACGGCCGCACCAGCCGCCATGCGCGCCGCCATGACCACACTCGTCCTCGAAGATCGTCCTGTCACGGAGGAAACCGCGGCTGCGATCCGCCGCACACTTTCAGATAATCATCGCGTGATGGTGCCGGTTCATGGCTTCGGCGGAAAACTTTGCTTCCGGATTTCGGCACAGCTTTATAACCGGCTCGACGACTATCGGAAGTTCGCGCAAATCAGCGCCCCACTTTTCCGGCCTTGACCGCCTCACAGTTGTTTGTGTGACTTTGCTGCGACAGGTCGGCCTGTCGGCGTCGACCAGCGCCAATTTCCATAAAATCGCTGTTACCATCTTTAACCATATAAACAGGCTTTCCGTGCGAGGGAGTTGGAGCGAGCACGTTTTCAGGGGACCAGGCGGGCGCATCGCGGAAGACATAGTCACGCAGCCATGCGGGGCTGGGAGCGGGGAATGTCGAACCGGTGTTCTTTTGGGACCAGACGGTCCCTTCTTTTGCTCAACACGTTGCTGCTGTCCGGCGTGGTCTGTTCGGCAGCCTGTGCGCAGATAGAAGAAGTCGTCGTCACAGCACAGAAGAAGTCGGAAAACATCCAGGCGGTCCCGATTTCGATCACGGCCTATTCCGCCGAAGACCTCACGGCGCATCAGATCGACCAGTTCAAGGATCTGCAATTCAGCACGCCCAGCGTCACGTATTCAAAAGGCAACTTCAACGGCTCCGATTTTTCCATACGCGGTATCGGACAATCTACGTCTTTCGGCGATCTTGAAGGTGGCGTCGCTACCGACATCAACGACGTATATCTGCTCGATCCGCTGCTGGCCGAATCGACCTTCCACGATCTGCAGCGTGTCGAAGTGCTTCGAGGGCCGCAGAGCACCCTCTACGGCCGTGGTGCAACCGGCGGCGTCGTCAACCTGATAACAAATGCGCCCGACCTGGCGACAGGATCGGTCGACCTGTTTTCAAGCTACGGGAATTATAATGCCGTCGAAATTCGCGGCGATGCGAACATGCCGATCGAGACCGATCAGCTGGCCCTGCGCTTCTCGGGCGACTGGGTCCGGCACGACGGCTATATCGACAATGAATTCAACAACACGCATATCGATTCGCAGGACACCTATTCGGTGCGCGCGAGTATACGCTGGGAGCCAACCGCCAGAACGACCGTGGATTTCATGGCGGAGTATACCCGCGAAAACGACAGCCGCATGCGCAGCACGCGCCAGCTATGCGACCGGGATTCAACAGCGATTCTCGGTTGTCTGCCCACGGGAGCCGGCGACCAGCCGGTGAACGAACTGGCGATGACCGCCTTTATTGAATCGTCATCTCAGGCGCTTGGCAATCTGGGTGAATTGATCAACCCGTCGCTCGCTCCTTATTTTGCAAAAATGGGTCTGTTCAGCCTGGAGAACCAGCCGGGCACGGCCGGCTTCAACGAGCCCGGCAATCCGTTCCACGTCTATTCCGATTTCAATCCCGTCTATCTGGCGCAGGACAGCTTCCTGAATCTGAATATCAAACAGAACGTGACAAGCTGGCTCGATGCCACCTTCGTCGGCGGCTATGACAGGCCGTCCAATTTCTCGCAGGAGAGCTACACCAACGCGCCGGGATTCTCGCTGGATTCACCACAAGGCATCCAGACGCTGGAGACCGCGGTGGGTACATTGCAGAGTCTTCTCGGCCCCGCCTTCGCGCCCTATGCGCCCTACTTTGCCGGAATCGGCCAGGGGGAGCTGCCCGAATCGCAGATCAAGCAACTCGGTATAGTCAGCGGCAACTACAACCTGACCAAAGATCTCACGCCCTATGACCAGTCGAATTTCGGCGAGTCGCAATGGTCGGGCGAAGTGAGACTCAACAGCAAATTCGATGGCCCGCTGAATTTCATGCTCGCAGGTTACAGCCTGCATGCAAATGTCTCGACGGATTACTACGTCGCATCGCCGATGCTGGATTATCCCTCGATCCTGCTCGGCAGCTTCCTGGGCGCCTTGTACAATCCAACACAGTGTGCAGCCGGTGGCTGTATTCAGGCGCCACCATTCTATCACAATCAGAGCTTCGAGACCCTCGAGTCCAATGCGGTATTCGGCGAAGCATACTACGCCGCAATACCCGATACGCTGAATTTCACCGCCGGGTTGCGTTACACCGAAGATACAAAATCGGAAGCAGATCGGATCGTGTTCCAGTCGGTCCCCGCGCCGGTCGGCACGACCGAATTGGACAACTCGATCGACGCGGCCAACGCATTTCATTTTCTTGGACTGAACTACGAACCGGATTGCGTGTACGATGCGAATTCGGTTGCGCCCGGATGTCAGGATGTCGCCAACCAGTCCGTCACTTATCGCAAGGTTACAGGCCGATTTGTGGCCGACTGGACGCCGAAGCTCGATTTCACCGATTCAACGCTCCTTTATGCATCGTACTCCCGCGGCTACAAAGCCGGCGGCTTCAACCCCGGTATAGAGCCAGGCCTCACCGTGCCAATCAGCTACGGGCCCGAGCAGGTGAACGCCTACGAACTCGGAACAAAAAACACGGTGCTGAGCAAAACCGTGCAGGCCAACGGCGATGTCTGGTATTATGATTATCAGGGGTATCAGATTTCGACGATCCAGGGTAACACCACCGTCAATGAAAATATCAACAATGCGAAGCTCTGGGGCGTGGAAGGTGAAATCTTCTGGGCACCGGCGGACCGCTGGCAGTTCGGTCTGAATCTCAGTCACGAGAACAGCAGTATCGGCGATCAGATGCTGCTCGATACGCGCAACCCGACGGGCGGCCGCAGCGATGCGCTGTTGATCAAGGACGACAATATTTCCGCGGCGTCCGGGCAGAACTGCGTGCTGTACAACAGCAATCCGGCGCTGAACGGGGGCCTCACGCCGGGCCAGCTCGGTATTCCGGGCTTCCTTGTGCCACCCGGCGGTGCGCACGCGCTGGCGTCGGCCGGGATCGCCAACGCGAATTTCGGTTTTTGCCCCTTCGATGCGCCGGCCGCGATCACCAACGCGCTTGCCGCCTATGGCTGGTCGTGGTCCGATCCGAAAGGCATCGGCGATTCGAGTGGCTCGCCGGTGAATATCGGAGGAAACGAACTCGAAAACACGCCTGCGCTGCAGGTGAATGTGAGCGGCCAGTATACGCAACCACTGGCCTCCGGTTACAGTCTGACGGGGCGGGTCGAATATTACTGGCAGTCGCATATGTGGGGGCGGGTCTGGGAAGATCCGGCCGACCGGATTTCTTCGTGGGACACGATGAGTGCGCTGATCACGCTGAATTCGCCTGACGACCGCTGGTATGTGCAGGCCTTCATCAGGAACATCTTCAACCGCTCGAACGTCACAGGCGAATATCTGACGAGCTCGTCCTCAGGCCTCTACACCAACGCTTTCCAGGAAGATCCGCGAACCTATGGAATCGGCGTCGGAGTCCATATGTAACTTTACGCCGTGGCGCCGCGCGCGACGTGATGCTTGGCGCCTCGCCAGCCCTGCAGCTTATGGCCGAGGCGGTCGAGATAAATGTATATGACCGGCGTGATGTAGAGCGTAAGTAGCTGCGACAGTACCAACCCGCCGACGACGGCAAGCCCCAGCGGTCTGCGGCTTTCCGCACCCTGACCGAATCCTATGGCCACAGGAAGCGTGCCCAGCAGCGCCGCCATTGTGGTCATCATGATGGGGCGAAAGCGGATCACGGCCGCTTCATAGATTGCCACGTCAGGCGGAACATTCTCTCCGCGTTCCCGCACCAGTGCAAAATCGATCATCATGATGGCGTTTTTCTTCACGATACCGATCAGCATGATGATACCGACGAAAGCATAGAGACTGAGCGGTACGCCGAAAGCCCATAAGGTGATCAATGCGCCGACAGCCGCCGAGGGAAGGCCCGAGAGAATCGTAAGCGGGTGAATGAAACTCTCGTAAAGGATGCCGAGCACGATATAAACAATGAACAATGCGGCGAGCAGCAGGATGCCCATATTGCTCATCGAGGCCTGGAACGCTTGTGCGGTTCCCTCGAAACTGCCCTCAATAGCGGAAGGCATTCCAAGCCGGTGCTGCACGCGCGCAATGGAGGTCACGGCATCGCTCAGCGCCACGCCCGGTGCGAGGTTGAACGAGATTGTGACGGACGGAAGCTGGCTCAAATGATTGACGCTCAGCGCCATAGTGCTCGAGCTTTGCCTGGTGACAGATGACAGCGGCACCAGCGTGACCCCGTCGGATGCCAGCACATAGAGGCGCGACAAGTCGGTCGCATTGTACTGATACTGCGGCAGCAGTTCGAGCATCACCCAATACTGGTCGATATCCGAGAAGATCGTCGAAATCTGCTCGCCGCCGAAGGCCGCGCCGAGCGCAGTTTCGATCTGCGCCGGAGACACATTCAGGGCGGCCGCCCTGTCGCGGTCGATGGCGATGTTCACCGCGGGTGCCGACAGATCGAGATCGGTGGTCACGTCCTGGAAGCCAGGAGTGCGGCCAAGCGCCTGGGCAAGTTTGAGGGCTGTCTTTTGCAGCTCTTCCTGGTCCAAATCCTGGAGCGTGTACTGGTATTGCGACTTCGTGGTGTGGGCGCCGATCCGGATGGACGGCGGATTCTGCATATAGACATTTATTCCCGGGATATGCGTGAGCTTCGGCCGCAATTCCTGGATGATTTGATCGGCACTCAGCGCACGCTCGTTCCGCGGCTTGAGCACCATAAAGATGCTGCCGGTGTTCGTGCCGGTGCGCGAGCCGCCGGCCCCAACGGATGACATGGTGCTCTGCACGTTCGGATCGCGGGAAATGATCGCCGCCGCCTGTTTCTGGTAGTCGATCATGTGCAGGTAAGACGTGCGATCCGACGCTTCCGTGAAGGCGACGATCTGACCTGTGTCCTCGCTCGGCAGGAAATCCTCGGGCATGATCTCGAAAAGAACCCCCGTGGCGACGAGACTCCCGAGGAAGATCGCGAAAATCACGATGTGATTGCGCAGGCTCCATTTGAGCGAGTGCTCGTATCGCGCCTGGATCCAGTCGAAGGTTCGCTCGCTCCAGCGGTAGAAGCTGCCATGACGCGCTCCCTTTTCGCTATGCAGGATGCGGCTGCACAACATGGGGGTGAGCGTGATGGAGACAATGCCCGAAAATAGAATCGCGAGCACGATCGTCACCGCGAATTCGTGCAGCAACCGACCGACGATTCCGCCCATGAATACGATGGGAATAAACACGGCGGCGAGCGACAGCGTCATCGAGAGAATGGTGAAGCCGATTTCCCGCGAGCCGTTGAGCGCCGCTTCGAACGGCTTTTCGCCCAACTCGATGTGGCGCACGATGTTCTCGAGCATCACGATCGCGTCGTCCACTACGAACCCGACCGACAGCGTCAGAGCAAGAAGTGACAGATTGTCCAGACTGTAGCCCAGAAGCGACATGCCGGCGAAAGTGCCGATCACGGCGATGGGAAGTGCGAGCGAGGGAATGACCGTTGCCCAGAGCGTGCGCAGGAAAAGGAAAATCACCATGATCACGAGGCAGGCGGCGATCATCAGCGTGTTCTGCACGTCGGCAACGGAAGACCGGATGGTCAGGCTGCGGTCGTAGAGCGTGTCGAGGTGGACCGAGGCCGGCAGCGACGCCTCGAAATGCGGCAGAATACGTTTGACCTCGTTGACGATCTCAATGGTGTTTGTGCCAGGCTGGCGCTGAACCGCGAGAACAATGGAGCGATGCCCGTTGAACCAGCTCGCAACAAGGTTGTTCTGCACGCTGTCGATCGCCTGTCCGATATCGGCGATGCGAACCGGTGCGCCGTTTCGCCAGGTGACGATCTGGCGGTTGAATGCAGCCGCATTGAGAAGTTGCCCGTTCGCCTGGATAAGCGTCGCCTGCTTCGGCCCGTTGAGCTGACCGGTTGCATTGTCAACATTTGCCGCCTGCGCTGCCGCTGCTACCTGGTCGATGCCGATACCGCGCGCCGCGAGCGCCATGGGATCGGCCTGAATGCGAACGGCATATTTTTGCGATCCGTACACATTGACCTGGGCCACGCCGGAAAGTGTCGAGATCTGTCGCGAGAGCAACGACTCTGCATAGGTGTCGAGCTGTGACAGGGGCAGCGTCGCCGAGTACATAGCAATATAGAGTATGGGCGAGTCGGATGGATTGACTTTGCGCAGCGTTGGCGGCGTCGGAAGATTTGCCGGCAATTGATGCGAAGCAGCGGTGATTGCAGTGATGACATCCTGCGCGGCCGCATCGATATTGCGGTCGAGGTCGAATTGCAGCGTAACCTGTGAAGAACCCTGGCTGCTCTGCGACGTCATCGACGCCACGCCCGGAATGGTCAGGAACTGACTCTCGAGTGGCGAAGTAACCGAGGACGCCATTGTTTCCGGTGCGGCGCCCGGCAGCGAAGTCGACACCACAATTGTCGGAAAATCCACGCTCGGCAGTTCGCTGACAGGCAATGTCGCGTAACCGAACGCGCCAAAAATGACGAGCGCCGCCATCAGCAGCGTCGTCATGACAAGTTTGCGAATAAATGGTTCGGAGATGTTCATCTGTCAGTTGCGTGCGGCGGTCTGCGTATCCATGACCTGTACGGCCGTACCGGGGATGACACGCAACTGGCCTTCGACGATCACCCGGTCGCCAGGCTTTACATCACCGGCAATCACATCATTCGTACCGTCGTCGTAGATCAGGGTGACCGGCCGCATTGCTGCAATGTTATGGTCGCCGATCGTGTACACATACCTGTTTTCTGGGCCGATATTGACAGCGTCCCGCGGCACGACGATGGCGTTCGGATAGTCGTTGAGCGCCACCGCCGCGTCGACATATTGGCCGGGGACCAGGCGGAAATCCGCATTGTCGAAAGTCGCGCGCAGTTCCACTGTCCCGGTCTTCGAATCGACCTGGTTGCCGACAAAATTCACCGGCGCCATAATCGGCGCACCGCCGCCGGGCCGCAGTGTCATCACCAGCTTTTTTGTTGTCTCCTGCTTCTGGATTTGCGGCAGATCGGATTGCGGGAGGAACATCGATACTTTGATCGGCTGCAGCTGGGTAATTGTAACGAGTGGACTCGCGTTGTTGTTCGCGGTGATCAGATTGCCCGGTTGGATGAGGATCGGCCCGGTCTTTCCGGTGATCGGCGAGTGAATGGTCGAATAGCCGAGGTTGAGTTCGGCCGTTTGAACATTTGCTTTGTCGGCTTCAACCGTTGCGGCATCTGCTGCCGCAGCGGCGACCGCCTGATCGCGCAGTTGCGCTGAGGTGGCGCCCTGAGCGGCAAGGTTCAGGTAACGCGCCTTGTCGTTCTGTGCGCTGATGTTGGTAGCGATGTCACGCGCCAGGGTCGCGCGGGCCTGGGCAAGAGCGGCGGCGAATGGCCGGGGGTCGATCTGGAAAAGGATCTGGCCGGCTTTCACGATCTGCCCTTCGGCGAACCCTGTCGAAAGCAACTGCCCGGTGACGAGTGCCGTTACCTGCACGGTCGAGACCGGGACCACCGTTCCTATGGAATGGGCGAGGCCGGCGATATTCCGCTCCTGGACCGTCGCGGTCGTGACGGGAGGTACCGGCGCCATTTTCGGGGGCGGCGCGGCGGTTCCCCCCAGGAAGTACCAAAGCAGGCCGCCTGCCAGGGCAACGCCAAGGGCGCCCAGAACGAGCGTCGACCGGCGGACCCGCGACCGGTCTGTGTTTTGCGAATCCTGCACAGCGGATGGCGCGGCCTGCAGCGGACTGGAAACCCTGATATTCATCTCGTCGATCCGGCAGCCAGTGGCCGCGCTCCATACCGCGCGGCTCATGCCGCGGGTTTTCTGCGACATCCGCCGCAAATGGCCGCCCTATCCGCGCCCCTCCTACCATGCCTCACGGCAATTTCGAGGGCTTCGAACCGATTTGCGACTTTTTATTACAAATCCGTCGCCGGAGATCGTCTGAACATTCGTTAATACAGCTGTATTGCTTCGTTCGGGCACAGTTTGCGAAGCTGCGTGCGCCTCCCTATAAGGCGCGCGCTTTCCTCCACCTGAAACCCGTGAGCGCCATGGACATCCGAAATATTGCCATCATTGCCCATGTCGACCACGGCAAGACAACCCTGGTGGACCAGCTGCTCCGCCAATCGGGCGCCGTCCGCGAGAACCAGCAGGTGCAGGAACGAGCGCTCGACTCCAACGATCTGGAACGCGAGCGGGGCATCACTATCCTTGCCAAATGCACAAGCGTCGAATGGCAGGGCATTCGCATCAATATCGTCGACACGCCGGGTCACGCCGATTTTGGAGGGGAGGTCGAGCGCATCCTCTCCATGGTGGATGGCGTGGTCCTGCTCGTGGACGCAGCGGAATCTGTGATGCCGCAAACCAAGTTCGTGCTCTCGAAAGCGTTGGCCTTGGGACTGAAGCCCATTGTCGTGGTCAACAAGATCGACCGTTCCGACGCACAACCGAAAGAAACGCTCGAAAACATCTTTGATCTTTTTCTCGCACTCGAGGCCAATGACGATCAGCTGGATTTTCACGTTCTTTATGCATCCGGTCGCCAGGGCTGGGCGGTCGCCTCGCTGACCGATCCGCACGAAAATCTTGCACCGCTGTTTGATCGCATCCTTGCAGACGTTCCAAAGCCGAAGCCGCTTGCTCTTGCGGGCGATGATCATTCCTTTGCCATGCTGGTTACGACACTGGAGGCCGATCCCTATCTTGGTCGCATTCTGACCGGGCGTATCGAGTCGGGCGCCATCACGATTAATCGTCAGCTCAGGGCGCTCTCGCGTGAAGGTGCAGAGATCGAGCGCGCGCGCGCAACCAAATTGCTCGCCTTCCGCGGCCTTGCCCGGGTGCCTGTCGAGCGGGCGGAAGCCGGAGATATTATCGCCATTGCCGGGCTGGTGAACGCCACCGTCGCCGATACACTATGCGATCTCGATGTAACCGCGCCTATCGCGGCGCCGCCGATCGATCCGCCGACTCTCGCCATCACGATTTCGGTGAACGATTCGCCGATGGCCGGTCGTGAAGGCAACAAAGTACAAAGTCGCGTCATTCGCGATCGCCTGCTGCGTGAATCCGAGGGCAATGTCGCCATCAAGGTACGCGAAACCGGAGAGGCGGCCTTCGAAGTGGCCGGGCGCGGCGAATTGCAGCTCGGCGTGCTCATCGAAACGATGCGCCGGGAAGGTTTCGAACTTTCGATCAGCAGGCCGCGCGTATTGTATGACACGGATCCCGACACCGGCGAGCGTCTGGAGCCCATCGAGGAAGTAACGATCGACGCCGACGATCCCTACACGGGCGTGGTCATCGAGAAGATCAGCCAGCGAAAGGGCGAATTGCAGGACATGCGCCCCACAGGCGCCGGCAAGACCCGCCTGGTATTTCTAGCGCCGTCGCGCGGCCTCATTGGCTATCATGGCGAGTTTCTCACGGATACGCGCGGAACCGGCGTCATCAACCGGATGTTTCACGGTTACGCGTCTTTCAAAGGTGGAATTGAGGGCCGCCGGAGCGGAGTTCTCATCTCGACCGGTGACGGCGAAGCCGTGGCCTATGCGCTCTGGTATCTCGAGGAGCGGGGAAAATTGTTCGTTATCCCCGGAACGAAAGTCTATCAGGGCATGATCATCGGCGAGCATTCGCGGGAAAACGATCTGGATGTAAATCCGCTGAAGGCGAAACAGCTCACCAATATCCGCACCCATTCCAAGGATGAGGCCGTGCGCCTGACGCCCATCGTGCCCATGACTCTCGAACAGGCCATCGCTTACATCGAAGACGATGAACTCGTCGAAGTGACGCCGCAGTCGATCCGCCTGCGCAAAAGGGAGCTGGTTCCGCATCTGCGCAAGAGAGCCAAGGCGGAAGTGGCGTAAGAATTACTTTTTCGGCAGCAATCCCAGCTGGCGAGCGATCATACGATCTACCATGCGCTTGGGAAGGTGATTTGCCAGGAAGTTCTGCAAGGGATCGGGCGTGATCACATAGCGCGTTTTTGGCCTGGCGACTGTCAGCGCGCGCCAGACGACCCCGGCGACCTGTTCCGGCTTAAGTCCCTTGCGTCCATTCGCAAGCATGTAATCGCGAACGGTGTCGAGCGACGCGGCGTAAGCCGTGTTCACGTAAGCAGAAAGGTCAACCTCTTCGGCCTTGTCCCATATCGGCGTCGCAATCGCGCCGGGCGCCACGATAATAACGTCGATGCCCCATAACATGAGTTCGCGGCGCAGGCTTTCCGACAGGCCTTCGAGGGCGAATTTCGAAGCGTTGTAAGCGCCGATAAAGGGTGACGCGTTCCTGCCGCCGATGGACGACATCATCACAATACGCCCCGTCCTGTTTCCATCGGCAGTTCTCAGAAGCGGTGCAAACGACTGAGTAACGATCAGTTGCCCCGTGACGTTGACCTCCAGCTGGCGGCGAAATCCGTCGACATCAAGATGAAGCAACGGGCCTGGGACGGCGATGCCGGCATTGCTGACCAGACCGAAGAGCGGTTTGCCGCCCAGCCACTCATCGAGAGCAGCGGCAGCGCTCTGCACGGCGGCCGAGTCCGTGATGTCGAAGATCAGCGGTGAAAATGATGCGCCCAGTTGGAGCGACAGCCCATCCGCATCGACCTGTTTGCGAACGCTGCCGAACACATGGAAGCCTTTTTGTACCAGCATTTTGGCGCAGGCGCGCCCAATTCCCGTGGACGCGCCTGTTATGACCACCGTCTTCATGCATCCCTCGTCGGGAAACTACGAAACGACCGCTTGTATCATAGCTCCGGTGCGGTCGTTCTGCGTCGAAAAAAAGCAGGTATTGCCATCGCGCGGCGCATAATGAGGGCGAATGCGATGATGATGGCGAGAAGACCTATCGGTGAAGGGAAGAACAGGAAAGCACCGACGAGCAGGTTGGCCACAGCGACGCCCGCAACTTCCACGGCGTCGAACGGACGATGCCGGTAAAGAAAGGCGAAAGCTACGGTGAGCACGGCGAAATCGTAGATATAGAGATACGGTGACGCCAGGAGACTCGCTACCGCCAGAGCCGCGGCCTTTAGCGGGAATGGCGCATTGCGCCGCCAGAACCAGCCCAAGGCAATAGCGGCCCACAAGGTCATTCCCGCCTGAATGGCACTGGCCCCGCCGTTTCCAAGCCCGGCCCAGCGGACAAGTCCGTAAATCGTCTGGAAATTGTAAAATCCATTCTCGCCCTTGACGAGCAGGGCATCCGATGCGCCGGGCAGGAAGTGCAAGCAAGCCTGCATGGTCCCGGTGCCAAAAACGCCCCAGCACGCCAGCAACCCCAGGAGCGCGGTGATCCCTGCAGCGATGAATGTTCGCCAATAGCCGCCCACAATCAGCACGACCGGAAACAGAATTCCGAGCTGCGGCCTGTACGTCAGCAGCCCAAGGAAAACGCCGCTCAATATCGGCCGCTCTTCGAGAAACAGCAACGATGCTCCCAACAATGCGGCCGTGAGCGGTCCGTTCTGCCCGCCGATGGCGTTGATGAAAACTGCCGGTGCGGCGCAGGAGAGAATGAGCGCAACTCGCGCCCGCGCTATGCCGAATATAGTCGCGGCATAAATGGCGAGCGTACTCACGACCCAGGTCATGAAAGCCACGACATAGGGCAGCAGAGCGAGACCGGCAGCCACAAAAAGAAACAGTGGCGGATAGTGCCACGACATGTGCCGGTGAAATTCATGACCCGACATGGCGACTTCGGCCGCATGGTGGATCCGCGGATCATAGACAGATGCCGCGGCACCGCGCAGGGCTGCGCGCCCCGCCAGCCAGAACACCATGAAATCCGATACGCCAGGACGCCCGTTCGCCTGGAGAATCCAGGTGCGGGACTGGTACATGATGAAAAGATAGACCGGATAGGCTAACGCAAGGCCGCACGCTGCGATACTGGCGAACACGTTCGGATCCGGGCGCGTCCGGCCTGCCGCTCCGCCAATCTCAGTTGTTTGTAGCGCCATCACGCAACTTTCAGGAAGAGCCGCTCCGTCGCCGCCGCGCCAAACGGCTCAAATGCACGCCTGGCGATCAAGGCAGCGGTAATCAGCAGTGCCACAAGGCCGATGGGTATGGGCAGGAAAAGGAAAGCACCCATGCACGCGCCGGCGACGCCAATGCTCCAGAATTCCACGCCGTCGAAAGCGCTCTGGCGGTAGAGAAACGCGAACGACACCGTGAGCAGGGGGAAGTCGTATATGAAGAGATGCGGCGTCACGAGCAATGTAGCAACGGGTAAGGCCGCGGCCTTGAGCGCATAAGGCAGGTTGCGACGCCACAGCAAGAACAGGGCTACGCCGACAATACCGATCACACCTGTTTGCATGATCCACGCGGAGCTGTTTCCGAATCCCAGCCAGCGCACGAGGCCGTACATGGTCTGCAATTTGTTGAAGCCGTTTATTCCGTGCACGAGGATTTGATCCGAAGTAATAGGCAGGTAATGGAGGAACGCGCTCCAGGACTCGGCACCGAAAATCAGTGTGCTGGCCAGCATTCCAACGGCGCAGGTAACGGCGGCCGCCGCAAACGTTCGCCAATGTCCGCCGGCGAGAAGAACGACCGGAAACAAAATACCCAGCTGGGGTTTGTAGCTGAGCAAACCAATCAGAATGCCGCTCATTACGGGACGTCGTTGGAGGCAGAGCAGCGCCGTGCCCATCAGCGCGGCAGTGAGCGTGCCATTCTGGCCGCAAAGCGCATTGATGAAGACGGGGGGAGCCGCACAGGCAAGGATCGCGCCGAGCGACGACCGGGCGATGCGCGAAACGACGAAACCATAGATTGCAAGCGAGGCTGCGACCCAGGCGATGAACGACCAGACGTAAGGCAACAGTGCCAGCGGCGCCGCTACAAAGAAGAATAGTGGAGAGTTTCGCCAGGGTAGTTGTCCTGCAAACGTGTGGCCGGACATGGCGGCTTCGGCCGCGTGATGCAGTTGCGGAACATAGGCGGCTGCCGCCGCGCCTTTCAATGCGGAGTGACCGGCAAGCCAGAACACCATAAAATCCGTCACCGAGGGCCGGCCGTTAGCGCCGATGATCCAGTCGTGCGACTTGAGCATCAGGCACAGGCCGATGATATAGGCGATCGCGAAGCTCGCTGCTGCCGTTACTGCGAGGCTTCGTATGTCCAGACGGAGCGAGGTTGCGCCTTGGTCCGCAGAATGGAGCTGTGTTGCCATCAGGCGATCTGCATTGCCAATGGCGCGTGCGCCGGCGCCGCAGCGCGCTGAAACGTGCGGCGTATTATCAGTAACCCGACAAGTGCGATAGCCAGCGTCCCGACAGGAATCGTGACGATGCCACAGGCGAAACTCAGCAGGCATAAACCTGCAAGAGCGATGCCCGCCAATTCGAGCCGGTCAAAGACGCGGTCACGAAACAAGAATGCAAGCGGCACCGCAAGGATCGGAAAGTCATACATGTAGAGATATGGAGTAGCGACCAGCGTGGCGGTCGCTAGCGCTGCTGCCTTCAATGGGAACGCCACATTCCGGCGCCACAACCAGACGACTGCGCAGGAGGCAGCAAGAGTGATCGCTGTCTGCAGCAAGGAGGCCGCCTCGTTGTCGCAACCAAGCCAGCGCGCCAGTCCGTAGGCTGTTTGGAGTTTATTCCAGCCGGCGGCGCCGTTCGTCAGCAGCGAGTCGCTGGCCCACGGCAGGAAGTGCAGGAAGGCCCGGATCGTATCTCCGCCAAATAAAAGCCAGGGAATGGCGATTGCGAACACAGTCGCCACGCAAGCGGAAAAGAATGCGCGCCAGCGCCCGGTGGCGAGGAGGACGATCGGGAAAAGCAATCCCATTTGCGGCTTATAGGTGAGCAAACCGAGAAACAGGCCTGCAAGACCCGGTCTCGTCTCGAGATTAAGCAGTGCGCCACCGATGAGCGCGGCGGTAAAGCAACCGTTCTGTCCCACGACAGTGTTGACGAAAACTGCTGGCAGGCCGCAGGCGACCAACGCGGCTATGCGTGACCTTGCCACCGCGGCAATCGTCGCGGCGTACAGGGCTGCGCTCATGACACTCCAAACAACGAAGGCCGCTACATAAGGCATAAGCGCGAGTGCTGAAGCGACAAGGAGAAACAGTGGCGGGTAATGCCACCACAGGAAGCCCTTTAGCGGATGGCCTGCGGCCGCGACCTGCGCTGCGTGATGCAGCACCGGGTCATAGGCGGATGCCGCCGCGCCATGGAGCGCCGTGCCGCCCGCCACCCAGACCTCGAGAAAATCCGTGAAGATCGGCTTTCCCTGCGAGTCGAGTATCCAGAAATGCTGAAACCACATCATGACCACGCAGCCGGCCCAGGCAAAACCCAGTCCCACAGCGACGGCTGCGGCACATTTTGCCAGGGCGCCGTCTTTCCCGCTGTCGAGATCCATGGTGCGCCGCAATTTCATGCCGGAAAGGGTTCTATCCCGGCGTGCTTGACCAAGCGGTTAACGCCCCCGGTGCGACAAAAGCGTTGGTACCAGGGGTGGGCTATCGCGAGTTAGAGAAGGAAGGGTCGCAGACTAAAGACATCGATTTACAGAAAATTAGCCCTAATAATAGTGCGCTGATCCAATGCAAATCTTCCAGTTTCACGGGCACAAACCGGCCCCTCAGCACGCGGTGACATGCTTCTTTGTGTGTTTTTTGAAGCATTATGCCCAATCGCAAATCTTGATCGCGATCGATCTTCGCCCCGCGTTGCGCTCTCGCCGCTTCCGGCATTAAGCATTCTCTAAAGGGTTGCGTGTTGGGATGCGTCCGTCGAGGAGCTCAATTCCATGGACCGATCCCGAATTATTGTACTTGCCATTGCTGCAGTAGCTGCAGGAGCGGTGGCATTGCTGGCACGCAGCCTGCTTGGCGGCGGAACCCAACCAACCGCTGCTGCGCCTGCTCCCAGAATAGCGATGAGCGAAGTACTTGTCGCTACAAGCGAGCTGGCACCAGGTTCGCAGCTCACGCCAACTTCGGTTCGCTGGCAGGACTGGCCGCGGTCCTCGGTCGATCCGAGCTTTATTACGCACGACACGCAGCCCGATCTTTCCAAGATTGTGCAGGGCACTGTAGTGCGCGCACCGATGATGCCGGGCGAGCCGTTGACGACGACGAAGATCGTACATGGCAATGCGGCGGGTTACATGTCGGCCATGTTGATGTCGGGTGAGCGTGCGGTTTCGATACCGATATCCGCCGACACTGGAGCAGGCGGGTTCATCCTGCCAAATGACCGCGTCGACATACTCTGCACCATTCAGCAGCAGGACTCGCACCGAATTGAGTCGACCACCATACTGAAAGATGTGCGTGTGCTCGCTGTCGACCAGACTTATGACAGCAAGGATACCAAATCCGTGGTCGCAAGAACGGCTACGATCGAACTTTCGCCATCGCAAGTGGAATTGATCGAGCGTTACAAAGCCGCCGGAACGCTTTCGCTCTCCCTGCGCGCTCTTGGCGACAACGAAACAGCCGACGTTAACGCGGGAGCAAAGGACGATAACGGAACGCAGCAGATTGACGTTCTTCGTTATGGCGTCCTGCATTCCAGCGTCGTCCGTTCGAAGGAGTAAGTCATGCGCAGCGCCGTTCTTACAATTGCAACACTTGCGGTGGCACTCCTGGCCTGCCCGGCCGGAGCAGGAACCAATACCTCCGGTGCGGAGCCCGCCGACGCGCGCGTCATAAATGTTTCTGCACGCGGCCCGGGCCCTGCCCACGAACATCTGACGTTAGCGCTCGACAAGGCCGCGATCGTTCAGCTCGATACCGATGCACGAGACGTGCTCGTCTCGAATCCCGGTGTGGTAGACGCAGTGGTGCGTACGGCACGGCGCGTTTATCTGCTGGGTATGAAAACCGGACAGACAAACGCTTTCTTTTTCGATGCCGCGGGTCATCAGGTTCTTTCGCTTGATATCCAGGTTGAGCGTGATGTGGCCGGGTTGACGGCGCTTCTGCATCAAAATTTAGCCGGGTCCGATATCAAGGTTACCGCCCTCAACGACAACGTCGTACTTACGGGCACGGTCGAAAGTGCCGAACAGGCGACGCGCGCGCAGGACCTGGCAGCGCGGTTTGCCACGGATCCCGGCAAAGGGGCTGACCCTACGAAAGTCGTCAATATGCTCAAGGTCAAAGGCCGCGAGCAGGTTCTGATCAAGGTCCGCGTTTCTGAAATTCAGAGGACCATCGCGAAGCAGCTTGGTATCAATCTCACGGGAGCGTTCACCGCGGGTGGCGTACCGATCGCGCTCGCGACATCCAATCCTTTCGGACTCGGCCAGGTTCTTTCGGCAGCCTCGGGCGCACAGATCGGCAATATCGGAACCCCTGGAACTCCCGGATACCCCGGTCCCAACAACGTTCAGGGCCTTCTCAACGCGCTGGATACCGTGGGACTGGACCACACTCTGGCGGAACCCAATTTGACGGCTGTTTCAGGAGAAACGGCAAAATTCCTCGCTGGCGGCGAATTTCCCGTTCCCATCTCGCGTGACCTCTACGGCAACGTTACCGTCGAATTCAAAACATACGGCGTAGCACTCGCCTTCACGCCGGTCGTGCTGAGCGAGAACCGAATCTCGCTTCAAGTTTCCACCGAAGTCAGCGAGCTTACGAACGAGGGGGCATTCGTACAATCGGCGTCCGAAGCCGTGGGTACAAACGGCCAACCAATCAACGTCGCGTCGCTCACCATTCCGGCTTTGGCAGTGAGGCGGGCGGAAACGACTGTCGAACTTCCTTCCGGTGGGAGCTTTGCGATTGCTGGGCTGCTACAACATAACACCAAGCAGGCTTTGGACGAATTCCCAGGCCTCGGCTCCATGCCTGTACTCGGTGCGCTGTTCCGCAGTCGCGATTTCCAGAACAATGAAACAGAGTTGGTGATTATCTGCAGCGCTTATCTCGTCGATCCGACCCATGAATCGAAACTTGCGGCTCCGACCGACGGGTTCATCCCGGCGACCGATCCGGAGCAGGACATCCTGGGCAAGATGAATACGAGCTTCAGCAACGATCCACATGGGCTCAAATCCGCGGCCGATGGTAAACCCGGCTTTATCGTGGAGTAATGGATATGTCGAAAATCTCGTTGCCCCAATCACTGTTCGCCGTTGGTCGGGAAAATATTCATGTGCTGCGTGCACTGTCCGTCACCGCGGTACTGCTCGCTGGAAGCTGCGCCGCTCCGACGAACGATGGAACGGTATTCGCCGATGGACTTCGCAACCATCCGATCACTGTTTCGCCGCATTACGAAACGGTCCGCGTTGCGTTCTCCGACGCGTCAGCCGGTCTGAGCCCGGAAGACGGGACAAAGCTCGCGAGCTTCGTCGAAGATTATTTGTCGCGCGGAGATGGTGCGATAAGCGTGTCTGCTCCCAATGGCCCGGATTCGTCGGCTGCACTCTCTTACTTCGGCGAACATCTGGCGCATATGGGTGTGCCGCGCTCGCGCATTCTCGTCGGTACGCATGATACCGCCAATGGCGATACGCATGTCGAGGTCGGCTACATCGTCTACAGCGCAAAGACCGATCCCTGCGGAAGCTGGACGGAAGACGCCGGCGATACGGCGCAAAACTTGCCCAGACCGGATTTCGGCTGTTCGCAGCAGCACAATTTGGCGGCGATGATCTCCGAGCCGCGCGATTTGGTTACTCCGCGCGGCATGGGCCCTGCGGACGCCACGCGTCGCGGGACGGTGATCGGCACCTACGAAAAGGCGCAGTCCACCGGTTCGCAGAAATCACAGGAACAGTCTGCCACCCTGTCCGGCGTTGGCGGCGGTCAGTAATTCGGAGGTTCTCATGTCAGAGGCGATGCCGGCACAATTACAATCCGGCGAAGGAGCATTCGGTGCAGCTCCACATGAGCGGCCTGTGCCGCGCATTTCGGTGGCCGCGTACTGCGAGTTTCCGGACACGGGGGCTGCCCTGCAACGCGCCGCCGAGGATCGGCGGTTATCGAAGGCGCATGTCGATGTACAACTTGGCGGTATCCAGGCCGCGGTCGATCATTTCAATGGTCAGGTCACGCCAAATCTCCTAATCGTTGAGACGCGACTCCAGGGCAGGGCTGCCGTCGAAGAAGTCGACCGGCTGGCCCATGTTTGCGATCCCGCAACCAAAGTCATCGTAATTGGCCGTCATAACGACGTTGAATTATATCGCGAACTCATCCGCCGCGGCGTGAGCGAATATCTTGTTGCGCCGCTCAATCCGCTCAGCCTCATCGAAACGATTTCCGGTCTCTACGTGGATCGTGAAACGCAGCCGATCGGCCGCGTGATCGCCTTCGTAGGCGCGCGGGGCGGTGCAGGATCGTCTACGCTTGCCCACAATGTCGGATGGTGCATCGCGGAGCGACTGAAGATCCACACGACGATCATCGATTTTGATCTGCCGTTCGGCACGTTGGGCCTGGATTTCAATGAAGAACCCACACAAACCGTAGCCGACGCGCTCGCCGCTCCCGAGCGCCTGGACGATGTTTTGCTGGACCGTGTGCTGGTCAAGGTGAGCGATCACCTCGCCCTTTTTACGGCTCCTACTTTGCTCGAGAGAAGCTACGACGCCGACAACGCGGCCTATGAAACCGTCATCGACGCCGTGCGGCAGATGTCGCCCTGCGTGATTGTGGATATTCCACACATCTGGACCCCATGGGTGCGCCAGACCCTCCTAGCGGCGGACGAGATCGTGATCGTTGCCTCGCCATGTCTGGGGAGCCTGCGCAACGGCAAGGCTTTCGTGGATGTGCTCCGACAGAACCGTCCGAACGACGCGGCGCCGAAGCTCGTCATCAATCAGCTCGGAGTGCCGCGCCGGCCGGAAATTCCGGTCAAGGAGTTCTCATCGGCGCTCGGCCTCGATCCAGCCGCTACCGTGCCTTTCGATCCACAGTTGTTCGGAGGGGCTGCAAATAACGGCCAGATGTTGGCGCAGATGCACCCCAAATCGCAGCCGGCCGAAAGCATTTGCAAGCTGGCGGAACTCGTCACGCGCCGCGTGCCACAGGAAAATGCACAAAAGGGCGTGTTGCCGTTCCTGTCGTTCCTGAAACGTAGCAAGCAGTCCTGACGGGCACCAGGCTCATGTCATTGAAGCACATCGCCCGTTCAACCAGCGAGACAGGAAGCTAATTCATGTTCGGCAAGCGCAGCGGGACCTCCGAGCAAAGACAGGCAACCCTGGCTCCGGCGCAGCGTGCTGAACCCGCTGCACTACGTACTGCAGCGGTCTCGGCAACGGGCGGTGAGGTCGGGGGAAGTCAAGCACAAGCGTCCCGGCAAAACGTATCGCCCAGCGCGGCGCCAAAGCCGCCGCCGGCCGATTCGCGGTCCGACGATTACTACCAGATAAAGACTACGATATTCGGAGCCCTGATCGATACCATCGATTTGGCGCAACTTGCGCAGCTCGATCCGGATTCGGCGCGCGAGGAAATTCGCGACATCGTCAATGAGATCATTTCCATCAAGGCCGTGGTGATGTCCATCGCCGAGCAGGAAGCGCTGCTCCAGGACATCTGTAACGACGTCCTTGGTTACGGCCCCCTTGAGCCTCTGCTCGCGCGAGACGACATCGCCGATATCATGGTGAACGGCGCCGGCCGCGTGTTTATTGAGGTTGGCGGCCGAATTCAGCTGACGCCCATCAGGTTTCGCGACAATGCGCAGCTGATGAACATCTGCCAGCGCATCGTCAGTCAGGTCGGCCGTCGCGTCGATGAAAGCTCGCCCATTTGCGACGCCCGCCTGCTTGACGGCAGCCGCGTCAACGTGATCGCACCGCCACTCTCGCTTGACGGCCCTACACTGACCATCCGAAAATTCCGCAAGGACAAGCTGACGCTTGAAGACCTCGTGAAATTCGGCTCGGTCAGTCCAGCTGGAGCGCGCGTGCTTGCGGTTATTGGGCGTTCGCGTTGCAATGTGCTCATTTCGGGCGGTACGGGCTCGGGCAAGACGACACTGCTAAACTGCATGACGGCGTATATCGACGTCGATGAGCGCGTTATTACCTGCGAGGACGCGGCGGAACTGCAACTGCAGCAGCCCCACGTCGTGAGGCTTGAAACGCGTCCGCCCAATCTCGAGGGCCAGGGCATGATCACGATGCGTGACCTCGTCCGTAACTGTCTGCGTATGCGTCCGGAACGCATCATCGTCGGCGAAGTGCGTGGACCGGAAGCATTCGATCTTCTGCAGGCGATGAACACTGGTCATGACGGTTCGATGGGTACGCTGCACGCCAACTCGCCGCGTGAAGCAATGTCACGACTGGAATCGATGATCACCATGGGCGGCTTCCAGCTGCCGGTAAAGACCATCCGCGAGATGGTCGTCGGCTCGATCGACGTGATCATTCAGGCCGAGCGTATGCGCGACGGCTCGCGTCGAATTACGCGAATTACGGAAGTAGTCGGAACGGAAGGCGAAGTGATCATTACGCAGGATCTGATGACTTATGAGATCTCGGGCGAAGATGAATCGGGCCGGATACGCGGACGTCATGCCGGCTCCGGGATTGTGCGCCCGAATTTCTGGGAACGCGCCCGGTATTTCGGTCTGGAACGCGAACTCGCCGAATCTCTCGACGCTCTCAATCAGTAAGGCCTGGGCATGGGCGGAACAATCATAATCGTGCTGACGGCGGCCCTGGCGGCCATCGGACTCGGGGGCGCCGTCTTCGCATTTTCCGGCCCTTCGCCCGCGGCCGCGAAAAAGCGGGTCGCTGCGCTCACCCGCAGCTCTGCCGTGAATTCCCAGGCGCGCACTACCGCACTCTCCAACCAGCAGCGTCGGAAATCGGTCCAGCAGCTGCTGAAGGATATCGAACGCCAGCAGACCGAGAAGAAACAAAGACCTACGTTACAACGCCGAATTGCCCAGGCCGGCCTGCAAATGTCGACCAGGACATTCTGGATCATGAGTGGTGCTGCTGCATTGCTCGCCGCGGCGGTTTGCGTGATCACCCGCCAGCCGATACTGGTCGTGATACTGGCAGCGTTCGGCGTGGGACTTGGATTTCCGCGCTGGATTCTCTGGTACATGACCAACCGTCGGCAGAAAAAGTTCACCAGCGAATTTGCCAACGGCATCGACGTGATTGTTCGCAGCGTCAAATCCGGCCTGCCGACGAACGAATCGCTCAAAATCGTGGCGAAAGAGCTGCCGGAACCAGTGTCCGGCGAATTCAACAGGCTATGCGAGGGCCTCAAGGTCGGCGTCCCGCTGGATCAGGGGCTGAAGCGCATGTACGAAAATATGCCGACCCCCGAGGTCAATTTCTTCGGAATTGTCATGACCGTTCAGCTGAAGTCGGGCGGCAATCTTTCGGAAGCGCTGGGAAATCTCTCCGCAGTGCTCCGCGAACGGAAGCGGATGCAAGGCAAAATTAAAGCGCTTTCATCGGAAGCCAAGGCCTCCGCGATGATTATTGGCGCGCTGCCGCCGGGCGTCATGGGAATGGTCTATTTCACGACGCCGAGCTACATCGAGCCACTGTTCAACACGCGGGTCGGCAATCTCATGCTGGCCGGCTGCGCGATCTGGATGTCTATGGGTATCTTCATCATGAAGAAGATGATCTCGTTCAAGCATTAGCGAAGGCAGTAGACGGCTATGGATGTCGGTATTTTCAATATCTTCTTCGATTACCGGTTCGATGCAACGCTGCTTGCAGCCGTAATGGCGTTTGCGACTGTAGTCACGCTTGGCTTGCCCATGCTCGAGCGCAACACGCTCGGTGCGCGCATGAAGGCCGTTGCGGAACGGCGCGAAGAGCTGCGCCGCAAATATCAGGCGCAGTTGAAGCAGCGAGGCGGGTTGCGCTCGGAGCCGCTCGGCTTCGTCAAGAAGACGGTCGAACGCCTGCAATTGTCGCGAATCGTGGAGACGGAGGAAACGCGGGATCGCCTCGCGCGCGCGGGTTATCGCGGGCAGGGAGCGCTCATGACCTTCGTCTTCTTTCGCTTCGTGATGCCTTTCATTGTATTCCTTCTGGCGCTGATATTCTTCTTCTTCATCTATCACGGTGCCTGGGGCGCCTTCATGAAGGTGAATGTGGCGCTGGGACTGGGTCTCGCCGGCTTCTATATTCCTGATCTCTTCCTCTCCAACCGCACCCAGAAGCGCCAGACCTCGATTATGCGGGCTTTCCCGGACGCGCTCGATCTGATGTTGATCTGCGTGGAAGCAGGCATGTCGATCGAAGCGGCGTTCACGCGTGTCTCGTCGGAGGTAGGAACGCAATCTCCGGAACTCGCCGAGGAGCTCGCTCTGACCACGGCCGAACTATCCTATCTTCCCGATCGCAGGACTGCCTACGACAATCTCGCCAAACGCTGCGGTCATTCGGGTGTACGCGCCGTGTCCGCTGCCGTGAACCAGGCGGAGAAATATGGTACTCCCGTCGGCCAGGCGTTGCGCGTGACGGCGCACGAGAACCGCGAACAGCGCATGCTGGAGGCGGAGAAAAAGGCTGCCGCTCTTTCGCCCAAGCTGACGGTCCCGATGCTGATCTTTTTCCTCCCCTGTTTGTTCATCGTCATTATGGGTCCCGCAGTCATGAACATCATGCATACGATGCATTGATGCCTAACGCCATTCTCAACCGATCAGCCTGTTTCAGGGCAATTTGCAAAGCCGCTGCGGGGCAGTCTCTGCGATCCTGGTCATACGGATAACGCCAGGCTCCTTCCAGACGCGGGCTGTCCTGCCATTGCGGCGACGGATCCGGCATGCTGCAGGAACGCTCGAGCAAATACCACGTCGAGGGGATTACCAATGAGAGCAGGGTTTATCGGCATCGCACTGTTCGTGATTGCCGTGGTAGCGTTGGTATTTGCAAAGATGGTCGCCATAGCCGCGAAATTCACATTGTTTTATACGCTTCGCCTGCACGCGAACGCACCGAGCCTTCCCTGGATCGACTATGCTCCCACCATGCCGGCCGTCATAACCTTCTTATTGTTGGCGGCGGCTCTTTATTTGATTGTGACCAGGCGCTTTCTTATCCACGAAAAATACTGGGCCTATGCCACGCTCGGAATGCTGGTGGGATTTTGGCTCAAATAGAACGCGGCCCCCGCTCAGGCAACGCGCCGGTAGTGGCAGGCAGGACAGACACCGCCGCGCTCGCGTTCCTCAGTCACCATCGGCCGCGGTTCGAAGCGCGGGCGGCGGCGGCGTAGCTGGCGCCGCGGCAACGGAGGTTGCGGAAGCTGCCGCTTTTGCCGTCTGGTGTGGGGTGGCCGCCAGTTTCTGAGTCGCGTGGTCGCGGCGTTTGGCAGGCCCGGCCAGCGGATCCACCGGGACCTTTTGCATCACGACAGCGGTCGTAAGCGCTTTCGGAGCTGCCACTGCGGTGCGGGTGCTGTTCGCTGATGAAGCTGTCTTCCGTGTTGTGGTTGCGGTGGCCGTTACTGCTGGTATTGGCGGCAGTTTGGCCGAAAGCGGCTGGGTTGCCGATTGCGCGGACGGCGCGGCAAGGTTGGCCACTGTCACAGCACCATTCTTCATTGTTGTTTCTGTCGGCTCTTGGGATTTTGCATCCGGAGCCGTTTTGGGTGCGTTTGCGGTGACCGCTGCAGGAACATTATTGAGCGAAGTGAGCTTCTCGAGATTCAGTGCTATTTTGGGGTTGGAGACGCCTTTGGCTTCGGCTTGCGCGAACAGGCGCTTCGCCGCCGTGTAGTCTCCCGCCAGCATGCGCGAGACGGCATAATTGTTAAGAACCGACGCGTCGCCAGGTTTCAGGGCAAGCGCGTGTTCGTAGGCCGCACGCGCCCTCGCATGGTCGTCCGACTGATCATATGCGATGCCCAACGCCGACTGCAGCGACCAGTCGTGCGGATCGAGTTCGACCGCGCGCTTCAGAAAACCCAAAGCTTCTTTTGAATGACCTTGCTGCGCCAATACCTTGCCGTAGCCGCCGACCACACGGGCATCGTCCGGGGCGACCAGGAGGAGCTGCGCAAAGGAACGCGCCGCCTCGTCATAGTCGCCCTTTTCCCGAAGCATGTGTGCGCGCTGGATCTCCCCGTCGAGCGTTGCCGGCAGAGTCTTTGTCAGCGTCGCAACATCGGCATTGCTGTCCAGCGTGGTGCTGGCGGTGCTCGCCGAAGAGGACGCGGCCGTAGTTTTGGAAGCTGGCTCGCTCGTACTGGCGCACCCTGCCGCCCATATCAGGCAAAGGGCGGATGCGGCGCTCATTGCGATAGCGCGGACCATGGTCAACCTCGGCTTAAAAAATACGCAGGGCAGCATGACCGGTCCGGGTCAATAATCCCTTAAAAGCCGGGCTTTGGATTGAACCATAACCCCATTTAGGGAAGCCCGGCCGCGATTTCGGCTTCCGAGGCTGCGAGCCAGTCGCCCATCGCGGGCAGAGCGAACATGCGCTCGCAATAGGACTGGAGTGCAGGCTCGAGTGCGATGCTGTAGGTCGTGAAGCGTGAGACCACCGGGGCATACATGCAGTCAGCGATGGAAAAGTGGCCGAACAGGAATTCTCCGCCATGACGGGCGAGGGCGTTCCGCCAGAACCGCAAGATCCTCTCAATGTCCTGCGACACTTCGGGGCTCAGTTCGGGCGTCGGCAAGCGACGCGCAAATTCCATCGAAAGCATGGCGCGCAAGGGTGCAAATCCTGAATGCATGGCGGCGCTGATGGAGCGAGCCTCGGCCCGCGCCGCCGATGGTTCAGGCCAGAGTCGTGCTTCGGGGTGCCGTTCGGCAAGCGTCTCGCAGATCGCCAGACTGTCGAACACCGTTTCGCTCTTGTCCGCCGTCTCGATCTGCAACACCGGCACCGTGTCGCAGCCGGTCAATTCGCGGATCTCCGCGGCAGTACCCTGCCGGCGAAGCGGGATTACAATTTCTTCGAATTCATGGCCCGTGGCGCGCAACGCGAGCCACGGTCTCAAGCTCCAGCTCGACCAGTTCCGAGTACCGATGAACAGCCTATAACGCGGACGCATCACGAAGCCCCGTTGCACAAGCGACATCGAGGTTTCTAGATTTGCGGGTTCCCGCAGAAAAGGCATTTCCATGCATGACAGGCTTGTGACCCGCGCAAAGTCAGCTACACCGCTTGATGCCGTAACGACATCCGGCCTGGACGCGTGGCTGAAGAAACAGTCGGACGCCGATGCGCAATGGGCGCGGGGCGCCGGTTTTGCGGCCAGGGAAGGCGAGCTACTTCTTTTTGCGTCTCCGGCCGGGGAGCTCAAATCCGCCGCGCTCGGGCTTGGCATGCAAGGCGATCCGCTTGCGCTTGCCGCTTTTCCGGAATCGCTCCCTGAGGGAACGTATTTTTTCCGCAACGTGCCGCCTGAACTGGGTGGCGCACGTGGCGCGCTGGCATGGCTCCTCGGGACCTACAGCTTCGATCGCTACAAGAAACACGATCGCCGGATGCACAAGCTTCTGTTGGCAGCCGATGTCGACCAGGCGGAAGTGGAACGGATTGCTGCCGGCGTGTTTCTTGCCCGCAATCTTGTCAACACGCCCGCCAACGATATGGGACCGGCGGAACTGGCCGAGGCGGCGCGCGCATTGGCAAAGAAATTTGGCGCGAAATTTCGTGTCATCGTGGGTGATGAGTTGATTGAAAAGAATTACCCGCTGGTTCACGCGGTCGGCCGCGCGTCGGAGCGGGCACCGCGCCTGATCGATTTCAGGTGGGGCGACGAGGCAGCGCCGAGAGTCACGCTGGTGGGCAAAGGCGTGTGTTTCGATTCGGGCGGCCTCGATCTCAAGAATTCCGCCGGAATGCTCACCATGAAGAAGGATATGGGCGGAGCAGCGGTCGTACTTGGTCTTGCGCATATGGTGATGGATGCAGGACTGCCCGTGCGCTTGCGTGTACTCATTCCTGCCGTCGAAAATTCCGTTTCGGGCCGCGCGTACAGGCCCGGTGACGTGCTCGCAAGCCGCAAGGGCCTCACGATTGAAATCGGCAACACCGATGCCGAGGGCCGGCTCGTTCTGGCCGACGCGCTATCTGAGGCAGATGAGGAATCGCCGGAATTGCTGATCGATTTCGCCACGCTGACGGGCGCTGCGCGTGCGGCGACCGGCATGGAGCTGCCGCCTTTCTTCACGGACGACGAGGCCCTCGCCGGCGACCTTTCGCGTGCTGCCGCCGAAGTGCATGATCCCGTCTGGCGTTTGCCGCTCTGGCGCGGCTACGAAAGTGCGATCGCCAGCCCGGTCGCCGATCTGAATAACAGCCCCGATTATAGTCTCGCCGGTGCGATCACGGCAGGGTTGTTTCTCAACCGCTTTGTGAGCCGCGCGCGATCCTGGGTTCATCTGGATATTCCGGCCTGGATCGACCGGCCGCGCCCTGGCCGCCGCCGTGGCGCAGAGGCCAATGGCGCGCGGGCGTGTTACGCCTTGCTGTCGACGCGCTATCCAAAGACCGGCGCGCGCAGCAAAGCCCGGAAGCGGAAGTAATCAGCCCGGTTTCGCGGGTGGGGGCGTGGCGGGTTTTGCCCCGGCGGGAGCTGCTGGAGTGGTCGGCGCGGCTTTTCCCGCGGGAGCCTTTGCCGGGGCAGCAGGTGCCGGCGGCGGAATCGGCGCCGGCGAATCGGCGAGTGTGCGCATATAGGCGAGCAGATCGATTCGGTCCTGCGCGCTTGGCAAACCGGCAAAGGTCATTTTCGTCCCGGGCACCACGGCCTGTGGCGATTTCCAGAAGCGGAACAGGTTTTCATAGGTCCAGGGCGCATGGCTCGACGACATCGCGCTCGAATAGCTGAAGCTTGTTCGCGAGGCGCGCGGGCGATTGACGACGCCCCACAGATTTGGGCCGATCTTGTCGGGGCCGCCCTTGCTCAAATCGTGACACTGCTCGCAACGGGTGGAGATATCCTTGCCCTTCGCGACATCGGCTTTGGGAAGCACGGTGCCGAAATCCGGCAGCGGCTCCTCCGTGGGCTGCGCCGGGCCACTGCTTTCGTCCGCGGCCGGAACGCCTGCCACCACATAGCCCGGCTTCTCCGGCGGTCGCACAAGGAAGAGAAAATCACTGCCGATTTTCACCGCGACGATGAAAAGCAGGGTGCCGAGAAGCGCGCCGAAAATCTTGTTCCATTCAAAGGAATCCATAAGGTCCGGCTCCGCATCTCTGGGGTAAATAACTGGCAGTCGACTCCCGGGAACGGCAACAACGGGCAGGTTTCATGCTCTACCGCGCCCCCGTGAGAACCGGCGCGGACATTACCCGCCAGCCTCGGAGCGTCATTGCGGCGAAGCGTCGCATAAGTATCGGAGAACATGAGAGAAAGATCGCATGAGCTGCATCGTCATCATTCCCGCGCGCATGGCTGCGACAAGACTTCCCGGCAAGCCGCTTGCCGACATTGCAGGCACGCCAATGATCGTCCGTGTCTGGCAAGCCGCGGTGAACGCGGCAACCGGGCCCGTGGCGGTTGCGGCCGGCGATGCCGAGATCGTTTCGGCGATCGAACAGCGCGGCGGTGCCGCTGTTCTTACGGATCCCGCACTGCCCTCAGGGACAGACCGCGTTTTTGCGGCAGTCGAACTTCTCGATCCGGATGGCACACATGACATCGTGGTCAATCTGCAAGGCGATCTGCCTTTGCTTGATCCCGTGCAGCTGCGCATCGTGAAGGAAACACTCGAAACAAGTGGCGCCGACATCGCCACGCTGGCTGCGCCGATTACCGAGATGCGCGATTTCGACAATCCAAACGTGGTGAAGCCCGTTGTCGCATGGAATGAAGGTGAAGCTTTCGGTCGTGCGCTCTACTTCTCCCGCGCGCGCGCGCCGTTCGGCGACGGGCCCTATTACCATCACATCGGTATCTATGCTTTCCGGCGTGCGGCGCTGGCGCGCTTCGTCAATCTGCCGCCATCTCCACTGGAGAAGCGCGAGAGGCTCGAACAGCTTCGTGCAATGGAAGCGGGCATGAGTATCGTAGTTGCGCGTGTCGACGAAGCACCGCTGTCGGTGGATACGCCCAAGGACCTTGAAAAGGTGCGCGCGGCCGCGATCGCGCGAAGGGTGTAATATATATCTAGGCCGCTGTTTTCTGGCGCTGAACCGCTGTTTCAATGTCGGGCAGAAAAGCGGCGAGCAGGCCGAGCATGGGCAGGAAGGCGCACGCCCGATAGACGAAGGTAATGCCCGTATGGTCGGCGACTTCGCCGAGAAGTGCTGCGCCGACCGCGGCCGTGCCGAACGACAGCCCATAAAAAAGGCCTGCAATCACGCCCAGCCGGCCCGGCACAAGCTCCTGTCCAAAAACCACAATGGCCGAGAACGCGGAGGCCATGATCACGCCGACCGCGACGCTGAGGATCGTTGTCCAGAACAAACCGGCGAATGGCATTGCCAGCGTGAAGGGCAGCGCGCCGAGGATCGAAAACCAGATGACATATTTGCGTCCGAAGCGGTCGCCGATCGGGCCGCCAAGAAACGTACCGACGGCAACGGCCGCCAGAAACACGAAGAGGTGAAACTGCGCTTCGCGTACCGAGACGTGGAATTTCTGGATCAGGTAGAACGTGTAATAACTGGTGATGCTGGTGAGATAGACATATTTGGAGAAGATCAGCATCAGCAGGATCGCGATCGACTGGCGCACTTTGCCTCTGGGCAGCGCATGCGGCACGATCTTTCGCGCCGCCCGGATGCGCGCCAGACCGTGCGTTTTGTACCAGATGCCGACGTTCCACAGGATGAAGATAGCGAGCAGCGCCGCGAGCGAATACCAGGCGATGCTTTTCTGTCCCCAGGTGAGAACGATTAATGCCGCGGTGAAAGGACCGAGCGCGGAACCGACATTGCCGCCGAGTTGGAACAAGGCCTGCGCAAGTCCATGACGGCCGCCCGATGCCATCCGCGCCACGCGCGAGGATTCGGGGTGAAAGACCGAGGAGCCGAGGCCGACAAAGGCAGCCGATACAAGGATCATCGGATAGGTATGCGCGACCGAAAGCGAGAGGAGGCCGACCAGCGTGAACACCATGCCCCCCGCCAGCGACCACGGCATGGGCCGCTTGTCGGCCACGAAGCCCACGAGCGGTTGGAGCAGCGATGCGGTGAACTGGAACGCGAAGGTCACCAGCCCGATCTGTGCGAAATCGAGGTGATAGTCGGTCTTGAGCGTGGGATAAATTGCCGGCAGCAAGGCCTGCATCATGTCGTTCAGCAGGTGCGCAAAGCTGACCGCAAAGAGGATGGCGAACGTCGTCTCGCTTGCGGTTCGGCTTCCCGGCAGGAATGCTGGTCGGTTCATCGGTCTGTTGCGGTGCGGCGCACAGCCCGGCATACAGCGGCAGGCCGTGGAGGCGCCACAGCAAGCTGCATGCGCGCGCTGCATGGCTGACCCCCGGCATGCAGGCTGCACAGGACGAAGCGGACACAAGATGAGCGACCAGAAATCAGCACGTCCGAAGGCGCGCGCGCCGCGGGGCTTTCGGGATCGCAGTGCAGCCGAAATCGCAGCCGAGCGCGCCTGCCTCGACACCATCCGCCGCGTTTTCGAATCCTGGGGCTTCGAAGCTCTCGAAACGCCCGCATTCGAATACACCGACGCGCTCGGCAAATTCCTGCCCGACCTGGATCGCCCGAACGAGGGTGTGTTCTCGCTTCAGGACGAGGATGGGCAATGGCTTTCGCTGCGCTACGACCTGACGGCGCCGCTCGCCCGTTACGTCGCGGAAAATTTCCAGCATTTGCCCAAGCCCTTCCGCCGCTATCAGGTGGGCTCTGTATGGCGGAACGAAAAGCCGGGACCGGGCCGCTATCGCGAGTTCACGCAATTCGATGCCGACACGGTGGGATCGGCATCCCCGGCAGCCGATGCCGAATTGCTGATGATGGCGTGTGATGCGTTGCAGGCCACGGGTCTCGGACGCGATGAGTTTGTTATAAAATTCAACAACCGCAAACTGCTGGATGGCGTTCTGGAAGCTTCGGGTCTCGCGCTGGGTGAAACGGCGGAGTCGCGTGCACGCCGCGGCGTAGTGTTACGAGCCATCGACAAGTTGGACCGGCTTGGGATTGGCGGGGTGCATGCCCTTCTGGGGGCGGGTCGCAAGGATGAGTCGGGGGATTTCACCCGCGGCGCTGGCCTGAGCGACGATCAGATCGCGCGGATCGAATCGTTCATCGCGTTGGCGCATGCCGGAAGTGGTCGACTTTCCGATACGCAGGCGCTCGTCGCGGGAAGCAGGAGCGGCGAGGAGGGATTGGCAGAACTCGAAGCCATCGAGCGTATCCTTGGAAAAGAAAGTGGAATTACGTTCGACCCCGGAATTGTGCGCGGCCTCGATTATTACACCGGCGCGGTTTTCGAAGCGCAGCTGACATTCCCCGTTACCAATGATGCGGGGGAAGAGGTTGTGTTCGGCTCTGTCGTGGGTGGCGGCCGTTATGACGATCTTGTTGCGCGCTTTACCGGAGAGCAGGTGCCCGCGACGGGTATTTCGATCGGGGTGAGCCGGTTGTTGACCGCTTTGCGCCAGCGCCGTGCCGTCGCTCTTCCGCCACTGGTGCTGGTGCTCGCGCTCGACAGAGAAGACCGTGCGGGCAGTTTCGCGATGGCCGCGGAGTTGCGCGCGGCAGGATTGCGGACGGAAACCTATATCGGCGAAGCCGGCATGAAAGCGCAGTTCAAATATGCGGACCGGCGCAACGCGGCTGTCGCCATTATCGAAGGCTCGGACGAACGCGCGAAGGGCGAAGTGACCATCAAGGATCTTGTGCTGGGCGCCGAGCTGGCAAAATCGGTCGGGAGCCGCGCGGCGTGGGTCGAAGGTCGCCCGGCGCAGGAAACCGTGGGGCGAGGCAATCTCGTCGAGAGTGTCCGCAGGCTGCTCGATCGTCGAGGGTGAACCGAGGCGTTCTCCAATCCTCGCCAACGCTGCCGGGTCGCAATACGGGTAAAAATTATATTGGCATTTTCCGCCCTTGGTAGACGCCTTTGCGATGATCGGCGTTGCTCTCTTATCGGCTAATTCCTGTGGAGCAACTATTCCGTAACAAATAGCTACTTCCCCCCTGTCGGTGAAGGTGTAACCCTAGGCGAACTCATAGGGCCTGGGCGAGCCCGAATAATTTCGAAGAGGAAGAAATTGGACCTGCTCAGATTTTTGCTGACTCTGCCGGCGCGACTGGTGCGTCTGGCGCGCCGGTTTCTCGTGTTGTTAGGTGCCGCGCTCCGGCCCCTGTTCGGCTCGTTCTCATGGTCGCGGCCGGCATGGATCGGCATCGTTGGGGCGGACCTGCGCAGACGTCCGCGGGAATATGGGGGCGGTGCCGCAGCGGTCGTCTTTGTGGCCGTGTTCGGTTGGGCGGGATGGCAATGGTATCTCCATCGGCCGCACCCGCCGGAGCCGCCACGTATCACCTTCGCAGCGCACGCGCCCGCGGTCACGGACTATGAGACTGCCGATGGCGCGCCGACGGTCGTGATTCACCCCGCCGAGGTGAAGTTCTCCGCTTCCGCCGCGCCGATCGAGCTTGTCGGCAAGGAAGTCCTCCGCGGCATTTCCATGGATCCGGCGCTTAAGGGAAAATGGACATGGGTCGATGATCGGGCCTTGCGTTTTACCCCCGAGACGGATTGGCCGGTCGGGGCGCATGTTTCGGTGCAGTTCGATGTGAAGCAGGCCTTCGCGCCCCACGTGCTGATGGCCGGTGACCATCTCGCCTTCGACGTTCCTGCCTTCATTGTGACGCCCGGCAAAGGCGAGTTCTATCAGGATCCACAGCGGCCGACGGCGAAGAAGACCATCATGCCGCTGACCTTCAACTATCCCGTCGATCCGGCACAATTCGAGAACCGGATTGCGCTCGCTTTGCGGGGCCGCGAGGGAAACTATGCCAGGCCCCTGAAATTTACGGTGGCCTACGACGCCGGCAAGCTGAAAGCATGGGTGCATTCCCAGCCACTCGAGCTGCCGCGCGATGACGACACCGTGATGCTCACCCTTGGTGCGGGCGTGCGCAGCGCGCGGGGCGGCGAGGCCACCCAGGCGCCCGAACACATCACCGTGGATGTGCCCGGCCTTTACAGTCTCAAGCTCGCCGATTTGAAACCGACACTCGTCGACAACGACAAGTATGAACCGGAACAGGTGCTTGTCGCGAGCATGACGGACGCCGTAAGGGGCGGCGAACTTGCGTCATCGGCAAAGGCCTGGGTGCTGCCGAAGCGCCGCGCAGGACAAAAACAGCCCGACGACGATCCGCCCTATGAATGGGACGCGGGCGAGGTGAGCGAAGACGTGCTGCACAGTTCGCAGCCGCTCAAACTTGAACCTTTACCGACCGAGCAGGAATATTCCGGACTACAAAGCTTCAAATATCACGCCGGGCCGGGACAGCGGGTCTATGTGCGTTTCGCGCCGGGGCTGAAATCCTTTGGCGGCTATATTCTCGGCAAAGCGGATGTGCGCACCTTCACGGTACCGGATTATCCGAAGCTTCTTCGCTTCATGGCGAGCGGTTCGCTGCTTTCCCTGACCGGCGACCGGCATATCTCGATCGTCTCGCGCAATTTGAAGGGCATGCAACTCGAAATCGGGCGCGTTCTGCCCGAGCAGTTGCAACATCTTGTCAGCTTCAACGAGGGAACGTTCAACCAGCCCGATCTGTCAGGTCTCACCGAGGATCATATCGTCGAGCGTTACCACGAATCCCGCCCGTTCCCGGCGACGGCGCCGGGCGACGCGCATTACGAAGGGATAGATCTCGGGCAGTATCTTACGGCGGGTAAGCGCGGTGTCTTCCTGCTGCATCTGTCTTCTTACGATCCCGACGCGAAGAAGTCGACGGATACGGACAGCGAGAGTGACTCCGACGATCAGTCTTCCGGCAACAGCAGTGATGATCCAACCGACGCGCGTCTCATCGTCATCACCGATCTCGGTATGATCGCCAAGCGCGCTCTGGACGACAGCCGGGATGTTTTTGTTCAGTCGATACGCACCGGTCAGCCGGTGGACGGCGCAACGGTTTCGGTGATCGCGATCAATGGTGAAACCCTTTACAGGCAGACGAGTGTCGACGGCACCGTGCACTTCCCCTCGCTCAAAGGGCTTGAGCACGAAAAGCGGCCGATCATGTACATCGTCCGCAAGGGCGACGATCTTTCATTTCTTCCCATCAACAGCCAGGACCGGCGGCTCGACTACTCGCGTTTCGATACCGGCGGCGAAGAGAACCCCGAAACCGAAAGCGAGTTGTCGGGCTATCTGTTTTCCGACCGCGGCATCTATCGCCCGGGCGATCTCATTCATGTGGGGATCATAGTCCGCGCCGCGAACTGGGCGCAGAGCGCGACAGGTGTTCCGCTCCAGGCCGAGATCGTCGATCCGCGCGGCATGACGGTGAAGAAGCTGCCGGTAACAGTCGACACATCGGGGTTCACGTCGATCGACTACGCTTCGAACGAAGGGGCGCCGACAGGCACCTGGACCGTCAATCTCTACATTGTCGGCAAAGACTCGGAAGAGAAGGCGATCGGAAACACGACCGTATCGGTAAAGGAATTCCTGCCCGACAGCATGAAGGTGGATGCCAGCCTGTCGTTTCATATCGCCGATGGTTGGGTAAAGCCCGACAAACTGAAAGGGCTGGTCGATGCGCGCAATCTGTTTGGTACGCCTGCCGGCAATCGCCGTGTGGAAGGAACGTTGACACTCAATCCGAGCTTTCCCGCTTTCCGCAAATGGCCGGATTACTCGTTTTACGATGTGCGTCACGCCAAGGAAGGCTACACAACCAAACTTCAGGATGGCCGTACGAACGACAAGGGCCATGCCGAATTCGATCTCGATCTGAAGAAATATGCCGACGCGACTTACAGGCTGGTCTGCCTCTTCAAGGTGTACGAGCCGGAAGGCGGGCGGAGCGTGGCGGCGAGCACCGAAACGCTTGTTTCGCGCAATCCCTGGCTCGTCGGCTATAAAGCCGTGGACGATCTTTCTTACATCAAGCGCGGCAGCACGCGCGGAGTGCATCTCGTCGCCATAGACCCGCAGACCAATGCCATTGCCCTCGCAAATCTGCAGGCGCAACTGATCGAGCGCCGTTATGTCTCGGTGCTGACCCGGCAAGGTTCCGGAGTTTTCAAATACGAGTCGCGCCTCAAGGAAGTGCCGCTGAAAACAACTGCACTTTCCATTCCGGCAGGAGGCATGGATTACGCGCTGCCTACCGACAAGCCGGGTGATTTTGCGCTTGTCATTCTTTCATCGGGACAGGCGGTGAACCGCATCGAGTATTCGGTGACGGGAGAAGCAAACCTTTCACGGTCGCTCGAACGCAATGCCGAGCTGCAAATCAAGTTGAACAAGCAGGATTTTGCGCCGGGCGAGCCCATCGAGATTTCCCTGCGCGCGCCCTATGCCGGTAGCGGCCTGATCACCATCGAACGCGACAAGGTTTACGCCCATGCGTGGTTCACGGCCGCAACGACAAATTCCGTACAACACATCACGGTGCCCGCCGGCCTCGAAGGCAGCGGCTACATAAACGTACAGTACATTCGCGATCCGTCCTCGGACGAGATCTTCATGAGCCCGCTGAGTTATGGCGTGGCGCCGTTTTCCGTGAATGTGGATGCGCGCCGCGATGCACTGACCATTGACGCACCTGATCTTGTCAAGCCAGGCGAAACGGCGACATTCCGTCTGCATGCGGCCCAGCCCGCCCGGGTTGTGCTGTTCGCCGTGGACGAGGGCATTCTCCAGGTCGCACATTATAAGCTCGGCGATCCCCTCGCCTATTTTTTCCGCAAACGTATGTTACAGGTGCAAACAGGACAAATCCTCGATCTCATCCTGCCCGATTTCAAGAAGCTGATGACGCTGGCCGCGCCCGGCGGCGACAATGGCGACGCGGTGAGCCGCCAACTCAATCCCTTCAAGCGCCGGCGTGACAAGCCCGTCGTATACTGGTCGGGCATTGTCGATGTGAGCAGCACGCATGATTTCCAATTTGCCGTCCCCGACTATTTCCATGGCAAATTGCATGTGATGGCTGTCGCCGTGTCGCCCGGCCTGATCGGCACGGCAGAGAACGCGACCACGGTACGCGGCGACTTCGTGCTTACGCCCGATGCGCCAACAACGCTCGCGCCGGGTGACGAAGCCGATGTCGGCGTCGGCGTGTCGAACAATCTGAGCGGTGCCGGGATTCAACCGGTGCCGGTGTCTGTCCGGCTTGTCACGGGACCGCAGCTGCAGGTTATGGGCAGCAACATGCAAAATATTGCGCTCGCATCCGCACATGAAAGCGTGGTCACATTCCATGTTCGCGCGACACAAACGCTCGGCTCCGGTGCGCTTTCGTTCAAGGCGAGCTATGGGACAAAATCGGCATCGCAACGCATCGACGTCTCCGTTCGACCGGCGTCCGCATATCGCACGCAGATCAATGTCATGCGGGTCGGCCCGCACGCGACGAAGACAGTCGCCGATCTCCGGCGTCTGTATGATCCCTACAGCCGCCGCGATGTGAGCATGTCCCCCGTGCCGCTTGTGCTGACGCAGGCCCTGACCAGTTGGCTCGTGAATTACGACAATTACTGCAGCGAACAGATCATCAGTGCCTCGATGCCGCGTCTCCTCGCGGCGAGGTGGGCCGCAATTCCCGCCTTTGCCCGCGCCATGCAGCCGGCACTCTCCGACACCAAAGCGAACGCTCCTGACGTCCTTGCCGCGCAGATCGATGCGCTGCGTTCGCGCCAGAATTCCAGCGGCGGCTTCGGTGTCTGGTCCGCGACCCAGGATGCCGATCCGTTCATCTCGGCCTATGCCGTGCATTTCCTGCTGGAAGCGCGTGATCGCGGCGCAAATGTTCCGAAAGAAATGATCGAGGACGGCGACAGGTATCTGCAGCAATTGGCGGCGGACGAGAGCCTCAACGATCTCGATCAGATTCGCCAGCGCGCATATGCTGTTTATCTGCTCACGCGCCAGGGGAGCGTGACTACGAACCAGCTTGCGTCGGTACAGAAGCGTCTCGAAGACGCCTATCCCAAGGAATGGAAAAGCGATCTCGCTGCCGCTTGGCTCGCCGCTTCCTACCAGCTGATGAAACAGGACAGGCAGGCCGGTCAGCTCATCGAACCGCTTCAACGCAGGCTAGAGCGCGACCGGGACGACGAACCCTTCATTTACGACTATTACGACGATCCGCTGATCCGCGATTCGAGCGTGTTGTACCTGCTCGCGAAGCATTTCCCGGATCGCGCAAAAGCGCTTTCGGCGCGTGCGATAGAGAACATCGCGACACCGCTCGGAAACAACCAATTCAATACATTATCCGCGGCGATGACCATGCTGGCGTTCGACGTTTATGCGCAGGCCGGCGCCTCCGGGCTGGACAAGCTCCGCATTGAGGAAATCCGCGGCGACGGGCACGCAAGGCTGATTTCGGCCCCGCAGCGCAATCTGCTTCAGACCGGCAGCTGGAGTTCCGCCGCCAGCGCGCTTCGTCTTGCGAATTCCGGCGACCAGCGCGCCTGGGCGGTTTTCGATCAATCAGGGTACGACCGCGACGTTCCAGCAGTTGCGATCAGGAAAGGTCTGGAGATTGTCCGTGATTACACCGACACGAAAGGAGCAGCGCTTGCCGCAATCGCTCCGGGCGAAGAGATCGATGTGCATGTGAAGATCCGCGCCACCGGCGACAAAGGAATAGGCAACGTCGCCATCGTGGATTTGCTGCCCGGGGGATTCGATGCGGTGATGCAGCAGCCAGGCGCAAAAGGTGGCGCATCGGTGCGCGCCGCAGGATCGAATTGGGATCCGGCCTATACGGATGTGCGCGAGGATCGTGTGCTGATCTACGGCGTCGCCACGCCGGACGTGAAAGAATTCATCTATCATATCAAGGCGGTCGCTTCCGGGAAATTCATCGTACCGCCGGCATTTGCGGAATCCATGTATGACCGCCGCGTACAGGCACGCGCGCCGGGAGGCGACGTGCTGACGGTCGCGCGCGCGCGCTGACAAACCCGCGATGCCCGCCGCGCCGGTATTTCGAGCGTTGCTTCGCATCGGCGGGCATTGGCTGTGGCGGGCGCAGAACTGGCTTGCCGGCGCGGCACTCCTGACTGTCGCCCTTGCTGGTATCAGGTTATGGCCGCACAAGCCGCTGCAAGACTGGAAACCCACTTCAAGCGCCGTCTATGACGATCGCGGACGATTGTTGCGACTCGTGCTCGCCAGTGACGATCGCTATCGTCTCTGGATTCCGCTCGGCGAAATGTCGCCGCAACTGGTCGATGCGGTGTTGCTCCATGAGGATCGCTGGTTCTGGTGGCACCCGGGTTTCAGCCCTTACGCATTGGCGCGGGGCGCATGGGTTACTTATATCCGTCACGGCAATCGCACCGGCGGATCCACGATCACGATGCAACTGGCGCGGCTCCTCTGGCCGCTCAATACGCGCACGCCGCTGGGCAAGCTCGAACAGGTCGGACGCGCTGTCCAGCTGGAATTATTTTATTCGAAACGGCAGCTTTTCGAGGCCTACCTGAACTACGCGCCCTATGGGGGAAATGTCGAAGGAGCCGGCGCAGCAAGCCTGGTTTATTTCGGCAAGCCCGCACGCGCGCTGAGCCTGCCGGAAACACTCGCACTTGCCGTCATCCCACAAAATCCGGGCCGTTTCGTTCGTCACGGTTCGACGGCGGCAAACATCGCGATCAATGCGCGGCTTACGTCGTCACGCCATCACCTCTACGCGCGCTGGCTGAAGAACCATCCTGATGATGCATCGCTCAAGCCGCTGTTTGCATTGCCGCTGACCATGAAACCCGCATCCGCGCTGCCGTTCGAAGCGCCGCACGCCGTCGAACAACTGCTCCAGGCGCAACGCGCGATGGGTGCGAGGCCCGCGCCCTATCTCGTCACAACTCTCGATCTCGACCTGCAACACTTGCTCGAGCGGCAGATCGGGCAATACATCGCGCGCGACGGCGACAATGGTATCCACAATGCTTCCGCCCTTCTCGTCGATACGCGTGACATGGGCGTAAAGGCGCTTGTGGGATCGGCGAACTATTTTGACCGGGACCTGCATGGGCAGGTGAACGGCACGCTGGCGCGCCGCTCTCCCGGTTCGACGCTGAAACCCTTTGTGTACGCGCTCGGATTCGACCAGGGCGTGCTTCATCCGGAGACTGTGCTCCGCGACGTGCCGACGGCGTTCGGCCCTTACACGCCGGAGAATTTCGATGGCCGCTTTCTGGGACCCATCACCGCAACAGATGCGTTGAACCGAAGCCGTAATATTCCCGCCGTCTGGATATCGTCTCAATTGCATTCACCGGACTTCTATCAATTTCTGCAGGGCGCCGGTGTTGGCCAACTCGCCAGTGAGCAACATTATGGCCTGGCGCTTGTACTTGGCGGCGGCGAAATCAGCATGCAGGAACTGGCAAGTCTTTACGCCATGCTGGCAAACAACGGATCGCTGCGGCCGTTGCGCTTTCGCGCCGCCGACCCGCAATCACGCGGCACGCAACTCCTCAGCGCCGAAGCAAGCTTCATGGTGATGAGCATGCTTGGCGAGCATGTGCGGCCGGATGAAACAACGGGAGCCCAGCCGGTGCAATCGCCGGTGTATTGGAAAACCGGCACATCATGGGCTTTTCGCGATGCATGGACTGCGGGAATTTTCGGTCCCTATGTCCTGATCGTCTGGGTGGGTAATTTCGATGGTTCCGGAAATCCGGCCTTTGTCGGCGTCGACGCGGCAGCGCCGCTTTTTTTCCAGATGGTCGATGCCGTGCGCGATGAAAGCGGAAATCTGCCGGAGCGGGCGTTGCGGCCGCCTGGAGGTGTCAGCCGTGTGGAGATTTGTCTGGCGACGGGAGAGTTGCCCAATCGTTGGTGCCCCCAGAAAGGCTACACCTGGTTCATTCCCGGCAAGTCACCGATCCATGTGAGCAATGTGCACCGGCCCGTGCTGATCGATGAAGCAACCGGGCTCGCGGCTTGCCCGCCCTATGCCGGGAAGCGTGTGCATGAGGAGGTGTATGAATTCTGGCCGTCGGATATGGCGCAGGTATTCGCCGAGGCCGGAATCCCGCGCCGCAGGCCGCCGCAGAATCCCGCCTGCACCAATGTTACGTCCTGGCAGGGGACGTCACCGCAAATTACTTCACCGTCGCGAGGAAGCGCTTATGCGATGCGACTTGGGAAGGGTAACCGCCAGCCTGTTGCTCTGAGCGCCGTTGCCGACGCGGATGCACGAATCCTCTACTGGTTTGTAAATGAAAGTTACGTCGGCCGGTCCGAGCCAGGCGAAGCGCTTTACTGGCAGGCGCCTGATGCCGGTGAATATCGTGTGCGTGTGGTGGACGATCACGGCCGCAGCGACGAACGTCCACTCGAACTCACGCTGGTGAACTGATTGGATCATATCGCTGCGTAGCGGCCATGGGCATGACTCGGAAGCGTGCATATGCGCCGATCAGGAGCAGCAGAGCCAGGCAGAACCACGCAAAGGCGTCGCCGATCCGGGTGTAAAGGGTCGGGCCGGGGCCGAGCGGAAGGTCGGCGACGATCATTGTCAGCCCGACAGGCGCATCCACCTTCGCGGCGACGATGCGTCCTTTGGCATCGCTCGCGGTGACCAACCCCGAATTGGCCGCGCGCACCAGCGCAAATCCGTTTTCGACGCCACGCATGATCGCCATCCGGCCGTGAAGCCAGGCGTCTTTGCCAAAATCGCCGGCGGGCGTGCCCAGCAGGTGTACGCCATCGCTTGCATCGCGGCGGACGGTGTCCGGGAAATCCATATCTTTGCAGATTTCCATGGCGCGCCCATGGCCAAGCCAGCCGGAGCGTTGGCCGGGCGTAAACATATTTTCAAGCATCGGCACCAGATGGCGCTTGTCATATTCCTGCGCAGTGCCATCGGGCCGGATCGAAAGTGCGAAGTCGCGCGACGGTTTGCTTTGATAAAGACCAGCAATAACCTGCGTGCCGGTTTGCCGGGATGCGGCGAAGAGAGGCGCCAGAATTTCCGAACGAAGCGGTGGCGAGACGGCAATCCCTCCCTCTGGTGTGACGGCGAATTTTGCGCCCTGCGCGGCGGCGCTCCGAATGGCCACGGCGTAGGCTTCCGACACAGCGCGGAGTTCGGCCAGCGTTCGCGCATGCCAGGAGTTTCTCATGGCAGTTTCATCGACCATCGCGACCACCCGAACTGTTTGCGGCTGCGGCTGCGACAGCTGCACCAATCCGAATACGGCATTTGCCGCGCAGACTGCGAAGCCTGCACCGGCGGCCATTGCTGCTTTCCGGCGCATCTTCACTGCCATGGCAAGCGTGTTGGCAAACAAACAAATCACGAAGGTGACGGCGTAGAGGCCAAACAGCGAAACGCTCTGGATCAGGACCGGACTCGAAATCTGGCTGTACGCCATGGAACCAAAGGTGCCGTTCGGCGCAACGGATTCGCTGAGGAACTCGAAGGCTGTCCAGCAGGCCGGAAATGCCAATAGCGTTGCAAACGGCCCTGCGCGCCGTTCCACGAAACGGGCGAAGAAAACGGCCGAAGCAAAGAGAATGATCTGTGGTCCGATGACCAGCAGGAAAGCAGCCGGGGGCAGCAGGCCGTAATAGCACTGCAAGGCATAGATATCTCCAGCAAGAATGGCTGCCATGCTGGCCAGCACCACCTGCCAGAGCGGCGCTTTCCCATAAGCGAGCCAAAGCAGCGGGACCGGCGCGAACCAGGCGAGCGCCCAGACATTGTCCAGGCCTTGCGACAGATAGAACATCACGCCACTTGCGAGCGCGACTACAAGCGCAATCATCCGCTTCTCCCGGGTTTGAACGAATCGAGACACTGGCGCAGCGTCGCGCGACAGAGTGTCGTGAACTGCTTCTCATTTGCGAAGCGGTTTGCGCGCTGCATGGAAACAAGACCCTGGCCCATCGCCATGAGCGCCAGCGCAACGTCGAGCGCCGGCCGGTTGGCCAGCCGTCCTTCCGCCTTTGCCTGATCGATGCGGATCATTGCCATGGCAACTACGGGCGAGCGTCCCGCCACAAAATCATCGGGGAATTGGCGCGCCCGGGGCGCTGGCAGAAAAAAAGCCGCGTCGAAACGATGCGGTTCGCCAAGCGCGAAATCCAGGAATGCTTCCATGAGCCGTTCCAGCCACTCCACGGGATCCACGGCGCGAATGGCGCGCGCACGCTGCTCCCATGCAGCCAGACCATCCTCCATGAGGGCATTCAGCAACGCGTCCTTGTCCTTGAAGTGATTGTACATCGCCATCGGCGACACGCCGGCGCGCTTTGCAACCTTGCGCACGGACAAGCCGGAAATCCCCTCGCGCCCGAGCACGATTTTGGCGGCAGCAAATATCCGGTCGCTCGTCATACGTACGGTGTACATAAGAATACGTACGATGTATACCCCCCAGGATGACATTCTTGCCCGGGAGATGCCCCGGAACGGCTTTGCTGTTATGGGGTGGGGAAGCGAAGCGAAGAAGCGCGAGGCGCTTATCGCCGCCCGCTCAAATCAGAATGTTCCGGAAAAGAATTTCTGCCAGACGGGCGCAAGCTGCGGGCGTTCGGCAAGCTTGCGCATCAGGGCGCACAGTTTCGGGATATGTTCGTCGCGCCAGCCGTGGGTGGCGCTCCAGCGGCTGAACATCGCTGCGTAGATATCGCAGGCTGAGAATCCCTCAGCGAGGATCCACGGACCGGCAACGGCGCTTTCGAGAATGAGCAGGCGCTCGCGAATCCGGTCCCTGGCCTTCTCGCGCAACCGCTCGCTTTCCGCACCTTCCGGCACGAAGCGCGATGGGTAGTCCTCGATTTCGACGACCGGATAGATTTCCGAAGCCATGAAGGCGAGCCAGCGGAGGCCCTGCGCCCGCGCGGCTGAACCGACGGGTGGCAGCAAGGCCGCCTCGGGATAGCGCTCCGCAATCACCAGCAGCATGGCAAGCGTCTCGGTAATAACGCCGCCTTCCGGCAACTGCAGCGCCGGAATTTTCCCTGCCGGATTGATGACAAGAAATTCTGCCGAACGCTGTTCGTTGCGCTGCAGGGAAATCTCGCGGAACTCAACGCCAGCGCCGGCCTCGGCCAGCGCGGCCGCGGCCGCGAAGGCGCCCGAACCCTTGTCGCCGTAGATGACCCAGTTCACGGCTCGAGTCCCTCAAGCCGCGCCGCAATCAGCGCGAATAGAATTCCACGATCAGATGCGGCTGCATCTGCACCGGATAGGGCACATCGGAAAGCTTTGGCGTGCGCAGGAACTTCGCCGACATCCTGCCGTGATCGGCCTCGACATAGTCCGGCACATCGCGTTCAGGGCTCTTGGAGGCTTCTAGCACGAGTGCCAGTTCCTTCGCCTTCGCTCCGAGTTCGATGGTGTCGCCTTCCTTAACCAGATAGCTGGACACCGTCACCCGCTTTCCATTTACGCGGATATGGCCATGGCTGACCACCTGGCGCGCGGAGAACACGGTGGGCACGAACTTGGCGCGATAGACCACCGCATCGAGCCGGCGCTCGAGCAGGCCGATCATGTTCTCGCCCGTGTCGCCCGGGCGGCGCGACGCTTCCTCGTAATAGCGGCGAAACTGCCGCTCGGTGATATTGGCGTAGTAGCCCTTCAGTTTCTGCTTGGCCTGCAGCTGGGTGCCGAAGTCGGAAAGCTTGCGCGCCCGGCGCTGGCCATGCTGGCCGGGGCCGTAGGAGCGCTTGTTCACGGGGCTTTTGTTGCGGCCCCAGACGCTTTCGCCCATGCGGCGGTCGAGCTTGTATTTCGAGGTCGTGCGCTTCGTCATGTATCGTCCGGAAAGGGAAATGGACCGAGCAGGAGGTCCCGCGCGGAAGGCGGGCAATATAGTCACGCGCGAGAGCCTGTCAAACGCGAAAAGCAGCGCATTTGCCACGCCGCGGCAGCGATTTGCCGCAATGGCGCACGGCCCGGACTTTTCGCGGAACTCCTTGTTCTGTCAAGCATTTCGCTCTTCGAGGGCAAAATTCGGCTGAGTTAATGACCGATGTAATGTTGACGCGCCTTCCGCCGCTGCAGCGGGCCCGACGCTATCGGGAGTTCGCACGCGATACGCTTCGCCTCGCCGAACAGGCGGTCCGGCCGGATATGAAGGCCACCTATCTCTCGCTCACCGCGTGCTGGACGAGCCTTGCGCGCGAGGCCGAGAACGCCGCCGAGCGTGCCTCGGTCGTGCGCGACGCCACCCACTGACGGCAGGCCGTCGGCAGAAATCCGCCATTACGCTTCGCAGCCGGGTCGGCTATGCCTGTGCCACGCGCTTCGCGGGCGTGGCGGAATTGGTAGACGCACCGGATTTAAAATCCGTTGGGAGCAATCCTGTGCCGGTTCGACTCCGGCCGCCCGCACCATAACAGCGATTTTAACAGCGAATAACAGCGAACCGGGGTTGCGCCGGACCCTGCCCGTTCGCGATCCGGACAAACAAAACCCGGCCGCCATTTCGGGCGCCGGGCACATCAGCCAGCCATACGGAAAACACTAGCAGATTTGATCGAAAAAGTCCAGATGAACAATCCGCGTACATGCCATTTTACATCGGAGCGATTCATCAATTGGACCGAAATCCGCCACGGTCCTCAATTCGCATTGGCCGCCGAGACGTAGAGTTTTTTCTCGCTGAAATCGAAGAAGAGATGGAGCGCACGCAGTTCGTGCAGGCCGATTTTCAGGCCGGCGTCGCCGCGACATCTATACCCATGGTTGATGCCCCGCTCATGGGCCTTCGAATCGCACACCATGTCATTATTCTCGTCGCCGGACAGATAGACGGCCGGATTTGCGAGGCCGAGCCCGTTCGCATCCAGCGATTTGAACGGATAGCGGTAAAGCGCGCCGGCCGTCGCGCTGGTGCCTGCAGGCACAACACCCTTCGATTCGTGCGTCAGTGCGAATTGCTCGTGCGCGGTGGGAAACGCCAGCAGGGTTTGCGGATTCTCGGGCGTGATGAAGGCGCCGATCTCCTTGCCGTCCAGGCTGAAGGAATAATGAAACGTTCCGCCCGGCATCGCCTCGATATCGACGATGCCGACCGGCTGATGCGTCCAGTAGACGACCTGCCCCGGGCAGTGATCGGGATCGAACAGGTTGAGCCGGTTCTTCGCCAGATCGAGCTCGATGTCATAGTGGCCGAGAATATCGAGGCCGAGGCCGCCCGAGATGCCGTTGGCGAAGGTAACACCCGACGCCGAATAGACGCCCTGGTTGCGCACTGTCAGTGGGCCGACCGCCATTTCCGGCACCGTCACCACGCTCACATCGCCGGTGAATATTCCCCTTTTTTCCGCGCGCTCGCGAAATACGATTTCGGGCGCATTTTTGGCATCCGCCGGCGCGAGCTTCAGCTGCGCGGCCGCGCCGGAGGTGAGAAAGCTGAAGGGCTCGTTCAGATCGAGCCTGAGATTGACCGGCGTACCGTCGATCTTCACCGGCAGCACCGGCTCTCCATCCGCCGCCGTCGCAAGAGCGAGCGAAGCAACCTGCGAAAGCTTGCAGCCATCTGCGGATGCTGGCGCGGGCAACAGGACGAGCAGCGCCGCTGCCAGCGGGGCGAGCCGCATCGAAATGGTGATACAGCAATCCATGGCTCATATGCGCCCTTGTGTACGGATGTACATGATAATGGATTTGCATTTCAGAATAAGGCGGCGGCGCCGATGTTCCCTCACGCTCGCGCGAACGTGAACTAATCACATCACGAATAATGCTCGTGCCACGCTTTTCGCGCCGCCCGCGGGTTCGATAGGGTCAAGAATACGATATTGCAGCGATGTCCGGATTGAGCGCCATCACGAAAACACCCAAAGCGACATCGACCGCTTCCGCCGGCTGTCCGTTCGGTTCCCGGCAATCGGAAAACAGCGGACGGGACGTCCCGCCGGGGCATGTCCCGGAAGCTTTATCGCCGGCGCAAACCTGCAGCGGGACAAAGTCTCCGTCAGCCTGCCGGTTTTGGCGTTTCCTCTGTCCCCGGCATCCGATTTTCCGCGTCGGCACCGTTTTCGCTGTCGCGAGCTGCCTTGCGTTTGGCAGAAGCTTCCTCGCGCCGCGCCAGCTTCTCCTGCTGTTTCGCTTCCTTGGTGCGGTTTCGCTGGGCGCGCTCCTGTCCATAGTTTGTTTTGAAGGGCATCCTTGATCCTTTTTATGTTGCGCGTTTGGCAGCCGTTCCGGAGCGGCGCAGGAAATATCCTTGAGATTGCTGGCTTTAGCACCCCGACGGGGCCAAGCGCCAGATTCCGGATTTTGCAGCGAACCGGGGTTCGAATTCCGGGGCTCAGCGCGCCTCGCATCCCGGCACCACTCATGCCATGATGAGTTTATGGGCGGTGAAAATGCGTCGGAAACGCGCGAGGCGGAACTTGTCCGGCTGACGGCCGAATTGGCCGGGGCGCATGCAAGGCTCGACGCCGCTTTCCGCACAGATCCGCCGGGGGCGGTGGCGCGGGGCGATCGGCTGAGCCTGTACCTGGCTGAAGCGCAAAAGGTCCTGGATATTCTCAATCGCATAAAACAGGTCGAAAGCGAAACCGGCCGTTAGCGCATTTTTGTCGCTGGCACCGGCCGAAACGCCGTATCCCGGTGCGAGGGGATTTGCGGCCACCCCCTTGCTCCTGAAACGGCCGGCGAAGCTGGCGGCAGAATCGCCACCTCGACACGATGCCCGAGAGGCTGTGCAGCCGGAACCGGAGCGGCAAACTGCAGTTTGCTGTCGACAGATTCGGCAACGGCACAAATTTGGATGGACTACGGCCGGCAACTTCTGCGTTTCACCGATGAAATGAGCAGGCAGAGTCGCGTGGAAATTGCACGCACGCGTGCGCTCAGGGATGTTACGCGCGAAACCATCTGCGATACCCGGGCCGGCATCGCGGAATGTCGCAGGCTCGCCCGCCCGCTCGACCGCAGTACTTCAAATTTTACGACTACCACATGTGTTGCAATCGGCAGGGAAGAGGCATAGGCTTGTTGAGCGACGGCGTCCGTCACTTGAAGCGCACTGTTGTGAATCCGAACTCGCCCTTAAGTGCGCGCCCGGGCCTGACAGCTTAACTTCCCACCTGATGGTTTTCCGCTCGCGCCGTGCCTGCAAAATCCGGCATGGGAACCCAATTCCATCAGGAGAATGGATATGACGATCGGAACCGTAAAATTCTTCAATGCCAGCAAAGGATTTGGCTTTATTGCGCCAGAAGATGGCGGCAAGGACGTCTTCGTCCATGTCACGGCCCTGGAACAGTCGGGCATTCGCTCGCTGGCCGAGGGCCAACGCGTTTCTTTCGACATCCAGCCGGACCCCAAGGGAAGCAAGGCTGTCAATTTGAAGGCGCTCTAGCAGCGCCGGAACGGCCGGCGAAGCCCGGGCCTTCCTCCCAACCAACATACGGGTAAACATGATCTACGAAACAAACGGGATTTCATGCGGGGAGGCTGCGGGGGGGCTCTCGTCGGGCGCGTCGCGGTGGGCTGAGCCGGAATATTCCGATCTGCTCGACCTCGTATGTGTCCTCCACCGGCAGCCCGAAGGATTAAGGCGCTGGTCCGTCATGCGGGCAATCCGCGCCCGCCGCGAAAAGGCTGGCCGGCAAATTTCTCCCAGATTCGAGACAGAGATCGAACGCAGTTTCCGCAAGCACTGCAGCGAGGGTGCATCGGCGCCCGGCGATAATCCGGCCCAAAAGTCGCTTTTCTACCGGCCGAAAGACCGGGCCGGAGAGGTTTGGGCGGTCGATGCCGGCCGCGCGACCGAATGGCTGCGGACGGATGTCATTGAAATTGCGCAGTGACCGGTCATTGAAGGAACAACAAGGCCCGCATCCCGGGTCGTTCCTGCGTATTGCCTGAACCGGCTGAAATCCCCGACGGTCTTCCGCCGCGCGACACGTCGTGAACGCTGTGAAAGAGCAGGCTCAGATGCCGGGTCATGAAGAGCGCGAACAATACGCCAATCATGCGTCCAGTGAACGGCGCGCGTTGCTCCGGGAAGCTGTCGAAGAATTCGAATGTCCAAGCGCGGCGCGGGCCTGCTGGCAGGTAATGTCGTCTCTCGGCTTTTATATCGCTGCGCTCGTCCTGATGTACTGGTCGCTCGGTTTTTCCTACTGGCTCACGCTCGCGCTGGCGCTTCCGGCGAGCGGATTTCTGGTGCGCACCTTCATCGTGCAGCACGATTGCGGACACGGGTCTTTCTTCGGCACCCCGCGTTCAAACAATGTCGTCGGCACGATCTGCAGCGTGTTTACGCTGGTTCCCTATCAGAACTGGCGCCGTCAGCATTCGCAGCATCATGCCAATTGGAATAATTTGGACCGGCGCGAACACGGCGCCGACATCTATTCGGCTTGCCTCACAGTGCGGGAATATCAGTCGCTCTCGCCGTTGCGGCGCCTGCTCTACCGGCTGCCCCGCCATCCATTGCCCGCACATCTCATATTCCCGCCGCTCGTCTTCCTGCTCCTCTATCGCTTTCCGTTCGACACACCACGGAAATGGACAGCGGAACGCCGTTCGGTCTGGCTGACGAATTTCGCGATTCTTGCCGGCGTCGCGCTGCTGGCCACATGCGTGGGTCTGCACGCCGTGATGATGGTGCATTTGCCCATCATCGTGATCACGGCGATCACCGGCGTCTGGCTTTTTTCCGTTCAGCACCGATTCGACAAAGCGCGCTGGTTGCGCGCTCCGGACTGGAGTTTTCAGGGGGCCGCGCTCACAGGTTGCTCCTATCTGAAACTTCCAGGCTGGCTGCAATGGGTGACGGGAAATATCGGCTTCCACCACATCCATCATCTCTCGCCGCGGATTCCGAACTATCGTCTGTCGGACTGCTATCGCAGCGCCGCGATCCTGCGCGAGTCGGCTCCGCTGACACTCCGCGCGGCTATCCGCGCTTCGACCCTGACCCTGTGGGACGAGGCGGCAGAAAGATTAGTCCCGTTCAAGGATGCAATTCGGCGTCAGGATTAGCGGCGGTTTATTCAATCCCCGGCGCGCTTTCGCTGCCGGCACGCGCCGGGCGGCGAATTGCGAGTTTTCATTTGCGGGGGGCAATTCCAGCGGCAATGGTGTCCGCTGCAGGCATGTTGCGCGTCTTAACCGGCAGGAGGCGTAAGTCATGGAAAAGTTCACTGGCGGTTGCCTGTGCGGCAATGTCCGGATTGAAGCGTCCGGGGCGCCGTACCGCGTCGGGATTTGTCATTGTCTCGACTGCCGCAAGCACCATGGCGCGCTGTTCCATGCCTCGGCGATTTTCCCCCGGGATGCGGTGACCATCACCGGCGAGACGCGCGACTATGCCGGGCGCTTTTTCTGCCCCCGCTGCGGCTCGGCCGTTTTCGGCCGCACGGAAGACGAAACCGGCGTGAATTTGGGATCGCTCGATACGCCCGATCAACTGAAGCCGAGCTACGAGCTTTGGACAATCCGCCGCGAGGCCTGGCTGCCGCCGTTTCCGCTCGAGAGACGTTACGAGCGTGACCGTGATGCCGCGACACGCTGCGAGGAGTAAGGCGTGCGGAGAGCGGGTGGCACACGACGTGCGCCGCCACAGCCGATGCAGGAACGCAATCCACGTTTTTTGCGGGGTGGCGCGAGACAACGCCGTGAAAGGGCAGAATAATACGGCCGTCGCGTGCAAATGAGCTGCGGGATGGTGTTCCCGAAAGGCATGCCGGTGCGCGAAATCCTCTGTGAGCTGAAAGAGGCCGTCCGCAATCACATGCGAAAGCGTCACGCGCGCTTTTGACACCAATTTACACCGTCATTCCCGCGCAAGCGCAGGGCTGTCGGGGGAACGCGCCGAAGTGATACCGACGGCCCTGGCATTGGGCCGATCGCAGATTGCCCTTATTTCGCTGACGATAAGCGCGCAATTGTACCACCCCCAGAACTCCCGGCGCTTATCCTTTTCCAAACGTTCGTGTTCTGACGTAGCAGTAACATGACGAAGAACGCGTACCGGAAGTGTTGATTCGGAGTTAAGGTTGTAATTCACGCAATGTGGATTTCCGAGTAGCTCCTGGGGGAAGCGGGATCGAGCGCCTTCGTAACCGCGTGAATACTCTTTTCGATGCGAAGCCAAATCGTCGTACAAAGCACAATGATCGAAATGCGGCGCGCGGAGAGATTCTGCTGATATTTGAGGTTCTGCTCGGTTGTTATGATCGCGTCGAACCCGGCGGCTTCGGCCTGCCCGCGGCATGTTCGAGAACGCACCGGGCCTGCTCGCGCGTTGCGCCCGGAAACCCGGCGAGAAAATCGGAGAGCTGTGCCCCGTCCTCAAGATTTTGGAACAGGGCGGCGACGGGAATGCGCGTGCCGCGGAACACCCATGCTCCACTTACCCGGGCCGAATCCCGCTCAACGGCGGAACAGGAAGACCAATCGATCATGCCGGGAGTTTAAATGCCGGCGCGGCCCAGCGCAATGTATGTTATTTCGGGTGCACACAACCGGACGACATTGGCCGCTGACATCGCAACGTAACTTCATGCGAGCCCTTCGCCTCCACGAGACGCATGTGCATCAGGTTCGCGTCGATTGGATCAGGACTCGTGTACTGCGTCGCGCACATCGGCGCGCAGATACCACCCCACATGGGCCACGTTGGCGCCGGGCGAACATTGATCCCGACGAGGAATTCAAGACATGCCGCGCGGTCAATACCGTCTTGCACTACTTGCATGAGAGCGCAGTGCCTCTCCCTACCTACATCTCTCTCTGTTCAAAGTCGGACAGAGAGAAACCGGGAACACGGATCGCATGAAACCGAAAAATGCGTTTTTCACCATTGCTGCATCACTGGTTTTGGCCGCCGCTCCCACCATTGCCTCTGCGCGAGGCGCTACGCCATCCTCGGTGGGTGATTGCCGCGTCGGCGCTTACAGTCTCCCGCGCGGCGGAGTCGTCGAGATTGATCCTTCAACCAGTAATGCGTTGCGCTGGCGAAAATGGGACGGAGAAACCGGCGCGCTAGTTCGTGGCCGTAACAACGGCTGGACGAGCACCAGGGGCTGGACGGACGAGCCGGACGGTCATGCGGTGACGTTTGCGCCCTGCGCGACCGGTGAGCTACTGTTTGATAAGACGCCGGGCCATCGCATCGCATTCGATATCACCAATGCGAGTTTCGTCAGCCGCGCCGTTGCGCTTGCGGGCCGCCTTGTCCTGCCGAAAGGCAAGGATGCTGTTCCCATCGTCGTGCTCATTCATGGTTCCGAGAATTATTCGGCGCTCGACTTCTATGCGTTGCAACGGCTGCTTCCAGCCAGGGGCGTCGGCGTGTTTGTTTATGACAAGCGAGGAACAGGGCGTTCCGGCGGCGTCTATACGCAGAATTTCGACGCGCTCGCCGATGACGCCGTAGCGGCAATGGCCGAAGCGCGCCGTCTCGCGGGCACACGCGCCGACCGCGTGGGATTTGAAGGCGGCAGCCAGGGCGGATGGCTCGCGCCGCTTGCCGCCAGCCGGACGCGCGCGGATTTTTCCATCTCGAGCTTCGGTTTGCTGGTCACGCCGCTCGAAGAGGATCGCGAAGAAATAGTGCTGCAAATGAAACTGAAGCATCACACGCAAGCTGAGATCGCAAAGGCGCTCGAGATCGCCGATGCGGCCGGCGTTCTGGTGACCAGCAATTTCACGAAAGGATATGAACGCTTCGATGCGTTGCGCACCGAATACAAAGCTGCACCCTGGTATAAGGATCTCGATGGCAATTTCACCGGAACGCTTGCGCCCCTGAGCCTGGCCGAAATGCGCGCCAGGGCGAAAGAGCTGAACCCGGATGTTTCATGGCATTACGACGGCATGGCGGTTCAGGCCAAACTCGGCATTCCCCAACTCTGGATCCAGGGCACCGATGATCTCGATGCACCCAGCGCCGAAACCAATCGCCGGCTCAGGAAGCTGCAAAGTCTGGGCAAGCCCGTCACCATCGCGCTCTTTCCTCACGCGCAGCACGGTATCTACGAATACGAAACGAAGCCGGATGGCAAAAGGTTCGATACGCGCAATCCCGAGGGTTATTTCGCGCTGTTGCGCGACTTCGCGGTGGGTCGGCTCGATGCAAAATATGGCGACAGCAACATCAGCATGGCGAAGAATGCTTATTGAGTTTGATTGTTCAATCCCGGAATATGTCGCCCCCTGGGGGAGCTGTCGGGAGATCGCTTAGCTTGGGCGTCGGGCTGGTTCTTCCTCAGGATTGTGGTATGTTATCCCTTCCATTCGCCCTTGGAGACGAGGAGGACACCCATGTCCAGGAGTTTCAAGGCCCGCATAGTCCTGACATCCCGCATGGTAAGCGACACGGCATTCATTGCTGCTACGATTTCGGCCCTGGCGTCGAGCCTTCCCGCGCAGGCCGCGACGACCATCACTTTCGACGTGCCAGGCGCCACCAACACTCAGCCGACTGCCATCAACACCACCGGAACGATCACAGGAATGTTCACCAGCGGCAGGTATCACAGATTTGGTTTCGTGCGCAGCCCGGATGGTACATTCGAGACTTTCCATGTGAAGAACCCACAAGATGGGACAGGTGAGCGACACACCTATCCGGCTGGTATCAATCATGACGGTGTGATTGCCGGCTATTACGAGTTTCGCCATAAGGCTTTTCACGGATTTGTTCGCAGCCCGCACGGCAGGATCACGCTCTTCGATGTGTCCGGAGCGAATTATACACAGCCGGTCGGTATCGACGACTACGCTGATATCGCCGGACAGTATGGGAACAATACCGGCCAACATGGATTTCTGCGCGGACCGGACGGCACAATCACGAGCTTTGATGTGCCGGGTGCTACGGGCACTGCGGTCAGTTCCATCAACGACAAAGGTGAGATCAGCGGCACATACGAGTTGACGGAAAGCACAACGCGTGGGTATGTCCGCAGCGTGGATGGGACCTTCGCGACGTACGACGTCGGTAGACAGGGCGCTACCTATGCGGGAGATATTGCCGCCAACGGCACGGTAACCGGGTTCTTCATCAACGGTAACGGCGACAGCGGCTTCGTGCGGGCTGCCGACGGCAACATCGCGACCTTCGATGGGCCGGATGCCTATTTCACAGACGGGACGGCCGTCAACAATTCCGGGACCGTCGTGGGAGAATTCGACAGCGGCACTGGCGAGCACGCGTTTCTGCGCCGGAAGACCGGCAAAATCACGGTCATCGATGTTCCAAATGAGGAGCTGAGCTATCCCGCGGCCATTGACGACGCCGGTGAAGTAACAGGCGAATGCAACGACGCCAACGGCTTTCATGGTTTCATCCGGATGCCCTAGGACAGCCCTCGCTGTGCTTGACGACAGGCGTCGCGCGGCAGACGAGGTTCGGCAACGCCGCCTCATCTGAACAGGCGAAAGAGACCACCGTTCATATCTGATTCTGTAGCGTGACAGCGATGTCGCGGGGGCCGCGCGCCGTCTTCACCGAAAAGTTCACCATTGTTCCCGGTGCTTCGTTGCGGAGCTTTTCCCGCAGGTCGCCCAGAGTAATAGCTGACGCCGGCTGGCCGTCGATCGCGGTGATCACATCGTCTTTCTTCAACCCGGCGCGATCGGCGGGGCCGTTCTTTGTGACATCCACGATCTTGAAGCCGCCATCCTGCGCGTTGATCCACATGCCGGAGCGGTCGAAAGTGTCGAGATCGGCGACCGGCCCGGCGATTGGTTTGAACCATATCCGGTAATGCGCGTAGTCGAGCGTGACGATGAAGCGCTTGAGGACGCCGCCGCCGACATTGTTCGGGAACGCGGCCGCGCCGCCGGCGCCGCCCTTGTCGACCGAGAATTCCGTCAGGGGATGATCGACAGCGAGATCGCCAAGCGTGAGATTGCCGCCACGTGTAACAAATGAAAATGTGGGGCCGCCGACGCCCCACCCCGTCAGGGCGATGACGCCGGTTTTGGCGCGATCGCGCAGGCCGTTGTCTTCGACAAAGATGCGGTTCAGCGACAGCGGGTTGCGTGCGCCGGTATCGATCCCGAAGCGGCCGGGAATGCCGTCATAGGAGCCGATGATCTCGGGGAATTGCTGATAGAAGCGGAACGGAACGGCGAGCCCCGCATCTTTCGGATCGAAGGATTTCGCGTCGATGAAAGTGAGCGTGTGGCGGCCGTAATCGATGCGCGTGGTGAAACGGGCAAAGAACTCATAACCGATCATGCCCTGCTCGTCGACGCCCTCGGCCGGATTGTCGAACTGGATCACCGACACCGGCTGGTCGCGCACGATTGCGTCGCCGATCCGGATCGAACGCACCCGCGCGTTGCCGCTCGTGACCGCGTTGTCGCCGCCGCCTGTCGATGTCGACGCGCCTTCGACCTTGACGCCGAGCGTGCGCGCCGTGGGCGGGGTGAGGATATTGTGGCCGCCCGTATCGAACAGGAATTGCGCCGGCGGCCCGCCATTCACCGACACCATGGCATAGATGTGATTATTTATCAGCTTGAACGGAACGGTGGTCTCGCGTTCGCCGCCGAGGATTTCGAAGTCGCTGAGCTTCTGCTCGGGCTTGGCAAAGTCCGCGGCGGGGCGGGGCGGAAGAAACGTCGCGGACGTCAGAATCTGTGTGATCCGTTGTGCGGCGCCGGTGCTGTCGTCGACAATCAGTTTCTTCGCGATCTGCACGCCGTCCACCGGCGCATAATCCGAAAAATAGGTCGTGATGGGCAACGTCTCCTGCCATTCCCGCGTGCGCGCGAGCAAATGCGTATTGGCGTCGAACCAGGCGTCGAAGGGCTTCCCGTCCTTCGGCGTCACCGTGATCACGTCGTAGGTCCTGCCGTCCTCGGTCTTCGTGCCGCCGCCGGCGACAGTGGCGCCGCCGAAATCCGGCCGCCACCAGAGATTCCGGTCGCGATAGGATTCATTGACGGCAAGCGTTCCGGTGTCGCCGCCACCCTGCCACGTCACTGTGCCCGACGGCTCCGCGAGCCAGGCGCGGGTGCCGTCGAAGCCGTTTGCGCCGCTGTCGGGCCCGATCGTGTAGCTGTCGGCGAAGCGGCCGCCGGCGAGGTCCTCCAGCGTGTGCGTCTTTCCCATCAGCCCCTGGCCGCTATAGGAATAGTCCAGCGCGAGAGTGGTCTTGCCTGTCCATGCGGGGCCGGCGGTGGCAGTGTGGTTGGCGGCGAGGATATCGGTAGGCGAAGGCGTGGCGACAGCCGGGCTAGTCAGTAGGCCCGCAATGGCGGCAGAGGCGAACAGATGTTTCGGCATGGCTCCTCGCGATTGAATCTGTTGTGCCGGATGGCACATCGACGAGCGGGAGATAGTCACGCCAGGCATGCGCGTCTTGAACACACTTAACCGAGAGGCAGCAGCGCTGGCAGATTCCGGCGGGTGCGGATGAATTGCCATCCCGCTTTTGCGGAAACGCGGCTCGGCCCCAAGCATCATGGTTGTTGCGAACATCTGGCGCGGCATTGCCACCGCGAGCCTTTCATCGCGGTCCTGCTCACGGGGGCCTATATCGAGGCCGGAGACCGGGGGCGCGTTCGTGTGGGGCCGGGCGATGTGGTGTTCCACGATGCCTATGAGTCCCATCTCGATCTCATCGGGCGCGGCGGGGCCGTGGTGCTGGTGCTGCCCGGCGCGGGGACTGAGACGCACGGGTCGGGATATGTCGACGATGCGGATTTCATCGCGCGCATCGCCGAGCGCGATCCGCGCGAAGCGGCGCAGCATGTGATGACCAATCTGCGGCCCGTGCGCCGCTGCCTGTCCGACTGGCCGGACCGTCTCGCGGCGGATCTGCAGGCCGATCCGTCGCTCGTCATCCGTCACTGGGCGGACGCGGAAGGGCTTCGGCACGAGAGCATCAGCCGCGGCTTCCGGCGCGCCTATGGCATCACCCCGCTCGCTTTCCGGGCACGCGCCCGGGCGCTAAAGGCGCTGGCACGCCTCGCGTCCCGGGAAAGCCTCGCCTGCGTTGCAGCAGCTTGCGGCTTCGCCGACCAGGCGCATATGAGCCGCAGCATCCGCGCGCTGACCGGCCGCACGCCGCGCGAGTTTGCTTCCGCGCCGGTCGGGGCGTCACGCGGTCTGGTATAAGCGGAGACGCGTTTCTCGCGCGTGAATGTTGGTTCTGTTGTCCGGAATGCGCTATTCACCGGGCCGTATTAGGTTCTGTTGACAAACCTCAACCAGATTTTGATTGAGGCGAGTTGAACGAAGGCCATGAAGCTGTCGACGGTTTTATCGTAGCGTGTAGCAACGCGTCGGGCGTTTTTCAGCTTGTTGAAGAAGCGTTCGATACGAT
>DATASL010000050.1:0-203199 GCA_036269235.1 Rhizomicrobium sp.
GGGAGGGGATTTTCTGGGTGCGGTCGCCTTCGGCAATGACATCAATCTCTACGTTTCGGGGACGACGCGCCAGTCGCAGGCCTTTATCGTCTTCGACGATCTCCATGTGAACAATTCGAAGCACGAGAACATGTATCTGGACCAGCAGAACGTGACGGTGATCTGCACCTCGAACTGTACCTTCGGCCGCATGAACAGCAGCGGCGTGACGGACAATCGAAACGCAGCGATCCTGGCAGGGGCAGCAACATTTGCGCGCTCCATTCCACGATACTCTTTACGTTGACCCTGCAATTTACGTTTCTTCAGCCGGCAGCGATGCGATGATCCTGTCGACAAAGGTCACGAACCTCGTGCCGGGTACCCGCACCTTTTCCCATTCGGCGCGATAACCGGGCCGGCTGAAGGTTTTGATCAGGGCGTCGCACATTTGCGAATAGATATCTTCGTCCAGCAAACCCTTCTGATATTGCAGGAACGTGTCCTGCCAGCCGTAGAAGAGCGCATTGCAGAAGGTGCTGAATTGCTCCTGCTTGATCCGCTCGGGTGTCGGCTCGCCGCCATTGGCGATGATGATGGCGGCGGCGATGTCGGCGTTAGCGGCCGCCAGCCGCGTATCTGCGATGCGGTTGCTCCGGCCCTGATTGATGAGCGCGCGCGTGTGCTTCGCGTTCTGATGGGTCTGCAACGCGAGATAGATCAGAGAGGCCGTCACGGCAAAGCCGCTGATGGCGGTGCTGAATGTGGCAAAATCCGCAAGGGTCACGATCTGCTCCTTCCCGCTGCCGTTTCGAGTGCCGATAATTACCTCATGCCTGCGGCATAAGCACTTTGCGGCCCCGTGTGCGGCCAAGGCGCAGATCGTCGAGTGCGCTGTCGGCTTCGGACAGCGGGCCCGTCGTGACCGGAATGGGAGCGATCGTGCCGGCGCGGACGATGCGCATCATCTCTTCGGCGTCGGCGAGCGAACCGACATACGATCCGATCACGCTCAGCGCCCGCAAAGGAAACAAGGGCAGCGGCATGGTGACGGCGCCCCCGAACAGACCGACGCAGATGATTTTTCCCCCTTTGCGGACGCTTGCATTGGCGAAGGCAAAGCTCGACTCCGAGCCGACGAAATCCACCGCCGCGAAAGCGCCGCCCTGCGTGTCGGCGAAGAGTTTCCTCGCGGCACCCGTTTCCGTGGTGTTGCAAGTCGTTGACGCGCCGGCTGCTCGTGCGGTTGCAAGCCGGCTGTCGTCGATATCGGCCGCGATCGGGTCACGGCCGGTAAGGGCGCGCGCGAACTGGATGGCCATGAGCCCGACGCCGCCGCAGCCGATGAGGAGAATTTGATCCTCGCCCGCGAGCGCGCCGATTTTCCGGATCGCGCCGAAAGCGGTGAGGCCCGAGCACATCAGGATGGCGGCGAGGGCCGGGGGCAGGGCGCCATAATCCAGCAGGTATTTCGGATGCGGCACCATCACATGGCTGGCGTAGCCGCCGGCGGCTCTGGGCGAACAGCCAAGGTGGCGCGGGCGCGCGCAGAGATTTTCCTCGCCGCGCCGGCACGCTGCGCACAGGCCGCAGCCGATCCAGGGATAGACCGCGTAGCGTTGTCCGGGAACGAGCCCTGTTACATCCGCGCCCGTCGCGACGACTTCGCCTTCGATCTCGTGTCCGAGCGTGTGCGGAAGCGTAATGCTCTCAAGCGACAGCTTCTTCCCGGTGCCGAGATCGAAATAGCCGTCATGGAGATGAACATCGCTGTGGCACACGCCGACGTGATGCACTTTCAACAGAACTTCGGTGCCTTGCGGCTCCGGCGTCGGCGTGTTGACGGCCTCAAGCGGCGCGCCGAATGCAGTCATGGATTGTGAGAGCATCGGATGTTTCCTTGTGTATCAGGCAAGCCTCCCTCTCCCCGCGCAGCGGGGGAGAGGGCCGGGGTGAGGAGGAGCCTCCGGCCGTTACCGACCCCACAAATTAGCAGCGAGCCGAAACAAATCTTCGACTCTCGCGGCGCATCGAGGCGCCCCTTCACCCTAACCCTCTCCCCCGCGAAGCGGGGGCGAGGGCGAAAAGGCGCGGGCGAGGGCGGCGAATTGCAGGATGGCGAGATCTTGGGGGCGTGACTCCGGATCGATGCCGGCGCTGCGGATGAGCGTTTCGGCGTCCGGCGCCAGACGTTTCAGACTTTGGCGGAGCATCTTGCGGCGCTGGCCGAAAGCGGCGGCGGTGATGCGTTCCAAATCTTCGAGGCGCGCAGGCGCACGAGGCTCGGCAAGCGGCTCGATGCGCAGCAATGTCGATGTCACGCCGGGCGACGGCGTGAAGGCGCGGCGGTCGACATCGAAAAGAATTCGCGGTTCGGTGCGCCATTGCGCGAGGACGGAAAGCCGACCGAATTCGGAAGAACCAGGCCGGCCGACAAGCCGCTCGGCCACCTCGCGCTGGAACATCAATGTCAGGCTGTTCCAGAACGGGGGCCACTCCGAAGCCGTCAGCCATTTGACAAGCAGCGCAGTGCCGACATTGTAGGGCAGGTTGGCGGCCACGCGAACGGGCGACGAGATATTCCGTTCACGGAGGAATTTAATTTCTTCCAGCTCCATCGCATCGGTCGGCACGATTTCCAGCCGGCCGGGAAAGGCGTGCGCAATCTCTTCCAACGCCGCGATACAACGCTGATCGCGTTCGACGGCGATCACCCGCGCCGCGCCTTCGGCGAGAAGTGCGCGCGTCAGTCCGCCGGGTCCCGGCCCGATTTCGTAGATGGTACATCCTTCAAGCGGCCCCGCAGCGCGTGCGATTTTTCGTGTGAGATTGAAATCGAGCAGGAAATTCTGGCCGAGCGATTTCTTCGCGCTGAGACCATGTTCCGCGATCACCTGGCGCAGCGGCGGCAGGCCGTCAGAGGTTTCGTGCATCCGCCATCTCTGCTGCGAGGCGGACAGCCGCGATCATGCTCCGAGGGTCGGCCTCGCCCCGGCCGGCGATGTCGAACGCAGTGCCATGATCGGGCGATGTGCGCACGATCGGCAATCCGAGCGTGACATTCACGCCCTCCCAGAACGCGAGCGTCTTCAGCGGAATGAGCGCCTGGTCGTGATACATGCAAAGTGCGGCGTCATACTGCGCCCGCGCGGCTTCGTGGAACATCGTGTCGCCGGGCAATGGACCGAGCACGACATGGCCGCGTCCGCGCAGATTTTCCACCGCCGGCGTGATGAATTCAGTTTCTTCCCTGCCCAGTTTGCCGCTCTCTCCTGCGTGAGGATTGAGGCCGGCGACGGCGAGGCGGGGTTGCTTCAGCCCAAAATCGTTTGCGAGTGAAGCAAGTATGATTTCCGCCGTTTCGACGATTGCCTGTTGCGAAATTCGGGCCGGAACTTCACGAAGCGGAATATGGATGGTGAGCGGTATGACCCGCAATCCGCCACCCGCGAGCATCATTACGGCGCGGGACGCGTGTGTCAGTTCGGCCAGGAACTCGGTGTGGCCCGCGAAAGAAAACCCCGCGTCGAGGAGCCGCGCTTTGTGGATCGGCGCGGTGACAACCGCCGAAGCGTGTCCCGACAATGCTGCCGCAACAGCGGTTTCGATTGCGCCGATGACTGCGCCGGCTACGCTTTCGCGCGGCGACCTATCGGCGCCCGGCCAGAACGCATCATCCGGAAAATTGCCGTGCGCGTGAAATGCCGCGTGATCGCCAACAAACATCAGCCTGCGCCGGCCAATGGCACCGCCGAAACTGTGCCAAGCCCTGGCTGCAATCTCGGGACCAATGCCGGCGGGATCGCCCATGGTAATCAGGATGGGGGCCGCGCGATTTTCCTCAGCGCGTTTCGACATCGGCTTCGCGCCGCAGATCGCGCAGGAAACGGCGCGCAAGTATCGTCATCTGCGCTTCGTAAAGCTGCTCTTCGACCTGATCTTTGGTGGGAATGACCGTGACCGATTCTTTCGGCACGGCCTTGTCGCAGCGTACTATGATCTCCACGCCCGCCGAGGAAACGAGCGGATCCGTTATTCCTCCCGGTGCGGTCTTGGCTATGGCGCTTTGCAACTCGGCGCTCAGATCGGTGAGCTTCATCGTGCCGAGATTCATATAGAGCGCGCCCGGCATCTTGCTGACGACATCGCGTGCCCGCTCGCAATCATGGATTCGCGAGCGGACGATGGCAGCGACCTGAAGCGCGCGTTCGGTGAGTGCTTTGTCCGGCTTGTTACCAATGGGCAGCAGCACGCGGACAAGGGGAAGCGTGCCGGCCGGCGTAGTCGGTTGCGGCGGCGCGTCCGCGATTTTCGTTCCTGCGGGCTGTTGCCTGTCATGCAGCACGATAATGTAATAGCCGCCGGCGGCGCGAATGGGTTCGCTGACATCCCCGACATTCATCGTCCTGAGGCGATTCATCAGCTCGGCCGGTATCTGGCCTTCCTGCACCCAGCCGAGTTCGCCGCCCTGTGCGGCGGTGGGGTTCTGGCTGAACTGCCGCGCGACAGCGGAAAAGGGCGCGCCCTGCTGGATTTGAGTGTCCAGATCGGCCATGTCCTTCTGGACTTTGGCGTCCTGCTCCGGCGAGTCGACCGCCTGGAAAATTTCACCGACCAGATAACGCGGTTTGTTTGCTCCAGCCTTTATCTTTGCGAGCTCCGCATCCACGTTTTCGGGCGTGACGTGAACGCGATCGCCGAGCTGGTCCTGCACCAGTTTCGACCAGGCAATCTGCACGCTGATCTGCGAACGTAGCGTCGCTATGTCGACGCCGCCCTGCGCGAGTACGGATTTGAGCTGGTCAAGCGTGATGTGATTGCTCTTGGTGATATCGTTGATCGCCTTGTCGACCTCCGATGCGGAAACGGAAACATTGTCCTTCTTCGCCTCGAGCAGCTCCATCTGCTCTGTTTCAAGCTGCTTCAGCACCTGATCGCGAATGGCATTGAGCGCATCGGTGGATGGCCGCACGCCCGACGTGGCGACAAAAAGCGCGATGCGCTGCTTCAGATCGTAATCGGAAATCACCGAATCGTTCACGGTCGCGGCAACGCCGTCGCCATGATGGACTACGGTAGCTGCCAGTTCGGCTGCGGTCATCTGCGGTCCCGCGGCGCCCGGCCCGGTGGCGCCGGCGGCCGCCGGGGCAGCGCCAGTGGCCGCCGGGGCAGCGCCGGTTGCCCTGGGTTGCGCAAGCCCGATGGCGGCGGGTACAGCCGTCAGGGCGAACGCACACAGACTGAACAGGATTGGCTTGGAAAAACGAGTCAATGCCGGCTTTCGACGCTATGGCTCCACGCGCCGGCTGTACCCCTGCCAGACAGGCCGGGGGCCGGATCACCCGCGCAGGATAAGCATTTATTCGCGCCCGTCAAAGCGGGGTAGCAGCATAGAGATTTTGCGGGAAGATACCCGAGCGTTGCACTGGAACTTCATTCGTTTTCAGCGTGAAGCGGAAAATAACCGAACTGGATGGCGGAAGTTCGCGGAACGAGGTGAAATTGCGTTCATAGGATAGCGAGAAGCCGAGACATTCGTCGTCATAGCCGAAGCCAAGCTCCTGCGAAATCATATCGCTTTCCTCAAGATCGCGCTGCGCGGCAGCGTAAGCCAGCCAGTTGCCCCAGAGTCCAACCAGCAATTGCGCCTTTACTTCTTCGCGTGCGCCAAGGCCGAGCGTCACCTCTTCCGAAGGCAGCTTCAGGTAGCTGACCTCAAGCGACGAACGCCCATAAACGGCATCGATCGATGCTTCGTTGCGTTCGAGCGTGCCCGTGGATGAGTCGACATCGACGCGATCGCTCAGGCTGAGATTGGGTGCAAAATTCACGACCAGACTGCTGACGAGATCGGACGTTTTGCCGTCGTAGCCTGAATCCGGCGCGAAGAAGGATGCCGGCTTGAGCCGGTACGCCTGACCCAGCAGGAAATCCACCGAGCCTGTCGGGAACAGTGCCTGGCTGCGGAAGCCGATATTCGCGTTGGGCCCGCTCTCCACGAGGTCGTGCGCATTCAACCGGTCGAGATCGAAAATGTTCGTTGCGTCGAGTTGAAAGTCGGTCGCGTCGGAAAAGGTCGGCAGTATGCCGTAGCCTGTCTCGTTCGGAATTGCCTGCGGGTTGTCGCCGTAAGGCGCGGCGATCACCTGCGCGATCGGCTCTATCACAAAACCGGTCATGCCCCATGCGCCCGGAGAAACAAACGGCCAGCGCCAGTCGAGCGCGGCATAGGGCGCACCGCGCGTGATGTACTGGTCGTCGGAAAATCCCGGGTCGCCAAAGGCGTCGGCATTGTTGATGTGATAGAGATCGCCGCGCGCATCGGCCTGGAACGTGATCAGCTGGCCGTTGTCGGTGACGAATGGCAGGCTCCAGCGCATATTGCCCGTCAGCCGCTGATCGTCCTCGCCCGCATGCCGGGATATCGCGATCGTGTCGAGGTCGAAGCGCAAATCGCCGCCGAAGACATCCTGCCGCGGCACATAGTTATATTCGATGAGCGGCAGTACGACAGGGAAAAGGTTGTTGTCGTCGGTGGTGCGCAGGCCCTGGAAGAAATAACCCGTGATCGCGAAGCGGCTGCGGCCGGAGAGCGCCTCGATGTACACGTCGTTGGTGAGACGGTCGGCATCGCTGATGCTGTAACGCTGGAGATAGCTGGCATACGAGGTGAGTTGTGCCTGATAACCGAAATGCCAGATATTATCGATGGGAATGGTGCCGGAGCCGAACAGAGAAGCGTAGGTCTGGTCGAGGTTTTCTTTCGATCCCGCGTGAGGGTCATTGGCGACGCTGGCCTGAAGCCACATGCCTCCGTTCTCCCAGCGCTGACGATATTCCGTCTGGAGCTGTTCGCCGCCAAAGGTGGAAACCATCGGCGCAAGCGTCATGTCCTGCGAATCGCTGAAAGCGATGTAGTATGGAATGCGTGCGAAGTAGCCCAGCGTGCTCTTGCTGCCCAGGTCCGGCATCAGAAATCCGGTTTCATGTTTTACCGTGGGGTCCGCATTGGAGAAGTATGGCGTGTAAAGCACGGGAACCCCGAGCAGTTTCACCTCGGCATCCCGGTAATAGATGCGATGATGCGCTTCGTCATAGACGACGTGTGGCGCAAGTATCTCCCATTCGGGCGTACGCTTGCCTTGCTGATTGCATATTTTGCACGGCGTATAGGCGGCGTTGCTGGCAACGGTCCGCACTCCACCAATTCGGGTCGCTCGTGCGGCAACGAGTCGACCGTTCTGGCCGATCAGCGCAGAAAAACTCTCCATTACACCGTCGCGCATGCGGTCGGTGAGACGCACCTGTTCGGCAAAGACCACGTCGCCGTTAGGCGCCATCATCACGACATGACCGCTGGCGGTCACCGCGTCGTTCTTTTTGTCATTTACGACCCGGTCGGCAAGCAGCGTACGGCCATTATAGTTTATTTCAACATTGCCCGTTGCCGTCGCGACCCCGTTGTTCAGGTCGTAGTCGACGTGATCGGCCTTGAGCAGCATCTCGCCACTGCCGGAGCCCAGTATCGTCCAGCTTGAAAAGACCGATTGCTGTTGCGCGCCGTTGCCCGGTGTTTGCGCACCCTGTGCGGAAGCGGACGCAAGCAGCAATACGGCCAGGGCCACCACCCCCCCGCGACCCATAATCAACCATCCTCCTGGTGGAAGAGGAGTGTCATGCCCAAAAGAATTGCGATGCTGGCGGGGGCCGCGGCGGCGAGCGGAACCGGCAATATCCCGGACTCACCCAAAGCCCGTGTAAGTGCGCTCAGGAAATAAACTCCAAAACCTGCAAGTGCTCCCATGACTATGATGCGCCCAAGGCCTCCGAGCCTGGCAAGGCGCAACGAAAAACTCGCGGCAACCAGAACCATGGCAGCAAACATCGCCGGAAGCATCAGCAATGAATCGTAATACAGCAGATAGCGTGTTGCGGAGAAGCCCGCCTGGCGCGCTGTTTCGATGAAGCCGGGAAGGGCCCAGAACGAAAGGGTGTCAGGAGCCGCAAAACTTTCCTGAATGCGCGTAGGCGTCAGACGCGTCGGCAGTTGGTAGGTTGCATAGTGATGAAGTTGCGCGGTAGCGCCGCTCTCCCACGCATCTTCGAGCGTCCAGCTGCCTTTGCCGAGCACCGCTGAACGCGCATCAATGCGTCCCAGAAAACGATCGGCGGTCCCATAGAGAAAGATCGTTACGTCTTCGAGCTTTACGCCCTGATCGGCTACGCGCAGCGCGTGAATGACGGATTGTGCATTGGCGTCGCCCTGGCGCAGCCACAGGCCGTTGGATGAAATGGCAAGCTGGGATGCCTGTCCGCGAATCAGCCGGGCTTCCATTGCCGAATACTGCACAAGAAATCTCGATGCGAGGGGGGTAAACGCCACGACGGTAATTACACCCAAAGCAAGGGCGACGCCGAGCGGCGCAATCAGCAGGTTCCAGGCTGAAACGCCCGCCGCCCGAATAGCCTGCAGTTCGTGGCTGCGCGATAACCGCACGAATGCAAATATGCCACCGAGAAGCACGGCGAAGGGCAACAGTTTCAGAGCCAGATCCGGCAATTGCAGCAGCGCCATGGCAGCAACTGCGATCGTCGACACATGTCTGTCGCCCGTGCGATCAAGGAGGTCGACCAGATCGATGGAAAAGGAGAGGAATGCAAAGCCGGCAAACATGATGCCGACCGCCACCAGGAACTGGCGAGCCAGGTACTTATAGAGAGTCCACGACCAGCTCATGTTGCAGGCTCAAGAATTCGTGGATGGAGACGGGCACGGACCCAGGCAAGATCATAGCCGGCAATTTCGGCGAGCGCGGCCGCCCCGGCGATCAGCGGGATGAGATAGAAGAGCGAGCACAATATCGGCGAGCGCACGCCGAGCCCTTGAACGCCATAGCCCGCTATGCGCAGGCCCGCCGCCAGAATAGAAGCCGAGGCGAGGCGCAGGGCGTAGACGCCACGTGCCCGGCGGCCGAGCGTCACGGCCGCAAAAGCGATCAGTGCAAAAGCCGGACAATAGAGAGGTGCCGCCAGGCGGTTGTTGGCTTCTGCGAAATAAACGCGCTGCGCTGCCGGTTTCAGAGGCTTTGTCGAGCTGGGCCACAGGAGTTCGCCGAGGTAACGTTCGCTGGTTCGCAATTCGGCATCCTGCTGGCGCGCGCCGAACTGATCGAGATCGAACACGTAACGCTGAAATTTAAGCACCGACAATGATGGGGGAGCGTGGCGAAATCCCGCCGGGCATTTGGGAAGATTGCCATGCAGATCGTGTGAATTTTTCGGGCGAGGTGGCGCGGAGCCGCGACACGGTCCCTCCGGCGTACTTTGCTCGATCGTTCCATCAAGCATGATGAGCCGGGCACCCGCGAGCGTCTGTGCGAGGACGCCACTCTCTGCCAGATACGTCGTCGGATGCAACCTGTCGCGTTCGTCATGCACGAGGATGCCCCGAAGGTGGCCGTCGGGCGAGAGCTCGCGCATGAACACGGTCAAGCCCTGTGCCGGGGTGTTGAATTGCCCTTCGTTCAGAATTGCCGCGCCGATATCCGCCCGGATATTGATCTCTTTGTCCTTCATCAGGCGCTGGCAAAATGGCATGAGATAAAGGCTGCAAAGGTAGGTCGCCACCATGACAACGGCCGCGGCGATCAACACAGGGGTAAGAAGCTGGCTGCGGCTGAAGCCAGCCGCCGACATCACCGTCAATTCGCTGTCGGCGTTTAGCTTATGCAGTCCGTAGAGTGTCCCCGCAAAATAGGCGACGGGCAGGATGATGACCAGAAGGCTGGGCAACATAAGCAGGGTAAGGTAGAAAAAAGTCGGTGCTGATTGGCCGCGGTTGATGACGAGATCGAGCAACCGCAATGACTGCGACAACCAGATCACGCAGGTCAGCAGGAAAATGAACAGGGCAACCGGACCCACAAGCTGGCGCAGCACATAGAAGGAGAGACGCGGCATGAGCTGACCTTTGGGCAAGGCCCGGATAGGCCGCTCTTTCGCCCGGTTTGCAATTGGCTCTAAACTAGCACCGCCCCGCCATTCGCCTGCAATCCCCACCTTAGATCATTCGTGAGGTCGTTCATGCAAATAAAGTTCGTCTCCCCGTCGTTTACAGGCACCGGTGGATATGCGTTGGGCGTATCCGAGGGGGGAAAGCTCTCCGGCCACACGCAAGAGGTTGACCGGCTTTCCGACGGTGCAATCAAGCGCGCTATTGCCGCCAGCCGATTCTCAGGGAAGCCAGGGCAGATTTTGGAGATTCTGGCTCCGGCGGGGCTGAAAGCGTCGCGGTTGCTTCTTATCGGGCTTGGCAAGCCCGATAAGTTCAATGCAATCGCAGCCGAAAAGGCGGCAGCTGCCGCAGTGGGCAAAGTGTTCGCGAGCGGCGAAACAGCGCTCACATTCGCAATAGAACTCCCGAACGGCGGACCGGTCGATGCATCTGCACTTGCAGCGCATCTCGCAATGGGTGCGCTACTGCGATCATACACGTTCAACCATTATCGTACGAAGGACCGTGACGAGCACGAACCGACATTGAAGGAGATCGCGGTCGCGACAGCCGATCCGCAAGCGGCGAAGCGGTCCTTTGCGGCGATGGATGCGGTAGCCGACGGGGTGTATTTCGCGCGCAATCTCGTCAACGAACCGCCGAATGTGCTTTCGCCGGAGGAGTTCGCGAAACGCGCACAGCCGCTTTCGAAGCTCGGTGTCGAAGTCCGCGTCCTCGGGGAAGCCGAGATGAAAAAGCTCGGCATGGGCGCGCTTCTGGGAGTGGGGCAAGGCAGTGGCCGGGAGAGCAAGCTCGTCGTCATGCATTGGAACGGTGCGAAGAAAGGCGATGGTCCGCCGCTCGCGCTGGTCGGCAAAGGCGTGTGCTTTGATTCTGGCGGCCTTTCATTGAAGACGGGTGCCGGCATGATGGGCATGAAAGGTGACATGGGGGGGGCGGCGGCGGTCGCCGGTACCATCCGCGCGCTTGCCGAACGCAAGGCTCGCGCAAATGTGGTGGGCGCGATTGGACTCGTCGAAAACATGCCGGACGGTAACGCCCAGCGTCCTGACGATGTCGTGAAGTCCATGTCGGGGCAGACGATCGAGGTGTTGAACACCGATGCAGAAGGACGCCTCGTCCTCGCTGACGTACTTTGGTACGTGCAGTCGCAATTCAAGCCTCGTTGCGTGATCGACCTGGCGACCTTGACGGGCGCCATCCTGATAGCGCTGGGGAGCGAGCATGCGGGATTGTTCTCGAACGACGACACGCTCGCGGAGCAGATTACGACAGCAGGTCGCGAAGTGGGCGAACCGGTATGGCGTCTGCCGCTCGGCGACGGTTACGACAAGGCGCTCAAATCGAAGATTGCCGACATGAAAAATATCGGTGGTCCGCAGGCGGGCTCGATTACAGCCGCACAATTTCTCCAGCGGTTCGTCAACAAGATACCCTGGGCGCACCTCGATATTGCTGGCGTTGCCTGGCAGGACGGAGAGCACAGGGAATTGGCTCCGTCATGGGCGACGGGATGGGGCGTGCGGGTGTTGAATCGCCTAATCGCCGATAATTTCGAGAAGTAGCTGTGCTGGCGCACCGTCGCGGATCGGCGGCTAAACAACTGTATTTCGAACATGAGTGAAGTGCTTTTCTATCATCTTGAAAAGCAGTCGCTCGACGATGTCCTGCCCGGGCTCGTCGAGCGTTCACTGGCCAAGGGCTGGCGCGTGTTGATTCGTACGGAATCGGGCGAGCGCGCCCAGGCTGTCGACAATTTGTTATGGACTTGCGGCGAGGATAATTTCCTTCCCCATGCACAATTGGGTGACGGCGATGCGAAGGGTCAGCCGGTTCTGATCGCTATGGAAGAAGGCAATCTCAATGGCGCCGACGTGCTCTTTCTCGTAGGTGGAACTGTGCCCCGCGCGTGGCAGGGGGAAACTGCGGATTTTGCACGAATAGTCGTGTTGTTCGACGGACGCGACGCGGCAGCTCTTTCTGATGCGCGAATGGCATGGACCACAGCGCGGCAAAGCGGCCATGAAGTTACCTATTGGCGGCAATCCGGTAGCGGCCGGTGGGAAAAACAGGCTTAGGCGACGGCGGGACCGGATCGGCGGAATGTCGTATTTTTATATCATCACCTTGTTGGTACAGCTGGGCTGCGCGGCCCACGTCATACGCACCGATCGTCCCTGGATATGGATATTGCCAATCATGTTTGTACCGTGGTTGGGATGCGCCGCTTACCTGTTATTTGGGATCCTGCCTGATGCGGTGCGCGGACATGCCCCCGTTAGGCGGATATTCGATGACGCGGCCGGCCTCGCAGATTCCGGGGCGAGCTACAGCCGCAAGAAACGCGATGTCGAAACCATCGGCTCTGCGCAGTCCAAGCGAGTTTTCGCCGAGGAGTGCATCAAGCGTGGTCGCTACCAGGAAGCGGTCGACCTTTATACAAGCGCGATCGGTGGTGCGCATTCCGAAGATCCGGCCCTCTTGCACGGTCTCGCGAGATCCCGGCTGCTCGCGGGCGATTCCGCCGGTGCACAAGAAGCGTTCGAGGCGCTGAAAACAGCATCGCCTGCAGATTTCACGGTAGACGCTCGCCTTGATTATGCCCGTGCGCTCGACCGGCAGGGCAAGAAAGAGGCCGCGAAAAGCGAGTATCTGGCTCTCCTGCCCGTGTATCCTGGCGAAGAAGCGCGTTGCCGATATGCATTGCTCCTGCAGGACATGGGCGACCGGAATGGAGCTGAAAAGCTGTTCCGCGAAATCGTCGATAGCATGCGTGATGCGCCCGGCTACTACCGGCGGCGGCAGCGCGAATGGACCAATATCGCGAAACAGAATTTACGCGTCTGAAATGTTGTCCGAGACAGAGCGCGCTTTTTTAATGCGTCGCCGCGTTGGCCGCCTCGCAACCATTGGTCACTCCGGCCAACCTCATATCGTGCCCGTTTGTTTTGTCGTGGACGAACGCGGGGTTTATACGGCGATAGACGAAAAGCCCAAAAGCGGACGCGTATTGAAACGCGTGCAGAATATTCTGGAAAAGCCGGATGTGGCGTTTCTTGCGGATCACTATGAGGAAGACTGGTCTCAACTAGGTTGGGTCCGCATCGACGGGTCGGCAGAGTTTCTTCCGGAGGGAGGAGAGCGCGACCGGGCAAGCAGGCTGCTGCGATCTCGTTATCCGCAATACGAATCCATGGAGCTTTCGGCTGTAATCGCAATCCGCATTCTGCGTGTGTTATCGTGGGGTGACATGGATTCATGACGCAAGTGCCAGAACAACCATCAGATGTCTCAGAGTGGCGCAAACACGAGCGCGCTCGTCTGCTCGATCGTCGCAGATCCATGACGACTGAGGAGCACAGGGTTGCAAGCGACATCATCATGCGCGAGTTGCTCGCTCGCATTCCACCTGGAAAGTATGATCTGGTCGGTTGTTACTGGCCGTTTCGGCGGGAGTTCAACTGCGTCCCCTATATGCGCGAGGTGCTTCGCAACGGCGGTCGCGTTGCGCTTCCGGTTGTCATTGCGCGAGGGCATCCTCTCGAGTTCCGTGACTGGACTGAAGATGCGGAGATGCAGAGGGGCGTTTGGAACATTCCTCATCCTGCGAATGGGCTCGGCGTACAACCGCCGGTTCTGATACTGCCAGTGGTTGGTTTCGATGCTGCCGGGTTCCGCCTCGGTTACGGCGCCGGTTACTATGATATAACGCTTGCGGGTTATGGCGCCCCTCCGTTGGCGATAGGCGTCGGCTTCGAGTTTTCGCGACTGCACACCATCTATCCCCAACCGCATGACCGTCCAATGGATTTCATCATCACGGATCGCAGCGTGGAAAGGCTCGCGGCGCGTGACGATGTTTTTTTCGCAAAGCCTGAATAATGACCTCCGCGCACAATCGGGTGGATCGCGGTCTCCTGCTGGTTTTGGTTGGTATCATGGCCGTGATCGTGCATGGCTCCCTTTATCCCTATGCGTTCCGGATTCCGCTCGGTTCTGAGAATGCGTTCGACGCTCTGGTAGGCAGTTGGCCCGGTGCGCGCGCAAGTTATGTCGACGTTCTCGCGAATGTCCTGCTTTATATGCCGCTCGGCTTCTTCGGCGTGCAGACGCTCCGCATTCCGCTTCGCCTCATGGTCGTGACTCTGTTTGGCCTGACTTTGTGCACGGGGATGGAACTTGCGCAATTCTATGACGAAGGCCGGGTCACGAGTATATTCGATGTATTCTCCAATACGCTTGGAACAGGCTTGGGGGGCGTCGCCGGAATTGCGGCAGGAGCGGAGTGGCACCAGGCATTTTTTCGGGAGCGCTCCGGCAATTCGATCCCGGTTCTGCTTTTGGTCGCGCTGCTCGGCTACAGGCTATATCCGTATGTTCCCGTCACCGATCTTCACAAATACTGGCACGCGCTAAAGCCCGTTGTTCTGCAACCGAGCTTTGCACCGCTGATGATCTATCACTATTTCTCGCTTTGGCTCGTCGTATGTTACCTCGTAGCCCAGGTTGCAGGTCGCCGTTTGAGCACTTCCTCGATTTTTCTGATTGCCGCATTCATCTTGGGCGCCAAAACTGCGATCGTGGATCTTGTGGTGACCATGCCTGAGTTGGTAGGAATGTTATCAGCTTTTGCGGTCTGGTTCGCTGTGTTGAATCGCTCCCGCGTGGCGGCGCCGGTAATTGGAGTGCTGTTTTGCGGGATGATTGTCGCATTTCGACTGATACCTTTTGATTTTGATACTTTGGCAAGATCTTTCATCTGGTTGCCTTTCCGGGGTTACATGACCGGATCACCCGGTGCGAACATTGCGTCCTTCTTTGAGAAGTTCTTCCTTTATGGCAGCTTGATCTGGATTGGCTGTGGAGCCGGGTTGCGCACATGGGCGGCGACGGGTGCAACCGTGGGCTTGCTGTTCGTGACAAGCCTCGCGGAGACCCATCTGCCCGGCCGTTCGGCAGAAATCACGGACGCTGTTATGGCGCTGTTGATAGGCGTCATTTTTGCGACAATGATTGCCCAGCGCGACGAACCTACCGAAGGGCGGCTTGTTCGTGCTACGAAGGTCTAGGCCGCGCCGTGGTCAGTTGGCATTAACGGGCCGTTCCGATTTCTCGTCATGACGTGTCCAAGAGAGGATTGACTGCCATGAACGATGTCCCCGAGCGCCGCACACCAAAATCGGATTGGGAAATCGCGCAGGAAGCAAAGCTGGTCCCCATCGGCGAAGTAGCAGGCAAGCTTGGGATACCGCGGGAAAGCCTGGAGCCGTTCGGCCATTACAAGGCCAAGGTCAGTATGGATTTCGTCGAGCGCAGTTTCGCGGAACGGCCCGATGGAAAGCTTATTCTGGTCACGGCAATCAATCCGACACCGGCAGGTGAAGGGAAAACGACGACCACTGTGGGCCTTGGGGACGCGCTCAACCGGCGTGGCAAGAAGACCGCAATCTGTCTCCGCGAGCCAAGTTTGGGGCCATGCTTCGGCATGAAAGGCGGCGCAGCCGGTGGCGGTTATTCGCAGGTCGTTCCCATGGACGAGCTCAATCTTCATTTTACCGGCGACTTCCACGCCATCGGGGTGGCGAACAATCTCCTCGCCGCGATGCTGGACAATCACGTCTATTGGGGCAACGCGTTGGACATCGACGCAAGACGGATCACCTGGCGGCGGTGCCTGGACATGAACGACCGCGCATTACGCTCCATCGTTTCTTCCCTCGGGGGCACTGCGAACGGATTTCCGCGTGAAGACGGCTTCGACATAACGGTCGCGTCGGAAGTCATGGCCATCCTGTGCCTCTCGACCTCGATGCAGGATCTGGAACGCCGCCTCTCGAACATCATCGTGGCGTCGAGCAGGGCGCGCGATCCGGTGCGCGCAAGCGATCTCAAGGCGCAGGGGGCGATGGCGGCAATCCTCAAAGACGCCATCAAGCCCAATCTGGTTCAGACGCTGGAGAACAATCCCGTATTTGTGCATGGAGGACCCTTCGCCAACATTGCGCATGGCTGCAATTCCGTGCTCGCCACGAAGCTCGGGCTTAAGCTTGCAGATTATGTGGTGACCGAGGCCGGGTTCGGAGCCGACCTCGGGGCAGAAAAATTCTTTGACATCAAATGCCGCAAGGCTGGCCTGTCACCAGCTCTTGCCGTGGTCGTTGCTACGGTGCGAGCACTGAAATTTCATGGTGGCGTGCCGCGGAAGGAACTTTCCGGCGAAAATGTCTCTGCAATCGTCAAAGGAATCGCCAATCTCGAAAGGCATATCGAGAATATCAGGAAGTTCGGCGTTCCTCCGGTCGTGGCGATCAATCATTTCGCGGCGGACACGCAATCTGAGGTAGACGCAGTTATCGAAGGCGCGCGAAAGCTCGGAGTTCGGGCAGTAGTCTGCCGTCATTGGGCCGAGGGAAGTGCGGGCGCGCTGGAATTGGCAGACACTGTGATTGGTGCCCTCAACGAGAACGCCGCAAATTTTCGCACACTCTATCCGGATTCCATGAAGCCGCTGCAGAAGATCGAAACAATAGCATTCCAGATCTATCACGCCGGCGAGGTCGTTCCTTCGAAGCAGGCGTTTGACCGGCTTGCTGAACTGGAGCGGCTCGGTTTCGGGCATCTGCCCGTGTGTATTGCAAAAACCCAGTATTCGAATTCTGCTGATCCTGAAGCTTATGGCGCACCCACTGGTCATGTCCTTCCACTTCGCGAGGTGCGGCTTAGTGCTGGTGCGGAATTCATTGTGGCGATCTGCGGTGATATCATGACCATGCCCGGATTGCCGCGACAGCCCTCAGCCGAGTCGATTCACGTCGACGGAGAGGGTCATATTATCGGCCTTTCATGACACAGATGGACGGGCAATTTGTTATACGAACTGAAAGGCTGGTTTTGCGACCGCCGGTGCTGACAGATTTCGATGATTTTGAGGCCGTATATGGTGATGCCGGCGTAGTCCGGCACCTGGGTGGGCGTCCGTTCACACGCGAAGAATCCTGGGCTCGCTTGATGCGCCATGTCGGGCATTGGAAGCTTTTCGGATATGGATTTTGGGTGATGCGAGACCGATTGGACGGACAGTTCGTTGGTGACCTCGGATTCGCCAATTTCCGTCGCGACATCGAGCCGGGTTATGAGGACTCGCCTGAAGCGGGCTGGGTTTTGCAGCCGTCAAAACAGCGTCAAGGCTTTGCGATTGAAGCAATGCGCGCGGCGCACGACTGGTTTGATGAACGCATCCGCGCACACAGGACCGTTTGCATTATCGCACCGGAAAACACAGCTTCGACTCGCCTTGCGGAAAAATGCGGCTACAAGGAATACGCACGAACGCAATACAAGAAAACGACGGTCGTTTTGCACGAGAGGCTTGTCCAGGACACGATCTTGCCAAGGACATCACAAGCCGATGGTTGAAACAAATGGACGGGGAATCACTACGGCGTTAACCAAGGTACCTGCTGTAACGCTTGGCTTCTGGATCGTAAAAATCGCTGCGACGACTCTGGGCGAGACCGGAGGCGATACGGTCACGATGACCTGGAACTTCGGATACCTGCTTGGAACACTGATCTTTATCGGACCCTTGCTGGTATTGGTAGCTCTGCAGATTGGTTCGAAGAAATTCCATCCATTTCTGTATTGGGCAACAATTATCGCTTCTACGACGGCAGGCACAACCATGGCCGATTTCGCCGATCGGTCTCTTGGTATCGGTTATGTCGGAGGCAGCCTGACTCTTTTTGCCTGTGTTCTTGTGACGCTGGGGGCGTGGTACCTGACGCAGGGTTCGGTTTCCGTGCAGACTGTCAGATCCCCGAGAGTGGAGACGTTTTACTGGGCTACGATTACATTCTCCCAGACATTGGGTACTGCTCTCGGTGACTGGGTTGCTGCGCCTCCTGGTGACGATCCGCCAGGGATGGGATTCGGATACGAAATTGGCGCATTAATATTCGGCTGTGGCCTGGCAGTTATTGCTATTCTTTATTTTTGGACACAGCTATCGCGTGTATTCCTGTTTTGGGCTGCGTTTATCCTCACCCGTCCGCTGGGCGCGACGATCGGCGACTTCTTCGACAAGCCGATAGCCAAAGGCGGCCTGAATGTGAGCCGTCCGCTGGCGTCGCTCATCATTGCAGGCTTTATCATTGGTTGCATTCTGCTTCTGCCGCAAAAAGCGGGGGAGCACCTTGGGAAAGAGCGTACCGCGTGACGCCGACGCGTGCACACCAAACTCCCGTGAAATGCTGATTTTACCCACCGCCCGCCTCCGGGATCGTTAAAGTATTATCACAACGTAGATTTTAATTGATGTTGGGGAAAAGGGAACCGGAAGCGAGTCCTGCGGCTTAAATTGGGAGGGGAGAAGAGGGAATGGACTTTGGCCGGAGAAGTCCTTGGGGATGCTTATCCTCGTGCACTTCACAGGAAACGCCCCGGGCGTTCCCTGAAATTTGCGCGCATAATGTTGTTACTGCTGTTCGGCGCGGCGGCGTTCATCTGCGTTGCGGTCATCGCTCTCTCAGCGATACAGGAAATGCGAACTTCGTCGCTACAGGCAAATTTTTTCTCCAAGGAAGCGTCACAGCTCGCATTTGCCCTGAAGCCTGGACCCAGCAATTCAATTTTGTTCCCGGGCGGGGGACCATATGATCAGCGGCTGGGATATTCGGGCCTCCCGCAATATCTGGCACGTTTAAGGGCACGTCACTTCGCCATCACGCAACAGGTCCGACAATCTGTCGCTCTGCGCCAGGTGGTCGCGTCTCAGGGTTACGCCGTCTATCGTGACAAACAAAAGGCGGGATTGCTCTTGCGGGACCGCACCGGAGCGCCGTTTTATTCTGCCCAATTCCCCGAGCATTCCTACGATAGCTTTGACGCTGTTCCTCCGATCGTCGTTCGCTCTCTATTGTTCGTTGAAGATCGCTTTCTGCTTGAAACGCGCTATCCGCATTACAACCCTGCCATCGAGTGGAAGCGTTTCGCACAGGCCGGAGCCGGTTGGGTTGCTGGGTGGGTTGATCCCCATTTGCGGAGGGGTGGTGCAAGCACTCTCGCGACGCAGATCGAAAAATTCCGGCATTCACCGGGTGGCCGGACGCAAAACGTTCGGGAAAAGTTGCGTCAGATGGAGGCGGCGTCTCTGCGGGCATATCTCGACGGGCCCGATACTCTTGCTGCACGAAAAGGGATAGTGACGGATTATCTCAATTCGACGTTACTCGGATCAAGGCCGGGTTATGGCGAGGTGATCGGTATAGCTGATGGCCTGCGGGTCTGGTACGGAACGGACTTCAGCAAAGCCAATAGTCTGCTCGATAATGCAAAGTCTGGCAACCTTGCACGCCGAGCGGAAGTCTTCAAACAGATTCTGAGTCTTCTGCTTGCGGAAAGGCGACCCGCTTATTACCTCGTCCAAAATCATGATGCGCTTTCGGCATTCACGGATACAAATCTGCGGCGGTTGGTCTCCAACGGGGTCATCGATCAGAAGCTTTATGAGGCCGCGCTCGCAGCTCCGCTGATCTTCCGTACAAAAGCGCCAGCCCCGGTGCCGGTTTCATATGTGGATCGGAAAGGTGCCGACTCCATTCGTGCCGAACTATTGCGCGGCACGGGGATTTCGAGCTTTTATGATCTCGACCATATGGATGTGAGCGCCACAACAACACTCGATGCGGTCACACAACGTCGCGTTGCCGAGTTCCTCTCCCGACTGCAGAACCCGGAACAGGTGGAGTCGTTAGGACTAGTCGGCAAGGATCTGTTGGGCGGAGGGAGCCCGGCCCTCGTAAATTACAGTGTGGTTCTTTATGAACGCGGCGCAGGTCGAAATTTCGTTCGCGTGCACGCCGACAGCCTCAATCAGCCACTCGACCTCAATTCGGGGACGAAGCTGCAACTGGGATCGACCGCAAAGCTGCGCACGCTGATTACCTATCTCGAAATTATCTCGCGATTGCACGATCGCTATGCCGGCATGTCGCGCCAGGCGTTGGGCTATCTGGCAAACCAGGCTTCTGATCCTCTCTCACAATGGGCACTCGGATATCTTGCAGATACACCGGACCACAGCCTGCAGCCGATGCTGGATGCTGCCATGCAGCGGAAATATTCAGCGAGCCCGGGCGAGACCTTTCTAACGGGCGGCGGTGAGCATGTGTTTCATAACTTTGCCAAATGGGAAGATTACGAGAGACCCACGGTCGAGACGGCATTTGCCAACTCTGTCAATCTCGTTTTCATCCGCATGATGCGGGATATAGTCCGCTGGTACGTCGCCGAAGATCATCTCCAGCGCGGGGCGGTGGGACCCAACCCGAATTTGAAGGTACGGCGTGCGTTTCTTGAGCGTTTTGCCGATCAGGAAGGGAGTGCATTTCTCACTAAGTTCTACAATGAATTCAAGGAACTCGATTCCGGTCAACGGCTTGCGCTTGTGGCCCGGAGAGCCGGTCCGTATGCCAAGCGCCTGTCCGTCGTGTATCGGTCGCTTCGTCCGAACGCAGACATCGCAGCTTTACATGCGTTTCTCAATCGTCAGATGAGGAACAGGCTCGTCCTGTACGAGCCGTTGGAAAAGCTTTATGAAGAATATGACGTAAGCCGATTTTCACTCACCGATCGTGCTTATCTGAGTCACGTTCATCCCCTTGAGCTTTGGCTTGCGGGTTACCTCGACAGACATCCAAACGCTTCACGCGCGGAGGTTCTCAAGGCTGGCTACTGGGTTCGTCAGGACGTCTATCGCTGGCTGTTCAAAACTCACAATCCTGGCCGGCAAAATTGGCGTATCCGGATGCTGGTGGAGCAGGACGCGTTCGAGCGCCTCGCCGCAGACTGGCGGCGACTTGGTTATCCGTTCGCGCATCTGGTTCCGTCACTTGCAACAGCGATAGGGAGTTCGGGTGACCGCCCCGATGCGCTCGCCGAACTGATGGGTATCATCGTCAATGACGGAGTTCGTCAGCCGACTGTCGACATCCGGAGCCTGCAGTTTGCGGTGGGCACACCGTATGAGACCGATCTTGCGGGCGGTGATGATAAGCCGTCACGACTGCTCTCCCCGGAAATTGCCGCGATAGTTCGCCGTGCTCTGGGCGACGTGGTGATTGAGGGAACCGGCAAACGCTTCCAGAGCGCTTATCAGGATGGCAACGGAAAGCCGCTACCTCTCGGTGGAAAGACAGGAACGGGCGACAATCGCTTCGACACGTTCGGTGCGGGACGTGGGCTTATCGAGTCCCGGGTGATCGATCGCACGGCGACTTTCGTGTTTTTCCTGGGCGATCGCTTTTTTGGGACGATCACGGCCTATGTTCCGGGAAAAAAAGCAGCCGATTTCCATTTCACCAGCGCGTTGGCTGTTCAGTTGCTGAAGACACTGTCGCCCGAGATCCAGCCGCTGTTCGCACAAAGACGTGAAGCGAAGAGTTGATCTGCTCTATTCGTCGGCCAGGGCATCCTCATAGGCTTGTGAGGCATCGAGCCATCGCGTTTCAGCTTGCTCAAGCGCCAGCGCGGCGTTTGCGCGACGGCGGCCGAGATCTGCGGCTTTTGCAGGATCGCGAGAAAATGCGCCCGTTTGGGACAAGGCCGCATCAATATCCGCAATCTCTTCCGTCAGGGTCGCAATCTCGTTTTCAGCTGCCAGCGCCTTGTCTTTGAGTGGCTTTAGTTCGCGGCGGCGTGCGGCCGCTTCGCGACGCTGATCACGTCGGCTCTCAGAGCGCAGCGCCTCTGTTTGTTCTGAGTCCTCCGAAAGTACCACTCTGCGATAATCCTCCAGATCGCCATCGAATGTGCGCACGGTACCGTTCCCCACGAACAGCAGGCGATCTACCGTTGCCTCGAGAAGGCGCCGATCATGACTGACCAGCACGACGGCGCCATTGAATTCATTGAGCGCCGCCAGGAGTTGTTCGCGGGCATCGATGTCAAGATGGTTGGTGGGTTCATCGAGAATCAGAAGATTGGGTGCGTCCAACGTTGCGAGGGCCAGCATGAGCCTCGCGCGTTCTCCGCCGGAGAGTTCATTGATCCTGGTCAAAGCTTTCTCGCCCGGAAGGCCGAAGCCGCCGAGCTTGGTGCGCAATTCGCTTTCCCTCATTCCCGGCCGCATGTGACCAAGCAGCTCGACAGACGAAAGCGTCCCATCCAGTTCATCCAATTGATGCTGGGCGAAATAGCCGCAGGTCAGTTTCGGAGCGCGGATTACGTTTCCCGACAACGGCAAGAGCCGATTCGAAAGAAGCTTTGCAAAGGTCGATTTCCCGTTGCCATTCTTTCCAAGCAGTGCGATCCGTTCGTCCGGATCTATGCGCAATGTAACGTTGGCAAGAACTGGCTTGTTCGGCTGATAACCTGCGAAGACAGCTTCAAGTGAAAGCAGTGGCGGGCTCGCCGGTGAGGCCTGTGGAAGGCGGATAGGTGGTACGGTCTCGTCGATCTGAATTTCGATCGGCTTGAGCTTGGCAAGCATCTTGAGGCGACTTTGGGCCTGCCGCGCCTTGGTCTGCTTGTAACGGAAACGGTCGACGAAAGCCTGCATATGCTGCCGCGCGGTTTCCTGCTTTTTTGCCGTCGCGGCATCGAGATTGCGCCGCATCTCGCGTGTCTCGATGAAGACTTCGTAGTTGCCGCTGTACAGCGTGAGTTTGCCGCGTTCCAGGTGAAGTATGAATTCTGTGGTCGCATCGAGCAGGTCGCGGTCATGACTGACGACGATTACAGTTCCCCGATAACGGCGCAGATAATCTTCGAGCCAGAGGACACCCTCAAGATCGAGATAGTTTGTTGGTTCGTCGAGCAGCAGCAGATCAGGCGCAGAGAAGAGGATACCGGCGAGCGCCACGCGCATACGCCATCCGCCAGAGAATTCCCGACAGGGTCGGTGCTGTTCCGCGGCGGAAAAGCCCAATCCGGCAAGGATCGACGCCGCTCGTGCGGGCGCTGACCACGCATCAATCGCTTCAAGTCGCGTGTGAATTTCGCCGAGGCGTGAGGGGTCGGCTTCTATTTCGGATTGCAAAAGGAGGCGCTGCCGCTCCCTGTCGGACGAAAGGACCGTCTCGATCAGTGTTTCGTCACCGCCAGGCGCTTCCTGCGCCACCGCTCCCACTCGCCAGTCCGCCGGGTGCGAGATGTATCCCGCGTCGGGCTGCGTTTCTTCCAGAATGAGCTTGAGGAGTGTCGATTTGCCGGCTCCATTGCGGCCCACCAGACCGATGCGGCGGCCGGCTGGGAGATGCGCAGTTGCGCCGCAGAGGATTTCTCGGCCTGCTATGCGGTAGGTGATGTTCTCGATCGTCAGCATGTGTCTGGATGTGGTTCACGTGGTTCTGTAGCATGGCTTGCGGCACGCCAGCGCGGCTTCTATAAGGCGCCCGCATTGAAGAATGGAACGGAACGAGAAATGGCATTCGAGCGCACGCTGTCGATCATCAAGCCGGATGCGACCAGGCGGAACATTACGGGCGAAGTCATTGCACGGCTCGAAAAGGCTGGCCTGCGTATCGTCGCGCAGAAGCGGATGCGGCTGAGCGTCGAGGCTGCGGAAGCCTTTTACAATGTGCATAAGGAACGGCCATTTTTCCGAAGCCTCGTGGAGTTCATGAGTTCCGGTCCCGTAGTTGTACAGGTGCTTGAGGGTGAGGACGCCGTGGCGCGTAATCGCGAGGTCATGGGGGCGACAGATCCCTCGAAGGCGGCTCCGGGCACAATTCGCAAGGATTTGGCGGAATCAATCGAGGCCAATTCCGTGCACGGTTCCGATGCTATAGACACCGCTCTTCACGAAATCCGCTTCTTTTTCTGCGAGCTCGAAATCGTCGGCTGAATGCGATGACGGGAAGGCGCGACCATGACTGACAAGGTCGTCGTCATTACCGGCGCGACGTCGGGAATTGGCGAAGTCGCGGCTGACCGTCTCGCAAGCAAGGGATATCGCATCGTATTTATTGCCCGCGATGCCGGTCGCGGTGAGGAAACCCTGAAACATCTTCATGCGATCGCGGGCGGCCCGACGCACCGGGCCTTCTATGCCGATTTATCGCGCATCTCGGAAATGAAGCGCGTGGCAGCTGAGATCGCAGAGGCCGAAACCGAGATCGACGTCCTCATTAACAATGCGGGCGCATTATTCAATACGCGCAAAGTGACAGAAGACGGGCTGGAGACGACATTTGCACTCAATCACATGTCTTATTTCGTTATTAGCAATCTCCTGCGACCATGTCTGAAGGCAAGAGCGCGCGTCGTGTCCACGGCGTCAGATGCGCATAAAGGCGCACATCTGGATTTCACCGACCTTCAATCTTCCCACGGTTACAGCGGCTTTGCGGTTTATGGCCGCTCGAAGCTCTGCAACATTCTGTTTACCCGTGAGTTTGCACGCCGCCTCGACGGTTCGGGCGTCACGGCCAATTGCCTGCATCCCGGATTCGTAGCCACCCGTTTCGCAGACCAGTCGGGAGGCATGTTGTCATTTGCGATTCGTGCCGCAAAAAATTTTGCGATCACGCCGGAACTGGGAGCGGCAACGATTGTCCATCTGGCTTCCTCGCCCGAAGTAGCGAGCACGACAGGCGCATATTTCTACAAATGCCGCCCTTCAACGCCTGCGCGGGACGCACTGAACGATGCAGACGCAAAGCGCCTATGGGAACTTTCTGCCGAACTTGCCGATTTGCACGTGTAACCGGCGCTAGTCTCTCTTGATTTTGTGAGACTCGATTGCCCGGTCGGCGCGCTCTTTCTCAGCGGCAGACGCTTTGCGGAAAGCTTTGGACGTCCCATACTTAAGTCGATTTGCTGCTACGTCCTTTTCGGCGTGAACGCGCGCTTTGGTTTTCCTGGCCTGACGGAGATTAACGAGGTTACCCATGGGCGCCTGCGTCAGAATGCGGGGCAATCATACAGTTCGACGCGGCGCGTGAACAGAAGCAAGCGCAGCGAGACGCAAGGCGCTGGCGAGCGGACGTGCGCCCCGGGTCGCATCGACGCTGGCGACAAAGGCAGAAAGGCTCTGGCGCGAGCGAACGGCCTGGAATTCAAGGGCCGACCAGAATTCAGGCTCAAGCGCAATACTCGTGCGGTGCCCGGCAATGCTGAACGAACGCTTCTTCAGGAAGCGGACGGTCGCCGTGTCATCGGCCACCGCCTGCACCTGCTTTGGGATGAATCATCTCCTCGGCGCGCACAATCCGGTCGAATTCAGCTTCGGTGACGAAACCGAGGTTGACGGCTTCTTCCCGCAATGTCGTGCCGTTCTTGTGCGCGGTCTTGGCCACTTTGGCAGCGTTATCGTAGCCGATTATAGGTGCAAGTGCGGTGACCAGCATCAATGATCGCTGGAGCAGATCGGCGATGCGCACTCTATCGGCTTCGATGCCCTCAATGCAGTGTTCCGCGAAACTCTCGGCAGCATCGCCAAGAAGGCGAATGGATTGCAACAGATTGTAGATGAGCACCGGCTTGAACACGTTCAGTTCGAAATTACCCTGGGAGCCGGCGACGGTAATAGCGACGTGATTTCCCATTACCTGGGTACACACCATGGTCAGGGCTTCGCACTGGGTGGGATTGACCTTACCTGGCATGATGGACGAACCAGGTTCATTTTCCGGCAAATGCACCTCGCCAATTCCCGAACGCGGCCCGGATCCCAGGAGTCGGACATCCTGCGCGATTTTGTAGAGTGAAGCCGCAACAGTGTTGAGCGCGCCGGACATTTCAACAACGGCATCATGTGCAGCCAGCGCCTCGAACTTGTTCGGCGCCGTGACGAAGGGAAGACCTGTCATTTTGGCCACTTCTTCGGCGAAGCGAGCGGCAAATTCGGGTGGCGAGTTGAGGCCGGTCCCGACTGCGGTTCCACCTTGGGCGAGCTGGTACAGCCGGGGCAAAGCGGCTTCGACGCGCGCGATGCCGTACCGCACCTGCGTCACATAGCCCGAAAATTCCTGACCGAGCGTAACCGGTGTTGCGTCCTGCAAATGCGTGCGGCCGATCTTCACAATGTCGGCAAATGCCTTCGATTTTTCCTCCAATGCAGATTCGAGGCGACGCATGCCGGGCAGCAGCACGCGATGTATCTCCGTCACCGCTGCAATATGCATCGCGGTGGGAAACGAATCATTGGACGATTGACTTTTGTTGACGTGATCGTTGGGATGGACTGGCGATTTCGAACCCACCGCGCCGCCAAGCATTTCAATGGCGCGGTTGGAAATCACTTCGTTAACGTTCATGTTCGTCTGGGTGCCTGAACCAGTCTGCCAGACTATCAGTGGAAAATTTCCATCGAGTTTGCCGTCGATGATCTCCTGTGCCGCTCGAATAATGACTTCGCCACGTTCGCTGTCGAGTTCATTCAGCGCCATGTTGGTGCGGGCGGCGGCACATTTGACCATCGCAAGCGCGCGAATCACCGGATCCGGCATGCGCTCGCCGCCGATCCGAAAGTTGCGCCGCGACCGTTCCGTTTGCGCACCCCAATAGCGATCAGCCGGAACGTCGATTGGACCAAATGAATCCGTTTCGCGTCTGGTATCCGTCATGTCGTCCGTCGTGAAGTTGTTGGAATTATTTCTTTCGGAAAGAATCGAGGCTAACGACTTCTCCGGGCGCCGCCGGTTTCTCCGGCGTTGCGTCTTCGTGTTCATGCGGCGTGGAACCGGCCGGCGTGCGCTTCTGGCCGGCTTCGTCTTCCGGCTCCGTCTGGAAATTCAGTCCAAACTGCACACCTGGATCCACGAAGGCGGTAAGTGCACCGAACGGTATCGTCAGCGTAGCGGGAACTTTCCGGAAAGACAGCGTCACTTCGAAATGATGCTCTTTCACCTTCAACCCCCAAAACTGGTGCTGAAGGATGATGGTCATCTCCTCGGGATATTGTTCGAGAAGGAAATCCGGAATTTCGACGCCCGGAAATCGCGTGCGAAACGAAAGGCGGAAATGGTGCGATCCGACAAGGCCGTGCTTTTCGACTTGCTTAAGGGCGCCGCGAACCACGCCGCGGAGTGCCGCGTCGGTGAGCGCTTTATAGCCGATGAAATCTTTCGTCATGGAACCCGCTGGCCGCTGTCAGCCTGAGACTAAGCGGGCGCGATTGCGAGTCAATCCGAACGTGTTCGCAATTTTCGCCATCAGGCGCGCACCCCCGTCTGAATGCCAAAGGTCAGAGACTGCAATTTACAATATCGTGTTTACGGTTTGGAAGTGGGGAGCTTCTGTTGCCCGGTGCTCCCCGGAACCGCGCTTGCCTAATTAGGCAGCGAGGGCCATTTCGTTATCGTTGGCACCTGTACGATTAGCCCGATAACGGCGGATACCATACCGAGCGAAAGGACAGCCTTTACACGTCCGTCGATCCTGTTTCGCCCCCGCCACGAGGCTTCCGAAGAAGCTCCCTGGTGGAGGCGCCGGGTACCGCCCCCGGGTCCGGTCCGCTTATTACGCAGCCGTTTATCGCCATAGCCCGGGCGAACCCGGGCACCCCCAATATAGGCACTGTGAAAAAGGAATTGAAGCCGGGATTTCGGCTTTCCAGCCTGTGGTAAACTTTCCTGCCAGGGTCACAAGCCTGTGGCGCACAAGTCCTGGATTGGTTTCAATTGGGCTCCGGATTCGCGATGGATTTTCGCTAGCGTGCGCCAGTATCTGAATTTGATGGCAACGGTCCTCGAGCATGGCGTGGAAAAGCGCGATCGCACGGGAACTGGGACTCTGTCCACGTTCGGGCATCAGATGCGCTTCGATCTGACCGAAGGCTTTCCATTGGTCACGACCAAGAAGCTGCACGCCAAATCCGTCATTTATGAGTTGCTCTGGTTCCTGCGCGGCGACACGAATGTTCGCTGGTTGAACGAACATGGCGTCACGATTTGGGATGAGTGGGCGGACGCATCAGGCGAGCTTGGGCCCATTTACGGTGCGCAGTGGCGCTCGTGGCCCAGCCCGCATGGCATATCCATCGACCAGATTGCCGGCGTCGTCGGCGATATTCGCCGCAATCCGGATTCGCGCCGGTTAATCGTCACCGCGTGGAATCCGGCGGACGTTGCCAGAATGGCGCTGCCACCCTGCCACTGCCTGTTTCAGTTCTATGTCGCGAACGGAAAACTCTCTTGTCAGCTTTATCAGCGTTCCGCGGACATCTTCCTGGGTGTGCCTTTCAACATCGCTTCGTACGCGCTTCTGACGATGATGGTGGCGCAGGTGACGGGGCTCGCAGCCGGTGATTTCGTACATACCCTCGGCGATGCGCATCTCTATCTCAATCATCGCGAGCAGGCGCGGGAACAACTCAGCCGTGCGCCGCATCCGTTGCCCCGCATGCAGATCAATCCTGACATCGCCGACATTTTTGGTTTTCGCTATGAGGATTTCCAGTTGCAGGATTATCGCGCCCATCCACACATCAAGGCGACCGTCGCAATATGAGCGAAACGATTATCCGACCCGCGCAAAAGGGGGACGAAGAGACCATTCTGAATCTGCTTGGCGAGCTCGCGGTATACGAGCGTCTCGAACACCGGTTTCACCTCACGCCGGACTTCATCGCGGATGATTTTTTCTGCGCGCCGCCGGCCGTGGGTTGCGATCTGGCATTTCTGGATCAGCAGCCAGCCGGGATCGTGACCTGGTATCCTACCTATTCGAGCTTCGCCGGCACACGTGGGGTTTATATCGAGGATTTCTATGTGCGAACCGATCTGCGTCGGCGCGGCATAGGCCGGGCGCTTCTGGCCGGTGTCGCAAAACGCGCCACGAATACCGGTGCCACAAAGATCGAATGGGCCGTCCTCAAATGGAACCGGCCCGGAATCGACTTCTATGAAAGCGTGCATGCCGAACGCGTCGACGATTGGCACATTTATCGTCTGGTCGGAAAATCGCTCGCGGACCTTGCCGCCGTATGAGCCGGGTTGCGCTTGTAGTCGCGAGGGCGGCTAACAATGTGATCGGCGCCGCCGGCACCATCCCCTGGCGCATTCCCGACGACATGCGTCATTTCCGCAATGTCACCACGGGCAAGCCCTGCATCATGGGCCGCAAGACATGGGAAAGCCTTCCGAGAAAGCCGTTGCCGGGGCGGCTGAATATCGTCGTGAGCCGCAACCCGAACTATGCCGCCGCGGGTGCGCTCGTTGCAGAGACTTTTGATAGCGCGCTTGCGCTTGCGCAAGTCGAGAGGTCCGACGAAATCTCCGTTATCGGCGGCGCGGAAATCTATCGCGCCGCATTGCCGCTCGCGGATAGAATTTATTTGACGGAGATAGAGGCCGCATTCGAAGGCGATACGTATTTTCCGCATCTTGAAGAAACGGCGTGGTTTGAGGATGCGCGCGAGGAGAACGTGACGGCAGATGGCGTGAAATATGCGTTTGTGACTCTCCGCCGAAGGAGTGCGTTTGACGAAACAGCATACCAATGAGGTGACTCAGATCGCGGCACGTGAGTTCGCCTCAGGACTCGCTTTTCCCGAAGGCCCTGTGGCGATGGAGGATGGCTCCGTTCTCGTTGCCGAAGTGGCGGCAGGTCGAATTACCAGCGTAAAGCCGAGCGGCAGGAAATTGACCGTGGCGACGCCAGGAGGCGGCCCCAACGGACTCGCGATCGGACCAGATGGCGCGCTCTATGTCTGCAACAATGGCGGCAGCTTCGAATTCCACCAGCGCGGCGAATTGTTGGTGCCAGGCCACACGCCCGCTACGCATCGCGGCGGGCGCATTGAGCGAGTTGATCTTTCCACGGGCCTGGTCGAACCGCTTTACGAACAATGCGACGGCCGCCCACTTATGGCGCCCAACGATCTCGTCTTCGATTCCACCGGTGGTTTCTGGTTTACCGATTACGGCGTCGTCACCAGCGAAGGCCGCAGCCACGGCGCGCTGTATTATGCGAAAGCGGACGGCTCGGAGATAACGCGCGTCCTGCGCGAACTGATCTCGCCGAACGGCGTCGGCCTCTCGCCCGATCAGAATACCGTATATTTCGCCGAGACATTCACGGCGCGTTTGTGGAGCATGCCGCTGGCCGCTCCGGGCAAGCGAAGCAGGGAGCAGGGGGTGGGGCCGGCAGTGTTTGTCGGCAATTATCCTGGATACGCATATTTCGATTCGCTCGGCGTGCAGGCAGACGGCGGAGTCTGCGTCGCCACGCTACTCGCCGGCGAAATAACGACATTCTGGCCTGGAACGGACGGGGTTCGGCGCATGTCTATTGCTGATCCACTGGTCACAAACATTTGTTGGGGCGGCAAATCGATGACGACGGCTTATGTCACGGGCTCGGGAACTGGCCGGTTATTTGCTGTCGACTGGCATGAAGCAGGGTTGACGCTAGCATTTAACGCCTGAGGCTTGAAGAGCCTCTGCGGCGAAGCGATCAATTTTTCCAGCAAGAATATCGCGTTCGATTCTTGAATCAAATAGTGCCGCGTCGAATTGCTCGAACCATGATCGGAACTCTGCAAGCTCCTCTGGCGACAATTTCTCGACCGACTTTTTGATTTCTTCAAGTTTGATCATTTGTTCAATCTGACATGAATTTGTGGTCGGGCACTAGCCCCGGGAGCCGTCGGGCGGCGGACAGCCAGCGAGCACCTCACTCCATCACAATGCGTGGCGGCTGCCGCACGGGAGCCATCAACGATTTCGCGACGTTTTCCGCGAGTGCGATGAAGGCGCGGGCTTCGGCGCTCTGCGGTGCCTGCGCGACGATGGGTGTTCCGGCGTCGGAGGTTTCGCGGATCGCCGGAACCAGCGGAATCTCGCCGAGAAATGGCGCACCAAGCGATTCGGCAACTTTCCGCGCGCCGCCATGGCTGAAGATGTGACTTTCGGCACCGCAATGCGGACAGACGAAGACACTCATATTTTCCACAATCCCGAGAATCGGCACTTTGGTTTTCCGGAACATCGCAAGCCCCTTGCGCGCGTCGATTAGTGCAAGGTCCTGCGGTGTAGATACGATGACGGCGCCTTTGAGCGGTACGCGTTGCGCCATTGTGAGTTGCGCATCCCCGGTTCCGGGAGGCATATCCACCACCAGCACGTCAAGCGGCGCCCAATTCACTTCGAGCAACAATTGCGAGAGCGCGCTCGTGACCATGGGGCCGCGCCAGATCATGGGCTCGTCTTCCTTGATCAGGAAACCGATGGACATCGCTTTTATGCCGAATTTTTCAATGGGCTCGAGAGTCTTGCCATCGGGCGAGCGCGGTTTTTCATGGATGTCCAAGAGACGCGGTACCGACGGCCCATAGATATCGGCATCCAGCAACCCCGTTTTCAGCCCAATACGTGCCAGGGCGAGTGCAAGATTGGCGGCGACAGTCGATTTCCCGACGCCGCCCTTGCCACTCGCTATCGCGATAATGGCTCCGACGCCTGGGACACCGGCTGGTCGAGGCGGCGAAGGTGTCGGCGAACCGGTGCTTTGAGGGTGGTGATGAGCGGTAAGAACGGCAGTCACGGAAAGAACGCCTGGGAGTGAGCTCACGACAGTTTCTGCTTGCTTGCGAAGCGGCTCGGCGGCGCCCCCGCGTTCCACAGGCACTTCGATTGCGAAGCTGACATGGCCGTTTTTCACGACGAGACCCTGGATGAGGCCCGCGGCAACGAGTGTCTTGCCACTGGCGGGGTCCGGAATGCCGGCGAGCGCATTGACCACGTCTTCCTGACTTGCCGCAGCCATTGAAACTTGCTCCCTCCACGCCCGGCCCAAGCCGAACGGGTATGTTGATTGCGCGACGAAAGGGATGCCCATATAACCGCTGCGCCCCGGAAAACCAAGAAACGGGCGTAGGTTCCGGGACTTAGGGAATTGCAGATGCCTTGGAATTCGCAACCCGGCGGCGGCCAGAATCCGCGCGGTCCCTGGTCCCGTGGTCCATCCGGAGGAGGCCCGATAAGGCCGCCCGATCTCTATGGTATGTGGAGCAGGGGCCGCGATTGGCTGCGGCGTATGTTGCCGGGAGGGGCGACCACAGCAAGCGGGATTGCCGCCGTTGTTTTCGCGATGGTAACCGTCTGGCTTCTTAGCGGGATCTACTTTGTTACGGCTCGCGAACAAGGCGTCGTACTGCGGTTCGGCGCAATTGTCGCGCGGACACCGCCCGGTATCAACTATCACCTTCCATGGCCGATTGAGACGGTTGAAACGCCGGAAGTCACGACGGTGAACCAGATCACTATCGGCTACCGCACTGGCATCGAATCAATCGATGAGAGCGACGCTGAGGATACGCGCGAAGAAAGTCTCATGCTTACCGGCGACGAGAATATCGTCGACGTGAATTTTACGGTCGGCTGGGTGATCAAGGATGCGGCCGATTACCTGTTTAACGTTGATAATCCGCAGCAGACGATAAAGGCGGTGGCAGAAAGCGCCATGCGCGAAGTGGTGGGAGAGACGCAGATCGAACCTATTCTCACACAGGATCGCGCGCCGATCGAAAATCAGGTGCGCGAACTGATGCAGAGAACGCTCGATAATTATCATGCCGGCGTCGCGATCACGCAGGTCAAGATGCAGAAGGCGGACACGCCGGCGGAAGTAATCGATGCGTACCGCGACGTGCAGGCTGCCCGTGCTGACCAGGAGCGCATGCGAAACGAAGCGGAAGCCTATGCCAACAAGATCATTCCGGAAGCGCGCGGCAAGGCCGCAAAGATTGTGCAGGATGCAGAGGCCTATCGCCAGCAGGTGATCGCGGATGCAGAAGGGCAGGCGAAGCGCTTTTCGTCTGTTTATGCCGAGTACAAGAAGGCGCCGGAAGTCACGCGCAGGCGCATGTACCTTGAGACCATGAGCGCGGTTCTTGCGCCCATGAACAAGGTTATTATGGACGAAGGCGCGAGCCGAAGTGTCGTCCCCTATCTGCCGCTGCCCGGATTGGAGAAGCGAACGCCAAGTGTCAGTGTCACCGAATCTGCTCCTCCGGCGGTCAGCGCTCCGCAGATCACGCTGGCCCCATCGGGCGCGCCGCAATGAACCGGCGGGTTCTTGGCGGATTAGGCCTGGCGGTAATCCTCGGTATCTGGCTCGCCAGTGCGAGCTTCTACACCGTCGATCCGGCAGAACAAATACTTGTGCTGCAGTTCGGAGCACCGCTCAGGGTCGTGACCGACGCGGGGCTGCACACGAAAATTCCATGGATGCAGACCATCCAGATCATTGATCGCAGGCTACTCAATCTCGAGGCGCCTGCGGAGGAAGTGATTACAGAAGACAAGAAGCGGATTGTCGTTGACGCGTTCGCGCGTTGGCGGATCGTGGATCCTTTGCGCTTTTATCAGACTCTTCTCGATCAGACGGGAGCCCAGCTGCGGCTCGATCCTTTTTTGAGTTCCGATCTCCGTCGTGTGCTTGGTTCGCAAACCTTTGCGACAGTATTGTCGAGCGCACGTGCCGATCTCATGCACGATATCCGGGACGATATGAATCAGGAAACCGGGCGCTTCGGCGTGGCGGTGGTCGATGTTCGGATCCGTCACGCTGATCTTCCGCCTCAAAACAGCGAAGCCATTTTTCAGCGCATGCAACAGGAACGGAAGCGTGAGGCAAACGAGTTTCGCGCCGAAGGCTCCGAGATCAAACAACGCATTGCCGCCCGTGCCGAGCGCGAAGTTACAATTTTGACGGCCGAGGCTAATCGCGAAGCGCAAATTCTTCGCGGCGAAGGCGAAGCGGAACAGACCGGGATTCTGGGAAGTGCTTTTGGACAGGACCCTGATTTCTTCGGGTTCTATCGCTCCATGCAAGCTTATCGGGATGCGCTGCCCGCCGATACGACACGTGTCCTGCTTTCGCCGAACAGCGAATTCTTCCGCTATTTTGATCAGACATCGGTCGGCAGTCCCATCGCTGAGGCGACACATCGGCGGCATTGACGCGTATTCATAACTTTGTCACAAACAACCTGTCATATTGCACCGCACAACAGCCAAAAAAAATTTAATCGCCGTGTTGGCAAAATCCTCTCGACATCTCGAATGGTCGCATGCAGGATTTTTCACAGCGTGGGGGCGTGGAATCCAGATACGGAGGAACCATGCCAAATTTTGAAATCTGCTATCTCGACAGCGATGGCTCGTTGGCCTGCAGCTTTACGGCCGTTTGCGCCAGTGAGACGCATGCGAAAGTTCTGGCCCACGCCATGAAATTGCGAACCTACAAGAAGTTCGAGGTTTGGCAGGACCGAAAGCTGGTCTATCAGCGGCCTCAACTTTTCGAGTCCGGAAAAGTTCTGCAATAGGCGGGATTTGCAGCACTATTTTTCGAACGCCGCCCCTTGGAATTCAGGGTGCGCGAAACTATCTTAGACGGCGGGTCACCTGGCTGGGAGAGGCTGGATGCTCACATTGCTTTTCGGGATGTTCGCGTTTTTCTGGGCGGCGATTTTCTCTGTCGTCGGACTGACGTTGTTTTTGGGGCTGATCGTCCCATTCCTGCTTCTTGTGGTGCTGTTCCGAATAGGGTTCTTCATCTTCAAGCTGGCAGCGGGTGTCGTGTTACTCGCCCTGTTCGCGGTATGCTTGTTCTGAATGCCTGAATTGGTGTAAAAAGGCTGCGGGTGTTGTGGAAGCGCGCAGTTTCCCCTAGGGCCGGGGCTCAAGGAGTGGGCCATGGTCGCAGAGCAAAACATTCGAATCAGGAGCTATCTGTTATGGGAAGCCGCGGGCGGACCTCCCGGGCAGGCGGTGGAATTCTGGCTGCAGGCTGAAGCCGAGCTTGAAGCCGAGTCTCGCGACGCGCCGAAGCCGTGGGTAGCAATTGTCGCGGCGCCTGTTCCGCGCGTTCTCGTCTATTCGCAGCCGCATCGGATGGCCGCCACGCGCATTCAATCACCAGATCGGGAGCCCGCAATCAACGCTGCCATGCGATAAGCGGCAGTTCGGCGGGTATTCGCGCGGCTTCGTGGTACGGCACAATCCTTAGGGTGTATTCTTCCGGATTTCGCGCGCCCGCAATTTCGCCCGCATACACATAGCCATGTACCGAGCCAGGGATAGCCTGTTCTTGATACAGCACAACGACTTCGGCGGGTAGGCCACCGAATTCATTGGCGAAGAGCTCGACGTGTACTGAATCAGGATGCATCTCACCGAGAAACACCGGAACCGAATATCGGAATTGGCCATCGTCACGGAGAATGGTCGGTTGACCGATGTGCAGATTTGGCCACCCACGACGCAGGCACTCAGACCAACTGTGCAGGGTTTTCGCGAGGCTGCAATTGTCGGCAAGCCTCTCTCGAAGCCCTCCTGCGAGCGGAAGGTAAGCCTGCTCGATGTAATCGCGCATCATCCGGCTGCTGGCAAAGGCAGGTGTGAGCACGGACATACTGCGCCGGATCCGATCGAGCCATGCGCGAGGAAGGCCGTCAGCGTCGCGGTCGTAAAACTCCGGGACGACCTGCGTTTCCACTGTCTCGAAAAGGCTCGCGGCGTCTCGCTCATCCACCTCGCCGGCCTCGCCGCCTGTCGCATCGCCGATCGACCAGCCGAGACCGTCCTCATGTGCTTCAGCCCACCAGCCATCGAGAATGGAACAATTAAGGCCGCCGTTGACGAGCACTTTCATGCCGCTCGTTCCGCACGCTTCCCATGGGCGGCGTGGCGTATTTATCCAGACGTCGGCACCCTGCACGAGTTCCCTGGCAATTGCGATGTCGTAATCTTCGAGAAACACGACACGGCGCCGGAAACGCGGATCGCGCGCTAGCGCTATCCATGCGCGGATCATTTCTTTGCCCACCCGATCCGCCGGATGAGCCTTCCCCGCGACTACAATCTGAACCGGCTGCCTTTCATCGAGCAACAATTGTTCCAATCGTTGCAAATCTCGCAGGAGAAGATTGGGCCGTTTGTATTCAGTGAAGCGTCGCGCGAAGGCAAGCGTGAGAACGTTGGCATCAAGTACATTGCCCGCCTGTCCGATTGCGTCCCCGGAGAATCCACGCTCTCGCAGCTGAGTTGCGAGGTGAGCCCGCACCACGCGCACCAGTCGTTGCCGTGCGTGGCCACGCATCGCCCATAGACGCTCGTCGTCGACGCATGCGATTTGTTGACCCAGTTGGGTGGGCATGCCCCGCCATCGTTCTTTTCCGCATCCCTCCGTCCAGATGCGATCGGCTTCCGCAGAATCCCAGGTCGGCATATGCACGCCGTTGGTAATATGACCGACTGGTACCTCGCAGCCGGGCCAACGCGGGAATAAGGGCTGGAATATCTGCCGGCTGAAATCGCCATGTAATCGACTCACGCCAAGACAGGCGGCGGACCCTCGCTGCGCGAGCCACGCCATATTGAAGACTTCATGAGCATTGTGCGGGTCAATACGTCCAAGCCCTATCAATGCCTCGACTGATATTCCACATTTGGCCAGATCGCTTTCCTGATAAGGCAAATAAGTTCGCAGAAGATGGGCAGGAAACGTGTCGAATCCTGCAGCTACTGGTGTATGGGTAGTAAATACATTGCCGGCACGTGTGGCCCACAAGGATTCCCAAAATTGCAGCTCGCCGCGCTTTGCAAACCGGTACGCGCGCTCAATGATCGCGAACGCCGCATGGCCCTCGTTGATGTGGCAGATTTCCACATCCGGGTGAAGTTCCTCGATCACGCGCCACCCGCCAATACCCAACGCGATCTCCTGCATCAGACGGATTTCTGAACCACCACCATATAACTTGGCTGTGATGCCGCGATCGGCAGGTGTATTGAGAGGGTCGTTGCTGTCGAGGAGATAGAGCTTCACCCGCCCGACATTCGCTTGCCAAACCCGAAGCAAAACAACTCGGCCGGGCAGTTCGAGCGGAATTCGCAGCCACCCACCATTTTCGTGCATGACTGGTTCGATCGGCAGCGTGGCGGGCTCGTTATAGGGGTAGAGTTCCTGCTGTACTCCCGCCGCATCGACTATCTGCCTGAAATATCCTTCCTGATAGAGGAGGCCGACGCCGATTGCAGGCACACCCAAATCGCTTGCCGTCTTGAGAAAATCGCCCGCGAGTACACCAAGACCGCCCGCGTAGAGCGGAAGCGCAGCGCCGAGGCCGAACTCCATGCTGAAATAGACAGTCTTTCTCAGCTGACCTTCGTAGCCGCTCTCGGCAAACCAGGTCGATGACCCATAATACGCATCACGGGCCGTCATGAAGTGCTGCAAACGCGCGCGGAAGGCACTGTCGACGGAGAGTGCTTGCAGCCGGCCGGGCGATGAATTCTGTAGAATGATCCATGGATTGCAGGTTCGACGCCAGAGAGCGGGATCCACGGCCTCCCACAGAGAGTCGGATTCGTGACTCCAGGTCCAGCGTAGATCGAGCGCGAGTGTTTTCAGGGCCGAGAGTTCGGGCGGCAGGTTTGGCAGAGACAGTGCAACCATGCGGCTTATCCTATCGGCGGAAAGTGAACTCAGCCAATCCCCGCCCCAGGAATGGGAAATCGGGGAAGGGCCTCGAAATCCAGAATCGCGCTGGCCGTTAAGATTCGCGAGATGGACCGGATCAAGAACAAGCCGGTCAATCGATCAAATCGCATTCCACTGCCCAGCTCAGCATCGAGGTAACGCGCGAAGGTCGTCCGCGAAGGAAAATGACGTCATGGGTGGCGGCAAGACTCCTCAAACGGGTTGGATGATTGCCACTTCCGGTCGTGGCCAAGACTCGCCTCTCGATAAACTTGAAACATGGAATTCCGAAGGCCGCCGCGGAATTGCACCAATCGTGACGCGCGAAGTTGTCCATTGCCGGCGCCAGGGAGGCCTGGCGACATCCGCACGCGGCAGGAGCGCAAAGCGGATGCGCAACGCCGTGGAAATAAATATTGAAGCCATGCCACGCGACGAAATCCAATTAATCATAAAGTCCAATCCGTCGCGAGTTGCCGAGCGATCATGTCAAAGGCGGATTGCGGAAGGATCGGGCGCGAATTCAGGGTGATGGTAAGAGCTTCTTAAGCACGGTTCCTTCATGTTGCGGGTCGTTTCTCCGCCTTGTTGCGGGCTGTCGGATGTCAACCCAAAATCTAAGCTCTTATCGCGGACCGGAAAGACGCCGGGAAAAGCGATCCAATCTCCGGCTGACTGGAAAACTCTTTGGTCCCGATCGCGGTTGGGAGGAAGAGTGCACGGTGCTGGATTTTTCTGTCGACGGCGCCGGTCTCCGATGTGGGGCTTCCGCGCCTGTCGGCACCCGCGTGGTCCTTTACATCGAATGCTTCGGACGCTTCGAGGGCCGCGTTGTACAGCGCAACCGCTTGCGTCTGGGCGTCGAATTCCAGTCCAGTAAAGCCAAACGCGAGCGCACGCGCCAACAGATTTCAGATTTCCTGATGCACGGTTCGCCAGCTCAACGGCGCGCTCGAACCGGAGGAAGCGCGAACGACGCGCCTTCGTTCACGCATTTTATTGCTGAAGATGGCACAAAGGCGGACTGCAAGGTCATCGACATCGATTTGTCGGGTGCTTCTTTCCGGACAGAAGCGCGGCCTGCGATAGGAAACACCATTGCATTTGGAGAAACTGCGGCACGCGTGGTGCGACATACCCGGGATGGAATAGCCGTGGAATTCATTGACAGGCGTTCAGCAGATCAGCGGCGTGCGCGTGTCGAACAGCTTGAATCCGCGCTCGCAGAGGCTTCGGGCGAAGCTGAGCGTGCGACAAGAGCAAACACGGCAAAATCCGAATTCCTGGCGAGCATGAGCCACGAGATTCGCACGCCGCTCAATGCGATTATCGGATTTTCCGATCTTATCACGTCGCGCATGTTTGCGGACGACAATGAGCGTCAGGTGCAATATGCGGAGTTTGTCCGTGACGCTGGACGCCACCTGCTTTCACTCATCGATGACGTACTCGACCTGGCGAAGATCGAATCTGGCCGAATGGAACTTCAAGAACACGAGGTCGATCCTTATCGGCTTATTGAGGAGGCGCTTGTGTTCGTCGCGCCGCGTGCCGCGCTTGCCGGCTGCGTGCTCCGCGGCGAGCCCGCCGCAAATTTGCCGTTGCTCATGTGTGATGAACGTGCACTCAAACAGGTGCTCCTGAACCTTCTTGCAAATGCCATAAAGTTCACGCCGGCAAAAGGGTCGATCACCTTGTCGGCAAAGGTTGAGGACGGCGGAGCTTTGGTGTTCCGCGTCTGCGACAGCGGAGTGGGTATAGCGGCGGAAGATCTCGCGCGAGTTTTCGAGAAATTCGGCCAGGGACGCAAAACCGCATTGACCGGCGAAAAAGGAACGGGCCTCGGATTGCCTATCGTGAAGGGTCTTGTCGAAGCGCACGACGGCACGATTACGCTGGCAAGTGCGGCCGGCAAGGGCACTTGCGCAATTGTCACTCTTCCTGCTTCACGGTTGCACCGCAGACAGAAACTGGCATCCTAAAGCCCTCAGTGATGCTATTGCCGACGAACGGACGTTTGTGTCCAGGGCGCTGGCTGGAAGCAGGATACCATGAAACTCGTGACCTACATGGCCGCCGCCGGACCTCGGCTGGGAGCGGTGGTTGAAGGCGGCATCGTCGACGTGTCTCGGCACGTTGCGGGCGCGCCCTCCGACATGATCGCGCTGATCCGCGAATGGGATGCGCTGCGGCCACGGCTCGAACAGGCTGTTGCAGGGCGTCCCGATCACCCCCTTGCTTCGGTCAAGTTGCGTGCGCCGATCCTTCGGCCAGGTAAAATCCTCGCCATTGGGCTCAACTATCTGGATCATATCGAGGAAACGGGCGCGCAGCGCCCCATCTATCCCACTTTTTTCGCCAAAATGCCGACGGCGGCCAACGGTCCATTCGATGCCATCGAAATTCCGTCAGTGTCGCAGGATCTCGACCATGAAGCCGAGCTTGTGGTTGTAATCGGGCGGCGTTGTCGCCATGTGCCCCGCGACCGGGCACACGAAGTAATCTTCGGCTATTGCTGCGGCAATGATGTGAGCGTGCGCGACTGGCAGAAGCGCACGTCACAATGGATTGTTGGCAAATCCTTCGACACCCACGCGCCATTCGGTCCATGGATAACAACTGCCACGGAGGTCAACACTCGTAATTTGGGGATACGCGCAATGATCAATGGCGAAGTCCGGCAAAACTCCAATACCGGCCAGATGCTGTTTGATTGCGAGGCGCAAATCGAACACCTGACGAAAGCCATGACGCTGGAACCGGGCGATCTGCTGTATACGGGGACGCCGGCAGGCGTTGGAATGGCCCGCAAGCCTCCGCTTTACCTTAAGGCCGGTGATACCGTGCGCGTCGAGATCGACGGATTGGGTGCAATCGAGAACCGGGTCGAACCTGGTACGGACAGTCCTACGATTGCGTAGCCGCTATCGAAGCTAATCGCCCGGCGAATGACTGTGGGACCGAGCTTCGTCCTCGGCTTCCTCGAGTTCTTCGCCCTCGTCGCCTTCGAGCGCCGCCTCGGCTTTTTCGCCCATCGACTCGATCTCATTTCGATTGCGCCGGACAAAACCTGTTTGCGCGTCGCGGAATTCGCGTGAGGCCGTATAATTGCCTTCGCCGAAGACCTCCTTACGAGCGCCCCGCAGTGTGCGCTTCGTGGCCCGTTTCACGACTGTCCTTTTGGCGGATTTTTTCTTGCCCGCAGATTTTTTGCGTGTGGTCGTGGATGCCTTTCGGACGGCCCTTTTCTTCGCTGGAACTTTTTTGACAATCTTCTTTGCCGGCTTTTTTTTCGTCGCTGCGCGTCCGGACCGGGCACGCACTGTCGTTTTGCTGGCAGATTTCTTGGCGCTCTTCGTGCCACGCCGTGCGCCAGGTCGTCCCTTCATGTCGATCTCCTTGTGACGAAGCGCATGCGAGCGCTGCTTCCCCTCTGTTTCCTTATCTCACAGGCGTCTGTGTACCGCCAAGTGCTCCGTCGCAAAAGGCAGGAATTTTCCGCTGCGTGCGTTGCCGAAGTCTGCGGCGCGTAGCGTAAATCTTCGTGAACTCGGCGCCGAGAAGAAAGACCTGTGCCGAATAGTAGATCCATAGCAGCACCACGATGAGCCCGCCTGCAGCCGAGTAGGCAGCGGAGGCACCTGCGCTATGCAGATAGACTCCGATAAGCAACTGACCGAGTTCGTAGAGTGCTGCCGTCCCCGTGGCCCCTACGGCGACGTCCCCCCATTCGAGATCAATGTCCGGCAGGAATTTGTAAATTGCGGCAAAGATCATCGCGATGAGAATGAAGCCCAAAAAGAAATTTACTGCGGCGGTCAATAGCGGGATTCCAGCCGCTTCGCTTACCTGCCATTGGGCAACGAAAGCGGTGACCAGCATCGAGACAAGAAGCAGGGCTCCGAGACCGATCACGAGCGCCAGGCTTAGAAGTCGGGCGCGCAGGAAGCTCGTGAGGGAAATACCTTCCGGACTCGCTTTCCATACCGCATTGAGCGCCGACTGGATTTCGCCGAACGCACCGGAGGCCGTGATGATGAGCACAATGGCACCGATGATCTCAGTCCGGATTCCAATATTGCCTCCGGACGCCGCTTTGGCCGCGATTTCCAGAATGACGTGCCCTTCACGCCCCATCAGCAAGTGTAACGCCTGTCCAACATACCCCCGCAGCATGGCATGGCCGAAGACGGCGCGCAGAAATGTAATACCCGTCACGAGGGCGGGCACAAAGCCGGTGACCACGTAGAAGGCGATCGAGGCGCCATGACTTAGCGCATTGTCCTCTACGAAGGCCCAGAGACCCTGTTTGATAAATTGCCAGGCCTGACGAAACCACATCTTCCGGCCACCTCCTCGCAGGAGGAACGCGCAATTGGGCCCGGTGTTTTCAGAAAGCAGACAGCGTCGCGCGTGCAGCGAAAGTAATCCTGTAATTGCATGCCATCGCTATGGAACCAAAAGGCCACCTGGGAGTTTTCGCCATCGGCTTGGCCCCAGGTCGATCACTTATAGATCGCCACACACGACCGGAATGAGTAGGATTTGCATTGGAACACCTTTGCCGCTGCGAAGCTGTTCTCTGGAAAAGAACCTGCTTCCGACGTTTCTCGTGAAGCCGGCCCGATTTTATATCTGTAGCGCCGCGTTCGGCTTAGTGAGCCAAACTGTGGTGGCCGGTACGGCGATATCTATGCAGGTGCGTGGTGCGCAATCCGGCCAGGCCATGGCGCTCAATCGACAGCTGCCAGCTCGTGAATTCCTCCACACTGAGAGAGTAGCGCTGACAGGCTTCACTTAAGGTGAGCAAGCCATTCTGCACGGCAGCGACCACTTCCGCTTTACGGCGCGAGATCCAGCGCCGGGTGTCGGTCGGCGGCAGTTTCGGCAGCGTCAAGGTTTCACCGGCTGGCCCATAGATGAACCTGATTTGAGCATCACCGCCGGACGCAAGGCGTCCCATACGTTTTCTCCGCGTTCAGCCCCCGCAGGAGCAAGAGTCAGCGCAAGCACGACGCGTTCCCTGCTGCGGCACCATATTCGGGGAAATGATTGATCAGTAACGAACCCGGGATTCGCCTGCTAACGAATTGTCAACGAAACTGCCAACTGTCAGCCGAGACTGCGTCCGATCCAGATGACTCGACCCATAATCGCAATTTCGTCGGGCTTGATGTTATCGAAGCTGCGATAGGCAGGATTGTCCGATTTCACGGTCAATAACTTTGTCACCGGATGCATTGAGATGCGCTTTACCTGCAGCATGTCGTCGATACGTATCACATACATGCCCTCCCTACGGGGATTGGTCTGCGACGGATCCACGAGCGCGTGATCGCCGTCATGCAGCGTTTCCCACATCGAATCGCCTGAAATTTCGAGCACGAACAAGCGGTGAATATCGTTCGACATGCGCCGCAGCCACTGCTCACGGAACATCAGATGGCCGGCCGGATCGCGATCTTCTGCGATTGCTCCTGCTCCGGCCGCTGCACGCAGATCGAAAACCGGGACGGAAAGGTAGTCGGGCGTCAGCCGCGTTTCGCCAGCAATCTCTCCAATGGTGACATCGAAAACTCTTGCGAACCGTCGCAGCAATGGCAGCGATAAGCGCTGGTCTTCGCGCTCGTAGCGGCCGATGGAAACCGCGGTGGTGTTGAGCTTGTCCGCCAATTGCTGCTGGGACATGCCTCGGGCGTGGCGCAGTTTTCCGATGTTGTTCATGGGTGAAGTGAACAATACCAAACCGTTACGTTCCAGAACCAAATGGGTTGACAATGGGACCAATTTGGTTATCATCCGACCCGTGAGAAGGACGGAGAACCCAGTGAACCTTTCGAAAATCGCGCCAAACGCCCCGATTCAGATGGGGCTGACACAAAAGCAGCGCGCCTGTCTCGATGCCATTGAAGCGCATCTGGAGCGAACGCGGACCATGCCCAGCGTTGAGAATTTGCGTCTCGCGTTGGGCTTCACCTCGAAAGCGGGGGTGCTTCATCTTTTGCGCCAGTTGGAGGAGCGCGGGCGGATCAAGCGTTTGCCGAACCGTGCGCGCGCCATCCAACTGCTGAAAACTGAACCCTGCGCCTATTGCGCCGATCGTCTGGGGCGCGGGGCCGACGTGCCATGAGTGCTTCTCCACGGCGCGGGGTGTTCGACCTCTGTCGCGTCTATCGCGACGCGCATGCACGTTACGCCAGGGCATTCGCGAAGGGTGACGTGAATGCGATCGAGGATGCGTTCAGCCAGATGCAGGAAATCGCCCATGCCTTTCGCGACGGTGCTCAATGGGCGCAGAACCAGTCGACAAAGAGGAAAATATCAGCCCATGAACAAACGTCCGCGTAAGCACCGCACGCGCCAAGCGCCCGCCGCGCGCTCAGGGCCGAAACTGGGTCCGGGCGGCATCTACATCCGCGAATTCGTTTCAGCCCGAACCGGGCGGCAGGAGCGCTATCGCAACATCGGTGAGCATCCGCTCACACTTGCTCATGCGCGGGGTAAGATCGGCGACGAACAGTTTTCGGCTGGCGAGGAGTTCCGAAAGCTTTGCGAGTTAAGGCTCTGCGGCACGCGAGACAGCACCGAGATGGCTCCGGGCGCCGCGGGCGCAGGTGCTGACCAATCCTTTTCACAGCTGCAAATCGATGCAGGGCGGAGCCTTGCACGCTTGCGCTCGCGCATAAAAACGCGGGACTGGATCATTCTCGAGAAGTTTTGTGGGGAGGGATGGTCCATGGCAGAGGCCGTGCGCGCGGCAACGCTTTGCCACCCGAGCGGCGTTATCTGCCGTGTGCAGGAAGCTTTGGATGAGCTGATTGCCGCGCTTGCCGTGCGGGTTATTGAACCTGCCAAGATGGCCAAACGATGAATAAAACATGAATGGTCATTTCAGAACCTGTTCAATACAAGTCTTCAAAAATGCAGCATCACGGCAGGCCGAGGCCGGCCGGAAAGGAAGGAATAAAATGTATCTCAGGACAACAGCTATTGCGCTGGGCGTCGCTGCCGCTCTTGGCATGGGTGTCGCATCGGCACAACCGGCGCCACAGTCGGGTGCGTATGGCGGGGGAACCCAAGGATATTCCCAGCAGGGTAGCGGGGATCAATCCTATCATAAACATCGTCACAAGCACGGGATCACGGCACTGCTGAAGGAAGAAATGAGCGCGGGCCGATTGAGCCAGAAAGAAGGCACGCTTCTTTTGGAAAAGATCAAGCAGATGCATGCCGAGAAACGAGCGGAACGTGACGCTCGCTATCATGGCCAGGGCATGGGTTCGCAGGGGCAGTCGCCGCGTTAGCCGGTTTTTGATTTCGTGGACTATGCAGCCGCTTGGGCTACGGCATAGTCTACGAAGTCATATTGGTTATGGCCGATGATGAGTGTCACGACACTGCGGGACCTTCCAATCAAATAAACAGGAATGGCATGCAGTGCAGACGCTTCTGCAAGGCGGGCGATTGTGCCACCTGCGCAGGGTTTCTCCGAACGGCTAATGCCGAAAGTGCCGCAATCCGGTGAAGGCCATGGTCAGTCCGGCGTCATCGGCCGCGCGGATCACCGCGTCGTCCCGCACCGAACCGCCCGGTTGAATTACGGCTGTTGCGCCGGCTTCGACCACAGCAAGCAAACCGTCAGGGAAAGGGAAGAAAGCATCGGAAGCGGCGGCCGAGCCTACTGTCAAAGGTTCGGAAAGTTGCGCCGCTACAGCCGCCTCACGGGCCTTCATCGCGGCCATGCGCGCTGAATCCACACGGCTCATCTGACCAGCGCCAATGCCGGCGGTTTGCAGATCCCTGGCATAGACGATCGCATTCGACTTTACGTGCTTGCAGACGGTAAAGGCGAACAGCATGTCGGCGATTTCCCTGTCGTCCGGCGGCCGCTGTGTAACGATTTTCAGATTTTGTGGGCCGGTCAGCGCCGTGTCACGCGACTGCACGAGAATTCCGCCGGAGACGCTTTTGACAATAAGCGCGTCAGCCCGCGGATCCGGTGTGCCACCGGCGATCAGGAGACGAAGGTTTTTCTTTGTAGAAAGTATTGCGCGTGCATCGTCATCGGCATCGGGCGCGATGATCACTTCCGTGAACAGTTTCGAGATTTCTTCGGCGGTGGCTGCATCCAGGTTGCGGTTGAAGGCGAGAATGCCTCCGAAGGCGCTCACTGGATCGCAGGCCAGCGCCTTCAAATAGGCGTCGCGAAGATTCGACGCGAGCGCCACGCCGCAGGGATTTGCGTGTTTCACGATCACGCAGGCGGCATGCGAGGCCGATGCAAATTCGGCAACAAGTTCATAAGCCGCATCCGTATCGTTGATGTTATTGTAGGAGAGTTCCTTGCCTTGCATTTGTTCCGCAGTGGCAACGCCGAATCGCCGCTCATCGGTTACGTAAAATGCAGCCCGCTGATGGGGATTCTCGCCGTATCGCAGCGCCTGGCGCAAACGGCCGGCAAATGCGCGCCGCCGGGGTGGCGCAGCCCCATCGTCTGGTTCAATCTGTTTCACGAGCCAGTTCGAAACTGCGGCATCGTAAGCCGCGGTCCGCGCAAAAGCGATTTGCGCAAGCTTTTTGCGCAGTACTTCGCGCGTACCGCCGCCGGTGCCGTGCATCTCGGAGAGGACGGCTTCGTAGTCTTCAGGATCGACGACGACAGTCACCCAGTCATGATTTTTGGCAGCGGCTCGGATCATGGCCGGGCCGCCGATATCTATATTCTCGATCGTTTCTTCGAAATCGCTCCGATTCGCGACGGCCGCTTCGAACGGGTAAAGGTTGCAAATAAGGAGGTCGATACCCTCAATTCCGTGCACACGCATCGCGGTATCGTGGTCCGGCTTGTCGCGTTGTGCGAGCAGCCCACCGTGGATATTGGGGTGAAGCGTCTTGACGCGCCCATCCATAATTTCCGGGAATCCGGTTACGTCGGCGACTTCCGTCACCGTAAGCCCCGCGTCGCGGAGTGACTTCGCCGTGCCTCCCGTCGAGATCAGGGCGACGTCCTGTGCGGCGAGCGCGCTGGCGAATTGGGCGAGGCCGGTTTTGTCGGATACCGACAGGAGGGCGCGACGAATGGGGCGGAGGGTCATGGGTGGCTCTTACTTCGAGACAACCCAAAAGAGAAGCGCGAACGGCGCGCGCTGCCGACATCCGAAGCGCGGTTATGTCGCGCTGGCCCTGTTACAGAAATAACCCTGAACCGCGGAGGCGCCAATCCCTGGGTTTGCGTTATGGTCCTTCGGGCGTCAGCGCTTGTAGGAGAATGTGTTGCACAGGCCGGCGGAGGTCACGCTTGCGGGTTTGTCGACACCGCTGAACGCGTCAATCTCAAGGCCCACAGGCGGCTGCGGTACGACCACAATCCATGTGGGTGCCCCGTCACCGCAAAGCTTATTGCCGTTGAGCAGTGTGGGATTGGTTGTTCCCGTCACGGCATAGACATGCGCCGGGAGTGAATCCTGCCCAGACTTGAATGCTGTTACCGAACTGTCCAGATGCATCAACAAATCCGCATTGGCGGCATGCAGTTTCGTCGGCTCAACAATAACGGGACCGGTAATGGAATTCGCTGCCTTGTTGTCGGGCCGCCAACTCGGATAGTCGTCGTCATCCGCCAAGGCTGCCGTGGTAACACAGAATGCGGCTGCAAACGCAGCTATGGTCACGCGGGACATTTTTTCCATTGAGAAAATTCTCCAGTGTCGGCACGCCTGTCGCAGGGTTGCGCGCTCGGTCGTCGAACCGAGCCATGTTGTTCAGCGCTTCCATGATCGACGAAAAGTACGACATATTCATGTAGCTGCGAACGTTTTGGTTGCTGCGCGCGGCGGCCTCGACTTCAAAGGCTTGATTCTCAACGTCTTAGCGGATCTCGATTTGGTGACAGTCCCAGGACCGATCGCACCGGCGGGACACGAATTTGCGGAATCCGATCTGCATCATACGAACGTCATAACCGCGTCATCGGCTTGCAACAGTAAAAGCCCACTCGTGATCCGCCGCAACCAGCGATGGGCGGTCATCACCAATCCGCTACAGGGGAAAACTCCGATGCAATCGACACTGCTTGCATTCAAAGCGATTCTGCGCGGTGGAGTCGCCGCACTGGTCGCCTTGCCAATGATCACAAATACAACTCTGGCCGCCGCAACATTTCATGGCGAAAAAGCCGTAGATACCCAGGCTGCTGCGCCGGCGACTCTCTTCGTGCCCAAGGTCAAGACTCCGACGGGCTCGAACGACAACAATACGACCACGCCGATCAAGCACGTCATCGTTATTGTCGGTGAAAACCGCAGTTTCGATCATCTGTATGGCACCTACGTGTCGCCATCGGGCGATTCCGTACGGAACCTTCTCTCGGAAGGAATCGTGAATGCGGATGGCACGCCTGGCCCGAATTTTTCCAAGGTCAAGCAAATGCAGGCCTCTGACACGACGACCTACAGCGTCAGCCCGACAACGACGGGAGCGTACAAGACGCTTCCGCCGCCAAATCTCGCCTATACGCCAGAGTATAAAGGTTATGCTGGCGCGCCGTGGATCAACAAAAAGGTCGCAGGAGAATATGACTACGGTCTCCTTCCCAAGGATCTGCCGGCGGCAACAGAAGGTGCCTCCGGTCTTCCATATGGAACGATCGATACGCGTATCGACAATGTCTATAAGTTGCATTCCGGACCGTTCCAGCTGTCGCCCGGCGTCGGCTCGAGCGACTATGCGGACAGCCCGGTACATCGCTTCTACCAGATGTTCCAGCAGCTCGACTGCAACGCCGGCTACGCCGGCAAAGGAAATCCGAGTGGCTGCCGTGCCGATCTTTTTCCCTGGGTGGAAGTGACAGTCGGAGCGGGCGCGAATGGCGAGCCGCCGCCAGGCAATCTCAACGACGAGACGACTCTCGAAGGCGCGACGTCAATGGGTTTCTACAACGTGCAGCAGGGCGACGCTCCCTACTTCAAGCAACTCGCGGACGAGTACACGCTTCTCGACAATTATCATCAGCCGGCGAAGGGTGGTACAGGCCTCGACAGTATCTATATCGGGTACGCTGACGACCTCTGGTACAGCGACGGCAAGGGCAATGCCACGACGCCCCCCTCGAACCAGATCGAGAACCCCGATCCGATGCCAACCACCAACAACTGGTACACCCAGGACGGGTACTCGGGAGGTTCGTACAGCGAATGCTCCGACTCGAACCAGCCGGGCGTGGCCTCGGTCGATGCTTATCTTTCAAGCGTTGGCGTAAGCCCGAACTGTGATGCCGGTCACTACTATCTCCTCAACAACTACAACCCTGGTTATGTTGGCGACGGTAAGGTTGCAGAGAAGATCGTCGGACCGTATACGATCCCGCCGTCCTCCACACCGTCAATTGCCGATGTGCTGATTTCACACGACATCTCGTGGGCTTATTACGGCGAAGCCTGGGATGCATATGTAAACGCCCCGAACTACTACGCGGAAGGTTCGGAATACTGCAATATCTGCAACCCGTTCCTCTATGAAACGAAGATCATGAAGGGCAAGAACAACGATGGCGTTCCCTATCGCATCGCCAATCTCCACGACACGACGGATCTGTACGATGCTCTCCGTACTGGAGAGCTTCCCGCGGTTTCCTACGTGAAACCGAGTGGCGTGAACGACGGCCATCCGGAATCGTCACAGGTGTCGGAGCTCGAAGGGTTCGTCAAGAAAATCATCACAGAAGTCCAGAAAAACAAGAAGCTTGCCGGCAATACCGCCATCCTGATCACTTTCGATGAAGGCGGCGGCTACTATGACTCCGGCTATGTGCAGCAACTCGACTTCTGGGGGGACGGCACGCGCATTCCGATGCTGATCGTTTCGCCGTACACGAAGGGCGGCCACATCTCGCACGTGTATAGCGACCATGCCTCCGTGCCGAAGTTTATTGAGGCGAACTGGGGATTGCCGACGATCTCCAGCCGTAGCCGCGACAACATGCCGAACCCGGTTACCAAGCCGAACGATCCGTACGTTCCGGTCAATGGTCAGCCGGCGATCAGCGATCTGATGGCTGCGTTTCAGTTTTAAGATCGGCTTGCTGGAATAAAGAAAAGGGCGCCTTCGGGCGCCCTTTTTGATTCCCGGAGTCTGAAATCTCATTGCAGCTTATCGGGGCTGCCGGTACGGCATGAGTTGATAAGCTGGCGCTGCCCGTTTCCGGACCCCCCAGACGGGAAAAGTAATCAACGCACCGATCATGACGCATGTGAAGGCGGGAAAATAGATGTGCATACCCGGGCGTTCGATGACGAAATCGCCCGGCAACCGGACACGATCGTCCGGGTGCTCTGAACATGATTCTTATCGGAATCCGCGCATATCGGCACCGGATTGACGGCGTAGGTTTGACGGCTATGATCCCGGCCCCATTCCCTTGAAATCCGGTCTTGTGCCCCTGTGGCGGAATGGTAGACGCGGCAGACTCAAAAGGAGAATTCAGTCAATTTCATCGTCAAAAAATGCAATAAAACCAATAACTTAAGCAAAATCAGCCACTTACACAAACCTTACACAGTTCTGGACTTTTTCAACAAAAGCGCGTATGCGTACGCGTCATGGGTGAACACCTCTCTCTCGCAGGCGGAAAGCTCCACGTTTACAAGCGTGAGAACAGCGATTTCTATCAATGTTCGGCGTATCTCGCCGGCCGCAATCACCGCGCTACGACGAAGGAGAAGGACCCCCAAAGAGCCAGGGAGAAGGCGCAGGAATGGTATCTCTCCCTGCACGTCAAACATCGCACTGGCGAGTTGAGAGGCGGCAGGCTCTTTAGAGACGCCGCCGAAAAATTCCTCCCCGAATACGAGGCCCTGACAGCGGGGGAGCGCAGCCCCGAATACGTGCGCCAGTTCGAAGAGAAGCTCCGCGTCCATCTTCTCCCCTTTTTCGGCAAAATGCCTGTGACCGACATCATGCCTCAGACGGTCCAGGATTACCGCGTGTACCGGATGACCTCGCGCAAGGACCCGAAAACGGGGGAGGCGAAGCGTCCCGCGCGCAGCACGGTGCATAAGGAGATCGTGACCCTCCGGCACGTCCTCAAAACCGCACAGCGTCTCGGCTGGATAAAGTTCATTCCCGATCTATCGGCTCCCTACAAGGCATCGGGAAAAATCTCGCATCGCGCATGGTTCTCTCCGGAAGAATACAAACGGCTTTACGCGGCGACGCGCGAACGCGCGGAGAATCCACCGCACGGCCGTTGGAAATGGGAATGCGAACAGCTTCACGACTATGTGCTGTTCATGGTGAACACCGGACTTCGCCCGGACGAAGCCGCACGGCTTGAGTTCCGGGACGTTGAGATCGTCAACGACAAAGCAAGCGGCGAAACCATTTTGGAGATCAGCGTACGCGGCAAGAGAGGGGTAGGCTATTGCAAGAGCATGCCCGGAGCCGTTCGTCCCTTCGAGCGCCTACGAGATCGCAAGCGCTGGGACAAAACCGTTGCTCACCTGCCGAAGGGCGGCAACTCCGCATCCGGCGAAAGGAAGTCAGTCACACCACAGCCCACCGACTTACTTTTTCCGGGTGAGCGCCACACGCACTTCAACGCCGTACTCAACGAACAGAAATTGAAATTCGACCGCGAGGGTTTGCGACGGAGCGCCTATTCGCTTCGGCACACCTACATCTGTTTCCGGCTCATGGAAGGTGCCGACATCTACCAGATCGCGAAGAACTGCCGTACGTCCGTCGAAATGATCGAGAAATTCTACGCCGCGCATATCAAGAACATGATCGATGCAGCGGCGGTCAACGTCCGTAGACAGGCCCACACGGAGCCAGTCCCAAAGCGGAAAGCGAACGCGAAACGCGTACCGGCGGCCCCTCGCGCAGGGCACCCTAAGCGCCGCCGATAAATCTTGGCGAACGCCAATCCTGCCGCTATAGATAGGGCCAGGCCCGAATGGCGGAACTGGTAGACGCGCACGACTCAAAATCGTGTTTCTTCGGAAGTGTCGGTTCGATTCCGACTTCGGGCACCATACCACATCCAATTTATTCCGGCGGCGCGGCGTCCATTTTTGCCGGCCGCGATAGGATCACGACCTTCCTCACGCCCTCTAAGCTCTCTAAGCCAGCTTTCAGCCTGGGATATTCCTCTGCCTGCCGACAGCCGTCCCAAATGAAAGGAATAATGGTGTCATATCCTTGCCCGCTACGGAGATACAAACTTACATCAGCCGCAATTTCTTCCGTCAGTTTCGAACAGGCGCTTGCGCCCCTCTTACGAAGAAACTTAACTTCAACAATGGTTCGAAGCGAAGGAATGCCGAGGTCGTAACGAGGCGACCTGTGACCTACAGATGGCAAATGCTCTTCGTCGATCAAATCGGGAAACACTGGAGCCAAAATCAACCAGAGCAAATTCTGAACATGAATTTCATGATCGATGTGCCATTGCCGAGGAACTCCGCGACCAGCTGACGGTTTTTCCGTTTCATACGTCCAACGCCGGGTTGAGCGTTCCACCCCTTCAAGCAACTGCACCAACTCACCGACCGTTGCACCGTGTACGGGTATCGATGCCAAGACGGACGCGCAGCATTCAAAAACAGCGCGGCAAGCAGCAGTTTTGGCGATGTCATTGTTTGACGAGAGGGAAACTACTTCCGGCCAAGCTCTTGTCCGATCAATCGGGTTGACCTCAATTCCCAGCGAGTGGGGGATCGCCACGCTCATCACAGGTGAGGGTACTTTTTCCCATACAGATGATCCGAGAGTTGCTGCTGCCGCCGCCATGAGACTTACTTGCCATTCGTCCCCTTGTACCGCCGCTTCGGATTGCACGAGCAACTCGGACAGCCAATTTGCACCGTGGTCATGAGGACCCGCACAACGCAGGCCCAGCGCGACTCCCAAAAGCGCAAGTCCGTCGATTTCAAAGCGCGGGGTTCGACCCGTGTTAAAAAATCTTCGACCTCCCAGACGTTCAGTATCGCCGATGAATTGTGCGATTTCGTCGGGTGTACCGCACCCTGAAGCAAACGCGTAACCCATCGCCGCAACGAAATCATACGTGCGTTCGAGATCGCCGAGTTGCTTATACTGGCTAATTATGTCGCCGAACCGATGCCGTTCGCTCGGAATCAAGAAGAGGCAAAAAGCTCTAACATGCGGGGGTAAGGACGCATATTCAGCATCCGCCAGCGTCAAAGATTCTTTCAGATCATTCAAATTCATCAGAGGAACCAAAGGCGGCGGCCAATGTCGCGATACCGGATCGCGTCGTCATCCCAACCGCCGATCTGCCTAAGTCCAGTCAGTCGCTCGGCAATCAAATCCGAGTATTTTATCGTTATGGGATAGCGTTCCGGGAACATTATGCGCCATGAATGCGCGGTAAAGTCGAACGCTTGCCGGGCGAGGTACGTCATATCCGTGAACGTCGAGTCGCGGTGTAGCGATAACAAACATGGAACCGGCAATCCGTCCGAGGCTTGTTTGAGTTCCGAGGCTCCCGCGAAAACAACTAACGACTGTTTATCTCCCAACTTCATATGCAATCCGCGAGAGGGTCCCAGCACACCTTTTTCCGGTTTCCAAGCCGGCAGCCCCTTCTGATCCCGATCAAAAACAACGAACGGATGATCGGGTGCAATGTGTAAAAAGGCGTAGCTCACGTCTTGAAGGTCTAGCCCATCGACTGCCTTCTTGATCGCCTCCGCTTCGACATCCTTCGCCGGTTTGAACATATGGAAAATCAGGCGCACTCGGTCGGTGTTTCGCCAGTTATCTTCCTCCCTGATTTTGATTATCGTCTTTTTGAGCGTGTCCGTCAGAGCCGCGCTATATTGGTCGTAGGGCACTGCGTTGGTCCGCTCACTCAGCAGGTAGCTGCCGTCAGAAGAGAAAATCGTCGTAATGCCGACAATCCTTTCTCCTCCACCGAAGCGTCTGGCATTGGCCATGTGTGACCCTAGCCCAATGACCAGTTCGTGCGCCACTTTTTGTTCCGCCGCGAGAAGCCACGGCACGCCCCCTAATTTTGCGTAGCTCGCAAGACTCAGCTGGTTCATTGAGAAAACCAAGCTTGCATCGGGCTGGGCCATTGTTTCTAGACGGACGCTCTGAACCGGGACGTGGTTTTTTAATAAGAGCGCTTTGGTTGCGAAGTAAGGGTTTGCGGGACCATCGAATTCTTTGAAGCGTTCCTCAACTTGAACGAAAGCAATGTCCCACTTAATAGAGTCGTCGGCAGCACGTTGGAGCGCGGCATTGCAGGCCGCCTCGTAACCTTGCACAGTTGGATTTTGCGCGGTGAACGTCTGCACATACGCCTTGTCGAGCTGAAAACGCCGTTGGAACCCGTCACCGTACCGAGCTTGACGGTTCTGCCCCGAGACCGTGATTACATCCGGCATGCCGCCTAGAAATTTCGCCATAAACGCGTCAACTTGCCCCTCAAGCCGAGCTTGGCAAATGACAGCGATGTTCAATTTCTTCGGGCTAAAGGTTCGCTGGTCGTACGGTCCATGAGCCTTAATGCCTCGCTCGTTCCAGTGATCGGTCCGTGTCCCGGAGGGGTCGAAAACAAGCGCTGGTTTCTTGATCACTTCCGTCTTTGGAAAGCTCCTGTGCTGCGAACCCAGCATTTCGCCAACGACGAACTTGATTCCCGGCACGGCTTCGAGCGGCTGTTTTCTGAGATAGGCGAAATTATTTTTAATTGCATCCAGCCGCCCCGGCCCGCCATGAAGTGCTTCCGCCTTCTTCTTGGCAACGGCTATAGCTTCTGGTGCTTCACCCCTTAGCAGTTGATGAACACACCAATCGAAGACTTCTGCGCGGCCTTCTAGTCGGACTTCGTCGGACTTGACGCGATCGTACCCTTCGCGATGATCTTCAAGGATAATGTAATCCCCTTCAATGCGCTGCGCCTTTCCAAGAAGAGTCGCGCGGGGGCGGACACGGCCGTCAAATCCCGGCTGCTCGCGAAGAACGTATTTTCCCACGGGCGAGACACCCAAATCCGCAAGATCTTTGCAGTTAGCCAGAATTTGGGTTCTAACTCTTACGTCGCAAATTAATCCGAACGTCGATTGTTCGAGCGCGTTATAAAGCGTTCTGGGCGTAAACTCATTGAGCGTTCTCATCATGATCCATGATGGCAGCGCGGGGTGGCTTATTAGGCTCTGATCCGCCCGGCCCAGCACTTGGATAGGACGGTCGCGGTCAACGTCTCGTTTCCCAGCGAACGCCGCCAACAGCGCTTCATTGAGAAGGGCGCTCCAGAGCCACGGCATTTTCGCTAAATCGATAGTCCGCGCACGGTTCGCAACTGGTTTCGCGTCTTTGGTTACCGGGATATCGAAAATTACATTTTCTTTCCGGTCGCAAAAAAAGACATTTGTCGTGTAGTGCGCAGCGCGCAATTCTTTAAGGAGATCGGCGTTGAAACCGTGGACTCCCACCAATACGTTTGCATCGCCCTCCAACGAAATCGGCGCGAAGTTTATGACAAGGTTCTGGTTCATGTCGATTGCGCTTGCTTTTCCCAAAAGCCGATAGGATACGCCGATTCGCTATCACGCAATATAAGCTTTTGCGGGGTGCAAGCGGTAATTCCGACAGGGGCGACGGATTCAAGGCATCCCGCCCACGAATCCGCTGGTATCCTCGTTTTTGAGCACCGTCAGCCTCGTGCCGACGTGGCGGCAGTCCCGCTTCGGGCAGGCGAGATTTTTGGCAACCTCGTCCATATGTACGTCCCGATGATCGACCTTGATAAGCAACTGCACAGGGCTTTGCAGCCACGTATACAGGCATCGTAAGCAGGTCGCTTCGATGAGCACGGAATCGTCGAGATCGCGAAGGCTGGTGTCTTCGAGCCACGTCATAGAAAATCCTCCGCCGATGGTATTCGATTGAACGCGATCTTTGCTCCGGTATATTCGCCCGGAGGGGGCGTCCATTCGCCTACGGTTACGACACGCTCGCCGAATTTCCGGTTGAGGAAATCCATTGTGTTCGTGAGCACCTCAAACTTGCGGCGTTCTTGATCGTCGTTCGCAAAAAGATCGAGCTGCCGCGCAGTTGCGGGCGAAAGATCGAGGAGGGTCACGCCGACGCGAATGATCTCGGAGCGTTTGGGCAGTTGCGCGCGCGCCTTGTCCCAGAGAGCAGCGAGCCCCGCGAGGCACGCATGGTCGTCCTGGACACTTGGCAACTCGCGCTGTCCGAACCATCCGCTATTTCGGATGTCTAGCCATAACCAAAGCCGGTTTGCATAAAAGCCGGCGCGCCGCATGCGGCGCGCAGCTTTTGAGAGCAGCAGGCGGGAGCAGGCGAGGCAATGATCGATATCGCGCCAATCGGGCGGCAAAACGCGGCCATGACCGAACATGCCGCGCGAGGTCGGCATGGCTTGTATCTCGTATCCGTGAAGGGCGTACCACATGCGTTCGCCGTTCACGTTCCCCCAAAGCGCGCGCAATTGTTTCGGTTGGCTGTTCCAAAGTTCTGCCGTTGTGCGAATACCGGCAGCGCCCAAGCGTTCGTGCATTCGGGACCCAACGCCCGGAATATCTTCGAGAGGCAATGGGAGCAGCGGCGCGGGTAGGGTCTCCGGCCGCCAAATCGTGGTGCCATTCGGCTTATCGACCTTGCATGCGATCTTCGCGAGCATGCGATTTGGCGCGAAGCCAATCGAGCATGTGATGTACTCTCCGATGTTGTTACGGAGTCGACGTTTGATCCGGTCCGCGAGACCGGCGGGATTCGCGATGTTGTTCTTATCAAGCTTGCAGCTTAGCTCATCGATCGATTTCACCGTCTCAATCGGAATCTCGCACGAGATTTCATTGAGAAGCGCGCTATGCGCGCGCCGGTACAAATCGGGGCGCTGGGTGACAAGAACGAGGTCCGGGCAAACGCTCCGAGCCTCGGGCACACGCATCACATTCTTGCAGCCAGCGGCTTTCGCTTCCTTCGAGCAGGCGATCACAACCGTGCTATTCGCGGCGGAAGTTTCGAACGGAATGACGCCGACAGGCCGGCCGCGCAGCGCCGGCATGGCCTGCTGCATCACGGAAGCGAAAAAACCGTCGAAATCGAGGTACAGTTTTTCGATGGTCTCTGGCTTCCGCATGTCGTATCCCCTCCCGGAAGCGATATAGAGAACAAAAAGGGAACATAAGAGTCAAGCCGGATTAGCGTCGAGGGGGTAATCGTGTGCAATCGTTACGAAAATCGTGGCTCCGCGAGCCAGATACGCCGCATGATGCGCGAGATAGACAGGATTTTGTCCACAACATCGGCGACGGACAATCTCGCGTCGCAGGATAACATCTATCCCGATCAGGACGCGCCCATCTTGCGGAATGCGCCAGACGGTTCCATCGAACTCGCGATAGCACGCTGGGGTTTCCCGCCGATCCCCGGCGAGGAAACCCCGATCACGAATATCCGAAAACTGAAAAGCAAATGGTGGTCGCAGGTGAACCGCGAATGGCTTACGGCACGCGAATATCGCTGCCTCGTCCCGTTTACGGCGTTCGCGGAGCCGGTCGTGAATTCAAAGTGGTTTGTGGTGCCGGGGCACGAGGTTGCATGCTTCGCCGGTGTGTGGCGGCCGTGGCGAGGCGAACGCCTCGCCGAACAGCCGGGGCAGAAGCGACGAGCGCGCGAAGAGCGCGACTGGTCGCTTTATGCGTTCCTCACGACCGAAGCGAACGATGTCGTTCGCCCGGTGCATGAAAAGGCGATGCCGGTCATTCTGGTCGATCATGCTGAGCAGACCGAATGGCTCGCGGGCGGCGAAGCCAGCTTGCACTTGCAGCGACCGCTGCCGAACGAGATGCTGACGATACGGCGGTCATAGCGGGAAACCTGCTCTTGTTGAACTGGCGCGAAAAGAGCGTGTTGCAAGCCTTCGGAAAACGGGCAGTGCTCCGGTATTACGATCTTCCGCGCGGAGTTGGCTATAAGACGATGCGCTCGCTGATAGCCAAGGGATTAATCGAAGTAGTGGACGAGAACATGGGCGAGTTCGCAAAGGATCGCTGCTGGCGGACCAAAAGCGCAAGGTGAAAGGGCACTCTGGAAACGGAGCGCCCGGTTTGTCACTTCGCTATGACGGTGACCAACGTGGATGAGCGAGTACGCAACGAATGTTGCGAAGGTTTTCGAGAGCGACGTGATAGTCGCTTTCGCAAAGCCAGGGCAGTTCGGCCGTGATTTTCGCATGGAGCGTAAACAGCTCGGCGCGCGTGAGGTTGAATAATTCGATCAATGAATAGGCTCGCATCTTTCTCTCCTTCGTTCGCGACCGCGTAACTGCGGCCGTCCGGCTGAGACACGGCGACTGAGGAGACCGGCTGCATCGCTTGCGACCGGAACGAAGAGGAGGAGTGCTCGCACTTGCGGCCATGAGGCTGACAAAGGCGCTCGATGGCCGGTTTAAGGCTGTATTGGGGTTGAGATTGCAGAAGGAGTTGCGGGCTCTATTCCAAGCGATTTCAGTAAGCCTGACGGCCCGCGCAGCTTGTGTATCGATCCTTCGAAATCGAAGCGCCAGGGGCCGGGCAGTTTCTCCGAAAGAATGTCGCAACTAGGGCTACCCACGAGGGCCGTTCGAGCCCGCAAATTCTGGGATTTACCCTGCGCCGAGAGCCGGGCGTCGAGTCATTCGACGCCCACAGATATACTTTTGAGTGGAATTGGCTTTAGACTGCCCAATCGCGCTGCGGAATTCTTGCCATGACCAATACGCCGCTGCCCCGCCCGGTCGTCCCGCCTCTCTCGGAGGGTGGAAAACCGCGAACGCCGGTGGAAGCGGCCCTTCATCTGGCCGCTGTCGTCCAGGACTCAAACGATGCCATCCTCACAAAGGATCTCGACGGCATCATCACCAGCTGGAATCGAGCGGCGGAAAGGCTCTACGGCTACACGGCCGAGGAGATTGTCGGTCTGCCGGTGGCGATTTTGATACCTGCGAACCGGGTAGACGAGGGGCCTTCGATTCTGAAGCGGCTTCGCCTGGGCGAGCGCATCGAGCATTACGAGACGGTCCGGCAACGCAAGGACGGAAGCCTCGTCGATATTTCGCTGACGGTCTCACCCCTTCGCGACAGCAGCGGCGTCATCATAGGCGCCTCGAAGGTCGCGCGAGATATTGGCGAGCGCAAACGCGCCGCCGAGCAACAGGAGCTGTTGCTAGGCGAGATGCAGCATCGCACGAAGAATCTTTTGGCGGTCATTGAAGCAATTGCGCGCCAATCCTGGCCGCGCGATGAACCCGCCGTGGATGCCTATCTCAATGATTTGATGGCGCGGTTGCGCGCGCTTTTTTCCAGCAGCGAACTCATTATCGCCTCTTCGGCGCGGCGGCCATCAATTTTAGATATCGCGCGCGCTTCGCTTGCGCCTTTTATGACATCGGGCCGTCCCGATGCGATTGCTCTTGGCGGCTCGAACATTTTCATTCCCGAGACCACGGCGGTTGGCCTCGCGCTCGCTTTTCACGAACTAGCCACGAATGCCCTCAAATACGGCGCACTGAAAAGCCCGCGGGGAAGAGTTTCGCTCACATGCCGCGCGGAAACCTTGGATGACAGTGCGCGTGTCTATGTCGCGTGGAAGGAAACCGGCGGAGAGACAAAGCAGGAAGCGCCGACTCGCACGGGTTTCGGAACGCGCGTAATCGAAGCTGCTATGAACAGCGAACGCGACGGCACCGTCAACATGAATTTCGAACCCGACGGCTTTCATTGCTGTTTCCAGTTTGTCACGACCGCTTCCGCCGTGCCGCCCCCCGAATAGGGCGTAACTCCCCACGGAGGCTTGAGAAGCAGGCCCGGAAATTCATTATTGACAATATCCTGTGCGGAGTGGGGTATTGGAAATAGAACAAACTACCCATGTCACTCTTAAATCTAACGAGCGTGCGCCATGAGACTTGAGAAAAAAGTAGCCTTTATAACCGGGGGGTACGGCGGCATGGGCCGCGCGTCTGCCCGGCTGTTCGCCAAGGAAGGCGCCACGGTATTTGTTGCCGGCCGTAGCGAGAAGCGCGGCGACGCTTTGGTCGCGGAAATAAACGCCTCCGGCGGCAACGCGCATTTCGTCGAACTGGATGTGGTGAAACAGGAGCAATGGGACGCTGCCGTTGCACACGTCAAAGATCAGGCGGGCACCCTGCACATTCTCATGAATATCGTCGGCAGTAACGCTCTCGTGCGCCTCCCCAAGGTAAATATCGACGAATGGAACAAGATTTTCGAGATCAACGTCACGGGAACGCTGAGGGGCATTCAAACTTGCGCGCCGCTGATCAAGGAGTCCGGGGGAGGCTCGATCGTCAACATCGGGTCGGTCGCGGGAATCACCGGCAACTTTGGCACGGGCTATTCCTCCTCCAAGTGGGCGCTTGAAGGGCTTTCGAGGTCCGCAGCTTATGTTTACGCCGACTGGGGAATTCGTTGCAACGTCATCCAGCCTGGCTGGATCGAGACTGATCTTACGGCAAAGATGAGTTCAAATCCGCTTATCAAGAACATCCAGCACAGTGCGATGAACAATACGGTCCTGTTGCGGAGGGCCGGCAAGGCAGAGGAAATAGCTTATACGGCTTTGTTCCTAGCCAGCGATGAATCGTCCTACATCACAGGCACCGATATCGTGGTTGACGGCGGATGGTTTTCTTCCGCGCCCTATCTCGCTAACGAGAGGTCTCATCATATGCTTCAACTTTTGGACACCAAGGACAAAGCGCAACACTTGCTGGACGATTTCCTCAAGCACTTTCGCTAAAGCAGCCGACATTATCTGGTGGCAACAATAGTGGCTTAGTGCGAGTCGCCGCCAAGAGTGCGCTCCTGCGACATTCACCACTGGCGGTTTTGCTTCAGCCGTCATGCGGTTGTGATTCAGAAGCACTTGCCCGCTAACTCACTCGGATCAATTCAGTGCCATTCTTTTGAGAGGCCCGAGCGCGTGAGGAACGCCAAGTACCTCGATCCGTTGTCATTTCGCAACAATGGAGAATCAAGATGAATCAGCAGAACCAAGGCGGCGGCGGCCAGTCGGGACAAGGCCAGGGCGGCCAAAGCGGCCAGAACGAAAAAGGCGGTCAATCTGGCCAGGGGGGCCAAGGACAGTACGAAAAAGGCAAGCCCGGATCGCAGGAAAGCGGCGGCGAGGACGAAGGCCACGGCGACAAAGGTCAGTCCGGTTCGAAGCCCGGCGGAGGTGGGCAGCAAGGCCAGCGCTAACCGATGCGTATTTCATGTGAGCAACACCCTGCCGCCTGCCGGCGGGGTGTTGTTGCACTGGAGGAAGGACGAAATTGACGAAACCAGTTCGCCTGCGCTTGTCCCGCAAGAAAGGATACAGCTTGCAACAGCTAAGCCGAGAGACGAACGGCCTCGATGCCGTGAAAGTGACGCGGCCGGGACGCTGGGGCAATCCTTTCCATGTGATCAAAGAGCTGCCGTTAGCGGAGGCAATTGCCCGATATAACGAGGCTCTCCTTAATGGCGAATTGCCGTTCTCAGAGGATGATATCGTGAAGCATCTTCGCGGCAAGAACCTTGCGTGCTGGTGCAAAGCCGGCGGCCCTTGTCATTCCGATATCCTGCTCGAAATAGCAACAGGCCGATCTCCAAGAAGAGTCCGAAAGAAACTACTTCGAAAGGCGCTTCACGTTAGCGCGCACTTTTGTGCGGTAGCTCTTCAAAAGCCGCGTCGGACTTGCTCCTCCCATCGCGAGTTGTCCCGCGGCAAAAGCGGCGTCCACTTTCTCGGTCACCATCTTTCGGCTCTCGCGTCGCGCCTTCGGCCCTCCTATCGACAGTTTGAGCAGACGCAGTGCGATTGCCTGCTGGCATTCAAGACCAAGCATGAAAGCATTCGTCCAATAGGCCGCATTCGAGCGCCTGCGCTTCATGATTTCTTCCTTCGCAGGCGAGCCTTTTTCGCTTGTGCCCGATCCTCCGGCAACCTGTCCTTCATCGGAATAGGACGGCCTTTGTTATCGCGTTCCATCCCTGGCAGTTCTCCGGGATCGGCTGCCATCGTAGGTTTAGAATGTATTTCGTCTTTCATCTTATCCTCGTGCTATCATCCCTAATTCGTCGGCTAGCCCCTCCGGGCTCGAATCAATGCCTCTTCGAGCGATTCCTTTTGGTCACGCCAGCGCTCTTCCTCTTCGCGCTCCCTCCGATCAAGTGCATCGCGCTCTTTAGCAATTTCGGAATTGCGTTTTTCATGCAGGGCACGCGCATTATCAAACGCGGCCTCCGCCTTCTCTATCCCTTGAGCCCGGTGCCTCTCTTCTTTCACGCGCCGCGCTTCGGCGCGTTGCTCGTCGCGCTCGCGGCGCTTTTGTTCGAGATCGTAAAGCTTGGCAGCGGCGCGAGCCGTCGCTGGATCGCTTTTTTTCGATGCCGACTTCTTGACTCGTTTCGTCTTAGGCAACGAGGATTTTGGAGGACGTGCAATTGCGCTTCGCAGGGCCTCGAGTTTTGGCAGCTCCGCGTTTTGCTTGAATGCACCTTGCGTTCCGACCGGCCGACGAAGCACAACGCCCGGATGTTCCATCGTCGCATTGACGATGGTCGCGTCGTCGGTCTCCTTGGCAAAACCCTGCTGGAATAAGTTGCTCTTGCTTCCCCATATCTCAAGCGCCGCTTTCATCGAGGGAGCCGCGACGGCGAGTTCGTAGAATCCGCTCGTGGTCGTGTATGTTTTGAGCTTGCGCGGCATCAGCGGGATTTCCGGGCTGGACGCTTTTTGGCATTTCCATCCGAAAGTTCGATCCAGACCGGTGCATGATCGCTGGTTTTTTCCCAAGATCGCACGTCGCGATTGACGCCGCCGGAGACAAGGAGGGGGGCAAGGTCATGGCTCAGGAGAAAATGGTCGATGCGAAGTCCAGCATCCCGCGCGAACGCGTTCCGAAAATACTTCCAGAACGTGTAAATGCGCTTATCCGGATTGAGCGTCCGAATTGCATCCGTCCAACCTTGCTTGACGAGATCGGCGTAGGCTTTGCGTACTTCAGGTCGGAAAAGCGCATCGTCGCGCCAGCGCTCGGGCGCATAGACATCGATATCGGTCGGCATGACATTGTAATCGCCCGCGAGGATAACGGGCGTCTCGGAGGCGAGAAGCTCCTTGGCGTGGCCGTAGAGCCGCGCAAACCATTCGAGCTTATAGTCGAATTTGGGACCTGGTGCCGGATTGCCGTTCGGCAGATAAAGGCAGCCAATGCGGATACCGCGTATATCGGCTTCGATGTACCGGCTATGCGGATCGTTTGACGACCCCGGCAGGCCGCGCCGTGTCTCGATGGGTTGATGATTGCGCGCGAGGATGGCAACGCCGTTCCAGCTCTTCTGGCCATTCCATATCGCCCCATAGCCTGCCTTCTCAATGGCGGCTTTCGGAAATTTCTCCTCGGGAGCTTTCAATTCCTGAAGGCAGACGATGTCGGGTTGAGCTTCTTTCAACCAACGAAGGAGTACCGAGAGGCGGCCGTTGACGCCGTTGACATTATAGGATGCGATTTTCATTGCGCATCCGCACAAGCCGCCAGATGATGCAGGGCATCGCGGACTACATAGTGACGCAGCTGATCATGCGGAAGTTTTCCGTATTGTCTTTTTTCCGTTTTCGCCCTCCGACCGCGATGGCAGCACGAGATGAAGACGAGACCGACAGGATTGCCGTCTTCGTCCTTTTCAGGGCCGAGGACGCCCGTTACCGCAAGGGCAACGTCCGCTGGCGAGCGTTCGAGTGCTCCCAATGCCATTCGTTCGGCGACTTCGGCATTCACGCTTCCTTTTTGCGTGAGCAGAGCCTCGGAGACGCCCAGAGCCTTCGATTTGTCCGCTTTGGTGTAGGCGACAAAACTGCCGTGAAGGACTGTCGCAGCTCCTTCGGCTTGTGACATGGCAGCGGATATAAGCCCCGCCGTACAGGATTCGACCGTAACGACAGTCAAGCCGCGCGCCTTGAGTTGGCCTGTGACCGCCGATGCGTACTTAACAAGAGCTTCGTCGATGCAGGGTGCTGTCATGATCGTTTCCAAACGGCGCGCAGCGGGCCGCTTGCCCCGTAGACGGGATCCTGCGCGGGTAGCGGCACCTTTTCGATGGCCGCACGGGCTTCCTCCCCATCGACTTCATTGGGATGTGGCTCGTCGTACTCTCCGCCATTTTCCGGATAGGCACCGACGACCAGGAGATCGCGGCTCGCGCTTTTGCGTCGGTGGCCTGTGCCGGCGGGAAGAATGATAACGTCTCCCGCCTTGACCGGGATCACGCGGCCTTTGCCGCCGCCGAATTCGATGCTTGCGCTGCCGCGCGCAATGCCGAGCACTTCGTGCGTTCGCGTATGGAAATGGAGAAAATCGTACACCCCGTCGCGCCACGAGTTCGACCATTTATGCTTCGCGAATAACTCTTCGAAAACAGCGGCCGGATCATAGGCGGACAGGAGCTTCACGGCCGAGCGATATATGATGAGAGGCAAAAGCGGATTGTTCGGCGTTTTGCCGTCGTCCTTCAGCCGATAGGCGGTCGGTTTCCGGTCAAATATGAGATGAGGAAGATCGTCCTTTCCCGGTCTGCCAATACCGGTGGTTTTCTCGATGGCTTTCTTTGCATCTTCGAGCATCATCGGACCTTGCGTCCTTTGGGCTGGTTTACCGCCCGGAGCGGGGACCGGAACTTCAATCACGACATCCTTCGCCGGCTTGTCTTCACGCAATCCTTTGAAAGAGGCTTGGCGAATGAGATTGTCGCTCGTCCAACTTGCGATGGCTGCTTCAATGACGAGCGTCGGTGTCACCCAATGAATGTCTTTGCCTTCTTTCGGTCCTTTGGGGTTTTCGAAAGGGCGTTTGTCGGATGCGCGGGCTTTGAGCGCCTTCATTAGGCCGGGTAAGTTCTCGCTGTTGAAGCCGGTCCCGACCGTTCCCGCGTGCACGAATTTTCCGCCGCGATGCACACCAACGACGAGCGAGCGGAACGCGGCGCCTGTCATTTTCCAGCCGCCGACAACCAGCTCCTGGCTCAGGCGGCATTTGGCCTTGGTCCAAACGCCAGAGCGGTCGCCGGGCTTGTAAGGGATATCGACGCGTTTCGAGACGATGCCTTCGAGCTTGATGTGACATGCCGCTTTAAGCATCTCCGCGCCGTCGCCTGCGTGATGTTCGACGAAGGAAAGACGCGGTTTGTCATTGCGCTTTAGCTTTCGTATCGCGGATTGGAGAGCTTTTTTTCGTGCCTGAAGCGGTTCGTTCAACAGACTTTGGCCATTGCCGTATAAAAGATCGAATACGAAATAGACAAGGCCGCTGGTGTCCTTCGAAGACAGCGCGTCCGTCAGTGCGGCGAAGCTCGGCAGACCTTCTTTATCGACGGCGCAAACCTCGCCATCGATGATCACGTCATCGAGCGCCTGGCATGCCTTAGCGATTTCCGGGAAACGATGGGTCCAGTCGAGACCGTTGCGGCTATAGAAGGTGCTCTTCCCGCTTCTCACATGCATTTGCATGCGGTAGCCATCGAGCTTGATTTCGTGGACCCATTTGTCGCCTTCCGGCGGCGCATCGACAAGTTCGCAAAGCTGCGGCTTGATGTAAGCGCCAACGCCCCGCGCAGAGGCTGTTCGAACGTCTCTATTTTCTGTTGCGCTAAGCACCGCGTTCCCCCACTAAAAGCTCGTCGCCATCATTCCGACGGACGCCACGGCCATGACGGCAGTTGCGAGCCACCCAACGGTTTTCAACCCGCTATTCAGCTTGAACTGTCCCATAGCTTTGCGGTGCGATGATAACAGCATCATCATTACCATGACCGGGACGGCGACCACGCCATTGATGACGGCGCTCCAGAAGAGCGCCTTGATGGGGTCGATGGGCGTGAAGTTCAGCAGCGCCCCAACGAGTATTAGGATCGCAAGAACGCCGTAGAAAGCCTTTGCCCGATTCCATTTATGCGCGAGCCCAACTTTCCATCCAGCCGCTTCGCCGACAGCGTAAGCGGCAGAACCGGCGAGAACGGGCACGGCGAGTAAGCCGGTGCCGACGATGCCGGCGGCAAATATCAGAAAGACGAATTTTCCCGCATTCGGGCGGAGAGCTTCCGCCGCTTGCGAGGATGTTTGAATGTTCGTGATGCCATGCGCGTGCAAGGTAGCTGCGGTACTGATAACTATAAAGAGCGCAACGATGTTGGAGAATGCCATACCTATATAGGTATCGATGCGGATGCGATGGAATTCGTTCGTCGCCTGCTCGGGCGCACGCCGAAGAGGTTCCGCTTCCGGGCTCTCTCTCACTTCTTCGACTTCTTCACCCGCCTGCCAGAAAAAGAGGTAGGGACTGATTGTCGTGCCGAGGATCGCAACGACAACCGTAAAGTAATCGGTCTTGAGTGAGAAATTGGGCACGACAAGGTGATAGCCGACCGTCGGCCACGGTGTTTTTACAACGAGGGCGACAGCGACGTAGGCAAACAGCGACAGGCTTAGCCACTTCAAGACTTGGACATAGCGTGAGTAGCGCATGAAGACTTGCAAGAGGCCCGTGATAATGGCGAAGCCTGCCACGTAGAGAAGGGAGCTGCCGCCGACAAGCAATTTGAGTCCGGCGGCCATGGCGCCAAGATCGGCCCCGAGATTGATGGTGTTGGCGGCGACGAGAAGGGCGACGAGGCTCCAGACGACAGGCTTCGGATAGTGCCGGGCGAGATTGCCGGCGATGCCTTTCCCCGTGACACGGCCGATCCGGGCGCTGATTTCCTGGATGGCGCACATCAAGGGCCAGCTAAAGAGCAGGGTCCAGCCGAGGTCGTATCCGAACTGCGCCCCGGCCTGGGAATAGGTAGCGATCCCGCTTGGATCGTCGTCCGAGGCACCCGTGATCAGGCCGGGTCCTAGGACTTGCAGGAGTTTTGGACGCCCCGGTTCTTTGACAAGCTCTCCCGGAGCGATGGCGTCAACAGCGTCGGTCACTTTATTCCCCGCTCTAAATCAGCCAGCCAACCGAGGCCCCGATAAATTTTCCATGCGGAATACAACGTGCCTGTCGTACAGCGCGTTGCGCAAAAGCGTGCCCCTAGCGGAGGCGCGTTCAAAACCAATCGGTATGGAACATTTATGCGGGAATGGGAGTTAGTGGGGTTGGTTCGGGTTCTATCCATTTCCATCCCCCGCCTTCATCAGCCTTTCGAACGGAGCTTCTTATGGCGTCTAAGTCCCCCAAATCATCCCGTCCCATGGACGCCATTGCGCTTCTCAAAGCCGATCATCGCAAGGTCGAGGATCTGTTCGCGAAGTTCGAGAAGGCCAAAGACAGCGCGCGGAAGAAGGCCATCGCGGCGGAGGTGTGTCTTGAATTGACCGTCCACGCCAAGATCGAAGAAGACATCTTCTATCCCGCCTGCAAGGACGAAATCGACGACGACCTTTGGCACGAGGCATACGTCGAGCACGACGGCGCAAAGGTGCTGATCCGCGAGGTCGAGGTCGCCGATCCCGACGACGAGTTTTACGATGCCAAGATGAAAGTCCTTTCCGAGATGATCAAGCATCACGTCAAGGAAGAGGAAAAGAAGCAGGGCAATATGTTTGCCCAGGCTAAGAAAGCCGGCGTCGATACGAAGACTCTTGGCCTGCGCCTCGCCGAGGAGAAGAAGCGGTTGACCCAAGAGTACAAACAGAACGGTCCGCCGACCCCGCCGACCACAACCTTTCAGGCGACTTCGCTGTCGTAGCCGAGCGCCCGGCGACCATGCGTGCTTTGGAAATCATCCTCGCAATAATTCTCGCTATCATCGTTTTTGTGGTTCTCAAGCTGATTGGGCTTGTGATCCACATCGCGCTTATCGGCGCAGCAGTAGGACTCGTTGTCGGGTTCTTGATTGCGCGAGCGTTCCGTAAGGATTGACCGCTTAGTGTGAAGAAACCAAAGGAGGTAAAGCAGGTGGCAAGCGTCTTTGTTGAAGCCCGGCCCAAGGGCCGCCCCCAAGGCTCGCCGATCGACGACTATGCCGTGGAAGATCACGCCGACCATGTTCTTCACACGGCCCGCACACAAGAAGAGGCGATCGCCTGGGCCAAGAAGGCGGGACACGCCGTTCATGTCGCGAGAGTCCGGCACTTAAACGACAAGAAAAAACCCGATCATTGGCGCGCGGTGTAGAGGACTTCCGAAAGCCCACGCTTAGCCTTAAGTGACGACACTCGTCTAAAGTCGCTCGATGATTTCCGCACGCACGACAAGCTCCTCTTGACCAAGCGCTTTCTCTAAACGCTCGCGAAAGAGTCGCCACCACTTGCAGTCGAGATCATCGACCATGACTTCTACCATAATGACTTGGTCGTTCTCTTGGCCCATAGCGCTCTGCCAGATGCCTTCGGCGGGCGTCCGGTTATAAGCCGTCCAGCCGCCGAAGCGATTACTCAGTTCGTCCTTGATTGACCGGAGAATGTCGTCGCTCACAGGCGTTCCATCATTGCGGTTAAGAGGAAGGAGAATTTGTACAAGGTGCATGTTTTCGCTGACGAGTTGTTTGAGGGAGCATAACAGAGTTACGGTTTCGGCCTGACAATTTATTGAAAATGTCTTCGAGGCCCAGGATGGAGGAATGCGCGGAACTTTGAAGTAGAGCCCGCCCGCGTGCGGGGCGGGCTCAAGCCACGGTCGATATTACTTTTTTGTGTTCTTCTCGCTGCTCTTGGCGTGGGCCTCTTCCGAAGCTTTGTGAGCACCGCTTGAGTGCTCCCTCGCCTTGGTCGAGTGCTCATGGGCCTTTCCATGGTCGCCCTTCCCGTGGGATTCTGCCGCCGTGCGGTGGGCCTTTGCGGCCTCCTCATGGTGACCGGCGGCCTTGGTATGTGCATCTTTGGGCATGTATTGTCCTTTCTTGTGTGGGGCCTCTGTGAAGCCGTCCCATCCAAACAAGATAGCGCTTACTTGGTTGCTCGCCCGCTAGATGCTCATGTGCTGCGTGGCTAACGGGGCCATTTCCGTCGCATTCTCGTCAAGGTCCAGGGCGAGAAATCGCTTCGGGGTGACATTCCTTTTGAGCCGAATATCCTGTTGCCGGCGTTAGAAGTAAGCCAATTCGCAGCAGGGTGACCCATGTCCATTATCGATAAAGCAATAGCGGCGGTAACACCCCCTGAAAGTGCCGAGGATCGAGCGAAGGCACGCGCCAAGGCGATGGCGGCGGCCGAGGACGGCGATTGGCTTTCGCTTATCCTACGACATCATCTCGATCTTGAGGCTGCCCTTGCCGCCGTTGAAAACGCGACCGAAGAGGAAGAGCGCGCTATAGCCTTCAAAGCCTTCGGCGTCCTCCTTACGGGGCATTCGATCGCCGAGGAGGGCGTGATCTACCCCACGCTTTCCGCTGCCTCGGAAACCGGCCACGCGGATATGGGTTACTCCGAGCAGTCGATGGTCAAAATGCAGATGGCGGCGCTCGAAAAGCTCGATCCTCTGAGCATGGCGTTCGCTGACAAGCTGGAGCATATCAAGGGCGCTCTCTTGCACCACATGTATGAGGAGGAAGGGAATTGGTTTCTCGACCTGAAGGAAAAGACGACCGCCGCTGACCAGGAGATGCTGACCGAGCGTTATACCGAGGAATTCGAGAGGTATATGGGCAGCGGCGAACTCGACGAGATTGAGGACGACGACGAGGTTTAGCGATTGCGTACGCGTCCCCAAAGGAGGGGTTCAAAGACAGGATGTCCGGGCTTGATGCGAACGAACCGGACGAAAAGGACCGGTTCAGCAACTCAGCGCATGAGTGCTTGCGGGCGTTACGGGCCTGTCAGGACTATTGCGTGATGGCGGCTACGACATTCCTGCTGGAGCAAGTCACGCCGCTCACCGGCCCCAGCATCTTCGGCTTATGCTCGATTGCGCTACCGCGTGCGGCTTCGCCGCCGATCTTATTGCGCACAAGAGCCAATTCCATTCGCGGGCCTGCGCGCTTACGGCCGATATCTGCACGACGTGCGCCAAGGATTGCGACGCTCATCCCGATCTTGCGGAGGGGGGCAATGCATGCCGGAGGGCCGCAGCCGCTGCCGAAAAGCTCGCGCGCCGCGATCACGCCGAAGTTCTCGAAATGGCGTCGATGTTAACGCCCGGCCCGGAGCCGGCCCCAGAAGCGCGGAATAATAGCGTCTAGTCGGGGGCAAGTTGCTCAGCCACGGCATTTTTGGCCCCTCTCGGAAGTATCTTCATGGTCAGGATGAAAGCCGACAGAAGAAGACATATACCGTTGGCTAGGATCAGCGGCCATTGCATGAGCAGCGCGCCATAGGCCGTCCACGCGATGAAACCCGCTACGGTCAATAGATACATACCGACGGAAATATCCTTCGTCTCGCGCGTGCGTATGATTTTGAGAGCTTGAGGCGTGAAGCTTACCGTTGAACAGAGGGCGGCAACGCCGCCAACAATAGGAGTGAGGTGCATGCGATTAGACCCGGTGCTCGCCGCGCTTTGCTAATTTATTTTTTATTCCCTAAAGGAGACCGACTATAGCAATGGACGACTTAGAAGCAAAGCGCATCGCTAAGCTCTTGTCTGCCTCTAAAGCCGCCTTCTTTGACATCGACGGGACGCTTGTCGATAGCAACGAGTTTCATGTCGTGGCTTGGGACGAGGCCATACGACAGCACAACCGCAGTGTTCCACGCGACCGGCTTCGCGAGCAGATAGGAAAAGGAGCGGATATGCTGGTTCCGTCGCTTTTTCCCGGCATCGACGAAGCAGAGCGTCAGGCCATCAGCGACGCGCACGGGGACATTTTCAAGTGCCGATTCCTCCATCTGGTTCGTCCATTTCCGTCTTCCAGCGACCTCCTGCGGGATCTGCACGGCAGGGGAATGCAAACGTTTCTCGTTTCATCCTCCGATGGAAAGGAGGTTGAGCACTATGCGCATCTTCTGGAGATTGAAGGCATCTTGAGCGGGACCGTCAGCTTCGACGATGTAAGTCAAAGTAAGCCGGCTGCCGATCTCTTCGCCGTTGCGTTACGCAAAGCCAAGGTTCTCCCCGAGGATGCCATCGCAGTCGGCGACACGCCTTATGACGTGGAGGCCGCCGCGCGATGTAAGATACGGACCATCGCCGTGCGCTCGGGCGGGTTTACCGAAGAGGAGCTGGCGGTAAATCGCCCGGCGGCGATCGTCTTGGACGTGGACTCGGTATTAAGAGCGCTCGCGCACCATTAGCGGAACCATGGCGCGGCGGTTTGCCCTAAACGCAGGTTAAGTCGGACTTGTCCCAAGGGACGCCGAAATACGCATCCGCCGGCTGTTCTTCCAGAAAGTTATGTTTCTTTGCGGTTTCACCAATGAGGGGGAAACGTAAAGCGCCAAGACGCCGTTCTGTTTACAGGACAAACAAAGGAAGAAATCGATGTTTATGCACAATAAACGCCTCCAATACACAGTAAGGGTCGGCGAAACGAATCCCGCTCTCGCGTCGCTGCTATTGGAGCAATTCGGCGGCCCGGACGGCGAACTCGCGGCGGCCATGCGCTATTTTACGCAAGCGCTTGCCGAGGACGACCCGGGTCGAAAGGACATGCTGCTCGACATCGCAACCGAAGAACTGAGCCATCTTGAAGTCATCGGCTCGATCGTTGCGATGTTAAATAAAGGCTGTAAGGCTCGACTGGCCGAAGCGTCGATGACCGAGGCAGAACTCTACATGTCGCTCACAAAAGGGGGCGACAGCCATACGCAGGCAATCCTATTCGGCGGCGGCCCGGCTCTAACAAATTCCTCGGGCGTGCCTTGGACGGCTGCTTATGTCGATAGCCGTGGCGATCCGTCGGTGGACTTACGCTCGAACATTGCAGCGGAAAGCCGCGCCAAGATCATTTACGAGCGTCTCATCAATATCACCGACGATCCGGGGATCAAGGAAGCGCTCGGATTTCTGATGACGCGGGAAATCGCGCATCAGAAGTCGTTCGAAAAGGCACTTTATTCCATTCAGGAAAATTTCCCGCCTGGTAAACTTCCGGGCATCGAAAAATTCGCAAACATCTACGTCAATACCTCTCAGGGCGAGGGCGATGTGGAAGGTCCGTGGAACTCCGGTCGGCAGTGGGAGCGCATCGATGATCTCGAAAAAACCATGCCGATCGACGGCGGCGACGGCCAGGCGACCGTCAGGCTCGCGAAGGATGAATTAGCCGCGCTCGATCAGCTTTCGACGCGCACGCTCTCCGATCCGGAAACCGACCCCGAGACCGGCGTCGATCTCGCGGCAAAAGCCGGAGCGGGCCGGATTACAGACGAGGATTTGGGAGGCGCCGCCGATATCGCGGATGCCGTTCAACAGGCCCAAGCGGCGGCTAAGTAGGCCGCACGCGCGCCGGCTGTGCACCAAGGGGGTTGCCCGCCGGCGCGTCCATTTTGGGGATTTTTAATTGGTCATCCCATCGCGCAGCCCCTTCTCTATTGGCCGGCGAGGGCCTGGAAAAATGCGGCTGGCGCAGCGTTATGGATAATGTGCCGAACGGAGTGAGCGCGATGGGCCAGAATAACGATGCCACCGAACATGGGGATCTTCAGGGACAACAAGGTGGCAAGCTGAAAATTTCCGATGCAGAACGAAAGCGCCAATCAACACGACGCAAGCCCGAAGCTTTGGGTGCATCCGAAACCCTAAGGAGACAGCCTTACCCACCCCCCGCGAGGGACTAGAAGCGATGGCCTCAACGTCGATCTACCGGCGAGACCGTATGGACAGGATAAGCCTCGCTTCCGCGCCCGCCAAGGCGACTCAGCATTCCAACTAACATATGGAACTTTTATGCCTTCTTGGGACTGGTGGAAAGGCTGAACGCACGGAAAGGATTACGCCATGCCTATTATGGATACGCTTCAGAAAACCGGCCGCAAGATCGAAAAGGCCGTATCCGGTAAGCCAGAGTCGCCGGCAGATCAGGATGTGCTCGACACCGTGAAAGAAGAACACGACGAAGTCAAAGAACTGCTTGCGAAGCTCGTCAAAAGCGAATCGGCGCCAGAGCGCCGGTCGCTCCTCAAGCAGATAAAATCCGCCCTTATTCCCCACTCGCGGGCCGAGGAAAAAATCGTTTACGACGGGGTTATCGCAATCCGGGAAACCCAGGCGAAAATCGACGGCGAGGAGGGATATTTGGAGCATGGCTTGGCGGACAAAATGCTTGGTGTTCTCGGTAAGATCGCCGAAGTAAAATCGCCTGAATTTTCGGCAACCGCCAAAGTCCTCAAGGAACTGGTCGAGCACCATGTCTCAGAAGAGGAGCGCAATGTATGGAGGGACATGCGCGAAAACTTTGATCTTGATGCCCGGATCGCCATGAATAAGCGTTATCTAGCGGCCAAGAGCAAAGTTCGCGTTCCGGCCTGACGAGAGTGGTCGCGTGGGCGCCCTTCGGCGGAAGCTAGACCGTTTGGCAACGAGGCGCGAATGATGACAGGCATTGATGGCATGCCGAAATGAAATCCAACGAAAGACGCGACTCAATGATGACAGAAGACCCGGTCAGTGAAGGCCGTGCAAGCCATTTCGCGGCGTTGGTCGAATCTTCTGAAGACGCCATTATCAGCAAGAATACGGACGGCATTATCCAAAGCTGGAACAAAGCTGCGGAACGTCTTTTCGGTTACACTCCCGACGAGATTATAGGCAAGCCGGTCCTGACGCTTATTCCGCGCGAGCGGCACCATGAAGAGGAGCACATCCTCAGCCAGATCAGAAGCGGCCAAAGGGTGGAACATTTCGAAACGATACGTCAAACCAAAGACGGCAAGCTGATAGATATTTCTCTGACGATTTCTCCAATCAAAGATCAGAACGGCAAGATCGTAGGGGCCGCAAAAATTGCGCGTGACATTACCGAAAAGAAAAAGGCCGAGGCTTTGCTTGCCGAGCAGGCCGAGCGTCTGGCAGCGCTCAATCAAAATCTTGAGCGAATGGTCGAGGAACGTACGGCGGATCTCAAGAACATTCAAACGTTTTACATTCATTCGTCGGAGTGCCATGCGGTCCTTTGCCGTCGCGCGGATGGCCAGTATCAGTATAATGAAATCAACCCGGCGACACTTAGGCTTTACGGCAGGGAACGCGCCGAAGTCATCGGACATACAGTCTCGGAGATTTTGCCTCCAGAGAGTGCGGCGGACTTATCGGCTCATCTGGATAAATGCCTACGTGCGGGTAAGCCTCATCCCTACACGCGTAAGCACGGCGATAAGGTAGTGGACGCCGTCGCGACGCCTATTCCCACCACGCCCGGAGCGCTCGAATGCATAGCCGTTACCGCGCGGGATGTGAGCGAGAGGCATAATCTCGAAGAACAGCTTCGCCAAGCCCAAAAGATGGAAGCGGTCGGTCAATTGACGGGCGGGCTCGCCCATGATTTCAACAATTTGCTGCAAGGCATCACGGGCGCGCTCGACCGGGCGCAGCGTCGCATCGCGCAGGGAAGAGTCGCCGAGGCCGACCGGTTCATCGGCGGCGCGATGGATGCCGCAAATCGCGCTGCGGCCGTAACTCACCGGCTGCTCGCGTTTTCGCGGCGGCAAACGCTCGATCCCAAGCCTATCGATGCAAATAAGCTCATTACTTCAATGGAAGAACTCGTACGGCGCACCGTGGGTCCTCACATCGCGGTCGAAGTCGTCGGCACGGCTGGCATTTGGCCGATCATGGCCGATACATCTCAACTCGAAAGCTCGCTGCTCAATCTTGTGATCAATGCCCGCGACGCGATGCCGAATGGCGGAATGCTTACGATCGAAACCGCCAACAAATGGCTCGACGAACGAGCCGCAAAAGACCGCGACGTCCCCCCAGGACAATATGTGTCCATCTGCGTCACGGATACCGGAGTTGGGATGGCGCCCGATGTCGCGGCCCGCGCCTTCGATCCCTTCTTCACGACAAAGCCGATAGGCCAGGGAACAGGACTAGGTCTCTCCATGATATATGGATTTGCCCGGCAATCGGGGGGACAGGTTCGCATCTATACGGAAGTCGATAAGGGCACGACTATGTGCCTTTACCTGCCGAGATACATGGGCAATGCCGAAACCGTAGAAAACGCGACAGCGGAAACTCCGGAGCATGGATTCGGGGAATGCATTCTAATTGTAGACGACGAAGTTATGGTCCGGTTACTCGTCAAGGATGTTCTCACCGAACACGGGTATCGCGTGTTGGAGGCCCACGATGGTCCTTCGGCATTGAAGTTGCTAAATTCGCCCCAACAAATTGACCTGCTTATCACCGATGTCGGACTTCCCGGCAACTTGAATGGACGCCAATTGGCGGACGCTGCGCGTACCGTTCGGGAGGGCCTTCAAGTTCTGTTCATAACCGGTTACGCAGAAAATGCAGCTATCGGAAATGGACATTTGGAGCCCGGAATGGAAATACTTACCAAGCCGTTTCCGATGAACGCGGTCGCGTCCAAAGTGCGGCAAATGCTTGGATAGCAGGCTTTCGCCGACTTTTCGCCCTAATAGCTCGTTCGCCTTGTCCCCCAGACCGCCGCCGCGCGCAGCAAGCAATTCTTCCCGGGGTGTCCCACTCGACACCTCTACGCCGTTGCTCGGGTTTCACTCGCGGACGCAGTAGGCAGCAGAAACTACCGAATTGCTACTAAGTAAAACTTAGCAAGGCCACTCTTTTCGGCGCGTGCCTTCCGCGATGGGCTCTACTCACTGCGCTCACCGAACCCGCTTGCGGTTTCGGCCACCCGGTAACGATCCCACCACCCTATCGTGAGCCTTATTGGCTCAGTGATGACGAAGAAGAAGACGCGTACGAGCGTTGGCTCGCCTATGGCAACGTGCCCGAAAATGTTAGCAAAGGCATGGGATGCGTTTAGATCAGGTTTCCTGAAACAAAACGGCGCATCATGCAGTGACGTCAGGATGGAAAGACATATTCGTCAATGGCGGCGACGAATTCCAACTCCTCGTTTGGGCGCACGCTACGGCCGCTGGCATCGAAATTACGAATTGCACTCCTAGACCGAAGGACAGGAAACGTGCGGAATTGCTGGTCGAAGAAGCCAGGAAATACCTTGCCTCGTTGTCGAAGAGCAAACGCCTTGAGTTGGAAATCGCGCGGCACCGTCGCGAACAGTACTTTCGCTCCCCACTTCCTTTGTATGCGCCTTTACATTCGGAGCGCCGCCGCGAATACCCCCGCGGCGTTGGGCGCTAAACCATTTGCCGAGCCCCGCGCCGTTTGACCTGCCGCGATAATAAGCCACTCGGCACCAATGCAGCTCCACTCGTTCTCAGAAATGCTGGCCGACTATGACATGGTCCCGACCGCGCTTTAAGAGTACTCGTTTCCTGCGGTTCAATGTTTGGCTGAGCCCGGCTCCGCCATTTTTGTATGCTGGCGCGCAAGCTGCGTCGATGGCATGAGGTGAGCCATGAATGCCCGGAATTTGTTGCCGAGACCTTCTATGACACCGTCATCGCCCTTTTGCATGGCATCGAAGCCCAACTTTGCGACATCGGCCGCATCGGCTTTATCGGAGGTTCCCACGGCCGTATCCATCATATCGGCGCGCTTGAAGAACTCGGTTTCCGTCGCGCCCGGCATGAGACAGGTTACGGTAACGCCCGTATCTTTCAGTTCTTCGCGCAAGGCATAGGAGAAGGAATCAAGAAATGCTTTAGTCGCGTTGTACACGGCTTGATAGGAGCCAGGCATAAAGCCGGCGATAGAGCCCGTGATAAGAATTTTGCCGCGTCCTCGCTTCCGCATCTCGCGACCCACTTTGTGAAGAAGATAGATCGTCCCCGTCACATTGGTATCGAGCACATGACGCGCGTTCTCGAAGTCTTGATCGAGAAAGGCTTTCCCGAGACCTCGTCCGGCGTTCGCCAGAAGCGCATCGATAGGCCGCTCCTTCGTTGCCGCGAGAAGTTCATCAACGCCTTCGGTTGTGGAAAGATCGGCCTCGACGGCCGTTACGTCCGTCCCCGTGGCGCGTAGATCGCTTGCCGCTTGTTCGATCTCTCCTTCATCGGCAACGATAAGAAGATCGTAGCCTTCGTCGGCACAGCATTTTGCCAGTTCGTAACCGATGCCGGTCGAAGCGCCGGTAACGACGGCGAGGGGACGCGCTGAGTTGGTCATAACTGTTCTCCGTTCGGGTTATTGGTTCGGGTGCATCACGACCTTGATGCAGCCGTCTTTTTTGTGCTTGAAGGTTTCGTACATCGCGGGGCCGTCTTCGAGGCCGCCGCGATGCGTAATGACAAAGGATGGATCGATCTTGCCTTCCTCGATCATGGTCATGAGCTTGTCCATGTAGTTGAGGACGTTGCACTGGCCCATGCGGATAGTGACGCCCTTTTGAAATGCGCCGCCGAGTGGAACCATGTTCAGGAAGCCGCCATAGACGCCGGAAAGAGAGACGGTACCGCCCGCGCGGACATTGCGAAGACAATCACGAAGCGCATGAATTCGGTCGGTACCGAGACCCGTTGCCGCCAGAGCTTTGTCCGCGACAGAATCCCAGCTTCCCGTGCCGTGCGCTTCCATGCCGACGGCATCGATGCAACGGTCGGGGCCGCGCCCTTTAGTGATTTCATTGAGACGTTCGTACACGTCCTCCTTTTCGAAATTTATCGTCTCGGCCCCCGCTTTTTCAGCGAGGAGAAGACGCTCCGGAATACGGTCGATGGCAACGACGCGTCCCGCATCGAACATGAAGGCGCTGCGAATGCAGAACTGTCCGACAGGTCCGCAGCCCCACACTGCGACTGTATCGCCGCTCTCTATCTCGGCGAACTCCGCCCCCTGATAGCCGGTCGGGAAAATGTCGGTGAGGAAGAGAACCTGTTCATCCGAGAGGCCGTTCGGCACTTTCGTTGGGCATACATCCGCATACGGCACGCGAACAAATTCGGCTTGGCCGCCTGGGTAGTGGCCGGTCAGATGCGAATAGCCGAAAAGACCGGCCGTGTTATGACCGAACATCTTGGTCGCGTTTTCGGCGTCGCGGTTGGTGCGCTCGCAGCACGACCATTGGCCGCGCTTGCAGAAGAAGCATTCGCCGCAACATATGTTAAAGGGTACGACGACGCGGTCGCCAGCTTTAAGTTTAGCATTGCCGGAACCCACCTCGACGACTTCTCCCATGAACTCATGGCCGAGAATGTCCCCTTTCTCCATGGCGGGAATGTACCCGTCATAGAGATGAAGATCAGAGCCGCAAATGGCCGTCGATGTGACTTTGACGATGGCGTCCCGAGGATCCTCGATTACGGGGTCGGGAACGGTGTCCACCTGGACGCTGTTCTTTCCATGCCAGACGAGCGCCTTCATTCCGTTCTCCTTTGCGGCCAGTTAATGTGAACCGAAGAGAAGGGCGTCCGTTCCCCGTCTTCATCCTATCTCAGAGTTCGCATCGCAAATTTATCGGGCAGACGCTCCAGTCGCTGTATGGATCACCAAGCGAGACATAAAGAATGTATTCCTTGACGCCCGTTTGGGACATGCTCGTTTACATCGTGCTTCCCCTATGGGTGCTTGCCGGCTTCGTGGATTATCTCTGCCATCGTGCAACCCATGTCGAAACGGCATCGGGCGCAAGAGAGACGCTTTTGCACTGGCTGATGCTGACAGAGGCGGCTCTACCGATCATCGCGGCGCTCTTTTTCAAGATCAACGCCCTCTTGATCGCCTTTATGGCGGTTTGTCTCCTTGCGCACGAATTGACCGGCTACGCCGATTTGGAACTTGCCATGCGAACGCGCAACGTCACGCCCTTTGAGCATCAGGTACACAGTTTGCTTGAAGTGCTGCCTTTTATGGCCCTCATCCTCCTCTGCGTGCTGCATTGGCCGCAGACGGAAGCACTCTTTGGTTTCGGCCTTGAAAACGCTGACTTTTCTCTTGGCCTTAAGCAGCCGCCGGGATGGGACGAACTCATCCTTCCTTTCGTCGCTTTTGTACTGCTCGCGGTCATCCCATATTCCGAGGAGTTGCTCCGGGGATGGCGCGCGGGTCCCCCATCTGAACAATAGAAAATACCGGTTCAGCGGGGTGCGCTACTGTAAATGGCTGGCCTTCCTAAGCGACTGCGAATCTCAGTGCCATTTTGTCAATTGAAGTAGCGTATCTGTGCCACACGAGCAGCACCGATTACCTTCCTCGGCCCTCTAGCTAGAATCGAAACAAGAAACTGGAGGACTTCGTACTTAATCGGCGATGTTTAAAGACGCTCGGTGACTTCAGCGCGCACGACAAGCTCTTCCTGACCGAGTTCCCTTTTTAAACGCTTGCGAAAATCTCTCCACCAATCGCGGTCGAGGTCGTCCGTCATAACTTCAATGATAACGATGTTATCGGTCTTTTCGCCGTTGCCGTTTTTCCAGACGCCTTCGGCTGGATTACGGCTGTAGGCGGTAAGACCGCCGAAGCGAGTCTTCAGCTCCGTACATACTGAGCGAAGGATGTCTTCGCCGACAGGCGTCCCGTCATTGTAGGTTATTGGCAGGAGAATTTGTATCAGGTGCATCGGTATTTTGGGGCCGACTTTCGGCGTAACGTGGCAGATTATCTCCCGTTTCGAACCACGGGATGTGGCTCGCATGCCAAATATGAAAGATGGGATGAACGGCATCCGGTTCGTCAAGCGTCGCCACGGTAAAGTCGATATCGTCAGGTTGATGATCGACACGCATCGCGATCTGTGATCCGCAGTCGCGGCAGAACCATCGCTCGCCAAAAGAGGAAGACCTCCGCGTGGCAGGACTACCATTGGTCAGGACAAAATCGGCGAGAGGCACCCTCGCGAACGCCAAGACTGGCGCGCCAGCGGACTTACGGCACATTGTGCAATGGCAGTAGCCGGCATCGGTCGGTTGTGCGTGCAACTCGTATCGGATGGCTCCGCAATGACACCCGCCCGTCAGCGCTGATGCAGTTTTTCGGTTTTCGTTTTCTTGATTCATTTCAGCCCTAGGCAGTCGTTGGTCTAATGTCTGTACCACTAAGAGCCGGCGAAGTCTGCGTGCATTTTTTCCGCCATGTCCAAATGACGGCGGATAATAGGGAGAGCCTCCGCTGCTGCACCCCGCAAATTCTTGTCTGGCCCGGAAGATGCATAGCTCTGCGTTACGGCCAGCGCCTGTTGATGCGCAAGTATTTGCTGCTTGACGTAAGCACGATCGAACGCATCGCCTCTCAAACTTTGAAGGCTATATAGCATCATGGATTGATCGCTGCTCATCGAAGGCGGGGGCGCAGGCATACCCGAAGCCTCCGCCGCGTTTCTTAAAGCGTCGCTCGTTTTGGAATGATCCTGGATCATTTGTTCGGCGAAGGCCTTATGCGCGGATCATGACTTTGCGCTAAGGCATCCTGGCTCGCATGAATTTCGTACTGATCCGATTCCGCGGCTGCCGAAGCAAAGGCGGCGGAACTCGGCGGAATAGCGGTCTGGGCGATCGCTTGTGTTCCGATGAACACGCCAAAGACAAACGCCGTTTCGCGCAAACCTCTAAGCGGGGGCTTCATGGTTGACCCTGTCCGCCACCGGCGCCGTACACGTTTCCTGTCGTGTAGCTGCCGTCGTCTTCCGCCAAGCGTACGTAAATACCGGCCAATTCAGCCGGTTGTCCCGGTCGGCCCAACGGAGCGGTTGCGCCAAACGTCACAACTTTGCCTTCGGATGCTCCTCCCGAAATTTGCAGGGGCGTCCATATCGGCCCCGGCGCAACGCCGTTGATCCGAATGCCTTTTGGACCGAGTTGCTTTGCCAAGGATTTGACGAAGTTCATCGTCGCGGCCTTCGTTTGTCCATAGTCGTAAAGGTCGGGCGAAGGGTCGTAGGCTTGCTCCGACGTGGTCGCGATGATTGCCGAGCCCGGTTGCAGATGCGGAAGCGCCGCTTTGATGATCCAAAACGGCGCGTAGATATTGGTCTTCATCGTCCAGTCAAAATCTTCGTCGGAGATATCGGATATCGACTGTTGCGATTTTTGACGGCCGGCATTGCTGACGAGGATGTCTAAGCCCCCCAACTGACCGACCGCTTGATCGACGAGATGGCGGCAAAAGCCGGCGTCACGCAAATCGCCGGGTATCGCCACCGCACGGCGGCCGGCGGCTTGGATGAGGCCGACGACTTCTCGAGCATCCGGCTCTTCAGTCGGAAAGTAATTGATCGCGACATCGGCACCCTCCCGAGCGAAAGCGATGGCCGCTGCCCGACCCATTCCAGAATCGCCGCCCGTGATGAGAGCTTTGCGCCCGCGTAAGCGGCCTGATCCCACATAAGAGTTTTCGCCGTGATCGGGACGCGGGTCCATGCGTCCGGCAAGGCCGGGCCAAGGCTGAGATTGTGGAGGGAAGGGTGGTTTCGGATATTTTTCGCGAGGATCTTGTTTCCCCCCGCGAGCTTGGCCTGTCGGTTGCGCCAGGGCGGGGCCAGTAGCTGCCGCTACAGCGCCCAGCGCCGAGGCTGCCATAACCTGTCGCCGCGTTGAGTTTTCCATAAATCCTCTCAATTGGGTGTTTGCGGAATGATTGGGACAAGCAAGCGTTCCGCATTCTCGAAGCTCTCCTTGGGCGGCGCGGTTCGCCCACCTCGCGAGGCGGCACTCCCGGACGCTTGGCATTCGGTCTCAATGGGCATTGGAACCCGCGCACATCTGGCAAGGCAGACTTGGCAAAATGTCGAGACTCTGGAAGAACGTGTTTAAGGGTCGCGGGCGGAATTTCGGGGACGCCCGCGACCTCCTTTACCGCTGGGACGACCGCGCCCGTTTGTGGAAATCGCGCGCGTATTATCTTGGAGGACACGGTGCGAAAGTCGCAAATCTCCATGATCCTGACGAGCGGCGTTTTGTTGACGGCTTGCGCGAACGCGGAAAGCTGGATGAATGTTACGACGGAGAGTACGGGCTCGCCCTATTTTAGCTTGGGGCGTCCGGGCGTGTATAAAGATACATCGGGCCTCGAACTTGCAGGCAGGGTGTGCAGGCTCGCGCGTTCGACGCTTCTATCGCCGCCGCGCGTTCGTCTCGAACATCTAGGCGCGGCTACGGCAGACGTGATCGAGCATACCGAGACGCATGTCGCCGCGATTTACAGGGGCGCCGATCAGGCATGTTCAGATTACGCGACCCACGTAACCTGGACGCTAGGCAATGGTGATACGGTTCGCGCGTGCTTTGACGGGGGCCGCGCATGTCCTCGCGATCCTGACGCAAAAGCGGTTGTTGCGGTGCCCGCTCCATCCACTCCCGTCCAATAATTATCGGGTGTAAGTGAAGGCGAGCCTCACTCCAACGACGAAGGCATTTTGAACGTGCAAATCGCCGTGAGGGCTTACGACATATTGCACGTCGGGCTGGATATTCAGCCAATCCGAAAAAGCGTATCGGTAGGTTGCCTCTAAATCGGTTTCCGCATCGCCAATCGGCTGACCTTCCAAATTAGCGACATTATGTGCTCCGCCGCCAAATCCCGCTCTCGCGATGGCTAATCCGATCTCATCCTTGTCTCGTCCTTCGATGAGGCCGGTATAGACAAGTCCGGCGCCTAAGTAATTCGCGACTTCGTTGATGTTGCCATTGGCGACGCCGACGCGCACCCAACCGCTTAGGCCGCCTTGATCGTCATTCGACTTCGGCAGCAGCCGGCCTTCGACAAGGCTATAGAGGCCGTTGTTATCGCGGCTTGTTGGTGTTGAACCATCGGACAGCGATAGACCCAACAGCGGAAAGGCCGCCGTGTACGACCAAAGCCCCGCCTCGACACGCGCGACATCGCCAAAGCGCCTTTCGAGCTGGCCGATGATAAGAGCGCCATCAAGCCGCACGCCAAAGAACGCCGACTTATCGGCCGGGTTGCCCGCAGCTCCGTCGAAGACCCCGAGCTGCGCCGTCCAGTCCTCTGCGGGTCGGTAAAAGGCAGCTATCGCCGGGGCGGGACGTGGATAATCGGACGGACCGTTGACGCCTGTATCGCTGATGTCAGGACCAATGCCTTGCGAGGCATTGAGAAAGAGAGCCGCCGTCTCCTGTACATCGAAGGTCGTGTTGATATCGATGAGGCCAGCTTTGATGCCGCCGATGCCGTCGTCCATCTCTTGCTGAACCCAAGCCTCATAAAGGCGTAGGCCACCCGGTTCGGCTTCCGACGCACTGATATCCTGGACGCTGCCAACATCATCGGCGCTGAAATCCGATCCGCTGACATGGGCTACGCTCACTAATCCCGTCAGACCGGGAAGCCCATCGGTTGCGCCATCATAGGCTGCCGATAGCTTGAGGAGATGTACGTAACCAAATTCCCCTGCATCCTTTCCTCCCATGGCATCGCCTAGAAGATCGACAATGGCTGCGGCCGTGAATGTGAACGGTCCGGGCGGACCCGGATTGGGGCTGGGGGTCGGGGAAGGGGCGGCGGGCTTCGTCGGGTCGGTCACCGTTTGCCCAAAGGCCATGGACCACATGCACACGTCCAAGACCGCTGCTGTGATCGCGGCACGGGCTATTTTCACGAGACCACGCTGAAGCGAATCATGGGCATTGTGCATCAATCGGCGCAATCCCGGTTACAAATTGGACGTAGCGCTGGCACGGTAGGAGACCCCGCACTGTAATCTCGCCCCGCAGCGCCGAGTTCCGTGTCGGTCGCGTGTCGGTCCCGAACTGCTTCTGCAAAGTTGGGAGCGGCATGTGGCATTAGCGTATGTTAATCGTTGTCGGCTTTGCTTCGCGCCTTCGTGGGTTGGGCCGTCGCAAAGTTATCGTTGGTCGAAAGCGTCGTAATCCGCGACGCCTAAGCGACCGGACTAGGGTGTGAGTTGTTTCCGGAATAGCACAAACTTGATGTTGTTCAGCGTCCCTAGCACGAACTGATATTCGGTAGAATTCTGATCGAGATCGGTAAGAACAGCCTGCATTTGCGTATAAAGCGAAAAAAGCTGTGTACGTGTGAGGCGGGATAATTCGACAACTGAAATGACTCGCATCTTGATCTCCTTCATTCGCGACCGCGTAATTGCGGCCGTCCGGCTGACACGGCGCGTAAGGAGGCTGGCTGCATCGCTTGCGACCGGAACGAAGAGAAGGAGTGCTTGAGCACTTGCCGCCATGAAGCCGACGAAGGCGCTCGATAGCCGGTTAAGGCTGCAATGCGGTTGCGATTTCAGAAGGAGTTGTTGTGCATTGCTGGATACGGCAATGACCTCGCTAATTTCGGCGACACGGGGTGGTTTCAGTTGACACCGACAGCGAAGCTGGTGCCTGGCGATCGGATTTTATAGCGCCATAGCTCGTACGACCTCGCACAAGCGGTTGAAGACGGAGGGGGCAGAGGATGTTACGAGTTGAGATTGCAACAAATCGCAGATCAATTAGCTACGCTATGAACCAGAATTCAGGGACAAGCTCTATTTTAAGCATCTCGTGGAAAGTATGAGAGCACGCGGTCTGAGCCGCCCTGAAGCAAAACGCACCGCGACTGCAATGATCAAGGAGTTTAAACAGTTCGGCGCTGTCCGAATGCCGACACCGAGGTCACATTCGCTTAAAGAGGGGGCAGCGTGACTTAGCCAACGTCACGCGCTGCAATCGAGATGAATACATTTTCCGGCACCACATAAGTCTTGCACCTCGCGCTAATCCTTGAGCTTCAGCATTAGGCTCCCCGATACCGAGATGCCTGGGACAAGTTCGACGAATAGATGGTTGCCATCAAGCCGTCCGGTGCCAACTCGCACGAGGGGGGCTTCGGCCAGATTGGCGTAGGTGTCCGTGACGAGATGGACTTCGAACGTCCATGCCCTTGCCTTGTCGGGTAGAATATCCATCACAAAATACTCCTTTCAAAAGTGGTAGGAGAGGCCGGCACCGCCATGGACGGCGCTGCCAATGCCGCCGCCGCCCGCCGTGCCGCTGACCTCGATGTAAAATGCCGCTTTTTCGGTAATGCGGCTTTCCAGCCGTGCGCCGAACTCACCCCATGTATCGGCAATGTTTGCCGCCGTCATCGAGCCAAGCCCATCGACCGTGGCCGTCAGGCCGGAATGCACGGCAAAGGATCGTGCGATATTGCCGCCGACAGTTACCGACCAGGGCAAGGCGATCAGGCCTCGAAGATTGCGCGTCCATGATCCCCCGAAGCGTGCAACGGCCATGCGTAACAAGCCGCCGCCGACCGTGGCCGGAAACGGATTGTTCGGGCTCGTCTCTTCCGTATAACCGTCGAAGCTCACAAACTGCTGACCAAGCTCGGCATAGCCCATGAACTGGTCGTCTTTGGTCGCTTTCCAGACGAGGCCGCCACGGCCGTATTCTCCCCACGACCTCGAGTTCGTGACGCCTTGGCCTGTCGCAAGACCGTTGCCGTTCATGTAGGTGCGGCTCAGTGTAAGATCGGTGCTGGGGGAGACCCAGCCGCCGATCTCTTCATAGGGACGGAGAGCGTTGCCCGCATCGCCGAAGGGATCATCGAACGTATAGCGCAACGCGGCGGCGATAGTGGGTGCAGAGCTCGCCATGATGCCGGAATAGTCTTGCGTTCCTTGGGCAATGCCGCCAAGCACGGTGAGACCGTCGGCGGAATGCTGGCCGCCCGCATATATGACGCTGCTGCCCCACATGCCGCCGTAGAAGAGATAGTCGCCGTCATCGACCGGCCGAAGCAGGCCTAGCAACGCGTTGGGCGTGCTGCGTTGCGCTATCGCCATAGCGCGCATGTCGGAGCCGAGCGTATCCGTCGAGACATCGAGGGAGGCCGCCGTTGTCAGAGCAGCATCAGGCGCCACATAGATGCCGCCGGTGAAGTCATAGAGACCGCCCGTGAGGATGGTCTTGCCGGAAAGCGCGTCGATCGTGCCGTTGCCGGTGATTACGGGGGCGAATAGATAGTTCTGGCTGGTGTGGTTGAACACCAGTGTGCCTTGGCCTTGGCCGAAGGCTACCGTGTTGGCCACCAATGTTCCGGGGGCTGCCGGAGCCTGTCCTGCGGGAGCGCCGATGTTCAGAGTGCCTGTCGATCCGGGCGTGTCTGCAATGTAAACCGTGCTCGTGCTTGTTGCTGTCGCGTTATTGTTGTCATAGGCCGTCCCGCTGCCCGTCGTGACCGACGCACCGTTCGAAATCGTAAGCGTGCCGGTTCCGCCGTTTTCACCGACATAAAGGTCGCCGCTGTTGTTCCACGCGGTCCCGCCCCCGGTTACCGTCGCAGACCCCGTCGATCCCGCATTGTGTCCGACATAGGCGCTTGTATCATTGACAGCGCCTCCGTCGCTGATCGCAAGCGATCCTTCGCCGACGTTGTCGTTATTGCCGCCACCTACGAGAAATCCGCCGTTGATATTCCATGCCGAGCCGCTGCCCGATATCGCTACGGTGCCCGAAGCGCCGCTTGTATTTCCGACGATACCGCCAATAAGATCGAGACCCGGAAAGCCGGTGCCAACGATGCCCGCACTGTTTACGTAAGCTCCATTCGTAATATTGAGCGTTCCGATTCCGGTGCTTGCCACAAGGACATACTCGCTGTTTTCCCAATTGGAGCCGACGCCATCAATGTTCGCCGTACCGTTGCCCGTTGCGCCGTTGGCAATTTGACCGCTTACGTCGCTGACCGTGCCTCCAGCCTCGACGTTTAATGTTCCATTGCCGTTTGAGCCAACATAAAGATTGGCGGAGGCGGTCCAACTCGATCCCGAGCCCGTTACTGTCGCGGTGCCGATCGAGCCGGCGAGGTTGGCAACATGCGATGTTGTACTGCTGACGCTGCCGCCATCCTCTATGTTTAGGGTTCCCGTTCCATTATAACCAACATTGAGGGCACCATTATTCCAGCTCGATCCCGGGCCGGTAACAGTTGCTGTGCCTGTAATGCCGGAAGTGTAACCGATAAAGCCAGTGGACGTGTTGCTGACCTCGCCCCCACTCTCAATATTGAGTGTACCACTTCCTTGATTGCCAACGTACACGCTGCCGCTGTTGGTCCAGCTCGATCCAGCTCCTGTGACCGTCGCAGTTCCAGTTCCGCCGACTCCCGACGCAATATTTCCGTTCGTGTCGCTAACATCGGCTCCGGCCTCTACGTTCAGCGTGCCGTTGCCCGTAACCCCGACTTGGAGAGCGCCGCTATTGTTCCAGCTCGACCCGCTACCTGTCACCGTGGCCGTACCGCTTGAGCTGGCACCGTAACCGATATAGCCAATCGTGTTGCCCACGTTAGCGCCACTTTGAACGTTCAATGTTCCATTGCCGTTGTTACCGACATAGAGCATTCCGCTGTCAGCGATACTTGAGCCGCTACCTGTCACCGTAGCGATGCCAGAGCTACCTACGGCATAACCGAGGTATCCTAGGGCGGTGTTGACGGTGCCGCCGCTTTGGATATTGAGCGTTCCGCTCCCGCTGTTGCCCACTCTTATGCCGGCGGTATTCGTCCAGGTTGCGCCAGAGCCGCTAACCGTTGCCGTGCCGGTCGATCCCGCGTTCTGCCCGATCCACCCGCTCGCATCCGTAAGCACGCCGCCGCTTTGAACGCCCAGCGTTCCGCCGGTAGCGGTCGTGCCGACTTCGACAGTGTTTGCGACGGCGCCGGTTGCGTTGACGATGGGGCCGGAAGATCCAAGATTGATGACCGCCGTGCTCGTCGAAGTCGGCACGCCGCCTGTCCAGTTACTCGCACTGAACCAGTTGGTGCTCGTCGTGCTGTTCCATGTGCTGGTTGCGGCGGATACTTCAGCGGCAAATAGCAATGCGCACACGACAATGCCAGCGGATATGAATATCGAAATGTGGAATTGCATAAATCAGAACTAATGTAGTTACATATACAGACCAAACACAGTGGACTATATCTGCTGCCACTTAAATTAACCTTAATCCGTCGAAACCAACGAAGTCGTTGAATTGTTTGGTTCGATGTCTGGGGTTTTGCTAAAATTCATTGCAGTTTGAGTTCGGCATGTAATGGCTCGGTGTCGAGCTGTTCATGGGTTTTTGTTCTGTGCGGCCCAGCAATGAAGCTCTTGCACCGGGGCCGGTCTTGCTGTGTGTGATTGCAAAGCGCGACGAACACATTTCCGAAATTCACGTCGAGCGTCGGCCCCGAAAACCAATTCGATCCCATATGAGCCGGGATGCAGACGATCTTGTACGTGCTTAAGCTGCTTGAGACGCGCGCAACCAATTCCCGGACGAGTTCCGGAATTTGCACGTCCATGCAAATCAATACGCCGACGCAAAGATCGTCGGTTTCGTACACAGGCAGTTTCGGCAGTCTTCCGGTCCCTACGGTAGTGCCGTCGGTGTTCACTTTAAGATATTCGATTCGATTAAGTGCGCGGTGAAGAATAAGGCCGCGCGATCTTTGGCCGGTTTTGACAGCTGCGACGATAACCGACTCCGGATATTCGTGCGCTGCTTTTTTTATCTCCAGGCCGTTTGCGTATTCCGGAAAGACGATTAATCCGGGATGCGGTGTGCCGATCTCATCGAACTTGGTCACGCAGCAAACGAGCATAGCTTACTCCAAGCCTCTGCGGTTCTCATCCTGCTTTTACCCCAAATGTCTTGGCGCGTCCGCCCGCCTGGCTGGGCGGACCGGGCTCTACTCGCTGCGCTCACCGAACCCGCTTTGCGGTTTCGGCCATCCGGTAACGATCCCTCGCGCATCGCTCGCTGCGCTCGCAAACGGCAATCACCTTTTATTTGATTGAAGTCTAAGGGGCTCTGCCCCTCGCGCGCGCAAGGGTGCGTGCGCCTTGGCGCACCGCCGGCCGCGTATCCCCAAGCTTCGGTCGCTTCGCTCTCTGCCAGCCTGGGTGATCCCCCTCGCGGTCCGTCGCCCTTGCCCTTGCTACCCTCGGTCTCGCCGACGGGCAGGGGTTCAGACGCGCGCGCTGCGCTGAACCCTAGAACCGGAGGCAAGACAATGACGACCGAGACCGCTACTAAGACCGACATTTATTCCCGCGTCACCAACAAAATCATAGCCGATCTTGAGCAGGGAGTCCGCACATGGCTTAGGCCGTGGAACGTAGGAAATACCGAAGGGCGCATAACGCGCCCCCTACGCGGTAACGGCCAGCCTTATCAGGGCATCAATGTCTTGATGCTTTGGGGCGAGGCTATCGCGCGGGGTTTTGTTTGCCCGATGTGGATGACCTACAAGCAAGCCGCCGAACTTGGCGCACACGTGCGCAAAGGCGAGAAAGGCTCGCAGGTCGTTTATGCCGACAAGATCACGCGAACCGAGACCAACCCGAGCGGCGAAGAAGTTGCGAACCAAATTCCGTTTATGAAGGCGTACACGGTTTTTAATTGCGAGCAGATCGAAGGCTTGCCCGCGCATTTCTACCCTGTACCCCCGCCCGCGCTTACAGCCTTGGAGCGGATCGAAGCCGGCGAGGCTTTCGCCGCACGTACGCATGCGAGCATCCTTCATGGTGGAAACCGCGCTTACTATTCCGCCTCGACCGATCACGTCCAGCTTCCGCCATTCGAGACCTTCCGCGATTCCGAGAGCTATTACGCGACTCTCTTGCACGAACTCACGCACTGGACGAAGCACGAGACCCGCCTTAATCGGGAGTTCGGGCGCAAGCGTTGGGGCGATGAAGGTTACGCAGCGGAGGAGCTTGTCGCTGAGCTTGGCGCGGCTTTCCTGTGTGCCGATCTTGGAATCACGCCGGAGCCCCGCGAGGATCATGCCGCTTATCTCGCCTCTTGGCTTACCGTTCTCAAGAACGACAAGCGCGCGATCTTCACCGCCGCCGCCTACGCTCAGAAAGCCGCCGACTTTCTCAACGGCATGCAGGGCACAACTCTTGAGGAAGGGAGGATCGCGGCATGAGCCGCGTTCCTTTCATCTTGATCGACGGGAAGCGCCACTTGTGGCGCGACATACTGGAGCTGCGCCGGGCGCAGCTCGCAGAATGTCGCAAAGAGCGGCAGCCGCCGCTCTTTCCGCTTGTCGAAGATGTTCGCCCCGTATCGCAGCGCACAGCAGCAGGGCGCTATTCGGAGCCGTTGTTATTCGGCGAATAAATTCGGCGAGCCGTCCTGGCGGACGGCTCGCGTGTTTTTAAGTTGACGAAAGTAGGGAGGAAGTTGGCAATCGCGGTTGCCGGGCGATTTTCACCGCCCGGTGTCTTGGCTCACCGCTGTTATTCGCTGGCGAATTTCGTCCAACGCTGCGGCAGGGAAGCGCGTGAATTGCGCCCTTCCGCCTTTGTTCGCCTTGATGCCGCGCTCTCTATGGGTCCTGCACTTCCGCACGCTTTGATGGGTGCGGGGCCAAAGGATAGTTTTCGTCGTTTGTCATTGCTTGGTTCGTTTCTCTTTTCGTGCCGACGCCAAAGCGGCCTCAAAAAGATGCGTGGTTCTGCACTCGCGCGCGCCGCTGTCAAAACCGAACGGGAGCCTCGCCCCTTCGGGGCACTCCATTACGGCTGCGGGCCTTCGGCCTTTTGACATCGCCGCTTTGCCGCTCGTGCCAGGGAACCGCATCGAGGCCGCGATTGGCGCGGCTTCACTACGAAAAGGAAACTAACATGAGCAACGACACGACATCAAAAGTACGTCCTACGCATCGCATCTACAGCGTGACGAAAGGCAACGACGAAAAATCAGTCTGGACCGTTATCGGTTCGGCCTGGGCGAACAAAGACGGGAAGGGTTTTAACCTGCAATTCGACGCCCTTCCGCTTCCTGCCGCCCGCGTCGTCCTTCGCCAGCCGAAGGCTAAGAAGAAAGTAGCGGCATGAGCGGCAATCGCCAGCCGGGCGGCGAAAGCCGCCCGGCAACGCCGCATGAAGAATCGCATGGCGATTCCGAGCGGCAGAAGCATGAATTCCGTCTCCTCATCGAGGGGCAGGAGATGCTTGTCACTTATGAGCCCGATTGGTCCGATGGCGAATTTGCCGTCGGGCACTTCGAGTTTCGGAGTGCCTATGAGCCGCCGCGCCGAATTCCCGTCAGCGAAACCGGCTACCGCAGCCATTTTGCAGCGATGGAAGATATCGAGGCGTGCGAAAGCGCCGAGGAATACGCAGGGCTTTTCGTCGCTATGATGCTCGATCAGCCCTCAAAGGCGAAATCGCGCAAAGAAGATAGCGGGCAACTAAAGCTGTTTTAGCTCCTCGTAACGCGCTCCCGTATTCCGGGAGCGCGTTCTTTCGGCACGCACCGGCTGGATAGGAGGAGCCGGCTTTTCGAGCTTTGTCTTGCCTGCCGTCGTTAGCTCGGCTTCCACGGTCCGCCAGGTATTGTGATTGCCCAGAAGGAAGGCACGATCGGCAGAGCGGACAACGGCACGGTCGAGCACGTCGTTGAGCTTCATGGCGAAGGCGGGATCTAGCCTTGCATGGGCAAGCACGGCGGCGCCCACAATCACTTTAAGGCGGGTATCGCGTTTGCGCCTTTGTTCGCGCGCGCGGGCATCCATGCCCGCTAGCTGATGTTCAATCCGTTCTTTCTTCCGGATCAAAAGCGAGCGCCTTGGCGACGATTCGTCCGTACCACCTTCTATGTGATCGGAATTGTTAGTTAAATCCGTATTAACCAAAACTACACCATTGGTAATTACATGACCGATAATACAAATGCTGCAATGCAACAATATATGCCCAGCAGAGTTAAATAATCGCGAAATAACTAATCGCGAAGTGCGCGGTTATACGTTGCTGCGCAACGTCCGCGACAAGGGCTATTCGTGCCCCTGTACCGACGACGAGGAGCGTTCCTGCCCCTCGACCCAGACCACCCGTACGCCGGATGGAGCCGCGCCATGGCCTTGCCGCCCTGGACCAGCACTTGGGGCTCTTTCTCCCCAAGACCCACGCGTCAGAGCTATCGCGCTCCGACACCATCGACGAGGAGGGCACCTCCTCGACCACGCCGCTGCCCGCTTGGGGTTTGCGCATGGCGATCTATCGCTTTGAGGCGAAGATCGTCAAACGCTCGGCGGGCCGGTCCGCCACGGCCACAGCCGCGTACCGAGCAGGTGCGTTCATCCGCGATGAACGCACCGGCCTCGCGTTCGATTATTCGCGCAAACGGGGCGTGCTTTTCGCCGAAATTCTCGCTCCGCCGGCAGCGTCCGAATGGGTGTCCGATCGCGCCAAGCTTTGGAACGCGATCGAGCAGGCCGAAAAGCGGAAAGACGCTCAATTGGCCCGCGAGGTTGTCCTCGGCCTCCCATTCGAGCTGAAGAACGGCGAGCGGATCGCTCTCGTTCGCGAATTCGTGGGCGAGGCGTTCGTCGCGCGCGGCATGATCGCCGATGTCGCCATTCACGCGCCCGATCACCGGGGGGATGATCGCAACCACCACGCCCACATCCTCCTCACGCTACGCCGCCTGGAGGGCGGCGCGTTCGGCCCCAAGGTGCGGGAGTGGAACGAGCCCGCCGAACTGGAGGGGTGGCGGGCGGCCTGGGCGGATGCCGTTAACCGGCATCTCGCGCGCGCCGGACACGAGGCGCGCGTCGATCATCGGAGTCTCGCCGACCAGGGCATGGACCGCGAGCCCGAGCCGAAACAGGGAGCCATAGCGACCGCCATGGAACGGGACGGCCAAACGTCGTTCGCGGGCGAGGACAGGCGTGCAGCCAAAGAGCGGAACCGGCGTCGTAAACACCTCGCCGGCCAGCGTGCGGAGGTCATCGACGAACTCGAAGCCGACGGCTGGATCGATCCCGACGCTCTTCGGTCTAAACCAATTCGGAAGGCGGCAGGCACCGGCTGGGCTCGCTACCTGATCGACCTCTGGAGGCAAGTGGCACTCAGCATCACACGACCAATCGTCACGCTGGCGAAGGCAACGCGGCGAAAGATCAAAGGTCGAACGCGGAGTCTGAAGAAACTCGGTTAGTGAAAATACCAAGTCGGCAGAATGTTGCGGCGGTTAGGGCATTGAGAAAGTGGATTTGAGGGGGGCGGGTTGGAGTGTTTGGTTTGGAATTGGAAGCGGAGAAACGGGTGAGGGTGGGATTGAGGTGGGTAATTTTTTGGAGGTGGGGGAGGGTAGGAGTTGGCTCGACATGGATGGGATTTGGTGATTGAAGCGGAGGATGGGGAAAGTTGCGATAGGAGGGGCAGCAAGTTGGGCGCGGGACACCCGCGCCACGCCTTCCGACACGCCGCGCAGCGGCGGCCGAAAGGCTAACTTGGCAAGGGGTGTCCCACCCCGTTGCATCCCCGAAGTTCCATTGCCGCGCGACTCACGGCAGAGGCCCAAGAGTACCGGAAATTAGAGCGCGAGGAACCCGCGTTTGACCGAGAACCGTCACCCAAAAAGGCGTTCTGGCAGCGAAAAGAGGAAACGCGGTTTTTCGGTTCGCGTCAGGCTCGACGGCGACGAGCGCGATCAGCTGGACGAAAAAGCCCAGGAAAGCGGATTGAGCATTCCTGCTTTCATGCGCGCGTGTTCCCTGGGCTCGGCAGGGCCGCGAGCGCACCGGCGGCCGCCTGTCGAACGCGCGATGCTCGCTCGGGCGAGCGCCGACCTTAACCGGGTCGGTAACAACCTGAATCAGATCGCCAAGGGCTTAAATCAGTCGGCTCTTGCCGATTGGCCCCAAAGGGACGGCCAGTCCATCTCGAAGGCTGTCTTGGACTCGGTCAAAGACACCAGCGCCGAGCTTCTTTCGATCCTCGCTCAAATCCGCCGGTCGCTTGGCTATGATAGCGAAGGGTAGCATTTACGTCGGCGGTCGAAGTATGGCCGACTACCTGACAATGCCGGGAGGGGGCGAACGCGGCGAGCTGGTTGAGTTGCGAGGTTTCGCCAGCGACAACTTACGCGACGCCTGTACCGATATCGAAATTCAGGCGGAATGCACGCGGGCCGAGAAACCATTTTTCCATGCCTATGTCCGCCTTCCCGACCATGAATCGCTGACACGCGAGCAATGGCTCTACGTCGCAGATCGACTTGAGACCACGCTCGGGTTTGACGAGCAGCCCCGTGCCGTCGCCTTCCATCACTATGATGACGGGACGACGCACATGCACATCGCCTGGTCGCGCATCGATACCGAAAACGAGCGCGCCATCGATCCGGGCCTCTACAAAAACAAAATGAAGGAGCTTTGCCGCGAGCTGGAGGTGGAGCTTGACCTCACCCGCGTCCGGAGCGAGCGCGAGGAGGGGCGAAAAACCCTTGCGGCCGGCCGCGATGAATTCGAGCAGGCTCGCCGCTTGGGAACGGACCTTACCGCGATACGCGAAAGCATCCGGGCCTGCGTGGACGCAACCAAAGACGGGCAGGGTTTACGCGAGGCTCTTGAGAACGAAGGATTCCTGCTGTCGCGGGGCGACCGGCGCGATTTTGTCGTGATCGATCGCGAAGGCGGCGATCATGCGCTCGGCAAGCGCATCACCGGTCTTACCGCCGGAGAAATGCGGGAGCGCCTTTCCGATCTTGACCGCTCGACGCTTCCCTCCGTGGAGGAAGCCAAGGAATTACAGAAAAGCCGCCTTCACGCGATCACAGAGGCTAAGGAAATTATCGCTTGGGACGACAAGGTTGCAGCCGCAGGTATCGCGAAAGACAAGGAACTGGACGATGAACGGCGTGCGGCTCTTGAGGGGCTTAAGAAGGGCGCGCTTGCCGACGAAAAAATCCTGCGTGCCGCCGAAAATAGGGAATTTTGGACAGACTACGGCGCCCGACAGGACGCAGCAGCGGGAAAGCGTATCGAGGAGGGAGATGCAAGACGCGCCGACGAAATCGCGAACGCAACACCGTCGCGGCTTCCGCAGCTTGAAACGGCCGCAAGTAGCAGTCTGTTCGTTGCAGCCGATGTAATCGGCGGCGTGGCGAAAGCCCTTGAAGATTTTTGTGACGGTCTCATCGGAGCGTTCGAGCCTAAGCCGGAGCCGCGCGAAATATCGCCGGGTGAATTCGCCTCCAGCGCCGCTGCGCGCGCTGAATACCGCCAACAACAGGAGGCAGAGCGGGAGGCGGCTCGCGCGCGCTCCGAGGCCCTCGACCGCCTGCGCGAAGACATCGAAAAAGGCCGCCACCTCGACCCAGAGTCAGTGAAGAACCTTGCGCCCGCCGATCACGTCAATATCAAAGCCAAGGGCGAAGCGCATTTGGTACAGATCATCGAAGATCACGAACGCGAAAAAGAGCGCCAAAGCCAACTTGGCGGTCGCGAGCGGGAACGATAGCGTTTCAACCCTTCTCAGCTTTTATCGCGCGAACGAGAAATGCACGGTCGCCATCTGGAATTATCGATATCCGAGGAGGGGCTCGATCCGGCCAGGGCGCGAGCCCTGCGTCCCTCAACCACGCGCCAATTTCGGCGCTTATCAGCTCGCGGCACGTGTCATTCCAGAACGACTCTTTATCGACGTTCGCAGTCGCAATCACTCCGTTTGGCAAACGAAGCGATACCGTTTTCCATTCGTGCCGAAAGAACCTGTCACGATCTTCGGCAGTGATTTTGAGGCCGTACGCGGCGCGCTGCCACGATGTGGCGTTCTTCCATGCGGTTGCGACAAATCCTGCACCTAAAGAGTCTCGGTCCATCGCCGATCCTGTGCGTTAATGCGCTGCGGTAGCTCTCGGATCATCCCAGAGACCCTTGAGATGGGGATCTTTGAAATAGGGCACGCGGTCCGTTATTATCGGACGCGAGCCTTGGGGAAGGAGCAGCATCTTTCCCATCGTGGCGAGCCCACCCGGTGCTTCGGGAGGGATGATATCACCGCCAGCAAACCGCAGCATGATTTCGTCAGGAGTCAGAAGGGGCCGCACGGCTTCGCCACGGCTCTGCTTTTCCGCGATGCCGTATATATCCTCCGAAACATTGAGCGTCTCGACCAGGCGTCCGCCAATGAACTTCGACCAATAATCTGCCGTCTCAAAATCATCGAGATTGAATAGGACCCGCACGCCCGCATTGCCGACAAAAGAGGTCCAGCGTCCTTTGTAAAGATCGCGCATTTGCGCCACATCCTGAAACACGGAAACGATTTGGACGCCGTAGCCTGCGGAGAGACCAATCGCATTTTCGACCGTGCTGAGATGACCAAGGGTCGCCAGCTCATCCAGCAAAAACACAACCGGCAGAGGCGGCGGTCGAAGTTTATCCGTCATCTCATCTAGGGCCGAGGTGAGTACCAGACGAAGCCAGCGGCTAAAAACAGGGAACTTCGGCGCAGCGAGACAGAGATAAACCGTCATCGTGCCTGTATGCCATTGTGCAAAATCGACCTCATCGCCTTCGCCCGTCGCCATGAGGCTTTTTCTCAGTTCCGGGTTGTCGAGAATTTCCGTTTCGCGTTGCGCCGTAGAAACGATTGATCCAAATTCTTTTTCCGGCGTATCGAGGAACGACTTCGCGAGCGAAGCGAGAAGTCCATCCGCAACGTCCTCCATTCGTTTCATACCGTTGAGCGCGAGTTCGATACCTCCCAGAAGAAAGCGTCGGACGGTAACGAGGTCTTTCTGCTCTGGAGCTATGTCCGTCGAGCTGTACACATACATGATAATTGCCGCGAGAAGTTGCTGGCCGGCGGCGTTCCAGTGGTCGCGGGTATCGGCAAGAACAAGTGCCGCCGCCAGCGCTTTGCTCTCCGCCTCCATGTTTTCCGGAGTGAATCTTGAGAGTGGATTGAAGCGCGACCCGGGCCTTCCCGAAATGCCGAAAGGATCGAGGTAGTGAACCTTGTCGTTTAGTTGAGCCCGCCGGCGGCCGGTCGCGCGCCCATTTTCGCCTTTGGGATCGAGGACAAAGGCGGAGCCGGGGTAGAGCAAGAGGCGCGGAATGATCACCGCGACGCCTTTTCCGCTGCGTGTGCTGGCTTGAATGAGGACGTGTTTCTCGGTGTGGAGGAAATAGGGCTTTCCCTCGATGTAGCCGTAAGGAGCGCCGCCCGGCTTCTGCAATGCCGACGCTTCGCTTGGCGTCGAAAATCGTGACCCCTTGCTGTCGTCGGGTATTTCGGGAACCGGTTCATGGCGCAACCACAGGTGAAAACGCGAGAAATAGTTGGAGAGACCCTGTTTCTTTTGCTGGCGAATCTGCGTTTCTTTCCGTTGCTCATCGATGAAATCGAATATGTATATCGGTAAGCGAAGCAGAAAGAAGAACGCCCAAGTCACCAGCCAAATCACGACGCCAAACACGAGTGCGGTGAGCGTTCCAAGCAGAGGCAATAAGAGAGGCGGCGCAAGAAAATAGACTATTATCATCCATAACGGAAAACCGACGAAGACACTTCCTGCGACGTAGAGAAACCACGCCGCTGGATAGCCGGCAACGGTTACGCTCGCGAGAATAAGCCAGGTAAAAGTAGAATAGTTCCTCCAAAAGTTGGGCCAGAAGCTGATAGGCAAAATGACAAGGAGCGCGAGGAGCGGCCAGATCGATAACCAAGTGAGGGCAAAGTTTAGGGGTGGCAGCTCATTCGTGTTCCAAATTTGTACGTAGTTGTGCCAATTGAAATGGAGAATCGCCAACACTGTGCCGAGCCAAAGACACCCTGTTACAGTCCACCACAGCGCCAATCTTGGACGAATCTTAGCGCCATCCCAACCCATGACTGTGTTTACCAATAGGTAGCCGAACCACAGCCCTGCCAGTGGCAGAATCACTGGAACGGCAGCATTGGCACTTTTTAGCTCGGGAAATCGGAGGGTCGCCAATTTGAATGCGATCTTGCCGAAGAAAATTACGCACCAGAGCCCGGCAACCAAAAGGACGATTGCATTCGTGTAGCCCAAGACCAGACGAAGCCGCCTCACATTGGGCGGAAACTCCCCTGGTTGGATTTGAGAGGGAGGTGCAGCCGTGGCCGCAGGACGGGATTGCGCTACAGTCCGGTCGGCACCCGTACCATCCGAAGGCGTGGCCATTCTCGATTTCCCCTCAACTGCCCGGCCTGACGCATCCGGCCGATTCCCGCCTACCGATTTTAGAGGAATGCGAGCGCGACGGTCAGGGGTATCTCCAATTTTGTCCGTCTGGTGTAGGATTCAGATTGCGGCGGTCGTCCGCGTGCAGATCGGAGGAGCTTAACGTGGGCGATATGCGTCTGAGCGTCGAGCAGCTCATCCACTTGGTCGGCAAAATCGTCCTGGAGATCCTTTCGGAAAAGATGGACGACCAAGCCAAAATGGAAGACCGCAACACTATGTGGGTCCTTTTGGAGGAGCGCCTTACGCAAGGTGAAATTCAGGAACTCCACCGCCTCACCGGCTATTCGCCGTTGCATTGGATTGACGCCGATGAGTTCGGACCGATTCCGGTGGACTTCGACGGGACGCCAATCAATCCTGACGAAGTTCCATTCTAGACGCGGGGTTTGCGAGACATGTGGCCGACGGGCGTCCTTCCGAGCGAGGCGGCCGCGTTCTGCCGCCGGGGTGTCTCAAGGGCGCCGAAAATTTCCTCCGCGACCGCTCCGGCGTCGCCGCCTATCGCTCTAACAATGCTCGCAAATTCGAGCAGGTCCACCCGGCGCTGGCCGCTCTCGTATGAGGATACGAAGGACTGAGGCTTACCAAGCCGCTTGGCCAACTCGACCTGGGTGACGCCCGCTTTCTTTCGGGCAGTCTCAAGCCGCTTTCCGACGATTTTGTGCTTTTCCGGTCCGATCCACACGCCGCGTTTCTCCGCACGCGGCTTCTCAATTAAATCGGGTTTCCCGATATTGAAAAATCCGATATTTGCGGATTCAATGCCGAGCCGATGGACCACCTAGGCGCCGCAGGTTGGTACGGGCAGGGTTGGGGCAAATGAGGCATTGAGGGGAAATCATGAGAGAAGCCAGTTACGTCATTCTGCGCTCGCTTGTTCCGGCATGGATTATGTTGAACGGCGCAACGGACGCGCACGGCGCCGTGGAGAAGTTGCTTTATTCGTTTTGCAGCAAACAAAACTGTACCGACGGCCAGTTACCCGAAGGAATCATTAATGTGAATGGCACGCTTTACGGCATAACGAATGTCGGCGGAGCACATGGCGGAGGAACAGTTTTCTCAATCGACCCTAAGACTGACACTGAAACCCAGTTGTATCCATTTTGTACGCGGCAGGGATGTTCAGATGGGGCCGGGCCGACGGGTAATCTCATTGAAATAGGGAATAAACTTTATGGCACGACCGATGGCGGCGGCGCGTATGCTATGGGAACAGTGTACACGCTCAATCTCAAGACTGGTGCGGAGAAAGTGCTCTATTCGTTCAAAGGCGGCAATGATGGCTCGAAGCCCGTGGGTGGCTTGACCAAAGTGAAGGGCAATTTATTTGGCATAACCGAATACGGCGGAGGCACCGGATGCCGCAATTCATATGGTTGCGGAACCGTGTTCTCATTGAACCTGCAAAGCGGTGCAGAAAACGTCCTTCACGCATTTCAAGATAATGGAGTGGACGGGACTTATCCCTTGGCAGGTCTCATCAATGTGAATGGCTCGCTTTATGGAACAACAACTCAAGGGGGAAGTTCAACTTACTGCGGGACGATCTATTCAGTCGATCCAGCAACAGGCGCGGAAAAAGCGCTATACTCCTTTCAGCAATCCGCGTCCGATGGATGCGGTCCCCAAGCCACATTGCAGAATGTCAATGGCACGTTGTATGGAACAACCTATGTAGGGGGGTATCTTGGTAACGATTGCACGACCGGCTGCGGCGTAATTTTTTCTTATAAAATTGCAACGCGCAAGGAGGTCGTTTCTTATTTCTTCTGCCCAGGCCAGGGTAATTGTCCTGATGGAGACAGGCCACTGGCAGGAGTGATATACAAAGATGGAAGACTGTACGGTACCACTCTGGGCGGCGGCAGTAACAACGGCGGTAACGGTGACTTCGGCGTGGTCTTTTCTTTCAGCCCCAACTCCGGCACGGAAAGCGTTTTATATTCGTTTCCGAATTATTCCACGGATGGGTATGGCCCAGTCTCTAGCCCGGTTAGCATCGGCAAGTCGTTTGTAGGAACCACACTGGGAGGTGGTAGCGGCACAGGTTATCAGGGTGGTTGTGACGATCCTCCAGAAACGACTTGCGGAACGGTATTTGAGATCACTCCGTGACAACGACCATTTGGATTGAGGAGCTTGAATGCCCAAGGCTTTGAATGGGACGGACGCTTGTTCAGCGGGCACCGGTTCGCACAGGCGAATTCCGCCAACCGGAACCGGAAGGACTCGAGAGAGGCACAAATATTCGTGCCGCGCTGGATTTCACGGTACCTGGAGGCGGCCAGCCTATCCTTGGCTTTGATGCTCTAGGCTGGGAAAAATCGCGATTTCACGTTACATTTCCAAGGTACTTGCGAATCAGCACCTAGGAATTGTAACAAGGTCCATGACCACGCTTTCCCACCGTGACCGGGCCATCGCCGTGGCGCGCCGCAAGGGCGTCGCCAGGGCGAAAGATTTCGACGCCGCAGGCGTCCCGCGCGTCTATCTGCGCCGCCTCAGCGACGAAGGCGTCCTCATACGCCCGGCGCGCGGATTTTATCAGCTAGCCGGGGCCGAACTGTCGGCATCGCATAGCCTTGCCGAGGCCGCCGAGGCCGCACCCAAGGGGGTCATCGGGCTTCTTTCCGCTCTGCAATTCCACGGCCTCACGACCCAGACGCCGCACGAGGTTTGGATGCTGCAACCGTCGAAGGCGTGGACGCCTAAGAACCCTCCGGTCGCGCTTCGGATTATTCGGGCCAGCGGCCAGGCCCTCACGGCGGGGGTGGAGCGTCACGTCATAGACGGCGTATCCGTCCCCATTACCGTCGCGGCAAAGACGGTTGCCGACTGCTTCAAGTATCGCAGCAAGATTGGTCTCGATGTTGCTCTCGAAGCGCTGCGCGACGCGCTCCGCAAGAAGCGCGCGACTGCCGATGACATCTGGCGTTACGCGCAGATCGATCGAGTGGGCAACGTCATGCGTCCTTACCTTGAAGGCGCTGCATGACCCCGCGCAGCGAGCCGCCGAAGAACATGGCCGCTTCGGTGCGCGCGCGGCTCACGGACAAGGCGCGCAACCGTGGCGACGACGTGCAACTCCTCTTGCTTCGTTTCGCCATCGAGCGGCTGATTTACCGGCTCGCGCAAAGCAAATACCGCGAGGACTTCATCCTCAAAGGCGCGATGCTTTTTTCGCTATGGGCGAAAGTCCCGTACCGCAGCACCGGCGACCTCGACCTCTTGGGAAAAGGCGATCCCGCGCCTGAACGCATAACGGCGATATTCCGCGAACTGTGCAGCCTTAAGGTGCCCGATGATGGGCTTGTTTTCGACGACGACAGTGTCGGCGCCGAACGGACGCGGCCCGAGGACGAGTATCAGGGGGTCCGCGTCGATTTAAGCGCGACACTCGCAGGCGCGCGTCTGCGTATTCAGATCGACATCGGTTTCGGCGACGTGGTGACCCCCGAAGCGCAGACAATCAGCTATCCCACATTGCTCGATTTTCCGCAGCCAGAACTCCGCGCTTATCCGCCCGAAACCGTCGTGGCCGAGAAGTTGGAGGCGCTCGTGTCCCTTGGTATTCGGAACAGCCGCATGAAGGATTTCTTCGACCTATGGGTGATCTCGAAGACTTTTGACTTCGAGGGCTCGGTTCTTGCCGAAGCGATCCGCGCGACATTCGCGCGCCGCCAGACCGCAATACCGGCTGAAATACCCGTCGCGTTTACACCCGACTTCGCAAACGATACCTCCAAGCAAAGACAATGGCGCGCTTTCCTCAACCGCACTAACTTAGCAATGGCCCCAGAGCCGCTTCCCGAGCTTCTGGCATTTGTCGCTGGCTTTGCAATACCCGTGCTGGAGGCCGCGCGGGAAAGCAAACCGTTCGCCAGGAAATGGCCGGCAGGTGGGTCATGGTCCTAGTGAAACAATTTTTCGGGATCACGGAAGAAGACCTTAAGCCCGCCAATGCCCTTATGGAGAGCGCGGAAGAGTGGGGCATCCCTTTGCGATCGCCGGGGACAAGCGCATGAATGACCTGACCGATAACACCGAAGCCGATACGTGTCGAAAGCTGATCGTTCCCAAGCTTCAGGCCGCTGGCTGGGACGACGAGCCTCATTCGATTGCCGAACAGCGGACAATTACGGACGGGCGCGTCATTCCTGTCGGTAAGGGCTTCATTCGCAAGCCGCCCAAGCGGGTTGATTACCTGCTGCGGTTTACGCGGGACTTTCCGCTTGCCGTCGTCGAGGCGAAGGCCAGATACAAATCCGCCACCGATGCTGTTCAACAGGCCCGCGACTATGCGGAAATCCTCGGCCTCAAATACGCCTATGCCACCAACGGCCTCGAAATTATCGAGATCGACTATTTCAAGGGGACAGAAACGCGTGTTACCGACTTTCCGACACCTGATGACCTCTGGCGGCGTTATCAGGCAGGCAGCGGAATCAACACGCCCGAGCGTGCAGAGCATCTGATCGCCCCCTACAACACCGTCGGGGGCAAGCCGCCCCGCTACTATCAGCAGATCGCCATCAACCGCACGGTCGAAGCCATCCTCGCCGGAAGGAAGCGCCTGCTTCTCACTATGGCGACGGGAACGGGCAAGACCATCGTGGCCTTCCAGATTAGCTGGAAGCTCTGGTCGAGCCGCTGGAACACGACAGGGGAGCATCGCAAGCCGCGTATCTTGTTCCTGGCCGACCGCAACATCCTTATCGACGACCCAAAGGACAAGACCTTCACCCCCTTCGGAGACGCGCGCCACAAGATCGAATCCGGCGAGATCATCAAGAGCCGGGAAATGTATTTTGCCATCTATCAGGCGCTCGCTGAGGACGAGCGCCGCGCGGGGCTTTTCCGGGACTATCCGCCTGACTTTTTCGACCTCATCATTGTCGATGAATGTCACCGCGGAAGCGCGCGGGACGATAGTTCGTGGCGCGTCATCCTTGAGCATTTCAAGCCCGCCTACCAACTTGGCATGACGGCCACGCCGCTGCGCGATGACAACCGCGACACATACCTTTATTTCGGTAACCCGATCTATGAGTACAGCCTGCGCCTGGGCATCGACGACGGTTTTCTCGCGCCTTACCGAGTGCATCGCATTATCACCCAATGGGACGCGGCAGGGTGGCGACCGAGCAAAGACGAGGTTGACCGCTTTGGCCGCGCAATTCCCGATGATGAATATCAGACCAAGGACTTTGAGCGGGTCGTCGCCTTACGTGCCCGCACGCAGGCTATCGCTCGCCACCTGACCGACTTTCTCAAAAAGACCGACCGCTTCGCCAAGACCATCGTGTTCTGCGTCGATCAAGAACACGCCTCCGAAATGCGACAGGCATTGGTCAACCTCAATGCCGATCTTGTGGCGCAGTATCCCGACTATGTGGCGCGCGTCACCGCTGACGAGGGCTCAATCGGGCGAGGTCATCTGTCCAAATTTCAGGACGTTGAAACCAAGACGCCTGTTATTCTCACGTCGTCGCAACTACTGACGACCGGTGTCGATGCGCCAACCTGTAAGAACGTCGTTCTCGCGCGCGTTGTCGGGTCGATGAGTGAGTTCAAACAGATTATCGGGCGCGGGACGCGCTTACGCGATGATTACGGGAAGCTGTGGTTCAACATCCTCGATTACACCGGATCGGCAACCCGCATGTTCGCGGACCCGGACTTCGACGGCGATCCGGACCGGATCACGGAAGAAGAAGTCAACGATGACGGAGAAACCACCGCGACGACGGAGATCGTCCCCGAAGGACAGGAACCGAAGCCTGCCGCGACCGAGGAAGGTGAACCCGGCGTGATCGAACCCCCGACCGGCGAGCCGCGCAAATTCTATTTCGACGGCGGCCAGGTCGAAGTCGTGGCCCATCTGGTCCAGGAGCTTGATCCGAACGGCAAGCAGCTTCGCGTCGTCAAATATACCGACTACGCTGCCGAAAGCGTCCGTTCGCTTGCGCCGACCTCCGCCGAGCTTCGCAAGCGTTGGGCGGACGCAGACCAGCGCAGCGAGATCATCGCCGCCCTGGCCGAGCGCGGTATCGACTTTGATGTACTGGCCGAACAGACCGGCCAGACCGACGCCGACCCCTTCGACCTCCTTTGCCACCTGGCCTTCAACGCACCGCTTCGCACCCGGCGCGAGCGGGCGCAGCGCCTCAAGGCCGAGCGCAAGGACTATTTCGAGAAATTCTCCCCTGAAGCCCGTCAGGTGCTGGACGAGCTTCTGGAAAAATATGCAGAACACGGCGACGCGCAGTTTGTCCTACCGGACGTGCTAAAGGTTCCGCCTATTTCAACCCACGGCCAGCCCGCCGAAATCATCAAACTCTTCGGCGGCCCCGATCAGCTTCGCCGGGCCGTGAACGACCTGCAAGGACTGCTCTATGGCACGAACTAAGAAAAAGAACGGCGCGGACGCCGCACCGATGACGACCGCCCAAATGCTTGGGAGCCTTCTCAAGTCTGCGCGCGACATCATGCGCAAGGACAAGGGGCTGAACGGCGAACTCGACCGCCTGCCGTTGCTCACTTGGATCATGTTCCTCAAATTTCTCGATGATCTTGAAGAGCAGCGCGAGGAGGAAACCGCACTGTCTGGAAAGAAGTTCAAGGCGATTATCGAAGCCCCCTATCGCTGGCGCGATTGGGCCGCCTATCCGCAAGGCATTACGGGCGACGAACTGCTTTCTTTCATCAATGCCGAGGAAGCCGTGCGCTCAGACGGCAAGAAAGGCCCCGGCCTGTTCGCCTATCTGCGCTCGCTGTCTAGCTCCAATGGCGACAATCGCCGCGACGTGATCGCCACGGTGTTCAAGGGCGTCGATAACCGCATGAAGAGCGGCTATCTGCTGCGCGATATCATCAACAAGGTTGGCGGTGTTCATTTCACGTCATCGGACGAGCTTCACACCCTCGGCGCGCTTTACGAATCCATGCTCCGTGAAATGCGCGACGCGGCGGGGGATTCCGGCGAGTTCTACACGCCGCGTGCCGTTGTCCGCTTCATGGTGGAAGTCACCGATCCGCGCCTTGGCGAAACCGTCCTCGACCCGGCGAGCGGCACGGGCGGGTTTCTGGTGGAAGCCTACAACCACCTTGAGAAGCAGGTGAAGACCGTCGCCGACCGCAAGCGCCTGCAGAACGACACCATCGCCGGCTGCGAACCCAAATCCCTCCCATATCTGCTGTGCCAGATGAACCTGCTGCTGCACGGGCTGGACGCGCCGCAGATCGACCCCGACAACGCCCTGCGCTTCAAGCTGTCCGAGATCGGCGAGAAAGAGCGCGTCAATGTGATCCTCACCAACCCGCCTTTCGGCGGGGAGGAAGAAAAGGGCATTCAGGGCAACTTTCCCGAAGACCGCCAAACGGCGGAAACCGCGCTGCTGTTCCTGCAACTCATCATGCGCAAGCTCAAACGCCAGCCGACTCCCGTGGGGCGTGCGGCGCGGGCTGCCGTCGTCGTGCCCAACGGTACGCTGTTCGGCGACGGCGTATGCGCCCGTATCAAGGAAGAGCTTCTCACGGAGTTCAACCTTCATACCGTCGTGCGGCTGCCCAATGGCGTGTTTGCGCCCTACACTGGCATCCCCACCAATATCTTGTTCTTTGACCGCTCCGGCCCAACGAAGCAGGTCTGGTATTACGAGCAGCCGCTGCCCGACGGCCGCAAGAATTACACCAAGACCCAGCCGATGCAGTTTGAGGAGTTCAAGGACTGCATGGCCTGGTGGACGAAGCGAAAGGAAAACGATCAAGCATGGAAGGTGTCAGTCAAGGAGTTACTGGACGCAGGCTGCAACCTCGACCGCAAGAATCCACGAGCCAAGGTGGACTTTGAGCACCTGCCGCCCGATCAGCTTGCCGACGGTATTTTGAAGAAAGAATTGCGGATCGCCGATCTGATGCGGGAGATCAAGGCGGCGCTGGGGGCGAGCGCATGAGTGCAGCTTGGCCGAGAGTCAGTTTTGGCGAACTTACGCGGCTGGAACGTCGTCCGGTCGATGTAATCGCTGATCGGCAATACCAAGAAATTGGGACGTATAGCTATGGGCGCGGCATCTTCCACAAACACCCGCGCTCAGGACTTGAGGTTGGCAACAAAGACCTTTTCCTAATGAGGGAAGGCGACCTCATCCTTCAAGTGACCTTTGCGTGGGAGGGAGCGATTGCTCTCTGCTCGAAGGCCGAAGATGGTCTTTACGGGTCTGTGCGTTACCCAACTTTTCGAGTCAATGACGATCGGTGTTTTGCGCCATTCTTGACCAAGTATCTTTGCACTAGGCAAGGGCTGGAACAAATCGGCCGCATCTGTCCAGGGTCGGCTGGACGCAACCGAGTTTTGGCAATCAAACGACTACCAGAGGTTACGATCCCTCTCCCGCCGCTCGATGAACAACACCGCATTGTCGCTCGCATTGAAGATTTGACGGCAAAAATCGCAGAGGCGCAAAATCTTCGCGCTCTATCCGATCAAGCTACCGTCGCGTTCGTAGCTGCAACACACGCAGCTTTATCCACGTCAGCGCCAGAATCGCTCTCCAATTTTATCGAACTCGACGAGGATGCGACGCCGATAAAGATAGGCGTTCCGTATCCCCAAGCGGGCGTGCGTGGGTTTGGAGGCGGCCTATTTGCCAAGCCCCCCGTGCATGGTGGAGAAACAACCTATCGCGCCTTCAACCGTCTCTATCAGGGGGCTCTGGTCATGAGCCAAGTGAAGGGCTGGGAGGGCGCGATAGCTATGACTCCCAAGGAATTGCACGGCTATTTCGTGTCCCCCGAATACCGAACCTTTCGCTGCAAGGCGGATCGTTGTTTGCCCGAGTATTTGGCGGCACTCGTTCCTACGGAGTTTTTTTGGAGGCGGCTCAAGGACGCCACACGTGGCGTTGGCGCGAGGAGAGAACGTACCCGACCCGAACAGTTCTTGCAGCTTGAGTTCTCCATGCCTTCACTCAGGGACCAGGAACGTGCCATCGCAACATTTACATCCATCAATGCCGTGCAGGGACTACAGCGAGAGACTGCAACGGAAATGGACGCCATGCTCCCCGCCATTCTCGACAAGGCGTTCAGGGGGGAATTGTCATGACATTTTTCGCTATCAGGGGCAGCCGACAGCTAACATCCGAAGAGTTCCTGGCGCATCTCGCGCTTGCGATCCGGCTGGAAAATGTCGGCGTCCTGCTTGGTGCCGGAGCCTCCAAAGGCGTCGGCGGCATGGTCATGTCGGACGTGTGGGCGCTCCTTGAGAACGAATACGCTGACCAAATCCAGTTCCTTCGGGACAACAAGTTTCTTGCGGATGGCGAGCCGGGCAATGTCGAACTCTTGCTTGACCGGCTGGAAATCGCCTGTCTGGACGGCGAACGAACCGGCACTGACCTGACCAAGCTGAAGGCGGCGCGCCACGCCCTGCGTAAAGTGGTGCTGCGGGCCGCCATCCTGGACGAAAAGCTGTGGTCGGAGCCGGACCAGGCTATCCTGAACCCCAAACTATCGGACCATATCAGGCTTGTGTCCCGTCTGGCCGGAAACCGCCAACCCGGTCAGGCCGCGCCGTGGGCCTTTACCACCAACTACGACCTCGCGTTGGAATGGTCGGCTGAGGCTCTGGGCCTCCATTGCGTCAATGGCTTTTCGGGAACGCACGACCGCGCCTTCCGGCCGAGCAGTTTCGATCTTGGCCTTCGCAACGTGCAGGCACGCGGCGAGGCGCGCTTCGGCACATACAACCTCTACCTTGGCAAGCTGCACGGCTCGATTTCGTGGACAGCCAGCAAGACGGGCAGCGTGTGCGAATTGCCAAGCGCCAGCGTGAAGCCCCTGATGGACCAGTTCATTGCATCGGACCAGCCGGATGACTGGCCGGGCTTCATGATCTTCCCCGGCGCCTCCAAATTCGTTCACACCACCGCGTTCGTATATGGCGAGGTCATCCGCCGTTTCACCGAATTTCTCTCGCGCCCGAACGCCTGCCTCATCGTCAATGGCTATGGCTTCGCAGACGACCACATCAATCGCCTTATAGTTTCGGCGCTACAGAATCCCACCCTGCAACTCATCATCTACCTTCCCGAGATCGACCGTTTGGGCATCTATGACACGCTCGCGGCGACCGGCGAGGCGGTCAGGCCCAACGAGCAGCTCAAGCGCCTGCTTCTGGCGCAGCTTCCACAGGTAACGGTGCGCGGCTTCGGAGCCGGAGGTTTCTTCGACGCGCTGGCGAATGATCTGCCCGAACCGGCCATGCTGGACGAGGTATCGGAACGTGCGCGGCAACTCGAAGTGTTGCTCAAGCAGGCCACGAACATTCAGGTGTCGAAGAAGCCCGCCGGGACGGATGCCGATGAGGCAGTAGGTGCTGCACCCGATGCGGCGCCCGCGCCTGACGACGGTTTCGAGGACTTGCTTTGATGAGTTCCCGGCGCCCAATCGGATATGTTGTCGAGATCGACGGTCCACAGCTTCTGGTCAATCTGCTTGAAGATTCCCGTGGCCACGTCGCTGGGCACCGCGACGGCCTATCGACCGTGGAGCAGCCGGGCGATCTGGTCGGCATCGACGCCGGTGCCGAGACGATCATCCTTCGGATCATGACGGTTGCGTTCGCTGAGCCGCGCGAAGTCCATACCGCTGGGCGCGGGCGATCCTCGAATGTCCCGCAGGAACCGCTGCGCCAGCTTCGCGGCCGGGTGGTTGGCTTTCTGGCCAAACGTGACGGCAGGTTGGCATTTTCGCCGCAGGAATGGCGGCTGCCCGTTCTCGGCGCGAGTGTCTATCCGCTTTCCGACATCGAAACGGTGGCGACCATCGGCGCGACCGGGATAGAGGCCGAGCAAATAAGGCTGGGCGCGGATTCACGGAACCGGGCGGTGGAGGTCTGCGCGAACATCGACCAGGTGCTCGGGCGTCACATGGCGATCCTGGGTTCGACGGGTCAGGGGAAAACTCATTTCGTCGCGGCGGTGCTGCAACAGCTTGTGCGTCTGCCCAAATCGCGGATCGTCGTGTTCGATGTGAACGGCGAATATACGCCCGCCTTCGCCCACCTGGGACAACGCGTGAAGATCACGCAGCTAGGCGGCCCCGCCGGCGGCCTTCGGATTCCATACTATGCCCTTGGAAGGCATGGCCTGTCCCGGCTGCTCATACCGAGCGAGAAAGCGCAGATGCCGACTCTGCGCTTCGCGATTGAGCACCTTCGCTTCGTGGAGGCGGACGCCCACGGTGCTACGCCGGTTGGCGGGCAGGCCAACGTCCTTTTCGACGACTGTCATACCGGCAATCCCGCGCAAGCTAATCAGGCGATTTCCGCGATAAGGGCAGGAACATCGCCGTTGGCGAACGTATGGCCGCATATGCGCGCATTGTCCTGCCTCGCCACAGAATGGTACGTGCTTTCACCGGGCCGGAACGGTGTAGAACGAAACGCCTTCCAGTATGGCCACATTCAGTCGATGATTAACCGCATACGCGGCCTGATCGAAGACCCACAGTTCACTTCTGTCGTGGAGGTCGCGGGCGGCCCTGGATTGGTGCGTCCCTTGAGCATGGACGCGGAGTGTGCTGCGCTCGTTCGGGAAGTCTTCGGCCCGCCTGCGTTTGGCCAGAATGATTGGTCGGTTCACATCGTTGATCTCAGCCGTCTGACCCAGGATCTTATGCCTTTCGTACTTGGTTCGCTTCTTGAGATGTTCGCCGCCGAGATATTCAAGCGCGGCCCCGGCAATACCCATCCTACGATGCTGGCATTGGAAGAGGCGCACCACTATCTGCGTCAGTTACCCGGTGAATCCGACGGCGGGCAGCAGGCGCTTGCCTATGAACGATTGGCGAAAGAGGGACGCAAGTTCGGCCTGTCTCTGCTCATCAGCACCCAGCGCCCGTCCGAGGTTTCCCCAACCGTGCTCTCGCAATGCGGCACATGGGCGGTGTTTCGACTCAATAACGAAGCCGATCAGCGGGCGGTCGCATCGGCGGCGGAAACGGCGGGGGTGAACGTGTCCCGCCAGCTTGCCGGGCTGGGGCGTGGTGAGGCGATCATTTTTGGGGCGGCCCTACCTGTTCCAACGCGATTGTCTGTCAGCCGGCCCAACCCCGAACCTGACTCCAAAGACCCTCCCTTCTTAACAGAGTGGTCGGCCTAGCCCAGCGGTATTGCTGGTCGTGTTGGGTAACAGAAGCACGACAAGCGCATTGGACTTCACAATTGGACCGAGTCTGGCGCACATTCGCGCCCGTGGCGAGGAATGGGCCTCGTCATGAAGCGTCCGGTTTCAACGACCGGACAATGGTTTGAAGCTCCCGGCTGGATGCGAGACTGACGGCGCAAGGTGGTGTGGTTTCTTGCACATTCCTTACACATATGCATGAAATATGCAAGAATTCGTTGCAAAAACAACAGCTTAGTGCTTGACGCGCCAGACTCAAAATCTGTTGCCGGCAACGGCGTGCTGGTTCAAGTCCGGCCAGGGGCACCAACTTCTCGCGTGCAAAGTATGGGACAGCGGAGTGCCTGTCTGTTGCTTTACCGTCGCTGCATAGCGGCGCCGGAATTCTTCCTCCTGGATCCCGGAGGTTCGTTCTGGACAAAGAAGAACGTGGTGGCGTGGTCGATTCCAAAAGGGCCTTGGCGCGAGGATGAGCAGCCGCTTGAGGCAGCGAAACGTGAATTTGCCGAAGAGACCGGATCGTCGGGCTCAGGCGAATTCATACCGCTTGGCGAGTTTCCCCAGGCAAGTCGAAAAATCGTTTCAGCCTGGATGGTCGAAGCAGATTGTGATGCAGCGACGATAAAGAACAATTTGTTCGCGATGGAATGGTCGCCGAAATCGGGCAGGAGGGCGGAATTCCTTGAGGGTGATCGCGCGGCCTTCGCGCCGTCAGCTTTCGTTTCTCTTGCCTCGCTACTCCGGCCGGAGCAGCATCGGTTCTATGCTGCCGGGTTTATCGAGTGAAGCGCGAATTGCACCCCAAACATCGGTCCGTGTGGGGCAGGCCTTCGCCTGCTCGTTGCTCCTCCACGTTATTTTCGCGATTCTATGCTTTTACGTCGTTGCGCATTCAGCCCGGCACCGCGAACAATCACTCGCCAGATTCCTGCCGGTTGATATCGTTCCGCTGGCGCAACACGCGACTTCACTGCAGCAAGCGTTCAAGGCACCCCTTCCGCGTGAGGCGCTTACGCGACGCGCACACGAAGTGCCTTCAAGTCCACATCGTCCGGTAGCACTGTCGTTGAGGCAGCGGCAACGGATTCAAGACCCGCTGGAACTGCGTCTGAAGCAGCTGGCAAGATTGCGTCAGCCGGATTCGACCGTGCCGCACCTCGAAAATGGAGCGTCCGATGAAGTTGCGACCCCCAGCGTGGGCAGCTATCGCGTAAACGATTTCCTTCGGGCGCAGGTTGAGCGACGTTGGAGTCTCGACCTGAAACATGGCCGAAATGCAATCATCATGATCCACGTCAGAGTGGAGCGCGATGGCACCGTGACGGAGGCTGATATAGTCGACAAGGCGCGTTACGCAAATGATGCGACGTGGAGAGCAACTGCACTAAGTGCGCGCAATGCGGTGCTGCTTTCTTCGCCTCTGAATCTGCCGGCTGGATATGCCGGAAGTTCAATAGATGTCGTGCTGGCGATGAACCCGAAAGACGCAATGCGCTGATTTTGTGGGACTTGCCCATATCAGGGCAAATCTCGGGCGAGCCGAAATCCTGAAAGGCTCGAATAGTCGTACTCGCTCCCGTCGGCCGTGCTGGCGCTGCGTGCGGCAGAGCGGACGAACACGGGTAGATTGTTCCACGAGCCGCCGCGGATCACATGTTTTTCACAGACTTTTGCTTTCCAGGCGCTCCCGTCCTGTGGCGCACCGACATAGGAGTCGTGCCAGCAGTCCGCCGTCCATTGCCAGACGTTTCCCAGCATGCCGTAGAGCCCAAAAGGATTCGGCGCAAAACTATCGACGTCGGAAAGTTCGCTGTTGTCCCAATGGCTGCCACATCCGTTGCAATCGGCGTTATTGGTTCCAATTGCGTTGCCCCACCATCGCGCCGTAGCCGTGCCGCCTCGCGCTGCGTATTCCCATTCAGCTTCGCTGGGCAGGCGATATGGTCCACCGTGACCGGCGAGTTGCGGATGCTCTCGGTGTACTTCCGCATTTAGCCAGGCGATGTAAGCGTTGGCGTCATTCCAGTCGAGACAGGCTGCCGGCCAGCGGCGCGGTTCCTCATCATAGGGCGGCCACGCGAGCCCCTGACCCGGCGAATGCCACTGCATCCGAAGAATTGGATTGCAGGGTTTGGGCTGATAGCCGGTCGTGCGAAGGAAGGTCAGGAATTCTTCGCTTGTCACGTCGTACTTGCCTAGCGCGAAGGCGTGAACGGAAACCGAATGCTGTGGACCTTCATTCTGGAAACGCCCCTGTTCATGATCAGTACTGCCCATCGCGAGGCGGCCTGCAGGAATCGCCACCATCACAGGGCAATCGCGGCATTCCTGGAATTCGCGATCTTTTCGTTCCTGCGCGTGCACGGCAGCGACGCTTACCCCGGCAGCGAGAGACACAATGGTCACGCAGGCTTTTCTGTTCAAGCGCAGCTTCCGTAAGGGTTGATTGAGCCTACGTTTTCGCCGCCTATGCGGCAAGCAGGTTACTGACCGGCATTTTCGGCGCACCAAAATTGGTCTAAGCTTGGGCAATCTCGGAGAGAGACAAATCATGCGATTTGCGAAATCATGGGTAGCGCTCGCAGCGGTGATAGGCATTTCTCCCGCGGCGGCACAGCATCCGGCGCAAAAATTGTGTTTTCGGATAAATCAGATGCAGGGCTGGAAGGCGCCAGACAACAAGACAATCTTTATTCGCGTTAATGTGAACCAATACTTCAGGCTTGATTTGTCTGCGTCATGCCCGCTGCTGACGTTCCCGGATTCTCATCTTATCACGAAGGTCCGCGGTTCCGATCTGATATGTTCCGCCGTCGATTGGGACTTGTCAGTCGCGCAATCGCCTCCTGGAGCATTTCCCGAGGCGTGTATCGTCAAGCAGATGACGGTGTTGAGGCCACAGGAGGTCGCAGCGATTCCGCCGAAATTCCGTCCTTAGAGGATTTCGCCGCTGTCCACGCCGTGCAGGAATAGATTTGTTGCGAGAGCGGCGATTTCCGGGGGTTTTGCTGCGCCGTCAGGATCCAGCCACGTATGCGTCCAGTTAATCATGCCGAAATACAGCATTACCGCAGGTCGTTTCAGCTGCGACGGCAGATCGGGCCGCAATTCTTCGATGATGTTATTCACAATTTCGATAAGCTGACGCTGGACGGCGATGACAGTCATGCGTTGCCCGTCGGGCAGATGCTGAAGCTCATTCAGAAGCACGCGATGTCGCGCAGCCGCCCCGGCATATAAGCGAAGGAAGGCTGTCGTCAGATCACGCAGCTTTGCCTCAGGCGAAACGGGACGTCCGGCAATGCCCTCGGCGGCGTCCAGAAGAGCCTGAACGTGCGAATGCATCACGTCGAACAGAATGCCCTCCTTGGACGCGTAATAGTGGTAGATGAGCGATTTGGAGCTTTCGCAGGCTTCCGCCAAGTCGGCGATCGAGGCGCCGAGAAACCCGCGTTCCGCGAACAGCCGTGCCGCCCGTTCAACAATCGCTGCACGGCGTTCGCTATAATCGGCTGCCTGCGTCCGGGCCATATTGGCCGTCCCCGTTGAAAACTGAACGGCCGTCCGGTTAATTCACCGACACCGGCAATTCAAGTGGACAGGTTCACGTGACGGCAGCGGTCGAAAGAACAGCCTTGGCGAATGCGCCGGACCCAGACATCGATTGGCGTCGCGTCACCTATCTCATCCAGGTTTCCCGCGGACTCGACGCTTTGGAAGAAACGGTGCTCGTCCCGGAACGCAAGATTTTCTACCAGTTTTCTGCGCGCGGCCACGATCTGGCGCAGATGCTTTTGGGTCTTCAGCTGACACGCCGGGAAGACGCGATTTGCGGCTATTACCGCTCGCGGCCGATTCTGCTGTCACTCGGCGTCCCGGTGGCCGATACGCTCGGCTCTTCCATGGGCAGGGCCGGCGGTTATTCAGACGGTCGCGACATCGGCGCGGTATTCAATTTCCCCAATTTGCATGGTCCGTCTGCCTTGCCCATGTGCGGAGGCGTTGGCGCGCAATACACGCCGACGGCCGGCTGGGCACAGGCATTGGTTTACCGGGCAACCGTCCTCAACGAAAACGACTGCGGCGATGCTATCGGCGTCGTTCTGGGAGGCGATGCGTCCGTTGCGACCAACGGTTTCTGGTCGGCATTGACGATGGCAACGACGCTGAAGCTGCCAATGCTGTTTTACATCGAGGACAACGGCTATGGCATTTCCGTTCCGTCCAAATTCCAGACTCCCGGTGGCGATATCGCGGCCAATCTCGGCGGGTTTCGCGATCTTCGAGTCTTGTCCGGCGATGGCACCGAACCCGCGGAGGCCACGCGGCTTGTCAGAAATGCTGTTGCTCATGTCCGCGAGCGCCATGGGCCAGCGTTGCTGAGGCTGACCGTTCCCCGTCTCGAAGGCCATTCGTTTCAGGACACCCAGACCTACAAACCCGAGCACGTCGTTGCTTTGGAACAGGCCCGGGATCCACTGCGGAAGCTGCAGGACTATCTGTTACCCGCAGAATTCGAGGAATCGGAATGGAAACGGATTTGCGATGAGGCGACAGATGCCGTGGAGCAGGCAAGGCAAGAAGCAGAATCGCGGCCTGTGTCTCAGCTCGACCGCGTCACGCGCCACGTGTTCTTCGAGGGCGAGTTGCAGACCAAGGGCGGTCAATGGACGCGCGGTTATGTTCCGCCGCAAATGGAAGTAATACCGGAACCACAAGGTCAGCGCATCAACATGGTCACGGCTATACGCCGGACGCTCGAACATGAGCTAACAATCAATCCGCGCGTACTGATTTTCGGCGAGGATATAGGTCCGAAAGGCGGCGTACACGCTGTTACGCTCGGGCTGCAGGAAAAATTCGGCGAAGCCCGCGTGTTCGACACCAGCTTGTCTGAAGAGGGAATCATCGGTCGTGCTGTCGGCATGGCGCTTGCGGGTCTCGTTCCTGTGCCGGAGATCCAGTTCCGCAAATATGCGGATCCGGCAATGGAGCAGCTCAATGATTGCGGGACGATGCGCTGGCGCACCAACAATCGGTTCGCCGCGCCCATCGTCGTGCGTATGCCGATCGGTTATTTCAAATGCGGCGATCCCTGGCACAGCCAGACGAACGAAGTGCAGTTTGTCCATTCGCCAGGCTGGTTGGTCGCAGCACCGGCGAACGCCGAGGATGCTGTCGGCCTTCTGCGCGCCGCGCTGCGCGGAAACGACCCCGTGATATTCTTCGAGCACCGCGCAATGCTGGACGCGCCGTCTGCACGCCGTCCCTATCCCGGGGATGACTATATGCTTCCATTCGGACGCGCACGCACGACACAAGAAGGAAGTGATCTCACAATCGTCACCTGGGGCGCGATGGTCGAGCGCTGCGTAGAGGCTGCTGCGGATCGCTCGGTCGAGATCATCGATCTGCGCACGCTCATGCCATGGGATAAGAAGACCATAATCAAGTCCGTCAAACGCACGCGCCGCTGTCTGATCGTGCATGAGGATCTTCTGACAGGGGGATTCGGATCGGAGATCGCGGCCGTGGTGGCAGAAACGTGTTTTTTCGATCTCGATGCGCCGGTGTCGCGGCTTGCGATGCCGGATATACCGAGCCCACACAACCCTGCGCTGATGGAATGGGCCTTGCCGTCCGTTGCAAAAATTCGTGCCAAAATCGACGTGCTGATTGGGGCCTAGAATGACCGATATCATCGTTCCTGCCGAGCAGGAGGGTACGAAGGCCGTCCTCAAGAACTGGCTCAAGAAGCCGGGTGATACCGTTCGGATGGACGAACCCATCGTCGAAATCGAAACCGACAAAGTGGCTGTAGAGATTGCTGCAACTGCCGCCGGAGTCCTGGCCGAAATTTTGGTCGAGCCGGAAACCGATATCGAGCCGGGGCAGGTGCTGGGGCGTATTTCGGAAGGAACTGGGACGCCGGCGGATGCAACAATGTCGCCTAAGGAAGCCGTAGCTGTTGTGTCGCCATCAAGTGCGCCGAAGACGGATGCCGGTCAACTTCCGCCCGGCATTCGCCGCCTGCTCTCCGAGCATAAACTCGATCCCAACGACGTTCCTCTACGAGGGGAGAGGTTGACGCGCGAAGACATCGAGGCCGAAGTGGCGCGCCGGTCGAGTATCCCGGCCGTCGGTATCCGCAGCGTTCTGCATGATTCGATGCGCCGCAGGATTGCCGAACACATGTCACACTCGGTGCGAACAGCGCCGCATGTGACAGCGCTGTTCGAGGCCGATTGCAGCGCAATCATTGCGCATCGCAACGCAAACAAGACAGTATTTGCGGCTGAAGGTGCCAATCTTACATTCACCGCTTATTTCATAGCGGCATGCGTCGAGGCGATGAGAGTTGTGCCGCTCGTCAATTCGCGCTGGTACGATGATCGCATCGATATCTTCGAAGAGATCAACATCGGTATCGGAACGGCGCTGGGCGATAAAGGGTTGATCGTTCCCGTCATTCATCGTGCTCAGGCACTCTCCCTGATCGAGATCGCACAAAGGCTGACCGAACTGACCGAAAAAACGCGTGCCGGCAAACTGACTCCGGCCGATGTGCAGAACGGAACATTCTCGATATCCAATCATGGCGTTTCGGGTTCCCTGCTCGCTACGCCGATCATCATTAACCAGCCGCAGTCGGCGATCCTGGGTATAGGAAAGCTGCAAAAGCGGGCGATGGTGCGTGAAGCCGACGGTCGGGACACGATCGAAATCCGTCCGATGAGTTATGTCACCCTGACCATCGATCACCGCGTTCTGGACGCGCACCAATGCAACACCTGGCTTGGGCGCTTCGCAGAAACAATCGAAAACTGGAGGTGATCCGCCGGCCTCCCGAGCAACTACTGAGCCTGCAGGGCGTCAGACTTCATTCATGGTCAGCAACTCGTAGGTTGCAACGGTTTCATCATTCTGATTGGTAAGCGTTACGGCCCACCGGACCTCTCCATATTCCGGTTTGCGCGGTGTCTTTGTTTTTGCAGTGAGCTGGACACGTATCGAGTCGCCCGGCTTGACTGGCTTTATAAAGCGAAGGTTGTCGAGGCCGTAATTCGCCAGCACCGGTCCCGGCGCCGGATCTACGAACAGGCCGGCTGCGAACGAGAGCAGCAAATACCCATGTGCGACGCGACCGCCGAAGAACGGGTTGGCTGCCGCCGCCTCTTCGTCCATATGCGCATAGAACGTGTCACCGGTGAAATGAGCGAAATGTTCGATATCGCCGAGCGTGATCGTCCTCGGCTTTGAAAGCAGCGTCTTGCCGGGTTCGACGTCGCCAAATTTGAGCCGGAACGGATGCGGGCCCTCGCGCTGTTCCGGAGCGCCGGCAATCCAGTTTTGTGTGATGCCGGCAAGCATACGCGGAGAGCCCTGCAACGCCGTGCGCTGCATGTAATGAAATACGCCGCGCAGGCCGCCCATCTCTTCACCGCCGCCCGCCCGCCCGGGACCGCCATGTACCAGGGGCGGCAGGGGAGAACCGTGGCCCGTCGATTCTTTTGCGCAGTCGCGGTCCACTATGAGCAGCCGGCCGTGGAAAGCGCCGGACCCGATAAGCACTTGCCGCGCTGCCGTGGGATCATAAGTGAACAGTGACATCACAAGCGAGCCATTGCCGCGATTGACGAGCGTCACGGCTTCCGAGAGGTCTCCATACGGCATCAGTGTCGCCACGGGCCCGAACGGCTCGCATTCATGGACGCGCGAGGCTTCCGCCGGTCTGTCGCAGCGCAGGAGCACCGGTGACAAAAACGAACCCTTCGCGGCATCGCCACTTTGCAACGCAACCTGCATCGGATCACCAAACACGATGCGGGCCTCGCGGGACAGCAAACCGATTTTTTCCCGCACGTCGTCGCGTTGCGCCGCGCTGACAAGCGCCCCCATCTTCACGCCTTCTGTGCGTGGATCACCGATCGCGATTTTCGACAGAGCCGTTTTCAGAGCAGCTTCTGCAGCATCCAGAGAGGCGGATGGGACAAAGGCGCGGCGGATAGCCGTGCATTTCTGCCCGGATTTCACCGTCATTTCCCGCACGATCTCGCGAATGAACAAATCGAATTCGGGGGAACCGGGCATCGCATCCGGCGCGAGCACAGCGGCGTTCAGGGAATCCCGCTCGGCGATGAAGCGAACGCTTTCCCGCGCAATTACGGGATGACGCTGCAATTTCTCAGCCGTGCTCGCCGACCCCGTAAACGAAACGACGTCTTGGCTGCCAAGATGGTCAAAGATATCGCCGGTTGGACCGATGATGAGTTGAAGCGCGCCTTTTGGCAGCAAATCTGCTTCAATCAGCATACGGAACGCAGCTTCTGCAACGTATGCCGTTGCACTGGCGGGCTTTACGATGGCCGGCATTCCGGCGAGCAATGTGGGCGCCAGCTTTTCCAGCATGCCCCAGACCGGAAAATTGAAGGCGTTGATGTGGAGCGCGGCGCCTTGCAATGGCGTCAACACATGTTCACCGATAAACGTGCCGCGTTTCGACAGCGGTTCCAACGCACCTTCAATGACAACGGTGTCGTCCGGAAGCTCGCGGCGGCCCTTGGAGGAATAGGCGAAGAAGGTACCTGCGCCGCCTTCGATATCGATCCAGCCGTCGTTGCGTGTCGCTCCGGTTTCAAATGAGAGCGCGTAAAGCTCCTCTTTGCGCGCCATGACCATCTCGGCGAGCGATTTGAGAATTCGCCCGCGCTGGTGGAACGTCATCGCCCGCAATGCCGGACCGCCCACGCTGCGCGCGTGACGAAGCATGGCGCCGAAATCCGTGATCGTGGTGCCGATCCTTGCCACCGTCTCGCCTGTCACAGCCGACGGTACATCGCTCAGCGCACCCTGCGGCGGCGCCCAGCAATCCTGAACGTAGCTTTCAAGTAATTTCATTGGAGGGGTCCGTTGCTTATCGGCCGGTGAATTCCGGTTTGCGTTTTGTGGTAAAAGCGGTGATGCCTTCGCGATAATCGTTCGACCATCCGAGTTCGCGCTGCAGATCGCGCTCGAGGTCGAGTTGTTCGTTGAAACCGGTAAGCCAGCTGCCGCGCATGGCACGCTTGATCGCAGCGAAGCCTCTGGTCGGCCCGGATGCGAAGCGCTCGAGGAGCTTGTCGGCTTCGCCTTTCAGCTGGTCGTCGTCCACTGCGCGCCAGATCAAACCGCAGCTTTCGGCTTTTTCGGCGCTGAGCGGCTCACCCGTAAGGGCCAGACCGAGCGCGCGGGCATGGCCCAGCAGCCGCGGCAGAATCCATGTGCCGCCGGAATCCGGGAGCAGGCCAAGGTTGGAGAATGACTGGATGAATTTCGCGCTCCTGGCTGCGAGAACGATATCGGCAGCAAGCGCAATATTCGCGCCGGCACCAGCGGCAACGCCATTCACTGCGCAGACCACCGGCTTTGGCAGGTCCACCAGGCGACGGATAAGCGGGTTGTAGCGATTCTCAAGCGATTCGCCGAGGTCGACGCCTTCTGCAGTCGGCGAGACCGTCCGGTCGCCAAGATCCTGGCCGGCACAGAAGCCGCGCCCGGCCCCGGTCAAAAGCAGCGCTCGGACGCTGTCATCGCGTTCAACGTGTGTCAGCGCTTCTGCGACCTCGTGGTGCATTTCCACCGTGAAGCTGTTGAGGCGGTCCGGACGATTCAGCGTGAGCCGGGCAGCACCGTTTTCGATGTCGAACAAAATGGTTTGAAAAATCATGTCGCTGCTCCGACGTGCATTGCGAAAATCAGGTCTGCGCGTCCTGCTGTGCGTTGAGGAGCGGCAATGCGGCTTTCACAGCAGGGTGAAGATCCAGGGTGCCGGCTGCCGCAGCGGCCAGAAAATCCTGCCGCATATCGGGATTCCAGAATTTCCTGATGTGATCCGCGATGCCGGCTGGCGCGCGCTCCTCGCCCTGCGAAACAAAGAATTTTGCGATCTGGTTGGCCATATAGGCGAGTTTTTCATCCGCTTTCATCGGGAGCCGCCGTAATCGCGCGATGCGGATGCGTGAAGATTTCAAATGCGTCTTCGCGCGCTACCGCGATCAGAGTCATGCCCGCCGCCTCCGCCGCGCGCAAGGCGAAATTCGTCGGGGCTGAAACGGCGACCAGCATCGGGCAACCGATAGTCGCGGCCTTCTGCACGAGTTCGATCGAGAGGCGGCTCGAAAGCACGATGAAGCCGCTGGCCGGATCGATGTCCGCGCGCGCAAGAGCGCCGGCCAATTTATCGAGTGCATTGTGGCGACCGACGTCCTCGCGGACACCCATAAACCCGTTTTCCGCAAGCGACCAGAAGCCCGCGGCATGGACCGCTTTTGTTTCGGCGTGGAGCCGCTGATGTTCACGCAGCCGCGACACAGCCTCAAAAATCGTAGTTACCTTTGTCCGCCAGTTTGTTTGCACCTTGCGCGTCGGACGGGTGGCGGCCTCAAGGCTTTCTATCCCGCACAATCCGCAGCCCGCCGGCCCGGCAAGACGCCGCCGTCGCGAGACAAGCTGCTCATCACGTTCAACAGCCAGTATCATTCGCGCTTCAACCCCCTGCTTGTGCGGTATCACTTCGATCGACGCAATTTCCGATGGAGCGTTTATGATGCCTTCAGTCAGCGAGAAGCCGAATGCGAAATCCTCCACATCCTCCGGGGTCGCCATCATTACGGCGAAAGTCGTGCTGCCATAGGTGAAGGCAATGGCGGTCTCTTCCGGAATGGCGCGCTCGCCGTTTGATGCACCATTGCGCATCACGAGCATGCGATGGACACGTATGGATGGAAGCGCTATCGCCACGGCATCTTATAACGGCGAAGCAGAACAATTCATTCCGCGGCGGCGAGGGGGTTGGCGATGCGCTGAGTTTGCGCGCTCTCGGCTTCGTAATGCCGTTGCCAGTCGGTTGGGCCGTTGGATGGTGCGACCTGTACTGCGGTAACCTTGTATTCCGGGCAACTTGTTGCCCAGTCGGTATAGTCAGTCGTTACCACGTTCGCCTGCGTGTTCGGGTGATGGAACGTGGTGTAAACAACTCCCGGCGCCACACGGTCCGTTACCAGCGCGCGCAATGATGTGGCCCCGGAGCGGCTTTCCAGCTTTACCCAGTCGCCAGTCCGGATGCCGCGCTGCTCTGCGTCATGCGGATGGATTTCCAGCCGGTCCTCGTCATGCCAGACGACATTCTGCGTCCGCCGCGTCTGTGCGCCGACATTGTACTGACTCAAGATACGGCCCGTGGTCAGCAAGAGCGGAAACCGTGGGCCCGTGCGCTCGTCAGTCGGAACATATTCGGTGATGACGAAATTCCCCAGACCGCGCACGAAGCCGTTCATGTGCATGACCGGCGTGCCTTCCGGCGCCTTTTCGTTACAGGGCCACTGGATCGAGCCAAGTTCGTCCAGCCTGTCGAAGCTCACACTCGCGAAGGTTGGTGTGAGCCGTGCGATCTCATCCATGATTTGCGACGGGTGATCGTAATGCATGGGGTAGCCCATCGCCTGGGCGATCCTGAGCGTGATCTCCCAGTCCGCGTAGCCGTTGCGCGGCTCCATCACCTTGCGCACGCGCTGGATACGCCGCTCGGCGTTGATAAAGGTCCCGTCTTTCTCCAGGAAGGTCGAACCGGGCAGGAATATATGCGCGTAATGCGCTGTCTCGCACAGGAACAGGTCCTGCACGACGACACATTCCATCGCCTTGAGCCCGTCGATCACATGCTGCGTATCGGGATCGGATTGCGCGATGTCTTCGCCCTGGACATACAAGCCTTTGAACCTGCCGGCCACGGAAGCGTCGAGCATGTTTGAAATGCGCAGCCCCGGCTCCTTGTCGAGGCCCACGCCCCAATCTGATTCAAACAGCGCGCGCGTCGCCGCGTTGGAGATATGCCGATAGCCCGACAGTTCGTGCGGAAACGAGCCCATGTCACATGAGCCCTGGACATTGTTTTGCCCGCGCAGAGGGTTCACGCCAACGCCCTGCCGGCCGATATTGCCGGTCGCCATTGCGAGATTGGCGATGGCGATCACTGCCGTCGAACCCTGGCTGTGCTCGGTGATACCGAGGCCATAGTAGAATGCGGCGTTTCCTCCCGTCGCATAAAGCCGCGCGGCGCAACGGATAATGTCTGCCGCTACGCCGGTGATGGTTGCCACTGCTTCCGGACTGTTGCGCGGATCGCGCACGAACGCAGCCCACTGTTCGAACGCAGCAAGATCGCAACGTGAGCGGACGAATTCCTCGTTCAGCAGCCCTTCTGTCACGATCACATGCGCGAGCGCGGTGAGCATCGCGACGTTTGTGCCGGGTTTCAGCGGCAGATGATACGCCGCTGTGATATGCGGCGAGCGGACCAGATCCGTGCGGCGCGGATCGATGACGATAAGCTTCGCACCCTGGCGCAGCCGCTTTTTCATGCGCGAAGCGAAAACGGGATGTCCGTCGGTAGGATTGGCGCCCATCACAACGATGACATCGGCATGTTCAACGGAATCGAAATCCTGCGTCCCAGCCGACGTGCCGAAGGTCGTGCCGAGACCGTAACCTGTCGGCGAATGACAAACGCGCGCGCAGGTATCGACATTGTTGTTGCCGAAGCCCGCGCGGACCAGCTTCTGCATGAGAAACGTTTCTTCATCCGTACAGCGGGAAGAGGTAATGCCGCCGATGGAGCGCGGCCCATATTTCTCCTGAATGCGTTTGAACGCGCTCGCAACACCGCCGATCGCTTCGTCCCACGAAACTTCGCGCCACGGATCTTCGATGCGCTCACGGGTCATCGGTTTCAGAATCCGTTCCCGGTGCGTCGTGTAGCCCCAGGCAAAACGGCCTTTTACGCAGGAATGGCCGTGATTGGCCTTGCCGTCCTTATACGGCACCATGCGCACGACCGTATCGCCGCGCATCTCTGCCTTGAACGAGCAGCCGACGCCGCAATAGGCACAAGTTGTGACTACCGAACGTTCAGGCTGGCCGATCTCGATCACCTTTTTTTCGATCAATGTCGCTGTAGGACATGCCTGCACACACGCGCCGCAGGAAACACACTCGGATTCGAGAAAATTATCGTGCGCACTGGCCGCGACGCGGCTGCCGAAGCCGCGCCCTTCTATGGTGAGCGCCAGGGTACCCTGGACCTCGTCGCACGCTCGCACGCAACGCGAACAGACAATGCATTTGGCCGGATCATAGGTGAAGTATGGATTGGATTCGTCCTTGCGGTCGCTGAGGTGATTTTCACCGGCATAACCATAGCGGACTTCGCGCAGTCCTACGGCGCCTGCCATGTCCTGCAGCTCGCAATCGCCATTTGCAGCGCAGGTGAGGCAATCGAGCGGGTGGTCGGAAATATAGAGCTCCATCACGCCGCGGCGGAGTCGCGCAAGTCTGTCCGTCTGCGTACGGACGATCAGGCCCTCTGCAACGGGCGTGGTGCAGGAAGCCGGTGTACCCGGTCTGCCGTCGATCTCGACCAGGCACATGCGGCAGGAACCGAACGCCTCCAGCGAATCCGTGGCGCAAAGTCTGGGGATCTGCGTGCCGGCTTCCGCTGCCGCCCGCATGATGGATGTCCCGGAGGGAACAGTTACAGGACGGCCATCGATCGAAAGCGTGACGTTTTGTTCGCTGCAGCGCCTCGGCGTGCCGAGATCAATCTCTGAAACCAGAGCCATGGCTTATTCTATACCTCAGCCAGTTCCCGCGCGAGCCCGAAATCTTCTGGAAAATGGGTCAGCGCACTCATCACCGGATAGGGCGTGAATCCGCCCAGCGCGCACAGCGAGCCCCATTTCAACGTTTCGCAAAGCTCTTTCAGCAGCGCGGCATTGGCCTCGCATTTTTCGCCTTTGACGATGCGATCAATGACTTCGACCCCGCGGACCGAGCCAATGCGGCAAGGCGTGCATTTCCCGCACGATTCCAGGGCGCAGAACTCCATCGCGAAGCGGGCCTGTCTTGCCATGTCGACCGTGTCGTCGAAAGCGACGAGGCCGCCATGCCCTATCAGCCCGTCTCTCTGCGTAAACGCCTCATAGTCATAAGGCGTGTCGAATAGCGTGCGCGGGAAATAAGCCCCAAGCGGACCGCCCGCTTGCACGGCGCGTACAGGACGGCCGCTTGCCGTACCGGCGGCGACATCGTCGATCAGTTCACCGAGCGTCACACCAAACGGCGTCTCGAAAAGGCCCGGATTTTTGAGATTTCCCGCCAGCTGGATCGGGATGGTGCCGCGCGAGCGGCCATAGCCGAGCGCATGATATTCGTCGGCGCCTTGGGCCAAAATCCAGGCGGCGGCGGCAAAGGTCAGTACGTTGTTGACCACTGTCGGCTTGCCGAACAATCCGGCGTGAGCGGGCAGGGGCGGTTTTGCGCGCACTTGGCCGCGCTTGCCTTCTGCGCTTTCCAGCAGTGCAGTTTCTTCGCCACAGACATAGGACCCGGCGCCGACGATAAGCTCGATGTCAAAACTATGCGGCGAGTCCGCAATGCGCAGACCGAGCAGATTTGCTTTGCGCGCATTCGCGATCGCCGCACGCATCGCGACGATGGCTTGGGGGTATTCCGAGCGGCAATAGATCACGCCCCTGCCGGCGCCGACCGCGAGGGCAGCGATCGTCATGCCCTCGATGAGCAGAAACGGATCGCCCTCCATAAGCATGCGATCGGCGAAGGTCCCACTGTCGCCTTCATCCGCATTGCAAACGATAAATTTGCTCTCGCCTTTGGCTTCCGCCGTGGTGCGCCATTTGATGCCGGTGGGGAACCCGGCGCCGCCGCGGCCGCGAAGCCCCGAGCGCGCGATTTCTTCGACAATTTCCTGGGGCTTCAGCGTCAGTGCCCGGGCCAGCCCTCTACAGCCGCCATGAACACGATAATCCTCAAGTGATAATGGATCGGTCAAACCGCAGCGCGCGAAGGTGAGGCGCGTTTGGCGTTTGAGCCAGGAAATGGAATCTGTTCTTCCCAGCGCTTGCCGATGAGCACCGCCATCAAGGAAACCACTGGCAAAAAGACCTGGAACATCAGCTGGGGAAATTGGTCCGTACGCCACTCGCCCGATTGCCGTTTCGACTTCGACGAGTGGTTCGAGCCAATAAAGGCCGCGCGAGCCGGTGCGGACGATCTCCAGATTCGGCGCTGCATGTTTGGCCGCTTCAGTAACCGCAGCCGCGACCAGATCTGCCCCAACCGCAATGGCCGCGGCGTCTCGAGCGATGAAAACGCGCCGCCTCATTTGCGCGCCCCGGCAATTAAGGAAGAGATCGCGTTTTGGTCCAGGCGTGCATGCGGCTCCCCATCAAGGAGCGCTGCCGGTGCACAAGCGCAGAGCCCGAGACAATAGACCCGCTCGAGTGTAACTGCGTTGTCGGGTGTCGTTTCGCCAAAGCTCACGCCGAGTTCGTGCGTAGCGTATGCGGCCAGAGCGTCGCTGCCCATCGACTGGCAGGCTTCCGCACCGCACAGCTTCAATACATGCCGCCCCACGGGCTGTTCACGGAAGTCGTGATAGAAACTTGCAACGCCATGAACTTCGGCACGGGACAGATTGAAAACCCTGGCCGCAATTCCGATTGCATCGCGGTGCACATAGCCAAATGTGCTATTTAGTGCCGAAAGCACCGCCAGCAGACCAAGCTCCTGCTGCGCTGCAACAATGGCCTTGGCTTCTTCTTCGCTCCAGTCGCGGTGGCGGGTCATGAATCTCCGCTGGATCAATCGCACATACTAATATTTTGTCGCGCCGCATTGAGCAACCAGCCATTGCTGCGCAGTTTCCAGCTCGGCAGGCGTGTTGATATTGAAGAACGGATCCCCGTTCGGGCCGCCCCCGTCCGGAAAATCCGCCCAGGTGGGCTCCAGCCAGTGCTCGACCTCGCGCATGCTGCGCGCGCCCTTTGTAAAGGCATGCCCGAGCCGCGAACGGCACTGCACGTTCCAGAGCGCGAAAATGCGATGGGCAATCGTTCCGCAACTCGCCACCGCGTAGTCCGCCGTCGAAGCCCGAAGCGCCGCCGCAAGATGCGCAACCGTATCGGTCGGAAAAAACGGAGTGTCGCACGCGAAGCTGGCCAGAAGCGTGAAGCCACGCGATCCGGCCGCTGCCAATCCGGCGAGCACCCCTGCGATCGGGCCCTCTTCGGGCGCGTCGTCGGATAAGCACTCCAGCGACGCAGCCTGGCGGTCGATGTTCAGTTGGTTGGTATTGACGAGCAGGTCGCCGACCTGAGGGCGCGCGCGCTCTATAACCCGTTCGAGCAATGATCGTCCGTCGAGCAGGGCATGCCGCTTGTCCGCGCCGAAACGCCGGCTGGCTCCCCCCGCCAGGATCAAACCCATGATCCGCCGCTGATCCATGGTAAACCCCGCAAGCTTGACACGGACTATTATCTGGTCCAAATATATGGACCATAAATATGGTCCAATTGAGAGGCAACATGCAGATTTCCGTGACCGATGCCAAGGGGCAATTGACGGAGTTGGTTCGCCGCTCAGAGGGAGGTGAGGAGGTCGTCCTTACCCGCCACGGGCAGCCGGTAGCCCGCCTGGTGCCAATCAAGGCGGTTCATGATCGGGCCGCGCGCCGCAAACTGCTTGAGGAGTTGCGTGCCTCCGGTGCCAGCAATGCCACACCAGGTCCCTCAGCGGCTAGAAGTCAGGACTTCCTTTACGACCGCTACGGCATCCCGAAGTGATTGCTGTTGATACGTCAGCATTGATGGCAATCATTTTCGACGAGAAGCCGGCAGATGCTTGTATCGCTGCTCTCGAGTCTGAATCAAATATTTTGATATCGGCGGGAACCGTAGCAGAAGCCTTTGTCGTAGCCACTCGTCGTGGCGTCGCCGCCGAGGTTGAGGCCTTGATCGGGCGGCTCGGATTTGAAATCGTGAATGTCACGAAAACTACGGCCGTGGCCGCCGGCAATGCTTATCAGAAATGGGGCAAAGGCATTCATCCGGCAGCGCTCAATTTTGGCGATTGTTTTGCCTATGCGCTGGCAAAGGAATATTCTTGTCCATTGCTTTATATCGGGAATGATTTTTCGCGCACCGACATCCGGAGCGTTCTCTAGTCGGGGAAAACGAATTTGAAGGATCTGACCACAGGCTCGATCGGCGGGCATCTCGTCAGCATGGCCGCGCCCATCGCCGCTGGCATGGTTTTCTCGGCTGCATATTTCGTGGTCGATCTCTATTTCGTGGCGCATCTGGGCGCGGCGGCGATTGCCGGCGTCGGCGCGGCGGGCAACATCGTGTTCCTGGTACTTGCGTTGACGCAAATGCTCGCCGCGGGCACGCTCGCGCTGCTCTCACACGCGGTGGGGCGAAAAGATCGGGCGGAAGCGAACAATATATTCAATCAGGCAAGTGCGCTGGGCGCACTTTTGTTCATAGCCACTATCCTGCTCTTTTATCCCCTTGCTGGACCCTACACTGCCGCATTGGGCGCGAGCGCGGCTACCGCCGTGGCCGGACAGCTTTATCTTTATTGTTATATCCCCGGTCTCGCGCTGCAATTCGTTACGACGGCGTTGGGCGCGGCGTTGCGCGCAACAGGCATCGTCAAACCGACCATGCTGGTTCAGATGGTAAGCCTCACGCTCAACATCATTCTGGCGCCAGTTTTGATCGCAGGCTGGGGTACCGGTTATCCCCTGGGCGTTGCGGGAGCAGGACTGGCGAGCACGCTTGCCGTCGCGGCGGCTGTTGCCCTGATGATTTTTTATTTCTTCCGCTACGAAACATATGTCGCGCTGGATCTGCGGCAATGGCGGCCGGTGTGGAACATCTGGAAGCGCCTGCTCCTCATCGGCATTCCCGCAGGGGGCGAATTCGCGCTGATGGTTGTCTATTCCGCATTGATCTATCTGCTGATCCGTCAATTCGGTACGCCGGCACAGGCAGGTTTCGGTGTCGGTACGCGGATCATGCAGGCGATCTTCCTGCCGGGTATGGCGTTGGCGTTTGCCGCTGCGCCGGTCGCCGGGCAGAATTTTGGAGCGAAGCATTGGGACCGCGTGCGCGCCACGCTGCGCGTATCCGTTCTTGCCAGTGTGGTGATCATGACCGCGCTGATGCTGCTGTGCCAATGGCGGGGCGGCTGGCTCGTGCATTTCTTCACCCATGATGCAAGAGTGATCGAGCAGGGTGGCCTGTTCTTGCGGATCATCTCCTGGAATTTCATCGCCTCGGGCATCATTTTCAGCTGCTCGGGATTGTTCCAGGCGCTTGGCAACACCTGGCCGTCGCTCATAAGCTCGGGATCGCGCCTTGTCACATTTGCGCTGCCGGCATTCTGGTTATCCCTGCAGCCGGATTTCCGGATCGAAACTCTCTGGTACGTGTCGGTTGCGAGCGTCGCGATCCAGGCAGCAATCAGCCTGCTGCTGATTTCCCGGGAGTTCCGGCGGCGGCTGCCACAAACCCTGCCGATCGTCGCCGAACAACCCGCCGCCTGACGGCAGGCGCGCTGTTCGCGTATTCCTGTCACTTCAGGCGCGTTACCTTGTAGCTTCTGGCGCTGTCGTTGATACTTAAATTGTAGCTGCTTATCATTCCGCGGCTGATCGTGACCTTGTTGACATTCGCGGGCTTCCTGAAAACCGCGTGATCCGCATCCCCTTCGATCTGTCTCCACACCTGCCCGTTGTCCAGGAATACGATGAACTTGTCGAACCCCGTGTAGGCGATGTCGGTCACGCCGGCCGTTATACTGTCGACGGTCGGCGCTGCGGCGTCCTCTTTGGCCTGGGCTGCCACAACCCTGTCGTCGCCGAATTGCTGCGGCGTTGTCTGCCGGGAGGGAGCAGACTCGAAAAGACCCCCGAAGTCGAAGCCGAACCATGAGCGTTCTTCTTCAGCGGTCGGATGACGGTTCCCCGGCAGTGAAGCCGGCGGCGCTGCCAGCGCCTCCTTCACATGGGGCGCCAGCGAATCATAGCAGGCCAGTCGTGCATGATCGTCGGTGATGCCCGCGCAATGTCCCAAACTTTCCAGGAGATCCTGTGCGACCGGCGCGGCCATGGCGGGGCAGGTTGCAGAGGCGACGGCAACGGCAAATGCAACAACGCGCGGTTTCACCAATTTCTCAGCTCCTCGATGGCGCAATTGATGGTTGACGGTGCGCGATCATAGGGCAAGCAAATCGGCCTGACGAGGCCATCGCCGGATGGGCGGTGGGTTCCTAAACGAAAAAACCGCCCGGTCTCCCGGGCGGCTGATCTGTCTGCTTCGGGATTTGCAGGTTACCGGCGGTGTGCGCCCTCCAGTTCCGATATCCGGTGCTCGTGGTCGTTGATGCGGGTCGCATCGGTGTTGACGGCCCGCCACAGTTCGGCGTTGACGCCGTCAAGCGTTGTAAGGCGCACCGCATTCACATCGCCGCGGCTCGATGCATCCGCCGCGACCTGACTGACGGACGAAATGGCTGCTTCGATCCGGTTGAGGCGTTCGTTCAATTGCTCACCTTCCATCCGCACGAGCCAGATGATGATCGCGCCCATCGCGGTCGCAAGCAGCCGGAAGGTTATCGCTCCTCCGCCATTGGCGAGAAAACGGGTCACGCTGCTGTTGCCGATGTCGGACATTTTTGTTTCCCGGTTTGACCGGCAGCAGTCAGGGCCTGCCGGCGTGCTGGTATTTGTCCCATGCGCTCCAGGCGATGCCGCCAAGAAAACAGATGGAGCCAATCCAGCCATTGATCTGGTTGTTCTGCAGGATGCCGTGGGCAATCAGCCAGCCGCCGCCGAAAGTTGCGGCATGGCGCACTGCGCCCGCAAAAACGTCTTTGACGAAGCTCGAATCAAGCATCGCGCGTCTCCGATTGAAATTGGAATGGATGACGCCGGATGGAAACCGGCAGCGGTACTCAAGGGTCGATGGCGGCGCGCGCGCCGTCAGACACCGGAGGCGATTTTTTTCAGGCCCTGATAGGCCATCTGCACCAGCGCCTGTACATCGGCTTCGACGACAGGGCCAAGCTTCGCCTGCAGCTGCTGGTACACTTTGATGACAGCGCTGGAGAATTTCTCCTCGCCGGACATGACGTTGGGCGCTTCGGCCAGAATGGCCTGCACGGCGAGCGCCGATCCCTCGCGGAATATGGTCTGGATATCGGCGCTGCCGCTCGAGAAGAAGTGTTCGCCAAGCTGCGCAGCCTCGGCCGCGGCCTTTGTCACTTCCGTGACGATGTAGCCGCCGATTTCAGCAAAATACGATTCCGTTGTCATGGGTCAGGTTTCCTTTTGATGGGTGGCACCCACTCCGGATTGCTCCGGAGAGGCGGCGGGACGGATCAGGATGATTTCGAGAGCAGGCGAAGCGCGCGCTGCAGCAGCCGCGTTCGTTCGGCGAGGCCTTCATGCGCGCCGTTCACGAGCAGCGTCACGCGCGCGACATCGTCGGCGTCCGCCACATCATTCATGTGGAGATGGCGCCAGAATCCGATCGCGCTGGCGACGGCGAATTCGGGCGTCTCAAGGCAATCCGGATTCTCCAGCGCCTGTGCCGTCACGTAATTGTTGCGCCCGGTGAGCATAAAGAGACCGCGACCGCGGAATCGCCAGCCATCCCCGCTTGTCTCATCGCCATTGCCGCCGCGACTCGCATAGGCCGCATTGGCGAGCGCAACGGGATCGCCGGCGAGTTCGCGGGCGCGCGATGCGAGACGCGGCCAAACCTGGGCGATCCGCGCCGCGCTGTAATCGAGATCCTCGGCGAGCCGGGTGAAACAACGCGTTTCATATGCGGATTGTGCGAGGAAATGCGCCGCGCGTAAGGGGCTGTTAATCTTGGCCGCAGAAAACTCACCGGCGAGCAATGGTGCCAGTGCTTCAACAAGCGGCTGCGAACCGCCTTGCGCAAGCTCCCTGAGCAGCGCGGCGTCCAGTATGCGCATGAGGTGATTCCTTTGTCTGAGTTTCGGAATCTTCAGCCTCCTGCTGATTTGCGTATGCACGCAGCGGAGTTCCTGGTTCCGATGAAAGCTGCTCTGGGACACGTCCCGAGTTTGGACGGCCTCCGCGCAATAAGTGTGTTGTTGGTATTATTTTCCAATTTTGTTAGCCCCACCATGTTTCCTGGTGGATTGGGAGTTCTTATTTTTTTTGTAATAAGTGGCTTTCTAATTACGCGTTTGACAATCGCAAACGGTGACAACCTTAGGCTTTTACAATTTTGGCAGCGCCGAATATGGCGGCTGTATCCAGCTATTGTTCTTTATTGTGGCGCTGTAGTTATATGGGAATTTTTGTTAGGTCACCGCCTTTCAGCTCTTGAGCCTATAGCTGCGCTTTGCTATTGGGCCAATTATCTATACGGTTACTGGTCCGTACACCGTTCTGTCGGCCACATGCCGCTAGAGCATTTTTGGTCATTGTCCGTGGAAGAGCACTTCTATATGCTCTTCCCTTTTCTGCTTATAAGCGTAGGAAATAATCCAAAACGTGTTTTAGTTGCTATGGTTATTATATCCATAGCGTGTTTAATTCTCAGGGTTTTGGCCACTTATTTGTGGCCTTCTGTAGTAAACACGCACGCTATATATTACACCGAAGTCCGAATGGACTCAATTGCGTTCGGAGTTATGATTGCCGCTTTGTGCGAGCTTACAAGAGGTCGAGATTTCTTACTTCGTCTTGCCAAACCTGACATTGTAGCCACCGCGTGCTTGGGGCTTGGGCTTTCGCTATTTTATCGCAATCCATGGTTCCGAGAAACAATTCGTTATTCTATCGAGGCAGCAAGTATATCAATCCTCCTAGTTGCGCTTCTCTTCTCGGAACGGTATTCGCTCGCAAAGGTGTTCCTAAACTGGCAGCCGTTAGTATGGATAGGGATACTCAGCTATTCGTTGTACGTTTGGCATCCACTTGTGGAGGATGTGCTCTCTATTGAGAGGCCACTGATACCGCGTCTTGCGTGGCTAATCCTGGGGATATGTTCAACCTTTCTTGTTGCATCCTTCTCATACTATGTCGTGGAAAGGCCCATGCGGGCACGCTTTGCAGGACGTAAAAAGGAATGGGCATGACATCATATCCACCTCAAAAATCATTTCTTTTTCTTGCGTTACTCACTGTTATGCTCGCGGCCTGTGGGTTGTCAGCTTTTCTCGGCTATACGACAGTTGCGGCAATTGCTGCTGTCATGAGCGGCGCAATCTGCGCTGTCGGCGGTGTGCTTATTGAAAAGGCGAAATCACAGCGCAGTTTACCTGATCCAAGTAAGACTTTACGTGCGAGGTAATTCAATATGAGAGCTGGTCATGCGCTCGCAATGATAAGGGGTGCCGCGACATACATTCCGTTCGCCTATTCTATGTTTGGACAGAAACGCATGATGCCTGCGGGCATGACGGCTCAGTATTGCTATGGCGTTTGGTTTAAACACCTTCTCCTGGTGGACGAAATTGCTGGCTGCGGTGTTCCGGAGGTTATTGCGGAACTAGGCCCCGGAGACACAATCGGGGTAGGTATTGCTGCGTTGTTGTCAGGCGCTTCTCGTTATATCGGTGTTGACGCCCGAAAGTTTGCGAATGTAGACGTGAGTGTCCTTATTGCCGAGAACTTGGCGAAGATGTTTAGCGCGCGATGCGCTTTTCCAACGACGGGCTGGTCCGAGATACGGCACTTGCTCGATGAAGGGTCATTTCCATCTAAATTGCTCGCCACCTCGCCGGATGCCGAAGTATCCTGCAATAACCGCATTGCGATTATTTCGAAAGAAATTCTGAATGCTTTATCGGGTGCCCCGAGTTCGATGATCACTTATCGAGCACCTTTATCTGATCCATCGGTTATTGACGATGATTCGGTTGACCTGTTAATATCTCAGTCTGTCCTCGAACATGTAGTGGATCTTAGAAAAACTCTTCAGAATACATTTCGATGGCTGAAGCCAGGTGGATTTTCTTCTCATCAGTTCGACCTTACTTCACATGATATTGTTAACGGTTGGGATGGACATCGCCTCTTTTCCGAGGGCGCTTGGAATCTCATTGTTGGCGCACGGCCCTTCATGCTCAATCGCTTGGGATATTCTGCCATAATTGCAATCTTCGAAGAATGTGGCTTTCGGGTTTTGCGTGCTGATCGTATGCAAATGGCGCCAATACAGTCACGGACCAGTTTGGCTCGGTCGTGGCAGTCGGCTTCAGACGATGATCTTAGCACATATGGGGGCTACGTGATCGTTCAAAAGCCGAATTAAAACTATGGTGGACCAGAAGACCCGTGCCCTTGCTACTACGTTGCGTGCTCTCGTGTTCCGCCCGGGCGAGCAAGTTCGCCGAGTTCTTGTAGTTGGCTGTGGAGATGGCTATGAAGCGGCCGATCTCGCAGAGTTCTTTGAATGTGCGGTTGATGCAATAGACGTAGAAAACTATTTTACTACACTGCACGCTCGTGTTTCATTTCGACAAATGGATGCTCGGGCATTAGAATTTTCGGACGAGACGTTCGACGTAGTTTATTCATTTCATGCTATAGAGCATATTCCGGAGCCTGAACGAGCTATGACTGAAATGCGGCGAGTACTACGGCGGGGTGGTACCTACATGATTGGAGTGCCGAATCGATCTCGCATTTTAGGTTACATAACTGGGCGTAATGCAACGTTTCAAGACAAGGTTGTTTGGAACTTGATAGACTGGCGCGCGCGCCTACGAGGGAAGTTCCGGAACGAATGCGGCGCTCATGCGGGTTTCACGTTTCCTGAGTTAGCTGCGCTTAGCCGCCCAGTTGGTGAGCCCATTGAGGCAACTCGAGAATATTACGAGCAGCTTTATCCAAGGTACCGACGTTTAATTGCTTTAATAGTTTCATGTGGTTTTGCTAAGGCGGTATTCCCATGTCTGTATTGTGTAGGCCGTCGATCGGGGTGATGGCGTTAGAGGTACGAGGTATAACTCGAAACAAGATTTACAAATGTAGCATCGTCGGAAGGTATCGCGCCATTAAGATATGCTTTGTTGAAAAGCATCCACCTGTTCCAGATGAACTGACTTTCAGCACTCCCGCTATATTGGCTGAACGGATAACATACCGTGGATGTACCTTGGCTTGTCCGCGTCATGGAACCTTGTACTTGGGTATAAGAACTAGCGTTATTTATTCCGTAGCGATGAATCTTGGTGGTGGCGTCGTATGAATAGAAAAGAGCGTAGGTTGTGTTAGCTGTAAAGAAGTTCGACGCATTGACCTCCCGGGTGCCGTTGATATCGGCAAAAAAGTTCCCTGTGGTTCCCATTCCTAACTGGACACCTCCATTTGAACTCGTTCCATCGCCATATAGACCGCCGTTGTTCGTTATTGCAGCAACTCGAACTCCGGTAAGAATGGTGAACGAATTAGACATGGCAATTGGAAGGGTGCTAATTCCTATCCCACCGGCGGCGGTCCAGTACGGTGGATCATCACTGAAGGACAATGTAATGGACGGGTGATTCCCGAAATTCGGGTCGCTCGCGGTTTTGGTCGCGTGGGACGTGGATTGGTTTATCGTATTGCCCAGCCTGTCCACGAAGGGCGTCGTTCCTGGGGGGATCTTTTTCGCCAGCAGGTAGATCAGCAGGTGGGATGACATGCCGGCGACGAGGTCGTCGATAGGGTCGCGGGTGATCTGGCCGTCGAGGGAATTGCCGGTGCCGTAGCTGCTGACAAGGATGGGTGTGGGTGCGATGCCCATGGGTGTGTCTCCGGATGTTGGGAATGCGACAGGCGTGGCGCCTGCGAGGCGCTGGCTTGGGTTTACGCGCAGGTCCAGGTGATCTGGTCGTGGCACAGATAATTGTACATCGGGGTCGAACCGGTATCGGATGAGCTGACATCGGCCGATGCGTCACGGATGCAGGTGCGAGGACCGGTCGTCGGGCCAGCCGGATTGCCGGGTGTGCCAATGTCTCCGGCGCCAAGCATATAGGTGTGCCCGACATTTTCGGCTGCGAGGGTCGCGGTGATGGAAGTGCCGCTGACGGCAATAGCGGATAGGGCAACATTGGCGTTGCCGTTCGTCACATCGAGCACGCGCAAGCCGTATTGGCCGGGATCGGAGACAAAGCTTGTATCGATATGCAGGCTGCTGGTGGCGGTGGTCGCGATGGTCAGCGTCGTGCCGCTGTTGGAAACGCCGCTCGCATAAAGACCGGGCACCGGGGCGGCGGCGCGGATCTTCTGAATCGCACGTCCGAGATACTGCCCGTCTAGCTTATAGCCTTCGGCGGTCTTGTGAATTTCCTGTGCCGGAGTGCCTACCGTATACATGTCGGTATAATATTCCGGTCCGACGAGCTTGAACTGGTTCGGATTGGCGCGGGCGAGCGCCGGAAATACATAGGCCAGCGCGCAAGTCGACAACATATAATAACCGGTCCATGATGACGGCTGGAGCAGCGTGAGCGGCACATTCGCCGGGGCTGTCCAGCCGTTCTGGGTGAAGATCGCCTGTATCGCCGTCTGGATAGAAGCCTGCAACGTCACGAGATTGCTCTGGAAACCTGACGCATTGCTCGCATAGGTCGTGAAGTCATTCTCGCCGATCGAACAGGTGACGTAACATTCCCAACTCCAGCCATAAAAGGCCGCGAGAGCAGCCGAGCGCTCCGCAACCCGCACCAGGTTGGAGAATTGGGTGCCACCTGCCAGCAGCTGGCTCAGTATCGCGCCGCCGGCTCCAACGCTTGAAAACAGGATGGCTTCGTTGGACGCGATCCCACCGGTATTTGCCCATTGCATCACGCCGCCGCCATGGGTCTCGCCCTGGCCGCTCGAGTTCTGGAATTCATAGTATTCGAGCAGTTGCTGCATCTGCCCGTTGAAGCCGTCGGCAATAATCGGCGGTGGGCTGTTCCAGGCTCCGCCGGATGCCTGGCAGGTTTTCGGTCCGCCGTTGAACATCACACCGCGGGCAAAGAACGGCGACGTGGTCAGCAGCCCCGCCGTGCCGCCTATCGTCAGCGAATGGCCGATGTCGATGACATGGATAAGCCTGGCGATGCCGCCGAGACCGGCGAGGTATTGCCCGGCGCGAAAATCGAATTGCCGCCTTTCGATCAGCGGCGCATTGCCCGAGCCTGTCGCATCATCGACCCATTTCAGGATCGGGCCCATCTGATGCACGCCGGAAAGGCCGCCGGCGGAAGGCGTGCCCCGCGTGGTGGCGATACAGATAGTCTTGCCGGTGCTGGTCGCGTCATTGTTGCAGACGCGCAGCGAGCCATCCGGTTTGTTGATAAAGCCGACATAATCATCGAGCGCGCCCGGCGCTGCGCCTGCGGGAATAATGATGTTTCCGCTTGCATCGCTGAACGGCTGAACGCCTGCGCCGTAGAGCGGCGGCACGATGCTGGTAGCAGATGTCGAGGCATCGTCCGCCCAGGCGTAGCCCGCTCCCATCGCCGGGGCTGCATTGAGATAGTCCGCTGCGAGACCGGCGAGGCGCCCTGTCGACGTGCAGGCCAGGATTGGATTGCCGCTGTTGTCGAACACGCCCCAGGTGAAGTTCTGGCCGTCATCCGCCCAGGCGAAGCCGGATTGCGCCTGCAACAGGCCGATAATACCGGCTTCCGATGCCTCGGCGCGGCTGACTTCATTGGTGATATTGGTTTGTACGCTCGCAAGCGTTTGCGTCGATACCTGGGTCCAGTTCCCCGAACCATTGCCGCTGTCGGTCTTCAGCCAGGTGCCGTTGTTCGAAACGGTGGTGTCGCTATAGACATTCCCGGTCGCGTATTGGGCGTAGTGATTGGTATTGTCCTGCGAATAAAGCGCGGACAATGTCTGCGCGCCGACTATTCCCGAACCCAGACCCGGCGTGGGCGAAATGATGGCGTCCCAGCCAGCTGCGGTATTCGTCCCGTTCTGAAAGATGACGGAGCATTCGAAGCTGTAATATTGCGTCGTGGTCGACAGCACGCCGATCGGCGAGACCACATTCGCGCCCGAGCCGCCGGCCACGGTCAGGCCACCGGTGCCTGCCACGAAGAGTTTGCAGCGGAATCCCGCCGGAAGCGTCGCGGGCAGGGACACGGTCACCGCGCCCGTACTGGTGAACAACAGCAGATTGCCGTTGTCGGCAGCGCGCACAGTGTAGGCGCCGCCATTCTGGAAATTCACCCCGCCGCCGGGCAACGGATTGAGCGTGATGCAGCCGGCATTGACGAGCGCGATCTGGTCGGCGGTCGAGCCATTGACGATGACGATCAGGCCGTTGTCGTCCGACAGATAGGTCGAGCCCGAAGGCAGCGACGCAAACTGCATGTTCGCCGCCGGCGCAAGCAGGAAGATGTTTGCCACGGTTACTCCTCGCCATGTGGTAGCGGATTTCGGAATTGAGAATTGCGCTCGCTGCCGAGTGAGGGCAGAGCAAGCCATCTCAGTCGCGCAGGCGCGATCGAAGCATCAATTGAAGTTATTGTTGGTGGTGATTGTCTGGATGGAAGAAGCCGCGCTGTTGCCGGCCGCATTTACCGCAATGATCTGATAGTCATATGTCGTGTTCGAGATGCCTGAAGAATCGTTGTATTGTGATGCGTAGGCTGTCGCAAGATTGTTCCAGGTCGGGCTGCCATGCAGCTTCCGCTGCACGATGTATTTTGTGACATTGTCGCCGGGCGGATTGTCGTTCCAGTTAAGACCCACCGTGTAGGTGTAGAGCGTGGCGGCAAATCCCGTTGGCGCGGTCGGCACGCCGCCGGCGCCACCCCCATAACCCTGTCCGCTCGGCGTGTAGGAATATTCCGTGACAGCGGAAATATCCTGGATCGCGTTGCCGAAGATGTTGAAGCTCTGCAGCTTCAGATAAAGCGTGGCGCCGATATATTCCGTCGGCAGCGAGTAGGCGATCACCGAATTCGGCGGCGTGCCGAGTTCACCGAGATCGATACGGGTGAAGAAATCGCCGCTCGCATGGGCGCTTCCCGTCGTGCCGTAGAGTGCGCGCTGCAGATAGGTGAGATCGTTCGTATAGGTGCCGGTTGCCGAAACGGCGCCATAGGCAAGCAGTTCGCCGTTTCCCGGCGCCGTTGTGGTGAAAGCCTGGCAGATATAGCACAGGGTGCGCCTGGCGTCCGCGTCGGCGTTCGTCGCTGCAGTGGGCAGCACGCCTGTACTCTCGGTGAGATCGATTGCGAGCCTATCTGTCGTGTCCAGGCCTGTAGCCGCGGCCAGCGCTGCCGTGAGCAAACCCTGATAGGCAGGCGAGGTGATCGTGCCGATATAATCGTAGTTCACCCCGTCGAAGGACAGTGAAACGAGGCAGCCGCCCCAGTCCGCGCCACCACTCGCCGCAACCCATACCTGGGGCGAACTGCCGGGAATGATCGCGGATGACGGCTCGAAGATTGCGGGCGGATTGACGTCACCGGGATCGACATTGCGATCATATCCACCACCCTGCGCGCTTTGCTGGGGCATGTCATCACCATGAAAGCGAGTGAAGCTGGCGTTGCGCTCTTATTATCAATCAGCACGCGACAGCCATTTACGGCGCCGTGCCGATAGCGCCGGGGAATTCTTCTGCCACGACGGAGAGATTGCCGTCCTCGTCCTCATCGATCGTGCGGATGCGCACCGGGAACCGGCTCAATCCGATATGGGAATCTGTGACGCTGACAAGGTCGCCGGGTTCGAGCAGGCTGAACTCATAGCCCAGCTTGAACGCATAGGTATTCCGGATATAGGCGGCGCGCTGGCCCACAAGCTGTGCCACCGTTTGGGCTATGTCGAGCTGGCAGATTTCGTGAGCCTCGGTCACGCTCGCGTCGATCTGCCCGAACTGATCGACGAGCCCCTGGTCCTGCCATTCCACCGGACAGGCATTGTAAGCGTTGCCGCGGTCGAGGATCTCGATCTTCACGTGGTTGGGACAATCCGCCGGATCGGCGCGTGTCACCTGGACAGGCCCGCCATCTCCCGTATTTGATGCGTTATCCCCGCCCGAACTTCCCTGTTTGATTTTCGTTGCCAGGAAATCGTCGTAGGTGAGGTCGTACCGGATTGTCAGGTCGGGCGTATATGTGGCTCCATTTGCATTGATCGCGCTGTCGCCGAGGGGCACAAATTTCAGGCTGCCGCCGCTCCAGAAAATCCATGTATTCGACAGGCCGGCCCAGCGATCAAGGGTTTGGCTGATCTGTTCCTGCGTGTCGAGCACCGGCGAAATGAAGATGCCCTGCGCGATACAGTAGGTCTTGTAGAAGGCGAGGCTTGTCGCATCGATCTGCGCGCTGTTGAGGCCGATGGAATATTGCGGGTTGGTGAGAAAGTCCGAAATGATGTCCGCGGGATTGGCGTCGCCCGCCGAGGCGCCATGCCCGACCATGGAATAGGCCAGTGGTCCGGCAACCTCGAAATTGTGGTTCGGCAAAGCGGCCGAGGAACCGAGCTTGTAATCCGAGTTTGCCAGGTAGCACAGGGATTCATATGGGATCGCCTGCGCGGGATAGTTGGCCGCAATATAGGACCATACGGTTTGTGTCGCCGTCCCGGTAAACAACGTGAAGCCCAGCTTGACGAGGCCGTGGCTGACGCCCCCTGTGTAGAAATATTCTGTCTGATCGGCCCATACGGCTTCGATGCGATCGATCGGGCCCTCGCAAAGGCCCAGCATGACAGCAGCCGTGTAGTTGTAATTCCCCGTTCCCTTCTGACCGCCCTTGCCACCCGCGCCCTTGCTGCCCTGTTTGTGTGCCTGGAAGTTGTTGTACCAGAAAATGTTCGGCGCCATGCGGTTCTTGCCCCACATGAGAGTCACGGGTACGCCCTGGGCGGACGTCTGAAGCTGCAGGCCGGTATAAACGGTCGGCGAAGAAGCATTGGTGCCGCTCGATTGAAGAAAACTCATCGCAGGCTCCAGAGATCGAAAAGCTTGAATGGCCGCGGCTTGCCGTCGGGCAGAAAGGCAAGTTCGATTTCATGCAACGGAGAAACGGTCACGTTCTGCGTCTTGTAGTAAGCGTGCAGTACGTGGTCGTTCTCGATGATGATCCCGCCATGGCTGAAGCAGCGGCCGACGCGATAGACGATCACATCGCCTGGCATCGGCTTGCGACGCACCTCGGCACCCAGTCGGCCGACGATGGCCAGGAACCGCTCCTCGTCCCGGTGCAGATGCCATTGCGGCGGGTAGGGCCGCGGATCAAAGGGCGGCAGGAAACCGGCATCGACCGCAGAACGCACCAGCAGCATGGCGCAATCGACGCCGCCGCCTTTCACATCGCCTGGTCGCGAAACGGCGTGCCGAGCCACGATTTCGCTTCGGCAACAAAGGCAACGCGCTCGGTTTCTTCGTTCCTTGCTTTTGCCTGGAACAAGGGATGTACACGGACGGCCTGGCTCACACTGCGATCTCCGCCGGAGGTACATAGGGATAGCCGCGGAAGTGCTGGATGTTGTTGACGGAGCCGCCGGCCACAGGTGTTCGCGTCTGGCAACTGGTCTGCTGCTTGTCGCAACCGAGCATGATGTCGAAGCTGTCGCCGGCAGATGGCGCGTCGTATAGCGGATAAGTCAGAAAGAGCGACGTACCTGAAGCAAACCGCACCGTGCGGATCTGGCCTGTTGCCGCGCCGTCCGTCATCGTTACCTTGCCATTGACAAATTGCGGCGCGCTGAACCCCGGGGGCACAGTCCAGGCGATGCTCTTTGCATTGGAACCGGCGCCGACAAGCTGACCCGTGAACGTATAGGCACTCTCCGAGAGCGCGCATCCCGGGTCGCAGAACGTGTGCAGGCAATTCGTCTGGTAGAGGTTGCGCGGCGCCTGCTGGTTCATCAGCACGTTGTCGCCCTTGGCGGTCAGCGTTATTCCTTCTGCATCGATCACGGCGCCGGATTGCCGCCCGTTGAACATCAGCACATAGCCGAACTGGGTATCGCCCGGCGCCGGCATGAATACGCGATCCATCTCCGTTCGCGCGCCATCCCAAAGGCCGTTGTGAATCTGCGTTTTCAGATTCGAGAGCAATACATCCGAGCAACCAAGCCGCAATTCGAGCTCCGGAATTTCGACCGTATTCTTGACGCTGAAGCGGTTGCGGGTGATGAGCGGCGCGCCATCGCGCGCGCACAGCCATGTCGTGCCGGCAACCGACAGGCTCCGGTCGAAAGACGTCCAGTGATAGACCGTGCCGCTCACCAGCGTGTGGGTAACGAGTTCCGCAACCCAGCACGGTGAACGTGCAGCCAGAAAAGCAGCGCCGCCGCCGTTTCCATTGACAAATATACGCATTGTTCCTCCACCGCCATGCGGGAGGTTGGGATCAGTATCGGAGCGAGCAGAGCGTAATTTTGTTCAGGCCCCACAGCTGATGCATAAACTTCTCGAAATCCTGGCTGTCGGTCTGGAACCGCACGTAATAGAGCCAGCTCATATCGCAGGCGAGCGCGTGCCCCGCCGGGGGCGCGTTCGTGAACACCAGCCGCTGGTTCTTCGGCGTCGCCGTATTCAACATATAACCATAGGTCGGGTCGGATATATCGACCGGCGCACCGTCGACATAGAGGTTGAAGGGTTGTGTGGTGTCGAGGAATCCGATGGTCTCGGCGCCGATGTAACTTTCACCTTCGCCGCCCGTTCCGCGATAGCGGATCAGCGTATAGGCCGTGGTCGTGCCGTCCGTCGTACCGAGCCCGCTTTGCACGGCGGAATTATCGTCCTCGTCGTAGAACGACATGCCGCTCAGCGAACCGGTGCAGGCGAGAAAGCAGCCCTCGATCTGCTTCAATTCATCGAAGGCGTGACCCATGCGGAAGCCGTCGCGCAGAATTTCATAGGCCAGGTCCCACTCCCACAGAGGCTCCGACCAGTACGACATGCGGACTTCGCCGCCCGACTGGTGAGTCTGTACCGAGACGTTGTGCTTTGGCCGGCGAACCTTCGAACAGGCGAGGCCGGGCAGATTGCGGGGATAAATGAGTACCATGTCAGACACGCAGCGCGCCGTTGCGGAACTGGCGATTCAACCAGGAAAGCATCTCGCCCGATTCGCGCGTCAGCATCTGCGAAAGCGTAACCGGTTCGCGGGCATTGATCGTCGGCGCATAATGCATGTTCACATCGCCGCCCAGGCCGTTGCCATGCGAACGTAAGCCCGAGGCGAAATTCTGCGGCACCACCATCTCACCGCGGTGCAGCTGCGCCACCGTGTCGTTTTTCAATTCCCATGCGCCTACCGCGAGCGAGAGCAGGCTCGAGAAAGACAACGCTTCGCTCGCGGCTGCTGCGCCGGCCGCCGGAGCGAGTTCCGGGCCGATGATGGGAATGGCAGCAGTGGCGGCGAAAGCATTTGCTCCGGCAACCCCGGCCGCGTCCGCAATCTGGCCCATCGCCGTCGTGCCCTGTGTCGCCTTGGTCGTGAACAGGGCTGTCAGCTGCGATTCAATCCAGTTCTCCGCGATATTCTCGCCCATGGCCAGGAAGGCTTTGATCACGCCCTGTGCGATACCGAGCATGCCCTGACCGAAGCTTTTGCCCTGAAAGATCATGCCGTCGATCGCCGAATTGAAACTCGACCTGATCGAATTGCCGAGCTGGTTCCATTTCTGCGCCTCTTCGCTCGTAAGTTGATTGTTCGCTGTTTCGACGCGCCTGCCAAAGGCGTTGATGATTGCCTGGCGCTCCTTCATCGCCTGATCGTACGCGGCGTTGCCCTTCTCAAGGCCCAGATGCGTTGCGTCGAACATGGCGAGTTCCTGGCGCTCGACGGTTGCGGCTAACGCAATCTCGGCCTGCGCGCGTTGGCTCGCGCTGGTCTGGTGGTCTCTCAGCTCCGCATCGAGCTTCGAAACCGTGCTCTGATAGTCCAGATTGTCCGACTGGATCTTCTGCTGCAAAGCCGCCTGATCCAGCTGCCGCTTCTTTTCTGCGTATTGCTGATCGATCTGGGCGGTCTGGGTCAGGCGATCCTGCTCGGCAATGCGCAGCTGGACCTGATCGCGTTGCTCCGCGACAGCATTGCTTTTATCGGCCGCGGCTTTTTCCCGAAGATATAATACTTCGGCCGTATATTTCGCCAGCGCCTCTTTGTCGGCGATGCCTTTCCAGAGTTCCACCGACTCGCCACCCATGGCCAGCTCGGCATTGTTTGCACTTTGGCGGGCTGCGATCTCCTTCAGGCTGAGACGTTCATCGGTCTGCGCGATTTCATCGGCGACCCGGCGGGCCATTTCGGCCGTTTTGCCGACCTGTTGCTGCGCCTGACTGGTGTCGGCGCTCCCGCCGAGTCTGGAGAATGCGCCCGCCAGGTCTGATATTGCCGATTCGGCGGCCGAGAGCTGTTCTTTCAAACCTGCAATATCTGCGGTGATCCTGACTGCAACGCTGTCACTCATGGCCCGCACCCGGATTTCGAGGCTGAGCGGGTCGCAACAGCCCGGCCTGACGAGCAATGACAAAGACAGCACCGATCAGTTCGAGGGTCTCGACCGACATGTCATCGAACTCGGCGCGTGTCAGGTCCGGACGAGCGCGGGTGAGAGCGGTATGGGCGATCGTCGCGAGCTGCTCGTATGTCGCCTCGTCCACCAGCCGGCCAAGGTAGCCAAGGTCGCTTTCCTGCGCCGCCAATGCTTCGTCGCGCGCCCGGAGGATGCGCGGAATAAGCCTGAGCAGGACCGGAACGACGATCTTGTTCTGGCGCGGCGCCAGACGCGGCACGGGCCACGACCGGCCGGCAAGAATGATGGCCGGATCCTGGTTTGAAGCGGATTCGACGGCCGGGTGCATCGCGGCATTCATCTGTTGCCTCTCGAAATGGTGCATTTTGCGGGCTGATTACCTGTCCGGAGAAAGGATGCCGGAAGGAGGAGTAATCAGTGTTGTGTTTGTGTTGCCGTGAGGCGGCCACCGGGAAACAGGCGCATCAGTTCTTCGATGGCGTCGGCGTCACGCGGTTTCGGCCTGTATCCCAGCCAGATCGACGCAAGCAGGGCGAGCGGCGGATGCCGGCGCCATTCCCGCCTCATCGCATGGAGACGTGTTGCCGTGAGTGCATCTTCCCAGTAGTCGGGCGTCGTGCCGGGGAGAAAATTGCAAAACTCTGCAATGATCGCGTCGAAGTCGACCGGGAAGCTTTCGTCTTTCGCACGACGGGCAGTTCGCGGCTTCCGCTCCAGAAATCCCGTCTGCTTGGCGATGACCGGCAGCGCGTCGAGCATCTCGTAGGTGGCGACGGGCCAATCCTCGAACTCCCAGCGCCGAAGTTGCGGATGTGCGCGGGTCAGCGCCGCAAACACGATATCGCAGAGTGTTCGATATTGGTCGGCAGGCGCATCACCCAACGCAAGCAGGCCGGGAAGAACGATCCGGTTTTGTCGCGGCGCAAACAGCGGGACGGGCCATTCGCGGCCGGCGAGCAGGATGACGGGGTCGCGCATCACTCGCTGAACGCAAAGGTGCCCCAGTTGTTATTCGGGTCGGCGAACGCCGCAAACTCAAAATCCTGGACCGTATAGTCCGTGTTCTTGAAGGGCAGACTCCATTTCGATCCGCGACAGGCATTGAGTTTCAGCACCAGCTTCTTCTCGACGCCCTGAACGAAATAATCCTGCTTCGCCTGTAGCTCGAACACAGGCCCCGCGCCCATCAGCTGATTGGCGAGGCTGAGTTGCACGAGCGACGTGGCGCTGTAGCTGTAATAGGTGACCATCGCGGCGCCGTCATCGGCGGCGGCGAAAGTCAGCGTGCCGGTGCCCGCCGCTCCGGGAATGTATTGGCCCTGCGCAGGCGCCGCCGTGACCGGCTGCAGTTGCGCGCCGCCGTTTGCATAAAAGACGCCGAGGTCTTCGATGTAATGCGCACCGTTGGCGACGGTGTAGGTGTAAGGCGACGACACCGGAACGGAGAACGACTCCGAAACCGCCATGTCGATGCCGGCATTATCGGTTTCCGTCTGGCCCAGAAGAAGATTGTTCACGCTCGCGCCCTGTATGCGGGCGAACTTGGCCTTTCCCGTCACTTTCATGCTGGAAGGCGCGACGTCGATGGGCATCTTGTAAGCGCCCGTCAGTTCCTTGAGTGTCACATCGATATCGATCTCGAGATCCTGCAGCACACCGAGAAAGGACGGTTTGGCATTGGCGATGTCGGTGCGCTTGCCGATCGCTGTACCGACGCCGAAATTCAATTGCATGGGATTCTCCTTGTTGCGCTGCCGCCGCGCCTGGGGCGTGCGGATCGGGTTTCAGGGGTTGACCAGGATTTCGACGGGGACCATGGCCTCGGACTGACCCGAGAGGCCCTCCGCGATTGTCACTTGGCCGGCAATCGCGGCGTGTTGGACAAGGCCGCCGAGCGTTTGCCGGAACGAGCCTTGCGGCGTCAGCGGCGGCGCAAGTGCGTTCGTCAGTGAATCGAGAAGTACGTTCATCTGCGTCGAGACGGGTTGTGTTGGGTCATTGCTTTCGCAATAGACAAAGAGACGGCAATTGAGCGTTACGATTGGCGGCATGCCGATGCGCGCGTTCCAATTCTCTCCAAGTTCAACCTGGAGCAACGCCGGCTGAGTCGCCTGGTCCACGTCGGAATATTCTTTGACCCGTCGCGTCGTGGTCTGAAACGAAGCCGAGCCGGCGACGCGCGCAAACAGGGCGGCGTAGATCGCCTCGCGTGAGAATTGCGGTTCGCTCATGACGCGGCATTCGCGACGGCGTTATGGACGTCGTCGACGAAAGCGGGCGCGAACTCGTCCAGAGACGAACGCATGTAGCTCCGCGCCGGAATGACGATGACATGCGCAGCGGCGCTCTTCGCGAACACAAGGCGACCCTGATACACAAAGGCGAGCGCTTCGCCGTTGACCGGCACCATGGCGGGAATGTTCAACCGTCCGCCATACTCCTGCACATGGGCATAGGGCACGGACCCGTCGCTGAACACGCGCGCGCCGACCTCGTCGTCAGCTTCGACGATTTCTGTGTGTATGCTATGTAGCAAGGCTCCGGACCGCGAATTCAGCACGTCGCCGGAAAGCTTGCCCTGCACAATGGACAGCAGTACGGCGGCGCCGTTCGCGACGCAGGCTTGCGTCGATGCGCGGAGGTTGGTCCTCAGCGCCGCGAGCTTTGCGATAGCCGGCGCAGTATCGGTTTCAATTCTGATCATATCGCCAGCACGTTTCGATAGGGCTGAAGCAGGGCCGTTATCAGTGGTGTGAAGCGTGCGGTGTTGAAACTGACCGTTTCATTGCCGCCGAGGCTATGGCTGGTCTCGCCGATACGCTGGGCGTATTTGAAGCCCTCACCTACCAGCTCGATGCAGGCATCGGCGAGATCGGCCGGAATGAATCCGTATGAAATTAGAATATCGGCGCCATTGTCGCCGGCGTTGAAGGTATAACTTCCCGCCAGGCCTGGCGTGAGCTGATACTGGCCAATGGCGGGAGCGCCCGTGACAGGGGTAAGCGCGGTGCCATCTGCGTAGGTAACGCCGCCATCGCTCGCCCATGCGCCATACGGTGCAATAACCGTAGCGCCTGCATTTGCGACCGTCTGGGGTTCGGAATCGACCTGATAGCCCGACCGATAGACGATCTGCACATTTTGGACATTGCTGCTGCCGGGAGAGGAACAGCCGAACGAATTACCGATGAGCGAGAGTGCCTGGGCGCGACCCGGCGGCGTGCCGTCCCAGATGTCGAGCGCCCAGCCCATGGCGCATGCCGTCGCGCGCCCGGGAATGACCTGATCGCCGATGGTAAGGGATGTCACCGCAACCACGGGCCAGCGGCGAAGCATCATCGTATTGCCTCCCGTGCCATCGCGAGTCTCCGTAATGGTGTTTGGCAGAAGCGAGCTTCGCTGCAGATAGGAGCAGATCTGCCGGCTGGTACGGGTGACGAGCGCGGCCAGTACGGCGTCGGAGTTTGTATCCGTTCGCCCGAGCCATGCCTTCACATCTGCCAGCGTGCAGAGATCGTAGAGCGCCATATGGTCTCTCGTGTGATATGCTGAGTAGAAGCCCCTCCCGATAATCATCCCGGTCTCGAAGTCGGCCGGGATGACATCAGGGGCGAGGGATCAGCCGTTCGCGATGTTGGTGATGATGCCCAGTGCGAAGGGCGCGTAAACGGCAAGCGCCTCTTCGGCATAGACGCCATATTCGCGGCGGCGCGTGCGGAGCGGCCAGTCGACTCGATAGTAGTCGCGGCGGGTAATCACTTCCGCGACGTTCGGCACCTCATTGGACTGGTACCATTCCGGCAGTTTCTCGCAATGGGCGAAGATCGTGCCCGGCGGAAGGTCGGGGTGCGCGACTACGGGAATGGTGTCGCCGCCACCCGGGCCGCTTTCCATCCCGCCTCCTGTGTACGGATTGTAGTAGTAACGGATCTGGCCGCCGGCGGAGAGCGCATAGGGCTGGCCGGGCGTCGCGCTCACATCATAGCGCAGGAGGGGGCCGCTCGCGTTCGACAGCACTTTGTTGGTGATGTTCTGCTGCTCCTGCGAGCTCACGAAGATGACCGTGGGACCAAGACGGTAGTTGTCCCACATGTTCTTCAGCAGGTTGTCGATCTCGACGATCGAACCGCGGCCGGAAGCCGTGAGCGGTGTGCCCGTGCCGGCAGTACCGGTCGGTTGAATGGTCGGGGTGCTGCCCTTGAACGCATTGACCAGGAAACCGTCGAAGGCAAGCGCGCTGTTGCTGGAATTGTCCGAGGTCACCGTGCCGGCAGCCTGGCGTCCCGTCGCGAGCGGCGCCGAGAATGTGACGCTGTTGATCGTGCTGATGGCCTGCAGCGTTTCATTGCCCGAAGTGCCGACGAACCAGGCATAGGCGACGGCGCCCGTGATGGCCGTGACCGTTGCCGCAAGCATCGTCGAACCGATGGTGACGGCCTGTGTCGCATTCGATGATTTGTTCGAGTTGCCGCCGTTCAGCGTGTAGGTGTTGCCGTCCATGCCGGTGATGGATTTGGAAGGTGTGAACCCTGTCGAGGCGCTGCCTTTGCAGTTGAGCCAGCCTTCCGGCGTGAGTGCCACCACGATCACGGAATAGGTGCCGGACGGCAGCGTCGAACTGGTATTCGCAACGGCGCTGAGCACCGGCGTACTCGGTGTGCCGAGAGCAAGAGTTGCATTGCCGGCGAGCAGTCCCGTTTCTTCCTTGCGCATTGTTTTCTGCAACAGGCGCATGGAAACGGTGGCGTTCAGATCTTCGAAGCCTTCGCTGGCTGACTCGGCTTCAAATGTCAGATAATCTTCCTCGCCGAGCGTGATGTAGGGTGCGCTCACATTCTCGGTCGTATAGCTCATCGCCGCCGAACGCTGGCCTTCCGGAATCCAGCCCATAGCGTCGTAGCCCGAGCCCGTGATTGCCTGCACGACTTTCCAGTTGCAGGCCGTGCCATAGCCGGCGGGACGTCCGACGCGCGGCGTCATGTTCCGGAGCTTGGTGATGACGGGATAAAGGTTTTTCGCCGGCGCCTGCAGGTCGTAATAGGTCAGGCCCTGCGACGTGGTCACGGCCTTTGCGAGTTCCGGCGAATTGTTTTTCAGCGCCGTCTTAATCAGCGCCATGGTTTCGGCGGTAATATTCATCTGCGGATTCCTTTCAGTTTGAATTCGTCCCGCGATTGCGGGCGATGGCGCGCAGCGCCGGAGGGCCGGCTGATTATTCACCGCCGGACGTTGGGTGCGGAGGACAGGGGATTGGCCAGGGTGAATTTCATCAGCGCGAGCGCCCGCTCCTGCGGTCCCAGCGTATCGAGATGTTTGCGGAAGGCGCCGATAGCGTCGCCGGGTGCCGGCGAGGCGGCACCTGTCGAATCCTCGCTTTTCGAGATCGTTCGTGCACCGCGAATGACCGGACCGCCCGTCGCGGGTTGCGCTTCCAGGGCGGCGATACGTGCCCCATGGCGTTCGATCATGGATGTAACTTTGCCGAGGATATGGACGATGGCGTCGTGATTGCCGTCGATCCGTTTGGCGAGCTTCTCTGCGCCGGCGCCGAGATCGTCGTCGCAAATTTCGTCGCCGGATGAGCATGTCGCGCCGAGCGCTACGGCGGTGTCGTGCAAATTCTGTACGTGCTCGAGATCCGTTTTCGAATGGCGCGCGCCGATCTTTGTTACACCGTCGGGGCTGCGGAATTTGCGCAGTTCCCGCGTGCCGTCTTCCTTGACGACTTCGAATGTCGCGGTTGGAATGCAGGGATTGTCGACAAGGCTGACTTCCGACGGTTTTGGCGTGTAACGTGTGAGTTGCGGATTTGCCGGGTCTTTCCAGCGATTGAGATATTTGCCGCCCATCGAGAAGCCGGTGTAGACGCCTTCCTGCACCTTCTTCCATTCGCCGTCGTCCACGACCTTGCCGCAGCACTCGATCTTCTTTGCCGCATCGTCGAAGGCGAGGCTTTCGAGTTTGCCGGCGGCCACCTGGTCATGCATGGCGCGGAGATTTCCTAGACTCCTGCCGTCGCTGGCTTTCGCGATCTCGGCCGACCAGGCTTCGAACTCCGGCCGCGCGCTTTCGTAGTCCATGATCTCGCCGGCGCGATCGGGGATTTCTTCCGCGACGGTGCCGTAGACGAGCCGCTTTTCGACATCGACTTTGGTAATTGGAATGAACAACCGGAAGTTCATGGCAGTTGCTCCATCTGCAAGGAGTTGAAACGTATTGACGTTTGCGTTCGCGACCTGATTCGCTAATCTCCGCCGGCAAATACGTGCGGGAGATTGCGATGAACTCGGCCTTGAATGCGTTTGGCGGTTGTATTTTTGCGGGCAGTCTGGCGCTCGCCGCTCTGGCAACGCCGATTGCCGCACATGCGAAGGGTTTCGATGTTCTTTATCGTTTCTGTTCGCAACAGAACTGTACGGACGGCCGCTGGCCCTATGCCGGGCTTATTTCCGACGATCAGGGCAATCTGTACGGCACGACGGGCGCGGGCGGCACCTCGCCATGTCGCCTCTATGGTTGCGGAACCGTGTTCAAATTAGCTCCCGATGGCACCGAAACGGTGTTGCATGCTTTCACTGCCGACGATGATGGCAGCGGTCCCTATGGCAGCCTGATCGCGGATGCGAAGGGCAATCTCTACGGCACCACCGCCACCGGAGGCAGCAGCGGGTGTGGCGGCAGCGATTATGGCTGCGGCACGGTGTTCAAAATCACACCCGCAGGCAAGGAATCCATTCTCTACGCGTTCGGCGGCAATTCCGACGGCGCCGATCCGCTCGCGGGTCTCGTTTCCGACAAGGCGGGCAATCTCTATGGCACAACTTCGGACGGCGGCGGTGGCACGCAGTGCATCGTCGAGTTCGGCGGTTGCGGCACGTTGTTCCGGATCAGTCCGAAGGGCAAAGAAACACTCCTGTATGCCTTTACGGGCGCTGCCGACGGCGCGACTCCACAGGCTTCTCTCGTCATCGACAAGAAGGGAAACCTTTTCGGCACGACCACCTATGGCGGCAATCTTTCCGCCTGCAGCGAGGGTTGTGGAACGGTGTTCGAAATTACTTCCACCGGCACGGAGAAAACGCTCTACACGTTCCAGGGCGGCAATGACGGCTGGTCGCCCGTCGCAAATCTGATCGTGGACAAGAGCGGCAATCTCTACGGCACTACCCAGGCTGGCGGCAGCACAACGGCCTGTAACGGCGTCGGCTGCGGCATTGTCTTTCGCATCGCACCCGACGGCACCGAGACGGTGCTTTATGACTTCACCGGCGTGGACGACGGCGCACATCCGTCGGCCGGGGTGATTGCCGATTCCATGGGCAATTTCTACGGCACCACCTATACAGGCGGCGCCGATGACGAGGGCACAGTCTTCAGGCTGACGCCCAAGGGCAAGCTCAAAGTCCTGAATACGTTCAACGGCCAGGGCAATGCCCCCGTGGCGAACCTCACCTTCGGCAGGAAAGGCATCCTCTACGGCACGACGGAGTTCGGTTCGGACGGCATCGTGTTCAAGGTGAAGAAGTAATTTCACCTGCGTTATGACCGGGCGCTGCGGCCGTCGAAGGCAGCGGCGCCAGTCCGCGGGCGGCGCGAACTTCGTTGATGGTGCGGATGCCGGCCTGGACGTCGGCAACGTCGATGGCCGACGCAGTCTTCGGGTCCGTTTCACGATCGTCGACCGGCACCATTTCGATATCGTTCCAGCCCATGCGGTCGAACAGTATCCGGAACAGCCGCCGGAAATAGTTCAACACCGGCATCAGCCCTTCTTCGACCGCGGTGTCATGCGCGGTTTCCGCCGTCGCGCGGTTCATCATCGAAACGAAAGGCTGCGGGCTGATCGAGAAGGCGAAGCAGATCAGCCGCGCCAGGAATTCGTCGAAGGAATCGCTCAGCTGCGGCGGCTGCAGCGCTTTGTAGTCCGTTCCGTTCGGCACCCATGTGCCATGCCGCCGTGACTGCATATTGCCGACGAACAACGAGTCCCAGAATTTCTGCCACTCCGCCAGCTTGTCGCTGCCGAAGCTCTGCGGCGCGATGAATACGCCGTCGGTGAGGTTGCCGTCGGTGTAGAAGGCGAGCTGGTGCATCTCGTGGCGGATCAGCGTATTGGCCGTCAGGATCACCTGTTCCACTGGCGAATAGCCATAGACATGCCCCGGGCGCCGGTTGCGAGGGAAATAAATCAGTTCTTCGCGGTTGAAATCTGCTGCCGGTACGCCATGCAGTATCTGCTGATAGGCGACATCGGGTGCATCCGGCGTGCGGCCCCATGCGTCGATCCGCGGCGAAATCGTCGAGCCGTCGAGAATTTCGAAGCCATAAATATAACCGGCGCGATCGGGCCGCAGCCAGATCGAGGCGGCGTCGGTGACGAACAACTCCTCTGCCAGCAGTCGCATCCAGCTTGCCAGATCATGTTCCTTGTCCGGAAAGGCGAAGAAAGATTTGGCCGCTGCTATTTCATTGGCGAAGCCGCTCGTCGGCGGGTGTGTTCCATCGGCCAGCTTGCGCGGACGTATGTCCCACTCCTGTCCCTCGATCTGGTCCTTGCGCGTCTCGATGACGAGGCGGAGCATGTCGCAATTGTCTGCGAGCGCATGCAGCGCGTCGAAGGAGACAGGCTCGTCGTAGCGCGGCTGGTATTGCAGATTATAACCGACCGGATAATCGAAGGCGCGGCCGCCCGTGCCGTCAGGCGCCACCGGTCTCAGCGGCTGCATGGGCCCGAACCAGGTAGCGGGCGCTACGCCGGTAATGACGTAGCGCGCCGCCTGGCCCGCGCGCGCAATCAGGCCTGGGGAAATTGGCGCCACGCGCGCACCGGGTTCTGTCAGATCGGGCATTTGGCAAGCCTTTGTTTGTTTGGACCCCTCACCCGCAGATGTACGGTTGAGCGAGCGTTATTGGCATCCCTCTCCCACAAGGGGAGAGGGGTAGTCATGTGCGTTGCATCGGCATTGTTTGGGCAGCGCGATATTTGCCCCTCTCCCCTTGTGGGAGAGGGATGCGGGTATGGCTCTCAAATTCGGCTCCGCTGTGGGTGAGGGGGCGCTCCGGCCTCACAATTTGAATCCCGCCGCCCGCGCCATCGCGAACCAGGGCTCCATGGCATTGTCCTGCAGCATCAGTTCGGTGAGCGCCCAGATCAGCGCATCGGCGCGATCGGGCGAACCTTGGCCGAGATAACCGTCGGGCGTGAACGCGACGAGCTGATCTTCCAGCGCCGCGAACGCGCCCGCATGTCTGATACGTTTCTGCTCATAGAGCGCCGCGATCGGCTCGGCGCGCACGATCTTGCCCCGACTCGCCGTCACCATCTTGATGCGCACGCCGGGATTCGCCGTGGTGACGACGCTTTCCACCATGGCGCCGCCGAAATTCGCTTCGGCGACGATGCAATCCGCGCCATAGGCCGATACCGCTTCGGCAATGCGCCGCGCCCAGCCCGCAGGCGAAAGCGAGCAGGTGAAATCCGCGAGCACATAGCCGAGCCCGTCAACGCCTTTGCCGGCAGCGACAATGCCGACTGAATCGCGTTCGTCGCCGCCGCGCGTTCCCGACGGATCGACGCCGATCACTACTCGCGCCATCTCCGGCGTAGTTATTCCATGGCCAAGCCGCACGGCATCCAGCATACGCCGCGTCCACAGCGCGCCCGCTACATCCTCCAGCAGCTCCGCATCGATTTCCTGCCGGCCAAACCGCGTGCCCTCGTAACGCCGGATGATCTCGGCGAAAAAAGGCGGTGCCAGATTGGCGCGATTGTCATAGCTCGTGCCACGCGTGACTACCGTGTCGCCACGCGCCATGATCGATTTCAGCGCACCGATCGCACGCGGCGTGGTAGTAATCACCTGCTGTGGCCTGGTACCCCGCCGCAAACCCAGCTGGAGATTGTTCCAGGCCGGCTCAAGATATTTCCATTTGGCGAGCTCGTCGCACCAGGCCGTGTCATGTTGCGGGCCGCGCAGCATGTCGGGCTTTTCGGCGCTATAAAGCGTAGCTACCGCGCCGTTCGGCCAGGTAAGCCGCCGCTTCGAAGGCTGAAACTCCGGTCGCTCGCCATCCGGTGAAACAGCCAGCAGGCCGCTATCGCCTTCGATCATCACATCGCGTGCATCCGCGGCCGTCGAAGCGACCAGGGCGATGCGCCGACCGAGGCCATTCGCAATGCGCGAGCGAACCCATTCGGCGCCGGCCCGCGTTTTTCCTGCGCCGCGACCGCCAAGATAGAGCCACGATGTCCAGCTGCCTTTCGGCGGTATCTGTTCGTCGCGCGCCCAGACCGGCCAATTATACTTCAGTGTTTCAAGCTCCCGGTCGGCAAGCGACCTTAGAACCATGGCGAGTTCATCCACCCGGCAGCCGAGAACATTTGCACGCAAGGTGGACACCAAAGTCCTCCATCCGGCTGCGACGATTGCGAAAAAGGACGAAATGAATTGCGGCGAAACGAAAAACCCGGCGGCTCAGTCCTGAGCGCCGGGCGCGGAAACGCAACGTGGCGAAATCACTATAGCGTTTGATCAAACAAGTCAAGCAGAAAATGCGAGTTCAAAGAAGATTATTTCGTACACGGAACGTTTTGCTACCGTCAGGAAAATCAACCGGCACACGGATTTGCGTGCTGACTTCGGGCGACAGCTCTTCAGGAGCGCGCGCTTCCCAGCAGTGGATCCTTTTCTCGCTCGTGCGTTTTAGTAGCGACCAGGGTCGATGAACGCGCCGGCTTCGTCATAGGAAATACCGCGTCCCACGCCAATTTTAGACAAGCGAATTTCGCGAACCGGGGGACCGTTCATTGTGGGATTCACAGGATTGAATGCAAAATGGCGTCCATGCTCTCCGCCGAAGCGGGGGCTAAGACGCAGGATGTCGCTCTACAGAAAAAACCGGCTACTCAGTTCTGAGCGCCGGGCGCGGAAATGCAACGTGGCGAAACTGATAGAGCGTTTGATCAAACAAGTCAAGCGAAAAATCGTGGTCAAAACAAGTTGTTTGTTATTGGTATGGTCCAGCAGGGTGCAATTCAGAGAATATCGAAGAGGTATTGCTTTGTTCAATTGAAGCGATTGCGCGCCACATTATATATGCGTGCCGCTAGGGAAGGCCGAATGGGGAGCGAGAGACCGGATATTAGGAATAGTAAGGCGTTCCAAAGCGCGAACGGTTTCCCTGCTGCAGGGAAAAACGCAGGGAAAATTGAAAAATGCATGCGGCCGCAACCGAGAAACCAATCGAAGCGCGGGTTGTTCGGGCGCGCGATGATCGGCTCAGGGAATTTCTGAGGGACAGGTTCAGGAAAATTATTACGTCCGCGAGGGCAGGCGGAAATCCTCAGGGAATAATGGCTCGAAAGCGCGGGAGGCGATGAGAGCGGCGGCGTCGGCAATGGCGGGCGCCATCAGGCGATCATGCTCGAAGCGCGGCGCGCGGCTGCGCAGCATTGCGTGGGCCTGTTCGAGCGGCGGTGACGATTTGAGCGGGCGGTGGAATTCGATGCCCTCCGATGCTGCGAGCAGCTCGACAGCGAGAATGTTGGACGTATTCGCGTTCATCGTGCCGAGGCGGCGCGCGGCGAACGTCGCCATGGAAACAAAATCTTCCTGGTTGGCGGAGGTCGGCAGCGAATCCACCGAAGCAGGATGGGCGAGCGATTTATTCTCCGAGGCGAGCGCCGCAGCCGTGACATGGGCAATCATGAAACCGGAATTGACGCCGCTATGCGCCGTGAGGAAGGGCGGCAATCCGCTCAGCGCGGAATCGATCAGCAGCGCGATGCGGCGTTCAGAGAGCGCGCCCATTTCGGAGATGGCGAGCGCAAGCGTGTCGGCGGCGAGCGCCACGGGTTCGGCATGGAAATTTCCACCGGACAGGGAATCGCCGTTCTCGAACACGAGCGGATTGTCTGTTGCGGCATTGGCTTCGATGGTGAGCACGCGCGCGGTCTCGCCCAATATATCGAGACAGGGGCCAAGCACCTGGGGCTGGCAGCGGATGGAATACGGATCCTGCACGCGGGGGCAATCCCGATGGCTGGCGCGGATCGCGCTGCCTCCGATCAGCGCACGCAGAACACGCGCCGCTTCGATCTGGCCGACCTGGCTGCGCACGGCGTGGATGCGCGCATCGAACGGCGTGTCGCTGCCTTTCACGGCATCCGTCGAGAGCGCGCCGACCAGCAGCGCAGCCTCGACATTGGCTTCCGCAGCAAACAAACCTGTGAGCGCGAGTGCGGTCGAGACCTGGGTGCCGTTGAGAAGCGCGAGTCCTTCCTTGGCTTCGAGTTCGAGCGGCAAGAGACCGGCTTTCGCGAGCGCTTCGCGCGCCGGCATGGAATGTCCATTGATCCGCGCGCGCCCTTCGCCGATCAGCACGGCGGAGAGATGGGCAAGGGGCGCGAGATCGCCCGAAGCGCCGACGGAGCCCTGCGACGGAATCTCAGGGAATATTCCGGCGTTGAGCAGCGCGAGCAGCCGTTCCACGACGATACGCCGCACGCCAGAATAGCCACGCGCGAGACTGGCGACCTTCAGCGCTATCACGAGGCGCACGACGGGGTCGGGCAGAAGCTCGCCCACGCCCGCGGCATGGGAGAGCACGAGATTGCGCTGCAGAAGGTTGATCTCGGCGGGGGGAATGCGCGTCTGTGCCAGTTTGCCGAAACCCGTGTTCACGCCATAGACTGCGCGGCCGCTGGCGAGCGCCTCTTCAAGCGTATGGCGGGCGCGCTCGATGCCGGGCCAGGCGCTGTCGGCAAGCGCAATCCGGGCAGGGGTTTCGAGCAGCCGGCGCCACAAAGAAAGCGAAGCGCGGCCCGGATCGATCGTAAGCTCTGTCATGGCTTCTCCATGCCGTGCCGCGCCGGTGCTTCGCAAGGGGCGCCTTGCAATCGGGAAGCCGCGCTTCTAGTTTCCGCGCCCTCAGGCGCAGCTGTAGCTCAGTTGGTTAGAGCGCCGGATTGTGGATCCGGAGGTCGGCGGTTCGAACCCACCCAGCTGTACCATTTCAATTTCCACCAAACGGTTTCCAGCTTTCGCGGACGAATGGCGCCGTTACGCCGCCGGCGTTCCGGGTGGCGCAAGCCGCGACTCCCGGAGCACGAGCGGATGCCCGTCGGCTTCGGCGAGGCTTTCAATCTCATCTCCGCTTTCCGGAAATCCGGTGCGTATTGCGCGCATCGCTGCGGCGCGAATGGAGGGATTGGGACTCTGGCGCGCCACGTCGAACAACAACGAGGCGCAATTCTCGTCGGCAAAATGCCCCACCGCTTCGAGAAAGCTGGTGCGGCGCCCTATTTCATTGTCGGTCATGATGAGCAGCGAGTTTGCATTCAGGTCGAAGAAATATTGCGGTACTTCGACGATCTCCTTTTCCGCGATCAGGAGATTCAGCGACATGGAAGGTTCATCCGGCGGAATCTGGATGTGTATGTCGCGGCTCGGCCGGTAGATCATGCCCTTACCGAGGGGGAGCATCGTGTCCTCGAGATAGGTCATTTCCACGGGCTCGCCATTATAGCCCTTGATGGAGCCTGGATCATATTCCCAGACGCGCGTTTTGTAGCCCGGGCCCGCTGCGCCGACTGTGAGCAGGCTGAAATTGTGGTCGTGCGCCCGGTCGTAGGAAAAGATGCGGGCTTCCTGCTTGATCTTCCGCGAACTGCCGATCTGGGGCAGCCAGAGATTCAACCGCAAGGAAAATGGCGGCGCGCGATAGATGGTGAAGGATTGCGGCGCGAAGCTTGTCAGGGTCCGTTCGTTCTGGATCCGCCTCACCTCGTCCAGCAGCGCATCGCGAATGAATTCACGATTGGCGCCGAGCAATTGCAGTTTCCCGGCGACGCCATGCATGGTTTCGATCGCGTTGCCGCGATGGATTTTCATCGCGGCAGCGATGAATTCCTCGACCTCGATCGGCGTGGCGTCGCGCTTTGCTTCAAATGTTACGGCCATTCTCAGCCCTCGGCGTTTTCAGCGGCGGCTCTCATCGCAAGCGTCTTGCCGATCGCGCGCCGGATCGCAGGATGCGGATCGTTCTTCAGCCGCTCCACTGTTTCATCCGTCTTCGCGGGCGCAAGCTGGTTGATCATCTTCAGCGTTTCCCAACGTACATGGAAGTGTCGCGAACCCAGCCCCATTTCGACAAAATCTTCATCGATGGGCGCACCCAGGCTGGTCAGCATCTGCATTACAGTCGCGACCTGGCTTGAAAAACTGTCGAGAACGGTAACGCCCTTCGGCGCGCCCGTTGCGCGGTCGAACGCCCATTCGTAGTCGCCAAGGGATTCGGAATGCAGCCGCAGCACGAATCCCGTGTCACTTTCGGAGCGCCAGTCCAGCACGTCTTCATAGCCGTTGCGCTCGATCGACTCGCCGGGCTGAAGATCGATCGTGTCGCGCTGAATGAGGCGAATATCCGGATCATAGATATCGTTGCGGATTTCGCGGTCGGGATTGTACCGGCTGAGCTTAAGCGGCAAGAGCCCGACGTTGCGCGCCATATAATGCTGTGGGTAAAGGAAGAGATCCTCCGGCGGCCTGTCGATCATGGCCAGCGATACCGCATAACCTCTTGTCACATTGATAGTGAGAGTGTTGCGATCGCGGAAGACGAGAAAGTCCTTTTCTGCGAGGAGGTCCTGCATGCGGAGGAGGGCCCAGCCGTTGAGAAACGAGCGATCCATGGCGGCGAATATCGGTCTCGCCGCCCAGAACCCTTCAGCGGTACCAGGCGTAAGAAGGTCGTCCAGTTCGCCGATGATGCGGTGAAATTTCGCGGTATCGTCCGACACGACCTGCTCTTTAGTAATTATCCCGGCTTGCGGGTTCGAAAGTGGAAAATCGAGCCTGCCGGGGACGGTACATGGTTCCCGTGCGTCCTGCACAAGAAAGAAGGAAAGGAAACCTTTCGGTCTCCTTTCCCCGTAAACCCCGACCTCTCGCAAACCGCTCACGCCGCCGAAGTAAAAGCGGTCGCGGAAGGGATGTCGTGAACTGAACTGCGATTGTTACTTGGAGCCGTGCACAAGGCGCTCCACTTCGCCCGCGTCCTGCGGGCGGATGAACGGATGAATCGGGCCGGCGAGGCAACCGCAAGGCATTCCGCTGACGGAATCAAAGCCTCCGATGGCGGTAAATTCGACGTCCAGATCGGCAATCATTTTGGATTCGGTGTTCATGATCTTTCTCCGCGCAGTTGATCCAACCAGAGAGACAGCGCCCTTCGCGCCCAGTACCGCCGTCCCCAAGCCAGCCCCAACCATTCAGACTCCAGTATATAATAAGAATATTTTAACCATAGTCAACGCTTGTGCGTATTCGTTGCGCAAGGCGAGTTCGGTTAACAAACAGTAAACAGCACTTGCACCGCCGGGCCTTTGAACCCATTTTTTCCAAGCAAACCGGCCACATAAGTGCTTTCATTTGAACCAGCGGCGGCGGCGCGCTTTACTAGGAATAAAGCTGGAAGTGCGATAATCGCTGCATTCGTGGCGAAAAGCCCACACCGCAAAAAGGAAATACGAGAAACAAAGTGCCGGGGTCAGCGCCGGAATCAGAACGCGTCGGGAACATGCTCCCTCCCGGGAAAAGCGTGGACGGTCCGGGCCGTTTCCGTTCGACGGCTTGTAGGCGGTCGTTTCCTTATTGCGTTGTCGGTCTGCTGTTCTGTCTGACCGTTCTGACGTTCACAGCCTTTTCCCCCGATGTCGTCTTCGCAAACGCAGCCGGCAATCGGGGTCATGACGCGTTCGATCGGTTTGTCGTCCAGGCGCGAACCCAGATGATGACGCGGCCGGACGTAGCACTTGTCGCGGCAAGGCATGCCCAGTCCATTGCCGAGCAAAAAAAGGATTCGCCGGAGAATCGCGAAGCTGTCGCAACAGCCCTGTGGCTGGAAGCGGAAGCGCTGAACCGGACCAACCGGAACACGGACGCTCTACGCGCCGTGATGAAAGCCTCGGAGCTCGCTTCCATGGACGGGCAGCTGACCAAGCTCGACGGCGATCTGGCTGCCTCACGCGGGTTCATCGAGGAATCCGGGGCAAATTTCGCACTCGCCCTGAAGAACTACCAACAGGCGCACGACATTTTCGCCCGTCTCGGCATAAAGCGCGGACAGGCGATTGCTTTGCTCGATCTTGGCGAACTCTACGACAAAGCCCGCGATTACGATCGCGAAATCCGGTACTATCGTGAGGCGGCGCAGGTCTATTCGGGCGATCCGGCCATCGTACTCGGTGCCGCCGACAACCTCGGTTACGCCTATCTGCAAATGAGCCGGTATGCGGAGGCGATACCGAGCTTGCAACAAGCGCTGAGCGTCGCGACTTCCCTGAAGAGCCCGCTTCTGGAAGCGACAGTGCTCAACAATCTGGCTTTGGCTTACGCCGGCGACCGGAATCTCATCGAGGCAGAACGCGCCGCCGATCGTTCCCTCACACTCGTTGCGAAAACCGATCCGGATGGCGAGGCGCGATTTGCCTGGGCGGCGAAAGCCGAGATCGACCGGCAGCGCGGCGATCTGGATACGGCCGCAGCCGATCTCGCCATGGCGTTTCACGGGGTAGACCTGAAAACCACGACGCCGCGGTTTTTGATATTTCACGGCATCGCGTACGAAATCTACAAGGCGAAAGGCGATCTGGCGTCCGCCATCGCTCATCTCGAAGCTTACAAAAGACTGGACGACAAGGGGCGGTCGCTCGCCGCGTCGGTCAATCTCGCACTGCTCGGGGCGCAATTCGATTTCACGCGGCAGGATCTGGAAATCGCGCAGCTTAAATCTGCAGAACTAGAGCGCGACATCAGGCTCCGCAAATCGCAGGCCGAAATCCAGGCGATGGTGTTCACAAGCATTATCGTCGCGATCGTCCTGCTGCTGGGCTGGTTCGGCTGGCGCCACGCCATCCTCAAAGCGCACCAGAACGACATCGCGCATAAGAACATCGAGTTGCTCAAAACCCTGACCGAAAGGGATCTGGAGATCAAACGGCGTACCGAAGTCGAAGCCCATCTGCGTCTCGCAATGGAAGTGGCCCAGCAGGCGAACCGCGCAAAGAGCCATTTCCTCGCGAACATGAGTCACGAATTGCGCACGCCGCTCAACGCGATCATCGGCTTTTCGGAACTGATGCTCTTTGGTCGGATGAAGCCGGAGAAATTGGAGGAATATGCGCGCGACATCATGGATGGCGGACGCCATCTTCTCGCCGTACTGAACAACGTCCTCGATATGGCGCGCATCGAGGCAGGCAGGGTCGAACTGGAGGATTGCGTAATCCGCCTGGGCAGCCTGGTAGAGCATGCCTTGTCGGTGATCGGCGGCCGGAACGCACACGCGAACAAGGAAATTCGCACGTCGGGCGACGGGGATATCCTCATACGTGGAGACGAGGTGAGGCTGCGGCAGGCCATTATCAATCTGGTTTCGAACGCAGCGAAGTTCACCAAAGAAGGAAATTTCATCGAAATACGTATCGAGCGCGTCGCGGACGGCGTGGATATCGTCGTAGAAGACAATGGCGAAGGCATTCCCGCCGACAAGATTCCTGTCATCATGGAACCGTTTGGGCAGGCGGACAGCAGTTATGCGCGTTCGCGAGGGGGCGCCGGTCTCGGTCTGCCGATCGTAAAATCACTCATTGAATTGCATGGCGGCCGGTTCTCCATTGAAAGCATATACGCGAGGGGCACGAAAGCGCGGATACATCTGCCTGCGGAACGCGTCGTGGAGCCGGACGTGACCTTCAAGCAATCCAGAGAAGCCGTTGCGAACATCGCACCGGCCGCCTGACCTAGAAGTCGGCCAGGACGAGTCCGTTTCCCGACGAGCCGATCCCGCACACTGCTCCAGTGAACTCGCCGAGATCGCGACTGCTTCAACACCCATCGGCACGGCATGGATTTCCGGGGCGGAGTACGATACGAACCAAGCGTGTGCCTCTCCCGGACCCAAACGCCATGAAATCCTTCCTCATCGCCGCCTCGCTAGTCGCAATTGGCGCGCCCGCCCTGGCGCTTGCACCGGAGGCGGCCTGGAAGAAGGACATCGCCGATACCAACAAGGCTTATACGGTGGCCGCGCACGCCATTCTGAAGATCCAGGATGCCGCCTATCTGGGCGAAGGAAACTCGGCCAGCCTGGTAGGGCAGCGCGGCGTTCCAGGCAGTTACAAATGGGCGCAGGGCGAGCAGCCCGATGCTATCGTCATTGCCGCGTTCTCGGGCGGCAAAGCGGTACTGAAGAAGGACGGTAAGACGCTCGCCAATTCGCTGGCCGATCTCGCAGTCGACAAAGACGTGGACGTGCAGGCCTATCCCACACAGGTGCAGGCCGGCGTGCCGGGAATTCGCGTGTTCGTCTACAACCAGGAAAATCCGGCAATCAAGGCCTTCAAGGGCGTCGATTATTTTCCTTATAGTCCTGCCTACATCGTGACGGCGGGCTTCACGCCGGATCCAAAGCTCCCCGCCCGCAGTTTCATTACTTCGCGACGGACAAGCAAACAATTCTATCGCGCCGGCGTCGCCCATTTCACGCTTCAGGGCAGACAGTTCGATCTGCCATTTTATGCGGATACGAATGACCCGAAGAAAATCACTGCTTTGTCGGCCTTCTTTACCGACGAACTGACGGGCAAGGGTGCTTACGGTGCGGGCCGCTATGTGGATTCGCCGGACCTGAAATCATTCCCGCCGAAACAGTTCAAGATCGACTTCAACTATGCCTATAACCCCAACTGTGCCCGTTCTGCGTTCTTTACCTGTCCGGTTGCCGTGGACCACGTAGCACTCGCCGTTTCTGCCGGCGAACGCGATCCGCATTTGCATCATTAGCAGGTTATCTAAAGCCTTTGCGGCTTTGCCAGGCCAAGAACCTCGACACACTTGCCCACGACCTGGTCCGGCGAAAACGGCTTGGCGAGATAAGCGGCGGCGCCGCTGCGCATGCCCTCGGCAATGTACTGCTGCTGTGTTTTCGATGTCAGGACAATTACGGGAATTGCGTGGGTCTCGGATTTTGATTTCAGTGATCGCAGGACGTCGAGCCCATCCATGCCCGGCATGATGCGATCCAGGACGATGATGCTCGGACGGACCCGAATGGCGAGATCGAGCAGTTCTTCGCCGTCTTTCGTCAGGATCACCTGAAATCCACGCGCCTCAAAACGCGGTTTGAGAAACTCACGAATGACGGGATCGTCATCGCAGACGATCACGATCAATCGCTGGCGTTCGAGAGTTTCGAAAAGTTTTTTGTGGAGAAGCGCAGCTTCGATTGGCTTCAGCAGGCATTCGATCCCGCCCTCGCTCAAGGCATGTAATATCGTAGCAGAGCGCCGCTGGGAGGCCGTGGCGACGACAGGTATATTCAACGCACGTGCCTTGCGGTGAAGCGCCGCGACATCCTCTGTCGGACAACCCGGACAATCCAGGTCGAGTATCACGAGGTCGGCACGATTATTGTTCAGGAAAGCGATCCCTTCGGTGCATGCTGTGAGGCTGGTAACATGCGCACGATTGGCGCAGACATCGCCAAGAAGTCCGGCAAGTGTCGGGTCTGCAAATATCGCTACAAAATGTGGAAGAATTGGAGGCAGAGCTTCCGCGGCTTCGGCGAATATGGGTGGAGGGCCAGGTTCGGTCGCGCTTTTTGCATCCAGCGGCAAACCGGTTGCCGCCTCGCAGGCCCGTGCCAGTGTCCTTGCCGCGGTTGCGGTGCCGGCAGCCGGCGCATCGCATTCCAGGGTTTGCGCCAGTGAGGCGGCGGCAGTACTGATCTCGGGAAAGCCGAGTGTTTCACCGGTCCCTCCCAGCCGGTGTGCCAATTGCCCGATCGCCGCCCGCACGTCGGAATTCGCTTCGCCGAATTCACACAGCACCGCGAACTTCCTGAGCTCGGCAATCTGATTGCTCAGTCCGGACAAATAGCGTTCCCGAAGCGATGCCAACGCGCTGTCGAACGCCTGGTCGACGGTGCTCATGCCGCGTTTTCCCGCGTGGCGAACTTCGCGACGAGTTCAAGAAGCTCGCTCAAGGAAAACGGTTTGGCGAGCGAGGCATTTGCTCCCAGCACTTTCGCCACCTCGAGCATTTTTGTGAAGCGGATCGATCCTCCGCCGGAAATGGCGATGATGGGTGTGGTGATGCCGGATTGGCGCAAAGCCGAGATCACCTGGATTCCGTCCTGCCGCGGCATGTATAGATCGACGACAATGACATCCCGCGGCCGCTTTTCTGCGAGGCATGCCGAAACGGCCTTTTCACTGTCAGTAATGCTTTCCGCCACATGCCCGGCCGACTTCAATTGTGCGCACAGGGCTTCGGCGAAATCGATGTCGTCATCAATAATAAGTATGTTCGCCATCGTGAATATCTCAGCCGTGCGCCATACCTGAAGATGAGACGGTTTCCGCAGGCCGCACCTGTTTGCCCTGAATGGCCCTCCATATCCGGTCAATATCGGACGGCAGAGTTGCAGGATCGAATGGTTTTGCCACCACACCGCTTGCGCCAAGCCGCATGTATTCGTCGGCCTCCGTGCCGCGAATCCGCGCGGTTACAAAGACTACGGGCAATTGCCAATCCGGAAAGGATTTTCGTAGTTCGAGCAAGGTCGCCGGACCGTCCATTCCCGGCATCATCACATCCAGAAGGACAAGGTCTGGTCGAATCTCGGGGAGACGCTCCAGTGCTTCGCGTCCGCCATGGCAGCAAAAGACTTCCAATCCGCCAAGCATCTCGAGACAGAGCCGGACAACCTCGAGGATGTCGTCTTCATCATCCACGCAGAGGACGCGCCGCAGCGGATTCATGAGGCAGCCTTTCTGGCTTCGGAGATATCGGCCCCAGCCAGATCGAGAACGGTTTGTACGATCTGCGATTCCGCCACACGTGATTTGACGAGCACGGCGGACACCAGTCTGGCAGCATCGTCGGTTATTTCTCGCGCCGAAAGGACGATAACCGGCGGCGGCGGATCATGCCGTGCAATGTCTTCCATCAGCGAAAGCCCCGATCCGTCGGGCATTCCGATATCCAGCACCACTGCGGCAAACGTTTCGGTTGCCAGCAACTCTCTCGCTTCATGGAGCGACGCGGCACAGATGAGTTCGGCACGGCCGCGCAAAGCAGTCGCAAGAAGACAGCTCAAATCGGCGTCGTCCTCGACGTGAAGTACGCGCGGCACGGGTGTTTGCCGTATGTCGATCGCCCGTTCGATCGCCCAGTCCAATCGCGCGTTGTTGACCGGCTTCGAAATCCAGTCCACCACATGCATCGCCGATCCGTTACAGGCGTCGCGCCTCTCACGTGCTGCAATCGAAATCACAATGACAGGCAGGTCCACCGTGCGCGGGTTCGAGCGAAGTTCATCGAAGAAGGCGATGCCGTCGCCGTCGGGCAACAGAAGATCGAGTGTCATCGCTGCATACGCGTACTTTGCGAGCAACTCACGCGCGGTCGCAAGACTGTATGCCGCATCGACGTGACAACCGCTGCGTTCGAGTGCGCTGCGTACAATCTCAACAGCTTGCGGATCATCGTCGCAGACGAGAATCCGCGGAGACTCCGCAAGGAGGGGCGCGTGTTGTGGCACGACCTGTGACGCTGCCGGCTTTACGCGCGGAAACTCAATCCAAAAGGTTGCGCCCTCTCCGGGCGTGGAGTCGAATCCGATCCACCCCCCCATGCGTTCGACAAGTTCGCGCGTGATGTGAAGTCCGAGGCCTGTTCCGCCCTTCGCACGCGTAACCGACGAATCGGCCTGCATGAAACGGCCAAAAATCTGGGGCTTAAAGTCTTCGGGTATGCCCGGGCCGTGATCGCGCACTTCAACACGCGCGCGATCTTCCGATCGTGAAACGGAAATGTCGATGCTGCCGGCCGGCGGAGAAAATTTGACTGCGTTTGACATCAGGTTTGCAAGCACCTGCGCCAACCGGTTCTGATCGAGAAACACTTCGATCGTGTCGTCGGGTACATCCAACGCAAAGGTCACGCCGAATTTCTGGGCGTAAGGCGCGTTGGCCTCCAGGGACTGTCGTAACAGACTGATCAGGTCGCAATTCCGCGACTCGAATACCATGCGGTTGGCGGCCAGCTTTTCCATGTCGAGTATATCGTTTACGAGCACGATCAGGCGCTCGCAGTTGCGATAACCGATATCAACGAGCTGGAGGGCCTTTTCGGGGAGGCTGCTGCTCATGGCCGTCGCCATGAGACCCAGAGAACCGCGAATTGCGGTCAACGGCGTACGCAGTTCGTGGCTGACCACGGAGATGAATTCGCTCTTCAGGCGATCCATCTCTTTGCGCTCGCTGATGTCCATCACCTGCTTGACGATGTGTCTTGGCGAGCCGTCCGGATTTCGTGAAAGAGATGCCGTGACCAGCGCCCAGAAAGACTTCCCGCTTCTCGGAACTAATAGCTCTTCCATTTCGTAGCGTTCGGCGTCGCCGGCCAAAAGCCGGGCGATCTGTGCCCTGTCCTCGTCAAAGGCGGCGGGGAAGAGGTCGCGAGGGTCAACCATGCAAAGCTCGACATGGCTGTAGCCGACCATCTCCGTCATTGCCCGGTTTGCTCTCAGGAACCGGCCCTCCGGTGAAAGCAGTACGATTCCGACCGGCGCGCTATCCAGCGTCACGCGGAACGATTCTTCGCTGGCGCGCAGCGCTTCTTCAGCGAGTTTCAAAGCGGCGATGTCGTCGATCGATCCGGAAAGGCGGAGAAGTTTGCCGCTGTTGTTGAATATCGGTATTCCGCGCAGCCGCAGCCACACATAATTGCCGTCGTCGCGTCGAACGCGGGCCTCGCCGTCGTAAGAGAGACGTTTCTCGATTGCGCGGGAAATCCCGGCAAATGTCCGCCCCTTGTCTTCCGGATGTACGCGCAACTCGAATTCGTTCTGCCGGGGAATGAAGGCTGGATCGGTGATCCCCAGAATTTCCCTGTAGCGCGGAGACCAATAAAGCTGCCCGGCAATCAGATCGTAGTCCCACAGACCAACGCCCGATCCCCTGACGGCAAGCTCGTAACGCTTCTCGCTTTTTTCGAGGAGGTCTTCTTTCTCTTTCAATACGCCGATTATACGCCGCCAGCGGAGAGCGAGAAATCCGCTAAGTGTCGTGAGGCAGATAATCAGGAAGCCGATCCAGAAAAATATATAGGGGCTCGAAGAGAGAGACCGCATTGCGAGTTCGCGGCTTGGAACAATCCGCAAACTCCAATGCGCGTTGCGCACCCAGAGATCGGCCTTGCCTGTCCACGGCGACTTGGCGGCGGCAGCATCCGTCGTGGAGAAAAGGCGTGCCTTTCCGTTTGTAACGGAGATTGCGTATTCGTTTGTGTCGTCGCTATCGAAAACTCCGGCCAGGAAATCCCGGACCCTTACGACGGCAATCTGCAAGCCGTCGTAGCGCGAGCCATGGCGCAACGGAATCATGTAGAGAAAGCCGGTTCCTCCATGGGCAAGAGGCATGACCTGTGTGAGTTGTGCTTTCCCCAACTTCATCGCGTTCCGCGCCGCGCCAGAGCGCAACGGATCCGTACGCAACTTTCTTTCTATTCTTGCCGCATCGGGGAAGGGCGGCGCGACCCACCGGACGTGGCCGCTCGCGTCGATCGATTCGACGGCGACAAGACCGCGATACTCGCGCAGATAGGCTTTCGCATCGCTTATCCAGAGTGGCTCCGCCGTCCCGCCTGCCACGTCCCAGCGGTTGCCCATGCGGTCGAAAGCGGCAAGCATATCGGACAGGCGAACATGGGCGCGCAGGGCGAACTGGCGAGCGGTTGCCTGAACCTGCGTGTTGAATGTCGCCGCCTGGTCGTCGCTCATCTCATGGGTGAGCGTAAATAGTACTGTCAGCAAGCCAAAGAAAACCGGGATGGGCAGCCATTCCTTCTGCACCCCGAAGCGCTTTCCGATCATCCAGAGCAGATGAGTTCCAGCGATCACGCAGAGGCCGGCTGTGAGGACGCCGATTTGCGTAAATCCCGTCCAACCCGACAGGCTTTGCATATGGGCGCCAAAGCCAAGCAGCGCGCCTGTGGCGACAGCAACGACCACGCTTCCCAGTGTCGCAAGTATGCTATCGGTGAGCCGATTTACTTTGCCGTCTATCGTGCAGAGCCAGAGCGCGGCACCAAGTGCCGACAGGGCGACGGCGGTGGCGTCGGCCATCCGCGCGGGAACGCCGGAGATTGCGCCGCGAAGGTAATAGCCGAAAAATGTATCGATGCCGAGAGAATAGCCGAGAGCCGATTGGAAAATCGTCGTGATGCCGACAAAATAAACAATAGTACCAATAAACTTGAGAAGCCACGACGGCGCCCTGCCGATCGTTATCAGGCCGGCGCCATAAAGAAGGAAACAAAGCGCAGCATTGAACTGTGTGGGTGCGAACTGCGGTCGAATTCGCGTCAATAGTGGTATATCAAATATCCAGCCGGCGAGGACAGTTACCGAAACAATTGCAATTATCATACCGCAAGCACGTGTTGCGATTCGATCGGAGAAATGCGGCCCAGGCGATATTCCGCGGCGTTTGTGGAATGGTCTGTTCATGAGGATGGCAGTGCTCATCCGGCGTGCCGGGGACGTTTGCGTTCTGCTTTGTTGGAATACATTCTGGCGTCGGCTGCGGTGAGAAGATCCGCTGCGCTTCGTCCGTCTACCGACCAGAGAGCGAGACCAAGGCTCGCGCCCACGCCCACGCGTGGAGATGGCGAGGTGCAAAGATCAATCGGCGCTTCAATGGTGGAAGTATAACGCTGGGCGGCGCAGACCGCCTGGTCGAGATCTGCCACGCCGTCGAGCAGAACAACGAATTCGTCTCCACCCAGGCGGGAAAGCTGATCATTCGCCCGTGCGCATTGGCGGCATCTTGCCCCTATCGCGGCCAGAACCTCATCGCCGGCCGCGTGACCGTAGTTGTCGTTGATGGCCTTGAACCCATCAAGGTCGATGAAAGCGAGTGCGAAGCTGCGCCCATCGCGCTCTGCGCGGGCAATTGCAGCATCCAGCTGACGGGTGAAAGCGCGTCTGTTCGCCAGGCCAGTAATACTGTCGAGAAGGGATTGCTGCTCCGAAGCAAGCGTTCTTTCGCGACGCTGGATTGCAAAATCGATGGCACGGATCAGCAGCCGAGACAGGATTTCGGGCTTGGGTACAAAATCCTGGGCTCCTGCTTCGATTGCCTTCAGACCGATCTCGTTTCCCTCGGATCCCGTAAGAACCACAACCGGTACTCCCGGCAGGACCGACAGGACGTGATCGACGGTTTCGACTCCGCTCGAATCCGGCAGATGAAGATCGAGCAGAACGATGTCCGGTCGTATCAGTGGCGCTTGCTCCAGAAACGCCGAAAGCGATCGCAACCTCCGGAGGTCGTAGGCGCGGTCCTGTGCCTGTGCGAGCGCGAATGCCAGCAGATCGGCATCATCTTCGTCGTCTTCGACTGCGACAACGGTAATCGTAGCCGGCATCGGATAATTGCTCGATTTGCTTTCGCTCACCCCCATAAAGCCATCTTCCCGTTAAGAGAGCGTGCACGATGTCGGTGGATAATGACTTTCCATGCAGAAAGACGAACCCGCGCGTAAATGAATTGCTAACCAAGTCGATGCTCGCAGATACCGATATTCTGGCGGGGTTGCGCCCAAACTATCAGGCGCGCCTTGCCGCGCGCGTGTCGCATCTTCGTACTTTTGCCGAAACGCTCGCGTCCGGGGCGTTAACGGACGAAAAATATCAGGAACTGCATCGCGCCGCACACAGCATGGCAAGCAGCGCTGCGATTTTTGGGTATGCCGGGCTCAGTGCTGCCGCACGCGCCGCCGAAAAGACGTTCGAGTTGCCGACCTGTGACATTGGACTGCAACGCACTTTGCTGTCCCAGCTCCTGGAAGAGGCGGCGACGGTGCTTGATTCAAATTGTAGAAATTAGAATTCTATATTTCGGCGCGCACATTTCCCGCCCGGATGATTATCAGCCCGGTCTGCTTCCCGGCATGCCTGCTGTCGTGCCTTCAGCCATGTTGTCGATCCGCCGCACTGTTAGCCCGGTTTGACGGGGTCGAACCGGGCAACTTCGGAGAGTGCCTCCGCGCCGCTCGAACACCGCCCTTCAATGGAGATTCTGCGATGCCGAAATCCTCTGCTTCAGTTGTTGCCATTCCTGAAGTGTGCGGGTGAGCATGTTTGTGAGCACGCGATAGCTTTCCCGGGCGTCCGGGCCGGGATCTGCGTCGGCGCCGTCGACGGCATGCTCAAGGCTTGCAAGACGAGCGGCGAGTGCCTTGAAACTGTCGACGCGGCGGGGCGGCTTTACCGGCCTGTTTTCCGAGTCCTCACCAATTCCGGAGATGTCCAGAATAGCCGTCTCCAAATTGGCCGAAGTCTGATCCTTCCGTCGCTGGACTTCGTGGAGCAGTCCGGTTGCATCCGCCAGGGCAGTGGCTGCCTGTGACCATCGCTGCGCGACCTGGGTAGCGAGCGTGAATTCGCGCTGCAGGGCGGCGGAGGAAAGTTTCACCCGCGGATCCATTTCGATCGTCAGAGTTTGCGTGACGGCTTTGCCGCCAGTCCGTATTTCAAGCGAATAGATCCCAGGCGGAGCCCAGACGCCCTCGAACTCATGAGCATTGGTTTGCAGACCGTGAGGCGGGGAGCAATGGAGATCCCAGATGAAACGGTGCATGCCCGGTCCGGTCGCAAGCTTAGGGTCTGCCTTTGCCCATTCCGGCGCGTATTCGAGCTTGGAGGCGTCTGGCGAGGGGTGTTCGTCTGCGCTGCTGAAATGGCGCACCGCGTTGTTGTTTGCGTCGCGAATAGTGAGTTCCGCCGTGCCTGCCGTCCCTCGGGGGAGGACGTAGTCGATGATCGCACCCTCCGGGGGATTCGCGGCCATCGGCTCATCCTTTGGAAATGGCGTTCCCGTGAACCCGGCAGAGCGGAAGCGGATCGCATCGGCAGGCTTGAACAAAGCGACCGCATCCAGAGACGCGTGGCTCATCTGTCGGAGCGCACTCGCGTCGTCCATGATCCAGAAGCCACGGCCGTGCGTTGCGATCACGACATCGTCACCATGCAGGTCGATATCGCGCACGGACGTCATGGGAAGGTTCTGCTGCAGCGGCTGCCACCCGTCGCCGCCGTCAAAAGAAACAAACATGCCGCGCTCCGTGCCCGCATATAACAGGCCATTACAGGACGGATCTTCGCGGACGACGTTCACGAACGCGTCGTGTGCGATTCCATTATCAATCTCGATCCAGGTTCGGCCGGCGTCCCTGGTGCGGTAGATGTGAGGCGCATCATCCTCAAGCCGGTGCCGGTCTATGGCGACGTAGGCAATATTTGCATCGCAGTGCGAGGGTTCGATCCCCCCAACCTTGGACCAGAGCGTGACGGCAGGCGGTGTCATATTCGTCCAGTGCTCGCCATCGTCAGCCGTCCGCCAGACGAGACCGTCATCTGTTCCGACCCAGAGAAGCGATGCGCTGAGCGGGGAGGGCGCGATCGTGTAGATCACGCCGCGATGCGCTGTAAGGTGATCGTCGTCCGCCGCAGTAGCAGGGTCGAGATTTGGTGGCGGGATTGAATCGTCACGGGTCAGGTCCGGACTGATTGCCGTCCAATGCTGACCCCCGTCCGCCGTTCGGAACAGCCGCTGATTGGCGAAATACAGCACGCGCGGTCCATGTCTTGAAAAAGCGAGCGGCAGGGTCCACGCCTTTCGCCACTCCGCGGCAGGATACGCAAGCGTCGGGTCGATTTCATGCGTCTGTTTGGTATGAAGGTCGAGCTTCTGCACGCGGCCGCCATAGACGATATCCGGGTCGTCCGGGTCAGGCGCGATCATGTCGCTTTCGCCGCCCGCGGTAACCTCATGGAAATTCTCCATGGTAATTCCATTGCTGTCCTCCGTGCGGCTCGGCAATCCCACGGCACCGGAATCCTGCTGCGCGCCATAAACCCAGTAGGGAAATCTGTTGTCGGTGCTGACGTGGTAGATCTGGGCCGTGGGCTGATTATACCAGCTGCTCCACGTCGCGCCGCCATTGAGCGTGATCTGTGTGCCCTGGTCCGAGCCGAGGATCCTATGGTCGGTGTTGATCGGATCAATCCATAAGGTATGGAAGTCGTCCCCGGTCGGATCGCCCTTGAGCGCGATGAAATGGCGGCCGCCGTCATCGGACCTGAGCACGATAGTATCCATGACATAAATCCGGTCCGGATTCCCGGGATCGACGGTGATGCCCGAAAAATACCAGCCCCGGTTCCAGATGCGCTTGTCGCTCGAAACATGTTGCCAATGCGCGCCGCCATCGTCCGAGCGGTACAGCCCCGCTTCGCCCTGGAGCCCATCAGCCAATACGTAGAGGCGGTTCGGTGTTGACGGTGCGAGCGCGATACCCATTCGCCCGGGCTGCGCAATGAAGCCGTTTCCGGCGATCGCCTTCCAATGATCGCCGCCGTCATGCGAAACAAACAATCCGCTGCCGGGACCATTGGATGGCGGGTAAACGCTCCATGGCGGCCGCCGCGTTTGCCATAGCGCCGCATAGATCGTGTGCGGATCATCCGGCTTGAACGCCAGGTCGATAGCGCCGGTATTGTCATCTTTGTACAGGATGCGCGTCCAGTTCTTGCCGCCATCCCTTGAGCGGAACACACCTCGCCGATTGTTCGGGCCGTAGGCATGGCCAAGCGCTGCAGCGTAGACAAGATTTGGATTTTTCGGATCCACAAGGATGCGTCCGATCTGGCGCGTATCGGCCAATCCTGCAAAGGACCAATGCCGCCCCCCATCGGCCGATTTGTAGATGCCGTTGCCATGAGCGATGTCGGAGCGCATGTCGGCCTCGCCCGTGCCCACATAAATTGTCTGCGGGCGGGACGGCGCCAGCGCGATGGCTCCGATAGAGCCGGCCGGTTCGCTGTCGAAGATCGGCCGCCAGGTGCGCCCTGCATCATCCGTAGCCCACACGCCGCCATCGACCGCGCCGAAATAATAATGCCGCGCATCTCCGGGAATGCCGGCCACAGTCAGTACGCGGCCACCGCGAAACGGTCCGATCGATCGCCAGTGCAGATCCTGAAACAGCATGGGATCGACAGCTGCCGAGGCGAGGCTGCAAAAAAATCCGGCGACGCCAAGCATGGTTATAATAAACAATCGCGTGATCTGGATCATCTTGACAGCAGTTCGGATTTTATCCGGATGGATGTATTTGCGACCATGGCAGGTTTTCCAGCCACAGGCTTCATGGCAGATCCTGCCCGGAATCCGGCTCGTCCACCTCTCTGAGGTCGGCCGGCGTCACGACGATTGGCTTCTGCCCGGCGCGCGTGAGCGTGTCATTCAGCCTGGCGAGCGGCCCGGACGTCTTGGCCGTCCAGTCGCGCTGCGCCGTGTCGAGCTTTGCGAGCGAATCGGCCACGAAGTCTGTTTGTGCGGAGGTCGGAGCGACGTCCGCTTCTTCCAATGCATTCTCGATGCCCGTCAGCCGGTCAACAATGGATTCGAAGCCTGGTTGTTTCGGTGAGGCCTCGCTGCGAAGCGGGGCGCACAAGGCGAGCAGCGCAGGATCGCTATTTCCGCCCTTGGGAAACCGCGCATCGAGTTTCTTCTCAATCACAGCGTGCTCGCGATAGCCGGCGCTTGCCTGTGCGAGCGCGGTCGCGATCTTCTGTGACAGCGCAAGCGATGCGGATAGATCGGATGCATTTGCATGCACGCGGGGATCTTCGCTGATCGTCAACGGTGCACTGTACGACTTTCCGTTTGCCGTAAGCGTGACCATATACTTGCCCGGAAGCGCGTAAGGACCTTGCGGGTTGAGAGGCACACCGCGACCCCAGATCGCCGCGATGCTGTAATCGTAACTGATCGCGTCGGGCCGCTCGTAGCGCAGATTCCACACAAATCGATGCATGCCAGACGCCGCAGACAGTTGTTGCTCCGGCTGGATCCAGTTCCTGGCGAAATAACGGTCCGCCGCGAGCGGTTCGGGTTTTTCCGCGCTTGAGAACCGGCGCACCAATTCGCCTTTTTCGTCACGGATTTCGAGCGTTACACCACCCGTTACCTGCGGCCCGAGCCAGTAGTCGATGATGGCGCCTTCCGGCGGGTTTTCGCCTGCGGGAGTCTCCGGCGGAAGCGGCGTGTCGTGATTGTTGTTCCAATGCACGCGCAACGCATGTGCCGGCGAAAACAGATGTGCGTCCTGCTGCGCCAGCATCGGCGTGATTTCCCGCAGGGGGCTTAGATCATCCAGCGCCCAGATCGCCCGGCCTTGTGTCGCCGCAATCAGATCATTGCCATGCACCAGCAGGTCGGTAACCCAGGCGGTCGGCAGATTTTCCTGCAGTCTGCTCCAGTTCCGCCCGTCGTCGAAGGAAACAAACACACCGGCGTCGGTCCCGGCATAAAGCAATCCCGGTTTCGTCGGATCGGCACGCACCACGCTAACAAAATGGTCGCGCGGCAGGCCGCTGTCGCTTTCAGACCATGTCTTGCCGTAGTCATGGGTGACGAAAACATGCGGAGCGAAATCGTCGATGCGATGGGCGTCAACGGCGGCGTAGGCCACGCCGTCCTCCAGCGCCGATACGTCGATATTCTGGACCTTAGCCCAGACGGGGATTGCGGGCGGCGTCACATTCGACCAGTGCGCACCACCGTCCTGCGTGAGCTGGATCAGGCCGTCATCGGTGCCGATCCATACTTCATCCGCGTGCCGGGGTGAGGGCGCTATGGCCGCGATGCTGCCATAGCCGCACGGCCTGGCGTCGCCAGGCGTTACATCGCCGTCGCAGTTCGTGGCGCCTTCGGATTTGCCGGTCAGATCCGGGCTGATTACCTGCCAGGTCAGGCCGCGGTCGCGGGAGCGAAAAAGAACCTGCGCGCCCAGGTAAAGCGAAGCCGGACCTGTGTTCGAACCCACAAGCGGTGTCGTCCACATATAATGATATTTCACCAGCGTCGGGCGCTTGCCGTAATTGCTCTCGGGCCAGGGTGTGACATTGGCCACCTGTCCGGTGCGCGCATCCCATTTGCTCACATGGCCGCCGAGCCCGGAGCCATAGACGATCATCGGATCGTCCGGATCGGGAATGTCGTAGTCGCGCTCGTCGCCGCCGACGGGATTCCAGTCCCGGTATGTCAGTTGTCCGTAATCGCTGCGGCTGGCAATGCCGACCGTGCCGCTGTCCTGCTGGCCCGAGTAAATCCAGTAGGGGAAGCGGTTGTCGGCGGCGAGATGATAGAACTGGCCGGTCGGCTCATTGTACCAGCTGCTCCAGGTGGTGCCGCCATTGACGCTGATCACCGCGCCCTGATCGGAGCCGGTGATGATATGATCGGGATGCAGCGGGTTGATCCAGATATGATGATAATCATCGCCTCCCGGGGCGCCCTTGATGATCTCGCAGCGGCTGCCGCCATTGGTGCATCGGCGGATGGATTGACCGACGGTATAGACAATATCGGGATTGCCCGGCGCCATCGTGAGCCGGCTCGCGTACCAGCCATTGAACGCGCTCGATGTGTTGACGCGCGCCCAATGTGCGCCCCCGTCATCCGAGCGCCACATGCCGCCATCATCCTTGGAGTCCACGGCCGCGTAGATGCGAATGCCTTTGGCTGTATGCGTGACTGCGAGGCCGATGCGGCCAAGCGACGAGCTCGGCCAGCCGCCGCCCGACAGTTTGCGCCAGCTTGCGCCGCCATCGGTCGATTTGTAGATCGCGCTGCCGGCGCCGGTTACCGGCGTGAAGTAGCTAAGCCAGGGATATTGATGCGCTTCCCAGGCGGAGGCGAAAATCACCTTTGGATTCTGGGGATCGCTCGCGATGTCGACGACACCCGTCCAGTTGTTGATCGTCAGGACGTGCGACCAGGATTTTCCGCCATCCGTGGAACGATAGATACCGCGATCCGGTGACGGACCAAAGAAATGACCCTGCGCGCCGACCAGCACGTCATTGGCGTTGCGGGGATTGACCCAGATGCGGCCGATGTAGCGGGTGTTCTCGAGTCCCAGCGGCGACCAATGCGCGCCACCATCTGAAGACTTGAAAACGCCAAGCCCCGCGGCAATATCGTACCGCGGCTCGGGTTGTCCCGTTCCGATGTAAATGACATTCGGATTGGAAGGCGCGACCGTTAGCGCACCGATCGAGGCAGCAGGACCGTTCTGGAAAAGCGCCTGCCACGTGCGGCCTGCGTCATCTGTCCGCCAGACGCCGCCGCCGGCGCCGCCGAAATAGAAAGTGTCGGGCCTGTTCGCAACGCCGTCGACGACCGTCGCCCAGCCGCCGCGAAACGGCCCCAGCATTCGCCAATGCAGCCCGTTATAAAGGGATGCGCTAACGCCCTGGGCCAGACCCGTTCCGCCCACGGCGCAAAGCGCTGCCGCCAGCCATGCCACACACTTCGATCGCACGTTGAATACCCTCGATCAGCGAACTACTGGAAGGCACGCTAGCCCAATCGAAATCGTGGAATCCAGCGATCCGTGCCAAGTCAAACTGTGGTGTTGCGTCGCTTCAGCCCGGATCACCTGCCCAAAAAATGGGGCAGGTGATGGATCAAGCTACATCCTGCATCCGTCCGCCGGCTGCGTCAGTCGCGTTCGCCACGGTCTGCTTCTTCGCCGTGCAACGGCGCCGCGAAGATGTGCAAGCCTAGGAGACTGGACGCGAGTGCAGATGCATCGCCACCGCCGCCCGGGGACTCAAGTGCCGGTTCGAGCACCGCGATTTCTTCGATACCCTTCGTCTTGAGGCGGCTGTTCGCTGTGGCAAGTTCACCTTGCGACAGCGCTGCGAATTTGCCTTCCACATCGTGCAACTCGCGCTCCAAAGCATCGACGCGTGCCAATTGATAGGACGTGGGCCTGTCTTCGGTGGACATGATCGCTCCGTAAACCTGGTCCATATGCTCGCGCAAACGCTCTTCGCCGGTGATCGCGCCGCCTTCTTTCGTTGCGACGATATCCTTTCGAAGCGCGTCTGCGTCGTCGGCGAGCTTTCCGAGATCGCCATGTAACGAATCGTTTTCCGGGACCTTTGCAGCGGCCGCCTTTGCGCCTTCGCGCACTGCGACGATCTTGCCGGCGAGTTCGCTCATCCGGCCGAAGAGGCCGGAAACGCGTTCGGCCGCATCGTACTGCGCCTTGCGGTCCGCAACCGTAAAAGTCGCGCGCCGGTCCAGAGTGATCGTGAATGGCATCGTATAGACGTTGCTGCCTTTGGTGAGCCTGATCGTGTAAGTGCCCGGCATGACGCGCGGTCCGCGTGTGGCATTGAAGACAAGATTGGCGCCCGGCGGCGTTTGCGGCGCATCCTCGCGCATCGACCAGATGACACGGTTCAATCCCTTGCGGTTCGAAGCGGGCAAGGTGGTGAGAAGCTTGCCTTTCGAATCGAGGATATCGAGCTTCAGCCGGCCGATCACCTGGCGTGCTTTCTGGTAGTAATTGATCGTCACGCCGTCCGGCGGATTCTGGCCGGCATAGGCCGCATCGCCGTTTGCCCAGCCGCCGTTGCCCTCAATGCGTTGTTGCTGCGGCCGCCCCGAAATCAATGCGGCCTCCTGTGCAAGTGATGAGGGCCGCAACGCGCGGAGCGGCGAAAGATCGTCGACGATCCAAATGCCGCGGCCATGCGTGGCAAGCACGAGATCATCTTCGCGTGTCTGGAAGGCCACATCGCGCACTGCGACATGCGGAAAATTGTTGGGAACGAACGCAGCCCAGCTTGTGCCTCCATCCAGCGAAACAAACAATCCGAATTCGGTGCCGACATAGAGAATATTCGGCGATTTCGGATCTTCTTTCACCACATGAGCAAAGCCCTGCACATTGGCGGTTACCGGTGTGATCAGCGGCTCCCAGGACGCGCCGTAATTGCGTGTCCGATAAACATAGGGCGCCATGTCGCCGAACGTGTGCCGGTCTACGGTGACATAGGCAGTTCCCGGATCGTAGCGGCCGGCTTCTACCCAGCTTATCCAGGCGCCGTCCGGCAATCCGGGAATGTTATGCGCAGTGTTGGTCCAGTGTTTGCCCGCGTCGCGCGTGACCTGGACATTGCCGTCGTCGGTACCAACCCACACAACGTCATGATTTCGCGGGCTCTCCGAAATGGAATAGACGGTCGTGTGCATCTCCGCTTCGGAATTGTCCACGGTGATGCCGCCCGATTCTTCCTGCTTCTGCATCTCGGGGTTGTTGGTCGTAAGATCCGGTGAGATGCGTTCCCAGTTCGCACCATGATCGCGGGAGCGGAACAGGAATTGTGCGCCGATATAAAGCGTGCCTTTGTCGGTGGGCGACAGGGCCATCGGCGTATTCCAATTGAAACGAAGCTTCTCTTTGTAATTGCCCTTAGGCTGGATGTCGCGCTGCTCTAGCGTCTTGCGGTTTATGCGTGAGACGTAGCCGCCCTGAGATTCCCCATAGACGAAATTTGGATCGGTGGGGTCGGGGAGGGCAAAGAAACCGTCACCACCCAGTAGGTTTTCCCACCTGCTGTTGGTAATGCCGCCCGGATAGGCACTGTCGCCGACCCACACGGAATTGTCCTGCAATCCGCCATAGACTTGGAACGGATCCTTGTCATCGACTGCGACGTGATAGAACTGACTGATAGGCAGATTGGTGCCCTTCCACCATTTCACACCACCGTCGTAGGAAATCCACAAACCGCCATCGTCCCCGCCGATCACCTGCTTCGGATTGCTCGGATTGATCCAGACGTCGTGCCAGTCGCCATGGCCGTTGCCGCCGCTCGCATCGGTGAAGCTTTTTCCGCCATCCTCCGAAGCGATCAGGCCCAGATTCATCTTAAACAGGCGATCGGGATTTGTTGGATCGACAACCAGACGTGAAAAGTAAAACGGCCGCCAGACCATATTGCGGCTGCGATCGCGCTCCTCCCATGTCGCGCCGCCGTCGTTGGAGACGTAAAGCGCCGAACGCACATTCTCGATGAAGGCATAAACGCGACTTGCGTTCGAAGGTGCGTAAACAACCTCGACACGGCCCCATGGTGTTGCGGGGAGGCCCTTGTTTGTCGCAGCCGTCATTTCCGTCCAACTGCGGCCGCCATCGGCAGAACGAAACAACCCACTCGACGAATGCGCGGTCGGTCCATCGCCGCCCGAACGGAAGGTCCAGCCTTTGCGGCGAAAATCCCACATGCCGGCGAGCAGTTCGCTCGAATTGTTTGGATTGAGTGATACCGATGAACAGCCCGTCGAAAGATTTCCGCCTTTCAGGACGAGCGACCAGCTCGCACCGCCATCGGTCGTTTTGTACAGTCCGCGATCGGCGCTGTCGCTCCACAGCCTGCCGGGTACGCAGGCATAGACTGTGTTGCTATCCTTCGGATCGACGACGATGCGGGTGATGCGTTCGGAATTGGGCAACCCCATATTCGTCCAGGTTTCGCCGCCATCGGTCGATTTATAGATGCCGTCTCCAATAGAAACGGAATTGCGGGTCCAGCTTTCTCCGGTGCCCACCCAAATGATTTTGGGGTTGCCGGGGTCCAGCGCGATGGCACCGATGGACTGGACGGGCTCGCGATCGAAGACCGGCTTGAAACTCGTGCCGCCGTCCTGCGACTTCCACACGCCGCCGGACGCCGCACCGATAAACAGCGTGATCTTTCCGTCCTTCTCCTGACGGCCGGCAACGGCCGCAATACGACCGCTCATTGCGGCCGAGCCAATATTGCGAATGCCCAGGCCGGATATCGTCGAACTTTCGACGGTTGTCTGGGCGTGGGCGTCCATTGCCGCCATGCCAATGACGGCGGAAGCGAGCAGTGCGGAAAGGGTTTTTGCGTGCAAGGGAGAACTCCACCGTTGAGGACGGCGACTCATTTGGACGACACCGCAGGTGTTGCGGGCATGGCGAAGATGGCGGGCGACACGTCCGCGTTCGCCGCACCGGAGGCGATTGTAATCACCTGCTTGTCGGAGGCGGCCGAATTGCGCGGACCGGAGGCGATCGAGAACGGAAAATAGACACCGTTCACGCGCTCATAGTCGCCAAGCTCGTATTCGGTTTCCTGCTCGGCACCGCGCATGGTGCGGCTCTCGAGTATTTTGATCTCCAGGTACACATCGGGATCGAGGTAATAGGTGAACGTCGTCCCGTCCGTCTTTGCGACGCGCAACTTGTAGGTATTTGTGCCGTCGATATCCTCGCGGCCGAGGTAATCGACCTTGGACCCTTTGACACTGGCCGACAGCAACGCGCCGTCGATCAGTGCTTCGTCGGCGAGGGCGCGCGCATCGTCGGCGCCCATGCGTTCGGCATCCTTGCGACCCTCGAATGGATTGACGCGCCAGCCGGTCTGACCGTCATAGGCCTGGATCACGGTGAGACCTTGTAGCGAAGCATCGACACGAACCGCGCAATTGTCTGTTGCCGGGTCGAGCCGTTCACGGCTTTCCGTGAAGGCCAGCTTGAAGTCGCCAGGGTAGCGGAGTTCGCCCGTCGTCACATAGGTGTGGATCGCCGCAAGCGCAGCCGCGCCGCCTCGTGCTGCGAGGTTCTTTGCGATCAGACCTTCGGCCGTCTGGGCCTGTGCATGCGCGAAAAGCATGGAAAGCATGAGCGACCCCAAGGCCGCCGAATTTTGCCAGTTCAATGTTTCCCCCTTCGATCCGAATTTTCCCTTATCGGCCGAGAATACTCTCAAGGCTTGCCCACAGTTGCCATCGTCGTCAATGGCGCATCCTGTTAGACACTGCGAACATGCATGTTACAGACGCGGCTTGAGTTTGCGCGTGCGAAGCATTCGCAACCAGGTCGGGGTGAGAAGATGGATAACTACAATCAGACCGGCGATGCGCCGGTCGCGCTCAACCGCCGACGTTGATCTGCTTCCCGGCGGTCGCCGAAGAGGTCGCACAAAGAGCGCGAACCGTCGTGCCGAGTTGTTCCAGCCCAACGGGCTTGTCTAGTCTTGCCACGTCGGCGAAGCGTGCTTCTATGGATTCCCCGCCATAGCCGGTCAGGAACGCGAACGGCACATGTATCCGGGCAAGCGCATCGGCGACGGGATAGACCGTTTCTCCGCCGAGATTGACGTCAAGAAGCGCTGCATCCACGGTGTTTTCCCGTAGCGCCGACAACGCCTCGAATGGCGTGGTACAGGGGCCTAGCGCCACGCAACCAAGCTGCTCAAGAAATCCCGACAGCATCATTGCCACCAGAGGTTCGTCCTCCACGATCAATATGCGCGGTTTTGCTGCGACCGGCCCCGGCTTTGATAATTTTCCGCCAATGCCCCGTCTGGTCACGTTGCGCGCTTCGGCACAGGGCAAAGCAAGCGTGCACAAAAGGCCGCTTTTTTGCCACTCGAAGCTCGCCTGACCGCCGATCTGGCTCTTTGCGCCTGAAATAATCATCTGTAGCCCCAGGCCCGTACGTTGCGGCGGGACCGCGGGCGGGCCACCTGTTTCCCGCCAATTTAATACAAGTGCGGCCCCCACAACATGCCACGAGAGGTGGACGCGCCCGTGCTCCGCAGAAAGAGCGCCGTATTTCGCGGCGTTGGTTGCAAGCTCATGCAACGCGAGTGCGAGCGTCTGCGCCACCGGTGGCGTCACGGACACCTTCGGGCCTGAAATCGAGATATTCTCCGCGCCGCCCACGTGATAGGGCGTCAGTTCTTCCTGCACGAGTGTGTGTACTTCTGCCCCCTCCCAGCGCGAATGGGCAAGCAGGCTGTGCACGCGCGACATCGCCTGTATCCGTCCTTCGACGCGCGACTGGTAGTCCTTGATGTTATCGGCGCGGGTGAGGCGGACGATCGATTGCACGACGGCAAGCGAATTCTTGGCGCGGTGGTCCACCTCGCGCGCCAGCAATAATTGGTGATCCTCGGCGCGTTTGCGCTCGCTGATATCGGCCGTAACGCCGCTCAATCGGATGAGTTTGCCGGTCCCGTCGTAACTCGCCGCTGCGGTTCCCACGCACCACCGCTGATCTCCGCCAGGCCTGATGACGCGAAAATCGGTACGCCAGGATGTTTGCGCCGGCGTCGCCTGCGACCATGCTGTGATGAGGCGTCGCCAATCCTCGGGATGTATCAGCGGGCGAATGTTTTCCGGTGTCGGCACGAAGCCGCTTCGCTCCACGCCCAGGATGCGGCAGAGGCCCTCATCGACCATGCAGCTTCCATCTTCGGCGTTCCAGTCCCATGAGCCCATGTTGCCGGATGAAAGCGCCATGTTGCGCCGCTCTTCACTTGCAATCAGTTGCGCGTTGGATGCGGCAAGTTCGGCCGTGCGCTCGGCGACCCGTTGTTCGAGTTCGGCGTTGAGATGCTCGAGTTGTTTCGATTTGCGGTAGAGCTCGATGAATACTTTGACTTTTGCCCGCAAGACTTCCGGGATGACGGGCACAGGCATGTAATCCACCGCGCCCATCTGATAGCCGCGAAGATGATCTACCTCCGCAAGGTGAATGGCCGAAATGAAAATGATGGCCGTCTTCTGATATCTTGGATGTTCACGGATCATGGCGGCGAGTTCGAAACCGTCCTGTTCCGGCATGCAGACATCGACAAGGATGACAGCGATATCGTTCCGGAGAAGCTGTTCCAGTGCCTCCCGTGCCGACGCTGTTTTAATGAGATTCTCGCCGAGCTCCTCCAGCATGACTTCGTAGCTCAAGAGCTTCGCGGGCTGGTCGTCGACCAGCAGAATGTTGAGCTTGTCCTGCGGTGGGGTGGTTCGGCTCACGACGATTACCTATGTAGCCACATGCGCAACGCGGAAAGCAGCTGCTCGGTGTTCACGGGCTTGGCGAGGTAGTCCGAAGCTCCTGCTTCGAGGCATTTTTCGCGGTCGCCCTTCATTGCCTTTGCGGTAAGCGCGACAATAGGGAGGCGCCGGAACTTTGGATCCTGCCGGATTGTGTGCATGGTCTGATAACCGTCCATTTCCGGCATCATGATGTCCATCAACACCAGCGCAAGTGACGGTGTCGATTCGACAAGCTGGATCGCCTCCTTGCCGGTGGTTGCGGTCAGGACCCGCATCCCGCGGCGCTCGAGCACGCTGGATAACGCAAAGATGTTACGCGCATCATCGTCCACCAGCAGGACGGTGCGGTCCGCCAGATCTTCGTCGGAACTGTTCAGCCTGTCGAGCATGCGCTGCATCTCGGGCGGCAAGTCTGTCACGACGCGATGCAGGAACAGCGAAGTTTCATCAAGCAGGCGCTCTGGCGATTCCACCCCCTTCACGACAATGCTGCGCGCCATGGTATGAAGCTGCATGTCCTCTTCCGCCGAGAGTTCGCGTCCGGTGAACACAACCACGGGAATGTCGGACAGCTGCGAGTCGTTCCGCATCTCCTGAAGAACCTCGAATCCTGAAATATCCGGCAGCTTGAGGTCGAGCACGACGCAGTCGGCCGGGTCGGACCGCATTGCATCAAGCGCTTCGCGACCTGTCGAAGCCGTTTCAATCTCGATGTCGTCATGGTCGAGCAGATTGGTGATACTGAGTTGCTCGGCCGGATTGTCTTCGACGAGGAGAAGCTTCTTCTTCCGCGGTTGGGCATAGGCTTTCACCCTGGCGAGCGCGTCCGAAAGACCTTCCGTCGAGGACGGTTTGGTGACGAAAGAAAAGGCGCCGCGCGCAAGTCCGTGCTGGCGATCCTCGTCGAGCGTGACGATCTGCACCGGAATGTGACGTGTGAGCGGGCTCTGCTTCAGTTGACTAAGCACAGTCCAGCCGAGCATGTCGGGCAGGAACACGTCGAGCGAAATCGCTGTCGGCTGATATTGTTTCGCCAGATCGAGTGCGGCGCCTCCGCGCATGGCAACCAGGACCTTGAAACCCTTATCCCGCGCGAGATCGACCATAATGCGTGCGTAATGCGGGTCGTCCTCCACGACAAGCAGAATGGGATCGCCGGGCTGGATCGTGAGGCGGTCGTCCGCGACCGGCTCGACCGGGCGCTCCGGAGACGGCGCAATCACAAAGCTGGTTGTGTGTTCCTGACCTGCGGATGCGGCTTTACGGCTTGCGCTTGCGCTGCCCAGATAATTGAGCGGCAGGTAGAGCGTGAAGGTACTTCCGAGACCCGGCGTGCTGCGCAGGTGAATTTCGCCGCCGAGCAGGCTTGAGAGTTCGCGGCTGATGGCGAGACCAAGACCCGTGCCGCCGTAACGGCGGCTGGTGCTGGCGTCGGCCTGCTGGAAGGCTTCAAATATTATCTTCTGTTTTTCGGGCGGGATGCCGATGCCGGTATCCGATACTTCGAACGCAACGACGCTGTCGCCCTGGCTGAGCACAGGATGGTTGACGCTCCAGCCGCTCTTGGCGATGGAAACGCGCAGACGCACGCCGCCTTTCTCGGTGAACTTGAAGGCGTTCGAAAGAAGATTCTTCAACACCTGTTGCACGCGCTTGGAATCGGTGTTGATGACGGGCGGCAGTTCGGAGTCGACCTGAACGTCGAATGCCAGCTGGCGCGCCTCCACCTCATGCCGGAACGGCCGCGCCAGCGCATCGACGAGGTTCGACACGAAGATATCTTCGGCATCCACGGTAACGGTGCCGGATTCGATCTTAGACAGATCGAGAATATCGCTGATGAGATTGAGCAGATCGGTGCCCGCGCCGTGAATGGTGCGTGCGAATTCGACCTGTTTGGGCGAGAGGTTCCCTTCCGGATTGTCGGTAAGCTGCTGGCCGAGAATCAGGATGCTGTTGAGCGGCGTCCGGAGTTCGTGGCTCATATTGGCCAGGAATTCCGATTTGTACTTGGAAGTCAGCGCCAGCTCTGAAGCTTTCTCCTCCAGCTCGCGGCGGGCCTGCTCGATTTCCTGGTTCTTGCGCTCGACCTCGACATTGCGTTCGGCGAGCTGCTGCGCCTTCTGTTCGAGCTGTTCGTTCGTCTGCTGCAATTCGCGCTGCTGCGCCTGGAGCTCTGCGGCGAGTTGCTGTGACTGGGTGAGCAGCCCTTCGGTCTGCATCGTTGCCTCGATACTGTTAAGCACGATACCCACGCTGGCCGTCAGTTGCTCGAGGAAGGCAATCTGCAAATCGGTGAATGCGTCCAATGAAGCGAGCTCGATGACCGCCTTGGCCTGGTTTTCGAACAACACCGGGAGCACGACAATATTGCGGGGACGGACCTCGAACAGCGCGGAACTGATCGGCACGACATTTTCCGGCAGATCGGTGATAAGGCGCCGTCGCTTGTCGAATGCACATTGGCCGACCAACCCGCGGCCCATTTCGACGCGCGGCAAGTAGCGGTTGGAGTCATTGTTGTCGGCATAGGACGACAGCAGAGTTAGTATGCCTTCCTCGTCGTTGCTGACGCGATAGATGACGCCGAGTTGCGCATTGACGAGGGGCGTGAGCTCCGCCAGGAGCAGGCGGCCGACGGTGGCGAGATCGCGCTGGCCCTGCAGCATGTTGGTGAATTTCGCGAGATTGGTCTTCAGCCAGTCCTGCTCGGTGTTGCGGTCGGTGGTGAGCCGCAGATTGTCGATCATCGTGTTGATGTTGTCTTTGAGCTCGGCCACTTCGCCGCGCGCATCGACCTGAATCGATCGTGTGAGATCGCCCTTGGTCACGGCGGTTGCCACTTCGGCGATGGCGCGCACCTGCGTCGTCAGATTGGCCGCAAGCAGATTCACGTTGCCGGTGAGGTCGCGCCATGTACCGGCGGCGCCGGGCACGTTCGCCTGTCCGCCAAGACGGCCTTCCACGCCGACCTCGCGCGCCACGGTCGTCACCTGGTCCGCGAATGTCGCGAGCGTCAGCGTCATGTTGTTGATGGTTTCGGCGAGCGCGGCGACTTCGCCTTTCGATTTCACGATGAGATTTTGTTTGAGATCGCCGTTGGCGACGGCGGTCACCACTTTCACGATGCCGCGCACCTGTTCGGTGAGGTTCGCCGCCATGACGTTCACGGTATCCGTCAGATCTTTCCAGGTTCCGGCGACGCCGGGCACCTGTGCCTGGCCGCCCAGCTTGCCTTCGGTGCCGACCTCGCGTGCCACGCGCGTCACTTCCGAAGCGAAGGCGTTGAGCTGATCCACCATGGTGTTGATGGTGTTCTTCAGTTCGAGGATTTCGCCTTTCACATCCACCGTGATCTTGCGGCTCAAATCGCCGCGGGCGACGGCAGTTGTCACTTCTGCGATGTTACGCACTTGCGTGGTAAGGTTTGCGGCCAGCAGATTCACGTTGTCGGTAAGGTCTTTCCACGTACCCGCAACACCGGGCACTACGGCCTGTCCGCCGAGGCGGCCATCGGTGCCGACTTCGCGCGCCACGCGCGTCACTTCGCCGGCAAAGGAGCGCAGCTGCTCCACCATCGTGTTGAGTGTTTCTTTCAACAGCAGGATTTCGCCGCGAACGTCGACGGTGATTTTCTTCGACAGGTCGCCGCTGGCGATAGCCGTCGCCACTTCGGCGATGTTGCGCACCTGGGCCGTCAGGTTGGAGGCCATGAAGTTGACGTTGTCGGTGAGGTCTTTCCATGTACCCGCGACGCCCGGCACCTGCGCCTGTCCGCCGAGCTTGCCTTCCGTGCCGACTTCGCGCGCCACGCGCGTCACTTCGGCTGCGAAGGCGTTGAGCTGATCTACCATTATGTTGATCGTGCTCTTGAGCTCGAGGATTTCGCCTTTCACGTCCACCGTGATCTTGCGTGAGAGGTCTCCGCGCGCCACGGCGGTCGTTACTTCGGCGATGTTGCGGACCTGGGCGGTGAGGTTGCCCGCCATGGAATTCACGGAGTCGGTGAGATCTTTCCATGTCCCCGCGACGCCCGGCACGTTCGCCTGTCCGCCGAGACGGCCTTCGGTGCCCACTTCGCGCGCCACGCGTGTCACTTCGCCGGCGAAACGGTTCAGCTGATCCACCATGGTGTTCAGCGTTTCCTTCAGCTGAAGGATTTCGCCGCGCACGTCGACGGTGATCTTGCGGCTGAGGTCGCCGCCGGCAATGGCGGTCGCAACTTCCGCGATGTTGCGCACCTGGCCGGTGAGATTGCCGGCCATGGAGTTCACGGAGTCGGTAAGGTCTTTCCACGTTCCCGCCACGCCCGGCACCTGCGCCTGACCGCCGAGTTTTCCGTCTGTACCAACTTCGCGCGCGACGCGTGTTACTTCGGCAGCAAATGCGTTGAGCTGATCCACCATCGTGTTGATGGTTTCCTTTAGCTGCAGGATTTCGCCGCTCACATTGACGGTGATCTTTTTCGACAGGTCGCCCTGCGCCACGGCCGTCGCCACTTCGGCGATGTTGCGGACTTGTGCCGTGAGGTTCGACGCCATGGAATTCACCGAGTCGGTGAGGTCTTTCCATGTGCCGGCGACGCCACGCACGATCGCCTGTCCGCCAAGGCGGCCGTCGGTGCCGACCTCGCGCGCCACGCGGGTCACTTCCGAAGCGAAGGCGTTCAGCTGATCGACGGTGGAGTTGATTGTTTCTTTCAGCTGGAGGATTTCGCCGCGCACGTCGACGGTGATTTTCTTGGACAAATCGCCGTTCGCCATCGCAGTCGACACTTCGGCGATATTGCGGACCTGTGCCGTCAGATTTGACGCCATGGAATTCACGGAGTCGGTGAGATCCTTCCACGTGCCCGCAACGCCCAGCACATTGGCCTGTCCGCCGAGCCGTCCTTCCGTACCGACTTCACGCGCCACGCGCGTTACTTCGCCGGCGAAGGCATTCAGCTGGTCGACCATGGTGTTGACGGTTTCCTTGAGCTGCAGGATTTCGCCGCTCACATTCACCGTGATCTTCTTGGAAAGGTCGCCGCCGGCGATGGCCGTCGCCACTTCGGCGATGTTGCGGACCTGCGCCGTCAAATTGGACGCCATGAAGTTGACGTTATCGGTCAGGTCTTTCCAGGTGCCCGCAACGCCCGGCACGGTCGCCTGTCCGCCGAGCTTGCCTTCGGTGCCGACTTCGCGCGCCACGCGCGTCACTTCCGAGGCGAAGCCGTTCAACTGATCCACCATCGTGTTGATGGTGTCTTTGAGTTCGAGGATTTCGCCGCGCACGTCCACCGTGATCTTGCGGCTGAGGTCGCCGCGCGCGACGGCGGTTGTTACCTGCGCGATGTTGCGCACCTGGTCCGTGAGGTTGCCGCACATCGCGTTCACGGAGTCGGTTAAGTCCTTCCAGGTGCCGGCAACGCCCGGCACGATCGCCTGACCGCCGAGCTTGCCGTCGGTGCCGACCTCGCGCGCCACACGCGTCACTTCCGAAGCAAACGAACGCAACTGGTCCACCATCGTATTGATGGCTTCCTTGAGCTGCAGGATTTCGCCGCGCACGTCGACGGTGATTTTCTTCGACAGATCGCCCATGGCGACGGCGATCGTCACCTCGGCGATGTTGCGCACCTGGGCTGTGAGGTTCGACGCCATCGAGTTCACGCTCTCGGTGAGGTCCTTCCACACGCCCGTCACCTCACGGACCTGCGCCTGGCCGCCGAGTTTGCCCTCGGTACCCACTTCGCGCGCCACGCGCGTCACTTCCGAAGTGAACACGCCGAGTTGCTTGATCATCGTATTGACGATGGTCGCGGCCTGCAGGAACTCGCCCTTGAGCGGCCGGCCCTCCACATCGAGCCGCACCGTCTGCAGCAAATTGCCCTGCGCCACCGCTTCGATGGCGCGGGTCACCTCGGTCGTCGGCCAGAGCAAATCGTCGATGAGCTGGTTGATCGAGCCTTCCATCGCGCCCCAGGAGCCGGAAAGGCTGCCGAGCTTCACGCGGTGGCGTGTCCGCCCGTCGCGGCCAACGAGCTTGCCCACATGCTCGAGCTGCTGGGCCATGCGCTGATTGTTGGCCACGATCTCGTTGAAAGAATCGGCGATCTTTCCCAGCAGCCCGGTCTCATTGCCCGACATGCGGACGGAGAAATCGCCGGTTTTTACCGCCTGGAGTGCGTGGAGCAGGCTATGAAGCTCGGCCGTATGCCCATTCAGCTTTTCGGGCTCGACTTTTGCGGGAGGAGCGGGCGGTACCATGCCTCTTTTGCGGCTGCGGGTAGCGGTTTCGCCCTTTGCTGACATGGCGTTTCCTTCGGCGGTCAATGGTGGAAAATCAGCTGGGCATGCTCGGCGGTAGCATCAACGACGTTAACAAATGAGATAGACAGGCGCATTCCATCGCGCACAGCAGCCCCAATCGCCACCTTCGAGAATCCCGAGAACCCCGAGGCTGAACGTTCAAGCGTTGAATGAGTTCCCTCGGCTACACGAACCGCGCCAAAATCGAAATCCGCGTTGCCCGCCCGGGCACGGCGTGAGTTGCCGTCACTGCCTCGATGAAACAAGAAACCCGGCTCCGCGCCGCGAAGCTGGGGGGGTGGCGCCGGTCGTTTGAAACGGGTGTCTACAGAGAACCGGCGACGGAACTGAACGTGTTGGAAAGGCTGGTTCCGAGCGTGGAAACGGCTCCAATGATAACAACGGCAATGAGAGCGGCGATAAGCCCGTACTCGATGGCTGTCACGCCGGAATTGTCCTTCATATAGCGCGATAAATTTCTGAACATGATATCCATCCCTTCGACATTTGTTTTTCCGAACCTGGTACGGCAAATATATGCTGCCGCTCGAGTTCGCGTGTAAGTAGCGGGTGTTGATTAATTTTTGTTTGCCGAAATGCCCGCCGATTCGCGCTATCGGATAAAAATTTGCTTTATGTTACCCGCGATGTCGAACGATGGTTCATTTGTCGTGAAATAACAGCGAATGCGGAGGCTGAAATTAACGATTTCGGGGTGCCAGTCTCTGGTCAGATCATACTGTCCGGCGTGATCGGCCATGTCACGAAGGTCCAGAAAATCGCTTCAACCTCTTCGTTTTGTCCCAGAGGGGCGAGCAGGATTTCGCAGGAAAGCCAATTCTTGGCGAGCGTACTCGCCCGCGTGGTGAGCCTCACCGGAGCAGCGTTCAAGCGGGTCAGGTCAAACGAACTGCGCCAGCGTTGTTCGATCGCCGAAGGAAGTACATCGGAAAGTCGTTTGTTCTCGACGTTGCCCAAAATATCTCTGGCATGATTGCATTGAAGCGTAACGATGTAATCATAAGCACTGCCGTCCCGGCGCTCGACGTTCACCAGGTTCACATAGGGAAGGAATTCCTTCATCGCGCGCGGGTTCAGTTCCCGCCGGGCGGGCATTCGCCGTCCGTCGCACAGTGATTGCCAATAGGCACAGGCGCGGCGCATCTGCGGACGCGTAAACGCCAGATCCCAATCGATGGCGACGGGCCATAATTCCAGCAGCGGCGTCTGGGTTGCAGTCGTCGTCATTGGACCAACCTATTGGCCAAAACTTTCCCAAGCGTGAACCAGCATACAGAATTATCCCGCGGCGGTTGCAGCCGCCAGCCCGCTGACACGAGGGTCCAACTAAGGGTTGATTGATTCGTCTCATATCCGGGTGATCCCCCAAATGACCGATGAACCTGCGGATCGCATGCCTCTCGGCCTCACCGCATGCGCGTTGCGCAAGATTATCTGTAGGACATGGCCTGACACGGGGTGCCATGTTGCGCCAACATACCGCAATCATGGAAAGCTGCCGCCTGTTAGCTTTGTGGCCCGGGGCGGTTGGGGACCGCGCTCCGGCACAGACCAAAACCAGGGCCAATGGCCGGGACATCCACTGGCGGAGTATCCGCCTGCAAAGGGGTAATCACATGATCGAGACTGCAGCCGGTACGGCACAATTGAACCGGAAACATGGAAACTACGCGCGCCACTTGGCATGCGCATTGATGCTTTGTGGCTTTGGTGTTTTCGCAGGCACAGCCGCCGCGCAGACGGGCTATACCGGCATTCTGGGAGGCGGACCCGTCTACAAACATATTCCCGTCAACATCAAGGAACTGAAAAAATCGGGCTTCAACGAGCTGATCGTATGGAGCGTCGAAGTCAACACCGTGGGCGATTTGAACCTGAACGGCGAGTTTCCGCTGACTTCGGCGGGCAGCTATATCGGCAATCAGACTTATCCCGATTTCCCCGGCGATCTGAAAGAGATCAAGAAGGGTACGGTCAAGCGCATCACGCTCAGCATCGGATCGTCCAACTACGGCGACTGGGAGGACATCGCCTCGCTGGTAGAGTCGCAGGGCACGGGAAAGAACAGCATCCTTTATAAGGACTTCGCCGCGATCAAAAAGGCGCTCCCGATCGACGCGATCGATTTCGACGACGAGAACAGCTACGATTCAGCTTCCACCGTGCAGTTCGCAGTGATGCTGGCGAAGCTCGGCTATCACGTCACCATGAACCCCTACACCAATAACAGCTACTGGACGTCGGTGGTCTCGCAAATCAACGGCCAGAGCCCCGGCGCAGTCGACGGCATCCATCTGCAGACTTTTGCAGGCGGCGAGGGCAACAATCCCTGCTCCGGCTGGGACTTCGGCGACGTGCCGGTCTTTCCTGGAATTTCGGATCAGACCTCTGCTCCGCCCTATCTGACGCCGGCCGAAACCAAGACGAAAATGCAGGGCTGGCATTCCCAGTGCGGCATCACCGGCGGCTGGGTTTGGATATTCGATCAGATCGCGGGCACCAAACAGGTCAGGCAATACGCGAAAGCGATCAACAAGGGCGTAAAATAGCTTCGGGAATCCGTGCGGCCCGGCGCACAAACCGGGCCGCACACCTGCAAAGCGATGGATGTGATCTTCAACAGTCCGGCGTGCGGTTGGTGTATCGCGTACGCTGAAGATCATTACGGAAGATTTACCTCGTTCTTTAACGCGCCGTTATCGGGGACGTGCGAGGATGCACGCATATTAACGGGGTGGCGCTTGGTGTCATGCCCCGCCGCTTTTCCCCCGGCGGCGGGGCATTTCCATTTGCGGGTCCGCGCGAAAAACATCTGACATCGCAGCAGCGTCTGCCGCAGCGATATGGCTCGATCCGCACGGATGAAATAACTTTCATCGCAATGCCTGAACACGGTTTCCCGGAAGAAGCGGGGCCGCACCCCGATTTTGGCGGCGAAACTTCCTGTAAAAACCGGCTTTGCGCACGACGGAACGGTTCGACGGGGCCGGGGCGGGCCGCAATAGAATGGACGATTTCTAATTGCTCACCCATGGCGAGTTAATACGCGGGTGCCATGTTAGTACCGTTCATGAATGGTCCGCCGCCCCTTCGTCGCTATTTCCCCCCCTTGTAGCGACGAGGGGGCGCGGTACGCATTCCAGCTGTCCGATGACATTTGCCGAAACGTTCAAAACATCGAATGCAAAAAGCCGTTACAGCAAATACACGTTCCATTTGATACCTGGCATTGTCCAGATCGATGAATCGCGAGGCGGCGTTATCCCTCAGTAGGACGATCTGGAACGGTTGGCGCTTTCGGCTACAAGTCTGGACAGAGAAAACAGCACCACCGCCATGAAAACACATGTGCACAACAGAATGACGGGCCCTGGAAGGCCGTCGATGAGATCGAAAACGCGTTGCAGCCCGGCCCATGAGGTATGGGGAAGCTTTATCTTGTACCAATCGGCGGCACCGGTTGACGTCCAGGTGGCGGTCTTGAGCCAGCCTTGCACGCTATACCATCCAATAAGGATGAGGACGGCGACAGGTGCGAAAGCCGCCAACACTGCACCGGCGAGCAGTGCGCCCGAAAGCCAGGTACCAAGCCTGCCCCAATTCATTCAGCCCTCTCTGCATCGTCGAACGCTCGATCCGCCGGAACATACTACGCAGGCTGCCAAGGATTGAATCAGGATTATCTGTCAGGCAGTCGGGATAGCACGACACAGCCGGCAATGCGCGTCGGAGCACGGAAACAGTGCAGCGACGATTGCTGAGGGGGCACAACCGGCACGCGCGGAGCACGCCCAATGAACCGCGTGATGCGTCGATTCAGGTTTTGTTTTGGGTACCGCCCGCCGCAATCGCGTCTGCGGCATAAACTTCGCCACGAACCGGACCTGCCCCTGACAGGCCGGTTCGTCGAAAAGCCGCCCCAGCATCCCGTCGAAAAACCTGCGCCATGCTCCCTTCCGGTGCTCGGTGTACGACCCCAGCACCCATACCGTCGCCAGGACAGCTGTTACGAGAAGCAATACGCTCGGCAGGGAATGCGGGTTTGATGAAATACGAAGGAATAGAAATCCAGCAGCGGGCGGTGCATGAGGTACAGGGCGAATGTGAACGACGCCGCATAAGGGATGAACCTGGCGATTGTCTCTTTGTTCAGCCATTCGAAGCGGCAATTGCTGGCGGCAAGGAAATTGACGGCCACGAAAACGGCCACAAGATATTGTGACGCAAACTGCCGCGAGGTTCCCAGTATCAGAAATCGGCCGACCAATGGCGTGACATGTGAATCAACCGCGTCGTCTATGCCTGATGCCCGGATGAGGACGAGGGCGAGAATGCTGGCGAGGAAAAAGCCCGGCGCGACCGGCCGCGGAATCGTGAAATGACGATTGGCGAAGTAAATTGCGCAGCCGAGCAACCAGACGGGCATCAGCAGCACAACACGCGGGCCGGACAGGATGATCAATACCGGGAGAATGACGGCGCGCATCCGCCCGCGCACGAAGAAGGCCGTCGCAAATATCGAATAGTATCAGACCTAGTAACAAAGCGACCAGAACGAGTGATCGGATAAAACATATTCATGCGCGAATACCGACTGACTCGTGAACGTCAGGAACATGGGCGCATATTTCCAGAATGCGTGGTATTGGTACATCTGAAGTGTGCGGTGGGAGCCGAGCAAGTGTCCCGTCCAATCCAGGATAATGACAAGCAATATGGCCGGTAGCGCAACGGAATAGACTCGCGCCAGCCGGCTGACTGCGTAGAGTCGCAGGTTTGTCTCCCGCTCCGCAGCGACATGGGTGATCACAAAACTGGACAGCACAAAGAAAACAGTGACGGCCATGGCCGCTATGTCGCCCTGATAGGGAATGATGCCCCCCCCCTGAACTGGACAAACGAAAGATGGCGGCCCATAACTCTTCTTTAGGGGTGTAGGGTACAAGAACAGTAATGAGAGATAGGGGAATAAGCGTTACCCGTTACGTGATCGGCGAAAACAAAGATTTCTATGCGGTTGTTATCTTCCGGCGGCGGGGGAGCGCCGTGAAGCCGAAAAGACCGGCAAGAGCGGAACCCAGAAGCGCCAATGAAGCGGGCTCTGGAACTGAATAGGGTGCATTGAAATCTCCACTAGTGACGGAGATTTTATTCAACACTGTCTTACAGGTTGCGTTGGAACATTCACCTTCGTAGCTACTGAGTCCAGCTGTGTTTATTAAAATTGTGCCTCCAGCATTTGTGAAAGCGGACACTGCATTGAGTTGAAGAACGAAAGTACCGTTTTCCAATACGAGACCCGAAACGGTCGATGCCTTCAGATCGGAATTATCGAAAGCCGATAAGTAAAGTCCAGTCGTTGTTATATTTATCGCTGAGTATGTATTCGTATTGGCATCGTAGATAAACGAGCCGGTTATCGTACCACCATCTTGTAACGTCACGCTCTGGAGCGTCCATGTTACCGCCTCGGGCAACTCCATGGGTGACTCTCTGTTACCCCCGCCGAAATCCGTCGGAGCCCAGCCGCCAAGACCGCTTGTTCCGGGGTCGCAACTTCCGTTCTGGCTGTAATTCCGGTTCCGATAGCTCGCGTCGCTGCTGCACATGTCGGCACTGGCGGCGTTCATGCCCGCCAACATGCCACCCGCCACACAGGCGAGGACCAACAGCTTTTTCATCGGCAATCCCTTCCCTAACAAATATTCCTATGCGATGGTCATCCGCTGGCGGCGGCGGAGCGCCGTGAAGCCGGAAAGACCGGCAAGAGCGGAACCCAGAAGCGCCAATGAAGCGGGTTCGGGAACAGGAGAAGGAGTAGTAGTGATATCCCCGCCTGTTACCAAGTAGACGTCATCGAACGTGCCTTCAATGCACGAATCAATGCACCGAACTTCTGCACTTGCGCCAGTATTTATTGAAATTGTACCCCCTGAATCGGTGAGTGGCGAGCTCAAGATAATCTGAAGCAAGTAAGTACCGTTTGTTACGTCGAAACCGCTACTTCCATAGCCGCGCAGCTCGGAAGCCGTAAAATTTGCCGCCTCAGCTCCGGTTGTTGTTATGTTCATCGCCGAGATATTGTTCGTATCGACATCATAAGTGAACGTGCCCGATACCGTCCCGCCGTCAGCCAAAGTCACGTTCTGGAGGGTCCATTGCACCGGCGTGGGCAACTCCATGGGTGACTTCCCGGCGCCCCCGCCGAATTCCGTCGAAGCCCACCCGCCAGGATTGCTCATTGCGTGGTCGCAATTTCCGTTCTGGCCGTAATTCTGGTTCTGGTTGCTCGGGTCAATGCTGCACATGTCGGCGCTGGCGGCACTCATACCCGCCAACATGCCACCCGCCACGCAGGCTAGGACCAAAATCTTGTTCTTCGGCAATCCCTTCCCCTCCATCACTGCAAAAAAGCAGTCTTTTTGATTACTATGCAAATGTTAAGCCGATACAAAAACCCAGCCGTTCTGCGGATTATTTCGGAAGGCAAAGTTCGTAACGTAAAGAAAGCCGACGCTTTACGGCCAAGGTCAACCCGAACCCACTGCTAAAGGCACCCACGACAATGCGCCGCGCCGCTTGGTCGTAGCGTCCATTGAGGCGCGTCCGGCACGTCAAAACGATCTCGGTCGCGTGAATGAATGGCGAGTGGGTGAGCGCCGCCCAAGCGCGCCGAAGGCGCTTTGGCGAGGGCGTCAGCCCGAGTTGTGGGATTGGTCGTGAGGATCGAATCACGCCTGACAATCGAGCTTCCGAAGTGGGCGGATGAGCGAATCGTTTCTCTCTCGGTATCGGCTGTCCAGAGTATTTCCGGACGCAGTATTGGGTCGCTTCGCCCCCAGGCCGCACGCCTGTTCAGTCAATGGAATAGACGACCCATTTTATACCAACGTATGACGTCAGCTCGCCGAAACACGAGAAAACGGGGTATGCTGGTACAGCCCGCCGAATCGCAAGATGCGGGTCATGCACCGCTCCTTGACAATACAACCGATTGCTTTCCGGCATGCAGACTGCTCACCGTAGACGATGCGGCCCGCTTTCTGAGCCTCTCGTCGAGCACCGTACGGCGTCTCCAGCAGGCCCGGAAGATCCCATTCGCCAAAGTGGGCGGCAGCATCCGCTTCCTCATGAAAGATCTTCGATCTTATGTGGAGAAGGCCCGCGTGGCGGCAATCGGCTCATAATGAATATGACAGCACGAATGATCAACGCGGCATGGTGGGCTGATTTCCGGGTCAACCATGTGCGCTATCGAAAACGCAGTCCGGACAACTCGAAAGCGGGAGCCCGGGCATACGAGACCACCCTGCGCCAAAAGCTTGCTCGGGGAGAATCTATCGATTGGCCAAAGCAAGAGGCCGAACAGAACACAAGCTTCGAAGAGTTCGCCTGGCGCTGGTACCGGGAATATGTTGCGACGAACAATAAATATTCCGAGCAACGGACCAAGAAGCATATCATCGCCAATTCTCTTGTTCCCTTCTTCCGCAAACGAAAAATAGCCGATATAGCGGCAAGCGATGTCGAGCGGTACAAGGCTAGGCTTGCAAGAGACGGGGTAAGTCGCAAGACGATCAATAACCGGCTCAGCATTCTGAACACCTGCCTCACAATGGCATACGGGTGGTTGAACCTTGAGACGAGGCAGCCACGGATCAAGCGGCTCAAATGCCCGGTGCCCCGGACCGACTATCTCTTGCCCGAGGAAGCCTCCCTGCTCCTCGGCACTTCGACCGGAACAATTCACGAGCTCATCCTCACCGCTCTTCGCACCGGCATGCGGCAGGGAGAACTGAAGGGGCTGCAATGGGAATCTATCGATTGGCAGAGCGGCAACCTCATTGTCCGGCGTTCTCGCTGTGATCATCGCAAAATCCTCGATACGCCAAAGAGCAATCGGGAGCGGCACGTGCCGCTCGACCGGGAGGTGTTCCAGGCCCTGAGCGGGCGGCGGAAACGAACCGGATACGTGTTCCTGGACCATGATGGCCAGACGGCAAGACAAATTCATCTAACAAGCTTGAACTCTGAAACAGCTCTACGCACGGCGACAGGATGGGCCGAAACGGCGGCTGTGACCGTCACGCTGAACCGGATGGTTCGCGGGCGGTCCCCGCCGTCTCGATCTCCCCGCAATAGGAGGTTCAGTCGGCAGACGCGCTATTGATGCAGCATCGGAGCGTTCGACAATGGCCGAGCCGCACGACCGGCTTGTAACAGCCATCATGTGCGGATCGCGCATGTACCTGTGAGTACGTAGCGCGACCACAAATGCCGCCTTTGGCAGGCAAAAAAATCTAGAATAATTTCTGCATGGACCCGAGGGTGACGTATCTGGGACGGACAAATCACCGCAATCGCCAGACGCTTTTCGGCATCAAGCAAGCCGATAGGCTTTCACATATCTACATCATCGGAAAAACTGGTGTCGGAAAATCCACTCTGCTGGAGATGCTGGCGCGCCAGGACCTGGAAGCGGGTCGTGGCTTTGCGCTTATCGATCCTCATGGCGACCTGGTGGAAAGGCTCGCCGCAGACGCGTGTGCTGAAGAGCCGGAACGCGTCCTCTACCTGAATGCGCCAGATGGCGCATGTCCCTTCGGATACAATCCACTCCGGCGCGTGCGCGACGACAAGATGCCCCTGGCCGTCTCGGGTTTCCTTGAAACTCTGAAGAAGCTCTGGCCGGATGCCTGGGGCGTTCGCATGGAACATGTGCTCCGGAATACCCTTTATGCCCTCCTTGAACAGGAAGATGCGCGGTTGCCCGATATTCTTCGGCTCTATGCTGATGAGCAATATCGAAAGGCCGTGGCGCGGCGGCTGCGCAATGAGACAGTCCGCCGCTTTTGGACGCGGGAGTTCGAGCAGTATCATTTCCGCCAGCGCGCGGATGCCGTGGCCCCGATTCAAAACAAAATAGGCGCTCTCCTTTCGGACCCAACGCTCTACCGGACCCTGGTGGCTCCAAAGCACGATATTCGCTTACGGTCCCTGATGGACGAGGGCAGGGTGCTCCTCGTCAATCTATCCAAGGGTCAGCTGGGGGAAGACAGCGACTTGATCCTTGGCGGCTTGCTCGTTTCGACGCTCGGGCTTGCCGCGTTCACGCGCGCGGATAGCACGCCGGAAGATCGCAGACCGTTCTTCCTTTACCTCGACGAATTTCACAACTTCACAACCCTCATGATCGCGAGCATGATGAGCGAGCTGCGTAAGTACGGAATAGGAATGATCCTGGCGAATCAATATCTTCACCAGCTTGAACCGGACATTCGCCACGCCGTGCTCGGCAACGCCGGCACGTTGATTTCTTTCCGGCTTGGCCCCGAGGATGCAACAATAATGGCCAAAGAGTTTCAGCCCAAAATCGCAAGCGAGGATCTACTCAACTTGCCGAATCGTTCAATCTACTTAAAGCTGATGATCACAGGGACGCCGAGCTCACCGTTCAGCGCCGAAACTATCGGCCCTCTACCTCATCCGTCTTGGGGTAAGCGATAACTTTATGTTGCTACAATAGTTTGCCGTAAATCAATTCCTAAGAAGGACGACTATATATCAAATCTGTGAAGTCGCGCCATCTGCCGCTATTTTGGCCTCACCTTGAACACCACGCCTTGATTATATTTGCCTCCAGCAGACGTCGTGCCATATAGACTGCCGTTTTTGTCCATGAGGACCGGCGCCACGGGAAAGGTACCGCGCTCCTTGGTAAACGCGTAGAGAACTGTCTCCGAACCGTTCGGCTTCACCTCGAATACGGTGCCGCAGCCATCTCCGAGTACCTTGTGGCAGGCGTGATGGATTCCGCCCGCAAAAGTGGTGCCGAACAGGTTTCCAGCTTCATCCATGATCACGCCGGCTTCGGGAAAGAAGCCATCGCTTCCGCCCTTGAACGAATAAAGCACGGTCTCGGTCCCGTCTGGCGCGAGCTTGAAGACGGTACCGTTGTTTCCGGCGCCGCCTCCCCCAGCGGCCGTTCCATAAAGATTGCCCGCACCATCCAGAAGCAGCGAACTTTCTGGGGTGCTCCCTTCGTCGCAGGTCTGATCAGCGCAAAAAGCATGCAGCACCGTCTCCGCACCGCCGGGTGATATTTTGAAAACCGTGCCGCATCCCGTCCGGCAAATCGTGTTACCACCATCTGTGGTCGTTCCGTATAGATTATCATCCGCATCGATGATTACGCCTGCCGCTGGCAATGCGCCGTCGGTGCCACCCAGGAAAGTATGGAGCGTAATTTTGCTCCCGTCGGCCTGGATTTCGAAGACCGTGCCACATCCGGTATCTGCGCATTCCGTGGCACTGTAGTCGCCGCCAAAGAGCGTCGCGCCGTAAAGATTGCCCTTGGAGTCCAATGCCAGGTTGCCGACAGGTTCGACCCCGTCCGCTCCGCCTTGAAAGATATAAAGCACGGATTCCTTACCCAGCGGTGTGATTCTGAAGATCGTCCCGCACCCCCTGCTGCAGCTGTTGCTGCCGCCCCCGAATGTCGCTCCATAGAGGTTGCCAGCGCTGTCCAGGGTGATGCCGCCGCCGGGATAGGCGCCATCGCTGCCCCCCTGGAACTGGTACAGGACCTTCTCCCGCCCAGTTGGTGACAGGCGGTAGACGTTTCCAAAGCCAGCTCCCCCGCCGGTGGCCGATGTTCCATAGAAATTGCCTTTTCCGTCCGGCGTCAGCCCGCCAAGGGATCCACTGCCGTCCGTACCGCCGGAAAAGGCATATACCGTTTTCTCCGAGCCCATGGCAGCGGCAGGGATGCTCGCCACGGCCGTAATCAATCCCAGCAACACAAGGCGCGCGCGCCACCTATCCCAATTCCGTCGCATTTCGGGACCCCCAGTTTCAAATCCATGGTCCCATAGCACGTATTAAGCGGGATTGGAATACCCGCAAAAAATACTTGAAGATCGAACAATAATCAGTCTTGCTTTCCGTCGTCTTTTTTGGGGACCGCCTGCCTAACAATTAGCTGTACACGGCATCTATAGATCGGAGTGACGTATGAATCGTCGCTAAGGCATTTCCAGCATTATTGTTTTGTTTTGGAAAGGGGGCTGTTGATGAAGGGAATTCAAGCAATATTCTGGCTGGTAGCGTGGCTAACCGGCGCCATGATAGGCGTAGCTTGGGGTCAGAGCTCGCCGGTGAGCTTTACGTGTGTGGTGGGTATAGTTAGCTCGCCATCAGTCTGCCCTTACGATAGCTCAACACCTTTGATCAATTACAGTTCTACCCTCCCCCCCGCACATGTCACTGCGGCCGGATATCATTTCCCGAACGATGGAGGAGGCGGTGAGTATCTCCTGGTGGGATCGACCACAGGCACTTCGCCAGTATGCATGAGTCGTGGCTATATCAAGGCGACTGGCACTGTGGGTGAGAACACCTTAAAGGGAAAAACTGCTGATATTAATACGGCCGGTGTGGTTATTGGGCAGTTGATCACGGGAATCAACACCACGGGCACCGACGTCGTCCAGATTCAGGATGGCACAGAAATCGCCGGCATTGCAATTGTCGGATCGGACGTAACAATAACGCTTACGCTTCCGTTGCTCGGGACGGTAGGCGCAAATTCCCTAACTATTAACGGCAGCTTCTTGGGAAGCAACGGCGGCACGCTGATTATCGATGCTGGCGGCGACTGCTACCAGAAAACCAACTATCGCGGCGATCCGCATGAGTTCGGCGCTTTCGGAGACGCCAATCCCAATGGCACCGGCTCGCACGATGACACGGTTCCCATACAGCGCTGGCTCGGTGCCTATGGAAATTTAAGCAATCTTGCGCCGAACAGTGCACCCTACAATTTCGGTCCGTGGAATGCCACGGTACCCGGCAATTTTCTCGTGTCACAACCGCTATTTTGTCCGCCCAACGCCACCATTCGGGGAGATGAAAATCTCACCGACAACAACATCGGCAACCAGACCCATTTCAATCCGCGGGTCAACTTCATTGCTTCGTCCAATTTCGCGGGATTTACCGCCCCCTATGTGACGGGCACGGGCACGACGCTGCCCTCTACATTTGTAGGTTCGCAGGCCGTATTTGGCACCGGCGCCTATTGCCGCCTGTCGGGAATCGCAGTCACCGGCAACGCGTTCACGGCGCAGGCAATGGCCACCTACTCCGCTTTGTCTACGACGCTCAATCTGGGTGCAGTCGTCAGTGGCCTGCAGATAGGAAACCCGGTCTCTGGAATCAATATTCCTGCGGACACGGTGGTAACGGGCGGCGCATTGACCACCTCGGTGACGATTTCGCAACCGACGACGGGCTCCAACGGCAACTCTGCCGTAAACGTCACGTTCTACGGCCCTGACGCCGTCGACGCGCTGGGCAATCGTCTTACCATCGACGGCTTTTCGCTGCTCGCAAATGGCCGTTACAACCTGTTCTGCGGGCTTGTGCCCGCGGGAACGGACGGTGTTTCCATCAAGGACAGCTCGTTCCAGAATTCATTGCTCGACGGCATCTACATGCCATCCAGCTGCGCGAATGCCAGATTGATCGGCGACATCGTGGCCGACTCGGCGGGTGATGGCGTGCTGTTCGGGGCGACGGAATCGGAGATCGAAGGCGGCGTGATCGAGGAATCGGGAAATGCGGGCCTCCATCTGCAGAGCGCGCAGCGCGTGTCGATTAACGGCATGCACATCCAGGGCAACGGACTGAACAATCTGGGCGGCGCCAAGGGCGCTGGCATCGTGTTCGAGAATACCAATACCAGCACCATTTGCGGCAATCATTTGGAGGGAAATGGCGGCGACACCGCCTCGTCGTCGCAGGTATATTTTGCGGGGAAGAACAGCAACATCAATCTGTGCGGCGGGGTGTACGAGATCCAGAACCCGGGCCTCAACTTCCAGAACAAGGGTTCGACTGCCGACGTAACGCCGTTCTTTGTCTACGATTCCGACTCCGATGCTTCGATCATCAACACCCATATCTACGAAACAGCCGAGCAGCCTGCCGTTTCGGTGTTCTCTGCGAATGCAAAGCCGCTTCTTTCCTCCCTCGTGGTGCCGCAGTTCACCAGCAACCAGATCGGCGGCCTCACGATGTCTTTGAGTGGTACCACAATCCAAATTAGTCCGGGCTCCGCAGCCGATAGCACAAATTCGGCGATCATCCAGCTGCCGGCCACATGTACGGTCGATTTTTCCGCTAGCGCCCCTAACGGCGCCTTTGGCGTCGACGCCGGTTCCAGCACACTGCACAACCAGACCTACTTCATCTATATTATCGCCGCGCCCAAGGGCGGGCAAAGCGTCGCCGCGACGCCGAGTTGCATGGCTTCCACCATGCTGATTCCGCGGTTCACGTTTTCCAGTTTTGGCAACAGCGGCTATCTCACCAGAGCCATTGGAGGTGTGACGAACACGGACTCCGTGGCATATAATGTCAGTCCGACGCTGGCCGTCGCCGTCGGCAACATGCTGCAATCGTCGACCACCGATGGGCTCGACGGCGCCACAATCACGCAGTTCAGCGCAAATGCGGGACCATCGCCTCAACCCAGCGGCATTTGGAGCGGCAGCGGACCCGGCACCACGATTACCATCTGCAGCGGTACTTCGCCGCCTTGTACCGGAGGAATAAAGTTGGGGATGGCGATCTTGGGTAATGGTTGCATTCCAAGCGATGCATATGTGACTGCAATCGCGGCAAGAACCATCACGGTCTCCAACATTCCATCGTCTTGCACGTCGGATGCGAACGGCGCGAGTCCCTCACTCCTATCGATTTCCGGCGCCCGTCAGCTGGTTTTGAACAAATTCGCCACCAGCGATGATGCACAGGCCACGCTTGATATTGGCCTCGGCTATTACCGCATGATCGGCGCGGTCATGACGGACGCGTCGGGTGCCCTGAAGCCGTTCAGGCAGGACGGCGATACGTTCTACTTCGCGCGGCCCGCGCCCGACGTTGCGGGTACCACCCTTGGAACTTCGGCCGTTTCGCTGACACTGGCCTCGGTCCCGAACGGCATCAGCGTCAGAGCGTTCGGGCGCTGCGTCGGCGGAGGCACGCCATCGCCTCGGCATGTTATGATTTTCAGTCCCGATCAGCCGGCAGTGACACAAACCCAGGCATTTCCGATCCCTCCCGGATATGACGTAGACTCGCTGACGCCTGTGACAAGCTTTCCCTTTAGCGCCTGGACCGATACGTCTCAATCGCTGCGGGCCATTTCCGACGCTGCCACGCCGAATACGGCCACGATTGAATGCCTGGTCGATGGCTGGGAATGGCACCGCGGCCATTGAATTCTCGTTCGGCGACCGGCCGAAGTATCGGACGATTTTGTTCACGCCAACTCGTGTGCGATGGGCAGTGGTGATACGGTATAGTTTTTGGCGCGTGCCAAATCGTTCTCAACTAGGGGCCAACATCTTTGGTGTCCGGGCAAATGCTAAATCTCGAGTTCGGGATCTGGTACTATCGCCTAATTGGCGGCGGTCAGTGAATGCCCCAATTCAGACCCCGTGGTACTGTACCGTTAATGCAATTTCTTTCCGTGCTTTTCGATCGTCAGTGGCGTAACTGCCGTGATGGCAAGCCGACCGATGGCTTCGCCTGCATACATCGAGTTGCAAGTTCCCTGGAAAAGCAGCTTTTCATAAAGCGAGATACAGGATACGCTCGTCCGGTCGGTTCAAACAGTTTACATCATAAACGAAGTTTTGTTCATAATTATTATAACGATAAAATCTACCGAAGAAACTGGCGCCCACAGGACCCGACCTAGTTAACCAAACCGAATATGAGCACCAATAGCTGCTGCTGGTTGATTGCAGTTGTCATTATGTTTAAAGTGATTGCTGCACACAGAAATGTGACTATATCCACCATCAATCTACATTCTTGCGCCCATTCGCATTGCTATTGTTTTCAGCGAACATCCCCGCGGATGTGGAGTTAGGCTGGTTCGCCGATAAGACTTTGCTCGCCTGTGTGCTAGGCTGTGTTGACAAAGGGATTCTCAGACGGATTGTGATGTGATTCAAGACTGCCTCTTGGAGGGAGGCGGTTTTGATTCGCGGACAGATGAGCGATGGAGAATGGGCGTTTTTCGAGCCGTTTGTGACGGCGAGGAC
>DATASL010000051.1:0-254554 GCA_036269235.1 Rhizomicrobium sp.
AGCCAGTTCGGACCGCAATGGGCAAAGCCGCCAAGGCTCGTGGAGGGCCACGCGCCTTTGCCCATTGCTCCTTTCGTACAGATGGAGAAAATCAACCCTCAGACTCCAGTCCCCGCTGGATAAGAACTGGGGGCAACGTCACGAGCTCCATGAAGGGCCATCGCCAAGAACACCGCCGCGCGAGCGGAAAGCAACACGGCAGGCCCCGCGACGGAAATATGCCCCGCTCTATCGCCAACGAACGGTTTGAGACTTCGTCGGACCGTGTCCTGAGCAGTGGAATTCGACCAGCGCGATTCGGCGAGCGATCGCGCTTCCTCGCGAGTGCGGAAAGCCTTCCGAAGAATGCCTTCTTCTCGCGGAGGCCCCCATGCGCGACTTTTGCCTCAAACCTTGGGATCGCCCTCTCGCGCGCTCAAGCCCTCCCCTTTTAGAGGCGAGCAGCAGCGAGGGCAGCGGCCGATATGTTCTTTTTATGACGGCCAAAGCGATCTAACAAACCATGCGCCGGCATCCAATAGATATATGTTAATAGGGTCGGAAATATTCCGCTTTTAATACAATCCTGCGTCGCCAGCCCTGACTGTGGACAAATAGGGTGACCGAGAGCTTCGAGCTCGCACCCTCTCCCGTGTTGGAATCTTCCTATTACCCGCGGCACGGGCGAGGGTGCATAATCCCGCACCCTCGATATGCGGTACCGCAACGGCCCGAAGTGCGTGTGGCGATGAATCCATCGCGGGCGCGCGAGCGGAGAGTTTTTAAGGAGGCAAGATTTGCTTGCGCCGAATACTGATGCACGAGCCTCAGGAAAGGGCGCCGCTGAACCGTCTGATCTCGCTTATCGGTTCAGCGCGTCGCTGAGTGGCGTGAAGTACGCCACTGACGTGCGCAGGGGCAGCAGGCTCTCCAAGGCGATTATCCGGAATTTGACAGCAATGTAATTGCGTTGGACCGGAGTCACCTCATTCAACCTTTGGTGTTACCTGCTCTTCTGAGGAACAAAAATATTAAGGGCGTATACCCAAGCGGAATGGCACGATCCGCAATCGCAACTATCACGATCATAACTAGAAGCTTCATGCGTAAGATGGCCTGAAGGGTGACCAGGTGAGGCGGCTGACGGAGCTTGAGGCTGAGAACACTCGGCTTCGGCGGGCGATCTCTGATCTGACGCTGGACAAGCTGATTTTGCAGGAAACTTCACGGGGAAACTTCTAAGCCCCGGACGCCGCCGCGCATGTGTGGATCATGTTGTGGCCGAACTGGGTGTGCCGCAGAGAGGGGCACGCCGTGTTCTTGCGTAGCATCGATCCAGGCAGCGCAGGGTGCCGACAACACCTGATGATGAAGAGGCCTTGACAGCCGACATCAACGAGCTTGCCCGCCAGTATGGCCGTTACGGCTACCGCCGGATCACGGCGCAATGGCTGCCAATGGGCAAGGGCCGGCCCCGTCCTCAACGCCGCATGGCGCAATTCGCTCAAACCGCGCGCGGGACCGTTCCCGACCGCGCGTGACTCCGCCATGCCGATAACATCCCCCTCAATCGTTCCCCGTGCGGAACCCCATGCCGCCTGCCCAGCTCGGAGTAGCCAGAACTCACCGCATCAATAGGCAAAGAGAATAAGGGGCGTATCAATGATGCCGGACAAAGCGAATCATAATGCGTGGCGACCAACTTCCGCCTAGTCTGGAAATTGCCGGGCTGTCAGTTGGATTGCAATCACTAGCCTGTGGATATTCTTATTATCAGTTAATCACATGATGACAGTTGCTTCCCTGTCGCCTAGTATCACAATGCCATGCGTCTTATGGCTTCTGTTTTGGGACACAGGAGCTTCCAATGAAACTGCTACTCCGCCGCGACCAGCGGTCAGGCTTGCTGGGTAAAATCATCTTCGCACTTGAGGTTCGCGCAGAGCTCTCGGATGACGAGCGCCAGGCGATTTCGAAATATAAGCTTGGCGACACGGTTTTATATGAAAAAAGCACTATCATTGACCCGGGTAGGGGGCTTTTGGGCCTCGCGTCCAGGCTGGCTCACAAGGCCATGAACATATCCGTCTCGGTGAGAGATCTTACGAACGGCAAGAAGCTTGAATGCAAGGATATCGTGGAGATGCTCGCCGTCGAGGAGCAGCTCCGCGAAGCCGGAAAGACCTTCTCCGCCATATTAATTGCCGCCCAGCGTTTTGGCGGCGAGGAAGTGATTGACCTCGCTGCCTGATGTTCTCGGGCGGCGACCTTAAGAATCTTCTCTTGGGCGGTACGCGCGATCGCGAGCTGCGCGATACGCGTCAGCGGTGGGAGGAAGCCGAAAGCGCGGTTCGCGCCTCCCCTTTGGGTACCCAAAAGGTTTCGGACCTCTGTATTTCCCTTGTCCGGGATATATGGAGACCGCCCGGGGGCAAACCCGCGCTTTCGATACTTATCGCCATTTGTGAAGCAGTGGCTGCGCTTTATCGCGCCGAGGACATCGGCGAAATAGAAGTGTGTTGGCCAATTATCAATACCGACGTGGCTGCGGCCGTTGCATTCCGGGAGATGACAGCTCGCCGGCGACGTTGGGCACTGGATTTCGCCAATATGAATGGTGCGTTTGGCCGTATCGTGATCGGGATGCTCGACGGTCTGGCCCCCATGCTGCCCCCGAACTGCTTTGGCGAATGGGAGTCCGATAGCCAGCACTCCTTCGAGACTCCGCTTATCGATCTGCTGGAAGACCCGGCCGATGTGGTTGATCGCCTCTTCATGCTTCCCTATGACGACGAAAGTTTTCGTCTCAACCTGTTTTTCAAACTTCGCGATCTGTGCGCCCGCAATGTACTCATTGCCTCGGGCTTTCTCCCGACCGACGACCCTCACCAACATCGGCAAAGATTGATTCGCGCGCCCGACCAGAAGGGAAAAACGGGCGCAGAACTTTCTTCCGCTTATCTGTCGGGCTCTCCACTCAAAGAGTTGCTCGACTTCCCGGTCCCCTTCCGAATCCCGGAGCACGTGCGGTTCGAGCATTGCCATATCGTGGGTGGGACGGGTCACGGCAAAACGCAACTAATGCAGAAGATGATCCATGCCGATTTGGTCGCTAGCCGGGAAGACGGCAGGTCGATAATCGTCGTCGACAGCCAGGGCGATCTGATTAACAAGCTCGCCCACCTTGATCTTTTCTCCTTCGACAAGCCCGACAGCCTTGCGGACCGATTGGTGCTCATTGACCCTGCGGATGTGGAATTTCCTGCCGCGCTCAATTTGTTCGACGCCCACACAAATCGTACGCAAAATTATTCGGCAGCCGACCGTGAACGCGTTCTCAACGGCGTTGTCGAGCTCTATGAGCTCTTCTTCGGTACATTCCTCGGTGCTGAGCTCACTCAAAAGCAGGGCGTGGTGTTCAAATATCTGGCCCGCCTCATGCTCGTCATTCCCGGCGCCACCATCCATACCCTGATGCAGATCATGGAGGATGGCAGCGCATTTAAGCCGTGCATGCAACAGCTGGACGGTTCGGCCCGCTACTTCTTCGAGACTGAATTCTTCCACCCGGCCTTCGCCGCCACCAAGAAACAGGTGCTACGGCGGCTTTGGGGCGTCCTTTCCACGCCCGCCTTCGAGCGCATGTTCACGCAGAAGGAAAACAAGCTCGATCTGTTCGAGGCCATGAACGAGGGTAAAATTATCCTTGTTTCAACCGCCAAGGACCTCTTGAAGAGCGAAGGAAGCCAGCTTTTAGGGCGGTTTATGATCGCCATGGTCATGCAGGCTGCGCTTGAACGGTCCACGCTGCCCGAGCATCTGCGCCGTCCCTGCTTTGTGTATGTCGATGAAGCGCAGGAGTATTTTGATGATTCGATTGAAACTATCCTCAGCCAGGCTCGAAAGTATCACGTGGGAATTACCCTCGCGCATCAGACCCTTGATCAGCTTTCGCCCCGGCTTCGTTCTGCTATGCTCGCCAATACTTCGATCAAATGCGCGGGCGGTGTTTCGGCCAAGGATGCTCGCATGCTTTCTGACGAGCTTCGGACGACCTCCGCGTTCATTGAAGGCATGAAGCGGCGAGGGCCGCGCTCAGAATTTGCCGTATGGGTGAAGAACGTTACGGGACAGGCCATTCGTCTATCGGTCCCACTTGGGTCTGTTGAAAGCCAGCCAACGCTCGATGAGGATGAGTACAGCGTCCTTATCGAAGCCAATCGTACCCGGTATTGTGGAACCTTGGCGGATATTCCCGTTTTTGAGCCCGTGCGAAAGCCGGACAGTCCTTCCAAGGAATTCATTCGCCCGGCTGCCAGCCGGCCCGATGGAGAAGCAGACGCGGCAGCAAGCCCAAGGCCTTCTGACACGGAGCAACACGAACCCGTTGAGGCAGTTTCGAGATCGCCTCTGGTCGCCCCAGCATTTTCTGCACCGAGATCCGAGGAAATGCGTGACCTTGGGAAAGGTGGGAGACAGCATAGGTATCTTCAGGCGCTGGTGAAGGAAATCGCAGAGCAAAGCGGTCTGAAAGCTACGATTGAGGCACCCCTTCCCATGGGCAGCGGCCAGGTCGACGTTCTGCTTGAGCGGGATGGGATGATCGCGGCGATTGAAATATCGGTGACAACGCCAATTGAGCATGAGCGCGACAACTTGCGGAAATGCCTCGCTTGCGATTTCCCACGTATCGGTATTGTTATTGCCAAATCGAAACGTGTGCAGGCGAGCTATCGCCAAGCGCTGTCTGAGACTGTGGCCGGACATGATCGCGAACGAGTATCGTATCTGACGCCGGAGGATCTTCCGGCCTTTATTGCAGCGCTGGCACCTGTTCCGGAGCCTTCAGAACGCGTGGTGAAGGGATACCGCGTGAAAGGTGCGCTTACTCAAACTTCAACGCAGGATGCCCAGGAAAGACAAGAGGCTCTCGCGAAGCTCGTAGCAAAATCGATGAGAAAGGGGCAATCATCCTAACAGATCACTTTCAAGAGCAGATTTCTCCCGCGTTGCTGACTGGCTGGCGTGACCCTTTTGTCCCGACGCAACCTCCCGGTCGACGCAATGCGGCGTTATGCGAAACGCACCTTGTACAGAACTGCCTCTCTCCACGAATTGATGACGAAAACTTCCCCAGATTAGGGCAGTAGCTGTTACAAACCAAATTGTGCTTCGAAAAATGAGTCCCGCCTCAAGACCCTCAAAGGCCTCACACCGTATGAGTACGTCTGCAAGCTCTGGACAAAAGAACCGGATCGCTTCACCCTCAATCCGCTCCAGCAAATCACGGGTCTAAACAGCTTGCACTCTATTCATTCGATACGTTAACTGCTTCCACGCGCGCTCAAGGACCCCGACTTGGGGACCGGCATTTGACCCATGTGGCCAATGGCGCCCGGCTTACCTGATGCTTGTTGATGACACGTGCCATGCACAGGTAGCGCGTATGTACCAAAAATTTCTACACCCCCTCGTATCGCATCGCCAGTCTTCTTATCAATGGCGAAAGTCACAGCCCCAATCATTGGCTTCCGAAGCGGTGCGGGACCCTTTGGAATGCTATTCATACCAGTTGCTCCACTGCCAACGATGCTCAAATCGTTGTCAATAAGCACTGTATAGCGGCGATAAGGTTGCGCCATTTCGATCAACGATCCCTCGTGCGACCAGTATCGCCTCTGCACCTTCCCGTGAGCCCATACTTCAGGCATCTCGCATACCCACACCTGATCCGCGAACGCAGACCCACAGGTCAAAAAAGCCATAAATCCAATTTCTAACATCCGCTTCGCGGCTGCCTTGTAGAGTACACACTTGGCTTTGCTCGTCTTCGCCGGGCCTATAGAGCTGCCATCCTTGGTCCCAGTTTTCATTCGTTCAATCTCCTGGATCACTGCCGGTTCTAGGCGGAGCTGGTAACACGCTACCGTAATTAACGTACACATCCTCAGTGCCGGTCGCTTCCCAGAGCAAGTACGCCGAGGGGTCCGCCCAATAGCCTCGCCTAATCCACACGTGTGCGGGGTGCTCCGCGTCGTCAAAACTAGTGTTCGCTGGCCAAGAGCGCGTCTAGCTTGGTCGCGGCTAGCCTTCTTCGTCGGGAAAAAGTCGATGGTGGGCGGGGAGCGCCATGAAGCGTTCGACCGTGCTTCCAGACATTCGTGGTTTCCACTGGCCACTTTCCCATCGACTGAAAGTCCCCTCGTCTACCCCAAGAAGCTTGGCCGCCTGCTTGATCGACAGACCAAGCACCCGACGTTTCGACGCTAGCCGCTCGGCGAGGTTGGCAGGAGCTGGAAAGGGGTCATATCCGAGAAAGCTAAAAATGGGCGGATAGTACCGGACAGTGGGCTGAGCGCGATCTTGTTCCCAGAGCAGATAGGTCCACACTTTGACGCCCAAACGCTTCGCAATGTCTCGCTGAAACAAGCCCTTCTCGCGGCGACGTTTCAGCAGATGCTGCCCAAGTGTCTCTGGTCGCTCGGCATAACGCTTTGGCCTAACCCATTGAAATTTCAGCGGCACACCCGGTAGTGGGAAGGCAACGCGGCGATGCCGCTGCGGGTATCTGAGCGATCCGGCGCAGGCCTGCGGCCGCGCGCCGAAATGCGGAGCGGACTATCAGGCGCGGCTTTCCGGGCCGCTGCTCGACCGTATCGATCTGCATGTGGAGGTGGCCGGCGTCAGCGCTCAGGACCTTGCGCTGCCGCCGCCTGCCGAGGGCACCGCCGCGGTGGCGGAACGTGTTGCCAAAGCCCGCCTGCTCCAAAGTACGCGTTATGAAGGACTCAATCTGCGCACCAACACCGAGCTCGAAGGTGAGCTGCTCGATCGCTTCGCGGCGCCCGACCCGGCCGGGACCCAACTTTTGTCCGACGCCGCCGCCGCCTTGCGGCTGACCGCACGCGGCTACCACCGGGTATTAAAGGTCTCACGCACCATCGCCGATCTGGCCGGCAGCCAGACAATCAACCGTCTCCACATCGCCGAAGCGTTGTCGTATCGCCGCGTGGTCCATGTGCGCTGAGCGCCGCGATCACCCTTGCTTGTTCATAGACGTTCCGATGTATCGCATCTGGTCATACCACTGCCTCTTGAACCATGCGTCCCTCAGGCACGGGCTCCTTGCCGGCATCGTGGGTCCGTCAGGCGGCCTGCTCCGCCCGGACCAGCGCCGAGGGGTAATAAAAGCTGTGCGATTCGCAGGTTTCGGATCAGATCCGATGCAAAAGCATCAGGACAAGAATGATGATCAGGATCGTGCCGAGGCAGCCGATGCCGCGATGCCCATAACCATAGCCATAGCCGCCAAAGCGCCCGCTGAATCCTCCGGCCAGAAAAACGATCAGGATAATGATGAGGATCAGTCCGAGCATGGCTTTGTTTCCCGCAGCTTACCGTAACCTACGATGTCACTCCGCGCGCAGGCTGGCAATGCGCCATTGCGGATACCGGCCCGATCGAGACTTCAGGCACCACGACGGCCGGCGACGATAAGCCCGACGCCCGCGACGAGTATCACAATGCCGGCGATCAGGGGGATGTCCACACTATGCTGCTCTGTGGCATTTACCTGCAGCGGCCCGGCCTTGAGCACAGGCTTCGTATCTGAATATTCGAAATGCCCGAACAACAGCGCCGCCACGCCGATCATCACCAACAATATTCCAACAAGTGCGACAGGGCGCATAGGATTCTCCGGCTGTTGTCATTCATGTACAAATAATGCGCGCCGGAATTTGGTCCCGGCGCGCTTGCGGATTCAAAGGCTTGGTCAGTGGGGCTTGGTCAGTGGTGCTTCGACGCGTCGTGAAACGTGTCGGAAGCCTTGTCGACACCATCGCGGGCGGCGTCGGCAGCCTTGCCGGCGGCATCCTTCACTGCGCCTTTGGCCTTGTCGGCAGCACCTTCGGCACGCATACGATCATCGCCCATCGCTTTGCCCGCGGTTTCCTTGAGACTGCCCTTGGCCTTGTCCAGATTGCCTTCGATTCTGTTCTTGTCCATGAAACCGTACTCCCGAATGAGGTTAGCGAGGCGGCAACGGCAAGCCAGCCCTGGTAGTTCCAGACTGCTCTGCCGGCCGCCGGCTTGTGGATGAAACAAATGTAACCCGCGAGAGGCGCCTTGTTCTCTCAGGCCTGACCGCATCCTTATCGATACGAAGAGCGGGCGCCGTCTCGTCGGTTACCGACTGGAAACGGCTGATGCGCCACTCTGTTCCAGGCGTTATATTTCATGCTTGTCTGACTTGGTTTTTTACCGCTTCGAATTGCCGTGCGGCGGCGCTGCTTCCGCCAGTTGAAAAAACTTCATGCGTTCATAACAAATGCTTCGCCGCCATCCTGTTCAGCCTGGCGATCCGCCTGATTCCTGGCCTGTGCGGACCAACGGCGGAAGACCGGGCGTAAGACCGCGCTCAAAGACGGCCGGGGGTACGCCCGGGGAACCGAATAGCGATGCCCGGGCTTAGGACTGGTTCGCGCAACCCGGGGAATCGCCCAATGCCGCCTCGCAACGATCGGGATTTGCCTGAACATTTGGGAGAGACCGTGCAGGCGATCGTGCGGCTGCACGCAGACCATGCCCGTTCCGCGACCCCAGCCGAACGTCTGCTTGAAATTACCCTGGAACTTCTCGGGCGCGCGGCCGCGGCCGTAATCCTGACTGTCCTTGTAGCGGCCTGGATCGGCGCAAATATCCTGCTTGGCCGGCGTGCATTCGATGCTCCTCCGTTCCCACTTCTCGCAACTCTGCTGGCGCTTTTTGCCGTCTACATGACGGTGATCATTCTTATCGTGCAGCGCCGCGCCCAGAGGCTCGGCGATCACCGCGAGCAGCTGATGCTTCAGCTGGCGCTGTTGAGCGACCGGAAAACGGCCAAGCTGATCGAACTCATCGAGGAGCTGCGGCGCGACGATCCGCTAATTCGCGACCGTTCCGACCGTCAGGCCGAGGAACTCACAAAGACAGTCCCCCCGGAAACGGTGCTGGAAGCGATCCGGGAAGTGCATGAGCAGTCGCCGGATGGCCCGCCCCCGATTCCGCATCCGTGACTCCGGAGGTGACAGTGGGCATCGCGGGGGTGATATTCGGGCGGATGTTCGAGGGGTACTCCATGCTCAAAATTACAACTCTGCTTCTGGCGATCGCAGTTCTGGGCGGGCGCGCCGTCGCCGCAGAGAAGATCACCGTGTATGCCGCTGCGAGCCTTACCAACGCGCTGGAGGAAGTCGATGCCGATTATACGAAACGGACCGGCGCGACGGTCGCGGAGTCCTTTGCATCCTCTTCCACGCTGGCGCGGCAGATCGAGGCCGGCGCGCCGGCACAGATATTCATCTCCGCCGACGCCAAGTGGATGGATTATCTTGCCGACAAAAACCTGATCGCTTCGCAGACAATATTGCTGGGCAATGTCCTCGCCTTGATTGCACCGTCCGATTCACCGGTTCAGGCACAGGGGATCGACTCCGGCTTCAACTGGAACAGGCAACTCGGCATCAACGGACGGCTGGCGACCGGCGACCCGGACCACGTACCGGCCGGCATCTATGCAAAGGAAGCGCTCCGGCACCTCGGTGTCTGGAACGGGCTCGAGCCTCGCCTCGCCCGCGCCGGGGATGTGCGCGGCGCGCTCACCCTGGTCGAGCGCGGTGACGCCCCCCTTGGCATCGTCTATGTCACCGATGCACGGGTAAGCGCGAAAGTGAAGATCATCGGGATATTTCCGGAATCGTCTCACACCCGGATCGTATATCCTGCCGGTATCGTCAAAGGCGCCGACGCGCCGGCGGTCGAGAATTACTACAACTTTCTTCGCGGCAGCGTGGCGCGCGCTGTTTTCTCGCGATATGGGTTTGCTACACCATAAATGCCGGATCGTTCGACGACTCCATCGGAACCCTTAGTGAAAAATATGGTCAAATCTCCGCGCGCGCCTGTGGCGCTGACGGCGCTTGGAGCGCTCCTGCTCATAACGATAATCGTTGCGTCGTTCCTGATCGCATCGCGCAGCACCGCGTTGACGGAGGCCGTGCTCCAGACCCGTGAAATCCGTGGAGCCGCTACAGAAGAGCTTCTGACGCTGCTCGATGCCGAAACCGGACAGCGCGGCTATCTGTTGACCGGGCAGGCCGAATATCTCGCGCCCTATGCCACAGCTCACAAACGCGCCCAACAGGTGCTCGCCAATCTGGTGCGGCTTTCTCGGGGAACACCCTCGGTTCCTATCGGGATCGCCGAGATCCGGAACGTGACGAATGAAAAGCTCGCCGAATTGGAGCAAACGGTCGAACTGCGCCAGCATCGCAGGCTCGCCGAAGCGATGGCCATCGTGCTCACCAATCGCGGCAAGATGCTGATGGATCGTGCCAGAGCCGATCTGATGCGCGTCAATGCCGATGCCGACCGCCTGCTTGTCGTCAATCTCTCGGCGCTGGAACGTTACACGACAATTCAGCGGGGCGTGACGGCCGTAGGCGGCGTGCTGGCAATCGTATTCAGTGGCCTCGCCATCTGGCTGTTGATGGAAATGATCGGCAAAGCAAACCGCGCGCGGGTCGAAATTGAGAATTTCAACGCCACGCTTGAGCAGCGGGTTGCCGACCGGACCACGGCGTTGACGCTGGCCAATGAGGAGATCCAGCGCTTTGCCTATATTGTCAGCCACGATCTGCGGGCGCCGCTGGTCAATGTGATGGGTTTCACGAGCGAACTCGAGGTGGGAGCGACGGCTCTGCGGAATTACTTCGAGTCCGAAGAGCCGGACCTGAAGGCCGCCGCGCTGACGGCTGTCCGGCAGGATCTGCCGGAAGCGGTCAAGTTTATCCGCGCCTCCACTGGAAAGATGGACCGCCTGATCAGCGCCATCCTGAGACTTTCGCGCGAGGGCCGCCGGGAGCTTGTGGTCGAATATGTCAACCTGCGAATATTATTCGATAACGTCGTTGCCAGTCTTCATCATCAGATCGTCGAGTCGGAAACCACCGTCGATATCCAGCCACTGCCCTCTATCCGCTCCGACCGGCTGGCGTTGGAACAGGTATTCGGCAACCTGATCGACAACGCGCTCAAATATCTCCGGCCCGGGCGGCCCGGCAAAATCACGATAAGAGCCGAGAGCGGCGCCAGATTCGTGACCGTCAGTGTCGCCGACAACGGCCGCGGCATTGCCCCGCAGGACCTTCAGCGCGTCTTCGAACTCTTCCGGCGCGCCGGCGCGCAGGACAGGCCCGGCGAAGGTATCGGCCTCGCCCATACGCGAGCCCTGGTAAGAAGGTTGGGCGGCGAGATCGACCTGCGCTCGGAATTTGGCGTGGGCTCGGAATTCCGTATATCGTTGCCGAAATCGCCCGCCTTTGACCGGAGTACGACATCATGAGCCCCAATTCCGTTGGACTTCCGGTATCAATTATTATGATTGAAGACGATGAGGGACATGCCACGCTCATCGAGCGCAATATCAGGAGGGCCGGCGTCAACAATCCGATCGTGCCGTTTACCAATGGCACTGCCGCCCTGGAGTTTCTTCTGGGGAAAGACGGAACAGGCTCGGTTCATGCCGGCAATGCCCTTCTGGTTCTTCTCGATCTGAATTTGCCCGATACGACCGGGACCGAAATCCTTGCCAAGATCAAGGCCAACGTTCATCTCAAGCGCTCGCCGGTGGTGGTGCTGACCACGACGGACGACCAGCACGAAATTCAGCGTTGCTACGACCTGGGGGCCAACGTGTATATTACCAAGCCGGTCGATTACGAGAATTTCGCCAATGCCATCCGTCAGCTGGGATTGTTCTTCGCCGTCATGCAGGTGCCGGCCACCGAATAGATGAGCGAACGCATTCGTATCCTTTACATCGACGACGACCCCGGCCTCGGCATCCTTCTGCGCAAAACGCTAGCCTCGTCGGAGCATGACGTGGACGCGGTGGAAACTGGCGACGAAGCCGTCGCGCGTCTCGGGCAGACCAGATACGATGTCGTTGCGCTGGATCACAATCTGGGCGGCGAATTCGGTCTCGATCTGATCCCCAGGATCCGTGCGCTCACGAACCCGCCTCCGATCATCTATGTGACGGGATCGGACGATGCGCGTGTAGCGGTTGCGGCCTTGAAGGCCGGCGCCGTCGACTATGTCTGGAAAGATGTACAGGGTCATTACCGGGAACTGCTTCGCGAATCGGTGAAAGCAGCCATCGAGCAGGAACATCTTCGCCTGCGCGCCGAGGAGGCAAGGCAGCAGGTCGCCGAGGCACGCGACCGCGCCGAAGCCCTGTTGCGCGAAGTCAACCACCGGGTGGCCAACTCCCTTGCGATGGTGTCCGCATTCATTGCACTGCAGGCCGGCGCAATCGACGATCCGTCCGCCAAACAGATGTTGCGCGAATGCCAGGCGCGCATCGGCGCGATCGCCGGCGTGCATCGCAGCCTTTACACATCGGGCGATGTCCGCAGTGTCGACGTGAACACCTATCTCGCGTCGCTGGTGAAGGAACTGGCTGTGAGTACAGCAGAGAAATGCGCCGTGCGGTTCCTGGGCGCGTCCGTGCCCATTCATCTGTCGACGGACAGGGCGGTCTCTCTGGGCGTCATCGTCACCGAACTGGTCACCAACGCCTGCAAATATGCCTATGGCGACGAAGATTGCGGCGAAGTGCGCGTCGTCATCGCGAATTCTGGAGATTCCAATCTCGTTGTCCGTGTCGAAGACGATGGCGTGGGGTGGCTCGGCGAAGGCCCGATCAGGGGCACCGGCATCGGAACCCGCGTCATCAGGGCCATGTCGCAGACTCTTCATGCGTCTTTGAACTACCTGCCGGCAGAAAACGGAACGGTGGCAGAACTGTCGCTTTCCACTTAAATCGAATCTGCCCGCGCCTCTGGCTCGGCCGGCGACAAAACATACTGGCGGGGTGACGGCGGCCTCCCGCTGTTGCGCGCCGAATTAGTGCTGCGATAGCGTGGTCCTGTTGTTTGGTCGTCGTCCAAAGCGGGTTTCCGGATGGTGTCATTCGGCTTGTTGACTTCCGCCGAAAGCGAAGCGCTTTTGCTCAGCCTGCGTGTATCGGCTGTGGCTGTGATCTGTGCGTTGCCGTTTGCATTGGCCGCGGCGCTGCTGCTGACGCGTCATGCCTTCTTCGGCCGCCCGGTTGTCGACGGTATTCTCCATTTGCCTCTGGCGCTTCCGCCGGTGGTCGTCGGTTATTTGCTCCTTGTCCTGCTGGGTCCGCGCGAGCCGCTGGGGGCATGGCTCGAATTGCATCTCCACATCCGCTTCGCCTTCAGCTGGACCGGCGCTTCGCTCGCTTCCGCGCTTATTACATTTCCGTTCCAGTACCGCGCCATCCGGCTTTCCCTGCAGGCGCAGGATGCCGGACTTGCGGAAGCGGCGGCGACGCTGGGGGCGGGACCACTCGACCGCTTCATCAATCTCACTCTGCCTCTGGCTCTGCCCGGAATAATGGCAGGCGCGATAATCGCCTTTGCTGCAAGCCTCGGTGAATTCGGGGCCATCATAACTTTCGTCTCCAACATTCCAGGAGAAACGCGTACGCTGCCACTGGCGATCTACAGCGCCTTGCAGCAGCCCGGCGGCGAAACGGAGGCCGCGCGTCTGGCGGCACTTTCCATCGCCCTGGCATTGGCCGGCGTGATACTGGCCGGACTCGCCGACCGGCGGCTCCGCGCGGCGCTGGCGCAATGAGCCTCGATGTAACACTCCGTCGCCGGCTCGGCGACTTTCGCCTCGATGCAGCGTTCCGCGTCGAGAGGCCCGGCGTGACGGCGCTGTTTGGTCCATCCGGTGCGGGCAAGACGACCGTCGTCAACGGTATTGCCGGTCTGATGCGGCCCGATGCGGGGCGAATTGTTCTCGACGGCGAAATATTGCTCGACACGTCCGCGCGCATATTTGTTCCGGTGCAGCTGCGGCGCACGGGCTATGTGTTCCAGGACGCCCGGCTGTTCCCGCATATGAGCGTGGAAAAGAACCTGCGCTTCGGCTGGCGTCGCACGGGACGGCGCGCTGCACAGCCTGAATTCGACGCGATCGTGGATCTGCTTGGCCTCGAAGCATTGCTTGGCCGCCGGCCCGGCAGATTATCGGGGGGCGAGAAGAGCCGGGTCGCGCTTGGACGCGCCTTGCTCGCAGCCCCGCGATTGTTGCTGCTTGACGAACCGCTGGCGGCTTTGGATGCGGCGCGCAAGGCGGAAATTCTCCCCTGGCTGGAGCGGCTGCGCGATCACGCCCGCCTGCCGATGATCTATGTCACCCATTCGGTAGACGAGGTTGCGCGCCTCGCCGATGCGATGATCGTATTGGAGGCGGGCCGGGTCGCGGCACAGGGCAGCGTTTTCGATCTTCTCTCCGCTCCGGAGCTCGGAGCGCTGGTTCCCGTGCAGGGGGCTGTGTTTCCTGCCCGGATCGGCGGCGAACGCCCGGATGGCCTGATGGAACTTGCCTTTGACGGCGGCGTGCTGCTCGTGTCCCGGCTCGCCAAACCGGCCGGTACGCCGCTCCGCGTGCGTATCAGGTCGGACGAGGTAATGCTCTCACTGGTGCGGCCGGAGAAAATCAGCGCCAACAACATCCTTCCGGCGGAAGTGATCGCGATCCACGCGGCGGGGGAAACAAATGTTGATGTTCAGCTTCTTTGCGGAAAAACGAAGCTGGTTTCCCGCATCACCCGCGCCTCGCTGACACGGCTTTGTCTGGAACCCGGCGCGGGCATCTTCGCGATCGTCAAATCGGTAACCATCGATCCGCAACTTGGACCGCCTTCCGGCAAACATTGAACGGATTGCCACGTTGCGCAATGCCGCGCATCGGGTCACACTTCGGCAAAACAGAGGAGGCTGGGAGCCAGCGATGCCCCTAATTCCCTATGCCGATCTGGCTCACTCGCCGCAGGAAGTGCGCGAGGCTTTCGCGCGAATGCCGCGCAAACTCAATGTAATGAAGATGCTTGCCAACGCGGCCTGCGATTTCGTGCCGTGCATGAGGCTGGGCGGAGCCATTCTCGGGCGCCAGAAGCTCAAGCCCGTCCATCGTGAACTGGTGATCCTGCTGGTGTCTCAGCTGGAATCCGGCTCTTACGAGTGGGTGCAGCACGTATCTGTCGCGGAATCGGTCGGCTGCAGCAAAGTGCAGATCGCGGCGATCGAAGCGGGAGATCTCACCAACCCCTGCTTCAACGACGTGGAAAAGATCCTGCTGCAGTTCGCGCGGGAAGTGATCCGCAACGCACGGGCGGACGAGGCGACGGTAAAGGAAGCAGCGCGTTATTTCTCGCCGCGCGAAATCGTCGAGATCATTGTAACCTGCGGCTTCTATATGATGCTGACGCGCCTCACCGAAACCACCCAGGTCGAAATGGATACGCCGTCCGGCACCTCTGTCGTCGAAGAGCTGGTGCGGCTGAGGTAATTACTCGCGGATACTTCGCGTCATCGCCCGATTCCTGCGGGCAATGCGCGGGAAAGCGAGAGTTGTCACAGCTTCGGCGCGCGGAATATGAAACGGGAGGTAACGGTGAAATTGAACACCAGGCCGACGATGGTACCCGCGACGAGCGCGAGAAGCGGATTCGCGAATGGTGGCGGGGCGAATCTCAGCACCACAAAATAAACGAAGAAATTTGCGGCGGCGCCGAGACTGTTGCCGATCAGGAAAACCAGCCATTCCCGAAGCAGACCATGGCTTGCTGCACGGTCGCGAAAAGTAAGTGTACGATTGCCCCACCAGGTGAACGTGACGGCTACTGCAAAGGCGGGAAACCAGGCTGCGTACTTATTGAGACCCGTAATATATATCGTGAGATACAGTGCCAGTTCGTTCACCAGGAAGCCGCAGCCGCCGACAAACGCAAAGCGCAGGAAACGGATTTCATGGACGCGCTTGGCGCGTTCCGCCAGAACTCTCATGGCAGTTCGAGATCGTGTGGACCGGGCATTCGCAGATAGGCGGTGCGCTTCAGCTCCCAGCGGCCGCGCGTCACCGTGTCGAGAATGAGTCCGCTCGCCAGCGACAGAAAGCCGAGCGACATCAGCGCCGTTGCAAGCACCGCGCTCGGCAGCCGCGGCACGAGGCCGGTATGCAGATATTGCACGATCACGGGTATGCCGATGACGAGAGAGATAATGGCGAGCAGCAGGAACAGACTGGTGAAGAATACGAGCGGCCTTTCCTCGCGCACCAATCCCACGATGGTGAACAGGATGCGGAACCCGTCGCCCCAGGTACTGAGTTTGCTCACCGAACCCGCTGGCCGCTCCTTGTAACGCGTATCGATCTCGACCACCGGCATGAGAAGGCGCACCGCGTGCACCGTGAGTTCTGTCTCGATGCCGAAGCCTTCCGCCGTGAACGGAAATGACTTTACGAACCGGCGCGACATCACGCGGTAGCCGGTGAGGAGATCGCCGATCTTCACGCGGAACATGGTCGCAGTCAGCCCGGTCAGCAGCCAATTGCCGAACACATGCCCGGCGCGATACGCATGCTCGCCCACCGCGACGCGGCGCCCGGAGACGATGTCATAACCGCCCTCGACCAGCGCACGCGTGAGTTCCGGCGCCGCCGACGCGTCGTAAGTATCGTCGCCGTCGACCAGCACATAGATATCGGCTTCCACGTCGGCAAACATGCGCCGGACGACATTGCCCTTGCCGCGCCGCTCTTCGCGACGAACCACGGCGCCTGCCTCCCGCGCACGCCCGGCGGTGCGATCCGACGAATTGTTGTCGTAAACATAGATGGTCGCGGTCGGCAGAGCGGCGCGAAAATCGCGCACCACCTGTCCGATTGCCGCTTCCTCGTTGAAACAGGGCACAAGCACGGCAATGCGCGCCATGTGGGTGGTCATGGATGCTGCGTCCCGATATGCGCCAGTGGACAGAAGCGATAGGGCCCGGCGAGATTCGTTTCGATATTTCGGCATTGCGCCGCGCGCATGGCAAGGCCGTACATCGCAAGCGCATCGCGGCTGCGCAGGATTTCGCCCGCATCGGCGATGACGAAAAGGTCGCCCCGGAAGGCGGCGACGCGTTTGCGGGTCGCGGCGGTGAGGTGCGAGCCGTCTTGCGGCTGGATCAGCCAGCCATCGATGCGCAGGATCGGTATCTGCGGGGGCAGCGATGACGCCAGATAGCCGAGCGGCGCCTCGCCGGTCATCAGGATCATGCTGCGCCCGGGATGCGGTATCGGCGGCAGCGACACCTGCACATAGGGATCGGTCACCGGCGCCCGCTCCGGCAGAAACGCCTTTGTGGAAGCCAATATCAGCAGGAGCACGACAGCGGCCGTCATAAGCCGCGCGCGCGCCGGCATGGGCCACAGCCCGATCGCTGCCGCGATCAGGAGGGGAGCCAGCATCTCGAGCAGAAGGATGTAACGATAAATCGCGAACATCCGCAGCCACGCGATGTAGGAAACCGCAGCAAATGCGAAGAGCGCGGCGGCGGCTTCGGGCACAACGACCGGGTTCCGTTTGCGCCGTGTAAAGAACAGAAACGGCAATGTCATAATCATCAGCACATACGCCACGCCGACGCGGATATCGTGGAACGGAAGATCGTCGGCCACGCGCCAGTCGATGGAGAACAACAACGGGAACAACAGTTGATGTTCGAAGGTGCGGGGGAGGAAGCGCATGTCGCGATAGGGTGCGGCGAGCGCCAGCGGCGAATGAAAATACTCATTGAAATACGGAAAGATGGGATTGCCGGTCAGGCGCGCCATCTCGATCATCCAGTAGCCGTCGAACAGGGCAAATCCTGCGATGCCGCCGAGTGCGCCTGCGAGGAGCCGCGTTGTGCGATGTCGCCCATCTCCGGGAAGAATGGCCAGAGCGGCCGCAAAGCCGAGAGCAAACGGCGCTTCCGGCAGCTTCAATCCTACCGCACTGCCCGTCAGCAGGGCCGCCAGGAATGCAATCAGCGCGCCGCGCCCGGGACTGCCCGTCGCGAGCACGTCGCGTTTGATGATGATCAGCGCGAGACTCGAAAGCACGAACAGGCTCATCACATTGTCGTAATACGTCGACCCCGCGAGATAGAGGTTGAGGCTGCCGAGCATCGAAACCAGCGCAAGGATCGCGGCGATGAACCGGCCGTGCCCGATGCGGAGCAACGAACGGCAAAGCAGATAAAGCGGGATGACGCTCGCACCCTGCACCGCTCCAAGGATGCCGAGCGCGAGCCATGCCTGCACATGCGTGGCGAGCAGGTAGAACGGAGTATCGAGAAACGGATTGTAATAGGTAGCCTGGTGCGCGACGGCGATATCGAAGCCCAGGCGATGATCGAGAAAGGCGTAGGGGATGTACCAATGATAGTTGCGGAAATCCCACGACTCGTCCTTGCCCCGTGCGACCACCATCACGGCCCAGCCGAGTATGACCAAGCCGAGGAAGAAATATTCGGCCGGCAGAATCTGGAGCCGTCCGGAGCGGATCTGCGTTTCCGGGGAACCGGCAGGCCTGGCGGGAAGCGCGTCTGACATCGACATTGTGAATGGTTTGCCGGTTCGAACTCGGGCCGATACCGGGCGGCCGTCCCCTACAGACCCGCGAAATGCCAAACGGTGAAAGAAAACGCCAGCGGTCTTATGAGACCGCCCGAAGAGATGCGGGCGCGGGCAGCGGCGGCTGGCCTTCCGCCGATGCCGTCTCCGTGTCGGCGATGCTGACCTTTACCGGCAGGTTGGAGAGGAATTGCTCGGTGCAGGTTCGCCAGGAGCGGGTCAGTGCGAAACCCCGTGCAGCCGTGCGGGGAATGTCCAGCGCTTTGAGGCAGGCCGCGCGCAGATCGGTATCCAGCGCGGCAGCAGGCGCGGTTCCGACGACATCGCGCGGACCCTGCACCGGAAACGCCGCTACCGGCACGCCGCACGCCAGCGCCTCGAGCATGACGAGGCCGAACGTGTCGGTCAGGCTGGGGAAGACGAAAACGTCGCTCGCAGCATAATGCCGGACAAGGTCCTCGCCCGATTTGGGGCCGAGAAACTGCACCGCGGGATAAAGGCGGGAAAGCGCGCGCCGGGCCGGACCATCGCCGATCACGACCTTGGTGCCGGGCAGGTCGAGACCGAGGAAAGCTTCGACATTTTTCTCGACGGCGATGCGGCCGACATAGAGCCAGATCGGCCGCGGCCAGGGTAGCGCGGCTTCCGGCATCGGCCGGAACTGGGCCACGTCCACGCCGCGCGTCCAGATGCGCACATTGCGGAACCCATTCTCTTCCAGTTCCTCTTTCAGAGACGGCGTCGCCACCATCACGGACGAGGACGGAGCATGGAACCAGCGCAGGAAACGATAGACGAGCGCCTTCGAAATGAACGGAAAACGCGCATTCACGTAGTCGGGAAAGCGGGTGTGAAACGAGGTGGTGAAGGCAAGATTGCGGGTGAGACAGATGGCGCGCGCCGAAAGCCCGACCGTGCCTTCGGTCGCAATATGGATGGCGTCGGGCTGGAAGCCGTCGATCAGCTTTTCCAGACTGCGGCGCGGAAACAGCGCCACGCGGATCTCCGGATAGGTCGGCATGGGTACGGTGGTGCGGCCTTCGGGGGTTGCATAGCGCACTTCGCAGCCCAGCGATTCCAGGTCGCGCCCCAGCGTTTCCAGCGTACGGACGACGCCATTGACCTGCGGCGACCAGGCGTCGGTGACAATGAGCAACCGATGCGCGCGCATGGCGGCATTGGCTTCGGCGGAAACCGGCTCGGCCTGGCCGGTCACGGGAATATCCTCAGGCGGGAACGGGTTCGGCGCGTTCGGCCTGGGGGGCGCCCAGGGCGACCGGTTCGCGCGCGGCTGCGGCAGAGGCCCAGCGAAGGATCTCCAGATTTCCGCGGCTATCTTCAACGAGTGCGGTGCAGCTTTCAACCCAGTCGCCGTCATTGATGTAGAGGACGCCTTCCAGTGTTTTCATGTCCGCGTGATGGATGTGGCCGCAAACCACGCCGTCGAAACCGCGCGCCTTCACCTCCCGCGCCACCGCCTCCTCGAAGCGGCAGATATATTCCAGCGCGTTCTTGACCTTGTGTTTCAGATAGGCCGAGAGCGACCAGTATTGGAGACCCAGGCGCCGGCGGATGACGTGGCAGAAATCGTTCAGATGCAGGGCCAGCGTGTAGGCGCCGTCGCCGAGATGAGCGAGCCATTTGGCATAGGCGATCACGGCGTCGAAACGGTCGCCATGGATGACGAGCAGGCGGCGTCCATCGGCGGTTTCGTGGACCGCCTCGTCCATCAGTTCGACGCCGGCGACGACGCGGCCGCAATAGCTGCGCAGCACCTCGTCGTGATTGCCGGGCACATAGACGATGCGCGTGCCGGTGTCGATCTTGTGCAGCAGTTCCTCGACCACGCGGTTATGGGCGTCGGGCCAGAACCAGCGGCGTTTCAGCCGCCAGCCGTCGACGATGTCGCCCACCAGATAAAGCGTGTCGCAGCTGTTCCGCGCGAGAAAGTCGGCCAGCATTTCGGCCTTGCAGCCGCGGGTGCCGAGGTGGATGTCCGAGATGAAAATAGTGCGGTGGCGGGCAATGGCGCGCTGCGGTTCGCGGGGCAGGCCGCGCACCGGATGGCGATAGGGGGTCGCGCGCAGCCATGCTTCGGGCACGCGGGACGAACGTTCTCGCGACCAGGCGACCTCGGCCATGGCATCCTCTCGACCAGATGCCGCGCGAATCGCTGTGCGCGGCTTCCGTTCCTGTTGCCCGGCTTTCGCGACACCGATGTTGCGGCGCGATTATGGTTTCGTGAATCCCGCCTTGCGCTGAGCAGGTCATGCTGCGCCGCACGCAAGATGTGGGGCGTAATCGTTCCGGCGGTGTCAAGATTTGTTTACCACCTTCATCGCATTTGCAGCGAAAATTTTGTTGCGTCGCAACATAGGACAGGCCATTATCGGGCCGAGCGGTGTTGCGGATGCTTCTGCGATATCGCTGCCCTTCCTGGGCGTTTCCTCCCTGAACTTGGCCGCACCGCCCCCCGGTGCGGCCTTTTTTATTCGGCCGCCAGACTGGCCGCCTGGTCCTGCGACAGGGGTCCGCGGAAGGCGACGAGATCGCGCAGCGCCGAAGCGACCCGCCGCCGGATTTCGCCGAAGCGCAGCCCGCGCTCGATCCGCTCCTCATCCATGTAAAGCGCGCGGTTGATCTCGATCTGCAGCGCATGCACGCCGGCGCCGACGCGGCCGTAGAGCTGGGTGGTATGGCCGCCGGCATAGGGCGTGTTGCGCACCACCGAAAATCCCTGAGCGGCGAAGGCGCATTCGGCGGCATAGGTGACCTGGGGCGCTGCCGCCAGACCGAGCCGGTCGCCCAGCACGATATCGGGACCGCCTGCCGCCGAGGGCATGGAATGGCAATCTATCACGATGGCGAGGCCGAAACGCGCCCGCGTATCGAGCACCAGCCTTTCCAGCTGGGCATGATAGGGCCGGTAGAAACACAGGATGCGTTCCTCGGCTTCCTGCGCCGTCAGCTTCTCGCGGTAGATCTCGACACCTTCGCGCACCACCCGCGGAATGATGCCGAGCCCGGCCTGCACGCGCGGGCTCGCACGGTCGATGGCGAAAGGCAGTGTGCCCTCGAACATTGCAGCGTCAAGCTCGGCCGGAGCGCGATTGGCATCGAGATAGGCGCGCGGGAAACGCGCCAGCAGCAGAGGCGCGCCGAGTTCGACCACCGGCGCAAACAACTCGTCGACAAACGCATCTTCCGAACGCCGCAGCGCCACCGGTCCAAGCCGGCTGCGCTCGACGAAACGCGCCGGATAGAGCCGGCCCGAATGCGGCGAAGCAAACACGAAGGGGAGCGCCTGGCGCGCCGGCCGCACGACACGCACGGGCTCGGCGCACAAACTCTCGAGCACGGGATCGTGTTGGGTCACGGCTTGTTGTCTCATGCCGGGGCGAATTCTCCTTTGATAGCGAACTCGATCACCAAAACGCCCGGAAGAGCAAGCGCGTGGTGTTGACGGACACGCATATTAACGATTCGCGTGTTACACTCGCCGCCGTTGAAGGGGAAATTATGGCACGCATACTTCTGGCAGAGGACGACGAGTCCCTCCGCCGCTTCCTGGCAGGTGCGCTCGTCAAAGCCGGCCATGAGGTGACCGATTTCGGCGACGGCGACCAGGCCTTCGCCTGCCTCGAAGCCGGCACGTTCGATCTTCTGGTGACCGACATCGTGATGCCCGGGCTCGACGGCATCGAGCTTGCCAAGCGCGCGGCGGAAATGGACGAGCAGCTCAAGATCATGTTCATCACCGGCTTCGCCGCCGTGGCGCTCCACCCTTCCGCCAATGCGCCCAAACGCGCCAAGATTCTCTCCAAGCCCTTCCACCTGCGCGAACTCGTGCAGGAAATCGAACGCATGACCGCGGGCACGTAGGCCGAGAACGCGCTGCAATTCCCTGAGACGGACGCCGCGCGGATCGGTCCGCTCTTCGCTATTTGTTTCACCTCCCCCTCGCGGGGAGGTCGAAATTTGTGAGCGCAGCGAAACAAATTTCGGGTGGGGGGCGGTGCCGCCATCCGGCCCCCACCCGAAAAACGCCAGGCGTTTTTCGACCTCCCCGCAGGGGGGAGGTGAAGTTGGCCGAGAACGCGCCGCAATTCCCTGAGACGGACGCCGCATGCGGATCGGTCCGCTCTTGGCTATTTGTGTCACCTCCCCCTCGCGGGGAGGTCGAAATTTGCAAGCGCAGCGAAACAAATTTCGGGTGGGGGGCGGTGCCGCCATCCGGCCCCCACCCGAAAAACGCCAGGCGTTTTTCGACCTCCCCGCAAGGGGGAGGTGAAGACTTCCTGCTTACTAATCTGCCGCATAATTCCCTGAGACTTGCATTGCCTCTGGCCCCGTTACCGCATTCCGCCCTTGGCGCTCTGCTTCCAGCCGCGCCTTGCGTTCGGCGTTGATGCGGTCGGCTTCCGCGACGCGGAGGAATTTTTCCCTGAGTTCGGCGCGCAGCGCCTCCGTCTTCGCTTCTTCAGCTTCCGCCTCCTCCCGGTCCGCGGCATCGGGCCCGCGGCCCGACGCATCCCATTCGCCGTCCTCGCTCCAGTCCCATCGCGGCTCGGGCGGCGGCTGCGCTGCGGAATTTCCCTGAGAATCCCCCGCCACGCGGGTTTCCATCGCGAGCCGCCGCCGCTCGCCCTCGTCGAGGAAGAACACCACCAGCCGCACCGCGTCGCAGCGGCCTTCGGCGGCGCGGCCGACCAGATTGCGCACGATCAGGCCCAGCACCGTGCGCGGCTTCGTGCCGGCAACCGCGCCGGGTTCGCCTTTCACCGCCGCCTCGATCCCGTCGCAGAAGCGATGCCGCAGCGATTTCCGCCGCCGCCCCGGCGCGGGCAGCCGCACCGGCTCCTCCGGCGGAATTTCCCCATAGGGCCAGCTTCGATCGGGCGCGCAATTCATCGGACTCTCCTGCAGACAAGGGCGGGAGGGATATAGACCGTTATGGTTATATTTTCAACCTATGCGGAATGCGAATTCCCCGGCGCCGGCGCGCCGACCTCGTCCGCCGCCATGGCATCCTGCATGGCCCGGACAAGCTGTGCCGGGAAACGTCCGCGCCGCCCGCGGCCCGGCATGAGGCCGAGAACCAGCGCCAGCGCCTGCGGATCGTCCAGCACCGCGCCGCAGACAAGACCCTCAGCCAGGCCGGCAAAAGCCGAACCCGGCTCGCGGGAGACCAGCGCTTCCGGGCTGGCCAGCAGCGCCTCGCCCAAAGCCGCCTCGAACCGCCGCTCCAAAGCCCGCCGCGGCCCCGGCCGCCCACCCGGATTCCCCGATTGCCCCTTCCGAAACCGCGTTTCCACCGGCGGATTGCAATAGCCCACAGTGTCAGTCATCGTCTTGATCTCCTGTTTGCATCAGGGGTTATATACCGATTTAGTCCTATGTAAACCCGTATAGGTTTTAGTGATGCCCGGAGCGGTCATGAAGACACTGATGCATCACGGCGCTTGCCGTGGCGGCCCTCAGGGACCTTGGCCGCCGGGTGCTTCGTGCTACAATGTAGCCCAAGGAGAACGCGATGACCGCCAACACCGTCGTGCGCGCCCGCATAGACGAGCGCACCAGGAATGAAGCCGCCGCAGTGCTTGACGCAATCGGCCTGACTGTGTCGGACGCGTTCCGCCTGATGATGGTGAGGATTGCGAGGGAGAAGGCTTTGCCTTTTGAGCCGCTGGTTCCCAACGAGACGACGCTCGCGGCCATGAAGGAAGCCCGCGGAAAGCGTCTGACGCGGTATGAAACAGTCGACGCCCTGCTCGACGACCTGAATGCGGGCGATTGAACGTACCACCCAGTTCAGGCGCGATTACAAGCGCGAGGCCAAAGGCCGCCACCGAACGACACTGGCCGGCGATTTGTCCGGCGCCCTGCGCATGCTGGTCGCCGATCAACCGTTGCCCGGGAAATATCGCGATCATTCGCTTGGCGGGGAATGGCAGGGCTTCCGCGATTGCCACGTGAAACCTGACCTTGTGCTGATTTACGAGAAACCGGACGCGGAGACTCTGCGCCTGGTTCGTCTCGGTTCTCACAGCGAACTCGGCTTCTGATCGCCGGAAGGATCGCGTCCCCGCGCCCCTTCCGCATCTGCCATCGCCATGATCGGGACGCCTTGCGGCCGGGACGCTGCAAGGGACCCTTGCCAGCCCGGAGCCGTGGACGCTATAGCACTCGCCCCTTATGGTTCCGGGCGCGTAGCTCAGCGGGAGAGCACTACGTTGACATCGTAGGGGTCACAGGTTCGATCCCTGTCGCGCCCACCACTGGATTGCCAGCCCGTAAGTCATCCGCCCGGTGAATTCCGGTTGTCACCGGACGCCGTCGCGCACGCGACAAGATATTGGCTGGAACACGCCGCCGATTTTGTTCAAATGAGCGGTGCGGATCACACCGGGGACGATGCGGGGCAGAAAATCATAGTTCCGCTTTCGATCATGCTCCGCACCACAATGCGCATAGGGGCAAAGAACTACAAATGAACCACGGCGAAATCGTCGGCTTTCTCTGGGGCGTGGCGGATCTGATTCGCGACACCTTCAAGCGCGGCAAATATCAGGACGTGATCCTGCCGCTGACCGTCCTCAGGCGGCTGGATTGCGTGCTTGCTCATACCAAGAAAAAGGTGCTGGAGCGGCAGGCGGAGCTGAAGACCAAGAAGCTGGAGAACCTCGATCCCCAGCTTCGGCGTGTGGCAGGCTTCGCCTTCTACAACACGTCGCGTTTCGATTTCGAGAAGCTGCTTCAGGACGCACCCCATCTGGCGGCCAATCTGCGCAACTACATTTCCGGCTTCAGCGCCAACATGCGCGAGGTGCTGGAGAAATTCGATTTCGACAACACCATCAGCAAACTCGACGAGGCCGGGCTCCTGTTTCAAGTTATGGAGCGCTTCAAGAGAGTCGATCTTCATCCCGATGTGGTCGACAATCCGACCATGGGGATCATCTTCGAAGAACTGATCCGCAAATTCAATGAAGCTCTGAATGAAAACCCGGGCGAACATTTCACGCCGCGCGATGTTGTCCATCTGATGGTGGACCTCATGCTGGCAGGGGATGAGGACACCATCCGGCGGCCCGGCGTCGTCCGTTCGGTCTACGATCCGTGCTGCGGTTCGGGCGGTATGCTGCTCATTACCAAGGAACATATCACGGTCGGCTTCCGCAAGAATGGGGATGTCCTGCGCCCGCCGATCAATAAAGAAGCCGAGATCCATCTGTTCGGACAGGAAGTGAATCCTGAAACCTGGGCCGTTTCGAAATCCGATTTGTTTATCAAGGAGCCCAAAGGCGACGATGCTAATCATATCGCCTTTGGCAGCACGCTCTCGAACGATCGTCAGGCAGGCAAGAGCTTCGATTACCTGATCGCCAATCCGCCTTACGGCAAGGACTGGAAACGGGATGAGGCCGACGTTCGCGCCGAGCACGCGCGCGGCGATCGGGGCCGGTTCGCTCCGGGTCTGCCGCGCATCAGTGACGGTCAGTTGCTGTTCCTCCTGCACATGCTTTCGCACGCCAAGGAACCAAAGGAAGGCGGCTCGCGCATCGCCATCATCATGAACGGTTCGCCGCTTTTCACCGGCGACGCCGGGAGCGGTGAAAGCGAAATCCGGCGATACATTCTCGAGAACGATCTGCTCGAAGCTCTGGTCGCCTTGCCCGAACAACTATTCTACAATACTGGCATTGCGACATATGTGTGGGTCGTGACCAACCGCAAGGCGCGCGCCCGCAAAGGCAAGGTGCAGCTCATCGACGCGACCGGGTTCTGGACGCAGATGCGCAAGAGCCTCGGCGACAAGCGGCGGGAAATTCCTTTCGACAAGGAACAGGACATTGTTGCCATCCTTCGAGGTTTCAAAGATGGAGAAACACGCAAACTTAAGAAGGATGGTACAGAGGAAGAGTTGGTCGTCTCCCATATTTTCCCGACCACGCATTTCGGTTTCCGCAAGATCACGGTCGAACGGCCGCTGCGGCTGAATTTCCTGGCGAACGAGGAACGCATCGCCAAGCTTGATGAGGAACGCGCGTTCAAGGCATTGGCCGAGTCCAAGAAAAAAAAGGCGCAGCTGGAATGGCCGAGCGCGCCGAAGGCGTTGCACTTCAGGAATCCATCCGCGCTGCGCTGCTGGAGATGCCCGAGGAATTGTTCCTCAATCGAGATAAATTCACGCGTGCGCTCGGATTCGCATTCAGGAAAGCAGACATCGATGTACCTGCTCCCGTTCGCAAGGCGATCCTGTCGGCACTGTCCGAGCGGGACGAAAAGGCAGACATATGCGGCGACCGGGACGGCAATCCTGAACCTGATCCCGAGCTGCGCGATACCGAAAGCGTGCCGCTCGCCGAAAGTATTGAGGATTTCTTTGACCGCGAAGTGAAACCGCATGTGCCCGACGCATGGATCGACACGACCAAGCGCGATCACAAGGACGGCAAGGTTGGCATCGTCGGTTATGAGATCAATTTCAACCGCTATTTCTACCGCTACAAGCCACCCCGCCCGCTCGAAGAAATCGAGGCCGACATCCGCAATATCGAGCAGGACATCGTGCGGATGCTGGCCGAGATCACAGGATCGGCGGGCAGGCCGCCAGAATAAATGTCGGCACTTGCGAGAATGTGCCGACATTTGATACAATGCGCCCATGCAGCCAGTGCTGACATCATCGCGTCTCCGCAAAGCCGGGATCGGCGCCTTCTTCCGGCCGCGCGAGCTCGATGCGGTGGGTATTTCTTTTCCGATGCTGCAGCGGCTCGTTTCCCTGGGCGAAGTACGGAAAGTCGCGGCCGGCCTCTACCGGCTGGCGTCCGCGCCCGTGAGCGAGACGGAAACGGTGGCGATGGTCGCTGCGGCGGTGCCGGGCGGAATCATCTGCCTCCTGTCGGCGCTCCGGTATCACGACATTGGAACGCAGTCGCCCCACGAAATCTGGCTGGCGCTCGACCGCAAGGCCCGCAAGCCGTCGCACCCGCCGGCCAAGATGCGCATCGTGCGCTTCTCAGGGCCCATGCTCAGCTATGGCGTGCAGGCGCACGACATTCTGGGCGTGCCGACTCGCATTACCTCGCCCGCGCGCACCGTTGTCGATTGCTTCCGTTATCGGAACAAGATCGGTTCGGATGTCGCGATGGAAGCGCTTCGGGACTCGCTTCGCAGCCGCAAAGCCACGGTGGACGAGATTATGCGGGCGGCGGAAGTCTGCCGGGCAAGGACTGTCATGCGCACATATCTGGAAGCGCTTCAGCCATGACAAAGCGCCCGCTTTCCAATGTGGCGGCGTCGGTACTTGATCGGCTCCTCGCCCGCAGCCGCGATACCAGCGGGGATTACCAGTTCCTGCTCCAGCGCTTTGCGGCCGAACGGTTTCTTTATCGGCTTGGTCTTTCATCCCATCGCAACAAATATGTCCTGAAAGGCGCTATGCTGTTTGCGCTGTGGGGCGGGCCTGCTTATCGGCCGACGCGCCATCTCGATTTTACGGGCTATGCCGAAACTGATGCCGACGCAGTGATCGCGCATATCGCGGAAATCTGCGCAGTCGCAGCTTCGAGATCGAACTGTTTGCGACCGAAGGCGGCCCTTTGTTCGATCCGCTGGTCGCTGCCGATGTCGCGGCGTCGATCACGCTGAATGCCCTGCTCACGCCCGCAAGGCTGGCGCGGGTTTCCGCACAGCATGCTGTCGATCCGGGGATGCCGGGCGTCGAAGAGATAATCGACGGTCTCTGGTCCGCGGTCCGCCCGCAGGGCAGCGACGCGCTGTCCCGCCGCATCGCCTATCGTGCCCTCGCCGTGATGGCGGAGGTTGCGGAGGACAAGGAAACCACACCCGAAGTCGCGGCAATTGCCGACCAGAAACTGCAGGACATAGGCGGCCAGCTGGCGGGCGGCGATGCCTGGTCGGCAAGCCTGTCGCGCCGGCTGCTCGATCCGCGCCTGCGGGCGAAGCTGGCAAAGAATCTGCCGCGCACCGTGCCCATCCCTCCCGCCGATCCCATCGGCGCCGGGGAAGGCGACTGGATGGACATGCCGTAGAGCAAATTTGTTCGCGACCGCGCCGGACTGCTTCGCCTGTGGGAGGAAAGAAAACATTGGCGCAACTGTCTTGAGATTATTTTTACCGTCTTGGCGTAATGTTTCCTTCAGCAGCCGGCGCCATGCCGTGTTGCAGGTGGGGAGATGGCCATGACGAAGGTCAAACCGGCATTGTCTGCAATCTCGGCGACGATTTTTCTTGCGGCGGTGGTTGTGCCCTGGGGGGCGCCGGCTCTCGCGCAGGGCGGCGGAAGCGATGCGCAATCCTATGCCGCGGGCGTGAAGTTCGGGCGCACGCTCTTCGATGCGCGGCAATGCACCGGCAGCGGCGAATATCGCCGGGGATGTATCGACGGCGTCCAGGAAAGCCAGTCGGACCGCGAGGCCGACCAGGCGATGAACTCCGCCACCGGCGATCCGGCCGCAGACAAGACGCAACATACGCCGCCGCCCGATCTGTTCCCGCAATCCTTCAGCCGCCCCGACGACGGCTCCCAGCCGCACTGATCAGGACGCGTCGCAATCCGGCAGTCTGGCGTCGGCGCCGACTCGGCGGGATTTCGTGACGGCGGAGCCCGAATTGGGGAGCGGGCCGCCGCCGGCGACCTGAGACACCCAGATGTGCCCGTCATTCGACAGCGTCTTGAGCCGGATGGTGAAATCCACGCTGCGGCCTTCGTCGGTCTCCACCGCCATGGTCAGCATGTCGCCGGACAGTTTCCAATGGCCGGATTCGGTGTGGTCGCGGCTCTGTCCGCCCGCGCATTGGCGCACCACGCTGGCGTAGCGGCCGTCGGGGCGGAACTGGGTCGCCGACACCACGATGCCGTCGCCCACGCGATCTTCGCTCAGCCAGTTGCCCACGGGGAAATCGGCTTTCGCGGCGCTGCCGCCACCCATCGTACCGCAGGACACAAGGCACAGCGCCGCCGGCGCAACAAACAGGCAGGTCCGCAAGGGGCGGTTCGTCTGGCGGCGCGGCAAGCGGCGAAAATCCCGGCCTTCGGCTTGCGCTCTATTGGCCTTCCGGCGGCGGCGGAGGAGGCGCGTCCAGCGGGGCATCGGGCGGTGGAGGCGCCGGCGCGGCCCCCGACGCATCGCCGTCATAACGCAGGTTGATGGCGCCCAGACCCGCGGCGAGATTGAGGCCGGTATTGCCTTCGGTGCTGAGCGGCTGGAGCGCGACGGAATGCTCGATGCCGCCGATCAGGGCATTGGCGCCAAAGCCGACACCCGCGGTGATGCTTGCGGTGGCGCCCGCATATTGGCCGGCCAGCGCGCCGGGATCGAGATCGGTCTGTGGGGCGATCACGTCCCACACCAGTTCGCCGCCCGTGGTGTAGCCGAGATCGAGGCCGAATTTCGAAACCGTGCCGCGGTAGTGCTCGGAGGGCCCGTCAGTCGGGTGGAAATCGCAATGCATGTCGCGCGAGGAGGCGATCAGATAGCCCCAGCCCGGCGCGATATGGCAGCTGAGCGTGCCCGCCATCACACCATCGGCCCTGGCCGGCGCCCCGCAAATCACGACAGCCGCCGCAGCAGCCAGGATCACACCAGAAACACGCATCGCGAATCACCCCGCGAGATTACGGGACCAATCCGCGCTGCAAAGCGGGCGAAAATATGTTGGTGGGCAGGGCGCAGACGCGGAGTTGCCGAACCACGAAGCACACAAAGGACATCAAGGACATTGGCACGCTTCGCGGGCATTTCTCACTTCGTGCACTTGGTGCTCTTCATGGTAAGAACTATTTTCCGCGTTCTCCGCGGCTCCGATGCAGGTAATTGCTACAGCGGCACTTCGATCAAATTCGGTGCGCGGCTTTCGAAGCCGCGGCGGAGGGCGGCGGTGAATTCCTCGAGGGTGGTGACCCGCGAAGCCGCAACGCCGAGGCTTTTCGACAGTCCTGCAAAATCTATGTCCGGCGGCGCGATGTCGAGCGTGGTTGCGGCGCGCGGGCCGGGATTGGTGCCGAGCGCGGAGAGTTCGCCTTTCAAAATCTGATAGTTGCGGTTGGCGAAGACCACCGTGGTGATCGCGAGGTTTTCGCGTGCGGCCGTCCACAACGCCTGCAACGTGTACATGAAGCTGCCATCGCCTTCGAGGCAGAGCACGGCGCGATCCGGTGCGGCGATGGCGGCGCCAATGGCGAGCGGCGTGCCGATGCCGATCGACCCGCCGGTATTCACCAGATAATCATGCGGCGGCGCACCGCGCGTGGCGCTCATCAGTCCGCGGCCCGAAGTAATGGATTCGTCAACGATGATGGCGTTTTCGGGAAGCGTCGCGGCGACGGCATCCGCCAATCCGTTCAAACCAATTTCACCCTGCGGTGACGGACGCGTCTCGTTCTGTTGCAGCTGCGGCGCGGCGTCTGCCGCATTGAGCGTTTCGACAAGCACTGCAAGGGCACCCGCGCAATCCTCTTCCACGCTCGCAAGTTGAAAGATTTTGCAGCCTTCGGGCGCGAGGCGGCTCGTCCGCGCGGGATGACCGAAAAAGGCGACGGGTTCAGGAGCCCCGACGAGTATCAACTGACGGAATTCGGCAAGCAGCGCCCCAGCAGGCTCGCTGATATAGGGGATGCGCTCCACGACGGGGCGGCCGGCGCCACGCTCCATGCGCGCAAAAGCGAAAGGCGCGAGCAGCTTTGCGCCCGTAGCCGCCGCTATGCGCGCAACCGCGACAAGCGCTGTGCCCTGCATCATAGGCGCGCCAAGCAGGATGGCGCAGGGTTCGCCATTGCGCAGCAACCTTGCGGCTTCTTCGATTTGCGAGCCTCGCGGCATTGGCGCGGGCGAGGCGGTCAAAGGTCCGGCAATGCAGCCGCCCTCGCTCCACGCCACATCCGACGGCACCACCAGCGTGGCGATCCGGCCCGGCGTCTGCAGGGCAGCGGCGATGGCTTCGGCACCTTCGCGGCCGAGATCGCCAACCGCCGTCGAGGTTTTCAGCCATTGCGAGAACGGTCGCGCGATCGCCTCAATATCGGCGGCGAGCGGCGGATCGAACGGCCGGTGGAAGGTCGCGTGATCGCCCACGATGTTCACCATAGGCACCTTCGCGCGGCATGCATTGTGCAGATTGGCCAGGGCATTCGAGAGGCCTGGCCCCAGATGGAACAATGTAGACGCTGGCTTGCCCGTCATGCGCGCATAACCATCGGCTGCGCCCGACGCTACCCCCTCGAAGAGACAACTCACCGCGCGCAGGCGCTCGACGCGATCGAGAGCTTCGACAAGATGAATCTCGGTGGTGCCGGGATTCATGAAACAGATCTCGATGCCGCCAGCGACGAGCGAAGCGAGCAGGCTTTCGGCGCCGTTCATCCGTGTTTCTCCCCTGCGCTCCAGTCCTGGCTCAAAGCGCGATGCGCGACGACACACTAGCCATTCACGCCGGTTATGTAACGGACGCGGCGACGAAATCCGTCGCGGTGCCGATCTACCAGACCGTGGCGTATGAGTTCGACAGCGCTGATCACGGCGCCGCGCTCTTCGATCTCGAAGTGCCGGGCAATATCTATTCGCGGCTCAGCAACCCGACCGTGAGCGTGCTCGAGGAGCGTGTGGCCGCGCTCGAAGGCGGCCGCGGCGCGCTGTGCGTCGGCTCGGGCATGGCCGCGGTCCATTATGCGATCGTCAACATCACCGACGCGGGCAGCAACATCGTTTCGCTGCCGCAGCTTTACGGCGCGACCTTCACGCTGTTCGAACATGTCCTGCGCAAGCAGGGCATCGATGTGCGTTTTGCCGCGAGCGACGCGCCGGACGATGTCGCCAGGCTGATCGACGACAACACACGCGCCGTCTATTGCGAAAGCATCGGCAACCCGGCGGCGAATGTCGCCGATATCGAAGCATTGGCCGAAGTCGCGCATGCGCATGGCGTACCGCTGATCGTCGACAACACCATTGCCTCGCCGATCCTCGTCAAACCCATCCGCCATGGCGCGGATGTGGTGGTGCATTCGCTGACCAAATTCTTCGGCGGCCATGGCACGACGATGGGCGGCGCGATCGTGGACAGCGGCCGCTTTCCCTGGAAGGAACACCGCCGCCGCTTCCCGATGCTGACGGAACCCGAAGCCGCCTATCACGGCGTCGTCTACGCCGAACAATATGGCGACACCGCCTATGTCGCGCGCTGCCGCACCGTGTGCCAGCGCAACACCGGCGCGGTGCTGTCGCCGCTTGCCGCGTTTCTTTTGTTACAAGGCACCGAAACGCTCGCCTTGCGGGTGGAGCGGCATGTCGCCAATGCCAATCGCGTAGCCGATTATCTGGTGCACCATGCCGGCGTCGAATGGGTGCACTATCTCGGTTTTGCGAGTGACCCGTATCACGCGCTGGCGAAGAAATATCTGGGCGGCCGCGGCGCGCCGTTCCTTACCTTCGGGGTGAGGAACGGTTTCGACGCCGGCAAGCGCTTCTACGACGCGCTGAAACTGTTCAAGCGCCTCGTCAATATCGGCGATGCGAAATCGCTCGCCTGCCATCCGGCGTCGACCACGCATCGCCAATTGACACCCGGCGAACTCGCGCGCGTCGGCGTCAAACCCGAAATGATCCGGCTTGCCATCGGCATCGAACATCCCGACGACATCATCGCCGATCTCGCCCAGGCGCTGGAGATCGCGTCTGCCACCCGGCTGGGCCATGCATCCCGCGTGCTTCGACAGGCTCAGCATGAGGGGAGTTGTTCCGCCGCCGGTGTCTCTGCAGATAACAAATCTTCTCATGCTGAGCCTGTCGAAGCACGCAAATCGCTGGTGCAAGCGTCCCTTGCCGGCGCTCCAGGCTGATCATGGCCGTGGTCGCGGCACCTCGTCACAAAATGCGCGGGCGGCGCGGTTCGGGCAGCGAGTTCTGCATCGAGCTCGGCCTCGTCAACAACATGCCGGACACAGCGCTGGAGCGCACCGAGCGGCAGTTCTTCAATCTGCTCGGCGCGGCAGCGAACGACCTGCTGGTGCGTGTGAGTTTCTTCTCGCTGGACGGCGTGCCGCGCGGCGAAGAGGGACAGGATCATCTCATCCGCAACGCCTATCGCAGCACGCGCGAGCTCGCCGACGCCCGGCTCGATGCGCTGATCGTGACTGGCACCGAACCCCGCCTGCCGGACCTGCGCCTCGAGCCTTACTGGACCGAGCTGGTGCGTTTGTTTGATTGGGTCGCCGGCGACGGGCCTTCCACCATCTTCTCCTGTCTCGCCGCGCATGCCGCCGTGCTGCACTATGACGGGATCGCACGGCAGCGGCTCTCCGAAAAACGCTTCGGGTTCTTCGATCATGTCGTTGCCGGACATGATTACTTCACCGCACAACTCGCCCCGCCGCTCAGGGTTGCACATTCGCGCTGGAACGAGATCGGCGAAGCGGCGCTCGCGGCGGCGGGCTACCGGATACTCACCTGGTCGCCACAGGCCGGCGTTGACCTGTTCGTGAAGCGCCAGCGCAACGATCTCCTGTTCTGCCAGGGTCACTCCGAATACGACCCGGCGACGCTGGGGCGCGAATATCATCGCGATGTCCGCCGCTACCTTGCCGGCGAAAACGAATTCTGGCCGGCGCTTCCGGCAAATTACTTCACGCCTTCGGAATGCCTGCAGCTCGAACGCTTTCGCGCCCGCGCATTTGCAGAAAGGCAGGCGTCGCTGATAACCGAATTTCCTGCGATCCGCCGCAGGGCGGAAACCGCACAGCCTGCGGCTGCTTCGGTCTTCCGCGCGTGGCTCGACCAGATCGTGGAAACAAAGCGCCGCCGCCGCACCCGGCCGCGCGCAGCGCCTGCTTCCGTACTCGCCAGGGCGTCATGACCGGCACGGACCGCGAGAAGAGGCAGCGGGATCTGATCGCGCGGCTCTGTGAGATCTGGAGCCGTATATTGTGCGTCCCGGCGGTCGATGCCGATAGTAATTTCTTCGATCTCGGAGGCGACTCGCTGCTCGCCGTCGCACTTTTTCTCGAGATCGAGCGCGAGACCGGGACCGACCTTCCGATCACCACCATCTATGACGCGCCCACGATTTGCGAACTCGCCAATCTCATTATGGATGAGTCCGCGCCGGCCTTCTCGCCGCTCGTTTCGCTGAAGCCGGGCGACGGCAGCGCACCCTTGTTCATCGTACATGGCATCGGCGGAACGGTGATGGAGCTTGGCGCGCTCGGCCGCGCCATCTCCATCCCGGCGCCTGTCTATGCGCTTCAGGCGCAGGGGCTTGACGGTCTGCAGCCGCCACTCGAATCGATCGACGATATGGCGGCGCTGTATCTCGATCATGTACGCGAACTGCAGGCGGAAGGGCCGTACTGGCTTTCGGGCTATTCCTTCGGCGGACTCGTCGCGCTTGAAATGGCGCGCCGGCTGCTCGACGAAAACCAGGAACCGGCCATTCCCATCCTGATCGACGCATTTGCGCATCCATGGACCTGGCCGCGTGCCTCCCGGCTCAAGATGCGCGCGCGGCGAACGCTTTACCTGACGCGGCAACTGCTTGGCGCTTCACCTCACAAATCTGCTCCCGCCCTGCTGGCGCGGCTGCGGAACGGGCTGCAGCGCAAGGATGCGAGCGCGCAGTTGCGCGACTGGCTGCTCGACCAGAACCCCGATCTGCCCGCACCGCTGCTGCGGGTACGCGAAGCCGGCGGCATGGCGCTCGCGCGTTACGTGCCGCGCTACTATCCGGGGAAGATCATCTTCCTCAAGGCTTCGCATCCGGACCCGGAATTTCCCGACGATCCCGCACGAATCTGGGGTCCGCTGGCGCAGGACATGGACCTTCGCATCGTCCCCGGCCGTCACCGCACGATGGTGAGCGATCATGCAGGCGCACTGGCCGAATGTCTGACAGCGCGCATTCTTGGGAACGACACGATTGGCGAACGAAGTGCTGTTTCAAGCCGCCGCGCCCCACGCACAAACAAACAGCGCCTCCAACCGCAGGCGGGGTAACGATGACTACATCTCGGCGGTCCGATTCCCTCGCTTCGCGGGGGAGAGGGAGATACGCGGCGATGCACTATGTGTGATTCTCCTGATCTCGATATTTCCTGCGATGCCGGAAGCAAGCCCTCGCTTGTCGGCGAAATAATTCCATACCGTGCTGCGCAAACCCCCGACGCGACCGCTCTTGTCGAAGGCGCGCGGCGCATGACCTGTCGCGATCTCGATGGTGCGGTGCGAAGGACCGCAGCGTGGTTGACCGAAGCGCGCGTCCGGAGCGGCGACCGGGTGATGCTGGTGTGCGAGAATTCCTGCATCGCGGTTGCGCTTTATTTCGCCTGCCTTCGTGTTTGTGCATGGCCCGTGATCGTCAATGCACGGCTTTCCGCGCGCGAGATCACGGAAATTCGCGAGCACAGCGGCGCACGGCGTGTGATCTACACGTCCGAGGCGTCGCTGCATGCACGCCGCCACGGCGAAGCGGCCGGCGCGATTGCCGCCGACCCGGCCGGATGCGGCACGGTGATGCTTGATGCCCTGCATGAAACAGCGGAACAGGAATCCGCTGCTGCCCGGCCGGCGGACGAAATCGCATTGCTGATCTACACCTCCGGTACCACGGGGCGCCCCAAAGGCGTCATGCTGTCCCATCGCAATCTGATGTTTGTCGCCCGCGCCTCGGCTGCTGCGCGCCGGCTCTCGGCGGACGACCGGGTGCTGGCGATCCTGCCTGTGTCCCATATTCTCGGGCTCACCGGCGTTCTGCTCGGTTCGCTCGTCAGCGGCGCCGCGATCCATCTCGTCGCGCGCTTCGATCCCGCCAGCCTGCTCGCGTCATTCGAACGGGATCGCCTGAGCGTGGCGATCGGCACGCCGTCCATGTACGCCATGCTCGCCGAATATGCGGCGCGCAAGACGATGGCGACGATTTCCACCCCGGCGCTGCGCCTGATCTCGACGGCCGGCGCACCGCTCGACGCGGCAACGAAAGCCTCGGCAGAGAGTTTGTTTGGCCAGACACTGCACAATGGCTATGGCATCACCGAATGTTCCCCGACCGTGACGGTGACATCTTCCGACCGCCCGCGCCGCGATATGAGCGTGGGCGAACCGCTTCCTGGCATCGAGACGCGCCTGGTCGAATCCTCCGGACAGGAGGCGGCAAAAGGTGCAATCGGCGAATTGTGGGTCCGCGGGCCGGGCGTCATGCAAGGTTATTATCAGGCACCCGCCGAGACGGCGGAAGTGATTACACCCGACGGCTGGTTCAAGACCGGAGATCTCGCCCGCATCGAGGACGGAAATCTCTTCATCGTCGGCCGCAGCAGGGAAATGGTGATACGGTTCGGATTCAACGTCTATCCGGCGGAAATCGAGGGCGTCCTGCACGCGCATCCCGCAATCGCGCGCGCGGCCGTGGTGCCGGCGAGGCGCGGCGGCAACGAAGACATCGTCGCGTTTGTGGAGCTGCGTCCCGGCGTCGCATGCGACATAACAGATATAGCTGCGCACGCCGCGCGCCATCTTGCGCCCTACAAACGGCCGTCGGAATTTTTGGTTCTCGACTCGCTGCCGCTCACGCCGGCCGGAAAAATTCTCAAAAGCGCACTTGCCGACCGCCTTGCAAACACACAAATGGCGCGCCCTGCCGCCTGATTGTCGGGTACTGTCCGACAGCCCGGTTCATCTGCGGTTCATCCCCCCATTCTTACTGCTGTCGCTGCAGTGACGCGTTGCCGGACTATCCGAACGGCGCAATCTGTTTCTGCGCCAGCCGCGCTTTTCTTACGGCTGGCTTCCCGGCATTGTGCAACAGATAGCGAGCGCCCGCCTGTCGGCATCAGCGTGCCGCCATGCGATTGAACCTTGAAAGCGGATACGCGCCATGAGCGCGCCACGAAGGGGCAACAAAAGCGGCATGTCGCAAATTTACGATCTCACGGCGGATACGGTGCGCTGGATTTATGACCGCCGCATCACGGCGCCGCCCATTCTCGACGAGAGCCTGTATTTTCCGCAGGTGTTCAAATTTGTCCGCGCCTGGGAAGCCATTCGCGACGAAGCACTCGCGGTGTCGTGCAATCTCGCCGAGGTTCCCCGTTTTCACGAACTGATGGATGCTCAGGCCTCCATCTCAGCGAATGACGGACATGACTGGCGGATATTTGTCCTTCGGGCCTATGGCGCCGATATCGGGACGAATCGCGCGCGCTGCCCCGTAACGGCCTCGCTCGTCTCCGCCTGCCCCAATGTTTTATCGGCGTCGTTCTCATTCCTTGCGCCGGGCAAACATATTCCCCCGCATCGCGGGCCGTTCCGCGGCGTCGTGCGCTGCCATCTCGGTCTCAGCATGCCGCGCGGGCCGGATGGCCGCATCGGCGCCATTCTCTGGATCGACGGCGTTGAGCACCGGCTGCGCGACGGCGATTATCTGGTCTGGGACGACACCTACACACATGAAGTGCTGAACGGCACCGACAATGTGCGCATCGCGCTGCTGCTCGATATCTGGCGCCACGGCATGCCCGCCGACATGTCGCTCCTGTCGCGGCTCATCGTCGGCATGGTGCGTGCGGGCATGCTGATCATGGGCAACCCCTTCACACCACAATAACCCTCCCCCGCCCTTCGCCTTGTGCCCGTCTCACGGCTCGCACATACTTGCCATGTCAGAAGGGCAGCATGAACCGACGCGGGGGCGTATACGGGTGACGGGGCGGAGCAAAGACCGTCATGTGATCATGCGCGTCGCGGCGTGACCGAGGTGCAGACTGTGTCGGCCCTTTCGCCTGGCGCGGTCCATGCCCATGCGCAATTGCTGGCGCGCCGCGATCTGCAATTCGACTTTCCGGCTCTGACCAACCCGACGCTGCCGCACTGGCTGCTGGGCTTTTTCAAGTGGCTCGAAACGCTGAGGCCCGAACTCCAATGGCTTCTTTTCGGTGGCGCGGGCCTTCTGTTGCTCTGGCTGGGAGGACGCGCGTTCTGGCGGCGTTTCAAGGCGCGCCCCGGCGGTAGGACGGAGACACCCCCGCCCGGCATTGCCTGGCAGCCCGCGCCGCAGACGGCGAAGCTGCTGCTGGACGATGCCGACGCTCTCGCGATGGCGGGATGCTATGGCTCGGCTGCCCATCTGTTGCTGCTGCGCGGCATACAGGACATTGCCGAACGCAATCCCGCACTGCTGCGCCCGGCGCTGACCAGCCGGGAAATCGGCGCCCTGCAGCAATTGCCGCAAATTCCGCGCAACGCCTTTGCGCGCATCGCAGAGATCGTGGAGCAGGCGCTCTTTGCCGGCCGCGCTCTTGGCGTGGATGATTTCAGCAGCGCCCGCTCGGAGTATGAGCGTCTGGCATTGCCGGCGGCCTGGTCGGCGGACGCCGCATGACGACGGGCGATTCCGCACAATCCCGGCCTCTGGTGTCGCTGAAATTCATTATCGGCGTCGTGCTGATCGGAATGCTTTCCTTCTTCGCCTTTCTGGCGCTGTTCGCTTACGCGCCCGAGTTTCGTGACGACAATGATGGGGGCGCCCATGCGCTTTCCGGCTCCGCCATCGGCTTCGCGGGCTTGCGCGTCTTCCTCTACGACGCCGGGATTCGCACCGCGATCGATCGCGGCACGCTGCACAAATACAGCGTGCCTTCGCTGGCCGTGCTCACACCGGGGCCGGACACATCGGGCTCCGAGCTTTATGCGCTCGATCATCTCGAGCCGCGGCTGGTCGTCCTGCCGAAATGGGTGCCGGTTGGAGATCCGCTGATGCGCGGACGTGTGATGAAGGCCGGGATGTTCGGCACTCGCGATGTCGCCAAACTGCTGAATTCGTTTTCCTCCACCAGTCAAATCCGCCGCGAGCGGGGCACCGCAGCACCAAAGCTTAAAGTTGCCCGATCCGGCAGCGGCATCGTCGTGCCGGACAAATTACAACCGGTCGATTCGCTGCAGACGCTGGAAGGTCGCGACTGGATCCCGATTGTTGTTTCTGCGCATGGCGGCGTGGTGCTCGCCCGGCTGCACCACAGCCTCACCTATGTCCTTGCCGATCCCGATTTCATGAACACGCATGGGCTTCACGACCTTGCAACGGCGGGAATGGCGCTCGCGATCGTCCGGGATATCCGGATCGGCCACGGACCCATAGGTTTCGATGTCACGCTGAACGGTTTCCGGCGGATGCCGAATTTGCTGCGCGATATATTTGCTCCCCCTTTCCTCGGCGCCACGCTTTGCGCGATCCTTGCCGCGCTGTTGCTCGCGGTTCACGCAGCAAGCCGCTTCGGCTCGCCTGCTGCGCCCGCGCGCGTGTTTGCGCTCGGCAAGCTGGCGCTGGTCGACAACACGGCACAACTGATCCGCATGATGCATCGCGAACCCCGGATGGCGGCCCGCTACGCGCAGGCGATGCGCAATCTCGTAGTGCAGGCGGTCGGTTTGCGCCGCGACGCACAGGACACGCAACGCCTGATTTGGGCGCTCGAACGCGATCGCGGAGCGACCTATGACGAACTGTTCGCCGCTGCGCGCGACGTAAAAAACAATTCGGAACTGATGAAATCCGCGGGCGAGCTGTTCCGTTGGCGACAAAGGATGACACATGGAACTAAGTGATGTGAAAACCCTTGCGGAACGCATCCGCGCGGAAGTCGGCAAAGCCATTGTGGGCCAGCAGGATACGGTCGATCTGATGCTGACGGCCCTGTTCAGCGGCGGGCATATCCTGCTCGAAGGGGCGCCGGGGACGGGAAAAACATTGCTCGCCCAAGCGCTCGCCGCCAGCCTGACACTCGACTTCGGCCGCATCCAGTTCACGCCCGACCTGATGCCGGGCGACATCGTCGGAACCAATCTGTTCAACTTCCAGACAAGTACGTTCAGCATCGTCAGGGGACCGATCTTTTGCGACCTCCTGCTCGCCGACGAAATCAATCGCACGCCGCCGAAAACGCAGGCCGCGCTTCTGGAAGCCATGCAGGAGCGCAAGGTCACGCTCGACGGCAAGACGCATGCGTTGAACCCCCGGTTCATGGTCGTCGCGACGGAGAACCCGATCGAGCAGCAGGGCACCTATCCGCTGCCGGAAGCGCAACTCGACCGCTTCCTCTTCAAACAGGTGATGGGCTATCCCGAGGAAGCACAGGAACGCGCAATCGTCGCCGCGATGGGCACCAATGTGAGCATGCCCAACCCGGCGGAACTCGGCGTCACCGCTGTTGCCGGCGGAGCAACAATTTCATCCGCGATAGCGGCTGTCGGAACTGTCCGGCTCACCGATGCCATTGTGGAATATATTGTCGCCCTCGTCCGGGAAACGCGGAATGCGGCGGACATCGCCCATGGCGCAAGCCCCCGAAGCGGCGCCAATCTCGCGGCGGCCGCGCGCGCCTACGCCACGTTGCAGGGCCGCGACTATGTAATACCCGACGACGTGAAGACGCTTTTGTTGCCGGCGCTGCGTCACCGGCTGGTTCTTTCGGCGGCGGCGGAGATCGACGGTCGACGGGTTGACGATGTGATCGCAACGATCATAGAGCGGGTTCCGGCGCCGCGATGAACGCCCGATGGGTCTGACTCTCTACCCGACCGCGCGCGCGGTGTTCCTCATGGCGCTGGGCGTGCCGCTGGCACTGATACTCGGTGTCGCGGCGCCCGGCCTGTGGTTGATCGGCGTGGCGTGGCTGTTGTTTGCCGGCGGCGTGATCGCGCTCGATGCGTTGCTCGCGGCGCCGCCTTCGGCCCTCGTTGTTTCAAGGCGCCTGCCCCGGACCATTGCGATAGGAACATCAACGGACGCGGTGTTTGCGCTGCGGTTCGCGCACCGCGCGGCACCTTCCTATGTGGAAGCATCGCTCGACACCGGGCCAAACCTCGCCGTTACACCGCAGAGACTGCGCGCCGCATTCACGGGAAATACCGCCGGCGCCGGATTCACGATCGCACCTGTGCGCCGCGGCGAGGGCCGCTTCGAACGCATCTGGCTTCGCTGGCGCTCGCCCCTTGGCCTCAGCTGGCGGCAGCGTGTCGAGATACTTGGCCGCACGGTTCCCGTGACGCCCAACGTCGCGTCCATCAAGGAGCAGGCGTTGCGCCTGTTCAGCCGCGATTCGACGTTCGGACTGCATCAGTTTCTGAACAGCGGCGACAGCTCGGAATTTCATGCGCTGCGCGATTTCCAGCCGGGCATGGACCGGCGCCGCGTCGACTGGAAACAATCCGCCAGGCACGGCGCGCTGCGGGCCAAGGAATTTCATGCCGAGCAGAACCAGCACATCGTGCTGGCGCTCGATACCGGCCGGCTGATGAGCGATCCGCTGGAAGGCCAGCCGCGAATCGATCGCGCGGTGCAGGCGAGCCTGCTGATGGCTTATGTGGCGCTGAAACTCGGCGATCGTGTCGGGCTGTACGCGTTTGACGAAAAGCCGCGCGTGGCGAGCGGCACGGTGACGGGGACCGCGGCTTTTCCGCTTCTGCAGGAACTCGCGGCGAAGATCGATTACGCGCCCGGAGAAACAAATTTCACGCTCGGCCTTACCCAGCTTTCGGGCGAACTCGAACGCCGCTCCATCATCGTCATCTTCACCGATTTCGTCGACACGACCAGCGCCGAACTCATGCTGGAGAACGTCGGCCGCCTGCTGAAGCGCCACCTCGTGCTCTTCATCGTCTTTCGCGACCAGGAGCTGGAATCGCTGCGCAACGCTGCGCCGCAGACCCCGGAGGATGTTTCGCGCGCCGTTGTCGCCGACACGCTGCTGCACGAGCGCGAGATCGTGATCGAACGCCTGCGCCGCATGGGTGTGGAAATTGTCGATGCTCCCGTCGACCGCATCGGCCCGCAGCTTCTCTCCGCCTATCTCGAGACCAAACGGCAAAGCAGGCTCTGAGAGACGCGATGGAAATCGTCCTGAAGAGCCAGCAATTCCGCAAGCAGCGCGAGGCCGAGTGGCAGCGCCTGGAGGAACTGCTGGCCCGTTTCGAACGCGGCCGGCAAGCGACTCTGACGGAAGACGAGATCGTCGCCATTCCGCGGCTGTATCGCGCGACCCTGTCTTCGCTCGCCGTCGCGCGCGCCATTTCACTCGACAGGAACCTGCTCGAATATCTGGAGAGCCTGTCGACCCGCGCCTATTTCTGCGTCTATGGCGCGCGCACGACGCTTGCCGAACGCGCGCTGCAATTCTTCGCGAAAGACTGGCCGAAAGCGGTACGCGCCCTGTGGCGCGAAACGCTTCTTGCAACGGCGCTGACGCTGCTCGGTGCCGTCGCGGCGTTTGCGCTGATGAAACAGTCCCCCGACTGGTTCGCGTCGCTGGTTCCGGCAGATCTCGCGCATGGCCGCGGGCCAGGCGCATCGGCGGTGGTCCTGCGAAACACGCTGACCGGTACAAACAGCGCCGACGGTCTGTCGGTATTCTCGACCTTCCTGTTCACCCACAACGCCCAGATAGCGATTTTCGCCTTTGCGCTCGGTTTTGCCTGCTGCCTGCCGACGGCCCTGCTCATGATCTACAACGGCATGATGCTGGGCGCGTTCTTCGCCGTGTTCGCCACGCAGGGCCTCAGCCTCGAATTCGGCGGCTGGGCACTCATTCACGGTGTGACGGAATTGTTCGCCGTCATTCTTGCCGGCGCAGCAGGATTTCGCATCGGCTGGGTGCTGGCGTTCCCCGGAGCAAACAACCGCCTCGAAGCCATCGGCCGCGCCGGGCGCGATGCGGCGGTGGTGATGGCCGGTGTGATCGTCATGCTGGCGCTGGCCGGATTGCTGGAAGGCTTCGGCCGCCAGCTTATAACAAACACCGGGATTCGTTACGCCATCGCAGCCGCCAGCGCGGCCTTCTGGCTGTTTTATTTCTACCGCCGGAATCTCCGATCGTGAGCGGCGCGGCCTCGCAATCGATCTACGCCGCGGCAAGCCCGGACAATCGCGTCCGCGAATTTGTTACACCCGAGGGCGTCGATCTGCGGCTTGTTCTGGCGGAGGCCAGCGAACGCATGACGGCGTTCCTGCTCGACGTCGCCATCATGATCGGCTCGCTCGTTGCGCTTACCGTGTTGCTCGCCTTTGTCGCCTGGTTGGCCGGCTCGGGAAAGATCATGCACGAGGCGGTCCCCGTCATCTGGCTGCTGATGTTCTTTTTCCTGCGCAATTTCTATTTCATGGCCTTCGAGATCTCGCCCCGCGCCGCCACACCGGGCAAGCGGATACTCGGGCTCAGGGTGGCAATGCGCGATGGCGGCCCGCTGACGGGCGAAGCGATCTTCGCGCGCAATGCGTTGCGCGAGCTCGAAATCTTCCTGCCACTTACTTTCCTCGCCTTGTCCGCGAAAGGCATGAGCGCCTGGGTAGGTCTTCTCGGCCTCGCCTGGTGCGTCGCATTCGTGTTCTTCCCGCTGTTCAATCGCGACCGGCTGCGTGTCGGCGACCTGGTGGCCGGGACCTGGGTGGTGCACGTGCCGAGGCGCGATCTCACCATCGACCTCACCGAGTCGCGCGCGCCGTCCGCAATAAAATTTTCCGAAGCCGCGCTCGATGCCTATGGAATAAAGGAACTGAATGTCCTGGAAGACGTGCTGCGACGCCGCGATCCCGAGATCATGAAGGCCGTGGCGGCGCGCATCCGGGAGAAAATTGCCATGCCGGCGCGGGAACCGGACGCGGAGTTTCTCGCCGCCTATTACGCCGCGTTGCGCGGCCGGCTGGAATCGCGGCTATTATTTGGCCGCCGCCGCCGCGACAAACACGATAAAGTGTAGCTATGCAAACACCGCTGCAAGCTGTTCCGGCCCGACGCCTTCCTTGATGGTCCGAAGCTCGTAATAGACCGAGGCGATGCCGATGCCGCCGATCGATGTGGTAATTATCCGGAGTGCCGTGTCGACGATCCAGTAGAGAACGGCCTGCGGCATGTGATCATGCGATGTCGGCAAAATACCGGCACCGGCCAGCGGACGGAGCGCAAAGGTTGCGACAAGGCAGGCGAGCCCGAACGCGAAAACGAGACCGAATATTGCCCAGCGGTGACCGCGGGTCAGGTCGGTGCTGCGGGAAAACGAACCGCCGATATTCAGATTTTCGGCCACGCAAGCCGGCGCCACAACCGACCATATCGTAAATAGTATTAGTCCCGGCACAATAAGAAGCAGGGATGCGAATATCATTCCCAGTCCCGCGAGAATCCCAATTCCGATGAGCCGCGGGAGAAAGCGCACCGCCGTCGACAGGCATTCGCCCAGACTCGCCGGCCTGCCGTTCAAGCTCGTGATCGTGCCCTGAACCAGCGCTGCCTGGAGAAGATAACCCATCACCAGTGCAAATATCACGTTGAAGATCATGACGACGATGCGCAGCGGCGTGAAAATTGCGAGCGGCGACACCGTTGGCGGCAGCGAACGCGCGATCAGGAAAGAAACGATCATCGGCGGCGCGACACTGAGCGTCGCCAGAATCAGGAATGGAATGAGATTCTGCCCGAACACCTCGAACGTACGCGTTACCACGCGCCCCATGCTGAAGCGCGCGGGCGCCGGATCTGCTGTGATCGCAACCATCATATCCCCCTCTTTACGGCCGGCTTTGCGCCGGCGCCCTGATCGCCCGGCATGTCATCCCGGATGCCGCAGCCCAACCGGCCCGATATTTGAGCCCTCTGGAATAATATAGCGTTACCCGAAGCTGCAATCTAATCTCGCCCGCTTTCGAAGGGGCAGGGCATGAGTTTCATTGCGCGGCGGAAATCCATTGATGCCCTGGCGGAGGGCGGAAAACGGCTCAAGCCGACGCTGAGCTGGCCGCACCTGATGGCCTTGGGCGTGGGCGCCATCGTGGGCACCGGCATCTACACGCTGACCGGCATCGGTGCCGGCCTCGCGGGACCGGCCGTGCTCGTTTCCTTCGCAATCTGCGGCGTGATCTGCGCCTGCGCCGCGCTCTGCTACGCCGAAATGTCCACGATGATGCCGGTCGCGGGGAGCGCCTATACCTACAGCTATGCCGTGCTTGGCGAACTCGTGGCGTGGATCATCGGCTGGAGCCTCGTACTGGAATACACGGTCGCCGCCGCGGCCGTCGCCGTGGGCTGGTCCGCCCATTTCAGCGAGTTTCTCAACGCCATCGGCATCCCGCTGCCGGCCGCGCTTGCGCATGGCACGCTGACCGGCGGCATACTGGATCTGCCGGCCGTGGTGATCGGCTGCATCGTCACCGGCCTTCTCGTTCTCGGCACGCGCGAAAGCGCGACCGTCAATCTCATCCTGGTCGGGATCAAGCTTGCGGCGCTGCTGGTATTCGTGGTGCTGGCCGCGCCCGCTTTCGATGCCGCCCGCTTCCATCCATTCGCACCTTATGGTTTCGCCGCGCATATGGATCCCGACGGCGTGAAACGGGGCGTGCTGGCCGCGGCCGCGCTGATCTTCTTCGCCTTTTACGGCTTCGATGCGGTGTCCACGGCGGCGGAAGAAACAAAGGACCCGGCGCGCGATCTTTCGATCGGCATCGTGGGTTCGATGGTGATCTGCACAGGAATATATATCGCGGTGGCTGCGGCCGCGCTTGGCGCAGCCTCCTATCTCGATATCGCGCACACCGGGGCCCCGCTCGTGCATGTGCTTGAACTCGTCCGCCATCCGCTGGCCGCGCAGATCGTTGCTTCGGCGGCAATCGTGGCGCTGCCAACGGTCATCCTGGTGCTGATGTATGGCCAGAGCCGCATCTGGTTCGTGATGGCGCGCGACGGGCTTCTGCCGGAAGGGCTGGCGAAGCTGGGCGCGCGGGGCACGCCGGTGAAGATGACGGTTTTTGCCGGCTTCTGGGTCGTGCTGCTCGCTGCAACCCTGCCGCTGGACAGGATCGCACTCCTCGCCAATGCCGGCACGCTCGCCGCGTTCATTGCGGTTGCGCTTTCGCTGCTGGTGCTGCGCTTGCGCGATCCCGACCGCCGGCGCATCTTCCGCGCGCCGCTCGGCATTCCGGTCGCCTGCATCTGCATGGCCGGCTGCATCTATCTGTTCCTCAACGGATTGCCGCGCTTCACGCAATACTGGTTCGTGTTCTGGAATGCGGGCGGGCTGGTGCTCTATTTTGCTTATGGTATGCGCAAAAGCCGCCTTGCCGCTGCGGAAGGCACGGCGCGTTAGCGCAACGGCGGAGCCGCGCTGTCATAATTCCGTGCAGTCAGGCCCGGCGAGGCCGGCTACAGAACAATGACCGTCGATTACAGAGCGAAGTCGCTTCAAGGGTGAACATGAATCGCGCCATTTCCGGAATCCTGCTCCGGTTGCTTCAACTCGGCTTCGCAGCCGCGCTCATATTTACATTTGTTGCGGCGGTCATGCCGCCGCACAAGGCGCCCAAACTGTTTCCCTGGGACAAGGCCGAACATTTCACGGCGTTCTTCACGCTGATGCTCATTGCGGTGGCCGCGTTTCCGCGCCGCAATCTGGTTCTGATCGCGGTGCTGCTATCCGCCTTTGGCGGCTTGATCGAAATCGTACAGGGCATGCCGATTGTGGGACGCGACTGCGATGTATGGGACTGGGTTGCGGACACGATCGCAATCCTCGCCGTAATCGCACCTGTTGTGGCCATGCAATGGCGCGCGATGTTCCGCGCCGGCGGCGCGTGACGGTAAACTGGCGGAAACCGATTGTTACTTCGGCGCCGTTGTCGTTGTACTGCTGGTGCTGCTGCTTCCGCCGCAAGCGGCCAGACAGACTGCGGCGCCGACGAGGACTGCGCCGATCACCGCGATCGAAGCTGCGCCAAGCGTGAAGCCGGCCGCGCCCGCCGTGCCTGCAGAACCTCCCGAAGCAACCGGGCCTTCACCCGACGAGCTTGCGTCGGTCGAGGTGTTATTGCTGTCGGACGTCGTACCGTCCGGATTTGTGGAGGCGCCCGATGACAGGGACTGAATCGGCGCATTCGGTGCCGGCGGCGCAGCGGATTCGTCCTGCGCAAAGGCGGCTGTTGTCGAAATCACCATCGCCAGGCTGGCGGCGACTGCAATCCATTTGCGCGACATGAACGAAACTCCCCCGTTCTACGGCTAACGTTCCCAGTCTAGGCCCCAAACGTAAAGCATTCATTGCGCTAAGCGTTATAATGCTCACGATACCATCGAACGAAACGCGGTATTCCTTCCTGGATAGGTGTCGCAGGTTCGAAGCCGAGATCGCGACGACTTGATTCAATATCTGCGTAAGTAGACGGCACGTCGCCCGGCTGCAGCGGCTCCAAGCGGATTTCGGCTTTGCGGCCGAGAGCAGTTTCCAGCACGGCGATAAATTCGGTCAGTTTCTCCGAACGGTGATTGCCGAGATTGTACACTGCATGCGGCGGTGCGGCTGACGGCACGTGATCGAGCGTACGCACGACGCCGTTCACGATGTCATCTATATAAGTGAAGTCGCGCCACATCTCGCCATGATTGAAAACGCGGATCGGTTCGCCAGCGAGAATGGCGCGGGTAAAGATAAACAGTGCCATATCGGGTCGGCCCCACGGTCCGTAAACCGTGAAGAAGCGCAGTCCCGTGGAAGGCAGGCGGTACAGATGTGCATAGGTGTAGCCGATCAGTTCGTCCGCCCGCTTGGTAGCGGCATATAGCGAATTGGGCTCGGTTACGGGGTCCTCGATCGCGAACGGCATTTTCCTGTTGCCGCCATAGACCGAGGACGAACTGGCATAGACGAAATGCCGGAGTTTGGTGCAGGCGCGCGCGAGTTCGCTCATCACCACCTGCCCCATCACATTGGATTGTATGTATGCGTAGGGATTGATCAGCGAGTACCGCACTCCCGCCTGCGCGGCGAGGTGAATAACGCCGGAGATATCGGGAAATTCTTTCGCGAGCGCCAGCATGGCCTCGCGATCGGAGATATCGGCGCGGCGGAATACGAAATTCGTCTTCGCTTCGAGCCGCGCAAGGCGCGCCTCTTTCAGCCCGACCTCGTAATAATCGTTGAGATTGTCGATCCCGAGCACCGCATCGCCGCGCGCGAGCAGCGCCTCGGCCACATGATACCCGATGAACCCGGCAGCTCCCGTCACCAGAATCATGTGTGCCTCGCGAATCGTTTCGGTTTATGCCACGCACAGCATGTGCTCAAGACATGATTTTTTCGCAAACCGCCGCTTGCAACCACCGCCCTGCCGGGTGAAACAAAAGCCACGCCTGAGGGATATACGCCATGCGCATTGCCATGATCGGCACGGGATATGTGGGACTTGTCTCCGCCGCCTGCCTTTCGGAATTCGGTCATCACGTCGTCTGCGTCGACAAGGACGGCGGCAAGATCGCCGACCTGAATGCAGGCCGCATTCCAATCTTCGAGCCCGGCCTCGACGAGGTTGTCGCCGCCAACGTCAAGGCGCGGCGGTTGTCGTTCACTTCGACATTGCCGGAGGCCGTGGGGGACGCGGAGGGCGTGTTCATCGCAGTCGGAACGCCAAGCCGCCGCGGCGATGGCCATGCCGACCTCAGCTTCGTATTCGCCGCCGCGGAAGAGATCGCCCGCTCGCTCAAAGCCTATGCCGTCGTCGTCACCAAATCGACGGTTCCGGTGGGCACGAGCCGGAAGGTCGAGGAAATCGTGGCGCGCCACCGCCCCAAAGGCGAATTCGACGTCGCATCCAATCCCGAATTCCTGCGCGAAGGTTCGGCGATTTCGGATTTCGTGCGTCCGGACCGCGTGGTCGTGGGCTGCGATACCGATCGCGCCCGCAACGTGCTGCGGGAAGTCTACCGGCCGCTTTACCTGAACGAGACGCCGATCCTCTTCACCGCACGCGAAACCGCCGAACTGATCAAATACGCGGCAAATGCTTTCCTCGCGACCAAGATTACCTTCATCAACGAAATGGCGGATCTTTGTGAGCGGCTTGGTGGCGACGTGCAGGATGTGGCGCGCGGCATCGGTCTCGACGGCCGCATCGGATCCAAATTTCTTCATGCCGGACCGGGTTATGGCGGTTCGTGTTTTCCGAAAGATACGCTGGCGCTCCTGCGCACCTCGCAGGAAGCCGGTGCGCCCGCGCGCATCGTCGAGACGGTCGTCGCCGTCAACGAAGCGCGCAAGAAAGACATGGCGCGCAAGATCGTCCGGGCCTTCGGCGGCGTATCGGGAAAAACCATCGCGGTGCTGGGACTGACGTTCAAGCCGAACACCGACGATATGCGCGACGCGCCGAGCCTCGTCATTCTTCCGATGCTGCAGGAGGAGGGCGCACGCATTCGCGCCTATGATCCGGAGGGCGCGAAGGAAGCCGCCAGGCTGCTCGATGTCGAATTATGCGCCGACGCCCATGAAGCGCTGACCGGCGCCGACGGCGTCGTGATCCTGACCGAGTGGAACGAATTCCGCGCCCTCGATCTCGACCGCGTCAAAGCGCTGCTCAAACATCCGCTGATGGTTGATCTGCGCAATATCTACAGGCCGCAACTGATGGCGGAAGCGGGCTTTACCTATGTCAGCGTGGGACGCCCCGCGCTGACGTAACAAACCCGCTTCACGCGCGTAAGCCGCGCGAATGCGGGAGAAATTCGCTCGTGCTAAACGTGCCGTTTCCGCACCCCTACACTTTCATTCCCGCGAAAGCGGGAACCCGGCACCGTGAACCATCCGGAAAATAATTACTCGCTGGACCCCCGCTTTCGCGGCGATGAAAAGGGGGAATGTTGACCCAGGCTTAATGCGGGACGGCGGGATCGAGAAACAGCAGCCTGGCCGAACCCGGAGTGACAACATATCTGTGCCGCGCATCTGATGCAGGTACATTCGGATTCTGCTTGAAATCGGCCGTTACGAGATAAATCCGCCCGCTCTCCGCATCGAGCGCCATGGTGCGCGCGCCGAATTGCGTCGCGACCGGGGGAAGTGCCACGAAACTGTCGGGGGATTCCTCCGCAATGACGGAGAGCGTGCCTTCGCGGTTTGAACTGAAGACCAGGTTGCGCTTCGGATCGAAATCATCGGCATCGGTCCCGGCGCCGATCGGCAGCGTCGTCACGATCGAACCCGAATCCGCGTTCATGACGACGAGAACTTTATTGGCGCAACTCGAAAACAGGCGATGCGTGACACGGTCCAGCGCAAGGCCGTGCGGCTTCTGGCAGCCCGGCATTGCCCAATGCGCATCCGTCTTGTTGGTGGACGTATCGATGCGAACGATTTCATTTCTCTCCGCGCCATTGACGTAGATTTTGCCGTTGTCGCCGCTGACGCCGAATTCGAGCCCGCCGCCGCCCTCGATGGTCGCAACCACCGCATCGGTCTTCGGATCGATGGCGTTAACTTTCCCCGAATCGCCTTCGATCACGAACACATGGCCGCTCGGCCGATCGAACAACATTCCATCGGCGTCCAGCCCGACCCTGATGCGATGGATGATCTGAAATGTCTTCAGGTCGAACGACGCAACGATTCCCGCCTGTCCGTCATCGGTGTAGCCGCGCGCTGCGCCCGGCACGATGGCAATTCCATGCGTTCCCCCGGGCAGAGTTTGCACCTGGCCCAGGATGGCGCCGCTCTTGCCGTCGACCGCGGTCACGCGGTCGCCATGCGAAACATAGAGTCGCCCGCCCGGCGCATCGAAGGTCAGGTAATCCCATCTGTCCGGTGCGCCGAGCGCAATGGTCTTTGTAATCGTATATGACGAGGTCTGCGCATTTGCCCCCGGTGAACCGATCGCCAGCGTGGCCGCAAACAACAACGGGATGCCGCGATCCATCATTGTATCTTTCCTGTTGCCGGAACGTTTGTTCCCTGTGCTGCCAGTTCGCGTTCCATTTGTTGCAGCAGGGCTTCGGTTGCAAAGCCGTCCGCGACGAGCCCGCGCGATTTCTGCCAGACACGCAGCGCAGCGCGGCCCTGATGGCCGAGAACACCATCGAGCGGACCCGGATCGAACCCCAGCTTCTGCAGGTCTGTCTGCAACGCGAGTTGCTCGGGGCGCGAAAGCGGTATCGCGTCGCGCGGCCATGCGGCGATGACGGGCGGCAGGCCTTTCAGCCGGTCCGCAAGCAAACATACGGCCAGGGCGTAAGAACCGGCATTGTTATATTTGAGCACGGTGCGGAAATTGTCGAACACCATGAATGCCGGACCGCGCGCGCCCGCGGGCAGATATATCGAGGCGCGCGCATCGCTGACCGGCAGATCGCCACCGCCCGCCGCACGGACGCCGACGCCGCGCCAGTAGGTGATCGTGGATGGCTTGTCGATATCGGCGTACTCATAAGGAAAGTTCGCCGGCAGAACGACTTCGTAGCCCCAGGCCGCATTGCGCTCCCACCCCGATTGCAAAAGCAGATTGGCAGCGGAGGCCAGCGCATCCGGCGCAGAGTGCCACAGGTCACGACGACCGTCGCCGTCGCCGTCGACGGCATATTTGAGAAAGGCGGACGGAACAAACTGCGTCTGTCCGAACGCGCCGGCCCAGGATGATGTCATTACAACAGGCGAATAATGTTCCTGCTGCTCCATGCGCAGGGCATTGAGCAGTTCGCGGCGTCCGAAATCGCTGCGCGGGCCCTGATAACCGAGCGTCGCCAGCGCTTCGAACATGTTGAAGCTGCCCATCAGCTGGCCGAAATCGCTTTCGATCCCCCAGATGGCGACGAGGATTTCTTTCTGGACGCCGAAACGCTGCTCGATGTTTGCAAGCGTGGGCCCGTATCCGGCCAGCATCGCCTGCCCCCTGGCGATGCGCGCTGGGGAGACAGCACTATCCAGATAGCTCCAGACCGGCTTCACGAATTCCGGCTGCTGGAGATTGAGCTGCTCCACGTGCGGGTTGCGCGCGATGCCGGCTACGGAGGCGTCGTAAATCTGAGAGTCGATCCCCGCCTGGATGGCGGTCGCGCGAAAGCTCGCGACGAAACTGCGGAATTGCGCATCAGGGTCCACGACCGGCGATGCCTGCACCGGTTGCGCCTGTGTCTGCGCCCGGCAGAATTGCGGCGCCGCACTTGTTGCCGTCGTCAAAAAAGCCAGGCAAACCGCCCGAAATCCGGCTCGCATGCGGAAATATCCCATCCACCCCGCCAAGCCTATTAACACGAAGCTCACGGGTTGACAGGGCCTGTGCGCCGCAACTAGTTTCCGCGCCTTCTCGGCGGGAAGCTCCGCCGGGGCATTTGAAGGCGTGTCATGAAAATTCGCAATTCGCTCCGTTCGCTGAAGAAGCGCGACAAGGACTGCCGCGTGATCCGCAGGCGCGGGCGGACCTATGTGATCAACAAGAAGAATCCGCGCTTCAAGGCCCGCCAGGGCTGACCAGCCGGGCTGTCGCCCGGGTTTCCCTATCGTCGACTCTGTCATAAGCTTGCGGGAACTGCTTGCACCCGCCGGGCGTAGAGTGTCTTGCGTATCCGGGAGCGGACCAGGGCGACCATGCGATCCTTCCTATTTGCGATGTCACTTGCGGCCTGGTCGGTTTCGGGCGCGGCGCCGCATCAACCGCCCGCGCCACGCGCTGTGCCGCAACTCGACACGCTTTTCGGTCAGCTTGCCAAGGCCGGCACGGATGAAGAGGCGAAGCCGATCGAGGATCGCATTCTTGCGCTGTTCCTGGAATCCGGCAGCGCCAGCACCGACCTGCTTATGACGCGCGCGGCGACCGCGCTCGCCGCCAACGATATGGATACGGCGCAACAGCTTTTGACGGTCATCACCAAAGTGGCTCCCGATTACGCGGAGGGCTGGCACCAGCGCGGCAAACTCCAGGCGCTTGCCGGCGATGACGAAGGGGCTATCGTCAGTCTGCAGAAATCGGTCACACTGAATCCGCGCCAGTTCGCGGCCATGACGGAGCTCGGCGGGATTCTTGTGGAGTACGGCGACAAACGCGACGCCTTGAAGATTCTGCGCAAGGCGCAATCGCTGGATCCGCACTTTGGCAGCATTGATCAGGAGGTCCGGCACCTGAGCCACGACGTCGAAGGCGACCGCATCTAAGCAGAGGCCCGGTGTTTCTGTCGTATTGACAGGAAATGCCATGCCCTCCCTGCGCAAGCGGGGACGCGGGTCTCCAATAGTCCGGATAAATCAAACCGCCGGTTTGCTGCTTACGCGGAAGCGACGGTTTGATGTGAGGCGGCCGGCTTGTGCATTACCTTCCGCCGACGAAGGCGACCCGGAGCAAATTTGTTGCGCCGGGCGTGCCGAGGGGGATGCCTGCCGTTACGACGATGCGCTCGCCGGCACTGGCGAAGCCTTCCGCTTCCGCGATTCTCGCGGCGCGCTCGACAACATCGTCGAGATCGTGCGCATCATCGGTCAGCACGCAATGAAGCCCCCAGGCAAGCGACAAGCGCCGCGCCGTATCCACGCTCGGCGTCAGCGCGATGATCGGCGCCTCGGGACGTTCGCGCGCCGCGCGCAATCCTGTCGAGCCGGATTTCGTCCAGCTGACAATGGCGCGCGCGTGCATGGTGTGAGTCACCTGGTGAACGGCGGCCATGATCGCATCGGGTGTTGTTTCCTCGGGCTCCTCGCGCTGGGTATTCATCAATTCCCGGAACAGCGGTGCGTCTTCGACAGTGACCGCGATCCGGTCCATCATGGCGACGGCCTCGACGGGATATTTTCCTGCAGCCGATTCCGCCGAAAGCATCACAGCATCGGCGCCGTCGAAAACGGCGGTCGCCACATCGGAGACTTCGGCGCGCGTCGGCGCCGCTGCCGCGATCATCGACTCCAGCATCTGGGTCGCGATGACGACGGGCTTTCCGGCCCTGCGCGCCGCACGCGTGATTTCCTTCTGGCGTACGGGCACTGTTTCAAGCGGCAGCTCGACGCCCAGATCGCCGCGCGCCACCATCAGCGCATCCGTCAGGTCGAGGATTTCCGGCAACCATTCGAGGGCCTTGGGCTTCTCGATCTTGGCGAGCACGGCCGCCTTGCCGGTGACGAGCTTGCGCAGTTCGGCGACATCGTCGGGGCGTTGCACGAAGGAGAGCGCAATCCAGTCCACGCCGAGATTCAGCGCGGCGTCGAGATCGCTTCTGTCTTTCGCCGTCATCGCCGGAATCGGCAGGACCGTGTCAGGCAGGTTCACACCCTTGCGATCCTTGATGACGCCGCCGATCACCACCACGGCTTCGGCGGCCGCCGCGCTCACGCTTTCGATCCTGAGCCCGACTTTGCCGTCATCGATCAACAGCCCGTCGCCCTGCCGGAGCGCGGCGAACACTTCGGGATGCGGAACGGGAATTGCCCCGTCGCTGGTGGTATTATCCAGCACCAGTCCGACCCGCGCGCCGGCCTCCAGTTCGCGCAGACCGCCCGGCAACTGACCCAGGCGAATCTTCGGTCCCTGCAGATCGACAAGAATTCCGATCGGTCGGCCGTCTTCGCGTTCAAGCGCCCGCACGCGGCCATGCAGTTCCGCCAGCAGCTGATGCGGCGTGTGACTCATATTGATGCGGAACACGTCGGCGCCCGCCTCGAACAGCGCCTTCATGGTTTCGGACGACGAGGACGCAGGCCCCAGCGTCGCGACGATCTTGGTCTTTCGCGTGCGGCGCATGACTATCGGTCCGGTTTCACATGTTGGCGCGGTGCAGCCGCGACGCCGTCCGGATACTTCGCCGGGAAACGGGCCATAGCCTCGCGTATGGGACCTGCGAGGATGTCGCCCATGCCGTGTTTTCTGTCAATGTGACCTCGGAGCCCGTACAGGAACATTGCAATGGATGCCGATATGCAAACGGAAATTGAAGCCGCGGTGTTCCGGCGCCTGGTCGGCCATCTGCGCGAGCGCACGGATGCGCAGAACATCGACCTGATGATTCTTGCGGGGTTCTGCCGCAATTGCCTCGGCGACTGGTACCGCGAAGCGGCCGCCGAAAAGGGCATCGCACTCGGCAAGGAGGATGCGCGCGGGATCGTCTATGGCATGCCCGTGGCCGAATGGAAGCGGCGCTACCAGAAAGAAGCGACCGCGGAGCAGCAGGCCGCCTTCGAGAAGATGCAAAAGACTCACAGCCATGATTGAGAGGGATCGTTGCGCGAGCCGAAATCGGCGGAGTAGGGTCCGCGCCCTTGGAATTTTCGGGACTAGGGCGCGATGGCAAAGGCGTTTGCGAAGGATCAGCTGAAATCGATTGTCGAGCGCATCGAACGACTCGAAGAGGAAAAGGCGGCGCTGACCGAGGATATCCGCGAGGTCTATTCCGAAGCCAAGGGCAACGGTTTCGACACCAAGATCATCCGCCAGGTGGTAAAGCTGAGGAAACTCGACCGTGCGGACCGCCAGGAACAGGAAGCGATCTTGGACCTCTATCTGACGGCGTTGGGTATGAGTACATAGGCCTTTTCGGATCGGCGCCCGAGGGCTGTGGAAAAACGACTCACGCGGCGCGCCGTAGCTCTTTGTGGTCAAATAACGCCGCGGCTTCGGATGCCCGTCTTTTCGGCCGCAGCACGCGATATTTCCCCGGCGTTACATCGCCGCCTGGCGCGCCGGTTCTTCTTCCATGTCCTGGAACTGGCCGGGTTGATCGAGACCGAATTCCTTGAGCTTGCGATAGAGCGTGGAGCGGCCGATACCGAGGCGGCGCGCGATCTCGGACATATGTCCGTCATAATGATCGATCGCCATGCGGATGACTTCGTATTCGATCTCCTCGATCTTCCGCATGTGGCCGGCGTCGTTGGTTGCCGCGATGCTGAACGGCGGCGGCTCATTTGATTGAACCGCCTGTTCCACTTCCGGAATGTGAACGGCAACGGGCGCGGCCGGGAGCCGGCTGGGACGCAGCTCCACGCCGGCAGCGGCGGCGATCTGGGGGAAGTCGCAAACGTCGAGCAGCGCGCAATCGCACAGCACGACGGCGCGGAAGATCGTATTCTCAAGCTGGCGCACGTTTCCGGGCCAGTCGAAATTCTGCAGCAATCCGGCGGCTTCCACCGTCAGGCCGGCGATCTGTTTGTTTTCTTCCGCCGCGAAACGCGCGATGAAATGGCGCGCGAGTTCCGAGATGTCCTCGCGGCGCTCGCGCAGCGGCGGAACGCGGATCGGGAAAACATTGAGCCGGTAATACAAATCCTCGCGGAAATATCCATCGCGCATACGCTCGGCGAGATCGCGATTGGTTGCGGAAATGATGCGCACGTCCACCTTCACCGGGCGCTTCGATCCGATCGGATCGATATCGCCCTGCTGCAAGGCGCGCAGCAATTTGACCTGCATATCCAGCCGGAGCTCGCCGATTTCGTCGAGGAACAGCGTGCCGCCATCGGCTTCCTGGAATTTTCCCAGATGTTTTTCGGTGGCGCCGGTGAAGGAACCTTTTTCGTGCCCGAACAGGATCGATTCGACAAGATTTTCCGGAATGGCACCGCAATTCACGGTGACGAACGGACGGCCTGCGCGCTCGGAAGAACCCTGAATTGCGCGCGCAATCAATTCCTTGCCGACGCCGGATTCGCCTTCCACCAGGATTGGAATATTGGACTGCGCGGCGCGCTGGCCCAGGCGGATGACCTGGCGGACTTCGCCGCTCACGCCGACCAGATGCGAGAAATCGAGCCTGTTGTCGGCGCGCTTCTTGAGCCTTGTTACTTCGCCCGCCAGCGTGCCGATCTTCAGCGCATTGCGGATGGAAACGGTGATCCGTTCCGGGCTCGCCGGCTTGACGAGGAAGTCGCACGCTCCGGCGCGCATGGCTTCGACGGCGGAATCGATACCGCCGCGCGCCGTGAGGACAATGACGTGCAGTTCGGGATGGCTTACTTTCAATTTTCCGAGAACAGTCAGCCCGTCCATGTCCGGCATGACCAGATCGAGGAGGACGAGGGTGAACTGGTCGCCGCGCGGACCGTTCAGAAGATCAAGCGCGGGCTGGCCGCCGGGCGCGGTGACGACCGTCATTCCGGCGCGTGTAATGGCCGCTTCGAGCAACCTGCGCTGTACGGGATCGTCATCCACGATGAGTATCGTCTGAGCCATGTGTTCCTCTGAACCGCGATCCCGGGCGTAAATCTAAAATTCGATGCGATCCCGCTTTGTGACATGCGTTTGCAGGACTGAGGGGAAAGCTGTGCCAAAACTGGGCGCAAAGCGCGACGGGAATGCCGGGAAGTGGTGAAGGAACCCTGAATCGAAGATGGTGAAGGAAAGAATTAATCGCGAAAATGGCGTTGCGCGAAGGCTGGCGCGCTTTGCGCGCGTCTCGGCCGGACTGACCGGCGTCGCCGCGCGCGGCGCGGGCCGCGCGCTCGGCGGTACGCGACTGTTCAGCGCCAGCAACGCGGCGGATCTCACCGCCGTTCTCGGCAAACTGCGCGGACCGGTGATGAAAGTAGCGCAGTTCGTCGCCACCATTCCCGGCGTGCTGCCGCCCGATGTAGCGGCTCCGCTTCTCACCTTGCAGACAAACGCGCCGCCGATGGGCGCGAGCTTCGTGCGCCGGCGGATGGCGGCGGAACTGGGACCGGAGTGGGAGAAGAAATTTCGTCGCTTCGATCGCGGCGCTTCCGCTGCCGCATCATTGGGCCAGGTGCATCGCGCCGTCGGAAAAGACGGCCGCGAACTCGCGTGCAAACTTCAATATCCCGACATGGCGGCCGCGGTGGATGCCGATATCCGTCAGTTGAAACTGGCGCTGCAAATTCAGCGGCAATTTGATTCCACGATCGACACGCGGGAATTCGCCAAGGAAATCGCCGCGCGTCTCGCCGAAGAACTCGACTACATGCGCGAAGCGGCACATATGCGGCTGTATCGCCTGATGCTTGCGGATTGCCGCGATATCGCGGTGCCCGAACCGGTTGCAGCACTGTCGACCAAACGTCTCCTCACGATGACGTGGCTCGAAGGCCGTCCCATCCTGGAATTCGAGGATGCGCCGCTATCCATGCGCAATCGTATTGCCACGGCGCTGTTCCGCGCCTGGTGGAAACCATTCGCAAGTCACGGCGTCATCCATGGCGATCCCCATCTAGGTAATTATGCCGCGCGCAGGGCCGGCGGCATCAATCTGCTGGACTACGGTTGTATCAGAACGTTTTCGCCCGATTTCGTCGCCGGTGTCGTCGGTCTCTATCACGCGCTGAAACGTAAGGACGATGCGCTGGCGGCCAAATCTTATCGCGCCTGGGGCTTCGACCCGGTGACGCCCGAACTTGTACAGGTGATGAATGTATGGGCGCGCTTCATCTTCACGCCCCTGCTGGATGACCGGGTGCGGCTTGTCGACGATGGCGTTCCGGCTGCGGAATACGGCCTCGCACAGGCGAACGAAGTCCATGCGCGGCTGAAGGAACTGGGCGGCATCAAACCGCCACGCGAATTCGTATTCATGGATCGCGCGGCAATCGGGCTCGGCGGGGCCCTGATCCGGCTCGGCGCGCGTCTCAATTTTCACGGATTGTTCGAGGAAGAGGTAGCAAATTTCGACCGCAACGCGCTCGCGACGCGCCAGCGTGCCGCGTTCCGCAAGTCCGGCGTGCCGCTGCCGGAAACGAAATGAGCGACAGCAGCTTCGATTACTGGGAATACTTCCTCGCCGAGACGCGCCGGAACAACGCGCCCCTCTACGAACGGTTCGCGTTGGGTGTTTCACAGGACAAGGAGCTGAAACAATTCGGCAGCGGCGTCCGCCCGGGCCAGCCACCGGCGAATATTCTGTTCGCGGCCGTGCATTATCTGTTGCTGCGCGGCGCGGATCATCCGCTGCGACGTTTCTATCCCAATCTCAACGGCGGAAAGGCTGCGTCACATCCGGAAGACGCCTTTCCCGCGTTCCGGGAATTCGTTGCCCGGCATCGCGATGAACTTACCCCGCTCGTTCGCACACGCGTGACCAACACGAATGAAGTCGGCCGCTCCGCGATACTCCACGCTGGTTTTCGCGTGCTTGCACGCGAGGCGGGCGAGCCGCTGCATCTGATCGAACTGGGACCGAGCGCCGGCCTCAATCTCATCTGGGATCGTTATGCTGTTCGATATGAAGCAAAGAGCGGAGCGACATTTGCCGGCGATGAAAATGCCGCGCTTGTTCTGAAAGCGGAATTGCGCGGCGACAAATTACCACCTGCCGGCCCCGCGCCGGCTGTTGCTTCGCGACTGGGACTTGAGCGCAATCCGGTCGATCTCTCCCGGCAGGAGGAACGCGACTGGCTGAAGGCGCTGGTCTGGCCCGACCACCTCGCGCGCTTCGCCAATCTCGAGCGCGCGCTTGCAATCCATGCGGCTGCGCCTCCGCCCATCCGCGAAGGCGATGCGCTCGAACTTCTGCCGGAAGCCCTGGCCGTCATTCCGACCGCCGAGACGGCCTGCGTCTATCACAGCCTGGTCACCTACCAATTTTCCGGCGAAGGCCGCGCCGCGCTGAACGACATGCTGATCGCGGCGAGCCTGCGGCGCCCGGTCTGGCGCCTCGCCTTCGAAGGCACGCCAACCGGCGAAGCGCCTCTTATTCTCTACAGCTATCGGGACGGCATCCGCGAGAAACATCTCCTCGCCCTCTGCCAGCCCCACGGCGCCTGGATGGAGTGGCGCAACGAACGGGATTACTGATTTTCCACAGGCCATCCTCGAGCAGCCTTGAGACCGCGATGTAAGCCGCGCGGTTGAGCTGCGAAGCGTCTTACGGTAAGTTGTGTTACTTGCATCTCGTCGCGCGACATTGGGGAGAGGCCATGTTTAGAAGGTCGAATATCGGCTGCTCATGCATTCTGGGCTGCGGGTTGGCGTTGACGGCGCTCGTGGCGGGCGCAAACGCTGCGACGTTCAAGTCGCTTTATTCCTTCCAGGGCGGAAGCGACGGCGCTTATCCGAGTAGTGCTCTTATCCCCGACGGGCAGGGCGGATACTTGGGAACGACACCAATTGGCGGCGGCACAGGCTGCGGCAGCAATGGCTGCGGTACGATCTATGATGTGACAAGCGGCGGCACCGTGACGATCGCCTATGCATTCGCGGGCGGCGCTGACGGTTCAGCACCCTACGCAAGCCTTCTGCCGCAAAAGGACGGAAGCTATCTGGGAACGACGAGTGCCGACGGCCGGTACAGCGGAGGAACCATTTTTTCCTTCGTGCCACCGGACACGGAGAGCGTTCTCCACTCTTTCGGCAGGGGAATACGGGGCTGGGACTCCATGAGTGCATTGATCTCCGACAAGGCGGGAAATCTTTACGGAGCAACGGAACTAGGCGGGGCCGGGGATGATGGAACCGTTTTCGAGCTCGCGACGGACGGAAATTACACGACCCTCCACGAATTCAGGGATACCGACGACGGCGGAAGTCCCAACGGTCCCCTGATCAGGGACAAGGCGGGCAATCTCTACGGGACGACATCGAGCGGATGCGGAGTCGCCTTCAAGATCGCGCAGGACGGTACGGAAACCGTTCTGCACGCGTTCCAGGGGGGCAACGACGGATGTTCTCCCGAAGCCGGCCTGATCGCGGACGCACGAGGCAATTTTTACGGCACGACAGTAAACGGGGGCACGGGCTGTAATGGCCAAGGCTGCGGCACCGTCTTCAAACTCACGCCGGACGGGACCGAAAGCGTTCTGTACGCGTTCCAGGGGGGCAATGACGGTTGGTGGCCCAAAGCTGGAGTGACAGCCGACAAAACGGGGAATCTCTACGGCACGACTTCTTGGGGCGGCGGAACGAGATGCGAATACGGCTACGGCTGTGGCACGGTTTTCAAGGTGGCCCCCGATGGTACCGAAACCATACTTCACTCTTTCAATGGCAAGGACGGCTATGAACCTCTTGCTGCGCCTACCGTCGACAAAAAAGGCAATATTTACGGGACGACTTCAAGGGCAGGGACGGGCGCCGCCTGCTACAACGGCTGCGGCACGATTTTCGTCGTGAAGAAGTAGCGAGCCGAGGCACTACGCGGCATAGAGAAGTTGGCGTTTGCTGATCCTGCATATTCAGTGAGATTGTGCCAGCAAGCAACAGATCAGGCCGTTCGGCTGCACATCGAATCTTTGAGCGCGCCAGTCAGAAGAGGATTGGTTTTTTTAAAACGTTCAGAGGCCGAGATGCGTCTCCATCCGTGCAAATCCTGATCATCGTGAAGCGAGAACGGCGTCGTCGGATGCAATAAGTACAAACAATAACATCCGCCGCTTTCCGCTCAACAATTCCGAGTGACCGGAGTTCACAGTAGTTACGTGGCCCAGGGCGAACAGCCTTGTCGAGCAATGGCACGACCGCGAAACGGCGCCGGTCGTATTCGGTCCGCGCGGCATGCAGTTCGTCGTGCGCGCTATGGAGTATTCCAGGAATATTAGACCGCCAATCAGAACCGGTTGCCGCGCGGTCCCGTCCGCGCAAATGGGCAGTCCAAACCGAACTGTCGACGAATATCACCGGCGCCGGCTCACGCGGAGGTCCTAACGAATCGCATCCAGATTTCCGTCCCAGCCCGTGCCCTTCAGATCATTGAATGCTCGCACCTGTTCTCTGACTTGCAGAAGCAGGCGCAGACCCTCCTCTATGGTCGCCCGCTCAGAGGTAGACCCAGTTGCCGCCATCGCCCTCAAGAGCAAGTCGTCGTGAATGTCTATGCCGATGCGCATAAGCCTGCGTCCGTGTCGCTCGGTCCAATCACCGAAGACTATTCCTGCCGCGCATCGAGAGCGAAAGCCCCGTTGCGGCAGTGATCGAGATTGCTATAGTCCCGCCCCGTCGAACACGCCCAGGGATCAGCGGTCATGCAATCAGAACACAACAGCGCGCCGGATTCGGGTCATGCCGACATGGCGGAGCACATTCGGACCTGGAACGGATTTCTGTCCCTTATGAAATGGCTGGTGATTTCCAGCGTTGCTCTTCTTGTTTTCCTCGCAATCTTCCGCACCCACGGCTGATCCCGCTCCAACCCCATGAAACTCGCAGTCCTCAAAGAACGCCGCGCGGGCGAAGCGCGAGTTGCGGCAACGGCCGAAACGGTGAAAAAAATCGTCGCGCTCGGCCTGTCGGTGGCGGTCGAGACGGGTGCCGGCGAAGGGGCCTGCGTCAGCGATGAGGATTATCGCGCGGCTGGTGCTTCGATAGCGCCGGATGCAGCCTCGGCACTGCAGGACGCCGATATCGTCCTCAAAGTTCGCAGCCCCGAGCCTGGCGAGGTGGCCGCGATGAAGAGCGGCGCAGTGCTGATCGGGCTGCTCGCACCCTATGTGGAGAAGGACGCGATCTCGGCGCTCGCCGGCCACGGCGTCAGCGCCTTCGCCATGGAGTTCGTGCCCCGCATTTCGCGCGCACAGGCGATGGACGTGCTGTCGAGCCAGGCCAATCTCGCCGGCTACAAGGCCGTCATCGACGCGGCAGCGCATTTCGGCCGCGCCATGCCGATGATGATGACGGCAGCCGGCACGATTGCGCCGGCGCGGGTGTTCATCATGGGTGTGGGCGTGGCCGGCCTCCAGGCTATCGCGACGGCGCGCCGGCTCGGCGCCATCGTCTCGGCCACCGATGTCCGCCCGGCGACGAAGGAACAGGTCGAATCGCTCGGCGCTACTTTCGTGGCCGTGATCGACGACGAATTCAGGCAGGCCGAGACCGCGGCGGGCTACGCCAAGGAGATGTCGAAGGACTACCAGGCGAAACAGGCCGCACTGGTCGCCGAGACCATCAGGAAGCAGGACATCGTCATCACCACCGCGCTCATACCCGGCCGCAAGGCCCCGGTGCTGGTGACCGAAGAAATGGTCAGGACGATGAAGAGCGGCGCGATCATCGTCGACCTCGCCGTCGAACAGGGCGGCAATTGCCCGCTCTCGAAACCCGACGAGATCGTCAACGCCTATGGCGTGTCGATCATGGGCTACACCAATCTGCCCGCGCGGCTCGCCGTGGACACGTCCAATCTCTATGCGCGCAATCTATTTAATTTCGTGGCGCTGATCGTGGACAAGAAGACGGGCGCGCTGGCGCTCGACTGGAACGATGACATCGTCAAAGGCGCCGGCCTGACGCGCGACGGCCAGATCGTCCATCCGTCGCTGAAGGAGTGACTAATGAGCTCTTCTCTTCCGACCATGTGGTTCCTCCCCTGCGCGAAGCGCGGGGGAAGGGGACCGCGAAGCGGTGGAGGGGGCAAGCGCGCGACGGGCCCCCTCCGCCCCTTCGGGGCACCTCCCCCCGCGCTTCGCGCAGGGGAGGAACAATATGGAGGCGCATGATGGAAGCGATTGATCCCTTCGTCTTCAGGCTGTCGATCTTCGTGCTGGCGATCTTCGTCGGATATTACGTGGTGTGGAGTGTAACACCCGCGCTGCACACGCCGCTGATGAGCGTGACCAATGCGATTTCTTCGGTGATCGTGGTCGGCGCGCTCATCGCCGTGTCGGTTGAAACAATCGGCAGCGCATCATGGACCTCGAAAATCCTCGGGTTTTTCGCCCTGATACTCGCCTGCGTGAACATCTTCGGCGGCTTCCTCGTCACCAGCCGCATGCTCGCCATGTACAAGAAGAAAGAAAAGCGATGACGCCCGAGCAGGCCCATCCGCTGCACGCGCTGGCTATCGGGGCGGCGCTCCTCGGTGTCGTTGAAACACTGATGGGCGTCTTTTTCCGGCAGGCGCAGAAGGCGCAGACCAGGAATCTGAGCTATATGTTAATGGTTGCGGGCCCGGGTTTCCTTATCGCGGCGGCGATCCTGTACTGGGGTGGCGCCGGGTATCCAACCATAATCGGAGCGCTTGTTGCTATCGGCATAGGATCTAACATCGGCGTTCTTCGCATGGCTCGCGCCGCGAAAAAGTCGGCAGGAAACCAGTTCCCATGAAAGCCGACATCGCAGCCCTTTCCTATCTCGTCTCGGGCGTTCTTTTCATTCTCGCACTGCGCGGGCTGTCGAGTCCGGAAACGTCGCGCGGCGGAAATCTGCGCGGCATGATCGGCATGGCGCTCGCCATTGCCACGACGCTCTGGGTAGCGGATGTCACCGACGGCACCACCTGGGGGTTGATCGTCGCCGGCATCGCGATCGGCGGCGGCATAGGCGCGGTCGTAGCACGGCGCATCGCCATGACGCAGATGCCGCAACTCGTTGCGGCGTTTCACAGTCTGGTTGGTCTGGCGGCGGTACTGGTGGCAGCCGCCGCCATGTACAGCCCCGAAGCTTACGGTATCGGTACGGAAGGCGCGATCCGCACGCAGAGCCTGATCGAGATGAGTCTCGGCGTCGCCATCGGCGCCATCACTTTCGCAGGTTCGCTGATCGCCTTCGCCAAGCTCAACGGCAATATGAGCGGCGCGCCCATCCTGCTGCCTGCGCGCCACGCGCTTAACATCCTGATCGCCGCCATCATCGTCGGGCTGATCGTTTATTTCGTGATGGCACAGCCGCATTGGGCGTTCTGGGCCATCGCCGCACTCTCCTTCGTGTTTGGTATCACGCTGATCGTTCCGATCGGCGGCGCCGATATGCCGGTTGTCGTCTCGATGCTCAATTCCTATTCGGGATGGGCCGCCGCGGGCATCGGCTTCACGCTCGAGAACACCGCGCTCATCATCACCGGCGCGCTGGTCGGCTCTTCGGGCGCCATTCTTTCCTACATCATGTGCAAGGGGATGAACCGCTCCTTCGTCTCCGTGATTCTTGGCGGCTTCGGCGGCGAAGTCGCAGCAGCGGGCCATGTGGAAACACGGCCGGTGAAACAGGGCGCCGCGGAAGATGCGGCCTTCATCATGAAGAATGCGGGCTCGGTGATCATCGTGCCGGGCTACGGCATGGCAGTGGCACAGGCGCAGCATGCCGTGCGCGAGATGGCGGATATCCTGAAGAAGGAAGGCGTGAAGGTTTCCTACGCCATCCATCCCGTTGCCGGCCGCATGCCGGGTCACATGAACGTGCTGCTCGCCGAAGCGAACGTCCCTTACGACGAAGTGTTCGAGCTGGACGACATCAACAGCCAGTTCGCGACCACCGATGTCGCCTATGTGATCGGCGCCAACGACGTCACCAATCCGGCCGCCAAGACCAATCCTGCGTCGCCCATCTTCGGCATGCCGATCCTTGATGTGGAGAAGGCGAAGACCGTGCTGTTCGTGAAGCGCGGCATGGGCTCGGGCTATGCCGGAATCGAGAACGAACTCTTCTTCCGCGACAACACCATGATGCTGTTCGGCGACGCGAAGAAGATGACCGAGGGCATCGTCAAGGCGCTGGGGTGACGGATTGCCGGTTCCGTGATATCGTTTTCCTAAAGGAGAGCGAACCATGGACGAGTTGCTCAAACGTATCGTTATCAGTCCGAAGGTGATGGTTGGCAAACCGGTCATCCGCGGCACGCGTATCACGGTTGAGCATATCATGCGCGAGTTGGCGGCCGGGATGACGGTGGTCGATCTGATCGATGCCTACCCTCATCTGTCGGAGGACGATATCCGTGCGGCGTGCGCTTATGCTGCGGCAAGTCTTTCGGACGAAAAGATTCTGATCGACGCGGAATAAATGCGCATCATTGCGGACGAGAACTGTGATCGCATGATTGTGGTGGCGCTGCGCGAGGCTGGTCACGATGTCCTTTCAGTCCGCGAGACCGTGAAAGGCAGCGGCGATGCTTACATCTTCGATCTGGCCCGGACTGAATGCCGGGTTGTTCTTACCAGCGATCTGGATTTTGGGCACCTCAGCGAACAACAGTTTCTCCACCCGCCGGCAAAATTGTTGTGATGCGTCTTGCCCGCATTGGCCGCCATGCGCGTGCGAAACGAATGGTCGAAGTGTTGAGAGTTGTCAGTTCTATTGAAGGCCATCTTCTCATCGTCGAACCGTCCCGAATCCGGATTCGGACATTCCAGGCGGGTTCGGCGTGAAATTCTGTGACATTGAGAAAGTGCTTATCGTAGAACTTGGCGCGTTGTGCGGCACACTCGAACTGCCATGACCGACACCCATAATCACGGCCTGTGGACGCACGACCATCATTTTCTCGGGCATGGGCACGAGCGGGCGGAATCGCGTGCGCGGGCGGCGGCGCTTGTCACTGCATTGTTCATGCTGGTCGAGATCGGAGCCGGGCTGATCTTCCGCTCCATGGCACTGCTCGCCGACGGCATTCACATGGCGACCCATGTCGGCGCGCTGGGCCTCGCAGCCGGCGCCTATTGGCTCGCGCGGCGCCATGTGGCAAACACCCGCTTCACTTTCGGCTCGGGAAAGTTCGGCGATCTCGCCGCCTTTACGAGCGCGATCGTGCTCGGCGTCATCGCCCTGGGCGTCGCCGTGGAATCCCTGGAACGCCTGCTCACGCCCGTCGGCGTCGACTACCGCAACGCGCTGATCATTGCGGCGATCGGGCTCGCGGTGAATGTCATCTGCGCATTCATCCTCGCCGACTCGCATGACCACGATCATGGACACGGCCACCACACGCATGATCACAACATGCGCGCCGCCTATGTGCATGTGCTGGCCGACGCGGCGACATCCGTTCTCGCGCTGGCCGCACTCGCCGGCGGATTGTTCTTTGGTTTGAGATGGCTCGATCCGCTGGTGGGCCTCATCGGCGCGGGCGTTATCGCATCCTGGGCTTATGGCCTCACGCGCGATAGCGGCATGGTGCTCCTGGACGCAGAAGCCGATCCGGAACTCGCGCACAAAATTCGCATGGCTGTGGAGAACGAGTTCGACGCCCGTGTTGCCGATCTTCATCTCTGGCGGCTCGGCCCCGGTCATCACGGTCTGATACTTTCATTGGTGAGTCCGGGTCCGGCGACGGCTGAGAACGTGAAGACCGCGCTCCGCGCGCGTTATCCCGATCTCTCGCATGTAACTATCGAAGTCGCGGTATGTGCAGATTGCACGTGACCCGGGCGGCGGCACGGCATTGGCGCCGAACCAATCATACGTCATGGCGGATCATGAAACGACCCCGGCGAGCCGGAACCAGTCCTTCAGGCTGTGCGCGATGAACCGGGCAAGCCGCCCACGCGGTTCCAGCGCCCACTGGACCACGGCGCCATGAAACTGGGCATCGAGAAGCTGCGCCGCTTTGCCGGCTGATACGCGCATCGGCGGAAGCCGCTTGACGATTTCCCTGCGAAACTGTCTGAACCTCTGACGTGATAGCCGCTTGAGCACGGGATCGCGAATATCTTTCCCGCAGCCAGAGCAGATGATCGGCGAGGCTCGATTGCTCGCCAAACAGTTCCGCCGCACCGCTATAGATACTGATGACCGCGTTTGCGCCCGTTTCCGCTGGCAGATTCGCCAGCCAAAGCGAAAAACGCGCATTGTCCCGGGTAAAGGCCCGCTCGATAGGCGTCTGCTTGTCGCCGGAACGTTGTAACAGCGTAGTGGGGCGCGATACCGGCATCGCGCGCGATATCGGCGAGCGTAAATGCCGGACCTGCGCGCGTCATGACGCCCAATGCACGGTCGAGAATTTCTTCGTCGCTGATCGATTTCGATCTGGGCATTTACGGCGCCGCGACAGCCAGCCACGCGGACAGGCAGGCGAGTTTTTGTTCCTTCCGCCACGGCCTGCCGGCGCTCGTGCCGAGACGCTTCAGGCATGCTTCCAGCTCTGTCGATGAAATGAGCAGTTGCCTGCACGCGGTTTCCGCGAGAGATTTTTCGTCCATTTCGACGGTTTCGACGCTGCATTGCGCAAGCGCAAAGCGAAGCGCGGCGCGCACGGCGAGGCCCTCGGCGACCGCAGGATGTTCCGGTGCGAAGAGACTGTATTGCAGAAGATCGGAAATCCAGCCCGCGCGATTGACCAGCAACGCGGCAATGACAGGTTTGCTTTCCGCCTTTTCCAATTTGTGCAGTATGTCTTCGAGGCCGGTCTTCGCGAGTTGGTCCTGGCGTCTTCGGCCCTCGGCGACGGCAGCGACCGCATCGGCAGGCACGCCGTCGCGTGCGCCGCGCGCCAATTCGACGGCGACATGATACGGCTCGAGCGACAGACGGTCGCTCCCGGCTGAGGTTGCCAGAAACGCAGACAGCACAATGCGGGGCGCACCGCCCTCAACGCCCACGCCAATCACAACGCTTCCACCCCGCTCCGCGCGAAATCCCAACCCGATCGCAGTCATTACTTCTCTTCGGCCGGCGCTCATGCGCGTGCCCTGACGTGTTTCCAATTCATAAATGAACAGTCATTTGTAAATGATCCGCGCGCATCGCGCAAGCTTGTGTCGGCGTCTCCGGCGTCAGCCTTCCCCGGCGACGAAATCGAGAGCCTGGGCCGCATTCCGCAGGCCGTGATGACGTTTCATCGGCGTGTGCAGATACCGGTTCACCGCCGCGCACATCGCGGACGCCCATGTTGTATCGGGGGTTGCGGCCAACTCGTCCTCCAGAGCAAACAATACTTTCAGCCGGTGGCAGGCAATGATCGGTTCGACGATGCCGTGGTCGTAGAGCGCGTGCTGCTCGCCCGCGAGGAACGCGGCAGCGTCGGCCACGTGCCAGCGATCTGCCTGCTGGTCCGGCCTCACATATTTCCTGTTGCGGCCGACAAACAAAGCGAGCTGGAGCAACGCCCTGGGCCAGAGATCCGGTCGCCCGGCGCAGATGTGGCGGCAGGCATTCGCGAAAGTCAGCGCATGGGTGAAATCAAGCCAGCCGATATTGTCGGCGATGTTGTTATCAACGGATCGATCGAAGCCCACGTCGAAATGGAGCAGATTGAACGCGGCGGCGCCGAGCAAGGCGGCGTAGATTTCCTGCGGCGCGCGGCCCGACGATGCGCATGTGAGCCGCAACGCATCCACAACAGAAGCACCGGCATAGGCATCCGCCCGCGGCGTTTCTTTCCCCGTACCATCCCACTCGGACAGCGCACGCGCGTAGAAGCGGAATTCCGGGAGAAGCTCCTCGCGCCGCGCGAGTGCGATCATCCGCGTCAGCGCCAGAAGCACAGGTTCTGCGACGTGCCCGCCGAGCCGTTCAATCAATTGCCCGGTCTTCAGCGCATAGATCGCGCAATGCCCGAAATCGGCATAATGGGCCAGCGCCGCTTCGCCGATTGCGGGCCTCAGCTCTGCATAGGAAAGACCGTCTGCAATCGCTCCGCGGATATGAGCTGTGGCGCGCGCTTCATCCTCGGCTTCGAGCGCGGCGATATAGGATCGGGCATTCCAGACCGCGATCCCGCTGCCATAAGGGTGCTCGTCCGCGCCTTGCGTATCCCATGCGATGTGACCGAGCGGTTCGATCAGGGCGGCAAGCCGCTCATCCTGTTTATTTGTTCTCGCGGCGAGCGCCAACCAGTCCGCAGCCGCGGCATGCGCATGGGTCATGCCGTCTTCCAGGCGGTGGTTGCGGAACAGGAATGCGTGCGCAATTGCATCCCGCGCATCGAAGCCGGCACGCTCGAGCCTTGCCGCCTCGCGCGCGAGGCGCGACAGATCATTATCAAGAATGCCGGCTTCCAATCCCTTCAGAGCGCGCCGCCGCTGTTCCTCGGCAGGCGCGTCGGTGAGATCGGCAAATATTTCCCCGTTGCGCATTTCAACGGGATAGGTGCGCACCGGATCGCGGCCGGCCAGCGCCGCGCCGCTTTGAAGATCGAATTTCCAATTGTGCCAGTTGCAGGTCAGGACGCAGCCCGGCCCGAGCGTTCCTTCGCTGAGCGGATAACCCTCATGCGGACAGCGATTGGCGATCGCAAAAACATGGTCGCCGGTGGCAATTAGAAGCACCTGCTTGCCGTCGCGGCGCAGCAGCTTGCGACCGTCGCGCCCGAGTTCATCGCGAAGAACTCCCGTCGGCGTGAACATGCAGCGCTCTCCGGAAAGGTCAGCAAAAACTAGATCGTGACGGATTGGGATTGTGCAAGATGAACTGTCGTCCCTGTGAAAGCGGGATGACATCAATAGCGGCCCCAAACGAAATCGCCCGCGGCTGGCGCGGGCGATCATAACTCGGGAATGCTGCCCGACCGTGCCTCAGCGGGGCAAGCCGCCCTCACGCTGCAGGCGCTTTCTCTGGAGCTTGCGATAGCGGCGGATGGCCTCGGCCCGTTCCCGGGCCCGCTTTTCCGACGGTTTCTCGTAATGCCCTCTGAGCTTCATCTCGCGGAAGATGCCTTCACGCTGCATCTTCTTTTTGAGCGCCTTCAGCGCCTGGTCGATGTTGTTGTCGCGGACGATGATCTGCAAAGGGCTTCTCCGGCAGTTTCCAAAAAGGCCGCGCTAGATATCAGACGCGGTCGGGGCTGTCTATCCCGGACGGTAAGGTTCGCGCCGGCTTTCAGGTTTTGACCGCGACGCCTGGCGAACCCATATTGGGTCATGGCTATCCTGAAAATCGCCCGCATGGGCCATCCTGTCCTTGCACAACGCGCAGATCCCGTCCCGGACCCCACCGCGCCGCGGATTCGTAATCTCGTGAGCAATATGATCGCCACCATGGCCGACGCCAACGGCGCAGGCCTCGCCGCTCCGCAGGTCCATGTGCCTTTGCGTGTCGTCGTGTTCCAGGCTCCGCCGGATCGCACCGGGCCGGCCGAAGATGGCGATGCGGAGGAGCGGTTCGACCACACCGCTCCCCTCACTGTTCTGATCAATCCGGAGATCGAGGTTCTGGACGAGCGAACGGAAGGCGGCTGGGAAGGTTGTCTGTCCGTGCCGGGGCTCCGGGGCTTCGTCACGCGCGCGGCACATATCCGGTATCGCGGCTTCGACCTGGATGGCCAGGTTATCGAGCGCACCGCGCGTGGTTTCCATGCCCGTGTCGTACAGCATGAAGTGGATCATCTCGACGGTATTCTTTATCCGCAGCGCATGGACGATCTGAAGCAGCTGATTTTCGAATCCGAGTCACGCCACTGGCCGCGCGAGCAAACGGAATGACCACGACCACGAAAGCACGCAAGCCGCGTCGCGCCCGCCGGGGCGATCCGAAGCAGGCCATTCTGGCCGCGGCGCTCGTCCATGTGCCGTTCGACGGCTTCACCGACAAGGTGCTCGAACGCGCGGCAAAGGACGCAGGCGTCGCGCGTGCCGAGATTGCGCGTCACTTCCCTGAAGGGCCGCTCAGCCTGGTCGGGGCTTTCTCGGAATTTGCCGATGCAGAGATGGCACTGCTGCTCGCCAGGGCAAAACTGTCGACCATGAAAGTGCGCGAGCGCATTGCGCTGGCGGTCAAGACGCGCATTGCCGTGCTGCGGCCTTACAAGGAGGCGGCGCGGCGCGCAGCCGCTTTCCTCACCCTGCCGCCCAACGCGACGACCGGTGTGAAGCTGCTCTACAACACGGTGGACGCGATCTGGCGCGCGACCGGCGACACCTCGACCGATTTCAATTTCTACACCAAACGCGCGATCCTGGCCGGCGTCTATTCCACTACGCTGATGCGCTGGTTCTCCGATACGAGCGACGACGAAGAGATTACCAATACGTTCCTGCAACGGCGCATCGACAATGTGATGCAGTTCGAGAAGTTCAAGGCGCAAATGCGGGAACGCGCCAGCGGGCTGCCGTCGCTGTCGGAAATTTTCAATCCCGCGCGACGCGAAACACGCGGCCGGCGTCCCGGCCGTGCCTGACTGATGGCCTAACCGGCGGGCGGCAGTTGTCGCGGCGCGCTGGGAAGTTCTTTGTTCCAGCATCCCCATTCCGGTGCGGAATCCGTCCAGATCGTCAGGCTTGGACTCAGTGCGGCCCGGTCGTCGAACAGTCCGACACGCAGCACGACCAGATCCGGTTTCGTATTTGACCGGGAACTGACCGCCGTACCACAATTCGCGCAGAAGCTGCGCGTCATCTTCGCGCCGGAATCCGCCGAAGACTGATAGTCCGCAAGGTTGCCGGCGATCGAAACCTGATCGTTGCGGAAAACGGCGTTCACCGTCGCCGAACCTGCGCCGAGATACTGGCAGTCCCGGCACCAGCAACTCCGCACGACGAGAGGCGGCTCCGAGGTGCTGATCTGCACCTTGCCGCAAAAGCATCGGCCTTTCATCGCGTCCTCACCTCACCGACATCGGCTTCAGTTGCGTCACATGCCCCATCTTGCGCCCCTGCCGAATTTCTTTCTTGCCGTAAAGATGCAGCGCGCCGGGTCCCGCGGCGAGCGCTTTCCAGTCTTCGGCGTCAACGCCGATGAGATTGATCATCACCGCATCGGAATGGCGCGCCGGATCGCCGAGCGGCCATCCGGCGACGGCGCGGATATGCTGCTCGAACTGGCTGACGACACAGGCTTCCAGCGTCCAATGGCCGGAATTATGCACGCGCGGCGCGATTTCATTGACGAGCAGCCCGCCGCTTTTTGTTACAAAGAATTCGACGGCGAGCACGCCGACATAATCGAGCGCATCCGCGATTTGGCGCGCGACGGCTTTCGCTTCATCGCTTTGGCCACCCGTCAGCCGCGCGGGCACGACGGAACGGCGCAGGATGTGATCGCCATGCGAATTTTCCGGCGGGTCATAGGCAGCAAACGAACCATCCACGCCACGCGCCGCTATCACCGAACATTCGCATTCGAAATCGACCAACTGTTCGATGATGGCAGGCGCGTGCCGGATGGCATCGCGCGCGCAATCCAGATCACCCATTTGCGTGATACGCGCCTGGCCCTTGCCGTCATAACCGAAGCGGCGTGTCTTGATGATTGCCGGGCGGCCGATCTTTTCCAGCGCGAGCCGCGCCTCGTCGCGATCGCCGGCGGCGGCGTAAAGCGCTGTCGCGATGCCGAGCTTCGCGACAAAATCCTTTTCCGTCAGCCGATCTTGCGTGACGGCGAGAGCATCCGCTCCGGGACGCGTGGGCTTTTCCCGCGCCAGTTTCGCGAGCGTTTCACTGGGCACGTTCTCGAATTCGAAAGTGATTACATCGACGCCGCGGGCGAAAGCTTCGAGCGCTGTATTGTCGGTATACGGGGCGCTGGTGTGAGCCGCTGCGACATCGAAAGCCGGCGCATCGGTTTCATCGGAATAGATGTGGGCTTTCAACCCAAGCCGCGCCGCGGCCAGCGCCAGCATCCGCCCGAGCTGCCCTCCGCCCAGAATCCCGATCGTCCCTCCCGGTGGAACGGGAAGCAAAGGGTCGCGCGATGAATTCATTTCGGGGGATTGTCCGCAGGCTGTTCCGGAACGGCTTCGCTTTGCCGGCGACGCCATGCGGCCAGCCGCTCGGCAACTCCAGGGTCCGAAAGCGCAAGGATTGCAGCAGCATGCAACGCCGCGTTGCGCGCGCCAGGCTCTCCGATCGCGAATGTCGCGACCGGCACCCCTCCAGGCATCTGGACAATAGAGAACAGGCTGTCCATGCCTTTGAGCGCCTCCGATTCGACGGGCACGCCCAGCACGGGAAGTGTCGTCATGGAGGCCGCCATGCCGGGCAGATGCGCCGCGCCACCGGCGCCAGCGATAATCACTTTCAGGCCGCGTTCCGCCGCACCTTTGGCATAGGCGTAGAGGCGATCGGGCGTGCGATGCGCCGAGACAATTCGCACTTCATGCGGGATTGCCAAATCCTCGAGCAATTGCGCAGCCGGGCGCACGGTCCGCCAGTCGGACTGGCTGCCCATGATGATGCCGACAAGGGGGGAAACCGAAATCATGCCTCTGCCTCTTCGGGCACGCGCCCGGACGCACGAAGCGGCTTATTATAGGCAGCAGGCGGTTCAAGGAAAGAGCAGGCCGCTCAGGCAATGATGTTCGGCAGCAACTGGTCCTCGATCCGGGCGATCTGGTCCTTCAGCTGGAGCTTGCGCTTCTTCAGCCGGGTCAGCCGGAGCTGGTCGCCGGAGCCGCGCTCGGCCATCGCGGCAATAGCCGCGTCCAGATCGCGATGCTCCTCCATCAGCACTGCCAGTGCGGCACGCAGGCTTTGTTCTTCGGCCTCGGTCATCGGGCAGCATTGTAGCCCAGATCGCGGTCCCATGCCCGGCCTTCCGGCATTTACATCTGAGAAGCCATAGCGTTCGCGAAGGGGTGACAGCCGCCCCGGATGATGGTCTAATTGCGACCCTTTTATGAAAAGAGGTGCAGGATGGCACTTGAGGGACATATCCAGGAACTGTCCGAAAAGCATAAAAAACTCCAGGAACTGATCGAATCCGAAATGACCCATCCCGACTGGGATGAATCCAGGGTCGCCGAACTCAAAAAAGAAAAGTTGAAAATCAAGGACGAGATGGAGCGGTTGCGCGCCAGCGTGCATTAATGCCGCTTTAGCCTACGCCGGCCTGTTGCCGGCGGTATTCAGCGATACGGGGCGGGCTGTGCCTTGCGGTTTGCGGCGCGGCCCGCGCAGAGTTGGATATTTGTATCCGATTGTCGCGGCGTACCCGGCCACTAACACATGATGCACTGATGAACGCCTTCTGAATTGCGCTCTCAGAAGCGGTTCAGCGGCTTCATCTCATTCTCCCACGCGTCGGCTCGCCATTACGGCCGCCGAGCAAAGGAGTAGGTGAGATGAATAATTTCAAGAAAATCGCCGTCGGGGCCCTGATGCTCGCGGGCGCCACGCTGGGTATTGCAGTGCCTGCAAATGCGGGCGTCGCTGTCGGAGTTACAATCGGTGCGCCTGCAGTCGGCGTCCGGGTCGGCAATCCCTGCTTCAGACCCCACCGCTTTCGTCCGGCCTATTGCGGCTATCCGGTTTACAGCGAGCCGCTGTTCGTGGACGGCGCGGTGTATCGCGGAGCGCCGGTCTATGTCCGCAACGTAAGCGGCAGGCGGTATTTCTGGCTGCATAATGGCTGGGTTCGCGACCGGGTGGAATTTCACCGCGCGATCCGTTGATGGAAACAGACTCCGGCGCTCCCCCTTGCGCCGGAGTCTCCGCCTTTCGATATAATAGGGTCTTCGCGCGGCAAGGAATAAGCGCGCTACTACATCTTATAAGATAGCGGCTTCGCTGATGATCAGGAGTTGGCGCTCAATCGCGCTGCGTAAGAGCGGATCCTGAAGGTTGCCCTTCTCGGCGCCTCCTGCCCTCTCGACCCATGTTTGGATCAGGTCGACGGCGGTGACAATATCAGCGAAGCACTGCGCAACCCGCTCAGAAAGCATCCGCCCGATCCCTGCCAATAGCGGCGCGCAGCCCGGTGTTTCTGACGGGGCTTATAACCAAGTCGACATTGTTTCCAAATGCGTCTTCGAGAATATCGTGGATACCGCCGAGATCAAAAAGACTGAGACGCGCGCCTTCGGCTGGTATGACGAAAACATCGATATCGCTGCGTTCATGTCCATCTCTCCGCGCGATCGAACCGAACACCGCGGCGTGGGCAATTCCGCGAGCGGCAAGCGGCTCTTGCAAACCACGAAGAATTTCCAATGCGCGGTCCCGATTCATATCTCAAGTATAGCCAGGAACTTGGCGGACTTCCGCGTCATCGGACGGAATAGCCACCAGTCCCATCATGGCACCCAGTTTGCCGCCATTGCAGCGGTCGCGAATCCGATGCCCATCGCACGCACGCGCTCTTTGCCGCTTATCGTCAGTTCGGTGACCAAAGCGAATTGTTCGCGGCTGTCGCGGGCATGCACAGATAGTTTGTAATGGGTGCCCCACGGCGTCTCGCGCGCGGAAACTTTCACCTCCGTGCTGGGCTTGCGATAGCTGCTCGCCTCCCCCGCCTCGGCCAGCGCCGCGCACACCGCAGCGCCATCATGATCGGGATCAAGATAGAAATTTGTGACACACAGCATGCTCACCTGGCCGCCGCTGGCATTGAGAACGCGCGACGACCACACCATCGAATTGGGGATGATCGCTTCCGTGTCGTCGGAGTTGACGATGTGCACGGCGCGGATGCCGAGCGCGCGCACTTCGCCATAGACGCCAGCCAGTTCCACCCAATCGCCGATCTGATAGGTATTCTCGAGCACGGTCGCGAGCCCCGCGATCACGCAGGTCACGTAGTCCTTCAGCGCAAAAGCGAGAACGATGGCGAGCCATGCGATCAAGGCTAGGACGTCGTCGAGCGTCGGCTCGACAAGGATGGGCACGATAGCGGTAATGGCCACGATCCAGACCACCAGCCGCACGAGGGGTTTGGTGCGCAGAATGCGCAGCCGCCGTCTCGAAGGCGCCTGCTCCGCCGCGCGATAGGCACGCGGCAGCACCACGCGGATCACCAGAACCGAAGCGAACACGATGAGTACGATGGCAATTATATGCGCCCAGGTCAGCGGTCTGAGCGATCCGAGATAGTTGCCGATCTGGTTCATGCGCGGCTCCCGGGCGGCGCGGGGCATCTGCACCGGAACGGGACATGATTCGCGCGATTCTGGCAATGGCCACTGCGTAACGAGCAGTGCTGCCGCTAGGCGGAAACGCGGCCTTGGAAAGACGAGGGGTTGATGCGATCTGCACGATCCGGAACGGGATCGTCTGATGTTTGTTGATTGGTCGGAACGGCGTAAGACAGCGTCAATCCGGGCTTTACGCCGAAGCGCGACGACAAGCGGCTCGTCCTCCAACGTGCACCAAGCTGGCCGAACTGCTCACTCTTTGCGGGTTGGCAAGTTCTTCAGAACCGGCACGCCTGCAACAAATTGCAGCAGCAGCCCGCTCAGGATCACACATGGTATTCCAATCATCATCGCTGCCTGCAATTCATCCACAACCTGCTTTTGTGCTCTCGTCACATAAACAATGTTGCCATGATTATTGAGTGGTTCGCTCCGGGTTGCAGTGGGAAAATTCGAGCCGCTCTTCCAGCTCCTGTCGAACATATAAAACGACGCGAGGCCGGCCAGCCAGACAAGCAGGAACACGATGCGGAATCCGGCTCGCACGATTTTCTTCCACTGCGGCAGCAAATCTTCTTTTGGATCGGCCGGCACATTCCCGCCACGACCGATAAGCAGGAAATCATCTTCCGAATAAGCCACCAGCCTCAGAGCCTGCAGCGCGCCGAATCCGCCGATCCCGAGCGCCGCCAACAGCCAGGGAAATATGTTGGCATTGATCGGGGTGAAAGAGAGACCGGCAAACAGAAATACCCCCAGAAATACGGCCACGGCTACAGCGGCCAACAGGTTTTTGGGCCGCACCCCTGGCCATCGCCAGCCGAGTGTTCGACGCCTTCCGATCGACAGCATGGAAAATACAACTATCAATCCGGATGCAATCGAAAGCTCTATCGGGATGGTAAGTGATTGACCGAGAAGTATCATGCCCATCATGCAAATGTGGTACACGAACAAGAATTGAAATTCCCGCGACATCTCCGACCAGCGCCTGGGATAGCGCGTCGTCCGAGACCCAAAAAATTCCATGCCCCCTCCTCATCCGGAACCAAAGCCGGCGGCCAACCGGTATTTCAACCTTTCAAGCCCTTCGCCCGATCGCGCAGCTTGTATTTCTGGATTTTGCCCGTCGATGTCTTCGGAATCTCGCAAAAGACGACGTGCCGCGGGCATTTGTAGTGGGCGAGGTGTTTGCGGCACCAGGCGACAAGGTCGGCTTCCGAGGCGTCGCGGCCGGATTTCAGCTCGACGAAAGCACAGGGCGTTTCGCCCCATTTCGCGTCGGGACGCGCCACCACCGCCGCATAAAGCACGGCGGGATGTTTCAACAGTGTATCTTCGACTTCGATGGAGGAGATGTTCTCGCCCCCCGATATGATAATGTCTTTCGAGCGGTCCTTGAGCTGGATATAGCCGTCGGCGTGCAGCACACCGAGATCGCCGGAATGGAACCAGCCGCCGGAAAAGGCATCTTTGGTGGCTTGCGGGTTCTTGAGATAGCCCTTCATCACGATATTGCCGCGGAACATCACTTCGCCCAGCGTTTCGCCGTCCGGCGGCACGGGGTCCAAGGTGCGCGGATCCATCACGGAGAGTTCGGCGAGCGCGGGATAACGCACGCCCTGCCGCGCCTTCTTTGCAGCGCGCGCATCGGCGTCGAGATTTTCCCATTCGGCGCGCCATTCGTTGACCACTGCCGGTCCATAGGTTTCCGTGAGGCCATACACATGCGTGACGTTGAAACCGGCTTCGCACATGGCAGCGAGCACGGATTCGGGCGGCGGTGCCGCAGCGGTGATGAATTCGACGCGATGTGGCAGCGGCCGGCGCTCGGCGTCGGTGGCATTCACCAGGATCGACATCACGATCGGCGCGCCGCAGAGATGGGTGACGCCCTGATCCGCCATGAGTTCATAGATCGGCTGGGCACGCACGGCGCGCAAACAGACATGCGTGCCCGCCACGACGGATATGGTCCAGGGAAAGCACCAGCCGTTGCAATGAAACATCGGCAGCGTCCACAGATAGACGGGATGTTTGCAGAGCCCCGCGGCCAGCACATTGTCATAGCCCATCAGCGCCGCACCGCGATGGTGAAACACCACGCCTTTGGGATTTCCGGTGGTGCCAGATGTGTAGTTAAGCGCGATCGCATCCCATTCGTCATCGGGCATGCTCCAGGCAAACTGGGGATCGCCCTCTGCAAGAAACTCCTCGTAATCGATCTGCCCGAGACGCTCGCCGGATTGCGGGAATTCCCGATCGTCGACATCGATGACGAGCGGGCGCGTTTTCACGCGCGCGAGCGTTTCTTTGATGACCGGCGCAAATTCGCGGTCTGTGATCAGCACCTTCGCTTCCCCGTGGTCGAGGATGAACGCAAGTGCCGCTGCATCGAGCCGGGTGTTCAGCGCACAGAGCACCGCTCCCGCCATGGGCACGCCGTAATGGGCTTCGAGCATGGGCGGCGTGTTGGCGAGCATCGCCGCCACCGTGTCGCCGCGGCGAATGCCGTGTTGCGCCAGCGCCGAAGCGAGCCTTCGCGAGCGCGCATAGAATTCGGCATAGGCGATGCGTTGGCGGCCGTGAATGATGGCGGTGTGATCGGGAAAGACCAGCGCCGCGCGCTCCAGGAATGAGAGCGGCGTCAGAGGCTGGAAATTGGCGGGGTTGCGCTCGAGACCGCGGTCGAAGATCGAACTGCCGCCTGGCCGCACATGCGGAACGCGGCGCGGAGCTACGGCGGAGGCGCGTCGCGACACGCGCTTGCGCGGCCGCAACGGTACAACCGGTTTGGGCGGTGGCGCCTTCTTCGCGCGCTCCACACGCTTTGCGCGCGTCCGTTTCGCGGCCGGCGATTTTATGGCGGCGCGTTTGCGCGCTTTGCCGGATTTTGTCGAACGCCGCGACGCCATCTCTCTTCATCTTTTTGCAAGTTGTGGAAGTTATTCAAAGCAAATTTGCGCGGCCTGTAAACACGCGCATGGACCGCAGGGGCCCACGCTTGCCAGGAACGCTCGTTTTCCGGGATCAGAATATGAACGAAGGCAGCGCGATTGAACCGCGCGAAAGCATATTGCGGTCGCTTTATGGCTGGATTATCGGCCACGCCTCCGGGCGACATGCCTGGTGGGCGCTCGCGGCTGTCTCTTTCGCAGAAAGTTCATTCTTCCCGTTACCGCCCGACGTGATGCTGGTCCCCATGGTGCTGGCCGACAGACGGCGCGCTTTCCTCCTCGCGGGGTGGTGCACGCTATTTTCCGTTCTCGGCGGAATGCTGGGCTATGCCATCGGCGCCCTGCTCTACAATTCGGTCGGCCATTGGCTCATTCATGCCTATAGCTACGGCGCTTCGCTGGATTCATTTCGCGCGGCCTATGCCAAATGGGGCGCCCTGATCATACTGATCAAGGGCCTGACGCCAATCCCTTACAAGCTGGTGACGATCGCTTCGGGATTTGCCGGTTATAATTTGTGGCTATTCATCGTGCTTTCGATCATCACGCGCGGCGCACGCTTTTCGCTGGAAGCCGGGCTGCTTTACGCCTTCGGCGAACCGGTGCGTGGTTTCATCGAAAAGCGCCTGGAGCTGGTATTCGCCGCGTTTCTTGTCGTGCTGGTCGCCGGGTTCCTGGTCGTGCGCTACGTATTCTGATCCGGCCCAGAAAGCACCCTCATCTGCACAGTGCCTCTCGATGGATCCGTGTCTGCATCTCTCTCGCAAGAGAAAAGTCCGCCGTTGCACAGATCATTGCAAATGATCTCACAATCACCTCACTGCGGCGCAACTTCCTCTCCCCTCGCGCCGGAGGGATCCAGATCCGGGCGTTGAAACCCGCCGCGACGCTGGCGAGGGGTGCGCCGGTTACTCGGCTTCGTGTACGTCCGCGTCGGCGGGTTCTTCCGCCGCCACTGTTTCTTCGATCGGCTTGAGGGTTTCGCCGGGTTTCGTGGTTCGCGTCACCAGGCGATCCTTGCGATGGGAAGCACGCTCGACGGCGAGGTCGAGTTCGAGCTGCGAACAAAGACCGAGCGTCACCGGATCGACCGCCTTGATGTTCGGGGCGTTCCAGTGCGAGCGCTCCTTGATCTTCTGAATGGTAGCCTTGGTCGTGCCGACGAGCTTGATGATGTCGGCATCGGTGAGTTCGGGATGGTTGCGCAGCACCCAGTACACCGCATCGGGCTTGTCCTGCCGCTTCGAGACCGGGGTATAACGCGGCGCCTTCTTCATCTTGACCGCAGGCATCTTGTATTTCGGAGGCGCCATCTTCAGGCGCAGTTTCGCATCCTTCTCCGCCGCCTCGATCTGCTCGCGCGTCAGCTGCCCGGAGACCACCGGATCCTGGCCCTTGATCCCCTTCGCCACGTCCTCGTCGGCGATACCTTTGACCTCAAGCGGATGCAGGCCGCAGAAATCGGCGATCTGCTCGAAGGTGAGAGAGGTATTATCGACAAGCCAGACGGCTGTCGCTTTGGGCATCAGGGGAACAGTGTCGGCCATGGATCAATAATCCTTTCGCCGGGCGGAGTTACCGGCTCCGCACCGCTCTCAAGGCCCTAAACCTTTCGAGGAAGAGGTAGTCTTTTACCCGATAGGGCCAGCCAAGGGAACGAATTTCCCTCAGGCGCGGAGCAGAATTTTACCGATATGGTGACCGCCCTGCATCTTTTCATGGGCAGCCTGCGCCTCGGCCAGCGGAAACACCTGGTCGATGATGGGACCGATTTGACCGTCTGCAAGCAGCGGCCAGACATGGTCTCGCACCGCGTCGCGGATGCGCGATTTTTCCGCGTTCGAGCGTCCCCTCAGCGTCGTGGCCATAAAGGACAGGCGCTTCGTCAGCATGGGCGCGAAATTGACTTCCGCCTTTGTGCCCTTCTGGAAAGCGATGTTGACGAGCCGGCCGCCCCGGGCCAGCGCGCGCAGGTTGCGCTCGATATAATCACCGCCCACCATGTCGAGGATCACATCGACACCTTTGCCGCGGGTAATGCGCTCCACCACGCTGACGAAGTCTTCCTCGCGATAATTGATGGCGCGGATGACGCCGAGCTGCTCGCAGGCATTGCATTTTTCCACGCTGCCGGCCGTGGCGAAGACCGTATTTCCGAGCGCCTTGCAAAGCTGGATCGCCGCAGTGCCGATGCCGCTCGAGCCGCCATGTATCAACACGCTCTCGCCCGGCCCGAGCCGGGCCGAATCCATGAGATTTGTCCAGACGGTAAAATGCACTTCCGGCAGGCCGGCCGCATCCACGACATCGACTCTTTCCGGCACCGGCAGGATCGAGCCCACCGGGGCGGCACAATATTCCGCGTATCCGCCGCCCGCGACGAGCGCGCAGACTTTTTCGCCGGGACCGAAGCCCGTGACGTCGGCGCCGCACGCGGCGATCTCGCCCGAGACCTCCATGCCCAGGATCGGCGACGCGCCTTCCGGCGGTGGATAGCGCCCATGCGACTGAAGGAGATCGGCGCGGTTGACGCCCGCAGCCGCGACGCGAATGAGAACTTCGCCAGTCCCGGCTTCCGGCCGCACTGTTTCTTCCAGCACAAGGCGGTAATCCGGCCCGGGGTTTTCGATTTTGATAGCGCGCATAAGGATTGACACCGCGTCTTTCACCGTCTGGTCCGCCTGTTTCGTCTTCGCCCGCCTCGTGCGGGAGATGCCGTTTTCTGGATTATTTGGATCACCCGGACAAGCCGGATGATGACGACGAAAACGGAGCGCGTTAAGATTTCAATTGTCATTTGGGAGAGTCAGTCATGCCCATCGATCCCGATGAATTGCTGCCACGCAAAAAGGCGGTCGACATTGTATTGGGCGAGGATTTGTCCGCGCTTTCGGAGCATGAACTCGCAGCGCGCATCGCCACGATGGAAAATGAAATCGCGCGCTGCCGTGCCGCGATCGATGCGAGAAAATCCACGCGCTCTGCCGCCGACTCATTCTTTCGCAAGTCCTGAACATCTGACTCAAAAGTTAATCTTAACAACGTTCCTGTGGCCCCGGCGTAACCATATTGAGTTAAAATGCGCGCATTACAGCGAAGCGCTCTTTCCCGCCCCGCATCCTGTTTGCTACTTTCGCGACGGGCAAAGCTGGGGCAAGGGGAAAATGTCACTCGTACAAATCGAAGACACGTCACCCCCGTATATTTCGCCGCAATCTTTCATCGACTCGGCCCTGTTCGAACGAACGTTCGACGAGGGCATGTCGCTGGTGGAAGAGACGGCACGTTATCTCGATGGCCGCGGCCGCGAGGAATCCCGCGTGCTGTCGCGCAACGCGGCTCTTCTTTATGCCGGTGAAAGCATGCGCGTAACCACGCGCCTGATGCAGGCCGCGAGCTGGCTGCTTATCCAGCGCGCCGTCCGCGAAGGCGAGATCGAAGCCGAAGATGCGGCGAGCGAACGCTACCGTCTGGGCTCCAAGGAAATCTGCTTCGGCGGCCAGGGCGAAAACCTGGAAACGCTTCCCAGGGCGCTGCGCGACCTGCTCGACCGCAGCGAACAGCTCTATCGCCGCATCGCGCGGCTGGAAGAGGCATTGCTGCAGGGTATGGAATCGGCCAAACCGGCCGTGCAGGCACATTTCGAGCGTTTGCAGCAAAGCTTTGGCGCGTTGAGCAGCGTATAGGAAATTTCGCTGCCCGAACTGCGAAGCGCGCCTGCTCAGGCTTTCACGTAATCCTTGAAACGCTTGTTGAAGCGCGTCAGGCGGCCGCCGCGGTCGATTAGCTGTTGCTGGCCGCCGGTCCATGCCGGATGCGTGGTGGGATCGATATCAAGCGTCAGCTTCTGGCCGGGCTCACCCCAGGTCGAACGGGCCTTGTATGTCGTGCCGTCGTTCAGAACGACGGTCACCATATGATAATCGGGATGAATGCCCTTCTTCATGGCCTGTCTCGCTTGCGGAAAGCGCGGGCTTATAAGGGATCGGCACGCGACTGACAAGCGCGGCCAATGGCGCGCTCACCGCGACCGGCCGCATTGCCTATATTGCAACGAAAAGGCCCGTTGATCATGACGCAGACCGGGGTGGAATTCGCCCGAGAAGTCCACAGAGTCGCCGCCGCGCGGGAGAAAAGCCGCTCGCTGCGGCCTTTGCGCGATCTTGTCCCCTATCTTCTGCCCTATCGCTGGCGCATCGCCGCCGCGCTCTTCGCGCTGCTGTGTTCGGCGGCTGTCAGCCTGCTGGTGCCGCAGGCGCTGAGGATCATGATCGACCGCGGCTTCCATGAAGCGGTCATCGCGCGCATCGGGCTCTATTTTCTGCCACTCGTCATCGCGTCCGGCCTCCTCGGCCTCTTCACCGGCGTGCGCTTCTATTATGTCACCTGGATCGGCGAGCGGGTCATCGCCGACGTGCGCAAGGCAGTATTCGATCATGTGCTGACACTGACGCCGGCCTTCTTCGAAGTAACGCGCACCGGCGAAGTGTTGTCGCGGCTGACAGCGGACACGACGCTCATCCAGACCGTTGTCGGTTCCTCCGTTTCGATCGCGCTGCGCAATGTGCTGATGTTCTTCGGCGGCATTGCTCTGATGTTTGCGACCAGCGTGAAGCTCACCGCCATCGTACTCGCGGCCGTGCTGTTCATACTGGTGCCGCTGATACTGTTCGGGCGCTGGGTGCGCACGCTTTCGCGCCGCAGCCAGGACCGCATCGCCGATACGAGCGCGCGGGCAAGCGAAACAATCAATGCGGTGCAGACGGTCCAGGCCTTCACGCAGGAGAATGCCGAGCGCGGCCGCTTCGGTCTGGCCGTGGAACAATCGTTCGACATTGCAGTCCTGCGCACCCGCGCCCGCGCCGTGATGACGGCCGTGGTGATCTTCTCGATCTTCTCGAGCATCGTCGGCGTCGCCTATGTCGGCGCCCACGACGTCGCCGCAAAGACCCTGACGCCGGGCCTGCTGGTGCAGTTCATATTCTATGCGCTGCTTGTGGGGCTCGGCGTCGGTGCGTTGAGCGAGATCTGGGGCGATCTGCAACGCGCCGCCGGCGCTTCGGAACGGCTGGCCGAATTGTTGCGCGTCGAACCCGCGGTGAAGGCGCCGCCCAACCCGGCCATCCTGTCCCGGCCTGCGCGCGGCGAGATCGCGTTCCGCAATGTGACGTTCCACTATCCGTCACGGCCCGAAACCGCGGCTCTGGATGCGTACTCGCTCGACGTGAAACAGGGCGAAGCCATTGCGCTTGTGGGACCTTCCGGCGCAGGCAAGAGCACGGTGTTTCAGCTCGCCCTGCGCTTCTTCGCGCCGCAGGCGGGCGGTATCTTTTTCGACGGCGTGAATTGCGCCGAACTCGATCCCGCCGAATTGCGCCGCCACATGGCTCTTGTCGCGCAGGACCCGGTGATCTTCTCCGGTACGCTTGCCGACAACATTCGCTACGGCCGGCCCGAGGCGGACGATGCGGCGGTGCGCGAGGCTGCCGAAGCCGCCGCCGCCGCGGAATTCATCGAAGCATTACCGCAGGGCTATCAGACTCTGGTTGGAGAACGCGGCACGACGCTTTCGGGCGGCCAGCGCCAGCGCCTCGCCATTGCGCGCGCCATCCTGCGCGACGCGCCGCTGCTGCTTCTCGATGAAGCAACAAGCGCGCTCGACGCGGAGAACGAGAGGCTGGTGCAGCTCGGCCTCGCCAATCTGATGGCAGGCCGCACCACCATCGTCATCGCCCATCGCTTTGCCACCATTCAGCGGCTCGCGCGCATCGTGGTGATGGATCGCGGCCGCGTGGTCGGCGAAGGCAGCCATGCCGAGCTGGTCGCCGGCGGCGGCCTCTACGCCCGCCTTGCCGATCTGCAATTCAGCCAGGCCCTCGCCCGCGCCGGGTAGACCCCGCAAAAACCCATAACAGCGATTTTAACAGCGATTATCAGCGAACCCGCCCGCTACGAACAAATATTTGTACTGCGCAACCAAACCGCGATCGATTGTTCCACGTGAAACAACACGGACACCGCCGGGGGTGGTTTCGGGAATCTTCCGGTCCGCGATGGAATGGTTGAGGCCACATCCGGACCGGAGCGCGACCGCGGCAATCGCCGGCGGACTGGCGCGGATGTCGTGGGGAAAACCGCCGGTACCGTCGCCCGCAGCAATCAAACTAAACAAAGTTTGTAACATATTTGATCAGAAAAAGCAAGCCTTGCCGCGCTAGGCAGTGACGCATTTTGAAACTAAGCCGCCATCTTGGCCTTAAGGCTTGATCGCGTAGACGTACCCACAAGCATTATTTCCACAAATTGAATGTGATGTGCCGAGATCGACGCCATACCAAGTGCCAGCCACCTCAGTGAGAGGATGCCGATTCATTGCCCTCGAAGGGTTTTTGGCCGAACCCAGGACACTCAATTTACCCTCCGGAGTCACTGAAAAGATATAAGAAGCGGTTCCGCGCGCCGGAATATAAGAAACTCCAATGATCTCATTATCGGCCTTAACGAGACTGTACGGAGCATATCCGTCGCCTTTGTTTTGAAATTTGTGTAGTATTGTTTCAACGCCCGCGGGCGTTATCGAGAATATTGTTCCACAACCGTTCGGACCGCACTCCGCTCCGCCAAACGATGTAGCGCCATATAGCGTTCCCCCGATGTTGATCAGCGGAGCAACAGGTTGTGCGCCGTCAGCATCTCATTGGAAAGAGTATATGATTTTGAAACTGCCGGCGATTACGCTCTCAGGTGCAAAGCAAACAACGACGGCGGTTGCTGCCGCCATTGTCCATAATCGGCTTTTTCTCATTGAATTCCCCCGTTAGGCGGCTCGCTTCTTATATGGCCCGCGCTTCGCGACAGGAGCCTCTCGGACCGCGATCAGCGCCACGATGTCCGTTATATCCCAAATCCGATCCGTGACGCCAGCGGCCATCGCAGAGTCACCCGAAGGCTCTTGTGAATGCGGCAAAAGTTATAATGCATGTCGTGGAGTGCCACGGAAAGAGCGTGGTTTTCGAGCTTCTTTGAGAAGGCATTCGTGAGCCGGGTAAAGCGGCGCATCTGCATCATTGTGAGGTTCTGTCGCTCGACATAGCTGGTCGAGACGTGCTTCGGATCTGGATTGCCTTCGATCTTGTGCTTGTGAGCGCCATTACAAACTGGCGGACTATAGCGGCGCTGGCCTTCGGAAGCGTCGCCCCAGACCTTTACCAGCATGGCGTAATCAATGTCCGCCCCGAAGGTTTCCTCAATCGCATTGAGGTAGGCCTTGTGCCCATCCGTCGTGATCTGAACGCGGTTTTTGAGCCGGGTGGCAAGATCGGAAACGAAGTCCAATACCGTTGCGCTGGAGCGGTCACCGACGCGCCATGACGGGACCAGCTTCGTGTCCGCATCAATGGCAACTCAGGTCCCAACGTCGCCAGCGTCTTTCGGAGCGGCCTTGGCGGATGGGACTTTCTTCCCCTTGGCGTAAACGAAGCTCCAAATCTCGTCTAGCTGGAGCCGTATGCGCGGCGGCCGCGGACGAAATAAGAGGCCGGGATATAATTACTTTATCGGGACGGGGCGGCCGCCTGCAGCCCGAGCTTCTGCCCGAGATACACATAGGAAAGCGCCCACATCTGCGCCTCTTCCTCATGTGTCGCGCCGGGGCCGTGGCCGCCTTCGAGGCTTTCGTAGAAGGTCACGTTCTGGTGCATGGCCTCCATCTTGGCGGCCATCATGCGCGCGAAAACCGGCGTCACACGGTCGTCGCTCGTTTCGGTGATGAAGAACACCGGCGGATATTTCCCGTCCGCCTTGAGATTCTCATACGGCGAGTATTTCAGGATCACCGCGCGCATCTGCGGGTCGGCCGGGTCTCCATACTCGCCCACCCATGACGCACCCGCGCCGTAATGGGTATAGCGCAGCATGTCGATCAACGGACGCTGACAGACGACGGCGCCGAAAAGTTCGGGCCGCTGCACCATGGTGGTCGAAACAAGCAGACCGCCATTCGAGGCGCCGACGCTGCCGATCTGTTTCGGCGTGGCGAAGCCGCGATGGTCGAGATCGCCGGCCACGGCTTCGAAATCGTCGAAGGCACGCTGGCGATTTGTTTTTAACGCCGCCTGGTGCCAGGCCGGACCGAATTCGCCGCCGCCGCGGATATTCGCAACCGCGAGCGCTCCGCCCTTGGCAAACCAGGTCTGGCCCGCATCGAGCGGGCGGTGGCCGTCGTTCCAGTACCAGGGCTCGAGCGAGAGTTCGAAGCCGCCATAGGAATAGAGAATGGTCGGCACTGTGCCATGCTGGTTTTTTGCATGTATCAGGAAATAGGGAATCTCCGTGCCGTCGGCGGATTTCGCTTCGAACTGGTCGGCAACAAGCCCTTTCGCATCGAAGCGCGCCGGCTCGGACTTTATTTCTTTCGGCTCACCCTTCCCGTCATAGGAATAGAGCGTGACCGGCTGAAGGAAACTTTCGAAGGTGAAATAGACCTGCGGCGTCCAGGCATCGGCATCCATGATATGGGTCGAGCCGCCTTTCGGCAGGTCGAGCGATTTGTCCGTCCAGGCGCCGGATTTGTCCAACCGGAATTCGTGGATCGAACCGGTGACATTGTCGAAGATCGAGGCATAAACGGCGTCGCGGCCGGGCGACACGTCCTCGACGGTCGCGCGCGGGCCGGGCGAATAGAGCACATCGTAGCGCGGCACCGCATGGCTGTCGGCGAAAGCCAGAACATTGAAGGCGACCAGCGAACCCTCCGGAATCGCCTTGCCGGCGCCGGTCGTCCATGCGTCGCGCAGCGTGAACAGCAATTCGCCGCCCGTGACGCCTCTGACATTGGCACTGAGCGGAAGCGGCAGCTTCAGCGTCTTGCCGCCGGGCTGCACGAAATAATATTCGGACGAGAAGAAAGCGATGCCGTGATCGATCAGCGGCACCGTCCCGTATGGCCCGCGGAACACCACGGGATTTGACGAAACATCGCTCGCCTTGCCCTCAAACACGGTCCTGGCGGCAGAGAGCGGCTCGCCGCGATGCCAGAGTTTCACGATGCGCGGGTAGCTCGACTGGGTCATCGAGCCGGGACCGAAATCGGTGCCGAACAGAATGGTATCTTTGTCCACCCAGGCAGCCTGGGACTTCGCGACCTTCAGTGAAAAACCATTCGGAACGAAAGCCTTCCTGCGCGCGTCGTACTCGCGGACGGCGGATGCGTCGCCGCCACCCGGAGAAAGGCGCAGCAGACAGTCTTTCATTTCATTGACGCAATTGGCGCCCTGCCAGACCCAATCCTTGTGCTCGCGTTTGTCGAGCGCATCGACGTCCAGAAGCACATCCCAGGCAGGACGGGCGTTGGCATAGCCGGCCGTATCGACGCGGCGCCACAACCCCCGCACGTGACCGGCATCCTGCCAGAAATTCAGCACCTGGCCGCGCTCGACCTCACCCGTCGGAATGCGGTCGTTCGCGTTCAGCACGGCGAGCATGGCGTCGTAGTCTTTGCGATACTCGGGATCGGCTTTCAGGGCGGAAAGCGTCTTTCCGTTTTGCTGTTTCACCCAGTCGAGCGCCCTGGCGCCGTGAATGTCGGCCAGCCACAGGAACGGGTCGGGTGAATTCGGCGTGAGGCCGGGCCCGTCCTGCGCCAGTGAAAGACCGATGAGAGCGCCCGCCAGCGCCACACCCAGGGCCAGATTGCCAAGTTTCATCTGTTCATTCCTGCCCTCTGCCGCCCCATCGCAGCAGCTTCAGTATCAGTTCATGATCATAGCAAAATAAGGGCAGAACAAGGCGCGAAGAAGGAGGATGCAATGACAGGGATGTAATCTTCGCGCATATCTTCCGGTCGGACACGATGCGAGAGGTGGTTGTTGATCCAAATCTACAGGGCTTTGCGGCCGGCCTTCTTGTCGTTTGCAGGGCTGGTCGTTCCTGCCGCAGCGCACGCGAATGTGATCGTTCTTCGACTCGTCAAAATGAGTTGCGCCGCCGGCGCGCGCGAAGAAAAACCGTTCCTGGCGAGGGCGCTCGCCGCTGTGACGTTCACACAAACGGAGGGAACATCTGCCGCCGCAGTCATATGTCGCTGGAGCAGCCTCGGCTCATCGGGCGCTGTTGACGGCGCATTGAAACAAGACGCCCGGACGAAGATCGCCCGGGCGCCATGGAAATTTCGATATTACGGTTGCCGTCAACTGCCGAAATGATGATCGGCGGCAGGCAGCGCGAACTGCGCCGTATGAAAGGCCGTGTCGTGCAAGGGGCCGGCATGTGTCCCGGCGTGACCGGCTGCGCCGTGGCCATCATGCGCGAGCGGCGAGAAACTCGCTCCGAGATGCGGTGTGCCGTGATGCTGCATGGCATGATGTGCCAGCGTGCCCTGATGCCCGGCATGCCCCGGATTCGCGCGATCCCATTTCACGGTCAGATTGTCCATGACCAGGATATAGCCATAGGTGGGCGCGCCGTAGCTGCAGGTATTGCCGCCTTCACCAACGCCCGAAACAAAGGCAACATCGGAGATATGTTTGAAGTCGCCGCCGTAATTCGCAAAGTTGATCTTCTGCGAGTCCTGGCCGATGTAGACCGTATCGCTTGCCTTCAGCGTCATTCCCTGGCCCGGCTGATAGACATAGGAATTGACGGTGACCGGCTGGTTGGTTTCCCAGGCCGACGCGAATACGCCGCTCTGCAGGCTGAACGTCCGGTACAGATTGTGGGACTGGAAACCGCCGTCGCCGAGCGTGATGGCTTCGCCCGGGCCCTTGAGGACATTGTTGTAGCCCGTGTCGCACCAGTCCGTATGCTCGTTGACGAAGGCGCTCTGGACTTCATACATGTCGTTCCAGTCCATGCCGCCATAGTTGGAATAATAATACATGTTGTTCAGATAACCGCTGAAATTCTGGAATTTGATTTCTTTCGAATGCATTTGCACCACCGTTTCGTCGCGGAGGATTCCGCCCCGCGACAACCTGTATGATACAGGTAAAATTGTCAAAGGATTGGGGAATCGCTGGTTTCCAAAATCAGAACAAAGAAAGCGAAACTTGAACGTCTGTCTTAGTATGCTTCAGGCCGATCAACTGGAAGGCGTATTGGGGTAGCACGAGGTCAGGGTGAGCGTGGTTCCGGTAGCGCCCGTTGGAATGATCTTGCTGACAACGCTGTTGAAAACATATCTGATCTGCACCTGGGTAAAGCCGGAGACGCTGCCGCAGGTCGTGCTGTTATTAGTCGTTATGTTGGCCGTTGGAACCGTCACGCCCCATCCCGCGGCAACATTCTGGACATAGGTCGCGGTGCTGCTTGAACTGAACGAACCGCTCGACTCGCAGGCGGCCTGGCCGATGGCGGCGCAGCGTGCGCCGCGAGACGCCGCCTCCTGCAGCGCTTCGGTCGTCCAGGACCAGCGGCCGAACTCGTAAATCCCAAACGATGTCATCATCAGTATCGGCGCCAGCGCGCCGAATTCGATGGCGGTGGAGCCGGCTATCGCGGCGAGAAACCACCAGCTTCGCCGGGTTTTCATTGCGTCTGTACCACCGCGCTCTGGCGCAGGGTCCCGCTGTTTATGAAGCGATAAAGGCCAAGCAGCGGGGTATACGAAGCCGTCGCCGTGATGGTGACGAACTTGCCCGCCGTAGAACCGCCGCTGCAACTCGAACCGCAGGTCGCTGCACTTCCCCAGGTCCAATTGGGCGGCGAACCCGTGGGGCAGTAGCAGCTGTCTGCATTCGAAGCCGTGCCGCCACTGGTAGCGGTTCCGCTGGCGACGGTTACGCTTGGACCGTTGTTCACCACCACGACATCGTTCGCCCAGGCAGTGCCGTTCGCATTTTCCACCGCGGTCGCGATGCTGCTCGCCAGACTGGCGCCGTTGGTCGAATTGACGCTGGATCCGTTGACGGCGGCGTATTCCTCGCCGGCGGCCACGGCCTGATCGAGCCGGTAATCCTGCACCAGCATCATACCCAGATCCACAATCCCGACGAACAGGATGAGGAATACCGGCATCAGAAAGGCAAATTCGATCGCAGCGACTCCGCTTCGCGACCGCCAGAAAGGGAGCAGGTGTATGTTTGCGCCACGCGAACGCGGCAGCGCGCGCCTGTTTGCAGATTTCGCCCCGAGAGCCATTTCAGCCTGTCCCGCTACTATTGAACCAGGGCGACAGCACCAGTGCTGCCGCTGCCGCTATAGCCGGGAATGTTGCAGGTGGAGGCGACCGCCGTTCCGCCGCTCAGCGTGACCTGCGAGCCGATCAGCATCAGGCATTGCGAACTTCCGTTGCCCAGTGTCGCCCCGCCGCTCAGCGATATCGCGCCATAGGGAAAGTAAAAGGCTCCCGATACGGAGGTAGCGCTTGCGCCTTCGCCGAATGAGGCCGGCGACGTGTTGGTCGAGGTCGTGGGACCGATGACAACAAAACCCTGCGTGCTGTTGCCGGAACCCGGTGCCACCAGTGTTACGTGATTATAACCGGCCGCGACGCAGAACGCCGTGCTCGATACGCCGGCGCAACTGCTCGAATAGGTTCCCGTCCCGCCGATGACGAAGGTCACCCCATTTCCGTTCATCCCCACTGTCGAACCGCCGCAGGTGACATCGCCGCCGCCACTGCCGCCCAGCGCAACATATTTTGTTACAGTATAGAGGCCGGCACCGAGCGTGTTGCCGCCGGCCGTGGCAAGGAATCCCTTGATATCGTGTTCCGGTGAAGCGCCGATCCACAGGCAGCTCCCGCCGCCACTCGAGACATTCAGATTTCCCGCCATTTCGAAATTGTTCCCGGTCGAATCGCCGAGATAGGTTGCCGCACCGCCGCCCATGTCGAGGGCATCGCCGTTCGTTGCGGGTCCGATATTGAAAGTATTCCCGGTGGCGGAAGTGAATGTGTTGCTGCTGCTTGTACCCGTGCAGGCGTTTGAGCCGTTCGTGCAGCTGGCGCCCAGAACGAGGGTTTCGCCGCCGCTGTTGTCGATGCCGCCTGTGAGGTTGAACGTGCTCGCGGTGGTGGCGCTGCCGAACGTCATGATGCTGCCGACGTGGTAGATGCTGTAGCCCGTCGTGGCGCCGCATGGGTTGCTGGCGCTGCTGATGGCCCCGATATTGTACGTACCATAGCCGAACGAGGTGTTGGACCCGCCGCCATCCGCGATGCCGCCGGAGATATTGTAGGTGCCGTTTCCGAAATGCAGAGCGGTACCATTATCGCAGATCTGGCCGTTGACGGCATACGTATTCAGCGCGCTGCCGTTCAGATTGAAATTCACCGTTATGCCGCCCGACAGCTGAATCGTGCCAAATTTGTAGGAGTTTGAGCCTACGCAGGTCACTGTCCATATGTTGCTGCTGAAGGTGCCGGAGCAGCCGTCGGCGCTGAGCTGGCTCTGGGTGGTGGATTGAGTGTAGCCGAAGGTGACAGCCGTACCGCCGGTAACGCTGGGAGCCGTCGGCGCCGTAATCGCGGCGACGGTGGCGAGGCGGGATACGGCACCGCTGACAGCTGCGAGACCCGCGAAAGGATCTGTCGAAAGACCTTTGGAAATGGACAGCGTTCCGCCGGTGGGCGCCTGTATCCCGTTGCAGCCCTGGCTGAGCGTTGTGTCGTACATGACCTGTTTGGTGGTTATGTAGGTTCCGCAGGGCACGGAAACGGTCGTATTTGAAGTAACGGCGCACTGGGCCGCGCTGATATCCGTTCCGCCGCTTAACGTCACGCCCGAGCCGCTCTGGCTCAGAGCCATGATGCAGCCCGGTGCACCCGACTCCAGCTCTGCGTAGGAAGAAACACTGATCGGCAGCGTGTTGTGTGCGTAGAGAACCCGCGAGAGGAAGAGCGGCACGCTGGTATTTACGGTCACCTGGACCGCCTGGTTGCCGTCGCCCGAGGGAGAGGTCACGACCGAGGACGCGATTGCGCTCGTGGAAATTCCGTTCAGCGTCGCGATGTTATTGACAGCCGCTTGCATCGAGGTCGTCGAGGCCGTCGAACTGAATACCGTGCCCCCGGCCAGGGCGGCCGCGTCGGCGACGCGTTGATCCTGCATACGATTAAGCAGGCCGTTGCCGAATTCGGCCACCAGGCCCGAAACGCCGACCAGCGACGTGATCATGACTGTAGACAATATCGCAATATTACCGCGTCGGTCGCGACAGAAATCGCGAAAATACCGTAGAAACATTGGCGCCACCTTCGATCGACGGCAGCACAATGCCCTATCGCCCTCTAACGCCCCGTTGCGCCTGCTTTAGGAATCTTATGTAGTTGTGAGCGCAAACTTAACTAAAACGCGCCGGTTTCTTTTCACGGGGCGGCGATCGTCCGGGATGTCCTATTTTGATACGTGAAGCTGGGTGATTTCCGTCGCGATCTGCTGGAATGCGGTGACGATCTCGCCGGAAGACGTCAGATCGAAATAATCGCCCGGACTGCTGGCGCAGGCCTGCAGCGGCGCCGAATTCCCCTGCGTCCCGTTCAGATCGACGTAAACCGCGAAGATGGTGATTCCCGCCGCCTTCATGTTGGAGCAGACCAGGGCTTCGCGGGCATCCGTTGCGCTGTCCTGGTTCTTGCCGTCGCCGGTCCATCGGTCCTGCGTGTTCAGCCCGTCGCTGACGATGATGACAATGGGCGTCGTATCGGACGGCATGGCGCCGGGGCTGAAAGGTGCGCTGTTGGTAAGCGTCATCCATCCCATGGCAAACCCGATCGGCTGGTCGGTCGCACCTCCCGCCGTCATACCGTTGACCTCGGTGTTGAGGGCGGAAAAACCGCTCTGCGAAAACACATCAGTGAGGGGCAGCACCTGCTCGGGACAGGTGAGGTTCCATTTGTCCGCAGGCGTGTGGGCAAAAAGGGAAGGCGGCGCAGCGGGGAAAAGCGTCGTGACATCGGAGGAATTGGGGGCGGTGTTCTCGACGTCGTTGTCCTGATTGCGATCCATCACGCAGCCGGTCCAGCTCGAATGGGTCGGATCGTTGGCGACCCAACTGCAACCCGGCGCGCCCGGCTGGCAGGAAACCCCGAGGACCGTCTTGTAACTGCCATCGCCCGAACCTACCGCATCCCACGGCGCGAAGGTCAGCCAGCTTGCACCGTTATTGGATGTTCCAATGTTGACGCCGGTCGAGAACGGCACGATCGACACCATGATATCGCCGGTGTTCTGGGCGATACCCTGCAGCGTGGTGAGAAGCTGAGTCGCAGCCGTCTGCAGCGCCGAAATTTTGCTTACGCCATTTCCGTCCTTCTGGGTCATCGAACCCGTATTGTCGAGAACGAGCGAAACCCAGAGTTTCGTCTGACCCCAGGTCACTTGCGAGGAGTAACCGACATTGACGGTGCTGAGACCTACAACCTTCATCAAAACCGTGGGCATCGGAACAGTGTCGGAAACTGTCACCGTGTTGGAGCCGGTCGACACAGCGACCGGGCCCGGCGCGCCAAACGATCCGCTCACATTGTAATTGGCGCTGAAGTAATTCTGCGCCAGCGTTTGCATCTGCTCCTGGCTCAGGCCTTTGGAGGCGCCTACTGCGAGGCCCGCGGCATCGAGCGCCTCCGCGAGTCGCGTGCGCACGACCATCGCGCGGCCCAGATCGACGCCGGTTCCCGCGGCGAGCAGGATGGGTATGAGCACCAGCGCGAAAATGGTTACGGTACTCGCCCGATCGCACAGGCAAAGTTGCTTGAATCGCAAAAACATTGTGACGAGTGAACGGGGCGGCAGCATCGTAACGTTCCCTTAGGGATCATCACTGCATTGCCGCATATTTAGTTCAAATGCTGTCCAATATTGTTCAAATGGTTATGGATTCGTTAAACGATGCGCTCGCGCCGCCGGTATTCCCAATTCGATACACCCCGTCACGTAATCCCCGACGGCCCGGATTTTGCAGTACGAATTAACGTCTCGTTTACGAAAACAAATGATTTGCCTTCGCCAATCTGTTACCGGCAGGTTAATGGGTTGGATGCAATTCGAACTTCCGGCAATAAAAATGGAAACCATTGGGGATGGGATTCGCAAGTGGATGTCGCAACGGCGCGGGTGCCGCAGCTGTTCCGGCACAGTGGCCATCGAGTTCGCGCTTATTGCACCGGTTCTCGCGCTCTTCCTGTTCGGAATCATCGAGACGGGGGTGATTTTTTTCGCGCAATCGACATTGCAGAACGCCTCTGACGATGCCGCGCGGCTGATACGCACGGGACAGGCGCAAAACAACGGCATGACCCAGGCCCAGTACGTCCAGCAGATATGCAGCGAGATGACCGGGCTTTTCAGCGCCACGAACTGCACCGCCAACCTGCAGGTCGACATGCAATCTTTCAACGACTTTTCGGGCGCAGGTTACAACAATGTGATGAACAACAATGGCAGCCTCAATGACAAGCAGATGCAATACCTGACAGGCGGAGCCTGCGATGTCGTGCTGGTGCGCGCCTTTTATCCCTGGAGCATCATGACTCCGCTGCTTGCCCCGCTGCTTGCGAACATGCCGAACGGCCAGTTCCTGCTCACGGCGTCGGCAGCCTTCCGCAACGAACCTTATGCGAGCGGCTCCACATGCTGAGACAATCAATCCGACTCCTGCGAACGACGAACGGCGTGGCCGCCGTCGAGTTTGCGATGATCGCGCCCGTACTTGCCGTGCTGCTGATGGGCACGATCGAGCTGTGCAGTGCGCTCGAATGCCGCCAGAAGGTAACGAGCGAAACTTCGAGCGTTGCCGACCTGGTCTCGCAGGCTTCTACGGTCTCCAATGCCGACCTCACCAATATCTTCAACGCCGGCAATTCGATCCTGTACCCCTTTGCGCCGGGCAACGTATCGGTCGTGGTATCGAGCATCGTCAACCAGCCGAACGGTCAGAATGTGGTGGACTGGAGCCAGCAATATAACGGCGCAACGGCGCTGCAGCAGGGCACCCAGGTCACGGTGCCGACAGGCGTCATATCACCCGGCGGCAGTGCGATTCTTGTAAACGTTTCGTATAATTACACCTCGCCCATCGGCCAGTTCATCTTCGGTACCATCGCGATGAGCGACTCCTTCTACGCGCACCCGCGACAATCGGTGAAAGTGAGCTGCACGGATTGCACGGGCTGAGCCGGCAATTGATCAGACGGCCGCACTGCTGCGCAGCCGGATCAGGCCTTCCTGGGCGACGGATGCCGCAAGCCTCCCGTCCGCGGTGTAGATCAGGCCGCGATTGAACCCGCGGGCGCCCGACGCGCTCGGGCTGTCCTGCACGTAAAGCAGCCATTCGTCGGCACGGAACGGCCTGTGGAACCACATGGCGTGATCGATGCTCGCGATTTGCAGCCTTTCATCGAACCACCACACGCCATGGGGCAGAAGCGATGTCTCGAGGAGCGTCATGTCCGAGGCGTAGGCGAGCACGCACTGATGGAGCGCCAATTCGGGCGGCAACCTGCCAGTGGCGCGTATCCAGATCGCCTGGCGCGGCGGGCGAACGTCCGAACGGAAAATGTCCTCGCCATCTACTGGCCGCATCTCGATCGGCCGCTTGCGCAGAAAGTGCGCGCGCCGCTCCGGCGGGATCAGATGCGCCAGTTTGCTTCGAAACTCTTCTTCGTCGGGCAGCGATTCCGGCGGCGGCACGTCGGGCGGCTCGAGTTCATGCTCCAGTCCGGGCTGTTCGGCCTGGAATGACGCCGATAAATGGAAAATCTGGCGCCCATGCTGGATCGCAACCACGCGCCGCGAGCTGAAGCTCGCACCGTCCCGGCTTCGGTCCACCTCGTAGAGGATGGGAACCTTCGGGTCGCCGCCGACGAGAAAATAGGCATGGAGGGAATGGCAGAGACGACCCTCCGCGGTTCGCGAGGCCGCAAGCAGTGCCTGACCCAGAACCTGGCCGCCGAACACGCGCTGCGAGCAATCCTCGGGACTGACACCCCGGAAAATGTTGACCTCGATCGACTCGAGATCAAGAAGCGCGATAAGACGCCCGATGGGCGAGGATTCGCCGTGAGAGCCGCTGGGCATCATTAGGATCCCCGGATAGCGGGTCGCGACAAGCCGGGCAAGCGAACTTCGCCATCTCCGCCGGATAGGTCTTTGAATCGGGCCGCTTCCGGCCTAGATAGGCTGCTCCCAGTCGGAAGACCGTTCCAGTACGCCATGGCAAGCACGCTTCTCGAACGGGCCGCCCATACTAGACCGGCCAACACCAAGCGCGGCGCTCTCGAGCGTCTCTTCACCCTGATGTTCAAAGGGTTCGTCTACAACCAGATCTGGGAAGACCCCGACGTCGATCTCGAGGCGCTGGAGATCAAGCCGCATCATCGCGTGCTGACGATCGCGTCGGGCGGCTGCAACATCCTGAATTATCTCGCTGCGGATCCGGAGAAGATCATTGCGGTCGACCTCAATCCGAATCATGTCGCGCTCACGCGCCTGAAACTGGCGGCCCTTGGCAATCTGCCGAGCTACGAGGATTTCTTCCGTTTCTTCGGTACGGCAAATGACAAGGCCAACCGCAACGCTTTTGATAATTTCCTCAGCCACCGGCTCGATCCGGAAACACGCCGCTACTGGGAGAAGCACATTCCCCTGCATGGCCGGCGCATCAACATGTTCGCGCGCAATCTCTATCGCTACGGGCTGCTCGGGCGTTTCATCGGCGTGCTGCATGCTGTCGCGCGGCTGCACGGCAAGAGACTTGAAGGCCTCGTCACCGCGCGCACGCCTGACGAACAGCGCGCGCATTTCGAGAAGACCATCGCGCCGCTCTTCGACTCCAAGTCAATACGCCTGCTCTCAAAAACACCTGTCTCGCTTTATGCGCTGGGCATTCCACCCGCGCAGTACGATGAACTGGTGGCGGAATCGAACGGAGATCCCGTTTCCGTGCTGCGCAAGCGCGTCGAAAAACTGGCCTGCGATTTTCCGATTTCAGGAAATTATTTCGCCTGGCAGGCCTTCGCCAGAAGCTACGATGTCGAAAAGCGCGAAGCCGTCCCGGCCTATCTGCGCGAAGATGTTTATGAAGCCATCCGCACACGTACGAACCGGGTCGAAGTCCATCACGCCTCGCTGATCGATTTCCTGAAGACACAACCGGCGGGATCGCTGCATCGTTATGTCCTGCTCGACGCGCAGGACTGGATGACCCCCGAAGTACTTTCGGCGTTGTGGCGCGAGATCGACCGCACGGCGGATACACAGGATGCGCGTGTGATCTTCCGCACGGCCGGCGAAGAATCGCCGCTGCCCAAGAAGCTGCCGCCCGAACTGCTCGCACCCTGGGATTACCGCGAAAGTGCCAGCCGCGCTTTCCATGCCCAGGACAGATCCTCCATTTATGGCGGATTTCATGTCTATTGTCGGCGCGCGTTGACGTAGCGGCACAATGTCGTCCGGCCCGACTGCACATGGCGCACTCATGGACCGCGTCTATGGGCGCCAGCGCTATTTCTACAATCTTACACGGCGCTATTATCTGGTCGGCCGCGACCGCCTGATTCGCGGGCTCGACCTCAAACCCGCCCAAAGCCTTGTCGAAATCGGATGCGGCACGGCCCGCAACCTGATTTCCATCGCCCGGCGCTATCCCCAGGCGCGGCTTTTCGGCCTCGACGCTTCGCAGGCTATGCTGGAAACAGCGGCGGTCGCGGTCGAACGCTCCGGTCTTGCCGGCCGGATCACACTCATCCACGCCTACGCCGAAGCGCTCGAGCCGAAGCTCTTCGGCGAGGATGGCGGCTTCGATGCCGCCATCTTTCCCTATAGCCTGTCGATGATCCCGGATTGGCGGGGCGCGCTGGCTGCGGCAAACGCTGCGCTCGCGCCTCAGGGACGGACCCATATCGTCGATTTCGGCGACCTGGCCGGGCTGGGCCGGATCGGGTCGGGGGCGCTGCGAGCCTGGTTGCGCCATTTCCACGTCCAGCCGCGGGAGGAAATTCTGCACTTCCTCGAAGCAGCCACCCCCGCCGATCCGAAAGCCCGGCTTTGGATTTCTCCCGGGCGTTACGCTTTCCTCTGGAGCGGGAACGGGTTTCCGGACCGGGGCTTAGCGAATGTTGCAGACCAGCCACAGGCAGCGGGGAATTCCTGAACTCGCTTTCGTATAGAGTTGGCGACAGTGGACATTGCTGGTAGCCATCTTGCGAAGTGACTTCGACATCCCTGACGCGTCAGTGGGGTTTGCCCGCCCGTCGGTGATTTACACGGGGGTTTACGATGAAAGCTCGAATGTTAGCCTTGGCGGGAGTTGCCCTCATCGCCTTGGCTGGTCCTGCCGCAGCCAGTGACGCGCAGGGTTGGTACCTCGATATCGGCGCCGGTTGGGACCACATGGGACAAATTGAAGTTCCGCAAAGTCCCCTCGTCTATCCTTCCGGCCCGCAGGCGGGTTCGAAGATCGACAAGATCAACACAACCACGTCGGCTCTGGTGACCGGATCGATCGGTTACCGGTTCCCGGCGCGCATCCGCACGGAAGTGGAAGTCGGCTGGGCGAATCATGACGCCGATGGCACCGGCGCCACGACGAGCGGCAAGGCACAGATCGTCTCGCTGCTGTACAATGCGGCCTACGACCTGCCGATCACCGACCGGTGGGACTTCACGTTAGGTGGCGGCATCGGCATCGGCGACGGTGCTGTCGACATCCCGCTGGCCGGCGGTGGACACCTTGCATCGGGTGTTGCCCAGGGCTTCATGTGGCAGGGAATGGCGGGCTTCAATTACTCGCTGACCGACAACATCGATCTGACCCTCGACTGGCGTTACCGTTCACTTTCGGTCAATCGCTACTACCGCTCTGACGTTTCGCAGATTACGAACAATTCTCTGGGACGTTTTGGCGAGCAGGTGCGGGACATGAACGAGCAGGCTATCCTGTTCGGCATCCGCTACTATCTGTGGTCGGCACCTCCGCCGCCCCCGCCCCCGCCTCCGCCGCCACCCCCACCGCCGCCTCCGCCGCCGCCTCCACCGCCGCCGCCAACAAAGACCTTCATCGTCTTCTTCGACTTCAACAAGTCGAACCTGACGTCTGAAGCCCAGGCGGTTGTCCAGGAAGCTGTGAAGGTTGCGAAGGACAATGGCTTTGTGCGGGTGCTGGTCACCGGTCACACGGACACGGTCGGCTCCGACAGCTACAACCAGGCGCTTTCCGTGCGCCGCGCCAACTCGGTCAAAGACGAGATGACGCACGAAGGCATGGACGGCTCGCAGATCTCGATCGAAGGCAAGAGCTTCCACGATCCGCTCGTGCCCACCGGTCCAGGCGTCCGCGAACCGCAGAACCGCCGCGCCGTTATCGATCTCGGCGGCGGAAGCTAACCTCCGGGATCACGGCTCAAGATCAGGGGCGGGCTCTTCGGGCCCGCCCTTTTTCTTTGCCGCGATGGCGCACCGCGGCACCTGACTGGTGCTCGTCTTCCCAAGCTGCTAGACCTTGCCCACCCCTTGGGGAGTAGCCGCCCGGTATGAACCGGGCCGTGCGTCAACATCCTCGGCTGCAGAGCCGTGGCGCGCGGGGCCTTCGGGCATTGGCGAGACCAACGGTTCGATTCCGGCAGAACCGACGGCTGGAATGCGGATCGTTGCTCTTTGTCGGCCCGGGATTTTCAATGTCAGCATTCCTGATTTCCCTGTCGACTGTCGCAGTGGCCGAAATGGGCGATCGCACGCAGTTTCTGGCGCTGATGCTGGCTGCGCGCTTTCGCCGGCCCTGGGCCATCATGGCGGGCATCCTGCTCGCCACGCTGGCGGACAATCTGGCGGCGGCGGCACTCGGAAGCTGGTTCGGCCACAGGATCGCGCCGGCCTTCCTGGATGCCCTGGTGGGATGCAGCCTGACGCTCATGGCGCTCTGGACCATCTTTGCGCCCGATGAAGCGGAGAACGCGCCCAAGACCAGTTCGCGCGGCGCGTTCCTCACGACACTCTGTTCGTTTTTTCTTGCCGAACTGGGGGACAAGACCCAAATCGCGACCCTGGCGCTCGCCGCGGCTTACCCCAATCTGCTTCTGGTCGTGGCGGGCTCGACTGCGGGGCTTTTGCTTGCCAATGCGCCCGTGGTGTTCCTTGGCGACGCCTTCGCGCACCGTATCCCGTTATCGGCGCTTCGCTACGCGGCCGTGGTGCTGTTTCTCGGCCTCGGCGCGTTTTTTGTAATTCGAGCTTCGCAGCTCTGCTGGCCGCCGCTCTCGGTGTCCTGCTTCTGAAACGGATTACTGAGGGGTCACCGTGGCAATGCGTTCGGGATTGGGCTGCGGAACGACATCGGGGACGACTTTGCCCGCAAGCCCCACCTGCACGCGAAGCTGGCAGGAATTGACCGGGCTCGTCTCCACGACCTGGACGCCGGCCACGAAGGAACTCAGCGAAGGCTTTTGGGTCGTGAGGGCGGCGTCGAATACCGTGGAGGCTTCCTGGCAATAGCCGGCATTGTCGTGAATGCTGCGGATCGACGAATGATTTGCGAGCCGCGTCTTGAACGCGTGGTATTCCGCCTCTCCGCGCCGTGCTCCATAAAGCCGCATGAACATGCGCGCCAGCCTGCCGTCGGAGGCGCGCAGTTCGGGTCCGAAATTCGTCTGGAAGGCGTTGAAATGCTCAATCTGGTTGCAGGTCAGCGCCGCGACCATAAGTTCCTGCTGGATCATCGCCGCCTGGATCGCAGTCATCTCGTCGGGCCGCGCGCAACGCGACGCCGCCATCGCCTGCGTTCCGAGCGCCAGGGCCGCCACACACGCCACGCCAGCCGACCGCTTCAATCCCATGTTACGTCACCGCATTGTAAGGATAACGGCTCAAGCCTAGCATTCGATTCCGCGCATGGCGATGCCCGCGTGGGTTGAGGCTTAAGAATTTATCTCTTCGTTCGGACAAACAAATGCAAAGCGATTCCTTACCGCCATCCATAGATCTGTCTGCAGAATCGGTGCATTGGGACTTTCGCGAGTCGATGTCCTATGGCGACTATCTGCGGCTCAGCGACCTTTTGTCCTGCCAGCGGCCGCTCAGTGGCGAACATGATGAGACCCTGTTCATCATTATACATCAGACCTCGGAGCTCTGGATAAAACTCTGCCTGCACGAAATCTCCGCGGCTATCCGCCAGGTTCGCGCCGATGAGCTCGGCCTCGCCTTCAAGATGATGGCGCGGGTGGCGCGCGTGCAGGCAAATCTCATTCAGTCGTGGGAGATACTTTCCACGATGACGCCCTTCGATTACTCGAGCTTCCGCTCCGCGCTCGGCAAATCGTCCGGATTCCAGTCGTTTCAATATCGCATTCTGGAGTTCCGCCTCGGCAACAAGAATGCGCAGGCGGCGCGGGTTTTCGACTCCAATCCTGTCATTGCAAAGGACGTGCACGCGGCGCTGTCCGAACCCAGTATCTACGATGAATCGCTGGCGCTTCTGGCGCGGCGCGGCATTCCAATCCCCGCGGAAAAACTCGACCGCGATTTCTCGCAACCCTATACGGCCGATCCGCGCGTGACCGACGCATGGCGGCGCGTGTATCGCGACGTGGAACAACATTGGGATCTCTATGAGCTCGCGGAGAAGCTGGTGGATGTGGAGTACCGGTTCCATCTCTGGCGCTTCAGCCATATGAAAACCGTGGAACGGATAATCGGCTCGAAGCGCGGAACGGGGGGAACATCCGGCGTCGGTTATTTGCGCAAGGCGCTGGACCTGCGTTTCTATCCGGAACTCTGGGACGTGCGCACGGACATCTGACCTGCAATGCGCGCTTCGCCCGGACCAATTGTTCTGTACCCGGAGCATCTCTGGACCGCGGGGCTGGAGCATGCGCAGCGCAGATGGGCGGTGCTGGTCGGGAACGGGCGCATCAACCAGCGTTCTCCGGCAGGCGGATTTGCCGGACTGTCCGGCGTCGAGCGCATCGACCTTCCGGGTGTAACACTGCTTCCGGGTTTGATAGATGCGCATTCGCATCTGTTTCTTCGTCCGTACGATGAAGTTTCATGGGACGATCAGGTCCTGAAGGAAGCGGAGGCCTATCGCACGCTGCGTGCGGCGCGCCATGCCCGTATCACGCTCGAAGCCGGATTTACGGGTCTGCGCGATCTCGGCACGGAAGGCGCAGGTTTCGCCGATGTCGCGCTGAAGCGTGCAATCGAGGAGGGCCTTGCGGACGGTCCGCGCCTGTTCGTCGCCACGCGCGCTATCGTGGCAACGCATTCCTACGGGCCCGCGGCACGGCACTACCGGCCGGATTGCTGCCTGCCGCAGGGCGCGGAAGAAGCAAATGGCATTGACGAAATCGTGCGCGCCGTACGCAGCCAGGCCGCGCGCGGCGCCGACTGGATCAAACTGTACGGCGATTACCGCACCGGACCGGGCGGCGAAGTCCGGCCGACATTCTCCGAAGCCGAATTGCATGCGGCCATTGATGCCGCACATGATTCGGGGCGTCCGGTCGCCGTGCATGCGATGGTGGATGAAGCAATCCGCCGCGCGGTCGAAGCCGGCGCCGACACGATCGAACATGGCTATGGCGGGACGCGGGAAACCTTTGCGCGGATGGCTGAAAGAGGGACCGCCTTCCTGCCGACGCTCACGGCACCCGAAGCGATCGCGCAATTCGCGCACCGCCATGGCGAAAGCGATCTGCCCGATGAGCGCGTGACGCTCGCGCAGCAGGCGTTCCGGCATGCGCGCGCCGAAGGCGTGACCATCGGCTGCGGCAGCGATGTGGGCGTGTTCGCGCACGGCACCAGCCATCGCGAACTTTCCTGGATGGTCCGGCTCGGCATGTCGCCGGTCGAGGCCCTGACGGCTGCTACCGCCGTCAACGCACGCATCTTGCGGCAGGAAGACAGACTCGGACAAATACAGCCCGGCTTTCACGCCGATCTCATTGCGGTCCGGGGCGATCCGACGCGCGACATCGCCGCCGTGCAAAGCGTATGTTTCGTGATGAAAGACGGTGCCATTATCCGCCGCGAGCCTGGAACTGCCACTTCGCACACTTCCACAGGCTCAGCATGAAAGGGTGCTTGCAGCCTTCAGGATTTGCGCAAGTGAGAACCTCCTCACGCTGAGCCTGTCGAAGCACGCACCTTGCCGGTGCCGAACCCCTCCCGGAGACAAAGACATGGACACGAAACAGACCGAACAATTCGTCGAGCAGATGTGGGAAGATTCGGCCGTTCCCGCGCTGACCGAATATATGCGCATTCCGAACAAATCTCCTGCTTTCGATCCGGAATGGGAATCGCACGGTTTCATGCGCGATGCGGTGAAGCTGATGGAGGCCTGGGCGCGCGCGCATCTTCCGCAGGGCGCAACGCTTGAAATCGTGCAGCTGCCCGGCCGCACGCCGCTGATGTTCATCGAGATCCCCGGCGACTCCAAAGAAACAATCCTGCTGTACGGGCATCTGGACAAACAGCCGGAAATGGCGGGCTGGGCGAATGGCATGGGACCGTGGACGCCGGTGCGCAAGGGCGACAAGCTTTTCGGCCGCGGCGGCGCCGATGACGGTTACGCAATGTTCGCCGCGCTCTGCGCGATCGGCGCCCTGCGCGAGCAGAAAATTCCCCATGCGCGCTGCGTTGTCGTCATCGAAGCCTGCGAGGAATCGGGCAGCCCGGATCTGCCGTTCTATGTCGATCACCTGGCGAGCCGGATCGGCGAGCCGTCGCTTGTCGTTTGTCTCGACTCGGGCTGCGGCGATTACGAACGCTTGTGGCTGACCACATCGCTGCGCGGCATGGCTTCCGGCTCCCTGACGGTTCGCGTGCTCGAAGAAGGCGTACATTCCGGCGACGCCTCGGGCGTCGTGCCGTCGAGCTTTCGTGTGCTGCGCCGGCTTCTGTCGCGGCTCGAGGATGAAGCAAGCGGCGCAATTCTTCCGAAGGCGCTGCATGTTGAAATACCCGCGCAGCGCATCGCACAGGCAAAGGACGCCGCCGCCATTCTCGGCGACGGCCTGTATACCAAATTTCCTTTCGCCGGCCGCACCGGTCCGATGTCCGACGATCTTTCGGAACTCGTGCTCAACCGCACCTGGCGGCCGCAGCTTGCGGTGATCGGCATCGATGGTCTGCCGGCGCCGCAGAATGCCGGCAATGTGCTGCTGCCTTATACGACAGCGCGTCTCAGCCTGCGCCTGCCGCCGACCCTTCCCGGTTCCGATGCCGGACACACGCTCAAACATCTGCTCGAAGATTCGCCGCCCAATGACAGCGAGGTGCGCTTCGACGGCGCGGAATCGGCGAGCGGCTGGAATGCGCCGGCGCTTTCACCCTGGCTCGAGGAAGCTGTGGATCGCGCGTCCAAATCTGCCTTCGGTCCGCCGCCCGCCTATATGGGCGAAGGCGGCAGCATTCCGTTCATGGCCATGCTCGGCGAGAAATTTCCGCGCACGCAATTCGTCGTCACCGGCGTCCTCGGCCCGCATTCCAACGCGCATGGCCCGAACGAATTTCTTCACATCCCGACGGCGAAGCGCGTGACCATCGCCGTGGCGTCAATCATCGCCGCGCATTACCGCTCATAAATCGCATCCGGCCTGCTACAGGGTTCCGCGGATCAGCGGCGCCCGCGCATGAGCCGCGACGCGGCGGCCGAACGGCGCGCTGCCGTTGCGGTCGCAAAAACCGAGCTTTCCGATATCGGCTTCGGTACGGCCGTTCACGGACGCGTGGATGCCATGGAGATACCAGTCGTCGCTATTTAGGTGATGCGGAAACTGCGCGCCGTCGCTCAATACAAGCTCGCGCCCGCTATCGTGTCTGTGTCTGTAGAACGCATACATCGGAAGCCTCCCAGCCGGCTCCCCCCGCGTTTGTATAAGTAGATCGGAGATTCAGGATTTGCGCCACGAATCGGAAACCAGCGTAGAGGAATGATTTCCGGGATCGGCAGCAAATCAATCAAACACGCTGGATTGCAGGATGGTCCGCGATGGCCGAGAGAAACATGTCGCCGAATTCATTAAGCTTTGAGGCGCCGACGCCGTTCACCTCCGACATCTCTTCCCGGCTGCGCGGCCGGCGCTGGGCCATATCGATCAGGGTCCTGTCCGAGAAAACAAGATAGGCCGGCAATGCGCGCTGCTTTGCGATCCGCAGCCGCAGGGATTTGAGCGATGCCAGAAGGGAATCATCGACGACTGCCGGCGAGGCTGCCGAATTGCGCCGGGTTGCACGCGGCGTTGTGGCGGGCTCGCGATAAAGAAAATGGCCTGCCCCTTCGAGAAGCGTGCGGCCTTTTTCCGGAATCGACAGACCGCCGTAACCGGCAATGTCGGCCGTGAGCCAGCCGCCGGTAATGAGTTGGCGGATCAGCGCCTGCCACTCGATCTTTTTGCGTTGCGCGCCCGTTCCAAAGCTCGACAGGGCGTTATGCCGCGCCGCGACGATCCGCTCCGTGGAATGGCCGAGCAGCACATCCACGATGTGACCCGCGCCGTAGCGTTCCCCTGTTTGTTTGATCGCGGAGAGTACCAGTTGCGCCGGCGCGGTGCGGTCGACGAGTTGCGCGGGTTCGAGGCAGTTGTCGCAATTGCCGCAGGGCTGCGCCGTCTCGCCGAACCACGAGAGCAAAATCTGCCTGCGGCAACCCGTTGCCTCGCAATAGCCGACAAGTGCGTTCAGCCGCTGGTGTTCGCGCCGCCTGCGATCTTCTCCGGCCTGTTCCTCGTCGATGAACATGCGGCGCATGCGGATATCGCCCGTGCCCAGCAGCAGATGCGCATGCGCCTCGGCGCCATCGCGTCCGGCGCGGCCGATCTCCTGGTAATAGGCTTCGAGACTCGACGGCAAATCCATATGAAACACGAAGCGGACATCCGATTTGTCGATGCCCATGCCGAAAGCGATGGTGGCGGTCATCACCAGATTGCGCTCCGTCATGAAGCGGTTCTGGTTGGCTTCGCGCGTCTCTTTGCTCATGCCCGCGTGATAGGGGAGGGCGCGGATTCCCCGGCTCACCAGGTACTCCGCTGTCTGCTCCGTGCGTTTGCGCGACAGGCAGTAGACGATGCCGCTCTGCCCCGCGCGCGAGGCGAGAAAAGCGAGCAGTTGCCGTTTGGAATCCTGTTTGTCCTTCACCGTGAGACAGATGTTGGGACGGTCGAAGCCGAGCACCAATGTTTTTGCATTTCCGGCAAACAGCCGCTCGGCGATATCGGCGCGCGTGACGGCATCGGCCGTTGCCGTCAGGGCCGCGACCGGTATGTCGGGAAACAGATCGCGCAGCCGCGCGAGATCGCGATATTCCGGACGAAACGCCGGTCCCCATTGCGAGATGCAATGGGCTTCGTCGATGGCGATCAGTTTCACGTCGCGTCTGGCGAGCGCGGCAAGCATGCGTTCGGTCATCAGCCGTTCGGGCGCCATATAAAGCAGCCGCGTTTCTCCGCTGACGACGCGCTGCCAGGCCGCGACATTGGTCTCGCGCGATTGCGATGAATTGATCATTCCGGCTGCCACGCCGCCGAGCCGCAGCGCCGCCACCTGATCCTGCATCAGGGCCACGAGCGGCGATACGACGATCGTAAGTCCACCATTCAGCAAAGCGGGAATCTGAAAGCAAAGCGATTTGCCCGACCCCGTGGGCATCACCGCCAGCACGTTGCGGCCGGCGAGCAGGATGTCGATAACCGCTTCCTGCCCCGGCCGAAACGCATCGAAGCCGAAGACGGATTTTAGAACGCTGTGTTTGTCGGCTTGCGCCACTATGGAACCGGAAGAGCGAATTTCACCGGCGTACCCCTCACCCATGGCGGCGCAGATTTCAAGACCGTAACCTGCACCCGGAACGCTGCGGTGAGGGGGTTGCTCCAGCGCCAGGCGGATGGCTTCCAGCACGCCTGCAGCATTGGCATTCAACTCCGAATTCCAGAAACGCAGCACGTGGAATCCCTCGCGTTCCAGAAATCGCGTTCGTGCCGCGTCATATGCCACCCGTTCCGGCTCCGCGTGCTGGCTGCCGTCGAGTTCGATAATCAGGCGTTGTTCGAAACAAACAAAATCCACGACGTAAATTCCGACCGGCTGCTGGCGACGAAATTTGTAAGCGTGGAAACGGCGATCCCGCAGTGCGTACCAGAGTTTGCGTTCGACAGCGGTCTGTCCGCGGCGCAACCGGCGGGCGAGAGCGTGTTTCACCGAAGTCCCCCTCACCCGCAATGGAGCAGATTTCGAGAGTAGTACCTGCATCCGGCGGACTACGCTGGCGCTACCGCCCCCACAAGGGGAGAGGGGGCATTGCGCGCTGCACATTGTGATGCTTAAGATAACAAAATCTGCTACCTATGCAGCGCACGGAACTCCCCTCTCCCCTCGTGGGAGAGGGATGCGAGTACGGCGCTATCAACCCGCACGCTGCGGGTGAGGGGGCTTTCTCAGGAGGACGCTGCGTCGTCGTCGGAGATTATCGCCGTCTCGCTGTTCTCGGCCGCGGAGGAATATTCCGTCGCGAAACTCGCGACGGATTCGGCGTCGGGGAAGAGATCGGACAAGGCGTCCGTCTCGTCGGCCTGCGCTTCCGTCGCTGCATTCGGAATAACAACCGACCGCGACGCCTGGCGCGAAACTGCGGGTTGCCGGAAGCCGGACGTCACGACCCACGACGCTGCTGCAGCAGATACGAACGTCACGGCGACAACGGCACCCAGCGCGCGGCGAAAGCGCCGGCGCTTCACAATCACGACATCGGCACGCGCAAGCACGCGTTCGGCGAAATCCGCGCTCAGGGCCGGTTCGTTCGCGCGTTTCATTTGCGATTTCCTGCGAGCAGAATGCCGCGCAGATTTTCGCGCGCGCGGAAAAGCCGTGATTTGACGGATGATATGGTCGTTCCTGTCATTGCTGCCAGCTCCTCGTGACTTCGTTTGCTGTCGAGGCTGAGTTCAAGCAGGCGCCGCTGTTCGGACGGCAATTGCGCCAGGCCCCGGCCAAGGTCTCCGGCCTCGTTGCTTTGTACCGCCGTCGTTTCGCCGACCACATTTTCGCAATCCGGATCCAGCGGCGCGAACAGCCTTCGCCATCCGCGTCCGGCGCGCAGATGATCGCGGCAGATATTGCGCGCGATCTGGAACAGCCAGGGCTCGAAACGATCCGCCGCGCGAAGGTTGGGAAGTGCGAGCACCATCTTCACGAAAATCGCCTGACACAGATCCTCGAAGTGATTTTCATCGGCCGTCTGGCCGATGACGAATCGCGCCATCCGCGTCTGATAGAGGCGGATCAGTTCGGTCAGCGCCGGCCGGTCGCCGCTGCGCCCGCGAAGAATAAGTTCTTCGAGGCGCAGCGGCGCGGTGCCGGCACATGGGGAGCGATCCACGGCCCGCGAGCCGGGTGAAATCAGTTCGACTGCTGGTCTCCCTGTTCTGCCTGGCCTTCCTGCTCAGGCCCCATCAATGTCTGGATCTGCGAATGCAGGCTCTGCAGCTGCTTGTGCACCTGCGCAAGATGATTGAGCTGATCGCTGGTGAGGACGTTGCGGATCGCCAGCGCCGTATCGACCATGCCCTCGTCGATCTGCTGCTGGTAGTGATAGGCCTTCTGCTCCAGCGGCGCGAGTTGGGCGGCGGTTACCTTGCCGGGCGCAAGCAGCTTGTCGGCGAGCTGTTCATGGATCGCCTGGAACTGCTGGTGAACCGACTTCATCTGCGCGTGCTCGGATTTCAGGATCTGGTGGACCTGCTGCTTCTGGGCATCGGTCAGGTTGGCCGAGCGGAGCAGCATCATGAAGGGCGAGCCGCCATCGTGCATGGCACGACCCATATGGCCGCCGCCGTGACCGGCCGGCTGGGCGCAGAGCGGCTGGGCGAACAACAGGCCCATGGCCGAGGCGATGAGAAGCTTTGCGGCGATTTTCATTGTTATGTCACTCCGGGGTTGAAGGATGATACCCCAAAGACGGCAGGCCAGGCCGAAAGTTGCGGCGGAATTCGCCGCCAGGATTAAAATTCGGAAATGCCCTGCACCGGAGAGGACCAATGACCGACGACGCCAATCCGCCTTCCCTGCGCGACCGCAAACTGGTGCAGATCGCCCTCACCAGCCGCGACATTCACCGCAGCCGGCATTTCTATTGCGACGTGCTCGGCCTGCCTGTGCTGTTCGAAGGCAATGGCATGGTGTTCTTCGAGCTTCCCGGCCTGCGGCTGATGATCGGCAGCGAGAATTCGGCCGGCGCGCCCGGCGGCTCGATCCTCTATTTCGATGCGCCCGATATCGACACGCTCGCGCCCGCGCTCGAAAAAAAGGGCGTGCAGTTTCTGGGGCCGGCGCAGACCGTGCAGACTACCGCAACGCACGACTTGAAGCTCCGCGTCTTCCGCGACCCCGACGGGAACACCCTGGCGCTGATAGGAATGGTGGCGCGGGGTTAGCAAATCGCGGCGACGCGTGTCTAGGGCGTCGACATTTCCGGAGTAACAAACACCCGAAATGCGCAGCTGCACGTGCGGGCGAAGCCGGTTGCAGAGGGCGGATTGGTCAATATTGATCAGTTATGTACGGATATTGGTTCCTTTTTGAACGCCGGTATTCAGGTACCAGCAATTCTGGCGTTGCGCCGCAGGATTGCCGCATGACGAACACCTCAATTGTACCGATCGCATGCGCTTTGGGGATTGCGCATCGGTCGCGCTTGGTCGCGCGCACATTTTCACTGGACTTTTCTGATCCAATATGTTAGGGATTTTGATAGCTGCACAAATTCGCATCGCACTTTCTCGATCCAACAAATAATCGTCACGGCCGGGCGCGTTCCGGTGCCCCATGAACACGAACGGCGCCGGTGTTCATGGATGCCCTCGTGCGGCCAATTCCTTGCAAGCCTGATGTGTCGGCTATGTCCTCGAACACCCTTCGGGAATGTCTCGGTATGGACAACAAGCCCGGCCGGGACGTGAATAATTTGCAGAATGATTGTGCGTTGCCGCGCGTTGCGTGGAGCCGCGGGCGCCGCAGCGCTTTGCCGGGTCCCTGTTTCACGTGAAACAAACGTTCGCGGTCCGGTTCGTTGCAACGGTTCATTCCACTGCGCCGCCGCGAGGGCCAATTCGCGGTTATTCGCTGTTAAAACCGCTGTTATGGCTTTTCGCATGCGGTCCGTTCGCCGGCATGAAATCACTCCGGCGCCTTTAGCCGGTAGCCCACGCCCTGTTCGGTGAGAATGAGTTGCGGGCGATCGGGATCGGCTTCGAGCTTGTGGCGCAGCGTGCGGACGTAAATCCGCAGATAGGCCACATCGGTCTCCGTGCCCCAGACTTCGTGGAGCAGGAAACGATGGGTCAGGACCTTGCCGGCATGGGCGACCAGCGTGCGCAGCAGATCATATTCCCGCGGCGTGAGCTTCACCTCCTGCTCGCGCACCGTGACCACGCGGCGGACCAGATCGACGGCAAGATCGGCGGCGCGGAAGATGGGGCGCTCGCCCTGTTGCTGAAGCCGGTGACGCAAGGCGGTGCGCAGGCGCGCCAGCAATTCGTCCATGCCGAAGGGCTTGGTGACGTAATCGTCGGCGCCGAGATCGAGCGCGCGAACCTTGCCGGCCTCGTCGGTGCGGCTGGAGAGCACGACGATCGGGATTGCCGACCCCTGCTCGCGCAGTTGACTGATGATCTCGAACCCGTCGATGCCGGGCAGGCCGAGATCGAGAACGATGATATCAACCCCGTTCTGCCGCAGCGCGGCGCGGGCCGAAGCGCCATCCTCCGCTTCGATGACGTGATAGCCCTGCGAGGAAAGACCCGTGCGCAGGAAGCGCCGTATCGGCGGCTCGTCGTCGATCACCAGCACGCGCTGCACGGGGGGCCCCTGGGTCATGCGGCGCGCTCCTGCGGCTGGTCGGGGGGTACGGGAAGCGTGATCAAAATCAGCGCGCCGCGCCGGTCGCTGCGGTTGGTGGCGCGGATTGCGCCGCCCATCGCTTCGACGAAGCCGCGGGCAATGGCGAGGCCGAGGCCCGTGCCCGCGCGCTTCCGGTCCGCCGCCTGCACGCGATAGAATTTGTCGAAGATGCGTTCCAGATCGTCGGCGGGAATGCCGTCGCCCTCGTCGGCCAGTTCGACACGGACCTGATTGCCGAAACGCGCCGCGCGCAATTCGACCGGTGTGCCGGCCGGCGTGTATTTGGCAGCGTTGTCCAGAAGATTGAACAACACCTGTTCAAATAACACCGGGTCGAGTTTGAGCATGGGCAGATCGGGCGCGAGATCGATCTGTACTTCATGATGCGCGAGAACACCCGCAGCGCGCCGCAAGGCGCTGCCTACCACATCGGCCAGATCGACATAGTCCAGCCGCGGCGCGATGGCGCCCGATTCGAGCCGCGTCATATCGAGCAGATTGGCAATGAAGCGGTTGAGCCGTTCCGCCTCTTCCTGAATCGTACCCGTCAGTTCCTCGCGCGCGGCCTCGTCGAGATCGTCGCGCTGGCTGCGCAGCATGCTTGCCGAGCCGAGAATGGAAGCAAGCGGCGTGCGCAGATCGTGGGAAATCGACGTCAGCAGCGCCGAGCGCAGACGCTCGGTCTCGGCCGCCAGGCGCGCGCGGTCGATATCGTCGGACAGATGGATGCGTTCGATGGCAAGCGCCGCCTGGTCCGACAGCGCATCGAACAATCTTCGCTGATCCGGCGTCAGCAACGGGCCGGCGCGGTCGCTGTCGAGGCCGACAACACCAACCATGCCGCGCCCCGTCCGCATGGGAAGAAACAATCGCTTCGCGCCCGGCAGCGTATCGGCGCCGCGGCCCGCGGGCGAAGCATGCTGCCAGACCCATTTGGCGGCGGCGAGATCGGCTTCGTCGAGCATGTCTTCCGGCGGATAACCCGCACGTACCGCGATGGATTTGCCTTCCGGAAGCAGAACGACGACGCGCACCTTCAGCATCTGGGCGAACTGGAAGCATGTGGCCCACAGCAGATCGTCGAGCGTATAGACGCCGGCGAGCTTGCGGCTGAACATATAGAGATTTTCCGTCGTCGCCGCCCGCTCGCGCGCCGTGATGGCCTGTGCCCGCACGCGCGCCGACAGATAGCTCGCGACCAGCGCCACGACCATGAAGAAGAACAGCGCGACGACGTTTTCGGGTTCGGCGATGGTGAAGGTGTAGTAGGGCGGAAGAAAGAAGAAATTATACGCAAGAACCGCCGCGAGGCAGGCGAAGAGCGACGGCCACAATCCGTAGGTGATCGCGCTGGACAGCACGGCGGTGAGGAAAACCAGCGCCACATTGGTGATGCCGAAGCGCTGCAGGCCGAGCGCAATGACAAGCGCCGCGGCCACCATCGCAATGCTGCCGGCATAGGCTTTCGTATCCCAGGGCGACGGTTCGCCGGTAGAGGGCGGCGGTGCGGGTTTCGCCGGCGCCGGACCGCGCAGGGCGCGCGTCAATTGCTCCGGCACGACATGGACGCTGATGTCGCCGGCGCGGCGGATGATCTCGTGCGCCGCCGAACCGCGCAGGATTTCCTGCAACAGGCTGCGCTGCGCGGTGGACGTCACGATATGGGTGAAATTGTTGGTGTGGGCGTAATCGATCACGCCGTCGGCCACGCTCGCCGCCGGCACGCTGACCGCCTGCGCGCCCAGCCTTTCGGCAACGCGCAACGTCTCCGCGACGCGGTCGCGCGCGGACTCGCTCGTTCGCCGGATGCCCGATGTTTCGACATGAATGGCGGCCCATGACGCACGCATCCGGTCGGCGAGCCTGCGCGCATAACGCACCAGCGCGACCGCGCCTGGCCGCTCGGTGATGCAGACGAGAACGCGCTCGCTCGCCTCCCACGGACCCTGGATGGCGTGGGCGCGCATATAGCTGACCATCTGGTCGTCGACGCACTGCGCCGTGCGCCGCAATGCGAGTTCGCGGAGAGCCGTGAGATTTCCCGGAACGAAGTAGTTCTGCGCGGCGCGTTCGGCGGCTTCGGGAAAATAGACTTTCCCTTCCTTCAGCCGCTGCAGAAGATCCTCCGGCGTGAGATCGACCAGTTCCACGTCGTCGGCACGGTCGAGAATGGAATCGGGTACGGTTTCGCCGACACGCACCCGCGTGATCTTCGCCACCACATCGTTCAGGCTCTCCACATGCTGCACATTCAGCGTGGAATAAACATCGATGCCGGCCGCGAGCAGTTCTTCGACATCCATGTAGCGCTTGGGATGGCGGCTGCCTTCAACATTGGTATGCGCAAGCTCGTCCACCAGCACGAGCCTGGGCTTGCGCTGGAGAATGGCGTCGATGTCCATCTCCGCCAGCACGAGGCCCTTGTAGGGAACGCGCTTTTTGGGGATTCTTTCGAGGCTTTTGGTAAGCAATTCCGTTTCGACCCGGCCATGGGTTTCCACCACGCCGATGACGACATCGACGCCTTCGAGCTTGCGCTGCCGCGCCTGGCTCAGCATTTCATAGGTCTTGCCGACGCCCGGCGCCGCTCCGAGAAATATCTTCAGACGGCCGCATCCCTCCAGCGCCGCCTGCTGGAGGAGCGCATCGGGAGACGGGCGCGTATCGCGGGTGTCAGCTCTGTCGGTCACGAAAGAACGTAGTTGTTATTACTTCTTCGTCATGGCGGGCCTTGTCCCGGCCATAACGGGTTAGAGTACAGTACCCTATCGCGACGCGGCCAGCAGCCCGTCCAGCGCCAGATTGAGCTTGAGCACATTCACATGCGGCTCGCCGAAAAGGCCGAGCCAGCGTTCCTCGATGTGCTGCGTGACCAGTGTGCGCACGCGCTCCTCCGGCACGCCGCGGGCCCTCGCCACCCGTGATACCTGGAAATAAGCGCCGGCCGGCGTGATATCGGGGTCGAGCCCGCTGGCCGAGGAGGTCACCAGATCGACCGGAACCGGCCCGCCATTCCCGGCCTTCAGCGTTTCTGCGTCACCCTTGACGCGCTCGATCAGGGCTTTGTTCGTGGGCCCGAGGTTGGAAGGCGTCGAGGCCGCGGCGTTATAGGGCGAACTGATGGTCTTCCCATGCGCGTCGGTGTCGGTCGTCGCCGAAGGCCTGCCGTGAAAATACCTGGCCGAGGTAAAGTTCTGGCCGATCAGTTCCGAGCCGATCACCTGCCCGTTTCTCGTGATCAGGCTGCCATTGGCCTGCGAGCGGAACAGCAGTTGCGCCAGGCCCGTCATGCCGAGCGGATATACAAGGCCAAGAAGAATGGTGAAGAGGATCACCATCATGATTGCGGGGCGGATTTCTCTCCACATGGTCCTGTTCCTCAGACGAAGCCAAGCATCGTGATCAGCACATCGATCGCCTTGATGCCGATAAAGGGCACAACAATGCCGCCTGCGCCGTAGATGACGAGATTGCGGGCGAGAAGGTTGCCCGCGCTTTGCGGCCGGTATTTCACGCCTTTCAACGCCAGCGGGATCAGCGCGACGATGATGAGCGCATTGAAGATCACCGCGGAAAGAATGGCGCTTTGCGGCGAATGCAGGCGCATCACATTCACCACATTCAGCGCCGGATAAAACGCCGCGAACATCGCCGGGATGATCGCGAAATATTTGGCTACATCGTTGGCGATGGAAAAAGTGGTCAACGCGCCGCGCGTGATCAGCAGCTGCTGTCCTATCAGTACGATCTCTATGAGTTTGGTGGGATCGGAATCGAGATCCACCATATTACCGGCCTCGCGCGCAGCCTGTGTTCCGGTCTGCATGGCCACGCCCACATCAGCCTGTGCCAGCGCCGGCGCGTCATTGGTGCCGTCGCCGCACATGGCGACGAGCTTGCCCTTGCCCTGCTCCACGCGAATGAGTTTGAGTTTGTCCTCGGGCGTCGCCTGGGCGAGGAAATCGTCGACACCGGATTCCGCGGCGATGGCTGCGGCCGTCAACGGATTGTCGCCGGTGATCATCACCGTTCGGATACCCATGCGGCGCAATTCGGCAAAGCGCTCGCGGATGCCGCCTTTCACGATATCCTTCAAATGGATGACGCCGAGCAGCCTTCCATCTTTCGCCACGGCAAGCGGCGTGCCGCCGGCGCGCGAGATGCGCTCGGTAATTTCCTCAAGTTCGCTTTGGGTGCGCGTATCTCCAAGCCCGCCAAGCTGACGCACATAAGTCAGGATCGAGTCGACTGCGCCCTTGCGGATTGACGAGCCTTCTATGTCGACGCCGCTCATACGCGTCTGCGCGGTGAATGGCACAAAGCGCGCGTTCAGCGAGGCCATCTCGCGTGCTCGCAGACCATATTTGTCCTTGGCGAGTACGACGATGGAACGGCCTTCCGGCGTTTCATCGGCGAACGATGAAATCTGTGCCGCATCGGCGAGTTCCTCGGCGGAAATACCGGGCAGCGGAATAAATTCGGAAGCCTGGCGATTGCCGAGTGTTATGGTGCCCGTCTTATCGAGCAGCAGCGTATTGACATCGCCGGCTGCTTCGACGGCGCGACCCGACATCGCAAGCACATTGAATTTCACCAGCCGATCCATTCCGGCGATGCCGATGGCCGACAGGAGCGCACCGATCGTCGTCGGGATAAGGGTCACAAACAGCGCGACGAGGACCACCACGGGCACCGAACCGCCCGCATAAGTGGCGAAGCTCGGAATCGTGACCGTGGCGAAAACGAAGATGATCGTCATGCCCGCGAGGAGGATGTTCAACGCGATCTCGTTGGGCGTCTTCTGCCGCTCGGCGCCCTCGACCAGCGCAATCATGCGGTCGAGAAAAGTAGATCCCTGCGCGGCGGTGATGCGAACCTTGATCCAGTCGGACAATACGCGCGTGCCGCCGGTAACAGCCGAGCGGTCGCCGCCGGATTCGCGGATCACCGGCGCGCTTTCGCCGGTGATAGCCGACTCATCGACGGAAGCCAGCCCTTCGATCACATCGCCGTCGCTCGGAATGAAATCACCCGCTTCGACCAGCACGATGTCGTCCTGTTTGAGATCGGGCGCGGGGACCGCCTGGTAGTTCTGCGCCGTCAGGCTCGCGAGACGCTTGGCCATTGTCTGCGTGCGCGTGCGGCGAAGATTTTCAGCGTGTGCCTTGCCGCGACCCTCCGCGACCGCCTCGGCGAAATTGGCGAAGATCACCGTGAACCACAGCCAGAATGTAATCTGTGCCGCGAAGCCGAGACCGGCACTCCCGGTGATTGCGCTTTTGACGACGAGGATCGTGGTCAGCACCGAAACCAGCTCGACAACAAACATCACCGGATTGCGGATCAGCGTGCGCGGATCGAGCTTCCCGAACGCGTCGCCAATGGCCGTGACGAGTATATCACCGGAGATGCCGGCAACGCCGCGCTTGCGCGGTATCGACTGCTCGTCGAAAGCCGTGCGCGAAGGGAGATCGTTCATGGCCGCGATCCCCCATGGCGGATTTCGATCTCGTTGAAACACACAGAGCTTGTCATCCCCGGCGAGCGCGGCAACGCCGCGCGCGGGAAGGGGACCCAGGTGGTGCGATCAAGGCAGATATTTGTGAGTTCGCAAGCACCTAGGTCCCCTTCCCTCGCCGCTACGCGGCTCGCCGGGGATGACATCTCTGGTTCAAATTCAGATGACAAGGAACTCTTGTAATTCATCATCGCTGCTGATCCGTGTCAGTAGAGCTTGCCGGCCTGCATCTGCAGGTGCTCGATGAAGGGGCCGAGAATGTCGGCCGGGAAATAGATCAGGCCGCCGGTGATGACGATCACGCCGAGCAACAACCCGACAAAGAGACCATTATCCGTGGGAAACGTGCCGGCAGAGGCCGGCACGAGCTTCTTGCCGACGAGCGATCCGGCAATGGCAAGCACGGGAATGGCGATGGCGAAACGCCCGATCATCATCGCGGCGGCGCCGGTCAGATTGTAGAATAAGGTGTTTCCGGAGAGGCCGCCGAACGCGCTGCCGTTATTGGCGGTCTGCGAGGTGAAGCCGTAAAGGATCTCGCTGAAGCCGTGCGGGCCGTTATTCGATATGCCGGCGAGGCCCGCCGGTATCACACAGGCAATTGCAGTGAAGCCGAGGGCAGCCAGCGGCACTGAGAGAATCGCCAGCATCGCCATCTTCACTTCGCGCGATTCGATCTTCTTGCCGAGATATTCCGGTGTCCGCCCCACCATCAGACCGGCGATGAACACGGCAAGAATCGCGAAGAGCAGCATGCCGTAGAGGCCGCAGCCCACGCCGCCGAAGATGATCTCGCCGAGCTGCATGTTGACGATCGGCGCAAGACCGCCGAGCGGAGTGTAGCTGTCATGTGCGGAGTTCACCGCACCCGACGAAGTGTCGGTCGTCGTCGTTGCGAAGAGAGCTGAATCCGCAATGCCGAAGCGGACTTCCTTGCCTTCCATATTGCCGCCGGCCTGCAGATCGCTTGCCTGCTGATCGATGCCGTACTTCGCGAACGCGGGGTTCCCGGCGCTCTCGGCCGGATAGGTAACAAACACACCGGCAAGGAACAGGACCGCCATGGCGCCGAAAAGCGTCCAGCCCTGTCTCTTGTTGCCGACCATGCGCCCAAAGGTCGTTGTCAACCCGGCACCGATCGCGAATTCGAGGATGACGGTGAGAAGGTTGGTGAGTGCGGTCGGATTCTCATAGGGATGCGCGGCATTGGCATTGAAGAAGCCGCCGCCATTTGTGCCGAAAGATTTGATGACGATCTGCGAGGCCACCGGCCCCTGCGCAATGACCTGCTTCGCGCCTTCGAGCGTGTGCGCCACCACACAGCCGCCGAGATTTTGCGGCATGCCCTGCCAGACAAATACAAGTGCGGCGACAATGGAAACTGGTAGCAACACATAGAGATTACAGCGGGTCAGATCGACCCAGAAATTGCCGACCGTCGTTCCCGAGCGGCGCGCGAAGCCGCGAATAAGTGCGATGCATATCGCGATGCCTGTCGCCGCCGAAACGAAATTATGAACCGTGAGCCCCGCCATCTGGACGAAATAGCCAAGCGTCGACTCGCCGCCGTAGTTCTGCCAGTTCGTATTGGTGGTGAAACTGATCGCGGTGTTGAGCGAAAGATCGCTCGCGACCGCGCCCATGCCTTGCGGATTGAACGGCAGAAAGCCCTGGAGGCGCAGAAGCGCGTAAAGCGATACGAAGCAGAACAGATTGAACAGCAGCATGGCGACCGTATAAGTCGCCCAGTTCTGCTCGCGCTTTTCGTCGATGCCCGACAGCCGGTAAAGGAGTTTCTCCAGAGGCGCCAATATCGGCGACAATAGCGTGCGTTCGCCGGAAAACACGCGCGCCATGTAAGTACCCAGGGGTGCGGCCAGCGCGGCAATGATTGCGAGGAAGACCAGTATCTGGCCGACGCCGTTGGCGGTCATGATGATGCCTCAGAATTTTTCCGGCCGCGCGAGCGCGACGACGAGATAGGCCAGGATACCGAGCGCGAAAATGCCGCCCAGGATGTAATCGAACAGCATGATCGGCCTCATATCTTTTCGCAGAGAATGGTGTACGCAATAAAACAAACGAACATTCCCATACCGAATAACAGCATTGTCGCGTCGAGCATTTGGCACTCTCCATCACGGCAGGACGGCGCAGCTCATCCCGCAACAAAGATCGCCGAAAGACCATATATTTTCGAGATTGGGCGCAGCAGCGAATTTATATAGAACCCATATAGACGGGCTTCCCTGCGCGGCTGGATTCGGATTATGGGCCTTAGCCACCCGGCAGTTTTGCGACGCGCGGTGTTTGCTGGTAGCTCCTGCCGTTCCTGCAAACGTATAGGATGGTCTATCTCGGCAGCTACAATTTATTTGCCATTTATATTGATCACAAAATATTTGCCGCTGATGTTGTTGCACGAAAATTAGTTACAAAATTGCGGACAAATGCGCCGCCTTCAAAGGTAATTGGACGATGTATGGAAGCGGATATGCGCTCCCGTGCTTTGCATGCCTCCGCTGCAATCATGGGCGCAACGACAGAGCCTGTAGCGCGGTGGCGCGAATGGCAATTTCGGCTTTGCTGCTTGCTGCAGGACCGGCAAGCGCCGATACTTTGTCCACGCCTTCGCTGTCGGGGCCGCTGACCGCGAACCCCAATCCGATGGGTTTCGACGCCGGGCCGCTTGGCAGGATCTACGTCGGAGGCATAGCCAGTGGCTTCGGCGCGCTGACGAGCGATCCGGAAAGCGCAGCGGGCGACCGTCATTGGCGCTGGGACGCGAGCAATGGCGAGATATTTATCCAGAAGACCGGCGGCCTGCTTCAATTTTATGTTCAGGCGGGTGCCTACAATCTTCCGTCACTCGGAACGCCCTTGTTTGCGACCGGAAAGGAGACGGGCGATCTCTATTCTCCGGTTCCCGTCGCTTATGCCAAATTTGCTCCCACAAGCTCGTTTTCGATCCTCGCCGGCAAACTGCCTGCCTTGATTGGTGCCGAATCCACGTTCACCTTCCAGAACATGAACATCGAACGCGGCCTGCTCTGGAATCAGGAACCGGCGATCAGCCGGGGCGTTCAGGCCAATTATGCATCGGGACCGATTTCGCTGTCGCTTTCCTGGAATGATGGATTCTATTCCAACGACTTCAGCTGGCTTTCGGGGCTTGCGACCTGGACGATCGATTCGTCGAACAGCATTTCATTGGTCGGCAGCGGAAATCTCGATAACACGACGAAATTGAGCTTTGCGACGCCCTTATACCAGAACAACAGCGAAATCCTGAACCTCGTCTATACTTACAGCGAAAGCCCGTGGACGGTTACGCCTTATTTGCAATATACCAATGTGCCACCGGTTGCCCCGCCGGGGCCTGCACAATCCGGTCGGACCTACGGCGCCGCAGTTCTCGCAACATACAATCTTTCAGTGGCATGGAATCTGTCTGGGCGGATAGAGTATATCGAAGCGACTGGATCGGCCGCCGCAGCCGCGCCGAATCTGCTTTATGGTCCCGGCAGCAAAGCCTGGTCGTTCACGATTACGCCGACCTGGCAATCGGGGATTTTCTTTGTACGCCCGGAGGCATCCCTTATCGCATTGAGCAATGCTACGGAGGGGGCAGCGCTCGGTTCCGACTTCAATGCCAGGACCCAGTTCCGCGCCCTGGTTGAAGCGGGCGTGTTGTTTTGAGCACGGGCCTGGCGGCCGACAGTATGTGTGATCCGTCTTGTTGGGCTCTGATCTTTGGTCAGGGCACAACGTGAAGTGACAAAAGAACGGTATTCATGGCGGCGATCGCACCGAGAATGATCACAAGCACCAGGCCGATTTCCGCCATGACATCTTCTGTCGTATTTCGTCTGCAGAGGCCGGATTCGGGTCGATTGTCGGAGCCGTGATCCCGTTCTGCGAACTCGCCTGGCTGGAAGCGTGACGGGCTCCTGACGGGCACGGGGGATACTCGAACGGGTTTCTCCCGTCGATGTGCTGGAGTTTATGTATAAATTCGAGACGGAGGGGACCGCTGAATAATATAAAAGCCATAAGCTGCCGGCAGGTCGGATGATGACTGCTTCCCGGCAATGGAAGCCGGCCCGCGTCGGCTATTGGCTTGAAAAGCCGGGACCCTGTATGCGTGAGGAACGCAGCTTAAGAAGCCCTCCCGATGCGCTCATTCGGCATTTTGCAGACTATTGCGTTTCTCGTTGCAGCCACCGTGCTGGAAACCTGCGGCGACGCTTTCGTTCGCCAGGCGCTTTACGATCATCCCGGGCTTTCGGCCATGCGGATCGGCCTGTTTGTCATGGGCGCAGGTCTGCTGCTCGGATATGGAACCTTCTTGAATCTCGCGCCCTTGGAATTCCGGGAAGTTGTGGGACTTTATATCGCCACCCTGTTCGTCATCTGGCAGATCACAAACTTCGTTTTCTTTCGCACCTTGCCCACATTACCGGTGCTTGTCGGCGGTTCGCTGATCGTTGCCGGCGGAACTCTGGTCTCCTTATGGAAACCGTAGCTATGCCCCCTTGTGACGCAGATGCTCTTGAGTGCCGGCCCAGGCCCGCCGATTAGGTGTCGTTCCAAGGTTGCTTCGCGGAGCCGTTCGGAAGCGTTGGCGAGCCGGAGATTCTCCTCGAGCCGCTCGCAATAGTGCCGCCGTCAGTCGGCAGCCAAGCGCGATAAAAGACGTTTTGATCGGCCATGGTCTGCCTGGAGGACCCCGTCAATCCTCCGGAACGCCTTTCTGTCAACGCTTCCGGAAAACGATGAAGTGATCGTCACCGCGCGCGGAGAAGTCCCAGCCGTTAACTTGAAATATCTTGCGCCATTTGTCCTGAATTGTTCGACTCAGATGAAAAAAAGAATTATGCGTTCTCCTTTCCACCAGCTCCAACTCACAAAATATTTGTACCAATTCGTCTCCGGTGTATTCGCGTTCATGAGGGCGGAAGATCATCGGCGCTTTGTGTTCAATCAAAAACTCCAAAGCTCTTGCCGAACATGGATTCGGCGTTGTCAGAATAAGCAGCCCATCGGGTGCCAGAACTCGTTTGATTTCACTTGCGTAGCAGCTAATTCCACTGCCGCGAAACAGGACAACATCCTCAAATTTGGTTTCAGTTTGATCTTTCAAATGTTCGATGACTTCCAGAGAAAGTAAAATGTCGACGGACGCGTCTTCGGCATCTATCAAATAGCGCAAATCACTCTTTGTTCCCCGGCATTGAAAATTCCTTGTCTTGAGAAATCGGGTGATATCACAAAATCCACCCGTCTCAAGAACACGCAACTCACTCGCCCGACTGAGATATGGCGCCATAGCGAGAAACGTTTGACAGTAACGCACGTAATGAGCAGCCATATCAGGACGCTGGTCCAAAAACGCGACGAAATCCTTATAGATTTGGGGCGTATTTTGATGGTCAACCTCATTCGCGCGTATAGATTTGAGGTAATCCCATTTCTCTTCGCTGATTGCCTTCATCAACCCTCGCGTTGACGTAGTCTAACATTTTGGTTTCCAGAGACGCGCGCCAAGTGTTCGGCGCTTCTTAACCCCCGGACGGAATTGCAGCAACAGGTGCTTGCCGATGCGAATGAAGCAGCGCCGTTTTCGCGATCCCAGTAGCAGCGAATTCACGACGGCCAGCGCTTCGTCTCGCTTGGAAAAGCAGCGATGGACTTGCAGGGCCCGGCAGACGACGAATTTTGCCTAGCCTGCCGATTGGGCGTCGTTCCACCGGATTGCTTCGCGCAGCAACTCGGACGCGTTGGCGAGCTGGAGCTTCTCCTTGATGCGCGCGCAATAGGCCTGCACGGTCTTGATGCTGACGTTCAGCGACTGCGCCACCCGCCGCGTTTCATAGCCCTGGCCGAGGAGCCGGAAAACTTCCAGCTCCCGGTCGCTGAGCTTTTTGACCGGCGCATGAAGGCTCGCGAGATCGCCGTCCGCAAAGCGTTCGGCAAAAACGCTGTGCATCCGGGGGCTCAAATAGAGCTTCCCGGCCAACACATCGCGGATGGCCGCGGCGATGCTGCTGGTGGATTCGCCTTTCATGACGTAGCCGCGCGCGCCGGAGCGGAAGGCGCGTTCGGCATAGAAGCGCTCGTCATGCATGGAGAGAACAACCACGGCAATGGTGGGGAATTCCGCCTTGATGCTTTTGATAAGCGCAAGGCCCGAACCCTCGGGAAGCGCCAGATCGATGATGGCGATGTCGGGCGCACTTGCCCGAATGCCTTCGAGCGCTTTTTCGGCACCCGACGCCTCGCCGCAGACCTGCAGATCGGTCAGCTGATTTAGCAGCGTCGTGAGCCACTCGCGCACCAGCGGGTGATCGTCGACCAGAAATACTTTCGAGACGCGCTTGTTCATGATGCGAGCCTATCCTCCATTGCAACAGGCAGCTGACAACTTACGCCGGTGCCCCCGCCGGGCCTTGGTGTGATACTGAAAGTAGCGCCGATCAGCCGGGCGCGGTGCGCCATGATGCGCAGCCCCATGCCGTTGGCTTCCGGCGGAACAGCGGGGACGCCGGCGCCGTCATCCTCCACGCGCAGCTCATGCCCCTCTTCGAGCGTGTTGAGCTCGATGGTGATATTTTGCGCGCCTCCATGCTGGACCGCGTTGCGGGTTGCTTCCTGCGCAATGCGATACAGATGCTCGGCCGTTGCAGCGGAGTGAACGAGCACCGGCGATTCACAGACGAAGCGGCAATTGACGTCGAAAAGCCTGGTGGTCGTGGCGGCGAATTCCTCCAGCGCCAGCATCAGCCCTTCCGCCGTCAGATCGACCGGATGCAGGCCTTTCACCGACCTGCGGGTCAGCGTGACGCCCTCCTCGATCAGCTCCACGACCTTCTTGGCATCGAAGGCTTCTTCCATCTGGCGCCGTTCAAGCTTCTCCCGCAACACCTGGCCGGCCATGGCGGTGCCGGCGAGATGCTGGCCCAGCCCGTCATGCAGATCCTGGCCGATCCGCCGCTGTTCCTGTTCGCTGGCCTCGAGCAGCAGATGCTGCAGCCGCTCCCGCTCGGCAATCTCGCGGGTCAGCGCCGCCGCACGATCGCGCACCCTGGATTCGAGATCGCGATTGAGGTCTCGGAGCTTCACCAGCACGAACACCACCACGACGAAGGATACGAATTGTACCGCGCCATTCCAGGTGACCAGAAAGGGATCTGCGAAGCTCGCATCGTCCGCAACAACGTTTCCGGCAACCCAGACGCCCACGCACAGCGCGGCGGTGAAAATGGCGAAACGCACGCCTACAAACCATGCAGCAAGCGAAACCGGTAACAGGTAAAAGGCCGAGAGCGAAATATGCGTGCCGGTGGCGTAGTCGAATTCGCCGATGCAGAGGGCAAGCACAATGGACGCCGCCGCCACATAGGGCGGTGACTGCTTCTCGAGGAATCGTGTCCAACTGCTCATGGCGGTTCCCAGCGCAGCAATGTTGCGCCCCCGGAAAGGGAAAATCCATCAGGTCCGGCACTACGGCCCGTCAGTGAGCCCGCACCAGCCGGGGAGGTAGGCGGCTTCGCGGCTCTTGGCGAGTTTGACCGCCGCCCGCAGCGCAGCTTCGAAATCCCCGTCGACCTGCCGGGTCTTGATCCGCCGGCGGAGAAAATCCGCCCATAGGAATTCGCTGAAGGGGGTGGTGTCCTTGGCATAGCCTCCGGCGCGGCGAAGGGCTCCGGCGAGGGACCGGAAGGGATCGTCAACCATGTCGCGCAGCGAGCGGGGAATTTCGTCATAGGGGCGGCGGCGGCCCCTGGCGTCGAAGGGATGCATCCAGCCGCGATTGTCGAGAAAGGTCCAGAACGACTCCGTGGCAAGCTTATCCAGATGAGCGACAGGCAGGACGAAGAGCTCCTTGAGCCCCTCCTCCATCAACGCCAGCGCCAGATGATGATGATCGATGATGTAATGACGCTCCTTCGGGCCCACAACAACCGGAATCATGTGCGTGCCGAAGTAGCCGGTATCCTTTTTCCCCTTTCGCGCCCGCCAGTGTTTCCTGCGCTCGGCGATCTCACGCAGGCCGATGGTAATTTGCGTGGGCCTGAGCTCTGCGATCGGGACGGGATGAAGAACGGGTTCGCGCACGGGCGTCATGAGTTAGACTCCTGATTCCGAATCACGTGGATGCTGGTAAGAAATAGCATCAATATGAATATCTTACCTGGCCGCAGCGAAACTACCAGAAGCGTGCTGGCGCGCGATGTAGTCGCCGGCCTGACACTCGCGGCCATTACCATACCCGAACAGATGGCGACAGCGCGGCTTGCCCATTTCCCGCCCGAGGCGGGCTTCCTCGCCTTCATCGCGGCGACGATCGGTTTCCTGCTGATCGGTGCGAACCGGATACTGTCGGTCGGCGCGGATTCGACGATAGCGCCGATTTTTGCAGCAGGCCTCGCTCTCGTCGCAACGCAGGGCTCTCCCGCTTACACAACGCTTGCGGCAGTTCTCGCGATAATGGTCGGATTGCTCGTCGGCGCTTCCGGTTTCTGCCGGATGGGCTGGATCTCCAATCTGCTTTCGGCTCCGGTCACGACAGGATTTCTCGCCGGCATTGCTGTGCACATCGTGGCGTCCCAGCTTCCGGTGCTTTGCGGCCTGGTACCGTCGCATGAAGGATCGCTGGCCGCGCTGGCCCATACCGATTTCGCCAAAGCAAATATCTGCGATGTGGCGCTGGGTGCAGGCGTATTCCTAATTACCGCAGTCGCGGAGCGGCTCGACAGGCGTTGGCCGGGCGCGTTGGCCGGTGTAATCGGAGTGACCTGCATCACGATGGTCTTCGCACTCGACCGCCACGGCGTGCAGCTTCTTGGCGCCATTTCGCCGCCCCATCCGCATCTGCCGCTGCAGTGGCCGGACGTCAGCGCGATCGTGCGGCTTGCGCCGCTCGCGCTGCTGCTGGCGCTTGTGGTGATGGTGCAGTCCGCTGCCGTGAGCGGCTCGTTTACCGCCGGTCCCGATCAGCCGGCAGACGTCAACCGCGATTTCCTGGGCGTCGGCGCCGCCAATATCCTGTCGGGCCTTTGTGGCGCATTCCCGGTGAATGCGAGCCCGCCACGCACAGCTGTTGTTTCCGAAGCGGGCGGACAATCGAAGGCCGCGGGCGTTGCGGCGGGCGTTGCAGTCGCGGCGCTGGCCATATTCGGTTCCGGCCTGTTGCGGCATGTGCCCGCTGCGGCACTTGCCGGCATCCTGTTTTTCATCGCGCTGCGGATCGTAAAGTTCGATCAGGCGGGAATGGTGTGGCGGCAGAGCCGGCCCGAGTTTCTGTTGATGACCGCCACTGCGCTCGCCATCGTCGTGTTTCCGATCGAGGTCGGCGTCGGCGTCGGCATTCTTTTCTCGCTGCTGCACGGCACGTGGATGACGACGCGGGCGCAGGTAATTACCTTGAAGCGCATAACCGGCACGTCCATCTGGTGGCCGCCCCTTACGGGCATTGCTTTGGAAGAAACTCCCGGCGTACTCGTCCTGGGATTTCAGGCCCCCCTGTCCTTCCTTAACGCCGGCACCTTTCGTCACGGCTTTGAGCAGGCACTGGTACATGCCCCACAGGATGTCCGGCTGGTGGTTCTGGAAGCCAGCAGCATCGTCGAGATCGACTACACGGCCGCACATGCGGTTTGCGCGGCCATAGGGCTCTGCCGGGAAAGAAATGCGGCATTTGCCGTTGCGCGCCTCGAATCGATTCGCGCACAGAAATCCTTCCATCGCTTCGGCATCACGGAAGCGGTCGGCGTCTCGCACATATTCCGCAGCGTCAACGAGGCCGTGCAGGCATTGGCGCGTCCGACTGCCTGATTGAAGGGACACGGAACGCGGCGATCGTTGGTATGGCGCGTTTTCCATTACAGCGCGACAGGTTGCGAAGAATTTTTGCTCGACAGGCAGCAAGGCGGTGAAGAATATGGGCCGTTCGCGGGTGCAGGGCTTGTGCGGCGCAAGAGGCATTTTTCATGAGCCCCAGTCTGACTTACCGGTTCGACCTTTTCGACGATGGCGAAGCCCGCAATTGCCTGTTCATTGCGCAATGCTTCGGAGACGAACACGCGGTGCTGCTCGCACGTGCATTGTTTGAGAGCACATTCGTGCGAATGAAACTGATCCGGGTGTGGCGGGACGATGTGCTCGTTCATGAAGCGCACAAATCGGCATCGCGCGCGTTTAACTGATGCCGGCCCGAATACCGGTTATTTGTTCTCAGCGTTCGCCGGCCGCGTCTGCCAATTCACGGAAGTTTCATCCCAGCCGCCGCCCAGGGCCTTGTAAATAGTACCAATATCCTCCGCGAGGGCGGCGCGGCTCTGGATCAGCTGGTCGCGCGCTGACAACAGCGTCGTCTCGGCGCTGAGCACGTTGACGAAAGTGACAAGCCCCGCGACATATTGCTGACGGGCAATGATTTCCGACGAAGCCGCGGCCCGTTCCGAATTGGCGAGCGCGCGCTCGTGCTGTTTTTCATTTGCATAACGCGCGAGCGCATCCTCGACATCGCGAAGCGCGCCGAGCACGGATTTCTGCCATGCCAGATAGGACTGCAGTTCCGCCTCCTTGCTCGCCCGGATATTCGCGTGAATTTTTCCGCCTTCGAGGATCGGCCAGGTAATGGAAGCGGCACCGAGCGTGCCGAAGCTGCGTGAGGTAAGCAGCGTACTCAGCCCGCCACTGGCGAATGTCGCGCCGCCAATCAGATCGAGCTTCGGATAGAGATCGGCAATCGCTACGCCCTCGCTCGCAGTTGCCGCAGCAAGCTTTCGCTCCGCCTCGCGGATGTCGGGACGGCGGCGCAACAGGTCCGACGGCAAGGTTGCCGGAAGCTGCGGCGGCGCGACTGGTATCGCTTGTGCCGTTTGCAGTTCCTGTCCCATGGCTTCGGGTGGCTGCGCGAGCAGCACGCCAATGGCATGTATCATCGCGTCGGCCTGCGCCTGAAGCTGCGGTATCTGGGCGCGCGCATTTTCGACCAGCGCCTGCTGCTGATTGACGTCGAGTTGCGTGACGAACCCGACCCTGGCGCGATCGCGCACGATACCGAAGAGTTGCGTTTCGTCCCTGAGTTCCGACTGGAGCATCGCGATGCGGGCCTGGGCTCCGCGCAGATTCACATAATCATCGGCGATCTCCGCCGTCAGCGTGACCTGCCCATCATGCAGATCCCAAAGCGCCGCCTCGGTATTCGCATGGGCCGCTTCCATCGCCCGGCGCGTGCCGCCGAAAAGATCGACCTGCCAGCTCGCATCGAGACCCAACGAATATAATTTGATATTGGTAGCGGAATTTGCGGCCGATCCTCCCGACGATCCGCCACTGCCTCCGCCAGAACCATTTCCTCCTGCGAGCTGGCCAAGCGGATTGGAATTATTATGCAGGTTTACTCCCAGCCCGGAGACATCGAGGCTGGGCCATTCGGGAGCACCAGCGATGATTTCCTGCTCGCGTGCCTGGCGCACGCGCGACGCCGCAGACTCCAGATCGAGATTGGCGGCCAGCGCGCGCGCGACAAGAGAGTTGAGCTCCGTGTCCTGAAATATCGTCCACCATTTCGACAGATCGGTTTGCGCCGACGGCGGAAGGGCAGCATGCGGTTCCGAATAGTTCGCGGGCACCGTCAGATCGGGTTGCTTGTAATCAGGTCCCACATTGCATCCGGCAAGAATCGCCGCGATGGAAAGCAGACAAAGGGCGACACCAATCCTCACGGCGCCGCTCCCTCCGCGCCGGCCGATTGCTTGTGCAGCAGCAGCACCAGCGGCACCGCGCACAGCACCACGATCATCAGGAGATGGAATGTCTCGACATAGGAGAGCATCGCAGACTGCTGCAGCAACTGGCGATAAAGCACCGCGACGGCTGCGCGCGTGGCCTGGAGGTGCGAGTAGCCCTGCGCCATCAGTGCATTGGTTATGTGGTGTATTCCTTGCTGGTAGTTGGGATTGAGCGGATTCAACGTCTCCGCATACCGGGCCTGATGCATCTGTTCGCGGCGCTGAAGCATCGTCTGCACGGCGGCAATGCCGATCGTGCCGCCGAGATTGCGCGACATATTGAGCAATGCCGATGCCTGGTTGCTCTCCTCGGGCTTCAGCCCGACATAGGCGATATTGGTAATGGGCACGAAGAGGAACGGCAGTCCGATCGACTGGTAGAGCCGCGCAACCGCAGCGTCCCAAAACGACATTTGCGCGTTGAGGTGGCTCATGTGCCAGAGCGCAAAGCCCTGCAGCAGGAACGCACCTCCGATGAGGATGCGCAGATCCATGCGATTGGAAAGGATGCCGCTCAGCGGCATGACGAGGAAGGTAGCAACGCCACCGAGGGTCAGCGCAAGCCCGGCATCCGTTGCGGTATAGCCCATCACCTCCTGCAAGAGCTGCGGTATGAACTGGGTGCTGGAAAAAATGACCATGCCCATGACCAGCATAAGCATGCTTGAGATAGCGAAATTACGCCGGCCGAGCATGTTGATGCGTATGATGGGATTGTCGCGCGTGAGTTCCCACGGGATAAGCGCCAGCAGCGCCAGCACTGCGACGACGGCGCAAATGACGATCGTCGGACTCGAAAACCAGTCGTCGCGCTGGCCGCGGTCGAGAGTTACTTCGAGACAACCGAGGAACAGAGCCTCGAACGCGAACCCCGGATAGTCCACCCGCAAGCCGCCCTGCAGGATCTTGTCGCGCTGCTCGCGGATCGCTTCGGGTTCGTCGACAAAGAATGTGGTCAGCGCGAGAGAAAGGATTCCGACGGGTATGTTGATGAAGAACACCCAGTTCCACGAGAAATTGTCGGTAATCCATCCGCCGAGGGTTGGCCCGAGTATCGGTCCGACGATGACGACAACGCCATACGCTGCAAAGGCAAGTCCACGTTTCTCGGGTGGAAACGTATCGACCAGCATGGATTGTTCGACCGGCGTCAGACCGCCGCCGCCAATGCCCTGCATCACGCGCGCGACGACCAGAAAGCCGAGACTGGGGGCAAGGCCGCACAAGAAGGATGATACCGTGAACAACGCGACCGAGATCATGTAGAAGCGCTTGCGGCCGATCACATCGGCCAGCCAGCCGCTGATCGGAATGATGACCGCATTGGCGACGAGAAAACTCGTCACCACCCAGGTAGCTTCGTCATAACTCGCGGAAAGGCTGCCGGCGATATGGGCGAGCGCGACATTCGCGATCGACGAATCGAGCACCACCATGAAGGTGGCGATGGAAATCACGCCGACGACCAGCCATGGATTGCGCTTGCCGGCAACGGAACGCTCAGGCGTCCATCCGCCCTTGCCGCCGCGACCACCGCGTTGCGACATTCAGCGCACCTTGACGGACGGCTCGGCCGACATGCCTGGACCCAGGACACAATCGCGCGGGACGCGATCGATGAGAATCTTGACGGGCACGCGCTGCACGACTTTCACATAATTGCCGGTCGCATTCTCGGGCGGCAGGATGCCGAAAGCCTGCCCCGCGCCGCGCTGAATGGAATTCACATGGCCGCGCACCGTGGCCGAGGGACAGGCGTCGATTGATATTTCCACGGGTTGACCGGGACGCATGCGATCGAGCTGCGTCTCCTTGAAATTTGCTGTCACCCACAGGCGCAGGGGAACGATGGCCATGATTTGCTCGCCCGTTTGCACATAGTTGCCGGGCGCTACGGTTCGCTGCGCGATATGGCCATCGACTGCGGCCGCAACGTGCGCGTAGCCAAGATTGAGCCGTGCCTGGGCCACTTGCGCCTGCATGGATTTCACGGTGGCCGTTGCAGCCTGTACAGCCGCCTGCGCCGCCGCGATCTGTGACTTTGCGCCGACGATTTGCTTGCGGGCGGCGTCGGCGGAAGCCGCCATATTGCGGGCGGTCGCCACCGCCTGATCTATTTGCTGTTGCGCCACGGCGAGCGGATTTGTGGCCTTGAGCGTGTGATAGCGGGAAAGATCGCTTGCCGCATTGGCAGCCTGCGCGGCGGCGCCACGCGCATTCGCCTGTGCCTGATCGTAGGAAGCCTGATTGACGCTCACCTGCGCCCGCGCCTGGCCCAATTGCATTTCTGCCTGGCTTTCCTGCGCCATCGCCTGGCTCAGCCTGGCCAATTCGTCGGATGGATCGATTTCGACCAGCGTCTGTCCCTGACGTACCAGTTGATTGTCATTGACGAGGACGCGCGCAATACGTCCCCCGATCTGCGGGGCGACATGCACGATGTGTGTGTCGATGAATGCGTCGTCGGTATTTTCGTATTGTCGCGCATTGAGCCACCAGATCACCCCGATCGCGATAATGATCGCGAAGATGATGGCCGCGGTAACGAGAACTGCCGGACGGTGGAAGAATTCCCTGCGCTTTTCCGCATCCGAACCCGACTTTTTCTTTTCTTGCTGATTTTGTGGATGCTGCTCGCCCCCGTTGCGGGCTGCGTCGTCAGGCGCCATTCGTCACCCCAGATTGATCCCGCGGAATCGAGGCCGCGAAAACCCCGAATGCTAAGACGCGCGAGAAGCCATTTGGTTCCCGATGAGATTGCGCCTTTCAGTCAGCCAGAATAAATCGCTCCACGGCCTTCGCAAAACCTTCATCGTTGTACGAGTCGGTGGCGACTGATGCTTTCGCCTTCACTTCGTCCGAGGCATTGCCCATGGCGATCGAAAGGCCACTCACGCGAAACATCAGCACGTCGTTCGGCATATCGCCGATTGTGGCAATCTCCGATGTCGGGATACCGAGCCGGCTTGCATGATAGCGGACAACGGCAGCCTTGTTGGCGTTCGTATTGGTGATATCCAGATAATAAGGTTGCGAGCGCGCTACCGAGGCTTTTCCGTCGAGTTCGCCGCCGATTTCGGTCTCCGCTTTTTGTACCAGTGCGTGATCGTCGCTGACGCCGACGATTTTCACGGCATCGGCGTAGTACTCCTCGTAGGATTTTGTTACTTCCGGAGGAAACGCGACCGTCTGGCTTTCACGCGTCACATGCGGCGCATCCTTATTGCGCAGGTACCAGCATTTGCCGGTATAGAGCCACGCATCGAGCCCCAGCGATCCGAGCATCTCGATTGACCTGGACGCCGTATCGGCCGCAAGCGTGAGCGTTTCCAGCACGTGCATGTCGGGTGCGACGTAAGTGCCGCCGTTGAAGCCGGCAATCGGCTCGCTAAGCGCCAGGGGGTCGACAAACATCGACATGCCGCGCGGCGGTCTGCCGGACGTAATTGCAAACCGGATACCCTTGTCGTGCAAGCGCGTCACGGCCTGCCGGGCACGAGGCGTCAGGACCTTGTCCTCGGTGACGAGCGTGCCGTCCACATCGGCCAGAAGAAGGGAGATTTTTGCGGCTGTTGCCATTGCGACTGTCCCGGGGATTTTCGTTTGAAGGCCTTACAAGAACGGCACGCCGTCCCTGCGGTTGCGAGCGACCCTTACACTATTGCTCCCGCATGCCGTTGTGCATGACGTCGCGAATCGGTTCGAGGAAATAGTTCAACGCCGTGTGCGCTCCAGTCTGGATCTCGACCTGTACCGGCATTCCGGGAATGAAGCGGGCACCCGGATTGTCCTTCCGGCTCGAGCGATCCACGCTGATGTGGATGAGGAAATAAGGCTGTCCTGTATGCGGGTCGTCGAGCGTGTCGGGTGAAATATAGGTCACGGTACCGGTCAGCATCGGAAGCCGGCGCGCCTTATAGGCGCTGAGGTCGATTTTCGCCGTCGTGCCGGTATGGATTTCGTCGACGTCCTGCGGGCGAAGGCGTGCCTCGATCTCGAGTTTGTCATGCGCGGGAACGATCTCGAGCACGGGTTCGCCCGGCCTGATCACGGCACCCTCAGCATGCACCTGAAGGCCGATCACCCTGCCGTCCACGGGGGCTGCGATGGTGCTGCGCTGTATCATGTCGTGAGCGGCCTGAACGCGTTCCGCGAGATCGAAACGCCGCCCCTGCACGTCGCGCAAATCCTTCAAGACAGTTTCAAGCGCTTCGCTCTTCGCATTGACGATCTGGTAATCATCGTCGCTGCCGTCGAGCTTCTGCTGCGCGATTTTCTGCGCCAGATCGCCGCGCTTTCCTTCGATGTCGGCTTGCGTGCGCTGGAGATCGAGAAGCCTGGCGCTCGGCTCGCCGTCCTTCGCGACCGTCTTTCGCAGCGTATCCATCTCGCGCCCGATCAGTGCGATCTGCGTGTCGTCCGCCGTGATCTGGGCTTGAAAACCGTTGATCGCCTGCGCGTCTTCCGCCTTTTTCCGGTTGAATATTTCGATCTGCCGTTTGATCGACGCGTTCTGACGGTCGAACGCGGCCTGTTCGGACCGGATCAATGCCGCCACCATCTGTTCGTTGCTTCGCGCAAGCAGCACCGGGGGAAAATCTATCGCAGGACTGCCATCGCGTTCCGCGACGAGGCGTGCTTCTTCGGCAGCCAATTCATCCTGCTCGTCTCTAATTTGCTGCAGAACAGTAGCGGCCTGGGTGCTGTCGAGACGGATGAGCGGTTGTCCCGCTTTCACCATCTGACCGTCCTGCACCAGGATCTCTTTCACCAGGCCGCCTTCGAGATGTTGTATCAGTTTGCGGTGCGTCTCCACGACCACTATGCCCGGCGCAACAATGGCACTCTGCAAGGGCGCGACCGCCGCCCAGCCAATGAAACCGACAAAGAACAAAGCAACGAGGCTCCCCCCGGTCCATACGACACGATTGGTGTGCAGGAACGGCAGCACTTCATCGTCCGCCGCCGGCGCGCGCGTCTCCCGCAGAATGGTGGCAAGGGAGTGCCAGCGCTGCCGTGCGGCGACAGGTGCCTCGCCGAGCCGTTCCACCGCGCCACTCACGTTTCGGCGCCTTTCAGTTCGGGATCGCCCGCCGCGACATGCGAACCCGTCGGCTGGGTGAGCGGAACAACTTTCGCCGGCTGGGCACCCTGTTTCTGAAGGGAACGCGGACCCGCCGCTGCCGCGGCGCCGCGATTGGCGAGCCGGGGAAGAATCTCCTGCCGCGCTCCGAAGGCTTCCACCATCCCGTCGCGCAGCACGAGTATCTTGTCGACAACCGACAGGGTCATCGGCCTGTGCGAGACGATAATAAAGGTGACGCGGCGTTTCTTCAGCTCCAGAATCGTCTGCTGCAGCGCCTGCTCGCCGAGATTGTCGAGATTGGAATTCGGCTCGTCCAGCACCACAAAACGCGGATCGCCATACAGCGCGCGGGCAATGCCGATCCGCTGCCGCTGGCCACCGGAAAGCTTATGTCCGCTCTCGCCAATTTCGGTGTCGTAACCCCTGGGCAGACCGAGGATCATTTCATGCGCGCCGGCCAGCCGCGCGGCCGCAACTACTTTTTCAGGATCGCCATCCGTAAGCCTCGCAATGTTCTCACGGACGGTACTTGCAAACAGTTCGACGTCCTGTGGCAGATATCCGATATGACTCGACAGTTCCGTGCGCGGCCAGCTGAAAATATCTGCTCCGTCAAGACGTACATTTCCGGTCAGGCACGGCCATGCACCGACCAGCAGGCGGACCAGCGTGGATTTTCCCGATGCCGACGGACCGACGATTCCAAGCGACTCGCCCGCAGCCAATGAAAAATGGACACCGTTCAAAATCAGGCGTGGAGCTCCGGGGACACTGAAGCTTGCGTCGACGACATCGAGGCGCCCCTCGGGCGCGGGCAGCACCATCCCTTCTTCGCGCCGGGGCGCATATCGCAGCAAATCTCTTACGCGATTCCAGGCGAGGCGCACATTTACGACGTTCTTCCACGCCGCCACGATGGCTTCTATCGGCGCCAATGCGCGCGAACCGAGAATCGACGCAGCGATCATGATGCCGCCGGAGGCATGATAATCGAGTACCAGCAGCGCGCCCGTACCGAGCAAAGTGATCTGGATGAGAAGACGCAGCGCCTTCGAAATTCCGGCGAGCAGCGAATCCGTATCCGACGCCGACAGCGAGGCCTTGAGCGAATCCACCCAGATGGCGAACCAGCGCTCGACAAAAGTGGACGACATACCGATGCCTTCCAGAACATCGGCGTTGTTGACGCCATCCTCGGCATAGGCGTGCGCCTTGATCGACAGGCTGATGGAGCGGCTCAAGGTCCGGCTCGTCAGCGCCTGGTCCGTCATTGCGATGAGTGCGAGGAAAGCGCCGCCGATCAAAACGATGACGAAGTAGATCCAGTGCAAATACAGCAGCACCGCGAGATAGAAAAACAGGAACGGCGTATCGCAAAGCTGGCCGAGTGTGGGGCTGGCGATGAACGATTTGATCGTTTCAAGATCGCGAAGTCCCTGCCGCGGTTCGAGGCCGCCGCTTCGCGATGAACTTGCCAGCATGGATCTGAGGATGATCGGCGCGACCCGGGCGCTGATGCGCATGCTGGCGCGCACGAAGAGCCGCGTACGCAGCGCATCGATCGCCGCATAAACGGCAATCGCGGCAAAGGCGATGATCGTGAGAAGCAGCAGCGTCTCTTCGCTGCGGCTGGAGAGCACACGGTCGTAGACCTCCAGCATGTAAAAGGAGGTCGTCAGTGTCAGCACTGCCATCGCGGTGCTGAACAGCATGGCGTGTCCGAACAGCTTGCTGCTGGCAGCCACGGCCGCGACCAGCGGTTCCGGTCCGGTATCCCTGCCCCGCAAGCCCGGTCTGGACGGTCTGCTCAACAGTAAAGCTTTCCTTTCTCGGCGTGCTCCGAGGAGTATCACAGTTCCCTGCCGGAAGTCATCCGCAGAGCCGCCACCTCGCTACTCGAACATTCTGGCTTGTGCCGGTTAAGACTTGCTATCTGTGCGCGCCATTATCGTTTGTTTGCGGGTGAAGGCCGGTTTTACGGTCATCGCTCGCGGAGGCTTCGACATGTACGCCAGCGTGATCGCAAGCATGTCGCCACTCGAAAGAACGGCATTGGCGCTCCTGACCGCCTTCCTGCTCGGCGGGGTGATCGGTCTCGAGCGGCAGTGGCGGCAGCGGACCGCCGGGTTGCGGACCAATGTCCTTGTCGCCGTCGGCGCTGCGGCCTTTGTCGATCTGGGGCTGCGTGTCGCGGGCGCGGACGGCGGCGCCCGCGTCATTGCCTATGTGGTTTCCGGAATCGGATTTCTGGGCGCCGGCGTCATTATGAAAGAGGGTGCGCAGGTGCGCGGCATCAACACGGCCGCGACGCTCTGGGCCTCGGCAGCGGTCGGGGCCTTCGCCGGCAGTGCGCAGTATGGAGAGGCCGCGCTGGTCGCCGTCTTTGTGCTGGCGGGGAACACCATGCTGCGACCGGTCGCGAATTACATCAACCGCAAGCCCATCACCCCCGAAGCAACGGAGGCGCTCTATCGCGTCCACGTCACCTGCCGGCCGGAGTTCGTCTCGGATGCGCGCGATCTTCTCTTCGAGGAACTCGAGAAGCATCACTACCCGATCCGCGAGATCGAGACGCTGTCCGATCACGAAGACCTGACAGAACTTGCCGCAACCCTGGTGCCGACAACGGCCAATCCCGAAGATCTCGACGCGATCACGCAACATCTCGAACGGCACGACACCATCGAAAGCGCGACATGGACCGTGAGTACGGAGTCGTGAGCGCCGACATCAGGCGCGCGGTTCTGGCTGTCGGCATTTTCGCTTTGTGCGATTCGCCGCTGCACGCCGACGAATGGAGCACACCGGGCATTGCCGACGACTGGGCCGTTCATGGCCAGGCAACTTTCGTGGATCAGTTTCATCCGGCATTCACGTCGCCCTATCGCGGACCCGACAGTCTCGATCCCGGAAATCGGGCCGATGAAACAATTGCGGCGACGTTGTTTCTTGGCGCGCATTTGTGGCCCGGCGGTGAGATATGGGCGGACCCGGAGCTGGATCAGGGCTTCGGTCTCAACGACACGCTGGGCGTCGCGGCGTTCCCGAACGGGGAAGGTTACAAGGTCGGATCGTCCGATCCGTATTTCCGGCTGCAGCGGCTGTTTATGCGCCAGACAATCGATTTCGGTGGCGCTGAGCAGAAGATCGGCGGGGGCGCCAACCAATTCGAAGAGACACGCACTGCGGACAGTCTCGTCATCACGGGGGGCAAAATCTCCGCCGTCGATATTTTCGATACCAATGATTACGCACACGATCCTTCAAAAGATTTCCTGAACTGGGCGGTGATAGATGCCGGCGCCTATGACTATGCCGCCGACTCCTGGGGTTACAGCTATGGAGCCGCCGCAGAACTGTCCGTCGATTGGTGGACTCTGCGCAGCGGTGTTTTCGATCTTTCCAAACTGCCGAACGCGAAGCGTCTGGAAACGGGTTTCCGCCAGTTCGAGATCGTGACGGAAGGCGAAGAACGGCACACCTTGTTTGGTCACGACGGTAAACTGAAGCTTCTCGCCTGGCTCAATCGCGGCTGGATGGGCGGTTACGGCGATGCCGTGGCACTGGCGGAGCAAACAGGCGGCGTGCCGAGCACCGCGCTGGTGAGGAAATACAAATCACGCGGCGGCGTGGCGCTCAATTTCCAGCAGGGTCTGACCGGCGAACTCGGAATGTTTGCGCGCATCAGCTACGACGATGGCAGCCAGGAAGCCTATGAATTCACCGAGATCAATCGCGGGCTTTCCACAGGGATATCGCTGAAAGGCGCCGGCTGGAACAGGGCCGGCGACACGATCGGCGCGGCCTATATCGTCAGCGGCGTTTCGGACGCGGCGCAACGTTACTTCGCGGCCGGCGGTCTCGGCATCCTGATCGGGGACGGCCAGCTGCCGCATTATGGCCTCGAGAACGGATTCGAAACCTACTATAGCGCGCAGCTGACGAGCTGGTTTGCTGCGACAGCGGATTATCAGCTCATCGTCAATCCGGCCTACAATCGCGACAGAGGCCCCGTGAACATTTTCGGGCTTCGCCTGCATGCCGAGTTTTGATGCTCCGAAGTCAAATTTCACGCGGAGCCGCGGAATTTAGCCAGCGGCACCATGAAGCTGATGAGCAATAATTGCGCGCGCGGCGCGCCGTTTTCCTTCGCGCGCTTCGAGGCTTTGTGTTGAAACTTCCTCTCTGCGGCTCCGCGCCTCCGCGTGCAATTCAAACCCAACGGAGCACAGCGCGATGAGAGTTAGCTAGTTACCCGGCGCGACCACTGCCGCGCAGGCGTCGACGGCGGCGACAATGCCGTCGGCGATGCGGCCCTGTTTGGCCGCAGCGAGATAATTGCCGACGATCTCATTCCATGCCGCCTCACCCACACGCGCATGGGTATCGCGGTCGGCGATGATTTCGGCATAGCGTTCACCGAGCGAGACAAAGAACACCACGCCGCCCTTGCGTTCGCGGCTTGCCAGAATGCGGGCTGCGAATTCGCGATGCGCCAGCGCCTGTGCATGCCGCGCGCGCGTATGGCGCGGTACCAGCCTCAGCCGCACGGGCCACCAGTCGAAAAGCAGGCTGAAAACAATGAATACACCGGCTTCAATCGAGAAAGCTTCGCGCAGATGCAGATGCGGCCAGCCCAGTGCCATCACTGCGCCTGCAAGCAGGGTAATGACTGCGCCCCAGACGAGCGGATACAGCGCATAGCGATCGCTCGCCGGCACGACGGACACGGCGAGGTGGACATGGCAGCGCGCCTCGGCTGCCGTCACGGCCGCATGAATCCGGTATTTGTCATCCGCCGCTAATCGCATCGCGCTCACCAGCTTCCCGAGGCGCCGCCGCCGCCGAATGAACCGCCGCCGCCGGAGAAGCCGCCGCCACCACCGCCCCAGCCGCCGCCGCCAAATCCACCGCCGCTCCAGCCGCCGCGCGATCCCCATCCGCCGCCAAGAAACAACAACGGCCAGAGGAAGCGGCCAAATACGATCCAGATCAGGACCACGACGATTGGAACCCAGCTGAAATTGCCCCCGCCGCGATCATGGTCGGAATCGCTGTCGTCGTTTGGCGAGAACGTAACGCCGCCGAGTACCTTTATGACGGCCTGGGTACCAGCCGTAACACCTCTGTCGTAGTCACCACGCCGGAAGGCCGGCAGCATGAACTCGTCGATGATGATGCGCGATTGCGCGTCGGTGAGCTGGCCCTCGAGACCGTAGCCGACTTCGATGCGTACTTTATGGAGGCCCGGCACGACGATGAGCAGCGCACCGTTGTTCTTGCCTTTCTGCCCGATGCCCCAGGCGCGGCCGAGCTGGTAGCCATATTGGTCGAGCGTCGCGCCCTGCAGCGAGGAGAGCGTCGCAATCACGATCTGATTGCCGGTCTGCTTTTCTTCCTGCGCGAGCAGCTGGGTCAGCTTGCCCTGCGTGTCCGCCGACAGGATGTGCGCATCATCGACGACGCGGCCGGTCAGCGGCGGAAAGGTGAGCGCTGCCTGGGCCGCGCATAGCGCGAACAGCAGGCCGGCAAGCCCGCAAAACAGATACCGCGGTGAGAACCGCTTCATCGCAATGCTCAGAACTGAACTTTCGGCGCCTGCTGGGCCTGTTCGCTGATGGTGAATGTCTGCTTAGGCTTGGCGTCGGGATAGAACATTGCCGCCGTCCAGCGATAGGGGACCGTGCGCAGCAACGTATTATACGACTGCACGGCATTGATATAATCCTGCCGCGCGACAGTAATACGGTTCTCCGTGCCCTCCAGTTGCGATTGCAACGCGAGGAAATTCTCGTTCGATTTCAGGTCGGGATAGCGTTCGCTCACCACCATCAAACGGCCCAGTGCGCTGCCGACGCGCGACTGGTTCTGCTCGAATTGCTGGAACGCCTGCGGGTTGGAGAGAATGTCCGCCGGCAGCGTCATCTGCGTGGCGCTCGCCCGCGCCTTGATCACATCGGTGAGCACGGTCTGCTCCTGGTGGGCATAGCCTTTCACCGTGGCGACAAGATTTGGAATGAGATCGGTGCGCCGCTGATATTCGTTGAGCACCTGGCTCCAGGCCGCCTTCACCTGTTCGTCCTGGCGGGGGATCTCGTTGATCCCGCAGCCCGAAAGCCCGAAGGCGAGAATAATTATGGCAGCCAGCCCGGCCGCGCGCGCCTGCAATCTGGACATCGAATCCCTTCCCGAACACCCAATTCTGCACGGAATATAATGTGGCCACGCCGCCTGCCAAGGTGGCAACGCCGGTTCACCCGGCAAGGATGGCGCCGTAACGGTCAAGGTCCGCGTTGCCGCCGGATACGATGGCGACCGTCCTGTGCGGGTCGAAGCCCTGCGCCAGCGCGCCGGCCGCGGCGACGGCGCCGCTGGGCTCGGCAACGAGCCGCGCCTCGCGGGCGATGCGGCGCATGGTGTCGGCGATCTGGCCCTCCGACACGGTGACGATGTCCTTCAGGAAAGCACGTATCTGCATGAAGGGCAGCGGGCCGAGCTCCGGAACCCGAAGACCGTCGGCCATGGTTCGCATGGTGAGTTCGGGCTCGATGCGCATGATGCGGCCGGCGCGGAAGCTGTCGCACGCATCCGCCGCCAGCTCGGGCTCGACGCCGATCACGCTTACATCTTTGTTCGATTGTGCGACCGCGGCCGAAACGCCCCCCGCCAGGCCGCCGCCGGAAACGGGCACTGTTATTTGCTGCACGTCGGGACATTGCGCGAGTATCTCGAGACCGATCGTGCCGGTGCCGGCCATAATGGCGAGGGAATTATAAGGCTCGATCACGGCATAGCCGTTTTCACCGGCGAGTTTGGCGCAGGTCGCCGCGCGCTCGCGGCCCGCGGGATCGACGAGATGAATTTCGGCGCCCCAATGCCGCGTGGCCTCGAGCTTGGTGCGCGAGACGCTTCCCGGCATCACGACCACGGCCTTGATGCCGAGCCGGTGCGCCGCATAGGCAACGGCCTGCGCATGATTGCCGCTCGAATGGGCAATCACGCCGCGCCTTCTTTCATCGTCCGGCAGAGAAAGAATGGCATTGAAGGCGCCGCGCAGCTTGAACGCGCCGACGGGATGCAGATTTTCCGCCTTCAGCCGCAAACCCGTGGGTGTCATCGCCACGATGGGCGTCTGCTTCACATAGGGTGCGATGCGGATCTGCGCCGCGCGGATATCGTCGGGCGAGAGAAGCGAAGTGGCCGTGTCGTTCATCGCGCTTCCCTAACATGTCTTCGGGCGACGTGCAGCTTTTGCACAGGCTCGGGCGTTTTCCAACCATCGACACCCGGTGTCGGATGTGCGGGCGGGATAAAGGAGAATCCCAATGCGCGGATGGACGGCCGTCCTGGTCGCAGCCGCATTTGTGCCCTGCGCAACTGCGCCCGCCTTTGCAGAGCAGCAGGCCTCGCCAGATGTTTATCCTGCACCCATCAACGAAGGACAAACGCGACGGCGACTACGCTGCCCGATGAAACAACTGAAGCCGGCGCTCCCACGCCACCGCCTGCCTTCTCGCGATCAGCCGCCTTACTGCCGCCGGCCCGCCTGCAGGCGATCAGCGCGCGGCAACCCTGTCAAATGGCGAATTGATTGCGGCCGGCGTCGCGGTGACGGCTGTCGTCGTCTGCGCCATCGCCTGCTTCAGCAATTCGACCAGCGCAACCACGTCAACGACGGCACATCACTGAGAGTGGATGCGCGCATAATCGAAGCTTAACGTCGCTAATTGGCGCCTGCCGCCGTGGCGTAAAGTTTCTTCTCGCTGAAATCGAAAAACAGATGCAGGGCGCGAAGTTCGTGCAACCCGATCTTCAGGGCAGCATCGCCCCGACAGGTATAGCCGTTATTATCCCAGGTTCGAGAATGGAATTCTGAGTCGCATACCTTGTCATAATATTCGTTGCCAAAGATGTAGACCTCGGGGCTCGAAATTGCGAGGCCGTTAGCATCGAGAGCCTTGAACGGGTAGCGATAAAGCGATCCGTATTGTTCATCTGTGCCCGCCGGCGTGACGTCCTTCGACGTATGCGTGAGATTGAAATCCTCCCGTGCGACCGGAAAGGCAAGCAACGTTTCCTTTCTGTCGGCACTGAGAAACGCTCCGATCCGTTTGCCGTCAAGGTTGAATGCATAGTGATAAGTACCACCGGGCATTGGTTGCATATCCACAACGCCGACCGGCTCGTGCGTCCAGTAAACGACCTGACCGGGACAATGGTTGGGATCGAAGAAATTCAGCCGGCTTTTCGCCAGATCGAGTTCGATATCATAGTTCGCGAGAATGTTGAGACCGATACCACCAGCCTCTCCGTTTGTCGTCAGCCCGGATGCCGAAAAAAGCTGTATATTCTGGGCAGTAAGAGCACCGATTTCCATTTCGGGAACGGTGACAACAAGCGCTTTTCCCTTAAATACCAGATCTTTCGTCTGCACCGTTTCCAATAAGAAATTCGGCGCTTGCATGTACGGCGAATCGGTCTGAGCGAGCTTGAGTTGGGCACTGGCGTCGGAAGCGAGGAAACTGAAGGGGTCGTTAAGGTCAAGCTTCAGATTGACCAGATTGCCGTTTATTTTGACTGGAACGAGGGGAGTGCCATCCGGCGCGTTCGCCAGCTGTATTGAAGCAACTTGCGAGAGCTTGCATTCCTGCGTTGCCGCCATCGCGGGATGCACACATAGCGCGGCCAAAACGGCAACACCGCAGACTATACCGGTGATTCGACCACAAGGACATTCACCAGGCCCGGATGCCATCATAAACATCGAAAAGTCCCCCCGTGCAAAGCGCATCGTACCTGCAATCATACATATCCAGGTCCGGAGAGCCAGCGGACATAGTGGCTCAATGGTCGCGGATTAGGGCGATCGCCATTTTCCACTATTACGAGTGAATGGCGATATCAGATGATTCTGTTACTTCCCCGGCGGGTTCGCGATAAGATATGGCAACCCGCCATTGACCTCCTGGTCCTCCGCCCAGATGGCCGGATCAAGACCTTTCGGCAGTCCCGATCGGAGTTGTTCTGTCGTCAGCCCCGTCACGCCCGGAATATCGCCTTCACCTCCGGATTTTTGCGTTCCGCTGGTCGTAATGTCCCAATAGGAGCGGGACACGCGCTTGGCCGGCTGTGCCCCCTCGAAACCGCCGACGACCGCATCATGGCCTCCTTCGACCAGGCCGGTGGCATAGGATGTTCTGACATTCGCGAGTGAATATCCGATCAGCCCGCCTATGAACGCGTTGTCGCCACCATTGACCTTGCCCAAAGCATAGCAGTCCGTGACCGGACCATGCGCATTGCCCGCGATTCCACCCAATTCCGAGTTCACACCCGCCCATACATACATGTTCGTAAATGACTGGCGGATCGACCCGTAACTAAGGCCAACGATTCCACCCCCCGTGACCCAGAAATTGCTGCCTATCATACCTTCGGCCTGAACATGTTCGATCGTTCCCTGGCTCATTCCTGCGAGCGCCCCCGCATAGGAATTATCCGGGTTGGAACTGTAAATGTTGACGCCAGACAGCTTCAAATCCCTCACGACTGCACGATGGGAAATGACGGCGAAAAGTCCCATGTATGAGTCCGTGCTGGTGATCTCCAGATTGTCGATCACGTGCCCCAGGCCTTCGAGCGTTCCTTTGAAGTCGGTGGAAAGCGGTGCAGCCGAATAGGCTGTGGTCAGACTGAAATCATTCGCAAGCGCGAAATGTCCGTCAGGTTTGGCTGCAGTGAGGGATGCAAGCGCGCCGATGTCGCCTGCAAGAGCATAAGCCTGCCCGTTCAACGTGAACTTGCTCGAAACATTATTTAAGTTGATCGTTCCTTTTGCGCCGAAGGAGAGATCGCCCGTTCCACCGTTGTTGGTCGCAATCGACAGACCACCGCCACTGCGGGCCGTGATCGCCGCCCGCACCGAAACCGAGTTATGCGCGACAAATGCCAGCGTCGCCCCGCCCGGCCATTTCACATTTGCCGTCACAAGCACATCGCCTGCCTCTATGCCGTTTCCTGTTGTCGAAATCGAGAGATCGCCTGTTGCGAGCAACGCTTCCAGATCGTGCACATTCAGAACGGCGTCCGAAGCCGTGGGCACGCATTGTGCCGCCACGCAGGACAAATTCCGGGTGGCGCCATTTGATATTGTTATCGCCGCCCGCGTTGGCCCGGCGCCAATCGAGAAAATTACGACAATCATTCCCATCCGAAATCTGTTCATTGTATCCCCGCGACCAGATAATTGACTTCCGCGTGCAGAGCGTTGCTGTCGACCGCATTCGCCGCCACCCGGCCATCATATTTCATCCCTGTGCAGGTATGGCAATTCGAGGAATACAATAATGAGACATGGTGCGACGAAGCCAACCGCAACGATAACGCGTGGTTGCATTCGTCATAATCATTACAGCTACCGCCGATTGAAACCACTTCCGGCTTCACCGAGGCATGGGAACGTGCTATGGAGCGTGAATGGCCGCGTGGCCGGGGCGGGCGCGCAACGTGCCGCCAAAAGATGACGGGGAAATCATAATATGCTCGGGTTTTCGAACCACCGGCGCGGCGGCGTCGGAACGTATGGGCGCGGCGGCGCATCGGTGATTTGTCTCACGCTTGCCGTGCTGGCGGGTCCGGCCGCGGCCGGCGGCGGCTTTACAACCTTCGACGTGAGTGGCGCGACTGCCACCTATCCACGAAATATCAATGCGGGTGGCTCGATCACGGGATCTTACGCGGATTCGAGCAGCGTGGATCACGGCTTTGTCCGCGCTCCGGACGGTACGGTCACGAGTTTCGATCCGAACGGATCGGGCGATACCGAACCGCTTGGCATCAACAAGACGGGTGCGATTGCAGGTTACTATAACGATACCGGCGGCGCGGAACACGGTTTCCTGCGCGATGCGGTAGGCAATATCACCGCGATCGACGTGCGAAAATCCGTTGCGACGCAGCCGCAAGGCCTCAATGACAGCGGCGAACTTGCCGGCTATTACATGGACAAGAATTACGTCATGCACGGATTCGTGCGCTCATCGGACGGCTCGACAACCGCATTCGACCCGCAAGGTTCGGTCGACACGGAGCCGAACGGGATCAATGCCCATGGCGACGTCACCGGATACTTCACCGATTCGAGCGGGGCCACACACGGCTTCCTGCGGGCAGCGGACGGAACGATAACTGCTTTCGATGTATCCGGCAGCCCGTCCACCTTTCCCTTCGTGATCAACGACAAAGGCGTCATCGCCGGTTTTTACGTGAACGGCAGTGCAGTCAACGGCTTTGTGCGCGCGGCGGACGGGACAATCACGACCTTCGATCCCCATGACTCGGAGGCGACCGAAGCCTATGGCATCAACAACAAGGACGCGGTGGTCGGGTTCTATTACACGGGTACGATCCACGGCTTCGTCCGGAACAAAGCCGGGAAGGTCAGGAAATTCGATCCGCCCGACTCCACGACGACGGAACCCTGGGGCATCAACGCGAGGGGTGTTATCGCCGGACAATACATCGACAGCGAGGGAATCTATCACGGCTTCATAAGGAAGCCGTAAGTACTTCATTGCCGGTACAAGCGGGGCAGGCGATAACACTATAAACATGTCCGTTATCGCCGGGCTCCGGTTGCAATCTCGGTTCCGGCATTGCGCCGCTGTCACGGGCCCCGACGAACCTGAGCGATCCGGAACAATTCGTACCATGGCAATCATATCGTGCGTCAGCCTGGAACGTGCCTCCAGCGGATACCCCCTTTCCCCGTTGTAGAGTTACCGGCCATTAAGCCTCGGCTGGCTACCAATGGTTCCCGGTATGCGCGACTTACATCGTGCGCCGTTAATACGTCGGAGTTGTCATGTCGGCGATCCGGAATATGACCAGAAACGCTTTCCTCGCCGGTTGTGCGGCGACAGGATTGTTTGCGCCATTCGCGGGCGCGGACGCCACGACGGACCGAGTGCTGTATTCCTTTACCGGCGCCACGGGGCAAAATCCGCAGGCCAGCATGATTCGCGACAAGGCGGGCAATCTCTACGGCACAACGGTCGATGGAGGCGTGAATAATCTTGGCACTGTCTTCAGGCTCGCACCGGACGCGACGGAAACCGTGCTGTTGTCATTCAATTCGAACGGGGGTGCCAATCCTTATGACCGCCTCACGGCAGACAAAGTGGGCAATCTTTATGGAACAGGGAAAAAATGCCGTCACTACGAATCCATGCAGGCCTTGCCGCAGGTACCTTCGTGGTGAAGTAATGACTGCGCCGTCGACTGGCGACCTACTTATTCCCGTTCCGCTTCCTCGCGCAGCATCTCCAGTTCAAGCCAGCGCTCCTCTGCCGAAGAGAGCAACGCCTGCGCGCCGACCAGCCTGACCGATGCCTCGGCAAAAGTATTCGGATCGCGCTCGTAGAGACCGGCATCGGAAAGCTTCGCGTGGAGCGCCGCGATGGTTTTTTCCAGCGCCGTCATCTGCGCCGGCAGCGTCTTCAATTCGTGCAGTTCGGTGAAGGTGAGTTTCTTCAGCGGCGCAGCGGCTTCGCGCCGCTCCTTCGACGCGGATGGCTTTCGCGCCCTGGGCTTTGGCACTTCGCGCGCCGCTACGCCCTCACCGCGCTGGGCGACCATATCGCTGTAACCGCCGGCATATTCCACGAAACGGCCATTGCCCTCGGCGAACAAAACAGACGTCGCCACGCGATCGAGAAAATCGCGGTCATGGCTGACCACCAGAACAGTACCGGGATAGCCGGCGAGCATTTCTTCCAGCAGATCGAGTGTTTCAAGGTCGAGATCGTTGGTGGGCTCGTCGAGCACCAGCAGGTTGGACGGCGCGGCGAGGATCTTCGCCAGCATCAGCCGCGCCCGCTCCCCGCCCGAAAGCACGCCAACCGGCGTACGCGCCTGTGCCGGCGTGAAGAGAAAATCCTTCAGATAACTAACAACATGGCGTGGTTTGCCCCCGACCTGGATGGTGTCCCCGCCACCTTCGGTCAGCACGTTGGCCACAAACGTATCGGGATGAAGCGCCACACGGCTCTGGTCCAGCGCGGCCATCTGTACGTTCACGCCGATGCGCAGCTTGCCGCTGTCCGGGGCGAGCTTGCCGGTGAGAAGATTGAGCAGTGTTGTTTTGCCGGCGCCGTTTGCACCCACCACGCCGATACGATTGCCGCGCAGGATGCGAATGGAAAAATCGGCGACAATCGGTTTGTCGCCATAGCACTTGGAGATTTTCCGCGCTTCGATGACGCGCGTGCCGCCTTCTTCCGCCTCGTTTGCCACGAGGGCGACATTGCCCGTCACACGCAGCTGCTCGCGGCGGCCTTGGCGCAACTCGCGCAATTGCCCGAGGCGGCGGACATTGCGCTTGCGCCGCGCGCTCACGCCATAACGCACCCAGTCCTCTTCCGCGGCGATCTTGCGGTCGAGCTTGTGACGTTCGATCTCTTCCTGCGCCAATGTTTCATCACGCCAGGCTTCGAAATGTTTGAAGCCGCGCTCGATCCGTCGCGTCCAGCCGCGGTCGAGCCACACCGTGATGCGCGAAAGATCGTCGAGAAAGCGGCGATCGTGACTGATGAGGACAAGCGCGCCGCGCAATCCCGAGAGTTCCTCTTCCAGCCATTCGATGGCCGGAAGATCGAGATGATTGGTAGGTTCGTCGAGCAGCAGGATTTCCGGTTCCGGCGCCAGGGCGCGGGCGAGCGCGGCACGGCGCGCCTCGCCGCCCGATAGCGTCACCGGATCCTCCGTACCTGTCAGCCCGAGCTTGCCGAGAAGATAGAAGGTGCGGTTCGAATCGTAACCTTCGCCCAGGCCCGCCTCGACATAGTCGCGCGTGGTGGCGAAGCCCGCAAGGCTCGGCTCCTGCGGCAGGTATCGTATGGTGGCGCCGGGTTGCGCAAAGCGCGTTCCCGAATCCGGCTCGACAAGTCCCGCGGCAATTTTCAGCAGCGTCGATTTGCCGGAACCGTTGCGCCCGACGAGACACAGCCGCTCGCCATCACCCACGGACAATTCCGCGCCGTCGAGCAACTGTGTGTTGCCGAAGCGGATGGCGATATCCTTGAGAAGCAGAAGCGGCGCGGGCATCGGCGGTGTCTAGCAGATTGGCGGCGGTACAACAGCCAGGACCGCTTCTCGGGATCTTCCTGCCGCGCGAAAGGGAAGGCGGCTTAGCCTTTCCGCGGCCGGGTCGCGGGACTAATGACTTCGGAAGCCCGTGTATCCTTCTATCGTCGCGCAAGCTTGTTATTTCCCCAACGTGCATCCCGGTTATAGTTCGAATAAATCGCGATTGTGCGATCCGGCTTTTCGACAGGCGCTATAGCGTGGACAGTGATCGGCCCGTTGCCGTGGTCACAGGGGCGACCGGCGGAATAGGGCGTTTCATCGCGCTGGGACTGGCGCGGGCGGGATATCATCTGATCCTGATATGCCGTGAACCCATGCGCGCGGCGGCAGCGGGGGATTGGATTGTCCGCAGGGTGCCTCAATCCCGCATGGAGATGCCGATTGCAGACCTGTCACTGCTCTCCACGACGCGCAGGGTTGGCGATGACATTGCGGCGCACTACCCCCATATCGCCCTGCTGGTCAACAATGCAGGCGTGTTCGAAGCAAAGCCGGTCACGACCGCGGAGGGTTTCGATCGCGTGCTCGCAGTCAACCTGCTGAGCCCATTCGTACTGACGCGCGCATTGCTGCCTTCGCTCATGGCGGGCGGGCAGGCGCGCATTGTGAATGTGGGTTCTTCAACTTCGGACCGCGCCCGGATCAATCCGGACAATCTCGTTCTCGGCCATCGCTGGGCGATGGTGCGCGCCTATGGCCAATCCAAACTCGCTCTGATGATGACGACTTTCGCACTGGCGAGACGGCTCGAAGGCACCGGCGTCACGGCCAATGTCGTCCATCCCGGCCTCGTGGCGACCGGCCTGGTGCGGAGCGGCGGTCTTATCGGTCTTGCCTGGCGCTGGCTGGCGCCGCTCGCACTGACGGAAGAACAAGGCGCCGATACGCCGCTACATGCGGCGCTCGCGCCCGAATTGGCACATGTCAGCGGCGTTTATTTCAAGAATCGCCAGCCGGCGCCGCCAAATCGGCAAGCGCGAGATCCGGCTCTGCAGGACCGGGTTTGGAGGGCCACGGAACGTCTCGTTGCTTTGCCCGGTTGCGCCGAATCGAACTAAGCAACGCAGCCGCCTTCGCAATCCTGCTTTCGAACCAGAGATGTGTGCTTGCCGTTCGCGCGCCACGCCCGAAGGGCCCGCGCATGTCGAACACGCGGTGCGAAGGTTCGAACAAAGTGGGCTCCTGCAAACGGCAGGCGCCGGAATCCTTTGTCATCTGGCGATTGATCCCCATGCGCGACACGCACCAGGCGATCAGATCGGGAGCCATGCGGCTGGCGGTGCGGAACGCAACAGAGGTGCCGCTGATGCTCATCTCGCGCCGTCCGCTCACGAATGCCTGCCATATGCCCTGCGCAATCACTTCCGGCTGGTAGACCGGCCGCGCCGGGCGTGCCGGCCAGCCCATATAGCTGACGGCATGGCTGAAAAACGGTGTGTTCACCGCGGGCGGGAACACGGTGGTCACACGGATGGGGCTGCGCTCCGACCGGAGCTCGCCCTGGAGCGCCCGGCTGAATGCGCAAAGCGCAGCTTTTGCCCCGGAGTATGAGGACATCAGCGGCAGACCATGGAAGGCAACCGCGGAACAGACATTGAGGATGGTGCCCGCGCCTCGCGACCGCATCTGGCGCAGCGCCTCGCGGGTGCCGTTGACGGCACCATGATAGGTCACATCGGTCACGCGCTTGAAATCGCCTTCGGGCACATCCGCGAAGCGACCATAGACACCGTTGCCGGCGCAATTGATCCAAAGATCGATCGGGCCCAGTTCGGCGATGATGGCATTCGCTGCAACGTGGAGTGTGCCGCTGTCGGTGACATCTGACTGGGCAAAGGCCGCGCGTGCGCCGAGAGCCTCCAGTTCGTTGCGCGTAACGGTCAATCCTTCCGCGCCGCGGGCGATGAGTCCCACGCGCCAGCCGCGCCGCGCAAAGACGGAAGCCGTACACCGGCCTATGCCCGAAGAGCCGCCTGTGATGACGACGACACGTTCGGCGCCGGCACGCGAACTGGTACTCAAAACGCGGTCACTTCCACTGCCAACCTCGTTGCCGCTCGTCCGATGACCGGAGCGCGTCTGAGAAGGATGCTATATTGCGCGCGCGCCCGCCAGAAGGGTCCGGCACAAGGAAACGGGTGTACCTGCCGCCAAAGTGATGCACGTTTCAGCGATGGAGGCGGTCGAGCGCCTTGTCGACGGCCCTCTTCATGCTGGCCACGGTCGCTCCCTTCTCATATTCGCGAATAATTACCTGTTCCAGCTGCGATACAACCGTATCGAGCGTGAAGTCATTTTTGGCAGCGTCCCCGTCCGCGTCCAGTGCACTGTAGAGGGCGATAGCCTCATCGGCCCGCCGTCCCCACTCCAGAACGCGATAGAAGCGTGCGCCATGGGCGCCCGACTTGACGATCAGATCGAGAAAGGCTGCCGCCAAAGTGGCAGGTATGAGAACGAAATTATGCAGATTGCCGATCAGAAGTTTCAGCTGCAGAACCAGCACGTCGCGAAAAAAATGCCACCGCGTACGCTCGCTCGCATAATCAGGAGAGGATTCGGTCATGGCCTTTCCCGCAACTTAAACGTGAAGAAGAGTGCTTGCCCGTAAGAGTTATGATCAACTGCGCATCGCGTAACAAGCTGTCCTCAAGCTCCCACGTGCCGCCGCTGGTGGGCCGGCAAGCCCGGCGGTTACTGCCATCGTGGCCGATTGACCTGTGCCGAATCGCCTGCGAAAAAACGAGCGGTACGCGGCAATTATCCGCGCATCGTCGGGGGTAATCGTCGGGCTGGCCGCTACAGACCCGGTTACGTGCGAGGGGCACATTCAATGCGATTAAAGCCATGGGCGCTCGCGGGCGCCGGCGTGATTTTTCTGTCTGCGGCGGCGCAGGCCGAAGACGTCGAGACCGTGGTCGTGACCGCCCGGACCTTGCCGCTGAACCAGGTCAGCCAGCTGGACAAGACCGGTACGCCGATCGGCAACGTCCCGCGCAGCATCGAGATCGTTCCGGAAAAGCTCTTCAACTCGCAAGGCGACACGACGCTGGCGCAGGTGCTTCCCGATGTGAGCGGCGCCTCGCAGGGCGGCCAGTATAATTTCGGCTTCTTCGACCGCTTTATCATCCGCGGCCTCAATGCGACCTTCCTCAATGACGGGCTGCCCGAAGGCACTTCGGACCTGACAGGCTATGTGCACACGCTGACGGGCGTGCAGAGCGTCGAAGTGCTTAAAGGCCCCGGCTCCGCGCTTTACGGCAGCGCGGAGGAAGGCGGCACGATCAACCTCGTGCATTTCAAACCGAGCGATTCGTTCGGTGCCTCTGCAAGCGAGCAGTACGGCAGCTTCAACACCACGACGACGAACGCCGCGGTGACCGGACCAACCGGAATCGACGGCGTGGATGGACGGCTCGACGTTGCCTATGAGCATTCGGACGGGTTTCGCGACCTGACCAACCAGACCGGCGAAATACTCGGTTCGCTGAGCTGGCGTCCGGCGCATCACGACATCGAATTCCGCGCCGAATATCACAATCTCCAGGATGTTCCCGACGCCGAGGGACTTCCCTTCTCGCCGCCCAACGGAACCGGCGAGCCGCTCGACGTGCCCACCGATTACAAATATTACACGCCCTTCGCCTTCGCCAACCAGCAGATCGAGCGTGTGTTCCTGACCGACGCCTGGAGCGTGAGCGAAGCGTTGCTGGTCAATCTGCGCGCGTCATGGACCGGCCGCGATGTCGATCTTGCGCGCAATTCCGGCGGCTCGGTGGCGCTGGAAGGCGCCGACTATTCGCTTACCAGGCGCCAGCTGCGCCGGCAGACCGACAACAGCAACGACCTGATGTTCCAGGCCGAACCCACCTGGTACTTCGATACGGACGGCATCAAACACACGCTGGTTACCGGTGCGGAGGCTCGCGAGCTGAACGTCGGCACCACGCGCGAAACGGCAGATCTTCCGAACATCGCGAATATCTACGACCCGGCGGTCAATGACGGCTCGCTCGCGTCGCTCGATTTCGAGTGCGATGCGTCACACAGCTGCGACGACGCGAAGCTCCTGGCGCAATTTTACGGCATCTATGCCGTCGATCAGATCGACGTCACCGACTCGCTGAAGCTGAGGCTTTCGGTCCGCAAGAACTGGTTCAATACCGAAGCGGAAGCGCGTTCCGATATTCCAGCGAACGGTGGCCAGGAAGAACCCTGCGTGCCGCCGCAGGCCACCGAATGTCCGCTGCTTCCCGGCTCTCCCGAGAAACGCCTGGATGCGCCGGCATCGTGGGATGAGGGCGTGGTTTATTACCTCTCTCCGAAGCTCTCCGCGTTCGGCGGTTTCTCCAGCGCCGCCTATCCGATCTTCAACACCGAAGAACCGGAAAGTGTGGGCCAGACGCCCGAGACCGGCACGCAGGGCGAAGTGGGCCTGCGCGTGCAGGCCGACCGGCTCACGGCATCGACATCGTTCTATCGTGCGACACGCGACAATGTATTCACGGTGTTGACTGAGCCCAATCCCGGCGGACCGGGCGATATCGACGTGCCGCAGGTGTTTTCCTACCGCGTGGAGGGCTGGGAAACCGATCTCAACCTTCAACCCTCTGACAGCTTCAGCATCCTCGGCGATTTCGCGGCGCAGACGCCCGTCGTCACCGGCTATCCGCAGACACCTGCGAATATCGGCCATTCGGTGCCGAGCGTGCCGACGCTGCTCGCGAATATATGGGCGAGCTACGTGCTGCCGATGAAAATGTGGAACGACAATCCGATCTTTTCCTTCGGTGTGCAGTATCGCAATCACGAATTCGCCGATGCTGCGAACACCCGCTTCATTCCCGGCGATCCCGTCTTCAATCTCGCACTGGCGATTCCCTGCGGGCAGTGGCAACTGCAGGCGGGGCTGTCGAACCTGTTGGACCAGCGCTATTTCATCGATGCGACGGGAACAGGCGGCGGCGCGGCACCAGGAGCCGGCCGCACCTATTTCCTCAAGCTGAGTTACGCGGCAGACTGAGGCGATGCTGAATGTGCTGACCCGCCGGGCCAGAAGGCTTGCGGCGCCGCTCCTTGCCGCGGCGGTTGCGTTCACCGCGGGTGCCGCGGGCGATCCTCCGCCCGGCGATCGCGTTGTCTGCGTCTCCAAGCAGATCAACGAGTTCATCTACGACATCGGCGCCGAGAACCATTTGATCGCGCGCGATCTGACTTCGATCTATCCGCCGGCGATCCGGACGCTGCCCAATGTCGGCTATCATCGCGCGCTCAGTGCGGAAGGCATCGTGTCATTGAGGCCGAGCATCCTGCTGACGGACGGCAATGTCGGGCCGAACGAGGTTCTCGATCGGGTGCGCTCGGTCGGCATACCCGTGGTGACGATGGATCCCGGCGAAACACTCGATAGCGCCGAAGCGCTGATGCAGCGGCTTGGTGATTACTTCGGCCGCCATGACGCCTCCGCGCAGCTTGTCGCTGGCTGGAAGCGCGACATGGCGCAGACCGTCGCAAATGCCGATCGCTCGGCGCCGGCAAAGCGACCCTCCGTGCTGTTCATACATTTCGGGCAGATCGCGAATGATTATCTCGGCCTCGCACCGAAAGGCCCGGCCGAGCAGATTCTCGAATGGGCGGGCGGACGCAATGCGCTGACGGCAGGCAACCGCATGACGCGGCTGACGCCGGAAGTCATTGCCGGCGCACAGCCGGACGTAATCATCGCCACCGATGTGGGTTTCGACCGCTACGGCTCCGCGGAAAAATTTGCGGCCATGCCGGGCGTCGCTCTCACGCCGGCCGGCAGGCATCTGCGCATCTATCGCATCGACGAAACGGAAATCATGTATTTCAGTCCGCGCACGCCGGCTGCAGTGACCAAAATCGCGCACTGGCTGCATGGAGGGTGAGCGACACGCACGTCTCCGACCGTATCGTTTATGTCTTCCTCGCCGCACTTCTCGCCCTGGCCGTCGCAGCCTCGCTTGCCATCGGCGCCTTCATGTTTTCGCCCGCCGAAATGGTCCGCTTCGCGGGCGAGCAACTCGGCTGGCTGCCGGACAGCCCCGCCGACACGCTGGCGCGCAATGTTTTCTTTGTTCTCAGACTGCCGCGCGTGGTGCTGTGCGGGCTGACCGGCGCGACCCTCGGACTTTCCGGCGCGCTGATGCAGGGGCTGTTCCGCAACCCCATCGTCGAACCGGGCCTCGCCGGAACATCGGCAGGCGCGGCACTCGGCGCGGCGCTGATCTTCGTGCTTGGCGAGCAAAGCCTCAGTTTTCTTTCACCGCTGGGCACGGCGGCCGTGCCGCTCGTCGCTTTCGTCTGCGCTTTTGCCGCGACCATGTTCGTGTGGAAATTGTCGACGCGGTTCGGGCGCACCAATGTATTCACGCTGCTGCTCGGCGGTATCGCGATCAATGCGATGTGCAATGCCGGAACGGGTTTCCTCTCCTACATCGCGCGCGATCCGCAGGCGCGCAACATTACCTTCTGGAATCTCGGCACCTTCACCACTGCCGACTGGCATCGCACGCTGATTGTGGCGGTCGTGTTTGTGATCTGCCTCCTGCCGGCGCTCGGCCACGGCAAGAGCCTGAACGCGCTCATGCTGGGCGAGGAAAACGCCAACTATCTCGGTGTCGATCCGCGCAAGCTCGTTTTCCGGCTTATCGTCGTCAACACGCTGATGGTTTCGGCGGCGACCGCGATGGTGGGCGTGATAGCCTTTGTGGGACTCGTCATTCCGCATCTGCTCCGGCTGTTGCGTTCGTCGGACTACACATTCCTGCTTCCGGCCTCCGCGCTTCTGGGCGCGGTGCTCATGGAAGTGATCGATATCGTCGCACGCATCGTCATTCCGCCCGCCGAACTGCCGATCGGAATCATCACCGCGCTCGTCGGCGCGCCGTTTTTCCTCTGGATACTTTTCACCGAGGGCCGGAGCATCGGCGATGGCTGAACCGGCAATCCGTCTCGATCGTGTTTCCTGGGGCGCGGGCGGCGTACAGATATTGAACGACGTCAATCTCGAATTTGCGCGCGGCCGCTTCAATGTCATTCTGGGGCCTAACGGCGCGGGTAAATCGACGGTGATCCGTGTAGCGGCGGGAAGACTGCAACCCGACACCGGCAGCGTGTCCTGTTGGGGAAAGCCGCTCACATCGTTCGACGCCGACGTGCTGGCGCGGCGCCGGTCAGTGTTGTCGCAACAGATCGAGATGGCGTTTCCCCTCCCGGTTGAGGATGTGGTGATGATGGGCCGCTATCCGCATTATCGCAGCGCGCCGCAACAACGCGACCGCGACATCGTCGACGCGGCCCTTGCACTGGTGGAGATGACGGACAGGCGCCCCCAACTCTACCCCACGCTGTCGGGCGGCGAGCGCCAGAAGACGCAGCTCGCCCGCGTCCTTGCCCAGGTCTGGCAGGAGGAAGGCGCACCGGAAGAAACCATTCTGTTTCTTGACGAGCCGACGACAAGCCTCGACCTGCATTTCCAGCTGCAGCTGCTGGCAACGGCGAAGTCCTTCCTTCGCCGCGGCGCCACGATCATCGCCAGCCTGCACGACCTCAATCTCGCCTTCGATTTCGGCGACCGTTTCTTCATCATGGATGGCGGCCGTCTGGTACATGAAGCGGACGCGCCCGGCGCCGTGCCGCAGGAACTGATCGAACGTGTCTATCGCGTCAAGGCCGAGCGCATCGCGGCCGGCGACAGGACGCGCTGGTTTTTCGGTGTGTGACAAACAGGAGTTTGCTGGTGATCTTCCGGAAATACGCGGCAGCCGCGACGCTTGCAACCCTCACAGCACTGAACACTTTTGCGGCCCACGCTACGCCGCTCGAACCGGCCGTGCGCAACACGGCGCTCGACAGGATCGAAGCCACGATCCGCAATATCTATGTTTTTCCGGAGCTGAAGGCACCACTCGCCGAGAAACTCGAACGCGCCCGCCAGACGCATCGCTACGATGGCGACGATGCCAATATGTTTGCGCAGCATGTGACCGAAGAGATGCAGGCTGTTGCGCATGACGGCCATCTCTATCTCGACAGCGATCCGGCGGAATATGCAGCGATGCTGGCGCCGGCAAAGGCCGACACTGGCATGGATGCCTATTACCGCGCCGTGGCGATCCGCGAAAACAGCGGCCTCACCGATCTTGAGATATTGCCCGGGAACATCCGCTATCTGAAACTGACGGCGTTTCATTGGACGCCGGGACTGACCCCGAAAGCCTATGATGATGCCGGCCGATTCCTGAAATATGGCGATGCCGTCATTGTGGATCTGCGCGGCAATGGCGGCGGCGACAGCAATGCAGGTGATTATTTTCCGAAAGCGTTCGTTACACCGAACAAGGGCAAGCCGTTCTACATTCTGGTAGATGGCCATGTGGGCTCCGCAGCCGAAGCGGTGCCCTATGGATTGCAGCAGGGGAAAGCTGCGATCATCGTGGGCAGCACCACCTATGGTGCAGCAAACAACAACAAGAAGGTTGCGATTCCGCCGCAATTCATTCTGAGCGTGTCCTATCATCGGCCGATCAATCCGATCAGCCGGACGAACTGGGAGGGGACGGGCGTGGTGCCCGACATCGCCGCGCCCGGCAGCAGCGCGTTGCAGGCCGCCGAACTTGATGCGCTGGACAAACTGGCCGCGAGACCCGGCGCAACACAGGAAAGACTGGCGGAATACAAATAGGCTCGCGCTGGCATCGAAGCGCAGCTGCATCCGGTGCGGATTCCGCCCGAAAAGCTTCGGCACTATTCCGGTCGCTACGGCACGATAACCCTGCGGCTCGCGGATGACGGCTTGCGCCTGTCGCGCTCCGATCGGCCACGCTGGGAACAGGACGCGTTGCTGACGCCGCTGACCGATGACGGGCTGTTCTCGGTACAAGGCTTCGACGATCTGCGCATTCGCCTCAACGACACATCGCTCGATCTGCTGCATGGAAACGAAAACGATCGCGAGAATTTTCCCCGGGAAACAGCGGCGCATTAAATTCCGTTTCGTTATCCGTGCGTCTTGTTGATGAGTCATGTGTAATCGGAAGCGCGTGTTGGAATGAGAAAGGGAGGCCCCTCATGAGGAAGGTTTGGCAAGTCGGCGGATGCGGTGCGCGCAGCGTCAAACCGACCTTCGTCATGCTTGTCTGTTTCAGCTGTTTACTGGTCAGCGGCCTCTCCGGCAGCGCTGCGGCAGCGCAAGACACGGCAGCCGACAAACGGGCGATCATACAGCTTGAAAGCAAATGGCTGGACGCGCTGAACAGAGGCGACACGGATCGGATCGCAAATATCCTCGATGACGATTTCGTGCGCCCGGCGCCGGATGCCGGCCGGTTCGTCGGCAAGGCAGCGCTGCTTCAATTTTATCGCGCCCATCCCACGACACGAAAAACCGCGCCGCGGCGGATGAAAATCGTCAGCGTCGATATCTATGGCACGGTGGCGATCGCGAGGGGCGTCGTAACTGTTCCGGCCCTGGGCCAGGCGCGCGAATCGAAGCTTCTGTTCACCGATATATTTGTGCGGCGCCGGGAGGGCTGGCAGGCCGTATCGGCGCAGGAGGATCCAATCCCCCAGGGTGGTTAGGTCGTGCCCGTTCGCTCGCCGGAGAGCAGTTGCGCTGAACTAGGCCGTTGGAGCCGGCGCGAAGAACCAGATCGAGCCGAAAATCACCAGCGCGGCGCCGGCGCCGATCACAAATTTGGGCCCCAGCGAGAGATTGCCATGCACGAAACCGGCGATTTCGCCGATGATGGCTCCAAACCCGACCGAGATCGCGATAACGACCCAGATGTTCTCCAGAATGAGCGTGTGGTCGATGGCGGGCATTGTTGGGAGAGACGCGAATCAGTATGGATTTACCATACTGTGGGGCTGACCGGCCCGCAGCGCAATACCGCTCGCGGACAGGCACCGTGACCTGACGGAGACGATGCAATTTCAGCGGAGAACCCGCGGATGTTTGGTCATGCGGCCATGGCCTTGAATTAATCCGCACCCGCGCGACTTTCGAATCGTTGCGCCGTCTTTCGATCAGCGGGGCAGCGCCAGACTTCCGAAGAACGGTGGAGTCGATCTCTTCCCCGCACCGGAGCAGGCCGGCGCTTTTGCGCGGCCTAACAGGAGGGGACTAATATGTTGAGAAATTTCAATGTGTTCGCGGGATGTCTGGTTGGTTGCGGGCTGGCATTTACAGTGTTTGTTCCCTGCGGCAGTGCCGAGGCCAGGCACGCCGGAGCCGCACTTCACCACGCGCATTCCACGCCGGCTGCGGGAAATGAGAGGATTGTTTATACTTTCAAGGGCGGCTCGGACGGCGCAAACCCTGCGGCATCCCTGGTCGCCGACAACGCTGGTAACCTGTACGGCACCGTCGCCTCCGGCGGCGACCCGAACTGTCACCTGACGTCCAACCACGTTTTCTATCGCCGCGTGAAGGAGAGTCCGGGCTGCGGGATCGTGTTCAAACTCTCGACATCCGGCCGCGAGACAATTCTGCATAGATTTGCCGGCGGAAAAGATGGCGCGGGACCGTCTGCCGCGTTGTTGCTGGACGCAAGCGGAAATCTGTACGGCGTAACGGCGGCAGGCGGTGGCCGGAAGATCTGCCACAGTGGCTGTGGAACGGTATTCGAAGTCAAATCCGGCGGCGGAGAAAAACAGCTCTATACATTCAACGGTGGAAGCATCACGGGCGGCAATGATGGCGGCTCGCCAGATGGCACACTTACAACCGACTCCGCGGGAAATTACTACGGCACCACCGCGGCCGGCGGCAGCGGCGCGAATTGCGGTGCGAGAGGAACGATAGGCTGCGGCACGGTGTTCGAACTGACACCCGGCGGCAGCGAATTTGTTCTGCACACCTTTACCGACTGGCGGAGCGACGGCGCCTATCCCGCCGGCAATCTGGTGCTGGACAAATCTGGAAACGTTTACGGGTTGACGTCCGCTGGCGGCAGCGACAGCGAATGTGGTCTCGGTTCCGACGGCTGCGGCATCCTGTTTGAAATCAGTTCCGGCGGAGTGGAATCCATACTTCACCGTTTCGCCGGGAGCAGCGATGGTGCCTATCCGACGGGAAATCTGGTAGCTGACGGCGCCGGAAATATCTACTTCACCACCGGCGCCGGGGGCGGCGACGCCGATTGCGGGCTTGGTCCTTATGGCTGTGGTGCACTGTTCAAATACGCCAATGGCAGCCTGACTGTTCTTCACGCTTTTGCCGGCGGCGGCGATGGCGCCTATCCGGTCGGCAGCCTTTTGACGGATATTGGCGGAAACGTTTTTGGTACCACGGCGGCCGGCGGAAGCGCGAAAAACTGCGGCCTGGGCAGTCGTTTGGGGTGCGGCGCCGTATTTGAAGTTTCTGCGGGCGGCAAGGAATCCGTGCTGCACACATTCGGGGGTGGCAGGAACGATGGCGCCTATCCGGCGTCGGGCCTGGTCGGGTTGAACAATCATCTCTACGGGATGACAGCGAGCGGCGGCACAGGCTGCGGCAAGGCAGGCTGCGGAACGGTGTTTGAAGTCAGGAAATAGCGGCGGCGCGCCGGAGCGGGCCGGCGCCGAAACGTCAGAGGAAAGAATGAGCAAATTGCGCGGCGGGTTTCGAACAAACATCTCCATGTCATCCCCGCGAAAAGCGAGGGCCCGGCGAGTAATTATTTCCCGGGTGAGCCACAGTCCTGGGTTCCCGCTTGCGCGGGAATGACAATTATATTTTCAGGTTTTGCCGTGGAAACAGGGTTTTATTACACGCCGCCCAATAAACTAGCCGGATTTCAGCCGGTGTATCTATATTACCGGCGAACCGCCTGATTGCCGAAGAGGAAACCATGTTCCGCAATATCTCCGCCGTCTTTGCACTTTCGACGCTCCTTGCCGCACCCGGCCTCGCACAGACGCCTGTCGACCAGTTGGCCACGCCGCCTGCCGACGCCATGCTGAAATCGCCGACGCATTCCGTCGATCTGCTGCCGTCGGGCAAGGGCGGTATCGAAACCCTGACGACGCTCGATATTGAAAGCAACGGCGTGAAGAAACACCTGACCTGTTACGCCATGACGGGATTCGGTTTGTCGCCGCAGCCCGCCTGGATGGATGGCGGCCAGTTTTTCGCGTTCGTTCCGGGGTTGCTGCCCGTGGGCTGGGAGAAGTTCGGCAGCAAATTGAGCAAGGCGCAGGACGAGGCGCTGGCCAAACGGGCGCCGGCGCTTGTGGCGGCGATTGCCAAAACGCCGGCCGGCCCCGTCGCGTTCAAGGATGTGAAGCTCTACGATTCCGACGCGCGCGTCTTCCGCGAGGATGAAACACTCGTCGTTCGGGATGGCCATATTGCCGATGTCGGGCCCGCGGCAAGCGTAACCGTTCCGGCCAATGCGCAGGTGATCGACGGCCACGGCAAGACGCTCATCCCCGGCCTGTGGGACAATCATCAGCATTATGGCGACGATTCGACCGGCCCCTTGTTGCTTTCATCCGGCATCACCAGCGTGCGCGATCCCGGCAATCTGCCGGCGGAATCCACCGCGCGGCGCAAGCGCATCGAGGCAGGCGAATTGCTTGGACCGCGCATCGTTCCTTCGCTGCTCATCGACGGCCCTTGGCCGCTGGCTGCGCAGGTCGGCGTCCAGGCGCATAATCTCGACGAGGCGCTTGCCGATGTGCGCCGCGCGAAGAACGAAGGTTATTTCGCGATCAAGATCTACGGCTCCATCGAGCCCTCCTGGGTGAAGCCGATGGCAACGCTGGCGCATCAGCTGGGCCTCCATGTGCATGGCCATATTCCGCATGGCATGCGCCCGCTCGACGCCGTGCGCGACGGTTATGACGAGATCACGCATATCAATTTCGTGATGATGCAGGCGATGCCGGACAGCGTAGTGAAAGTTTCCAACACCGATGCGTGCATCAACGGCACCGCGAAATACGCCGCCGATGTGGATCTGCATTCCAAGGCGATGACAGATTATATGGACGAACTCGCGCAACGGCACATAGCGGTCGATCCCACGCTGGTGGTTATCGAAGCGTCGCTTTTTCCCGATCCCGGAACATTCACGCCGGCCGTGGCGCCTTATGCCGACACGCTGCCGTCGCAGTTTGCGCGCGGTTATCTGCAGACGGCGATTCCGCCGACGCCTGATCTCTCCCGCGCGCGCATGCGGGCGAGCTTCGCCAAGCTCGTCGAACTGGTGGGCGAGTTGAACAAACGACGTGTAACAATATTGGCCGGCACCGACGGCAACGGCTTCGAAGTGATCCACGAACTTGAACTCTACGAGCAGGCAGGGATGTCGCCGGAAGACGCGCTGGCGACGGCGACGATCAACCCCGCCACCGAGTTCAAGCTCGCCAACGTCACCGGCTCGCTCGCGAAAGGCAAACTCGCCGAGCTCGCCCTGATCGACGGGGACCCCCAGAAGAACATCGGCGATCTGCGCCAAGTCGAACTGGTAATGCGAGACGGCAAGATGATGGACGCCCAGGCGCTGCGGGCTACGCTGGGGATATCGGGGCCGCCGAAGGGATAATTGGAGCATGCTGCCGCAACCATCATGCGGGGCTTCGTCCCCGCCAAGGCGCAGGGCTGTCCGGGGAAATAGTTTGCGAACCGTCTCAAAGGTTCGTTTGCCGGCGGTAACCACGGTTTCCCGGCAATCCCGACTCAGTACAGCGAAAGCGATTTTTCAAATCATACGGAGGCTGCGGCTTCCACATCGCTCTCCAAATTTGTCATGGCCCGCGGCGGCGGGCCACCCAGTTGAAATCTGGCACTGGTATCGAAAATATTGGCGAATTCCTGCCACTGTCCACGTGTCACCTGGGTGCCCGCCGTCTGTTCAGACCGGAGACATCCCCGACGGGTGTTCGGGGAGATAGCCGACACATCAAGCTTGCATGGAATTGGCTGGAAGGAGGCCAGCCATGCCCTGGCGCGCGGTGTCGAAAATGGAAGCAAGACGTGAGTTTGTTCGCCTGGCGTGTCCGGGGCGGTTCGGCGAACTTCGCGTCCCCGTTTGCAGAACTGTGCGGGAGGGCCGGCGAAAGTCGCCGCAAAAATATTTCCCCGGCCTGCAACCGCGGCGCCCTCCGGCTGCATCCTCCGAATGACACACCGCGCTGTGGCGCAAGGAGGCAGGCATGTTCATCGATCATCTGGGCCCTTCGACGATCTTCTGGGGCGCAGTTCTGCTGATCGTCTTCGTTACGTCGTTCTTTCGCTATCTCGAAAGCAGCAGCCGCTACCGCGCCATCGAGAGGATGGCCGAAAAAGGCCAGAGCCTTCCACCCGAAATGCTCAATTACGACCGCCGCTACGACCGCCGCACCTGGCGCTATCAGCACCCCGCCGTCTCGGGGATCTATCTGATGTGCATCGGCGTGGCGCTCGCCGTATTCTTTTGGGCGATGCAGGGCGGCGGCTGGATCAACGATGGCCGTATGGACAATTGGCTGCCGGTGATCGGCATTTTCCCCTTCATGGTCGGTCTGGCGCGGCTTTTGAGCGCCGGCTTCGACCGGCGCCCGCCCAGTTCCGCACCGTCAACTTCCGCACCGTCAACTTCCGCACCGTCCAATTCCGGACCATTCAATCCTGGACCATGATGCCGGCACATGGACGGCGAGGGGTTTGCAAAGCAGGCGGCGCTGGGGGACCACGCCGCCTTCGCGCGGCTGGTGCGGCAGCATCAGTCGCGGCTGCGCGGTTTCCTGCGCCGGCTGACGCGGGGCGACGCAAGCCTTGCCGACGATCTGGCACAGGAAAGTTTTCTCGAGGCCTGGACGAAGCTCGCGCAATTCCGCGGCGAAGGCTCGTTTGCCGGCTGGCTGCTGCGTATCGCCTGGACGCGTTACCTGATGGCGGCGCGGCGCAGGAAGCTTGAACCGCTGGAGGAAACAGATGGGTCTGGTGTTACGCCCGAGTGGCAGCTCGCTGCAGCGAGCCCTGATCTGCGCCTCGATCTCGAAACTGCCATGCGCAGGCTTTCACCGGGCGAACGCGCAGCGCTCACGCTCTGCTACGCGCAAGAGTTTTCCAGCGGGGAGGCAGCGGGTATTCTCGAAATGCCAACCGGCACGCTCAAATCGCACATCGCCCGCGGCCGCGCGAAACTGATGGTACTGTTGGGAGACGGGCAATGAACGACAACGATCTCGACGCCCTCCTGCGAGCGCCCCTGCCCACGCTCGACGATGCCGGCTTTTCTGCATCGGTCATGGCGCGCGTTGCACCCGCGACGCATCCGCTCGAATGGCTGGAGCTTGCCATGCTGGCAATCTCGACCGTGCTGGCGCTGCTCTTTCTGCCCCTGCATGCCCTGACGAATGTGGCGGTGAAACTGTCCGCCGAACTCGCCAATTCCACGGCGGCAGCAACGGCGTGCCTCGCGATCATCGCGTCGCTTTATTTGCTCAGGAGGTTTGAGACGGATTGAGTCGAGGTCGGGCAAGCACAGGCTCCGAGCGTTTGTGAATTGTTATTGTTAAGCGGGGCACAAACAGGGTCAGGGCCTGAAAGCGATTCGCCCCAGGGGGCTGGGCCCAATCCGGAATGATGTCGATGATTTGGGATGATTTGTTGCGTGGCTCCCCGCCGGTGGAGTTTGAAAGCGCATACAGCATGCCGGAGTCGGTGGAGCGGCTCAGGGCATCGACGCGGCGTTTCCAGTTCATGCCGGCCAAACAGGAAGCCATGGGCAAAGTGACGGAATCATACGTCTCCCTGCAGCGCGTGATTCCCATGGTGAGCAATTCGTTCAAGCCACTTTATCGCGGGCGCTTTATCGAGCGGAATGGAAGAGTGGTCCTGACGGGCTGCTTCACCATGCATTGGTTCACGAAAGCGTTCATGACCCTGTGGTTCGGACTTTTGGCATGCTTCATCTTCGCCGGCGCGATATTTGCCAGCCGGGGAACGCAGAACTCGATACCGCTTAGTTTCGGCGGCGTTGCAATGGCCGCTTTCGGATTCCTGCTGGTCCTATTTGGCAAATGGCTCGCGCGCAACGATCGCGCCTGGCTGTCGAATGTGATCAGCGGCGCTCTTCAGGCGTCCGCTGGCGTACCCACGGCGCGCAATTGCGTGGCGAACGGAGATGTATTCCCTTCGCGGCAACCGACGCCGGCCATCGGTCTTCTGACGGTCGGGCTCGCGTTCGCCGGCGTGATTGCGATGGCGGCGGCGGTGATGGATATTCGCGCCGCACATAGCGGCCCGAACGGTTTCGCAGTGTCATATTTCTCCAGCGGGGTTGGGCGGATTGTTATTGCAGGTTATGGCGCGGCAATGCTGGTGCTGGCCGTCGGCATTCATCAGCGACGTCGGCTGGCCTGGCGCGCCGGGATCGGTTTGCTGGGATTGCAGTGGGCGTATTCCGCGGTGCAGATGCTCGGCGTAAATCGTGCGCATATCGACTATAGCATGGCCATCTTTTTCTGCGTGGCGGGGCTCTTCGTGACTGTCATCTGGGGCCGCTGGTGGTATGCACAGCGTGATCTGTTTCAACAATAATTGTTTGCTTGGGTGCGATGGGTAAAATGCGTCAACGAGGCGGAGACAGCGTGATCGTGGCGCCCTCCGTCTTCAACCTGTCGAGCACACCATCCTTGCGGAGCAGGAGACCGATGTCGACGATGGCGAGCGTTTGTCCGCCATTGGAAAGCGCAACGCTGATGGCATTCACCGTATCGCCGATCGCACGGACGTCCATGGCGGTCGCGTTCGCCGACAGCCGGTACAGGCACTGATAGTAATCCGACGGCGCCCAGTTCGCCAGCATCCCGTCAACATTGCCGACGGCCCAGGCATTTGCAGCGGCGCTGGCATGTTTGCTCTGGAATTCGATATCGTGAATTTCTGCTTCGATGCAGCGGCCTGCAACGGCCGGCGGCAGCTTCAACAGATCTTCGGCGCTCGGGACGAGATCGTAGGTCGCGATCCGTCGCGTTGTTATGCGCCGTGCCCGGGCGGCCGCGGCGATCGTGTCCTCGGGCTCATGTGTCGTGAGATACGCGACATGGCGGAAATCGCTTCCGAGGCGCATGGCGGCGAGCATCGGAGAGTCGCCGCTGTAGCGGTCCTTCGGCTGATGCAGGAAATTACAGGCCTCCGCGAGGTCGCCAGCTACGCGCGGCTCGAGAACATTCCACAGTGTTTTGCCATCCGGCGGATGCAGCAGGCCGTTCTCGGTCAGATAAAACCAGGCGCCGCTGAAAACACCCATGCGTATTTGCGGCGGCAGCAGCACGCGACGCGCGCCGGACAGCGCCCGGTCGAGCGGCTTCCTGTTCCAGACAAAATTGTCGGGCAGCGGCTGAACGATCCCAAGGATCGCAACATCGGCGCCGCCTTTCGCGGCATGCCAGACTGCCGGCCCGTTCGCATTGGCGATGACGATGACCGTCTCGATTTGCCCTGGCGCAGGCGATGGCTGCGCCATTGCCCTGGAGGCGAAATCGAGAAGAAAGAGGCAAGCAAGAAAGCTGCGATGTGATCGCATGGGCGGATCATCGCCCCAACTGGAACAGGCGTCCAGCACGGGGAATGCGGCAAAGAACGCGTTGTTCCGGTTGGCGGAGCCGCAAGCTCGATGGACCCGAGCTGCGGAAATCGCCTAACTTCCGGAACAAATGGCAGGACCGGGCACGCCACGGAGATAGTTATGATCCCGCAATATTCGGATCACGCCGCCAATGAGCGAACATTCCTCGCCTGGGTGCGGACCGGGATCGCCATCATTGCGCTCGGCTTCGTCGTGGAAAAATTTTATCTGGTGCTGATCGAGCTTGCTCAGTCTGGCTCGCTGCCCGTCAAAAACCACGCGCGTCTGCCAAACTGGCAGGCAAGCCGCTTTGACGGCGGCGCTCTGGTCATAGTCGGCGTTGCGATCATCGTCATCGCCTGCGCCCGCTTCGTGCGAACAAACAAAATGCTGAGCGACAAACGGCAATTCTCGGGGATAAGCGCACGCATCGAAATCATTTTGTCGGTGGTGCTGGCGGCCATCATCGCAGCGATCAGCACCCACCTGGTGCTGGGATGAAACAAGTGGGGGCCGTGTGGCGCCTGCTGCCTCCTGCGGGCTACGGCACGCGCGCGTGCGCCAATGATCAAAAAGGGCTGGTGCCGCCTGGGTGACTCGAACACCCGACCCCCGCATTACGAATGCGATGCTCTACCGGCTGAGCTAAGGCGGCCTGCGGGCGATCAGGTAGCCGAATTGGGAGCCGGGGGAAAGAGGGAAGTGCCGGGTGGAGACGACCGATGGTACCGGAACGATGGTTCCCGGTTACTCGGCGGCGCGACGGAAGGCGGCAATGCTGGCCGCCTCCGGCGTATCGAATGTCGCTTCCGGCAGTGCTTCGCGGAGTCGCCACGCAAAGGCTGCAAGGCAGACCTCGGTCTTTGAAAGAGGGCCGCTGACATAGCTTGCCGAGGACATTCCGGCCTGCACTCCGGCGATCAGCTTGGTGTCCTCTGCGTTCACCTGGCGATTGATGCGCCAGTTGAGATGCCGCGCCAGCTTCACTTCGCGCCGCTTATCCGGGCGCACATAGCCGATTTCGCGGATGCGCGTTTCCGACGGCGATACGGGGACGAACTGCATGAAGTCGACCTGGTCGGGATATACGTCGAAGGCCAGATTCGGCCACAGCCGGTAATAACGCCACAGGCGCCGCTGTCCCTCGGGCAGATGATCGAACACACCCAGCAGCGACTGATAGGCGCGTTCGGACCGGTTCGTGGAAGGCCGTTCGGTGATCCGGCCTTCCATCTTGTCCACCCAACGCGCGGCTTCGAGCCGGTAACTGCCTGCAAACAGACGGGTCAGGCCGGGATGCGAAACCGGGATGTGCAGTCCATCGCCGTAATTGTCGGCCACGTTTTTCCAGTTCACGGCCCGCGGCCGGAGCGTCACGCGGCCCTGCGGAACAAGGTTTTCGAAATCATGGGCGCCGATCTCGTCGTCATAGGGCGCCATCATCTCCGCAACGGATGGTCCACCGTTTTGCGTGCGGACAAAAATGAAGCCACGCCAGATCTCCTGCTCCAGCGGCACGAGTCCGTAGGCGGTTCGGTCGAGATCCTCGAACCCTTGCCAGGGGGGAACGGATTTGAGCGAACCGTCGAGCGCATAGCTCCAGGCATGATAGGGACAGACGAGGCGATGACCGCAATTGCCGCTCTCGCCTTCTGCAAGTCGAGAGGCGCGGTGCCGGCAGACATTGTGAAAGCTGCGCACCACGCCATCGGCGCCGCGCAGCGCGACAAATTTCTCGCCCAGAATGTCGAGCGTTTGATAGTCGCCCGGGTGCGGAATGTCGTTCAGATGGCAAATCAGATGCGGCGTGCGCGAGAAAAGCCGACGCCGCTCGGACTCGAAAAAGTCCGGATCCGTGTAAAGCCACGCAGGAAGACTATGCTCCATGCTGCCGGACATAAATCCCCGCCATGTTGCGCAACGTCCTGATACGACGAACGCGACGGCTTGTCATGCCTTCTGCTCCCTTGAGCGGCGCCCCTCACCGGGCGCGGGGATGTCCGGGGAAATAGTTTGCGAACCGTCTTAATGGTTTGTTTGCCGGCGGTAACCGCGGTTTCCCGGCAATCTCGACTCAGTACAGCGAAAGCGATTTTTCAAATCATACGGGAGCCTGCGGCTTCCCTATCTCTTCCCAAATTTGTCATGGCCCGCGACGGCGGGCCACCCAGTTGAAATCTGGCGCTGGTATCGAAAATATTGACGAATTCCTGCCACCGTCCCTGTGTTACCTGGGTGGCCCGCCGTCGCTGGCCATGACAGTGTAAGGGGATGACGCCAGCGCCGCCGGTATCACTTCGGTGCGTTCCCCGGACAGCCCCCCTCACCGGGCGCGGGGATGGGCGCTGTTGTAGACTGCGAGCAGTTTGTTTGTGTCGATCTCGGTGTAAGTCTGCGTGGTGGAAAGTGATGCGTGACCAAGGAGTTCCTGCACCGCGCGAAGATCGCCGCCATTGGCGAGCAGATGGGAGGCGAAGGAATGACGCAGCGCATGCGGCGTGGCGCTTTCCGAAAGGCCCAGTGCGCTGCGCAGCCGCTGCATCAGGGCCTGTGCGTCGCGCGCGCCCATGGCCTTGCCGCGCCGGGAAAGAAAGAGCGGGCCGTCGCGCTCCACCGTGACAGGCACCCGGGCGACATAATGAGCGACGGCATCGCGCATGACCGGTAGTACGGGGACATTGCGCTCTTTGTTGCGTTTGCCCAGCACCGTCAGCCACTCGCCCAGAGGCGCGTCGCCGCGCTTGAGCGCCAACGCCTCCGAAATGCGCAGTCCGGCGCCGTAAAGCAGCGTCAGCAACGCCGCATCGCGCGCCGCGATCCACGCGACATCGCCGTCGGATGCCAGTTCGAGGGTGCGCGCAGCGTCTTTCTCGCTCAACGGGCGCGGAAGGGTGCGCGCGAGCTTCGGTGTCCGGGTGGCTTTGGCGGCAGGATTCTCGAGGATCTCTTCCCGCGCCAGATACCGGAAGAAACTCCTGAGCGCCGACATCGCGCGCCGCACGCCCCGAATGCCGAGCCCTTCATTGCGCCGCCGGGTGATGAAGGCGCGAAAGTCGGCCGTTCTCAGCGCAACGAGGCTTTGTTCGTTCAACGCGCCGCCCACATGCTCCTGCGCAAAGTCGAGAAACCGCGCCATGTCGTCGCCATAGGCACGCAGCGTGTGCGGGCTCATGCGGCGCTCATGCTTCAGCGCAGCCAGCCATTCCTGTTTCAAAATTTCGGCAGATCGAGCCATGTACGAATGGCGCGTTCGAGCGCGCGGGCAAAGAAAGCGAGGTCTGAAATTGTTTTGCCGCAGTCGAAGTGATGCTCCGCGTTCGCGCCAAGCACATAAAGCGCTGCAGGGCCGCCGATTTTCAAACGAAAGACCGCGAGACTTCGGCATTCGGCGATACACTTGCCGAGAAGTGTAGAGCCGGCGCCCGAAAGAACCGCAACATTGCCGTCCTCTCCGAGCAGCGCATCGACTGTTCCCGCAGCGATCAGGCGAACGCCTGTTGAACCCTGCACTGTTTCTTGCCCCTCGACACAAAGCGCTGCGCGTTGTCCGCCGAATCGCGCGGCCGACGATCTTGCGATTGCAATTGTCTCCTCGAAACTCCGGGCGTCGACAAGATCGAGCACGGCCTGACGCACCTCCCCGTCCAGTCGCATGACGCCGTCGCGCTGATTGCTCAGGCAGTCGCGCTCCGCGCGCAACGCTGCATTCTCGTGCGCAAGCCTTTCGATGATGTGCCGTTGAAGATCGCGAATCTCTCCGGAGGCAAAGCGTTCCGGCAAAAGAAGTGCAAGAATTTCGCCGTCGCGCGACAGTTTCGCGCGGTTCATACGTATGTAAGCTTTCACCGCTTCTGCGGCCGCCAGTGTCGGCGCGCGTGACGAGGCACGCTCCGTCATTTGTTGTTCACGCGATTGACCTTCGAATGCGACGGCGCAAAGTGTAGCCATGAATGACGCCGGACTGAAGCCCCGTATGAGCACCACGCACAAATTTCGCGCCGGCGTTCTTTTGCCCTTGCCGCTGGGCGGCGTTTATGACTACGCGATCGATGCTCCATTGCCGCGCGGAACAGTTGTTGCCGCGCCTCTCGGCCCGCGCATTGTTCTCGGCGTGGTGTGGGGGACGGGCGATGGCAGCGTCGACGAATCGCGGCTGAAATGTGTAGCGGCTTTGCCGGGGAATCCGTGCATTCCCGAAAGCCTGTGTGATTTCATCGACTGGACGGCACGCTATACGCTCGCGCCGCCCGGCATGATACTTGCGATGGCGCTTCGCGCACGCCAGGCGTTCGAGCCGGAAGTTCCGCGTACCGGCTATGTGCGCGGGCCTGTAACGCCGGCGAGACTGACGCCGCCGCGCGCGCGGATACTCGCTCTTGTAGAAGACGGTCTGGCGCGCAGCGTGGCTGCGCTGGCCGAGGAAGCAAACGTTTCGCCGCAGGTCGTCCGCGGGCTGATTGACGCGAACGTGCTTGCGGGAATCGAACTTCCAGAGTTTTCTCCATTGCCCCTTCCTGATCCCGAATTCGCACCGGCGGAACTCAATCGGGAACAGGCGCTGGCGTTCGGCGATTTTCGCGCGCGTGTCGCCGCCCACGAATTCTCTGTGACGCTTCTCGACGGTGTGACGGGATCGGGAAAAACGGAAACCTATTTTGAAGCTGTTGCCGAAGCGCTGCGCGGCAAAAAGCAAACACTGATTCTGCTGCCGGAAATCGCGCTCACCGTCCAATTTCTCGAACGCTTCGCGGCGCGATTCGGCTGCCGGCCGGCGGAGTGGCATTCCGATCTTTCGCAAAAGGAACGACGGCGCGTATATCGCGCCGTGCTCTGCGGCGAAGCCCGCGTGGTAGCAGGCGCGCGTTCGGCATTGTTTCTTCCCTTTCGCGAACTTGGTCTCATCATCGTCGACGAGGAGCACGAACAGGCTTACAAACAGGAAGATGGCGCGATCTATCACGCGCGCGACATGGCCGTCGTGCGGGCGCGGATCGCCGGCTGCCCGATCGTTCTTGCCAGCGCCACGCCGTCTCTCGAAAGCTTCGTCAACGCGTCGGGCAATCGCTATCGCTGGCTGAAGCTGTCGCGCCGTCACGGCGCGGCGGTGATGCCGGAAATCCGGCTGATTGATTTGCGTCACGCGCGCGTCGAGCCGGGCACATGGCTGTCGGCACCGTTGCGCGACGCGATGGCAGCGACACTCGCCCAGGGTGAACAGGCGATGCTGTTCCTCAACCGGCGCGGCTACGCGCCGCTGACGCTGTGCGAAGCATGTGGCCACAAGCTCGTTTGCCGGCAATGTTCGGCGTGGCTGGTCGAGCATCGTTACCAAAGACGTGTTGCCTGTCATCATTGCGGATTTGAAATGCCGACGCCGCTCAAATGTCCGCAATGCCAGGCGGAGAAAACACTGATAGCCTGCGGCCCGGGCGTGGAGCGGGTGGCGGAGGAATTCGCCGCCGCTTTCCCCGAGGCGCATTTTGCCATTGCTTCGAGCGACACGTTGCATGGCCCCCTTGAAACACAGTCCGCAATCCGAGCCATGGCAAAGCACGAAACCGACGTGCTGATCGGCACGCAAATCGTCGCCAAAGGTCATCACTTCCCGCAGCTTACGCTTGTCGGCATAGTCGATGCCGATCTGGGCGGCTCGGATGGTGATCTGCGCGCCCGCGAACGCACGTTTCAATTGCTGCATCAGGTTTCGGGCCGCGCAGGCCGTGCCGAGAAACCCGGCCTCGTTCTCATCCAGACACGCAATCCGGACGATCCGGTGATGCGGGCGCTGGCGAGCGGCGATCGCGATGCGTTTTTCGCGCAGGAAATCGCCGCACGCCGGCGCGTCTCCGCGCCGCCATTCGGCCGGCTCGCAGCGATCATTCTTTCCGGCCGCGACGGCGATTCAGTACGCGGCGCCGGACGCGACCTTGCGCGCGCGGCGCCGAATGGCGAGGGTGTGAAGGTATGGGGACCGACGCCCGCTTTTTATCAGCTCCTGCGCGGACAGACCCGCGAGCGTCTGCTTGTCCAGGCCGAGCGTAACGTCGATATACAGTCCTACCTCCGCGCCTGGCTTGCGCGCATAAAGCTGCCAAATTCCGTGCGCGTAATCGTGGACGTGGATCCGGTAAGCTTCTTCTGAGATTTTTTGCCATGCCTCTCAGGCCCGTCGAACATCCGTTCGCGGGCAATCGCCTCCAACAAATAGAAGCGGGCAATCGCAAGCCCGGGCCGCCGCGTAGGAGAAACAATCACCGAGATTAAGGCGTGCAGGCTGACGGCCCTTGCCGATGATGAGAAAGGCATGAACAGCAAGCTCCGTTTGCTTTTCATCCATCGTCATCAGTTTCACCTGCATATCGCGCAAGAAACTATCGGCAATAGACTTGGGATCAGGATGCGCGCGCGAGAGAACCATTAAGAGTTCGGCATAGGAAACCGGCGAGATCGCGGATTGCCGCTTCAGCGCGCGCTTTTGATATTAAGGCCCATTGTCTACCTTTATCTGCTAAAAGGTAGAATCGGGCCTCTTGCGGGTCAATGCTGTTTCGCGAAATAGAACACAAGCAGGACGATTGCGATGGCAACGAACTGGGCGATGACGCGATAGCGCATCAGGCGATTCGACCAGCGGCGCTGCGTTTCGCCGCCGACCCAGAGCGTCGAGAGACCGGCCGCCAGGATCAGGAGTACGGCCGCAAGCGCAATACCGACAACAATAAATCCGCTCATCGCCGCTTCTCACCATGAACCGGAATTGGGCATCGAATTCCAGGGCTCCGCGGACGGTTTCGGCGTGCCCTCCTGGAGCAATTCGATGGAGATGCCATCGGGCGAACGCACGAACGCCATATGACCGTCGCGCGGCGGACGGTTGATCGTTACACCACCTTTCATCAGCCGGTCGCACACTTCATAGAGATCGTCCACGCGATAGGCGAGATGGCCGAAATTCCGGCCGCCCTTGTAGTCTTCGGGATCCCAATTGTAGGTGAGTTCTACCAGGGGAGCCTGCTCGGCGGCCGCCCGCGAAACATCCGCAGGCGCCGCAAGAAATACGAGCGTGAACCGGCCTTTTTCATTCTCCACGCGTCGCACTTCTTTCAACCCCAGAAGATCGCAGTAAAAATGCAGTGACGAGATCAGATCGTTCACGCGCACCATGGTGTGCAGATAACGCATCGCAGCGTGGTTTCCTTTTGTGGTCATCGCGCATTTGCGGACAATCCAGTTCGTGAAGCGAAAACTGGATGCCCGGACAAGGCGGACAGCGACGAACCATATATGAGTATTGCTGCTATTTCAAAAGCGCCTTCAGCTCATAGACCAGTTCCAACGCCGAGCGCGGATTCAGCGAATCCGGTTCGATGTTGGCGAGTCGCTCATCGACAGCGCTTCTGCCTTCGGGTTTCGGATCCGGCCGCAGTGCGGAAAAAAGCGGCAGATCGTCAATCCGGGCGAGCGGTTTGTGGCCCTCGCGGCCTTCCTCGAGTGCGCGCAGGACAGCTTCGGCCCGCGCGATTACCACCGGGGGAAGGCCCGCGAGTTTGGCGACGTGAATCCCGTAGGAACGATCGGCAGCGCCGCGCGCAACCTCATGAAGAAACACGATCGTATCTTTCCACTCGCTGACGCGCATTGTCACACAGGCAAGCGAATCGAGCCGTTCCGCGAGCGCCGTCATCTCGTGGTAATGGGTGGCAAACAGCGCACGTGAACGGTTGACGGCATGAAGATGCTCGACCGCTGCCCACGCAATGGCGAGACCGTCGAACGTCGCAGTGCCGCGACCGATTTCGTCCAGGATGACAAAGCTTCGCTCCGTCGCGCGATTGAGGATCGCAGCCGTCTCGACCATTTCGACCATAAACGTCGAACGGCCGCGCGCGAGATCGTCGGCGGCGCCGACGCGGCTGAACAACCGGTCGATTACGCCGATATGTGCGAACTCGGCAGGCACGAAGGCACCCATCTGCGCGAGGATTGCGATCAGGGCATTCTGGCGCAGAAAGGTTGATTTGCCGGCCATGTTCGGCCCGGTGACCAACCAGATTCGGCCACCGCCTTCGGGCGAGAGATTGCAGTTATTTGGAACGAAGGATCCTGCATCGGCCCGCGCCAGCGCAGTTTCGACGACGGGATGCCGCCCGCGGCGGATTTCGAAAGCAAGGCTGTCGTCGACCTTCGGTCGAACATGCCGCGACGATGCGGCGAGTTCGGCCAACGCGGCTGCTACGTCGAGCGTGGCGATGGCGCTCGCGATAGCAAGCAATGCCGCGCCGTTCTGCGAGGCTTCGGCGGCCAGCGAATCAAAAAGTTCGCGTTCGATTGCGAGAGCGCGGTCGGCAGCCTCGGAAATTCGGCTCGCCAGCGTGGAAAGTTCATCGGTGGAAAAGCGCACCGCGCTGCCGATGGTTTGACGATGCCGGAACATGTCGCGTGCCGCGCTCGCCGCGAGCTTGTCCGCATTGGCAGGCGTAAGCTCTATGAAATAACCAAGCACACCGTTGTGCCGGATGCGCAGCGCCGAAATGTTGCTTTCCACCCGGTAGCGCGCTTCGAGCCCGGCAATGACGCGACGGCTTTCGTCGCGCAACGCGCGCGCTTCATCGAGTGCTGCATGCGCGCCGGCTGCGATGAAGCCGCCGTCCCGGCCCTGTGCGGGCGGCTCGGCAACAAGCAGTTGTTCAAGCCGTTCGCCCAATGTGCTCGCGTCTGTAATTCCCTTCGCAAGCGCCTTCGCGGCGGTTTCAATTTCTCCCTGGGATGGCTTCAACGGATCATCGAGGTTGACCAGACAATCGCGCAAGCCACGCGCGGCCCGGATACCGTCGCGCAAGGCGCCCAGGTCGCGCGGGTTGCCGCGCTGGAGCGCAAGCCGCGCCATCGCGCGCGCGATATCCGGCGTCTGCCGGAGAATCGCCCTTATCCTGTCCCGCGGCTCGGTCTCAGTTACAAACAGTGCTACCGCATCCTGGCGGGAGATAATTTCAGCGATGTCGTTCAGCGGCGCCGATAACCGGTTTGCGAGTTCGCGCGCGCCCGCGGCGGTGAGCGTGCCGTCGATGATTCCGAGCAGGCTTCCGGCGCGCTCGCCGGACAGAGTTTCGACCAATTCGAGATTTCTGCGCGTCGCGGCGTCGATGCTCATTCGCGTCTCGAGCGAAGAGCGCGACAGAGGCTTGAACTTCGGCAGTTTTCCTTTCTGCGTCAGTTCGAGATAGCCGACAAGCGCGCCGGCTGCAGACAGTTCGGCACGATCGAAACCACCGAATCCATCGAGCGACGCCACGCGGTAAAGCGCCGTCAACACCCGCTCGCCCTGGGCGGAATCGAAATTGCGCGCCGGCAGAGGCGTAAGCGCAGGTCCGAGCGCGCGCAACAGCTCGGCAAATTCGCAATCGTTGAGCAGCGAATCCGGAACGAGAACTTCACGCGGGTCGAGCCGCGCCAGTTCGCCCGCGAGTTCCGCGACCGCAAGCCGGGACACGCCGATATCGCCGGTCGACATGTCCGCGGTAGCGAGAGCGTATTCACCGCCCGAGCGACCCAGCGCGGCCAGCTGATTGGACGCGCGGGCCTCAAGCAACGATTCCTCGGTTATAGTTCCCGGTGTCACAAGGCGAATGACTTCGCGACCGACCACCGATTTCGAACCGCGGCGCTTCGCCTCGGCCGGGTCTTCGATCTGCTCGCAGATCGCAACGCGAAAACCCTTCCGGATCAGCTTCTCGAGATATTGTTCCGCAGCGTGGACGGGAACGCCGCACATGGGAATATCGCTGCCCTGGTGGCGTCCACGCTTCGTCAGGGCGATATCGAGCGCCGCCGACGCCTTGACCGCGTCGTCGAAAAACAGCTCGTAAAAATCTCCCATCCGGTAGAAGAGAAGATAGCCGACATGGGCGGCCCTGATCTCCAGATATTGCGCCATCATGGGAGTGGCGCCCTCGATCCCGGCGGCGGGCGGGCTTCTCATCTCCATGCGCAACGCAGCCCATTGAAAGGTCCGATGCCCACGCGCGATAGTCCGGGGATCGGCAAAAACGGACAGATCATGCACCGCCCCTCATTCAGCCAGGAAGAAGTGCTCGCCTTTCACGCAGGCGGCAAGCCCGGAAAAATCGAGATCCGGCCCACCAAGCCGATGGCGACGCAACGCGATCTGAGCCTCGCCTATTCGCCGGGAGTCGCCGTGCCGGTGCGTATGATCGCCGAGCGGCCGGATGCGGTATTCGACTATACGGCCAAAGGCAATCTGGTAGCGGTCATTTCGAACGGCACCGCCATTCTTGGCCTTGGCGACCTGGGTGCACTCGCCTCCAAGCCCGTGATGGAAGGAAAGGCCGTCCTCTTCAAGCGCTTCGCGGATGTGGATTCGATCGACATCGAAGTCGACACGACGGATGTCGACGCGTTCGTGAACTGCGTCCGATATTTGGGGCCGACCTTCGGCGGCATCAATCTCGAAGACATCAAGGCGCCCGACTGTTTCGTGATCGAAGAGCGCCTGCGCGAACTGATGGACATCCCCGTCTTTCATGACGATCAGCATGGCACGGCAATCATCTCTGCCGCCGGCGTCATCAATGCTTTGCATCTCACTGGCCGCAAGCTTGCCGACATCAAAGTGGTGGTGAATGGTGCGGGAGCGGCGGGCATAGCCTGTCTCGAGCTGCTGAAAGCGATGGGGCTGCCGAACGGCAACGCGATTCTCTGTGACACCAAAGGTGTCATCTATCGCGGTCGCACCTCCGGCATGAACCAGTGGAAATCCGCGCACGCGGTTGACACCGATGCACGTTCGCTTGCCGACGCGCTGAGAGACAGCGATGTATTTCTCGGCCTGTCGGTGAAAGATGCCGTGACCCAGGAAATGGTGAAGACGATGGCGAAAGCGCCGATCATCTTCGCCATGGCGAATCCGGATCCGGAGATCACGCCCGAAGCCGTAAAGGAAGTTCGTCCCGATGCAATCGTGGCGACCGGCCGTTCCGACTATCCCAACCAGGTCAACAATGTCCTGGGCTTCCCTTACATTTTCCGCGGCGCACTCGATGTGCGCGCGCGCACGATCAACAATGAGATGAAGATCGCGGCGGTGCATGCGCTGGCTGCGCTCGCGCGCGAGGACGTGCCGGACGAGGTGGCGCTGGCCTATGGCATTTCGAGACCCGTGTACGGACCGGACTACATCATCCCGGTGCCCTTCGATCCGCGGCTTATCTCGCGCGTGTCTTCGGCCGTGGCGGAGGCAGCGGTCAAAACAGGCGTCGCGCGCTGCGAATTGAAAGATCCGGAAGCCTACAGACTCGATTTGTCTGCCCGGCTCGATCCTTCCGCCAATCTGTTCCAGAACATTGCCGCACGGGTGCGTGCGAACCCGAAACGCCTGGTGTTTGCCGAAGGCGAAGAGGAAGCCGTTATTCGCGCCGCTGCAGCCTTCCAGAGTTCGGGCCTTGGCAACGCGATCCTCATCGGTCGCGAGGAAATCGTGCGGAACTGCGTCTGCAAGTCAGGCCTCGAAGAGGTTGGGCTTGAAATTCGTACGCCGCAAACGGCCGCTCAAACCGCTGCCTACGCAGATACGCTCTATAAACGCCTGCAGCGTCACGGCTCGCTCTATCGCGACTGCATGCGCATGGTGCGCAACGACCGTAACATTCATGCGGCCTGCATGGTGGCACTGGGCGAAGCCGATGCGATGGTGACCGGTGTGACGCGCAGCTATTCCCGCGCGCTTGCAGATGTCCGACAGGTCCTCGACGTGCCGAAGGGCCAGCGCCCCATCGGACTCATCGTGATCTTCACCAAGGGCCGCGTGGTATTTGTGGGCGATACCAGCGTGCATGAAATACCGACCAGCGTGGAGCTTGCCGAAATCGCAATCCAGGCGGCGAGCGTGGTCAGGAGTTTCGGCTTCGAGCCACGCGTAGCTTTGCTTGCGTCTTCGACTTTCGGCTTCCCCCGCAGCGAACGCAGCGAACGCATTGTCGAGGCGGTCCATATTCTCGATCAGCGCGGCGTGGACTTCGAATATGACGGCGAAATGAGCGCAGATACCGCGCTCGATCCGGAGATGATGGCTCTTTACCCCTTCTCGCGTCTCAGCGAGACGGCGAATGTGCTCATCATGCCGGCCATCCACTCCGCTTCGATCTCGACAAAGCTCCTGCAGCAGCTCGGCGGCGTGACAGTGATGGGACCGCTGCTCGTCGGACTCGAACGCCCGGTCCAGATTGCGCCACTCGGTGCAAAGATGAGCGAGATATTTAATGCGGCAGTGATCGCCGCACTGTAGCAAGTTAAACTCTGCTATGACTTGGCTCTTATTCATGGATGAAAGTGGGCATGACCACAAGACGATGCCGCTTGAGGTCCGCGGGGGGAGTCGCACTTCATGTAGGAAAACTTTGGGATTTTATCCGGGCATGGCACCGTTTGGAACTCGACGCGTTCGGTGCTCCGCTGGCCGACTTCAAGAAAGAAATCAAGGGGCACAAGCTACTCGATAAAGAGCGATTTCGTTGGAGCACTCAGGGCGGGCGCCTTGCCGACAGCGCCGCAAACACGCACGCGCTTTCCTCTCAAAGGGACTTCAGGGCAATAAACCGACAAGTGTTGAATTCCTCGCATACGGTCAAGCATGCATGGAAATGGCAAGAGGTATATTCGAGCTCTTGGAAAGTCACGACGCACGTCTGCTTGCATCTGCAATTCCAAGGGGTACCAAACCGCCAATAGGCTTCGAGTAAATTGATTTCCTGCGCAAAGATCACGTTTTCTTGTTTGAGAGGTATTTTTATTTCCTTGAATCCCAGAAGGCGCATGGACTCCTGATAATGGACGAAAGTGACAAAACAGATGATCGTAGGTTCGTGTCGAGAGTTGAGCGATATTTCACAGCAACAGTCGCGGGTCGGCAACGAACTTACTGGATAGTGCCGGCTCCATTGTTTGTTTCATCTGACATGAGCGTCGGCGTGCAGGCAGCCGATGTATGTCTCTATTGTTTGAGTTGGGGATTCCGATTGGCGAGCTGGCAGGGCGTGGCTGCGGTACGCCCCGAGATTGCCCGAGATTTTGGTCCGCAGATCGCCCGGCTCCAATGGCAGGGCGACGGATATCGCGATGGCCGCATGTTTCGCACTTACGGAATCATTCTCGTGAATGATCCGTACGAAGGTCGGCACCCGGCTGAAAAATGAAAAGGAGGCAAAGCTCCCATAGCTTCCCTTACGGGTCGCTTCAGGACCGAGCCTCCGGTTTCACGATATGGCTTGAACCAGTAAACGTCAAATTAAGCCACCTTCGGCCGTTAGGCTGACCAATCCGCAGACACGCGATAGCGTTGACTCGCTGAATTGCTGTTGCGTGATGGAATTGCGTTGCGTTTGGGCCAATCGAACCCGGTGACGTTAACAACCTCGCATAAGCGCCATGATTTCGTCGGTGGTCATTTTCCCATTACCTCTTCCCCGCATGTGCTCAACCAGTTTTTCCCCGCGCGATTTGTATACCGGCTTGGCAGCTTTTTCTGGCCTCGGTGCGCGCCGACTCATCGGACTTGTTTTCTTCGGCATCCCGTCCTCCTAATTGGAACTTGGCAGAGCGAAGCGGCCCAAGCTTCGGAACAGTAAGCCCTTAGATTATGGCCTTCCCGCGCCTTGCGGGGCGAAAACCCGGCTCCTATATACCCCCCAGCGCGGTGAGGGCTTTTAGGCCGCACCGCCGCGATCTTATGGGGACGGGCCGGAGGGCGCTCCGCTGGAGGCCAGGACCCCGTTGCCCGAACGGAAGGAAGCAAAATGGCAAAAGTCATCGGGATCGACCTCGGCACAACCAATTCCTGTGTCGCGGTCATGGATGGGGCTACGCCCAAAGTCATCGAGAATGCCGAAGGCGGACGCACCACGCCTTCGATCGTCGCCTTCACCGGCGATAGCGAACGACTGGTGGGGCAGGCCGCGAAGCGCCAGGCGGTGACCAATCCCGAATTTACTTATTTCGCAATCAAACGGCTTATCGGGCGCCGCTTTGACGATCCCATGACCCAGAAAGATGTGGGCATGGTTCCCTACAAGATCATCAAGGCCGACAATGGCGATGCCTGGGTTCAGGGGCGCGACGGCAATCGTTTCGCGCCGTCGGAGATTTCCGCCTTCATCCTGCAGAAGATGAAGGAAACGGCCGAGAGCTATCTCGGGGAGAAGGTAAACCAGGCCGTCATCACCGTTCCCGCCTATTTCAACGATGCACAGCGCCAGGCCACGAAGGATGCCGGCAAGATTGCCGGCCTTGAAGTGCTGCGCATCATCAACGAACCGACGGCGGCCGCGCTCGCTTATGGCATGGACAAGAAGGATGGCGGCACGATCGCGGTCTATGATCTTGGCGGCGGCACCTTCGATATTTCCGTGCTCGAGATCGGCGACGGCGTGTTCGAGGTGAAGTCCACCAATGGCGACACGTTCCTGGGCGGCGAGGATTTCGACCAGAAGCTGGTGAATTACCTGGCCGACGAGTTCAAGAAAGAGAGCGGCATCGATCTTCGGACCGACAGGCTCGCCTTGCAGCGCCTGAAGGAGGCCGCGGAAAAGGCGAAGATCGAACTTTCTTCTGCGATGCAGACGGAAGTGAATCTGCCCTTCATCACGGCCGATGCCTCCGGTCCCAAGCATCTCACGATGAAGATCACGCGCGCGAAGCTTGAAGCGCTCGTCGACGAGTTGATCCAGAGAACGACGGCGCCGGTGAAACAGGCGCTGAAGGATGCGGGTGTTTCAGCGAGCCAGATTGACGAGGTGATCCTGGTCGGCGGCATGACGCGCATGCCGAAAGTTCAGGAAGTCGTGAAGCAGCTGTTCGGCAAGGAACCGCATAAAGGCGTTAATCCGGACGAAGTCGTGGCCATGGGTGCCGCGATCCAGGCGGGCGTGCTCAAGGGCGAAGTGAAAGACGTCCTGCTGCTGGACGTGACACCGCTGTCGCTGGGTATCGAGACGCTGGGGGGCGTGTTCACACGGCTTATCGAACGCAACACGACGATCCCGACGAAGAAAAGCCAGACGTTCTCGACCGCCGAGGACAACCAGACGGCCGTGACGATCCGTGTCTTCCAGGGCGAGCGCGAAATGGCCGCCGACAACAAGATGCTCGGCCAGTTCGATCTCGTGGGCATTCCACCTGCGCCGCGCGGCGTGCCGCAGGTTGAGGTCACCTTCGACATCGACGCGAACGGCATTGTGTCGGTAACCGCGAAGGACAAGGCGACCGCCAAGGAACAGCAGATCCGCATACAGGCTTCCGGCGGTCTTTCCGAAGCCGATATCGAGAAGATGGTCAAGGAAGCGGAGAGCCATGCCGCCGACGACAAGAAACGTCGTGCACTCGCCGAAGCCAAGAACCAGGGCGATTCGCTGATCCATTCGACCGAGAAGGCGCTGTCCGAGCATGGCGACAAGGTCGGCCAGGCCGAACGGACCGCCATCGAGAATGCGATGGCGGCACTCCGGGAAGCCTTGAAGGGCGAAGATGTCGATGACATTCAGCCGAAAACGCAGGCGCTTGCACAGGCATCGATGAAGCTCGGCGAAGCGATGTACAAGGCGCAACAGGAAGCTGGTGCACCGCAGGGTCCCGATGGCGCCGGTGCCGCGCAACCGGATGAGAATGTCGTTGACGCGGAATTCACCGAAGTCGACGAGAATAAGAAGGGCGCGGCGTAATCGGACGTCAGGGATAGGAAGCCGGACATCGGGAGCAGGACGGAGTACGATGATTCAACTACGTTCTGAATTCGGATTTCCGGCTTCGGATTTTCATATCGCCTCATGAACAAGCGCGACTTCTACGAGATTCTCGGCTGCGGCAAGGACGCCCCGATCGAAGAGATCAAGGGCGCCTATCGCAAGCTTGCCAAGGAATTGCACCCCGACCGCAATCCAGGCGATGACAGCTGCGAGCAGCGCTTCAAGGAAATCAACGAAGCCTATGACGTCCTGAAGGACGGCGACAAACGCGCCGCCTATGATCGCTTTGGCCACGCTGCGTTCGAGAATGGCGGCGGCGGACGCCCAAACGGCTTCGGCTTCGACTTCACCTCATCATTCACCGAAGTCTTCGACGATCTTTTCGGCGAGTTGATGGGTGGCAAGCGCGGTCGCCGGCAAAATCGCGGCAGCGACCTCCGCTACAATATGGAGATCACGCTTGCGGAGGCCTTTGCCGGCAAGGCGGCGGAAATTCGCGTCAACACGGCGGTCGCCTGCGAAACCTGCAGCGGAACGGGCGCCGGGCCCGGATCGAAACCCGAAGCCTGCCCCACCTGTTCAGGCGCCGGAAAGATCAGGGCGCAACAAGGTTTCTTCACCATCGAACGCACCTGCCCGAATTGCCAGGGTTCGGGCCGTATCGTCCGCAATCCTTGCAAGCCCTGCCGCGGCAGCGGGCACGCACAGAAGGAACGGACACTGGCCGTCAACATTCCGCCGGGTGTCGAGGAAGGCACGCGCATCCGGCTGACCGGCGAAGGGCAGGCCGGGTTCAATGGCGGTCCGCCGGGCGACCTTTACATTTTCCTTTCTGTCGCACCGCACCCGATTTTCCAGCGCGACGGCCACGATCTTCATTGCCGGGCGCCGGTTTCGTTCGTCACGGCAGCACTGGGCGGCAGCATTGAAATTCCAACTCTCGATGGTGGCCGCGCCAAGGTCTCCATCCCCGAGGGAACACAGGGCGGCCGTCAAATCCGCCTGCGCGGCAAAGGCATGCGTGTGCTCAGGGGCGGCGGCATGGCAGGCGATCTCTACGTCGAGATCGCGGTCGAAACGCCGGTGCGGCTCTCGCGAAAACAGAAAGAGATGCTGCGCACCTTCGAGAAGGAAAGCGAAGAGGGCATGCACCCCGAGTCGGAAGGCTTCTTTGCGCGGGTGAAGGAATTCCTGGGCGGCACGTCGGACGCTTGAACCGATTGAAACGATCGGCCACTTTCCTGCATTGAAATCACGACGTTACGTCTTTCAATTGCGCTCATTCGGCGGTTGAACCCTGCCGCGAGACCAAGGGGAGATCACGCTTCATGGCCAATGCCGCGGCGAAGAGCCCCCGCGATGGACTTTTGTTCCTCAGCCGGCTGATCTCGCGACCGCGCAGCATTGGAGCTATTGCGCCATCGAGCGCGGCCCTTGCAAACCTCATCGCGGCACAAATAGACCCCAAAATACCAGGTGCGGTGATTGAACTGGGGCCGGGCACCGGTGTCGTCACGGAAGCGCTGATTGCACGCGGAATTTCACTGGACCGTTTGATCGCAGTCGAAGCCGATCCCGATCTGGCGCGTCTCATGCGGGCGCGTTTTCCGCAGCTGCGGGTGATCGAAGGCGACGCGTTTGGTTTGGATCGCACGCTGTCGGAGGAGGCGACCGGACCGCTCGCAGGCGTTGTTTCCGGTCTGCCGCTGCTTAACTTTCCCGCCGCACAATGCCGCGCGCTAATTTCTTCGGCGCTTGCGCGGATACCGTCCGGCGGCCCGTTCGTACAATTCTCCTACGGCCTCACCGCGCCTGTTCCAGGAGACGAAGAAATAACGGTCAGGCGCGCCGGACTGGTGCTGGCGAATTTACCCCCAGCACGAGTTTGGGTTTATCAGCGGACCATGGCCTGAACACCTGTCGCAATGGTAGCCTGTCACAGCCCGCACTGCGGACCATGACAGGTAATTACAAGCGGTGAGGCTGCAGCGCCTCTATTCCGCTGCTTCGGCGAGATGCGGCGCGGCCTGCAATACATCCGCCGCCACATGGGATTCGAATTTCTGGAAATTCTCCCGGAACATGGCCACGAGCTTGCGCGCCTGGGCGTCGTAAGCCACCGGATCGCTCCACGTATCGCGCGGATTGAGAATGCGCGCATCCACGCCGGGCACCGAGACCGGCACGCGGAAGCGGAAATGCGGATCGACGCGCATCTCGACATGGGCGAGCGTGCCGTCGAGCGCCGCAGCAAGCAGCGCGCGCGTGGCCTTGATGGGCATGCGATGGCCGACGCCAAACGCCCCACCGCTCCAGCCCGTATTCACCAGCCAGCAATCGGCCTGATGCTCGCCGATCAGGTCGCGCAACAGATTGCCATATTCCGAGGGATGGCGCGGCATGAACGGCGCGCCGAAGCAGGTGGAGAAAGTCGGCTGCGGCTCGTTGCCGAGGCCTTTTTCCGTACCTGCAACCTTAGCCGTGAATCCGGACAGGAAGTGATACATCGCCTGCGACGGCGTCAGCTTGGCGATCGGCGGCAGCACGCCGAAGGCATCCGCAGTCAACAAGATAACGTTCTTGGGATGCGGCGCGGTGCCCGTGCGCGAGGCATTGGGAATGAAATCGATCGGATAGGCGGCGCGCGTATTCTCCGTGTAGCGCGCATCGTCGAGATCGAGCTCGCGCGTCACGGGGTTCATCACCACATTTTCGAGGACGGTGCCGAAGCGCCGTGTGGTCGAGTAGATCTCAGGCTCGGCTTCCGGCGACAGGCGGATGACCTTGGCGTAGCAGCCGCCCTCGAAATTGAAGATGCCGTTTTCCGACCAGCCATGCTCGTCGTCGCCGATAAGCGTGCGGCTCGCATCGGCGGAAAGCGTTGTCTTACCCGTGCCCGACAGACCGAAGAAAATCGCGCAGTCGCCGCTCTTGCCCACATTCGCCGAGCAATGCATCGGCATGACGCGCTTGGGCGGGAGCAGATAGTTGAGGATCGTGAACACGGATTTCTTCATCTCGCCGGCATAGGAGGTGCCGCCGATGAGAACGAGCTTGCGGGTGAAATTGACCGCGATCACAGTTCCCGAGTGACTTCCATGAACAGCCGGATCGGCCTGGAAGCCCGGCAGATCGATGATGGTGAATTCCGGTGAAAAGCCTTCGCGCTCGCCGGCGGTGGGTTCGATCAGGAGATGCTGGATAAAGAGCGAATGCCAGGCGAACTCCGTGACCACCCGCACCGGCAGACGATGGACGGGATCGGCGCCGCCGAAAAGATCCTGAACAAACAGCTCGCGGCCCTGCGCATAGGCGATCATGGCCTGATACAGCCCATCGAAAACCGCGGGCTCCATGGATTTGTTGTTGTCCCACCACACATGCGGATCGGTGGCGGCATCGCGGACGACGAACTTGTCCAGGGCAGAGCGGCCGGTATGATGACCGGTCAGCGCCACAAGGGGACCATTCTTGGCGATGTGGCTTTCGCCCCGCCGCACGGCGCGCTCATAAAGTTCGGAGACGGTCAGATTCCAGTTGACGGCGGCGAGATTGCGGAAACCCTGCTTCTCGAGCCCGTGTGCGCCCAGATGGCCATTCTTGTTTTCAGACATTATCTCTCCAATCCCCAACATCGCTGACGGCGCGCTGCGCACCGCCCTGTTTTCACCGGCTCCACGGCCCGGGAGAATAGGCTTTCGCCACCCATGGCCGCAAGAAAAGCCGCTCCATTTCCGGAAGACGGGTTGTCCCGCCTGGCGCCAGACGACGCGCCGTTCGCCGGGCTTCTATTGCCCGGCAGGCTGTTCTAATCCCTTAACGATGAAGATGAGCGATGAACAGCTCGAAAGATATGCGCGCCACATCGTCCTGCGCGAGGTGGGTGGTGCCGGCCAGGCAAAACTGTTGGCCGCGCGCGTGCTGGTGATCGGCGCTGGCGGCCTTGGCAGTCCGCTGATCCTCTACCTCGCCGCCGCGGGCGTGGGCACGATCGGCATTGTCGATTTCGACATGGTCTCGCTTTCCAATCTCCAGCGCCAGATTGCACATCGGACCGAAGATATCGGGCTCGGCAAGACCGCCTCCGTTGCGCGCGCCGTGCAGGCGATCAATCCGGACATCGTTGTCGAATGTCACGAACTCCGGCTCGATTGCGCCAACGCGCCCGACCTGATCGCCCGGTATGACATCGTTGCGGATGGCTCGGACAATTTTGCCACGCGCTTTCTCGTGAACGATGTTTGTTACTTCGCCGGGCGCCCCCTCGTTTCCGCAGCCGTTACGGAATTCGACGGCCAGCTCGCCACCTTCAAGGCTTACGACAAAAGCGGCGCCTACCCCTGCTACCGCTGCATCTTTCCCGCCCCACCGCCGCCGGACACCGCACCCTCCTGTTCCGAGACGGGCGTGCTCGGCGCGGCCGCAGGCGTGATGGGCTCGCTGCAGGCGCTTGAAGTGCTGAAGGAGATAGTTTGTATCGGAGAAAGCCTGGCCGGCCGGCTCGTGATCTACGATGCGCTGGCCGCGCGATTCCGCAAAGTGACGGTGCATCCCGATCCCGCCTGCCCGCTCTGCGGCGGCCAACCGACAATTCACACCGGACAGGCGCGCGACGAGGCTTGAGCGCGCCCCCGTCATGGGAAATGTCTCGGGTTCTTGTGGTATATCGCTCAGTCACATCGGAACAAATTTGCTCCGGGAAATTTCTCCGATTCCCTGCTTATTACCCTGCACCAGGGAAAGTAGTTGCACTGCGCCTCCCCCTTGCGGGGAGGTCGAAAAACGCGTTCGCGCAAAAGTTTTCGACTGACGCCGGTCGTGAGCGTTTTTCGGGTGGGGGACACGATGTTTCCGTCCAGACCACCGCCTTCGCCGGGGCAGACTCTTCCTCGCAAGGGTACGATGAAATTGTGCAAATTTGTTCCATCGGATTTTTCTCGTTTCCCTGCTCTTTATCCTGCACCAGGGAAAAAGAATCGGCTTCGTTTCGCGCCGGCTCGCCGCCGGGTTCTTCGCTGGCGTTGCCTGCTGCCGGCTTCGGTTTCTCCTGGGCCTCCGGCCACAGGAGATCTTCCAGCGATATTTTTTCGTTTCCCTGGTTTTTTCCCTGCAGCAGGGAAAACAGCTCTGCCGCCGTGAAGAGTTGTTCCGCGCCGTCGTCTTCCGCCCGCGCCGGTGTGCTGCTCTGCGCTTCGAGCAGCGTGAGCACCAGCTTGACCGCGGAGGCGCGTCCCGCGGCGGCATCGAGGGCCATCCGCCGCGCTATTTCGGCAATGACATTGTCGGACTTTGATCGCTCAAGGTCCTGCTCGCTGGCCTCCAGAGCCGCATAAAATGCGCGCTCGAAGCGTTGCTTCGCGAGTTTCGCCGGCCCCGGCTTGCCGCTCGGATTGCCCGATTGGCCTTTCCGGAATCGCGTATGCAGCGGCGGCTTCCCGCGCCCGACGGCGTAGGAGGATAGGGTCTCGGTCATGGCAGCCTCGTTCGAACGGATGCGCTCTTATATAACCGTTATGGGTATCTTGTCAACGTAACTGGTTATCATGGATCGCGTGCCGGACGATGGCTGGAAAGTGGCACGTACTACAGCATGCCGTTGGGTTGATGATTTGAGTTCACGGCCGGGAGAGTGTCGCGCGCTTGGGCACCCCGAGCGTCGTTTGAATTCGGCGACGAATCCGGCGGCGAGGATCCGTCCCGCACGCTCGAACCCCGCGAGAAGTACGACCGGGCCCGCTTCAGGGCGCAGCGTCAAGACGGCTTATTTCCGTTTCCAACTCTGAGCGCAGGCCCGTCCTATCGGCGTCGTCCGGAAGCTTGCCCAGGAGCGACGGCCAGATTGTTTCACGGTAATGAGAGACCGTTGAATCCCGCCACGGCCAATTTGCCGCCGCCCGCATTTTGACCAAAGCGGCCTCCAGCCGGTCCCGCACGGCGCCGACATCATAGGTGGCCTGCCATGGCAGTGTGTCTTCGGCGAAAAGGAGAGGGGCGTCCAAGCGGCGGCACTCGCGAATCAATCGGCTCGTTCCCAAGTCTGGCGCAGCGCCGCCGAGGAAAAAAGCCGAGGATTGTGCGTGTCCACAGAATTGAGCGGGCATCAGAGGGCGACTATCGTATCCGGATCGCCCGCTTCAAGCGCATTCATGTAGGCGAGAATGAGATCGCGCGTGCGATAGCGGCCGAAGGCCTTTTCGTCGTGCTGCTTCACGATGGGAAAGGTGTCGAAGATATAGCGAACATCATCGCGATCCGTGATGCCGTAGAGCAGGAAATAAAGCGCATCGAGCCGCGCGCGCAAATGCGTGCGCCCCTCCTCGTCCCATTTGAAAGGGCCTCAGGTTGCCCCGGCCGGTGAATATTTTTTGGATTTACCACCACGCTCGCAGCGCGATGGTTAAACGCCTGCACCATCTTGCCCTCATATAAGGGCACAAACTCCTTCTTGCCTTTCTGCCAGCGGCTGCCGGCGGTTGGATAGGCGCCGTCCTTCTCCAGCCGTTCGCGCGTCCAGAACAGGTTCGAATCATTCGTCATGTCAAACATGCGAAGATAGCGCACGGGCCAAGCGGCTTTGACGATTTCTCCTTCGTCATCCCGGCGTACAAGTACCGGAAAGCGCCCGTAAATCGCTGTCGTAAGTTCTGCATCCCGTTTTGTCCGAAAAATTGGTGCTGTACCGGTGTTAGGATTCACGAGGGCAAATTCATCTGGCGTTAGCGCAAACACCCGTTCCGGATCTTCAAGATCGTTACTACCCTTAAGAAAGAATCCGCATCGCGCGTTTATGACTGTCCTTTCTTTTGCGGAAGTAACGAAAGCACAGAACTTGAAGCTGTTATGCACGTCAGGAAAGAATACTCCTTTATTTTCAAAATCAAGCAATGCCAACAATCGGCCTGATGTCGATACGGAACGGAAGAAATCGGCAGCGCCTTTGTCCGAAGCAATGCCGGATGGAACGAGCAAACCCACGATGCCATCCGGTCTGATGAGCCGCTGTGCGCGCTCGACGAAAAGCGAATAGATGTTCACGTCGCCACGGCCGAGCAGAGGGTATTCGCCACCGTCACGCGCCAGCGCGAGCGCCATGTTCGCGTGCTGCGCGGCGGATTCATACTCCTCATAAAGCGGATCGTTATGTTTTCGCAGCGCCTCTATCATCCGCTTGCGGTCAGCGGCCCGCTGCGCAAGCGCGATATCGGGCTTGCGTGCCGCGAACCACTCGACTTCCTGCATTTTCAACCGGTCCCAGGGCGGGTTGCCGATCACGGCATCGAATCCGCCCTTTGGATCGGCACTTTCCCAGTCCGCCCAAACTCCTGGAAAGGCCACTTCCCAGTGCAGAAATCTCTCCTGCCAGGCCAGTTGCGTTGCCTGTTCCAGTAGTTCGGATGCTGTTTGTTTCGCCACTTCCCCGCGTTCTGCGGACTTGCTCCTGCGATCGTTGCGACCGTTCGCACCATCCAGTTTGATCGTTTCGCGGCCCGTTAGAAGATTGATTGGGTCGCCGAATGCGCCTTGCAGAATATCCTGCTTCGCGCGCTGCCTTTCCCGTGTCGAAGGTAACCACCGGCAGGCATGCCAGAAATCGAGCAGCTCGCTGAGGGGATCGGTCGCTTCGCGGACACCCTCGAATGCGTCGGCGGACTTCCGGACTTCGGCAAGATCGGCGTCTGCGGCCTGTTCGATGTCGAGCATGAGCCGTGCCGCCTGCTTCGCGGCGATCACGCGATCACGCACAAACAGTCCGGCGGCTTCCGACAGTTCACGCTCGGTCTTCAATACCCATTCGCCAAACAAACTGTCCCCGCAGCGAAGGTGATGATCCAGAAACGAAAGAGGCGCACCGACCGTGAAGGTGTGCAGCCACAGCGACACTTTGGCGAGCTCCACAGCCATCGGATTCTTGTCGACGCCATAGACGACCCGCTTCAGCACCATGCGCCGCACCAGCATGCGGTCTTCAAGCTGATCGGCGCGCACGCTCCAGCCATTCAGGCGCGCTTCATCGAGGATGCGCGCACGAATGGCGGCAATCCGCGCAGCAAGCGGCGACGAATATTCGCCCCATGCAACTTCGCTTGGTGCGTCCGCGAGCGCTTCGATCACCGCGTCGGCGAGATAATCAACCAGCCGAACGAGGAAATGCCCGCTGCCCATCGCCGGATCGCAGACTTTGAGTTCAAGAAGGGCTTCCGCGCAGTCGCTTGCGCGTAGCGCTTTCTGCCGTTCTTCAACCGGGGTGCGCATACTCTTCAGCAACGCCTATTTGGCGCGAAAGGCTTCCTGCCGCTCGCGAACGAGCGGGCCAACGGTCTGGTCGATGATGAGCGCTACCAATTCGTCGGGCGTATAGTAGCTGCCCGAACCCTTGCGTGCGAACGGGCTGAGACGAACTACAATCCTATCGCCATCGCGCACCGGTTCGTATTCCAGCAAGCGTTCATAGGAGCCCAGCTGCTGCACGGAAAGATCGCGGTACGCCCTAAGAAAACATGCCCTATTTCATAGCACAATCCGACGCCCCTGCCGTCGCTCATGGACGGTACCCGCAGTCGCTGATAGACCGCCAGGACAGCTCCTGGCCTCCGACGATGAGGCTCTATCGTCAACGACCCAGGTTGATTGGTACAGCTTTTTGCGCAGATAACTGATGACGTTACATTCAATGTACATCGATAAACCCTGATTCAGGATACTATCAGATGCCAGGGCTTCGGCGATAACGGGATCGCGTTCGAGCCGAAGGAATAGAAACACGCATTCAGCGTATTAATATCAATGCGCCTCGTCCCAATTCCCCGCCGCGCGGGCTTCGACCACCAGCGGCACCGAGAGCGAGATCGCAGGCAGCGCGGCTTTCTCCATCACCTGCTTCGCCGCTGCGCATGTTGCCGCGGCTTCGGCTTCCGGGGCCTCGAAGACCAGTTCGTCATGCACCTGGAGCAGCATTCGCGCCGAAAGGTTGTTGGCCGTCAGCGCCGCCGGTATGCGGATCATCGCGCGGCGGATGATGTCGGCAGCGGTGCCCTGTATGGGTGCATTGATGGCGGCGCGTTCGGCACCGCCGCGATAGCCGGGAACCTTCGACCGGATTTCGCGGATATGAACACGCCGTCCAAACAGCGTTTCCACATATCCCTTGTCGCGCGCGAAGGCCTTGGTGGTTTCCATATAGTCGCGGATGCCCGGAAAGCGTTCGAAATATTTGCGGATGTAATCATCGGCCTCGCTTCGCGGAATGCCGAGCTGGTTGGCCAGGCCGAAACCTGAAATGCCGTAGACGATACCGAAATTGATTGCCTTGGCGCGGCGGCGCACTTCGGACGGCATATCCTTGACGGGAACGTTGAACATTTCCGAAGCCGTCATCGCATGAATGTCGAGGCCTTCGGCAAATGCCGATTTCAATGCCGCTATGTCGGCGATGTGGGCGAGCAGACGCAATTCGATCTGGCTGTAATCGGCACTGACGAGTTTCATGCCCGGCGGTGCAACAAACGCCGCGCGGATGCGGCGTCCTTCCGCCGTACGAATGGGGATGTTCTGCAGATTGGGATCCGTCGAAGAAAGGCGCCCGGTCGTTGTCGACGCCATCGCGAAGGATGTGTGTACGCGTCCCGTTTTCGGGTTCACATAACCTGGCAGCGCATCGGTGTAAGTGCCGCGCAGCTTCTGCAGCTGCCGCCAGTCGAGGACGAGCCGCGCAATCTCCTGCCCATTTGCGGCGAGCTCTTCCAGTACATCGGAATCCGTCGACCACGCGCCCGTCTTGGTCTTGCGGCCACCTTCCAGCTTGAACTTTCCGAACAGGATATCGCCGAGCTGCTTCGGCGAGCCGATATTGAACGCGCCGCCCGCGAATTTGTGGATATGCTCTTCCAGATTGGACATTGACCGGCCGAAATCGTTCGAAAGCCGCCGCAGCTGATCGGGATCGATCACGATGCCGGCGCGCTCCATATCCGCCAGGACAGGCACGAGCGGCCGTTCCAGCGTCTCATAGACGCCAACCTTATGCTCTTCGATCAGGCGCGGCTTGAGCAGAGCGTGCAGGCGAAATGTAACATCGGCGTCTTCTGCGGAGTAACGCGTCGCCTCCTTCACCGGCACGCAGTCGAAGGTCACGCGCGACTTGCCGGTGCCGGACACTTCGTTGAACGTGATCGGCGTATGTTTCAGATGGAGCTCGGAAAGCTCGTCCATTCCATGCCCATGCAGCGCGGCGCCGAGCACATAGGAAATCAGCATGGTGTCGTCGAAAGGCGTGATCCTGATGCCGCGCTGCAGAAAGATCAGATAATCATATTTGAGATTCTGCGCGATCTTGAGGATGCCCGTGTCCTCAAGCATTGGTTTGAGGCGCGCGAGAACATCCGTCTCGCCCAGTTGCGCGATCGCGGTATTGCCGCCGAGATCGAGTCCATCCCCGGTCCGGTGACCGCAGGGAATGTAACAGGCTTCGCCCGGCGCCACGGCAAGCGAGACGCCGCACAAGCCCGCCTGCATGGGATCGAGTGACGTCGTCTCGGTGTCGACGGCGGCGATGCCCGTTTCCTGCGCGCGCGCGATCCAGTGATGCAGGCGCTCAAGTGTAATTACCGTTTCATAGCTGTCCTGATCGATGTTGCGCAGCAAGGCACCGCGATCCATCACAGCGCCGGGTTTGCCGCCGGGCGAACCTGCTCCGCCCGCGACCAATGCTTTTTCCTGCGATACGGGCGTCGAAACGCGCGGAGGAGGCGAGGCGCCCGGAGCAGCAAGCGCGCCTTGTACCGGGTCTTCGCCGGCCGGAACGGCGTCGACATCGTCGACATGAAAATGTGTCGCCGCCCGTTTGCAGAGCGTGGAGAACTCCATCACTTTCAGAAAACCGATCAGCGCGTTGGGCTCGGGGTCACGAACGGCGAATTCGTCAAGTTGCGCCTTGAGCGGAACATGATCGTCGAGACAGACAAGCCGCAGCGAAACGCGCGCGTTTTCCGCATTCTCTATCAGCGTCTCGCGGCGCTTGGGCTGTTTGATTTCGTGCAGGCGGCCGAGCAACGCTTCGAGACTGCCGAAACCGTTGATCAATTCGGCCGCCGTTTTCACGCCGATGCCGCGAACGCCGGGCACATTGTCGATGGAATCCCCCGCGAGCGCCTGCACCTCGACGACTTTCGACGGCGGAACACCGAAACGCTCCATCACCTCGGCCGAGGCGATGCGCTTGTTCTTCATCGTGTCGTACAGTTCGATTTCGCCATCGACGACGAGCTGCATCAGATCCTTGTCGGAAGACACGATGGTCGTGCGCGCGCCGGCCTCGCGCGCCAGCCGCGCATAGGTGGCGATGAGATCGTCGGCCTCGTAACCGGGTTCTTCGACACAGGCGACGCCGAAAGCGCGCGTGGCGGCGCGAACCAGCGGAAATTGCGGAATCAGATCTTCGGGCGGGTCGGGCCGATTGGATTTGTAGGCGGGATAAATGTCATTTCGGAACGTGGTCTTGCCGGCGTCGAAAATCACGGCGAGATGCGTCGGCCTGTCGCCCGCGCGCATGTCCTCCAGCAGCTTCCACAGCATGTTGGAGAATCCGGAAACGGCGCCGGTCGGCAGGCCGTCGGATTTGCGCGACAGCGGCGGCAGCGCGTGATAGGCGCGGAAAAGATAACCCGAGCCGTCGACCAGATAGAGATGATCGCCCTTCGCGATCGGCTGGCCGGTTCCGGGATGCGCCTTGGTCAATGCGGATGTGCTCCTGCGCGCAGCGCAAAGCGGCGGTCGCAATAGGGGCATTCGACGAAAGCCTCGTCGCCCATTTCGAGAAAGACGCGCGGATGTCCGAGCGCGCCCCCGCCGCCATCACAGGCAACGCGGGTATCATCCACTTCAATGATTTCTGGTGCTTCGACGGCCATGGTTGAATCCGGGTTCGGGGCGCCGGATCATAATAACCGGTGCGCATCCCGCAACCATGCGCTTGGCTGGGCGGGGATGCCCGGATAACCTTGGCTGCAAATGGTCGTTCTGAATCGCATTTACACGAAGACCGGCGACAAGGGCGAGACGGCGCTGGGCGATGGAACGCGCCTTCCCAAACACGCTCTGCGCATCGCGAGCTATGGCACGGTGGACGAAGCCAACGCCGCAATCGGCGTGGCGCGTTTGCACGCCGAAGGCGAGCTGGACGCGATGCTGGCGCGGATTCAGAACGATCTGTTCGATCTCGGCGCGGATCTGTGCATTCCCGATGCAAGCCGGCGCAGCGCGGGTGCGCTCAGGATTACCGATCCCCAGGTCGAGCGGCTCGAACGGGAGATCGACGCGATGAACGAGTCGCTCGCGCCTCTCACATCTTTTGTGTTGCCGGGCGGAACGCCGGTCGCCGCCTATCTGCACCTGGCCCGTACAATCGTGCGCCGGGCCGAGAGAATTGTTACCGAACTCGCCACGCAGGAACCTGTCGGCGCAGCCGCGCTCAAATATGTAAACCGTCTTTCGGATCATCTCTTTGTCGCCAGCCGCTATGCAAACGACAAGGGGGCGAAAGACGTTCTTTGGTTGCCCGGGGCCAATCGCTGATCACGCCCGCTCTGGCGTGTGACGACCGAAGAGAAAAGCGAGCACGACCCCCAGCACGCCGCTAAGCGCCCAGGCCGGCAGTGCAAGCACGGAATAGAACCAGCCCGGCACGGGCGAGGGAAGATTATGTGCGAGCCAGGTTTTGAATGTTCCGATGCTGGCCGCTCCGAGATAAGTCCAGACCTGATCGATCGAATGCACACTTATCTGTCCGCCCTTCGCGAGCGATACGACGGCATCGGCGCCGAGCAGAACCAGCGCAACCACGATCAAGATGAGGCTGACGAAGCGAAGCGCGAGACCCATTGGAATAATTCAGCCGCGCGGCGGGTAAGGCGTCCCGTCCTTGTGCGTATAATGACCATCGCGGCTGTCAATCCGCAGATCGATGTCGGGGTAGTCGCAGACATCGTCTTCCGACCGCGTCCCGACTTCGAGAAGCACGGCCGTCTGGTTGGAATTGTTGATGACATGGTGCCCGTCCGGCCGGCCTTTCGGGAAAGCGGCACAATCGCCGGCGTGCAGGATTTCTTCGCCCTTGTCGGTGACAAGAGTGACCTCGCCCGACAAGACCCAGACGAATTCGTCTTCCGCACTGTGCCAGTGGCGCTGACTCGACCAGGCCCCCGGCGGCAGGCGCAGGAGATTGACGCCGAACTGCGCCAGTCCGCCGGCCTCGCCCAACCGCTGACGCACGCGCTCACCGGCTGCGAGATGGAACGGCGCCGGATAGCCCGAACCCTTGTGTTCCGGAACTGATTTTATGTCGATCTTCGGCATGAAACCTCCCTTCACACGCAAAGTACGTGCGAACCATAAGCTTTGAGACCGGAATCGCGCGTCAGCAGCATCAATCTTCAGCGCTCCGGGAAGGGCCAAAGATTTCCGCGGGCAAAGGATTCTCGAAATCCGGCCCGATCCAGATTTTGTGTTTCATAAATCCAGGACGGCGATCAGAACGATTACAGGCAACTGCACTTACAGGAACCAATCTGACGACGGGATGGCCCGCACGCGCGATTAGCACGCTCTCTCCTGCTTCCGCCTTTGCAACCAGAACGGAGAGATTTATTTTGGCTTCATGGATGTCGAAGATGCAATCCATAACCGGAGTACCCAAGCCGACCAGCTGAGGTACTCCGGTGTCAGGGTGCTGTCCAGAAGCGAACGATTCGTCAGACGGATTGCGGCTGTTCCTCGGCAGGCGGGTTCTTCTTGCTCAGATCTTCGCCGGTTTCCTGATCGACCTGTTTCATCGACAGACGGACTTTGCCGCGGTCGTCGAAGCCCAGCAGCTTCACTTTGACCGCATCGCCTTCCTTCACCACGTCGGAAACTTTCGCGACGCGGCGGGGCGCCAGCTCCGAGATGTGAACCAGGCCGTCCTTTGGTCCGAAGAAATTCACGAAGGCGCCGAAATCCATCACCTTGACGATCTTGCCGTCATAGATTTCGCCCACCTCCGGCTCTGCCACGATGGATTTGATCCATTTCAGCGCCGCCCGGATCGATTCCCCGTCGGGCGAGGCGATCTTCACCGTGCCGTCGTCCTGGATGTCGATCTTGGCGCCCGTCTTCTCGACGATCTCGCGGATCACCTTGCCGCCGGAACCGATCACCTCGCGGATCTTGTCCGTCGGTATATGGATCATTTCGATGCGCGGCGCGTGTTCGCCGAGCTGATCGCGGGCATGGGAAATCGCTTTTGCCATCTCTTCGAGAATATGGAGCCGCCCGCCACGCGCCTGGTCGAGCGCGACGCGCATGATCTCTTCGGTGATGCCGGAGATCTTGATGTCCATCTGAAGCGAGGTCACACCCTGATCGGTGCCGGCGACTTTAAAATCCATGTCACCGAGATGATCTTCATCGCCAAGGATGTCCGAGAGAACCGCATAGCGCGATCCTTCCAGGATAAGGCCCATCGCGATGCCTGCAACAGGACGTTTCATCGTCACACCGGCATCCATGAGTGCCAGCGATGTGCCGCAAACGGTGGCCATCGACGACGATCCGTTCGACTCGGTGATCTCCGATACGACACGGATGGTATAGGGGAATTGCTCGCGTTCCGGCAGGATCGGGTGCACGGCGCGCCAGGCGAGCTTGCCGTGACCAATCTCACGCCGTCCCGGGCCGCTCATGCGGCCGGTCTCTCCCACCGAATAGGGGGGGAAATTGTAGTGCAGCATGAAATGCTGCTTGTAGGTGCCTTCGAGCGAATCGACGAATTGTTCGTCCTCGCCGGTGCCGAGCGTCGCCACGACGAGGGCCTGGGTTTCTCCGCGCGTGAAGAGCGCCGATCCATGGGTGCGTGGCAACACGCCGACTTCGGCTCTTATCGGACGCACAGTCTTGAGATCGCGCCCGTCGATTCGGTGACCCGTGTCGAGGACCGCGTTGCGCATGACATCGGCTTCGAGGTCCTTGAATAATCCCTTGATGATTTTCTCGTCGACTTCGGCTGCGAAATGCTCCTTCGCGCGCGTGCGAATCTCGGAAATGCGATCATGCCGCGCTCCCTTTTCGGGAATTTTGTAGGCATCGCGAAGGTCGGCATCAGCAAATGACTTCAATCTTTCGGACAGCGCAACGTGTTGTTTTTCCGGGATGGCGCGCGGCTCTTTCGCGGCGCGTTCGGCGAGCCGGATGATCCCGTCGATCACCGTCTGCATGGAGCGGTGTCCGAACATGACCGCGCCAAGCATGATTTCCTCGGAAAGCTCCCTGGCTTCCGATTCGACCATCAGCACGGCGTCGGCGGTTCCGGCCACAACAAGATCGAGGACCGAGTTGGGCCTGTCGTCCACCGGCGTATTGAGCCTGTAATCTCCATCAATGTAGCCCACCCGCGCCGCGCCGATGGGGCCCATGAAAGGCACGCCCGAAATCGTAAGTGCGGCCGAGGCTGCAACGATCGCCAGAACGTCCGGATCGTTTTCCATGTCGTGACTGAGAACGGTCACGATGACCTGCGTCTCGTTGCGATATCCTTCGGCAAACAACGGACGAATGGGCCGGTCGATAAGACGCGAGATCAGCGTTTCGCGTTCGGTAGGACGACCCTCGCGCTTGAAATAACCGCCCGGGATCTTGCCCGCGGCAAAATATTTTTCCTGGTAGTTCACGGTGAGCGGGAAGAAATCGAGATCCGGGCGCGGCTCTCTTGCACCGACGACAGTTGCGAGAACGACGGTCTCGCCATAGGTCGCCAGGACGGCGCCATCTGCCTGGCGCGCCACGCGGCCGGTTTCGAGCGTCAGCTTTCTGCCGCCCCATTCGAATTCTTCGGTAATGATATTGAACATGCGTTTTATTCCTTCCTTCCCGCTGCCGGATTGCAACGGTTCATCGTTGGGTGGGGCATGCCGCCCGCACCTCTTTTCCTTGAGACATCCCAATGGAAAATATTCCGGAAGCGGCACCCGCCGCTCCCGATTGTTTTTTCGGCCGCGTGGCGACGGTCGCGGGTAGCCCCGCTTGCGCCATCGTTCTCCTCAGCGCCGGAGGCCGAGCCGGGAAATCAGCGCCTCATAGCGCTTCTCGTCGACAGCCTTCACGTAGTTGAGAAGACGGCGCCGCTGCGACACGAGCCTGATCAGGCCGCGGCGGGAATGATTGTCCTTGCCGTGGGTTTTGAAGTGCTCGGTGAGATTGTCGATACGTTTCGACAGCACCGCAACCTGAACCTCGGGCGAACCCGTGTCGCCGGGGGTAGTTGCGTATTCTGCAATCAAAGACTGTTTGTTTTCAGGCGTGATGGTCATACGGTCATCCGGTTCCAAAGTTGAAGACACGAAACGGCCGTAGCTCTCCGCCCGAAAGCTCGGCGAGCGCGACAGGCTCTCCGGCAGCGGAAGAGAGATAGACCGTAAGCCCCTGAAGATCGTCGTCCGGATGGGCTTCCTCCTTGATGCGGGCAAAAAGTCCCGCGCGCATCAGGATGGAGTTACCGCAACGCAAACGAACAGCATCCGCACCCGTCACGGCCAGTGCCGGGATGCCGTCCAGCGCGGTCGAGATGGGTCTCAGGTGCTCAAAAGCGGCGGGACTATGCCCAAATGATTTGAGTTTATCCAGCGGTATTGCGTCTGCCAGGGCAAATCCGCCGACAGCGGTCCTTCGCAGCGCGCAAACATAGCCGACCGTGCCGAGCGCAAGGGCAAAATCGCGGACCCAGGCCCGGACATAGGCGCCCTTGCCGCATCGCATCTCGAAATCGGCATGGTCCGGATCGGGCTGATCCAGCAATCTGACCTGGTGAATGGAAACCGGCCGGGGCTCGAGTTGCGGGATTTCGCCGTCCCGGGCGATATCGTAAGCGCGCTCGCCACCGACTTTCACCGCCGAAAAGCGCGGTGGAACCTGGGAAATCTCTCCAACGAACCGGGGCAGAAGCGCTTCGATTTCGGCTGCCGACGGGCGGACATCCGAAGTGGCTTCGACCTTGCCTTCGGCGTCGTCGCTGTCGCGCGCTTCACCCCAGCGCGCGGTGAACCGGTACGTTTTTTCCGCCTCCATGGCGAACGACACGGTTTTGGTGGCCTCTCCAAGCGCGACGGCGAGGATGCCCGACGCCAAAGGATCCAGCGTCCCGGCGTGGCCGGCTTTCTGGGCGTCGAAAACCCGCCTCACCATCGACACGGTCTCCGTGGAGGTCACGCCAAGCGGCTTGTCGACGATCACCCAGCCATGAACCGCTGCGCCCTTGCGTCTACGGCCCATCGTCCTCGCCACCTTCGCCGTCCGCTTTGAGATCGCGCTGCACACGGACCGATTTGAGGATGGTCTCGATTTTTTCCGCCTCGGCAAAAGAATCGTCTTCGACAAAGCGCAGGTCGGGGGTGAATCGCAGGCGGATCATGTGACCCATCAGTCCGCGGATAAATCCGCGGTGGCGGTTCAGCGCCGCGACGACGCGATCTGCGTTGCGTCCGCCCAGCGGCTCGCAAAAAATCACGGCGTGGCGCATGTCGGGCGACGGTTTGGCCTGGGTGACCGTGACCGACACGCCTTCGAGATCCGGATCGCGAATTTCGCCCCGCGCAAGTATCTCGGCGATGGCGTGGCGCAGTATTTCGCCGACCCGCAACTGGCGCTGCGAGGGGCTGGCATCGTGTGCAGGATTGCGCTGGCGTGACATGTATCAGTGCTCCAGGTCGACATTTCGATCCGCCCTCGCGGACCGAAATGCCATTGCCGTGGCGGATCGCGTCAGAGCGCCCGCTGCACGGTTTCCACTTCGTAGCACTCGATGGTGTCGCCCTTCTGCAGGTCGTGGTAGTTCGCGAATGACATCCCGCATTCCTGGCCCGCCACCACTTCGCGCACTTCGTCCTTGAAGCGTTTCAGCGTGGAAAGCTCGCCTTCGTGAATGACCACGTTGTCGCGGATCAGCCGGACTTTGGCGCCACGACGGACGACTCCTTCGGTCACGCGGCAGCCGGCAACCTTGCCCACTTTGGAGATCGCGAAGACTTCGAGAATCTCGGCATTGCCGAGAAACTTCTCCCGCGTTTCGGGTGCGAGCAGGCCCGACAGCGCCGCCTTCACGTCATCCACAATGTTGTAGATGATATTATAATAACGAATCTCGACACCGTCGCGGCGCGCGCGCTCCCGTGCCTGGGCGTTGGCGCGGACATTGAATCCCAATATCGCTGCGCCGCTCGCCTGCGCGAGAATGACGTCGGACTCGGTGATGCCGCCAACGCCGCCGCTCAGCACCTGCGCTCCAACTTCGTCATTGCCGAGCTTCGAAATTGCGCCCTGGATAGCCTCGACCGAGCCCTGCACATCCCCTTTGACGATAAGAGGCAGGAATCGCTTTTCTCCGTCCTTCTGGTTCTTGAGCAGCTGATCCATGGTCTGGCGGGAACTCGTCGACTGACGCGATTCCCGCCGCTTGCGTGCGCGGTATTCCGTTACTTCCCGGGCGCGCGATTCCGAATCGACAACGACGAACTCGTCGCCCGCTTCCGGAGCCGCCGAAAGTCCGAGAACTTCGACCGGGATCGACGGTCCCGCCTCTCCGACACTTTCACCGCGATCATTGGCGAGATGTCTTACGCGGCCGAATTCCGAGCCTGCCACGAGGATATCGCCGAGCTTCAGCGTACCGCGTTGCACGAGCAGGGTAGCGACGGGACCACGCCCTTTGTCGAGCTTGGCTTCGATTACCGCGCCTTCGGCGCTACGGTTCGGATTGGCCTTCAGATCGAGAAGTTCGGCCTGCAGCAGGATTGCCTCTTCGAGCTTGTCGAGATTTGTTCCCTTGGTGGCCGATACCTCGACTGCGAGTGTATCACCGCCCAGATCTTCCACCTGTATTTCGTACTGCAGCAATTCCGTCTTCACCCGCATCGGGTTGGCGTCGGCCTTGTCGATCTTGTTGATTGCCACAATCATCGGAACGCCCGCCGCTCTCGCGTGCGAAATTGCTTCGGCCGTCTGCGGCATCACGCCATCATCCGCCGCCACGACCAGGACCACCAGGTCCGTCACGCGTGCACCGCGCGCGCGCATCGCGGTGAAGGCCGCATGGCCCGGCGTGTCGAGGAACGTGATCTTCTGCCCGGATTTCAACTGCACCTGATAGGCGCCGATGTGCTGCGTGATGCCGCCGGCTTCGCCGGCTACGACATCGGTCTTGCGCAGTGCATCGAGCAACGATGTCTTGCCGTGATCGACGTGACCCATGACCGTGACAACCGGCGCGCGCGACTGGAGCGTGTCGGGGTTATCGGCTTCGCCCTTGAGGCCTTCCAGGACGTCGGATTCCGCCACGCGGCGAACGGTATGGCCGTATTCGGCAGCAACGAGCTCGGCGGTATCGGTGTCGATCACATCGTTTGTCTGCGCCATGATGCCGTTCTTCATCAGCACCTTGATGACATCGACGGCGCGGCGCGCCATGCGGTTGGCGAGCTCGGCGACCGTGATGCTCTCCGGAATAATGACTTCGCGGGGTCCCGCCGGTTGCGCGACGGTCTGCTGGCCCGCCCGATTCAGCCGCTGCAAATGACGCCGATACGCCGCTAGCGAGCGCGTGCGTTCGTCGTCTGCCTGCAACGCTTTGGTGATTGTGAGCTTGCCGCGCCGGCGCGCATCCGTTCCTTTGCGGGCAACAGGAGCCTTGGGTGCAACTTTGCCCGGCTTCTTCGCGCTCGCCTTCTCTTCCTCTTCTTCAATGGCGGGGCGCGCACGCTTGACGCCAGGCGCTGCCGGGGCCACCGCCGCGGTCTTGGCCTCAGGCTCGTCCTTCTTCTCGAGCCGCCGCGAGGCTTCTTCTTCGGCGTGCCGGCGCACGGCTTCGTCTGCCGCTTTGCGCGAGTCCTCTTCCGCCTTGCGCTTTTCGGCAGCGGCGCGTTCCCGCGCCAGACGCTCGTCCTCAACGGCGCGATGCCGCGCCTCCTCGTCAGCCCGCTTGCGTGCCTCCGCCTCCATGAGACGGGCACCTGCGAGCGCGCGCGAACGCGCTTCCTTTTCTTCGTCGGTGAGCTGGCGAAGAACAACGCCCGCGCGTGGAGGTGCTTCGCGGGACGGTGCCGACACTTGCGCCGCAACCCGGGTCACGGCGGCTGGCTCGGTGGGCGCAGCCTTCGGCTGTCGCTCGCCGCTCTCCGGCCCCTTCGCCGGTGGGGCAACTCGGGCGCGCTTCTTCTCGACCACTACGGCCTTGGTACGGCCATGGCTGAAACTCTGTTTGACCGTGGATGTCTCGGTCTTCTTCAGAGACAGAGTTTTGCCCGAAGGGGCCCGCGTCGCTGAATCGTTCGTCTCGCTCATTACTGTCCTTTGCTTCCGGCATTGTCATTTGCAACAAATGCCGCACGATCCGGCGCATCGGCTCGCCGGCTTGCTGGTCGAAAACCGGCCAGCCGCCCCGCATCGGCCAAGAGCCGTTCCGAAAATCGCCCGGATTTCAGGGCTGCGTGTACCACATTCTCGCGCCCGAGCGCCAAACTCAATTCCGCGACGGTCAGACAATCGATGATGGACGGAGGTGTTGCTTTGGCGAGCGCCAGCAGCTTTCGCCGTCCGTCAGCCGCACCGTCCGACGCCTCGATGAGAAGCGTGACCGGATTGGCAGCCGTGAGCGCCCGCGCCACGACGTCAAATCCCAGCACGAGCTGCCCCGCTCGTCGCGCCAGCCCGAGATCGCCAGCCATGCGGGCAACGAGCAGGTTCTCAACGCGTGCCGGAAGATCGCCGGTTACAACAACCGGCGCAGCAACCGCCCTGGAGAAATGGCCCTTCGCGATGGCGCGTTCAAGGATGCCACGTTCCGCCGTAACCCACATCCCCCGGCCGGGAAGCGTGGCAGCAACATCAGGCACCAGGCGGCCGTCGGGATCTGTCACAAAGCGAATAAGACGATTCTTCGGAAGCGCGTCGCGCGTGACAATGCAGCGCCGCTCACGCGCAATGCGCGATCCGCCCCTCTCCGCGCGTGCCGGCGCCGCTCTCATTCCGTAGCCTGTTCCTCGAGCGACTCTGTCTCTTCGGCTTCCTCTTCGACAGGCGCTTCAATCCAGCCGACCTTTACCCGCGCATCCATGATGATCACATTGGCGTCGTCAGCCGTGAGATTGAACTTTTCGAGCGCGCCGGGGATGCGAACGCGTTCCTTGTCCTTGTTGGTTTCGTAATAGCCGAGCAGATCGTCTGTCGCACAACCCGCTACGTCTTCGAGCGATTTGACGCCTGCGTTGCCGAGCGCGACCAGCATTGCCGGCGTAATGCCGGCAACTTCGGTCACGCTGTCTTCGACTCCGAGACTGCGCCGCTCTTCGTCCATTTCGCGATTTCGCGCGTCGATGTACTCAACCGCCCGGCTCTGGAGCTCGCCCGCCGTTTCTTCGTCGAAACCTTCAATCGCCGCGAGGTCGTTCAGCGGCACATAGGCTACATCCTCGACACTGCCGAATCCTTCGGAAGCAAGCAGCTGTGCGACTGTCTCATCGACATCGAGCGACTCCATGAACAGCTGCGTCCGCTCGGCGAATTCCTTCTGGCGCCGTTCCGATTCCTCCTGCTCCGTCAGAATGTCGATCTGCCATCCCGTAAGCTGGGAAGCCAGACGCACATTCTGACCGCGCCGGCCGATAGCCAGCGAAAGCTGCTCGTCGGGAACGACAACTTCGACGCGGTGCGTATCTTCATCGAGCACCACTTTCGTGACTTCCGCCGGCGCCAGCGCATTGACGATGAACGTCGCAGGCTCGGGCGACCAGGGGATGATGTCGATGCGTTCGCCCTGCAGTTCCTGCACGACCGCCTGCACACGTACGCCGCGCATGCCGACACAGGCACCGACCGGATCAATCGAGGAATCCTTGGAAATCACTGCGATCTTCGCGCGCGAGCCCGGATCGCGCGCCACGGCGCGAATCTCGATGATGCCGTCATAGATTTCCGGCACCTCCTGCGCGAACAGGCGCACCATGAATTGCGGGTGGCTGCGCGACAGGAAAATCTGCGGACCGCGGGTCTCGCGCCGCACATCATAGATGTACGCACGGATGCGATCTCCCGTGCGGAAACTTTCACGCGGAATCATTTCATCGCGCCGCACGACGCCCTCGGCACGGCCAAGGTCCACCACCACGGAACCAAACTCCACACGCTTGACGATACCGTGAATGATTTCGCCGATGCGGTCTTTGTATTCTTCATACTGCCGCTCGCGTTCGGCATCGCGCACTTTCTGCACGATCACCTGCTTGGCGGCCTGTGCGGCGATGCGGCTGAAATCGACCGGGGGCAGCGTTTCGGCGATGATATCGCCTACCTGAGCGGCGGGGTTGCGGGCGCGCGCATCTTCGATGGCAATTTCGATCTTGTCGTTCTCGACCAGCTCGACCACGTGCAAATAACGAGAGACATGGGTTTCGCCGGTCTTCGGATCGATATCGACGCGGATCTCGTTTTCGCTGCCGTACCGCGCTTTCGCGGCACGCTGCATGGCTTCTTCCATCGCATGCAGCACGACAGACTTGTCGATCGACTTGTCGCGCGCGACGGCGTCGGCGATCTGCAGCAGTTCGGTCCGGTTGGCGGCAATAGCGACCATTTCCACTTTCTCCTGTTCACGCGTTGGGCTTGCGCGATCTCAAATCTTCCTGAATGAGCCTGTCGGTCAGAACGAGCTTGGCTTCCGCGATGCTTCCATACGGAAAAACACGGCGCGTCCCGTTCACTTCAATGACGACGTTATTTTCTTCCAGGCCGAGAACCAGCCCCGAGAATCGCCTGCGCCCTTCGGCATCGGGAACCACGAGTTCGATTTTGGCGTCGTGTCCCGCCCAGCGGGCAAAATCCGTAAGCCGGGTAAGCGGGCGATCTATGCCGGGAGAGGATACTTCGAGCACATAGTCTCCCTCGATAGGATCCTCGCGCTCCAGAAAATCCGACAATTCCCGCGAAAGCCGCGCGCAATCTTCGATGCTCATTCCCCCGTCGGGCCTTTCGGCCATGACCTGTAGCGTCTTCCGCTGGCCCCCCATCAGTCTCAGCCGCACAAGCCTATAGCCTGCAGCCTCCACGGCCGGGGCAATGATCGGCTCAAGATGCGCCATCGCACTGAGAATTGCACAACTCCTGCAACAATTCCGGGTGGTCCCAATACCAAATCCCGCCTCCCGCGGCGGTCTTGCGACTGCCACACAACAGCATTCTGTTGTAGGGGAACGGCGGCTATGTACGCTTCCATGGGGTGTTTCGCAAGGGGCCGTCCGATGAAAACTCTCGTATCCATCTCTATCGCAGCCGCGGGATTGTGGGTCAGTCCTGCAATTCCGGCGGAGCCCAATGACATCATGATATGCCAAGACGTTAGAGACAAACTGATAATACTAGGGGCCGGACTGCTAGATCCGCACGTCCGACCACTAGGTCTTCTCTCGAAAGGGTCACAACATATAATTGAGCTCGCAACCGCAACAGATGAAGCATCCGTTTCCGATGATGTCGGATTTCAGGATTACTTAACGGCACTTAAACGAAAATTTCACCCAGATTCAAAGCTAGATGATTCGATGCGCGAGGCGCTTTCATCTGGTTACGATGAAATTGATTCACTTCCGAATGACCCAGTTCGCGCGGCTACAAACAGCTCCGGGAGTGCCACTTGCACGACGTTTCTCTTTTTTCAGGTGCAGCCGAATGGGGCGAGCCGATTGTTACCAGACCCTCCACAATCCATGGACGGCAGTATGTCATCGGACATCGGTCCACGGCGGATCGAATGCTACGTGAGTGACGGACACTTGGCACGAATTAAAGGGCAGACAGTATTTCTGGTTGCGGATTACGATCCGACCGCCTTCGAAAGTGATGTTCGCATTTCAACTTTTGAAAGTGGGCGCTTGACCGGAGGATGTGGCGTCGACATAAGCTTCACCATTGACTACAAACTCGCGGCATTGTCCGTCGCTGACACGAGTGCTGTTACACGCGAAGATTTGGTTAAATACTCTTCGCAGATCGCACGCGCCCTGGATGCGTCCTCAGGCCCCTACGACCTTACCTATGGGGACATTCGACGTCAAAGCAGCTCGACGCGGCAATGCAGGCTATTTCTGATATTCGGACCGGCAAAATTCATCTGAGGAGCGGATTGCCGGAGCCCGGCGAGCACGTACAATTCAATGAAAACGCTACCTTGTCAGATACATCCTCAGGATTCTACCCGATCTCCTTTCATGGAGAGGCCTATGTATTGCAAGCCAAGCATTTGAGCATCGGATGGAGAGATCTGCCGGGCTATATTGCGGCGATTTATCGGGTCGACAGAGATCGCCTGACACCCATCGCGACGGTAGAAATCGATGCCGCACAAGGGCCATTCAAGGGAGCTACAGCGAAGCCTCTCCAATAGGCAAATTGAGTCTGCGCGGAGAATTCTTAAAAATATATTTTGCGACTGCAATTTCACCCACGACGAAAAGATAGAAATACTGGAACGCCATGTAGAGCTTTTTGCTCATAGCGCGTTGACGGCCAATCCGTTGGTCGCATACGCCAATCGTTACTTCGTGCAGCCAACCATTCGAAGCCGCGATGTAACAAAACGCGTTCGAGCGTCCACTCCACATAATCCGGATCGTCGCTTGCAAAGCGGAATTCCGCTCCCGGCTTCATCACACGCGAAAGCTGATCGAGCATCTCGATTTGAATGAATCGCCGTTTGTGGTGCCGGTTTTTTGGCCAGGGGTCGGGAAATAGAAGGAATACACGACCGAGCGACGCATCGGGCAGCGCTTCAATTACATCGCGCGCGTCGCCTTCGTAAATGCGGAGATTATGAGGTTGCTCGTTAGTTGACCCTCCCCTTGAGGGAGCGTGATTTTGTAGGGCGAGTTTCGACAACAGTTTTGCAACGCCAGCCTGATATGGCTCGGCGCCAATGAACCCGACACCTGGATGATGCTGCGCTTGCCACAACAAATGTTCGCCAGCGCCGAAACCGATTTCGAGCCAGGTTTCGACGATTGACGTAGCAAAGTAGTTCCTGGGATCGATGCCCGGACGCAGATCAAACTTCAGTTCGGGCAGCAGCCTTTCAACCAATTCCGCCTGATGTGCGGATAGTTTTGGCCCCTTGCGTCGGCCATAAAGGAGGGCGCGCTGACGCTGCTTCGTTCCGGGTGCCGGATCAGAATGCGCGGGCAAGCTCCGGCGCCAATTCGTCGATCCGCTCCCAGGAGAAGCCGCCATCCGCATCCGGCTCGCGGCCGAAATGCCCATAGGCGGCAGTGCGCGCATAAATGGGCCGCGCAAGGCCCAGTTTTTCCCGTATTCCACGCGGCTTGAGGCTTACCAGTTCGGGAAGAATTCTCTGCAGTTTGTTTTCATCCACCCGCCCCGTGCCGTGCAGATCGACATACAGCGAAAGCGGGTCGGAAACGCCGATCGCATAGGAAATTTGGATGGTGGCGCGATCCGCGAGGCCGGCCGCTACGATGTTCTTCGCAAGGTAGCGCGCGGCATAGGCCGCCGATCTGTCGACCTTCGTCGGGTCCTTGCCGGAGAAGGCACCACCGCCATGCGGCGCAGCGCCGCCATAAGTATCAACGATGATCTTGCGGCCGGTAAGCCCGCAATCGCCGTCGGGACCGCCAATGACAAAGGTACCGGTGGGATTGACATGCCAGACCGTATCGCGGGTCAGCCAATCTCCCGGCAGTGCTTCCCGCACATATGGCTCTATAACTTCGCGCACGTCCTGCGAGGTCATGCCTTCATCGACGTGCTGCGTAGAAACGACGATCTGTACTGCCTCCACGGGCACGCCGTTTACGTATCGCAGCGTCACCTGGCTCTTCGCGTCCGGGCCGAGCTTCGGTTCGCGACCGGATTTTCGTGCCTGGGCCAGAAGCTGCAAAATCTTGTGGCTGTAGAGAATTGGTGCCGGCATGAGTTCCGGCGTTTCCCGGCAGGCGTAGCCAAACATGATTCCCTGGTCGCCCGCGCCTTCGTCCTTGTTACCAGAGGCGTCGACACCCTGGGCGATATGTGCCGATTGCGCGTGCAGCAGAACTTCCACGCCACAATTCTGCCAGTGAAATCCGTCCTGCTCATAACCGATGTCGCGGATTGCCGCCCGCGCCGCGCCGCAGACCTTGTCCGGCGTAATGCTCGCGGGGCCGCGCGTTTCGCCGGCGATGATGACGCGGTTCGTCGTGGCCATGGTCTCGCAGGCGACCCGAAGATCCTTGGCGGAGAAGCCCTGATCAGGGCCTTCGCGGAAAAAGAGGTCTACAATCTCATCGGAAATGCGATCGCAGACCTTGTCCGGATGGCCTTCCGACACGCTTTCACTGGTAAAGAGATAATCGTTCGCCGGCATCCGCGAATCCTCCGGGTTTTCAGACTAGTTGCAAGGAACAGTTGCCACGTCAACGCTGACTAAAGAATGAACCGCGACAAGTCCTGATCCCTGGCGAGTTCCTCCACGCGGTCACGTACATAGGCGCTGTCGACAATGAGCTTTTCGCCTGTGCGCTCGGTCGCCGAAAAGCTGATTTCGTCAAGGACGCGCTCCATGACGGTCTGCAGGCGGCGCGCACCGATGTTCTCGACCGTCGCGTTCACATGGGCGGCAATATCGGCGATGGCATCGATTCCATCATCGCTGAAGTCAAGCCCGACGCCTTCCGTATCAAGCAGCGCGCGGTACTGCTTGATGAGGCTGGCTTCGGGTTCGGTGAGGATACGACGGAAATCGTTGCGGTCGAGCGCCTTGAGTTCGACACGAATGGGAAGCCGGCCCTGGAGTTCGGGCAGGAGGTCGGACGGCTTAGCCTGATGGAAAGCTCCCGAAGCAATGAACAACACATGATCGGTCCGCACGCCGCCATATTTGGTCGCGACCGTGGTGCCCTCGATCAGGGGCAGAAGATCGCGCTGCACGCCTTCGCGGCTTACATCGCCGCCGCCGCGGTATTCGCTGCGCGCGCAGACCTTGTCTATTTCGTCGAGAAACACGATGCCGTTCTGCTCCACGGCTTCGATCGCGTCGCGCTGTATTGCGTCATTGTCGAGCAGCTTGTCGGCTTCCTCGGCAATCAATGGCTCTTGTGCATCGGCAACTTTGATCCGCCGTGTCCGTGCACGACCGCCGAACGCTTTGCCGAACATGTCGCCGAGATTGACCATACCGATCTGCGCGCCGGGCATGCCCGGGATCTCCAGCATCGGTGCGCCGCCGGCATCGCGCATTTCGAGTTCAATGTCCTTGTCGTCGACTTCGCCGGCGCGGAAACGCTTGCGCATGGCATCGCGCGTTCCCTGGCTTGCGCTCGTACCTGCCAGCGCATCGATTATGCGGTCTTCCGCATGCGCTTCAGCCTGGGTTTCGACATCGCGCCGGCGCCGGTCGCGTATCTGCGCCAGACTGATTTCGACGAGATCGCGCACGATCTGTTCGACATCGCGCCCGACATAGCCGACCTCGGTGAATTTTGTCGCCTCGACTTTGAGAAACGGCGCCTGGGCCAGTTTGGCAAGCCGTCGGGAAATTTCCGTTTTGCCGACGCCCGTCGGTCCAATCATCAAAATGTTTTTGGGAAGAACCTCGTCGCGCAGTTCCGGCGCAAGCTGCTGTCTGCGCCAGCGGTTGCGCAATGCAATCGCAACGGCGCGCTTTGCATCGGCCTGCCCGACAATGAAGCGGTCGAGTTCGGAAACGATTTCCCGAGGCGTGAAGAAGTTCATTCGGATTTGATGCTTTCGACGACGATTTGATCGTTGGTATAGACACAGATCTGCGCAGCAATTCTTAGCGCGCGCCGCGCAATTTCTTCGGCCGGCAATTCGAACTCCAAAAGCGCACGCGCGGCGGCAAGCGCATAATTGCCGCCAGAGCCTATTCCCAGCACCCCGTCTTCCGGCTCGACCACATCGCCGGTGCCGGAAATGATCAGCGTCGTTTGCTGGTCTGCCACCACCATCATGGCCTGCAGCTGGCGGAGATATTTGTCGGTCCGCCAATCCTTCCCGAGTTCCACGCAGGCCCGCGCAAGATTGCCCGGATGCAACTCGATCTTGGCTTCGAGCCGCTCGAACAACGCGAACGCGTCGGCCGTCGCGCCGGCAAACCCGGCAATCACATTGCCTTTACCCAATCTGCGCACTTTGCGCGCATTGGATTTCATCACCGTCTGGCCAAGCGTGACCTGGCCGTCGCCTGCGATCACCACGATTCCATCCTTGCGGACGGACAAAATTGTCGTGGATCGCCAGCGCTCGTTTTCTTCTGCCATTCCCGACCTCTGAATGCCGGCCTCAAATAGGGCGGCGGCGGTCTCATCGCAACTGGCGCCATGCGCGTTGTGTTTGAATTCCGTTCCCTGTTCGTGCTTAGACTGGCGGATGACGAATGCAGCCGATGTTGCGCGCGGCGTGAGCCGGCTTCTGATACAGGAGGGCTTCAGCCCGATCCTCGAGTTTTCGCTCGCCAATGGCCGCAGGCTCGATGTCGCCGCGCTCGGCCCGGACGGAACGGTGGCCGGCGTCGAAATCAAGGTCGCGACCGCGGATCTCAAAGCCGACATGAAATGGCCGGACTATCTTGAGTTCTGCGAGTTGTTTTATTTCGCCATTCCGCCCGACTTTCCCGACGAGCTGGTGCCGCCCGATACCGGACTGATCGTCGCGGACCGTTATGGCGGTGCAATTGTGCGGCCCTCACGCAATTCGATCCTTCACGCCAGCCGCCGCAAGGCCGTGACGTTGCGCTTTGCCAAGGTCGCGGCTGAGCGGCTTGCGTTGGCGCTCGAGCTTTCAACGCAGATGAACAGTCGGGCCGGCGTGTTCGTGGAATAAGTTCAGGCCGGCGCGTCCGCACGCAGGTCGGCTTCTTTTGCTTCGCGGCCGATGCTCGCAAAGAACGCCACACCCAGGCCCGCCACGGCGGTGACGGCGGCGAGCGCGTAAGCATAACTGCCATATTGGACGGCGAGGCCGGCCTGCAGGGGGGCAGTGTAGGATGCGAACAGATTACCGAGTTGGTACACCGTTCCTGGAAAAGTGCCGCGCGCATCGGAAGGCGAAAGCTCGTTCAGATGGGCGGGAATAATACCCCAGCAGCCCTGCACCACGAGCTGCATCAGAAACGCTCCCATCACGAGGGGCACTGCGGCGTCGCCGTAAAGCCATAGGGGGATGGCCGGAAGACACAAAAGCGAGGTAATCACAAGCACACGGCGCCGACCGAGGCGCTGCGAGAGGCCCCCGAAAAACAGGCCACCGAGAATTGCGCCAATATTGGCGATCACCACGATGATACCAACGACGTGCGGCGAAAACCCGTGATCGACCTTGAGGAACGTCGGATACATATCCTGCGTGCCGTGGCTCAGGAAGTTGAGCGCGGTCATCAGAAAAATTGCGTAAATGGCGAGCCGCCAGTGCTCGGCAAGAACGTGCAGAATACGGCGTGCACTTCGTCGCTCCACGTGCCAGGCGGGCGATTCCGGGACATTCCTCCGAATGTAAAGAGCGAGCAACGCGGGAAGGATGCCGACCATGAACAGCCCGCGCCACCCGACCAGCGGAAAAAGAACTGCATACGCAATTGAAGCGACGAGATAACCGCTCGCATAGCCGGTCTGAAGGATTCCCGAAACAACGCCGCGCGACTCTTTGGGCACGGTCTCCATTGTCAGCGAAGCGCCGACGCCCCACTCGCCGCCCATCGAAATTCCGAAAAGCGCACGCAAAACAAGAAATACATACAAATTTGGAGAGAACGCCGATGCGAAGGCAAGCAGCGCGTAAAGCACCACATCGATCATCAGCACAGGTTTGCGGCCGTAGCGATCAGCGAGACGGCCGAACACGAAAGCTCCGAGTGGCCGCATTGCAAGGGTCAGAAACAACGCTTCGGTGACCGATTTCACGTCGACCGAGAATTCCTTCGCGATGTCGGTGATGACAAAGACAACGAGAAAGAAATCAAATGCGTCAAGCGTCCAGCCGAGATAACTCGCTGCCACGGCGTGCTTTTGCGCTTTTGTCCATCCGCGCAGTGATTCCAGCATCATGCACGTCCATATTCCTCGGCTCCGCAATCGGAGCAGGAAAGGCTTAAATCAGCGTGGCTTCGGTCCTGGCCGCAACATCTTCCCTGGCGACGCCGGGGGCTAGTTCGACGATCGCAAGCCCGCCCGCGGTCACCTCGAACACGCCGAGATTGGTGATAATCAGATTGACGCAGGCTTTTCCGGTGAGCGGCAGCCGGCACTGCTTCAGCAGCTTGGGATTCCCGGCCTTGTCGGTGTGATCCATGGTGACGACCACGCGCTTCACGCCGGCAACGAGGTCCATGGCGCCGCCCATGCCTTTCACGAGTTTGCCCGGGACCATCCAGTTCGCGAGATCGCCGGTCTCGGAGACTTCCATCGCGCCCAGGATCGAAAGATCGATATGTCCGCCGCGGATCATCGCGAAGCTGTCGGCAGATGAAAAATAGGAACTTGAGGAAAGCTCGGTGATCGTCTGCTTGCCGGCATTGATGAGATCGGGATCGACTTCGTGATCGCGGGGAAACGGCCCCATCCCCAGCATGCCGTTCTCGGACTGCAGCGTGACGCTCACACCGTCCGGGATGTAATTGGCAACCAGCGTCGGGATCCCGATGCCGAGATTGACGTAATAACCATCCCGCAGTTCGTGCGCGGCACGTTTCGCAAGATCATTCCGGTTCCACGCCATCATCAGCCCTCCCGCGTCGTGCGATTTTCTATGCGCTTTTCGTAATTCGAACCCTGAATGATACGCTGCACAAAGATGCCGGGCGTGTGAACGCAATCGGGATCGAGCGCGCCGACCGGTGCCAGCTCTTCCACCTCGGCCACTGTCACCTTGCCCGCCGTCGCCATCATCGGGTTAAAATTCCGCGCCGTCTTTCGATAAACGAGATTTCCGGCTTCATCGCCCTTCCACGCCTTGACGATGGAAAGATCCGCGATCAGCGCGCGCTCCAGCACGTAAGTCTCGCCGTCGAATTCCTTGAGTTCCTTGCCCTCGGCAACGAGCGTGCCCACGCCCGTCCGGGTGTAGAAACCCGGGATGCCCGCTCCTCCCGCGCGAATGCGCTCGGCCAACGTGCCCTGCGGATTGAATTCCAGTTCGAGTTCGCCGGAGAGATACTGGCGTTCGAAAGTCTGGTTCTCGCCGACATAGGAACTGATCATTTTCCGGATTTGCCGCGTCCCGAGCAGCTCGCCGAGACCGAAATCGTCGACGCCCGCGTTGTTGGAGATGATCGTCAAATCCTTCACGCCCGAATGGCGCAATGCCGCGATCAGGTTTTCCGGAATCCCGCAAAGTCCGAAGCCGCCGGACATGATCGTCATGCCGTCGAACAGAAGCCCCGCCAGAGCCGCGTCTGCGCCGCCAAACAGTTTTCTCATCGTGATCCGCCCAGCTTGACGCCCATGTGCAAGTCCCACCTATAGTCGCGTTTACGGTCAGGATGCGAGGAGCGCAAGATGACTATGGGAAGCGGTATTCGGGGTACCGTGACTTTCCTGCTTGTTTTGCTGGCGGGTGGAGAAGCAGTCGGCGAGACCAATCAGGGCCTCGCCAATGTGGGAACGGGTATTGCGATCGCGTTGCCCATCACGGCGGCCGGAATTTCCTATTGGAAAAATGACTGGCAGGGAATCGGGCAGCTGGCACTCGATACGGGGGCCACGGTGGGCACGGCGCTACTGCTGAAGCAGTTCGTGAAGGAAGAGCGGCCGGACTACAGCGACAACCGGTCGTTTCCATCCGATACGGCCGCCCTCGCCTTCGCGCCGGCCAGCTATCTCTGGTATCGCTACGGCTGGCAGTACGGTGTGCCGGCTTATGCGGCCGCAACCTTTACGGGCTACACGCGAGTTGCCTCCGACGAACATCATTGGTGGGACGTCGCGGCAAGCGCCGGCATTGCCTGGGGCTATACGTTCCTGTTCACCAGCCGCTGGCATTACGCTTACAATATCGATTCCAGCATTGAAGTCACACCTCACGAGGCCTTTGCTTCGTTAAGCTATCGATGGTGAGCACCTTCGCAACCCGGATCGGTGCGCCGCTGGCGCTTTCGTTTCTGCTGGGTTCATGCGTGGCGGGTCGCGCCATGGAATTTACAAGTCCTGACGTGACGAACGGGGCGAAACTTGCACTTTCACAAGTGCACACACGCTGCGGCGGCGAAAACCGGTCGCCCGCGCTTCGCTGGTCCGGCGCGCCCGCCGGGACGAAGAGTTTTGCAGTGACGTTGTTCGATCCCGACGCAGGACGGGGCACCGGCTTCTGGCATTGGCTCGTGTTTGATATTCCCGCAGCGACGACGAATTTGGCGCAAGCTGCCGGTACGGCTGACGGTTTACCCGCCGGCACGCAGCAGGCGGTGAATGGCTTTGGCGAAGCCGGCTACGGGGGCGCCTGCCCGCCTTCCGGCTCGGGACTGCATCACTACGCGTTCACATTGTACGCGCTCGGTACGCCGCGCCTGCCGTTTGGCGCAGATGTGAAAAATGCGGATCTCGCTATTTATTTAAGGGCGCATGCACTCGCGACGGCCTTCCTTATTGCTACTTATTCGCGCTGACGCTTACGCAGCCACGGCGTTGCGCGCAGCGATTTCCTGCAGACGGTCGATCTTGCGCAGCGGCGGGAACAATCCCATCCAGATTGCCACAACAAGCAAGGTTCCGACGCCTCCGATCACGACCGACGGGACGGTTCCGAACCATGCGGCCGTGATTCCCGATTCGAATTCCCCAAGCTCGTTTGATGTACCGATGAAGAGAACGTTCACGGCGCTGACACGCCCGCGCATCACGTCCGGCACCGACAATTGCACCAGCGATTGGCGTACATAGACGCTGACCATGTCGGCGGCACCGAGGACGGCCAGCATCGCGAGGCTGAGATAGAAATTCCGCGACAGCCCGAAAATGATTGTCGCAATACCGAAAATCGCCACGCTGACAAACATTTTAAAGCCGGCGTGGCGTTCGATGGGACGGCGCCCGATCGATACCGCCATCAGCGCGGCACCAAAGGCCGGCGCGCTGCGCAACAGGCCGAGTCCCACAGGACCTGCAAATAGAATATCGCGTGCGAAAGCCGGCAGAAGTGCCGTTGCGCCGCCGAGAAGCACGGCAAAGAGATCGAGCGAAAGTGCGCCGAGTATTATCGGACGCTGGCGCACAAAGGCGATACCTTCGGCAATTCGTTTGAACGCGTCGGCACTGGTGCCATGGATGTCGGGCCGCCTGCGGCCCTTGAGGTAGGTCACGCCAACCCCGGCGATCAGGAAGCACAGGGCAGACGTTCCGAACGCCGCCATCGCGCCGAGCACGTACAAAAGACCGCCACAGGCGGGTCCGACAATGACGGCAACCTGAAACGTCGAAGAACTCCACGCGATTGAGCGCGGCAGGCGTTCGGGCGGAACGAGATAAGGGACAAGAGACTGTGACGAGGGGCCCGCAAGCCCGCGCGATGCTCCAATGACGAGGAGCACAAGGTAATAAGGCCACACATCCTGGACGCGGGCGAACGTTATCGCGCAAAGCAGCCCTCCCGCGAGCGCAAGTGCGACCAGGCAGAACGAGAAAACACGCCGCGGATCGAACCGGTCGGCCAGATCGCCCGCAGGCAGCGTCAGCAGGAATATCGGCACAAACTGGCACAGGCCGACCAGCCCAAGCGACAAGGCACTGTGGGTGATGTCATAGATCCGCCAGCCGATCGCCACCGACTGGACCTGCATCGCGACCGCCGTGAAAAACCGGCAACCGAGATACAGGGGCAGATCGACCGGGCGGTATTTGTCTGCGACCATTACCCTGGCGGACGGCAGAGAAGTTCCAGTTGGCGTCAGGTCTTGCGCGCCCATTCTTCGCGTGAAATGCTCCACACATCCGTCGTGAAGACCTTGTCCATGTATTCGATCGCACGGCGCTCGCCGCGGGTTTCCCCGAGCCGCTCCGCTACGCGCTGGCTGGCCAGATTCTCGACGTCAATCACGGAAAGCAGCCTCGAAATATCCTGCGTGATAAATGCGAAATCCATCGCGGCGCGCGCCGCCTCCGTGGCATATCCCTGCCCCCAGAATTCCTTTCCCAAAGTCCAACCAACTTCGAGCCCCGGCCAGCCCTCCGGATTCCACAGGCCCACGCGCCCGACAAAGGCTCCATCCGATTTGCGTTCCACACCCCACATGCCGTAGCCGCGCAACGCCCAGTGACCGATCATGACAGCCAGGCTGCGCCACGCATCCGTTCGCGAGACGGGACTTCTGCTCAGGTACCGCACGACGTCAGGATCGGCATGGAAGCGCGCATAGTCCTCGAAATCTTCCTGCCGCAATCCGCGAAGAAGAAGCCGTTCGGTTTGAAGCTGCGGAATCACGTTCGTGCGCGTACGGCCTCAACTATTTTCTGCGCCGCGTCCGCTAGATCATTTGCGGAGACAATCGGCAAGCCGGACTCGGCGAGAATCGCCTTTCCCTTTTCCACATTCGTTCCTTCAAGGCGAACGACGAGGGGCACGCCGAGCGAAATCTCCTTCGCCGCAGCAATAATGCCTTCGGCAATGATGTCGCATTTCATGATGCCGCCGAAAATATTGACCAGAATCCCGTTTACGTTGGGATCCGAGACAATAATCTTGAACGCGGCCGTGACCTTCTCGCGCGAGGCGCCGCCGCCGACATCAAGGAAGTTTGCAGGTTCTTCGCCGAACAGCTTGATGATGTCCATCGTCGCCATGGCGAGACCTGCGCCGTTCACCATGCAACCGATTGTACCGTCGAGCTTGACATAGGAGAGGTCGTATTTCGCTGCTTCGCGTTCGGCAGGGTCTTCTTCCTCGGGGTCGCGCAGCGCGGCGACATCGGCATGCCGGAACAGTGCGTTGTCGTCGAAATTGATTTTCGCATCGAGACAGATGAGGCGGCCTTCCGTCGTTACCACCAGCGGATTGATTTCCAGAAGACTCATGTCGCGTGCGTCGAACGCGTTGAAGAGGCCCTGTACGAGCTTGCCGCATTGCTTCACGGCATCGCCCTCGAGCTTGAGCGCGGCTGCGATATCGCGCCCCACATAAGGTTGATAGCCGGCAGCTGGCTCGATCTGAAAGGTCAGAATCTTTTCCGGACTTTGTCTGGCGACTTCCTCGATATCCATTCCACCTTCGGTGGAGGCGATGAACGCAACCCGGCTCATGGCGCGGTCGACAAGCGCCGACAGATAAAGCTCGCGCGCGATCGCCGATCCTTCTTCGATATAAAGCCGATGCACGACGCGGCCTTCCTTGCCGGTCTGATGCGTAACTAGCGTCATGCCCAGCATACGTTCTGCTTCGCGACGGACTTCTTCGATCGAGCGTACAAGCTTTACGCCCCCGCCCTTGCCCCGACCGCCGGCATGGATCTGTGCCTTTACCACCCAGACCGGGCCGCCAAGCTTTTCGGCAGCCGCAACGGCTTCCTCAACCGTAAAGGCGGGAAATCCACGCGGAACCGGAACGCCGAAGTCACGCAGAATCTCTTTGGCCTGATATTCGTGGATGTTCATGGAGGAGTCCGCTCGTGCTGCAGGGCAGCATAACAGCGCGGACCCGGCGTTCAAGTCACCGCTTGTCCCGGATCAGGACAGGCGCCATCCGGGGAGAGGCATCTTTTCGATACCTCTCGGGCGGCACAACCGCCGTCAGTAACCGACGCCGCCTTCCAATGTCATGCCCGAAACATTGGTATCGCGCACAGAAACTTCGTGCGCTGTCGCGGCGCAGACTTCGGCGCGATAAGCGAAGAAGAAATCACTGGTGCCGTAGCGCCGAAGATTGGTGCGCTCGGTGCAATCGGGAACGGGCATTGCCGCAGCGCATTTCAGCATCCCGTCCTTGTAATGACGAAGCACTTCATGCGGGCCGCACATCAACACTTTGCCCCTCTCATACGTACCTGCCATGCCCTGGTCGGACTGCACCACGTCGCCGATGACCACCTTCAGTGTGGACCCGGCAATGCAGCGCGCGACTTCGCCTTCATAGGAAGATTCGATCCAGCTTTCGCCGAGCATATGGGAGGCGGGGAACTCCTCGCCGCCGGCCGCGATGCATATTGCGTGGATCGCCTTTACCACGGTGGCGGGCTGCGCTTCGCAGGTTTCTTCGGCCTGGAAATTTCCAACTTCGCCCACCTGATGGCTGACCGCCATGTCGCCGACATAGGAGCCGCCATAAATGATCGTTGCGCCCGCGGAGGCGCTTGCCTCGGCGCTGGCCAGCGAAACCGACACGCCGCCCTTGTTGATGACGATCGACTTGTTGATGTCGATGCTTTTGTTGATCGTGACCGGTTTGTAGATGTTGATGTTCTTGGAAATATTGATCTGCTTCCAGATATTGATGTTGTGACAGTGCCCGCCGCAGCAACCGCCTCCGCCGCCTCCACCCCATTGGCCCGGCGCGCTCGGGGCAGGACTTGCGAAGACCCCGGCGGCCGCAGCCGGATCCGAAGCCTGGGCGATGAACAGCAGTGCCCCGGCGAGGCTGGAGAGATATTTCCGGTGCGTCATGACGCGGGTTCCTTCAAGACAGGCCATGTTAGAGACGATCAGGTTCCGGCGTGACGAAAAGGTGCACAAAACCTTAATGGCGTGGTGCGGTGCTTCAGAAAGTGTGCCAACCCCGGCGGCGCGGCCAACCCGGATTTTGTGCCGGAATGGCACTGCCTCAGCCTGCCTCACGCCCGGTCCGGCAATGCCATGATCCCGATCTCGGACGACAATCCGTCCCGGATAACACCGGTCGTGACCTGGCTGATTATCGCGCTGTGCGTCCTGGCTTATCTCTGGGAGCGGTCCCTCGGACAGGACATGAATGCGGCAATTGCCGCTCTGGGCTTCGTGCCGGCATCCCTCGGATATCGCGCCCCGGCCGGAGCCGTCCCATTTCCGCCCGAGATCACCATTTTTTCTTCCATGTTCCTGCACGGTGGTTTGCTCCACCTCGGGGGCAACATGCTTTACCTCTGGATCTTCGGGAATAACGTCGAAGACGCGATGGGGCATCTCCGCTACGTCGTGTTCTACCTTCTATGCGGTGTCGTGGCGGCGCTTGCCCTCGCTTTGATCGATCCGTCGTCGCATGTGCCCATGATCGGAGCGTCGGGCGCTATTTCCGGAATACTGGCGGCCTATGTCCTGCTTTTTCCCCGGGCACGCGTAACCGTCATCGTCCCGCTGGGGATCATTTTCTATCCCTTCGCATTGCGCGCGTTCTGGGTCGTCGGATTCTGGTTCGTCATGCAACTCGGCAGCGCAGCCTTCAGCAATCCTCATCAGCCGGGCGTGGCCTGGTGGGCCCATGTGGGCGGGTTCGCTGCCGGGCTATTGCTGGCCCCATTTCTTAAATCGGAACGATTTCCGCTGTTCGGACGAACACTTCGCGGCCCTTGGGCGCGTTGAACGGTCATTGGCACGGCTTTCGCTGTTCGGTGAGAATGCCGGGATGCAGATTGCGAAGTGGCGCAAACAGGCACACCCGGCCGCGGAGCCAACGCACCATGAAACACCGCAACAGCCATCTTCTTATTGGCTACTGGAACAGACTGAGAGCCGAGCGGGATGTTCCGGATCAATCCGACATCGATCCGCGCGCCATAAAGAGAATGCTTTCGCAAGTCTTCATTCTCGATGCGCGCGATCCGGCGCGGGCATTCTATCGCCTCGCCGGAACCAAGCTCTGTGACCGCTTCGGGCTCGAACTGCGCGGCACGAGTTTTTATGCGCACTGGGAGGCGCAGGCGCGTGAACGACTGGTACAATTGCTGCGCCAATCGCTGCATTCGAAACAACCCGTCTGGCTGTCCGCGATCGGCACCACCGCCAACTGCGCGATGCTGGAAATGGAAACGTTACTTGCTCCGCTGACTTCCGGCGCGGGCGCGCCGCAGCGCTTCCTTGGGATCACCCAGTTCCTGGGCGATTCCACCCAGCTCGGCGGGAGAGCTATTGCCTATGAGCGATTGATCGATTCACGCCTGATTTGCGAGCACGAGCCGCTCGATCGGCCGCAGGATCCGCCAGCCCCTTTTTTTAACCGTCCCGCCAGGGCGCCTTACCTTCGGCTCGTTGTATCACGGGAAGGCCCCGTCCCCGCGCAATCCCAGATGGATGTTCAGATGCGCGATCTCGTGGCTGCACTCGAACTGGAGCAACCCGCAGAGCAGGTTGGCTAGCGAACAGGCGAAGGGCTAATGGCCTCCGGCCGGCGGCTCGTCGGTTTGTGGCTGTGACGGCAGCGTCGGGTGATCGACCGGGTCGTTGTGAATAATGACCTGGTTCAGCGTCTGATCTTTCTGACGGCGCTGCAGGTAGGGAATTTCGTAGTTCTCGATCTTGTTGGTGTAGGCCTGAAATGCTGCGTCGTCCTGGGGCAGCCGCTTGTCGCAACGCTCAGGGGACAGATGCTGCTGTTCCTGGCACCACATGTCGAAATTCATTTCGTGCAAGGGGTAAGGGCCGCTGCTTTCCGCACCGACGCGCGCCGCGATGAGCGCCATGGCGAAGCCCGCGGTAACGATTCCGATGGTCCTCACGTGGTCCCTCCGCAAACTTTTCGGTAACCTATCTGCTAAACTAGAACGCAGGAAGCAGAATTCGGGCGCATTCCAGCAACCGCTGTCGGTCATGCGGGGCGGCAAACGGAAATTTTCGTGTTCGAGTACAAATCGCCCGGTCCCCGCTAACCGCTTGTTGACCTTCCGGCGCCTAGATTGCGGAGCTTAGCTGGGGAGTCGGCCTTTGGCCGCACGAGAAGTTTCATGATCGTAAATCGCGAGGCGGCAATTGCCAAAGCGATCGCCGAACGTCGCCGCCATGAGCGTGTGCAGGTTGATCTCGCCGGCCGTCTTTTCCTGCCCGGAGACGGGCGAGAGGCGTCGTGCCGGATCGTCGAGATGTCGGCCGAGGGCGCGCAAGTCGTCTGCGAGATCGTCCCGGAGACGGGCACGTTCGCGATTCTCTATATTGAGGGATTCGGCCGTTTTGAAACCGAAGTGGTCCGCGCGGAATGGGATCGCTTCGCTGTCGTGCTGCGCTGTTCGCCGCTGAAACAGACCAGAGTTGCCGAACTTCTCCAGCAGGTCATGCAAGGCGGCAATCTGAACCAGCCCCTGCTGCGCCGGCATGAGCGCATGGAGAGCGAGGGCATTGCCCATTTCACCCGCAGCTCCGGCCAGATCATTGCCTGCGAGGTGCTGGATCTGTCGTTGAGCGGAGTGTCGCTCAAGTCCGAAATCAAGCCGCCTATCGGCGAAATCGTGATGATCGGCCAGATGTCCGGCCGCGTCGTGCGGCACCATGAGTCCGGGGTCGGCGTCGAGTTCACCAAGGCGCCCCCAGTCATGGTAAAGCGCTCGCGCGCCACTCTTTAGAAGCAAAGCGGGCAGTTTGCTTACGCGGATTTTCCATCCGCGCTTGTTTTTCTTCGAGCCGCGATTGTTCTAAAGACGAGCCGGCGTCGCTTCGTCTGAAGGAACAACAATGAATCTCAGTTCTTCGGTTTCCGCTGTGGTCACCGGGGGTGCCTCGGGGCTTGGCGAAGCGTCGGCCAGAGCACTTGCCGATCACGGCGTGAAAGTCGCGATCTTCGACCTCCAAAAGGACCGAGGCGAAGCTATTGCAGCCGAAATCCGCGGCCAGTTCTGCAAGGTCGATGTGACGAGTGAGGACAGCGTCCGCGAGGGATTCGCCCTGGCGCGCAATACCCATGGCCAGGAACGAATACTCGTTAACTGCGCCGGAACCGCCAATGCCATTCGCACCGCTTCGCGCGACCGCAAGACCGGCGAGATCAGATTCTTTCCGCCGGACGAATTCAACCGGGTCATCCAGATCAATCTTGTCGGTACGTTTCGTTGCATCGCGCATGCCGCCGCCGGCATGCTCACTCTCGATCCGCTTGATGGCGAGCGTGGCGCAATCATCAACACCGCATCGATCGCGGCCGAAGACGGCCAGATGGGGCAGGCGGCCTACTCCGCATCGAAAGGCGGCGTCGTGGGTCTGACTCTCGTGGTTGCCCGCGATCTTTCGCAGGAAGGCATCCGCTGCAATGCAATCATGCCTGGCCTCTTCGACACACCGTTGCTGCAAGGCATGCCGGAAGCTGTGAGACAGGCCCTGGGTGCACAAGTGCCGTTTCCGGCGCGGTTGGGCAATCCCGTGGAATACGCATCGCTCGCACTCGAAATGATTCGTAACGGCTATTTCAACGGCGAATGCGTGCGTCTCGATGGCGCCATCCGGATGCCGCCGCGCTGAGAGGTTCTACGCACCGATGAGGTGCAGAAGAACTTCCCGGCGATGGGGCGCGTCGCGATGTTCAAAGACATAAAGCCCCTGCCATGTTCCGAGCGCGGGGACACCGCCGCGGACCGGAATTGAAAGCGAACTTGCCGTAAGGGCGGCGCGGATGTGGCTCGGCATGTCATCGGGCCCCTCCGCATCGTGCCGGTAAAGACCCGGGTCGCGTTTCACGATGCGCCGCATGAAATCCTCGAGATCGGCGAGAACATCCGGATCTGCGTTCTCCTGGATGAGAAGCGACGCGGAGGTATGACGGATGAAACAGGTCAAAAGGCCATCGGCGATCCTCGCGTCGCGAAGAAAGCGCCGGACCTGCTCGTCGAATGCATAAAGACCTGCTCCGCGTGTCGCGACAGTGAGAGTCTCGAAAATTTGTTTCATCGCCGGTTACTGCTTGCGCAGATATACGTAAAGGGCGCCCGAGCCGCCATGGCGTCTGTGTGCTTCCCGCACGTCGGCAATGATTTCCGCCAACCCCGGTTCCTTGAGCCAGCGCGGTGTCATGATCCGCAACACGCCGCGGGCGCTCATTTCCAACCCCGGATCGAACGAATCCTCGCCTCTCTGGCGAACGGACTGCCCGCCTTTCCCGGTCACGACGAGAACAAGGCGAAATTTTCGCAACCGCGCACCACGCAAAAAAGTCACAAGCGCACGATGTGCATCGCGCTCGGTAAGCCCATGCAGGTCGAGTCTTGCCTGCGGCTCGACCTGCCCGCGGCGGAGCCGGTCGGCAGTGTTTCCATCGATGCCGATAGTGCTTCGCAACGTGCGTGTCTGCGGCAAAGCAGACGGTTTCTTTCTTGTTTCCTCTTTCGCAATCGCGGAGGGCGCCCGCACGGATTGGGGCTTAGTGTGTTTTTTCGGACGCCGCGGCGCCTTCTTCAAGGGATGGGCATCCACGAGCGTCGTTTCGAACAGCTCGCGTTCCTCCTCGGTCAGAGTGCGCTTGCGCGCCACTACGAGGTTTCCAGCAATCTTGTGGGAATACGGCTCGCGAGCGCGTTGGGGAGCAAAACGTACAGGTGTCCAGTCGATTTCATACGTCCCGCGATCGATTCTGCGTCAGAGCCAAACCCCCAGAAAATGTCGGCACGAAGCGCGCCCTTGATCGCACCGCCGGTGTCCTGGGCAATACAAAGACAGGCAAAAGAACGCGGCGGCTGTCGGGGGTCGGGCGCCGGCGCTTCCGTCGAAACAAACATCGGCACGCCCAGCGGGTGCTGACCTGCATCGATCGCAATGCTCCTGCGGGGAGTCAATGAAACACCTTCGCTGCCCGGGCTGCCAAGTGCCGGATCGCCGACCGGCAATTCGCGAAAGAAGATGTAGGACTGATCGTGTTCCATGACGCGTTGCGCTTCCGCCGGATGTGCTTCGAGCCAGCCTCTTATTGCCTGCATCGACATGTGTGCGCGATCTAATTCACCGTTTGCAATCAGCACGCGCCCGATCGGTGTATAGGAATGGCCATTCTGACCCGCATAGGCGAGCCGTGATGCTGTGCCGTCGTCGAAACTGGCACGACCCGAGCCCTGTATGTGGAGGAAGAACACGGAAACCGCATCCCGGGCATAAAGCAGCACCGGCGCGTCCGACAACCCTTCGGTATCGATCTGCGCCCGCACTGGCAGCGGTAACAGCCTGCCGCCAACGAGATGACCGGTGATCCGCAGGCCCGAAAGATCATGACGGAAGAGTCCCAGATCGGCCGTTATCAGATCGCGGGGAAGACCATAGACGGGTGTTGTATAGGTATCGTGCCGGGTTCGGCTCGCGGCGATTTCAGGCTCGTAATAGCCGGTAAACAGAGCCTCGCGCGCCGAACCTGCATGAAGTTCGAATGGTGAGAAGGCCCGTTCGAACCATGCGCGTGCGCTGCCGGGAGAGGCCCGGTCTGCTTCCGTGCATACTTGCCGCCAATCGCCCACCCTGCCGCCATAGCCGATGCCCCCCATGGCATTCGAAGCCGGTTCCTTGACAAGCACGGCGCACGAACGACGAAATGCCGTCAACGACGCGTCTGCGTCATTGTTTGTCCACCCCGGTATCTCGGCAAAGCTGACGCGGGAAAGCGTAAGGGGTGCGGTCGAGGGCGGCCGGAGCAACAGCAGTCCCGCTCCGGCGATAACAAACAGGATGAGCAAGGCAAAAGGAACTATCCGGCGTCCGGGTACCGGCTTTTTCCGTCTCAACTTCCGCCCGAAGTTGCCACGAGCGTCCAATTGGGATCGCTCGAGCGGGTGTCGCGCGCAAACGTCCAGACGTCTGCGATCTCGCGCGTGTTCTGCGCGTCGCCATCGACCAGCGCGCCCGAGGCATCGGTTGTCGCCGAGATGAACTTCGCTGCAAATTCGACCGTAACTTCCGCGGTTCGGGCCTTCAGCTCCGCATGCACGACATGCACGCTCCTGAAGCCTTCGAACGTATAGTTCACCGTCTCGCCGTGCTCTTCGTGCTCGCGCATCACCCCATCGAATGCGGAATAGACTTCATCGCTCAGCAGCGGCCGCAGGGTTTTGCGGTCGCGCGCCGCAAAGGCTGTTACGATCATCTGATAAGCGTCGCGGGCGCCCTCCAGGAAGTGCTCGGTCTCGAAATTCTTGTCCGCCAGTTTAATGTCGAGCAGTCCTGCCGCCGCCGGGTCGCCCGCCACAGGCTGGCGGTCCGGCGAAACTGCCGAACGTTCGGGCAAGGCGAGGACATTGTCCGGGCGGGCCCGCGGGGCACTCCCGAACTGCCGCAGCCGTTCCGGGGGCTCTCTCTCATTGCCGGTGCGCCGGCCAAGCACCGAATAGAGCCGGAAGAGAATGATTCCGGCGACCATGGCAATAAGGAGGATTCCTAGCAGTTGCGAATCTCCCATCGAATGGGGGCCTCTTCAACATAACGCGCCGTTCCGCGATCAAGCTTACTCCAGCAGGACAGCGCAGGTCCATCGGCGGCGCAGCAAAGCTGCGTTACCGAAGATAGGCGGAATGCAGTGTTTTTCGAGCCCGTAGTGCATCGCCTTGTCAGGCTCCGCCATTCCATGGTAGCCCCGCCCGCTTTTCCGGGATCGTCTGTTCATGAGCGAGATGGGTGTTGGGCCTAATGGCAATCCGATGGGCGGTCCCGAAGGGCCGCAGGTTCGTATTCAGATCATTGGGCAATATGTAAAAGATCTGTCGTTCGAGAATCCCGGTGCGCCAGGGAACATGACAGCCCGGCCGCAGATTGATCTCGGCGTCGATCTGCAGGCGCGCCGTCTGGACGCCGAACGCTTCGAAGTGGAATTGAAGCTCAGAGTTTCGGCCAAATCGGAAGAAAAATCGCTGTTTCTGCTTGAACTGGCCTATGGCGGCCTGTTCATGATCCAGAATGCGCCGGAAGAAATTCTGCAGCAGATCCTGCTTATCGATGGCCCGCATCTGCTGTTTCCGTTCGCGCGCCGCATCGTGGCCGATGCGATCCGCGACGGAGGCATGCCGCCGCTGATGATCGAGCCGATCGACTTCGCCTCGCTTTACAGGGCGCGAATGGCCGAAGCACAGCAGGGGCGCGTCGGCCAGCCGTCCTGACGGCTTATTGCCAGTTCCAGACGGCATCGCTGCCGAGTTCGCGCGCAACGAACTCGGTATGTGCCGCAGTTTCTGCCGGGCTGACAAATGACGGCAGGGGCGCGGGTCGCTGGCGCGCCGCCACAGCATCAATGGTTACGACCCCCACTGTGTCGCGCGGTGCGAGCCGCAGGCGCGTTTGCCGGCCGCCGACAAGTTCCAGATAGACGCGCGCGGTCAGCTCGGCGTCGATCAACGCACCGTGTTTGCTGCGACCTGACAGATCGATGCCGAAGCGCTTGCAAAGTTCATCGAGCGAATAGCGCACCCCGGGAAGCTTCGCTTTCGCGATCTCGATGGTGTCGATCGCGCGCGCAGCGGATATGGAAGTCCTGGCGACGCGCAGCAGTTCGGCATTGAGGAATTTGAGATCGAAGGCTGCGTTATGAATCACCAGCGGCGCATCGCCAAAAAATTCGAGCATTTCCTCGACGACCGCTGAAAACAACTGCTTCCCGGCCAGGAACTCGTCGGTCAATCCATGCACGCGCTGCGCTTCGAGCGGAATGAGCCGTTCGGGGTTCAGGTAACGATGAAATGTATTCCCCGTAGGCACATGATCGAAGAGCTCGACGCAACCGATTTCGATGATCCGGTGCCCGTCCGAAGGATCGAGGCCGGTGGTTTCCGTGTCGACCACGATTTCACGCATTTTCTTCTCTCACCCTTGCGCGAAGTATCGCCACGATACGTTTCACCTGTTCCCTAGCATTGCCCAATCCCTTGTCCGTCTCCACGATAAAATCTGCACTTCTGCGTTTGTCCACATCCGGCATCTGCCGGGCGAATATCTGGTCCAACAGGACTTCGCTCATGCCCGGCCGCGAGAGGACGCGCGTGCGTTGCATATCGCGCGGCGCCGTCACCACAACGATTGCGTCCATGCGCGTGTCGGCTTCCGTTTCGAAGAGCAGGGGAATATCAAGCACGATGAAATCCGCGCCGTCTGCTGCCGCGCTGGCGGTGAAGGCCCGTTCTTCGCGCAGAACCAGGGGATGCACGACAGATTCAAGCTGCGCGAGTGCGCCAGGATCGTCACGCAGCTTCCTGGAAAGACAAGCACGGTCCACCTGTCCCGAGACCACGCATTCCGGAAACAAATTCTCGAGGGGCGCAACCGCGGCGCCTCCTCGGGCATAGAGCCTGTGTACAACGCCATCCGCGTCGAATACGGGAATGCCGAGTTCTGCGAACATGCGCGCCGTTTCGGTTTTCCCCATGCCGATCGACCCTGTCAGACCGACCAGCAAAGGCCGCTTCGCACTCATTGGTCCAATGCCTGCTCCAGATCGATTCTGAGAGCCGCCGTAACGTCGGGGCGAACGCCGTAGAACGCCTCAAATGACGGCACGGCCTGGTGCATCAACATCCCCAGTCCATCAATGCCGCGCAGCCCCAACGCCCGCGCCCGTGCGAGAAGCGGCGTTTCGAGTGGACGATACACGAGATCGCACACCACCGCTTCGCGCGGCAGTAATTGCAAGTTGAGGTCGAGCGCCGCGCCGTCTGTCATTCCAGCACTGGTCGCCTGGATCACGAATGTCGCTGCCGGTGCAAAACGATCCCACGCATCAAGACCGCCGGCACCAAGTTTCCCCGAGACAAGCGACGTCAGTTCATCAACCAAGGTGGCGGCACGCCGCTCAGTCCTGTTGAGAACGTGGATGGTTGCTGCTTTGAGCGCATCACAGACCAGCACGGCCGCCCGCGCGGCCCCGCCTGCCCCGAGTACGATTACGTGTCGTCCCTTGACACCATCGGGCCCGCATTCCGCGACAAGGCTGGCCTGCAATCCGGCGATGTCGGTATTGCGTGCCTCAATGAGTTGATCACGAAAGACCAGCAGGTTCGCGGCGCCGGCAGCACGGGCCGCATCGTCGCAAATATGTGCGAGCGCGAAAGCCGCCTGTTTGTGCGGCACGGTTACATTCACACCCGCGAGCCCTGCAGCCTGCAAGCCGCGCAAGGCGAAGGAAAGTGTCGTGGTCTCCACGGGAAGGGAAACATAGGCTCCGTCGATGTCGTGTGACTGCAGCCAGAATCCGTGCAGCCGAGGTGAAAGCGACTGACGCGCGGGCCAGCCTATGATGCCTGCAACGCGCATCATGTTGCTCATGATGCAATCACGCCCTGCTCGCGCAAGGCAGCGAGAACGGGAATGAGCGGCAAGCCGAGCACCGAAAAGAAATCGCCTTCCACGCGTTCGAAAAGTTGCACGCCGGCATTTTCCAGCTCGTAGCAGCCGACACTGCGAACGAGAGCCGGACCCGCCTGCGCAATATAGTCCCGCAGGAAATCATCGGAGTAACGCCGCACCACCATCCGCGATGTGTCGACATGGCTCCAGACTTCCACGCCGTCTCGCATGATAACAGCCGCAGTGATAAGCGCATGGCTTCGTCCGCGCAGCCGCCGCAGCAGTACCGCTGCATCCTCTTCGCTTGTGCACTTGCTCACGATCTCCCCGTCCAGGCTGAGTATCTGGTCTGCGCCAAGGACGATCGCGTCCGGGTGACTCTGGGAGACTGCGAGCGCCTTTTCCGCCGCGAGCCCGTGCGCGATCCGGGATGCGTCAAGATTTTTTCCGATGGATTCGTGCTTCAACGCTGCTTCATCCACTTGCGCCGGCACAATCCGGAACGGCACTCCGGCGGCTTTGAGCATCCTGGCGCGTGAGAGGCTTGCCGAAGCGAGGATAAGCGGGCTCACGGATTTTCCGTTTCCCGGCGCTCCGCCAACAGATTAAGGACCGAAGCCGCTGTTTCCTCCACAGACCGGCGGGAGACATCAATCGCAGCCCAGCCGCGGTGTTCGAAAAGCTGCCGGGTGGCTGTTACTTCTGCACGGACCGCATCCAGGTCGATATAGCTGGTCGAACGGATTTCTCCCAGCGTATTGAGCCTGTTCCGCCGGACCTGCACAAGCCGGTCCGGCGATGCCCACAATCCGACGATCAGCGGCCGTTTTGCTGCGAGCAATTCCGGCGGCAACGGAATGCCGGGGACCAGCGGTACGTTCGCGGCACAAACACCGCGGATCGCGAGATACACGCAGGTCGGGGTTTTGGATGTCCGGCTTGCTCCAACAAGCACGACTTCCGCCTGTTCGAGAAGCGCCAATGCCTGGCCGTCGTCGTGCGCGATTGCAAAATTAAGCGCCTCGATCCGGTTCAGATAACGTTGGTCGACTTCGTGCTGTCCTCCGGGCCTGTGAGTCTCCGCTGCGCCCAGATATTGGCGAAGCATGGCAATAGGCCCGTCGAGAACTCCAAGACAGGGCAGGCCGAGCTGGGCACAGTGACTTTCCAATATGCGCCTCAAATCCGGATTCACGAGCGTGAAGAACACCAGTCCGGGTTGTTCCCGGATATGCGCGGCGACACGCTCAAGCTGCCTCTCGCTGCGGACGAGCGCATAGAAATGTTCCTGGACTTCGATGCCCTCGAACTGGGCGCTGGCCGCCTTTGCAACCGCGTTCAGCGTTTCCCCTGTCGCATCGGAGACAAGGTGCAGGTGGAGATCACGTGTTTGATCCAATGTCATCCCCAGCTTTGCTCGATAGGATGTGCAACATTTCACCTTCCGCGGCGTTTCACCAGAGCCGCACACAATAACTCCCGGTTCCTCCACTGCTGTTCGCCGGCTCCTGTGCATACGGGCCACGCGGTCGAATCCAGCCTCGCCGCAGCCAAAACTTCCTTATCCACCGATCCTTCCACGCATTCACAGCCCTAACATCATTAGCATCATTCAAGAGTCTTTTTGTTTTGAAGGAAAAATGTGGGATATTTCACGCCGATGTTCCGGTATTTTCCACGCTATTCGCCAGAAAGCTGATACGGTGAAGCTCGCTGTTGTCCTGTTCAACCTGGGTGGTCCGGATTCACTCGAAGCCGTCGAACCATTCCTCGCGAATCTGTTTTCGGATCCGGCGATACTTTCAGTGCCGTCCTGGATGCGACGGCCACTGGCAAGGATGATCGCGAAGAAGCGCGGACCGGTGGCGCGGGAGATTTATAGTCGTCTCGGCGGACGTTCGCCCATTCTCGAGGAAACGCGGGCACAGGCGACGGCACTCGAAAGCGTGCTCCGGCGGGATGGCGAAGAAGCGCTGGTTTTTGTTGCCATGCGGGCGTGGAAGCCCATGAGCGGAGAGACGGCCGAAGCTGTCTTTTCCTATCAACCTGACAGAATTGTCCTGCTGCCGCTTTATCCACAATATTCGAGTACCACCACGGCATCCTCTGTGGCAGCGTGGCGCGAAGCGGCCGCGAGAAAGGGATTGGCGGCAAAGGAGTTGCGTATCTGTTGCTACCCATGGGAAGAAGGCTTTGTTGCTGCGCTTGCGTCTCGTGTTCGCGGAGCGCTCGCGCAACGGACGAAGGCCGCCGAATATCGCCTGATATTTTCGGCGCACGGTCTGCCGCAAAAGACGATTGCGTCCGGTGATCCCTATCAGTGGCAGGTTGAGCGCACGGTAGAGGCCGTCGTGCGGAAGGCCGGCATCGAAAAATGCGATTGGCGCATCGCCTATCAGAGCCGGGTTGGTCCGTTGAAATGGCTGGAGCCGGCGACGGATGCAGAAATCAGGAAGGCCGGCGCCGAGAGAAAAGGTTTGATTGTTGTGCCGGTAGCTTTTGTATCAGAGCATTCGGAAACCCTGGTTGAACTCGACATGGATTACAGGGATCTCGCGCGCAACTCCGGAGTGCTCGATTATATTCGCGCGCCGACAGTGCGTATTGACGAGGCGTTTATCGGCGGCCTGGCGGCCCTGGTGCGAAAGGCCGTTGTCGCAGACGGACCGGTTTCCTGTGGCGACGGGCGAATCTGTCCCAGGCAATTCGGGAAATGTGGGATGAGTGGAGGCCGTGCGTGAATATTTATCTCTGGGTCAAGGCATTCCACATCATCGCGGTGATCGCCTGGATGGGGGGGATGCTCTATCTGCCGCGGTTGTTTGTGTATCACTGTGAAACACTGCCGGGCTCGGCGGAATCCGAACGATTCAAGAAAATGGAAAGGCGTTTGCTCAAGGTCATCATCAATCCTGCGATGATCGCCGTCTGGGTTCTGGGTCTGTATCTAGCAATCTCCAGCGGTGCTTTCCGCGAGCACTGGCTCCAGGCGAAGTTCGTGCTGGTGCTCGCGATGAGCGCGATGCACGGGTTTTACGCGCGGTGGGTCAGGCAGTTTGCTGCAGATGCGAACACACATACCGCCAAGTTTTACCGGTTCTGCAACGAGGTGCCGACCCTGCTGATGATCGCGATTGTGATCCTGGCGGTGGTCAAGCCGTTCTGAGGCTGAAGAAAAGACCGCTTGCAACGGCACGAAATCGGGGTATAAGGCGTTAGTTCCCCAATCACACCGCAGGGCAACGCGCGCTATTTGGTGCGAAGTTGAAGCCGGTCAGGGCCGGTTCGGTGTGCGATCAACTTCCGCCGCATGTCTCAGCTTACGCCGTTTGTGGCGGAGCAACTTCCCAAAAGGCTACCGTTCAGGTGCAGTTCCCATGACAGTACAATCCGGCCTGCAGGCCATGAAACTGCAGGATTTGAAGGCCAAATCCCCCACCGACCTGCTTGCTTTCGCCGAAGAACTCGAGATCGAGAACGCGTCGGCAATGCGCAAGCAGGACATGCTGTTCGCGATTCTCAAGGAACTCGCGGAACGCAATGTGGAGATCACGGGGACCGGCGTGCTCGAGACGCTGCAGGACGGCTTTGGCTTTCTGCGTTCGCCGGAGTCGAATTATCTGGCGGGACCGGACGACATCTACGTGTCGCCCTCGCAAATCCGGCGGTTCGGACTGCGCACGGGCGACACGGTTGAAGGCCCGATCCGCAGCCCCAAGGATGGCGAGCGATATTTCGCGCTTTTAAAGGTTTCAACGATCAATTTCGAGGATCCCGAGAACGTCAAGCACAAGGTCCATTTCGACAATCTGACGCCGCTCTATCCCACCAAATGGCTCAACATGGAGATCGAGGATCCGACGCTCAAGGACAAGACGGGCCGGGTGATCGACATCGTGGCGCCGCAGGGCAAGGGCCAGCGCGCGCTTATCACCGCGCAGCCGCGCACCGGCAAGACGGTGATCCTGCAAAACATTGCCAGAGCGATCGCCGCCAACCATCCGGAATGCTACCTGATCGTATTGCTGATCGACGAGCGTCCCGAGGAAGTGACCGATATGCAGCGCTCGGTGAAAGGCGAGGTTGTCTCCTCGACCTTCGACGAGCCGGCGACGCGCCATGTGCAGGTTGCAGAGATGGTGATCGAGAAAGCCAAGCGGCTTGTCGAACACAAACGCGACGTGGTGATCCTGCTCGATTCGATCACGCGTCTCGGCCGCGCCTACAACACTGTTGTTCCTTCATCGGGCAAGGTGCTGACCGGCGGCGTGGATGCCAATGCGCTCCAGCGGCCCAAGCGGTTCTTCGGCGCAGCGCGCAATATCGAAGAAGGCGGCTCGCTGACGATCATTGCAACGGCGCTGATCGATACGGGCAGCCGTATGGACGAAGTGATTTTCGAAGAATTCAAGGGTACCGGCAATTCGGAAATCATTCTCGACCGCAAAGTGGCGGACAAGCGCGTATTCCCTGCGATCGATATTCTCCGCTCGGGCACACGCAAGGACGAGCTGCTGGTCGACAAGGGCACGCTCGCCAAGATGTATGTGCTGCGGCGCATCCTGGCTCCGATGGGCACCATCGACGCCATCGAATTCCTGCTCGACAAGCTGCGGTCGTCGAAGACCAATTCCGACTTCTTCGAGAGCATGAATACGTAGGGCGTAAGTTTCACGCGAGTTTCAGGCCGCAATATCTGGCGAAATGGCGGAAGTCGCCGTCTCTGGAAATGAGCGGAATTTCGTGATCGATACAGGACTGGGCAATGAGCGTGTCCGGAAGCCGGGCGCGACATTTGTGAGATAGAATCCTGGCTCGCGATCGGGCGGCGCGTGTCCAATAGCCATCGTGAATATCGAGCAACGGTAGCGCCGCGATAAGCGCGAAATGCTTGGGCGGCAGGCGGGGATCGGAGAGAATTTCGGCTAGAACGACGGGGGGAAGGAACAATTCGCTTGCATCGATGCTCCCCTCAAGAAGCTGAACATCCGGACCTGCCGCGCCTTCGATAAAGGCGATAAAGGTCGAAGAGTCGACCGCAATCATTTCCGATCTTCGCGCAGCTCGTCGAGATCAATCGAGAATTTGAAAGTTCCACGCAGCTTGCGCAACTGTTGTTGTGCGCGAATGGAAGCAAGTTTCTTCAGACCTGCCCGGACTGTCTCCGTCACGCCGGCGCCCGTATGCTCCTGCGCCATGGCCAGCATATCCTGTGGCACTTCGACGGTGATTTTCCGCATAACGCTCATGCGAGCACAATTACCATATGACGGCCCATTCAGCAATATGGGGCAGGTGCTGGCGAATGGGCACGTTCATCAATGGTCTGATAGTACAGCTTGGGTCCAGGCCGGGGAGTGGGCAAAGTCGGCGCGAAATCTTAAAGGGTTTGTGGCGGTACCGGAGTCCTGGTGTCGGCGGTGTGGAAGGAAAAGGGAAAGATCAATCGGGGCTTCTCTTGTTTGATCGCGAATCCGTCGCCAAAACAGGCCGGCAACTCATGGAATAAGTATCGTTGCACCCGTCGTCGCGCGGGAATGCAGCGCCTCATGCGCTTGTCGTGCCTGGGCCAGCGGGAAGCGCTGGTTGACAACAATCTTCACCGCGCCGGATTGAATGACGGCAAACAGATCGTCGGCGCCATGCTGTAATTCCTCCGCACTGCGCGTGTAATGCATCAGCGATGGCCGGGTGAGATAGAGCGAACCCTTGGCACTCAGAATGCCGGGTTCGAATGCGGGAACGGCGCCGCTGGAATTGCCGAAACTCACCATCGTGCCCCGGATTGAAAGACAATCGAGCGATCCCGTGAACGTCTCCTTGCCGACGGAATCATAGACGACCGGTACACCATTGCCTTCCGTGAGCTCGCGGACGCGTTTGCTCCACTCACCGTTTTTGAGGTTCAGCACATGTGCACAGCCGTTCGCGCTTGCGAGCGGGGCTTTGTCGTCGGAACCCACTGTCCCGATGACGGTGACGCCCAGATGTTTTGCCCATTGGCAGGCAATAAGACCGACACCGCCCGCCGCCGAGTGAACAAGGATCGTCTGGCCCGCCCGCACAGGATATGTTTGTTTCAACAAGTAATGGGCGGTCAGGCCTTTGAGCAGCGCCGCCGCGGCTTCCTCGTCCGATACGCCGGCCGGAATCTTCACGACGCGGTCTGCCGGAACATTGTTGGCTTCGGCATAAGCGCCAATCGGGCCGGAGCAATAAGCGATGCGGTCTCCGGGCTTGAGATTTGTTACACCATCTCCGGTGGCTTCGACGGTGCCCGCGGCCTCCAGTCCGAGACCGGAGGGGAGAGGCACGGGATAAAGGCCCGAGCGATGATAGGTATCGATGAAATTGACGCCGATCGCCGTGTGCCGCACGCGGACCTCGCCGGCACGAGGCGCCGGGAGCTCTATGTCTTCGAGGTGAAGCACCTCAGGTCCGCCAGTCTTTTCAAATCGGATGGCTTTCATGACCGGCTCCTGTAAATCCTTCAGCTCAGATGCTGGCGGAAGAACGTTGCGGTGCGCCCATTGGCCAGTTCCGCGTTCGCCTGATCGTAGTGCTCGCCCCCGACACGTGCGAAGGCGTGATTCATCTCGGGATAGGTGTAGATAGTGAGGTGCGGATTGCCTCTCAGTCCGTCGATAATCTGCCTTTGCGCCGGTGCCGGCACGAACTGGTCTTTTTCGGGGATGTGCAGCAGCAGGGGTTTGCGGATATTGGCCGCCTCGTCGAGTTTCTTCTGGATGTTGATGCCGTAATACCCGACCGTGGCATCGACATCGGTCCGCGCCGCGGTCAGGTAGGCGAGTTGTCCGCCCAGGCAATAGCCGACAGCACCAACCCTGGTGCACTTCTCCTCGCCGCGCAGATGATCGATCGCCGCCTGGATATCCTTGATGCCGAGGTCGATATCGAATTTGTTCATCAACGCGAAGGCCTGATCCCACTCCTCTTTTGTCTTGTCGGTGAGCTGTACGCCGGGTTCGATTCGCCAGAAGAGATCGGGCGCCAGCGCGAAGTAGCCGCGCGCCGCATACGAGTCCGCCACCGCACGCACGAATCCGTTCACACCGAAGATTTCCTGGATAACGACAATGCCCGCGCCATTGGCGGTTCCCGGCATCGCGAGATAACCGGCGAATGTGCCATCGGCGGTGTTGATGCTGACGTCTTTTCCGCTCACCGTGCTTTTTCCTTTTTCGAGTTATTGCTCCGGGCAGTTTTTGCCGTGAATAGTTTCATCGCGTCGCGAGAGGATAACAAACAGACCTGCTCACGCCTGTCCCTGCGCCGCGCGGGGCGGCAGTTGCAGCACCTGGGAGAGCGTTACCGGATTGGAGATCGGCGCCGAACAGGTCATGCGCTGGCAGACATAGGCGGTGGGCTGACCGTTCTGCATCGTTTTGCCGGCAGCCGGATGCCCGATGGGCAGACTCCTGTTTGGATCGACAACGATCAGCGTGCGGTTCGGCAAAGCGCGTCCCAGCACGGCGTTGACGAGCTCATGCGTTTTGGGATTGTCCGTCTGTCCCACGACGACGATTTGAAGAGCTGTCATCGTGACATCAAGGCCGTTGAGATAGGAGCCCATGGATACGAAAGCGCGGTTCACTTCGCCCGAGAAGGCCTGGATGAGAGCGTTTGCGCTTTCGCGATAGACCGCGTCGGCGGTAATGAAGTGCAGGCGCGAGAGTACGCTGACCATCACGCCATTGGCGGCCGGCGTGGCCTGATCGAACACGACGCGGCTGCGCACGATCAGGGGGTCGGAATCGTCGGCTGTGTAGAAGTAGCCGCCATTCTGTGCGTCCCAGAAATGTTCATTGAGAATGCGCGTCCAGGCCTGCGCGCGGGCCAGGAAACGCTGGTCGCCTGTTGCTTCCCACAGTGCGAGCGCCGCGCGTGCCATCTGCGCGTAATCATCGGCGAAGCCCGTGTGCTGGCGGACGCCGTTGCGCCAGGAGTGATAGAGGCGGTCACCATCGCCGAGCGCAATTTCGATAAAGCCAAAGGCACGGATCGCTGCGGCGGTCCACGGCGCCTTGCGGAACACCATACCGGCATTGGCGAGCGCGGCGATCGCCATTCCGTTCCAGTCGGCCAGCACCTTGTCGTCGCGCTGCGGTGGCGTGCGCTTCAGCCGCGCCGCCAGGAGGAGTTCGCGCTGTTTCTTGAGCAGCGCTTCGTCGGCTTCCGGTAACGGATAGGGATTGCCGAGCCGCTGCAGAATATTGCGGCCCTGGAAATTTCCTTCGCGCCGCACGCCATAGGCTTCCTTGAAGCGCTGGGTGAACGTACCGCTGAGCGCCGCATCGATTTCGGCTTCGGTCCAGAGATAATACTTGCCTTCTTCGCCATTCTGATCGGCATCGAGACTTGTGGCGAAGGCCTGCTCCACCGTCATTTCGCGCAGCAGCCAGTTCGCCGTTTCCTCGACGCGATCGCGATAGGTGGCCGAGCGGTTGTGTTGCCACGCCAGCGTATAAATATCGATCAGCTGCGCGTTGTCGTAGAGCATCTTTTCGAAATGCGGCACCATCCAGCGTTCGTCGGTCGTGTAACGCGCGAATCCGCCGCCGATGTGATCGTAGAGGCCGCCGAGCGCCATATGCTCGAGCGTGGTGAGTACAAACTGGAGGAACTGCGGGACGGCGGTACGCAGATGCGCGCGGAGCAGGAGTTCGACAAGGCCTGTATTGGGAAATTTCGGCGCCCCGATTATGCCGCCGTAGAAAATATCGAAGCGTTGTCCGATGCGAATTGCGCATTGGTCGAGCACGGCACCATCCAATTGCCCGCGCAGATCGCGCGCCCAGAGATTGGCGAACGTCTGATGCACGCGTGACGTCGTGTTGGCGACGGGATCGGGCTGCTCGCGAAAAATGCGCGCGACTTCGGGCAGGATATTTCTGAAGGACGGCTGGCCGAATGCCTCTTCCTTCGGAAAATACGCCCCGGCATAGAACGGATCGCCCTGCGGCGTAAGAAACATGGTGAGCGGCCAGCCGCCCGTGTGACCCATCGAGTTGGCGGCTGTCTGGTAGATCTGGTCGATATCAGGCCGTTCCTCGCGGTCGACTTTGATATTGACGAAATGCTGGTTCATCAGGGCGGCGGTGTCCGGGTCCTGGAAACTCTCGGCGTTCATGACATGACACCAATGGCAGGCGGTGTAGCCGATGGAGAGCAGGATCGGCTTGTTGCTTTCTTCCGCTTCGGCAAGGGCGTCCGGTCCCCATGGGCGCCAATGCACGGGATTGTCCTTGTGCAGCAGGAGATAGGGGCTGGTTTCGCGGCCGAGCAGGTTCTCGCTCATGATCAGATATCCCGGTTTATGAAGGCTCCGGCCCGCGCCGTTGCGGTGGGCGGCCATTGGTTCTAGCCTCCTCTAGCGCGGCCCGTGGCCCGCTCACAAGCCGGGACCTGTTCATGAAACTCCGTATCGATCTCGACCTCACGCCGGATGAGGCGCGCCGCGTCATGGGCCTGCCGGATGTCACGAAACTGCAGGAAAAACTCGTGGCGGAAATGGAGAAGCGCATGCTGGCCGCGCTCGACACCGCGAGCGATCCGGAAGCCATGCTCAAGACCTGGTTCAACTGGGGCAGCCAGGGCATGGAACAGTTCCAGCGTTTCATGCAGGACTCGACCCGCCGGGCCACCAGCCGCGAACGCGGCCCACGCTAGAGCGGATGGCGGATACCGTCCGCACGACCATCTACGCCATATCGACAGCACCGGGCCGGGCGGCGATCGCGGTGCTGCGCGTGTCGGGACCGCGGGCTTCGACCGCGTTGCGCGCGTTGGGCGGCGACAAACTGCCCGCGCCTCGCAAGGCGGCGCTGCGTACTCTGCGCGATGCGGGCGGCCAATGGATCGACCAGGCGCTGGTGTTGTGGTTTCCCGCACCCGCGAGCGAGACCGGCGAGGATGTCGTCGAATTTCATCTGCATGGCGGCCGCGCGATCGGCGATGCCGCGCTTGCGGCTCTGGCCGCCGTTCCCGGCTTGCGGCCGGCCGAGCCCGGCGAGTTCACACGCCGCGGTGTCGAGAACGGCAAGCTCGATCTGACGCGTGCCGAGGCGCTGGCCGATCTCATCGACGCCGAAACGCCGGCGCAGGCGCGCCAGGCGCTGCGGCAATATCAGGGGGCGCTTGCGGAGCTGTACGAAGACTGGCGTGCGCGCCTGATCGGCGTGCTCGCCTGGGCAGAGGCCGCGATTGATTTCTCCGAGGAGGAACTGCCGGCGGATATCGACCAGCGCCTTCGCACGCCGGTTGTTTCCTTACAGGCGGAGATGATGCGCCATCTCGACGATGCGCGGCGCGGCGAGATCACCCGCGAAGGTTTGTTTCTTACCGTCATCGGCGCCCCCAATGCCGGCAAGAGTTCGCTGGTCAATGCGCTGGCGCGCCGCGAGGTGGCCATTGTTTCGGAAATTCCCGGCACGACGCGCGATATTGTCGAAACGCGGCTCGATCTCGGCGGCTACGTTGTACACCTCGCCGACACCGCCGGCTTGCGCCAGACTGTTGATACAATCGAACGTGAGGGCGTGCGCCGCGCGCTGGCTCGCGCCGCGTCCGGCGACATGACGCTGCTGGTGCTTGATGGCGCAGCATCTGATCCATTTGCCGGAATCGAAGGGGATGCAATCGCGTCCGCGAGCCTGACGGTCTGGAACAAATGCGATCTGCCATGGCCGCTGCCGCATAAAGGACATCGTGTTTCGGCGCGCACGGGCGAAGGGCTCGATGCGCTGCTGCAAATACTCGGCGAGGAAATACGTGCCCGGCTGGAACGCCCGCGCGAAGCGCCGCCCATGACGCGGGCGCGTCACCGCGAATGCGTGACCGACGCTGCCGAAGCCCTGGGCCGCGCGCTCGGGCAGCCCGAAAGCGAGCTCGCCGCCGAAGATCTGCGCCTCGCACTGCGCGCCATAGGCCGCCTCACCGGCCGCGTCGATATCGAAGAGCTGCTGGACGTGGTGTTCCGCGATTTCTGTATCGGGAAGTAATCGGACTTATGTAGCTGTCTCAGTGGGGGTAGGGGTGTCGCTAATCGTGGCTCTTCCGGTGCAGCATTGCTTCAGCCGCTAGTGTCACTGCGGCACCGAAAATGAAAGCCAGAATCCCGGAGACCGCTCCCTCAATTTTGCCTTCCCTCCACATCTCATCGAAGTAGAGGATGGTAAGGGCTACCAGCGCCAAAAAAGCAATCGCAGCGCTCGCAACCCCGAACCAAAATAACGCAATCCAAAACCACCGCTCTACCTTGCGCTTGGTGCCGCGCAGGGCCAAGCGGCCGCCACGTTCCTGCGCTTCTTCCTCTTCTGGCGAGACGCCGTCTACGCGTTCTACGCTGTTTATGAGGCGCTTTGCCGTGGTTTGTTTGAGCCGTTCATATTCTTCGGCACCATTATCGGCTTCAGTTCCTCGCGCTGCGGACGCTTCCCGTTCCATCGGCATTATCCAAATACTGTCTGACTTTACTTTTGAAGTAAGGCTTAATCAGATTGTCGGGGATCGGGATATTGCGGGCATCCGGCCGATAGACGCTTTGCCAAGGCGACCCAGCTTCGTGCGTTATTCCGCGAAGCGCCCAAGCGTCGAAATGCTTATAAACACCCCAAACTTTCCCAAGCACAACATTTACTTCGGTATCGGAAGCCGGAACGCGCGGGATTGTTATCTCAAACGTTTCAAGATTGAAATCCGTTGAGAAACAGTCAATCGGCGCTTTCCCGAAATGCTTGAACTCATCGTACACACTGCGCACGACAGGACCATGCGCCCAAGCATAAATCGTTTCGTCAAAAAGCTTTTCGTCTAAAACCGCCAGAGACCACCCATATGCCATATATACCAGCTTTAGGAGTTTCATGGGCGAAATGGCACGCTGCTCTTTATCCCCTTTGTCGAGCATAAAGTTCGCGATATGGCCAGCAGAATAGTTCATGATATGTTCACTATGTGCGACATCAGCGAATCTTCCCAGATAATACACCTGACTAAACAGATCAAGAGCCTGGGTTCTATTTAAGAATCATTAATGCTTATCGTTTTGCACCCGATAGCTTCTAGGCATTGCACTAGGAAAACTGCCGTAAAGCCGCCGCGACTGATCTTATTGGCGATATTCTCAGCCGATTCCCGAATTCCCATCTTGCCAAGCTTCGTCGCTAGGTCCGCATAAGTCACGTTTCGGCGCTTCAATTCTGACTTGAGCAGGCCCTTTACCTTGGCCTGCCACCCTCGATCTGTCATAGCCTAATCGCTTTCGTCATAAAAATCACCGTATCCGATATATTTCCCATTGACAATGCTATCTGGCCTCATTAAATCCAGTGTCAACATATCGGATTTGATGATGTCTCAGCACTTCCTCCTCAGCGCAAAGGCCCGGACGCTCAGTCTGGCGCAAGTCGCGCGCATGACGGAGGAAGAGGCCCGGGATACGTTCCGCAAGTTGCGTTGGGCAGACAACGGCGGTGAGCCGTACTGCCCGCGTTGCGGATGCCTCAAGGTCAAGGCGCTCGCGACTAGGCCGGTATGGCAGTGCGGCGGCTGCACTCACCAATTTTCTGTCACGTCCGGCACGATCTTCGCGGACCGTAAGCGCCCGGTTCGGGATTACTTGCTCGCGATTGCGATTTTTGCGAATGGCGCAAAAGGCCATTCCGCTCTTCAGCTCTCTCGCGACCTCGACTGCCAATACAAAACCGCCTTCGTCCTTGCTCACAAACTTCGTGAGGCAATGAAAGCGGAGCAGGACAAAGCGACATTCAACGGAACATGCGAAGTTGACGGCGCTTATTTTGGCGGAACGATCCGCAAAGAAAACATCGCCGCAGAACGCACTGACCGCCGCGCCGCCGAAAACCAGACCGGCAAAAAGCAGGTCGTAGTTGTAATTCGCGAGCGCAAAGGCCGAACTCTGCCGTTTATTGGCAACAAAGAAAGCGACGCAATCCCAGAAATTCGCGCCCGCGTTCCGTTCGGCGCGACGGTGCATGCTGACGAAAGCCGCCAATGGGACTCGCTTCATGCTCACTACGACATGAAGCGGATCAATCATTCCGAAGCGTACAGCAAAGACGGCGCTTGTACGAACCAAGCCGAGTCATTTTTCAGCCGCCTGCGCCGCGCCGAAATCGGGATACATCACCGGGTTAGCGGCAAATATCTCGGTTTCTATGCGTCCGAAATGGCGTGGCGCGAAGACCGCAGCCGCGTTTCAAACGGCGCGCAATTCCAGAACATCGCCGCGACAACAATCACTCACCCGATGAGCCGTAATTGGCGCGGGTACTGGAACAGGAGCGCAGCGTGATTGAGTCAGCAGTTCTCACGGCATTGAAAGACAAACGCGCGCGACTCGCCTACGATCTGAAAGAGGCAGAGTTGCGGGTCGTGGCGCTCCGCACCGACCTTGCGAGTGTTGACAACTGTTTGCGCATATTCGGGTCTGACATAGACCCCGAAACCATCCGCGCGAAGATCACGCAAGGCAAATCGCCGGCGAATCTTCCGAAGGGAGCAGGAACGCGAACGGCACTCGAAATCTTGCGTGAGACGGGGCAGCCAATGTCCACCCCGGAACTCGCCGCGTGCATCCTGCAACGCTTTGGAAAGCCTCTCGAAGAGCGTTCGCTGTCTCTCTTAGTCAAAACCATCCAAGGCAATTTTACACGCCGTTCGGATGGCATAGTCGAGTTCGTGCGGGATTCGTATCCGGGCAAATGGCGGCTGGTTACGCCGCTACTCGGCAGCCGAAAGTGAACCGGTCGCTGGCGTCGGCACTTCAGGACGGTGCCACCCTTCTGCCAGCCGCTGATTCAGGGTTTCGATGAGAATGAAAGTCGCAACATCAGGCACGTTCGACCCGCCCTTCCCGACTGACGCAAGGTAAGTCAGGTAGTCATGCGCTTGCTTCGGTAGCGTTACCTGGAATTTGCTTGGCGTGCTTAGATTCGACATTCGTGCCACCGTCGCCGACTTTAACCGACTTTCATCGACTATAGTGCCACGAAAGTCTTGATTTCCCTAATTGCGTGACACAAGGTGGGGGTATGAGCGCGATTCGACTCTGATCGAATGGAGCGCTTAAATGGGAAAGGCGGCCATCCTTTCGGACAGCCGCCTCCGCTACTCCGGACTAAAGTCCGCGCCGATTGCAGCGGCGCGGCTTCCGGAAGTGATGGCGGACAGTCTGCCACACTCCGAGCCGGCAACGCAGATATTCCCGTACAAATACGGTTTTCTCCACGTCGAACGCTTGGAATAAGCCCACGATAGTCCTCCTTTCTGGGGCAAACCCGCCCCAGCCAAAGGCGGGAGGGCGCAGTCCGGAGGGATGAGGGCGACTCGTTGGCGTCGGCACCATTTAACCGCGCGGTAACTCACCGTCGCAAGCGCGAATTGTTGCAATTCACAGGTGTTATCGAAATCGTGGATAAACCCGGCATGTGGATAATTCTGTGAACAATGACTGTGAGGCGTCTAAGTGGGCAAGCCACGATTAGGCAAGAGGCAGCGGCTAGCTAAGCGCGCTATGTTTGCCAAAAAGGCGGAGGCTGCAAAAAAGCTGAAAGTTGAAAACAAACTGGTAGCGCGAGCTTGGAGCAAAACTGCAAAGTCGGCCATTGACCTCGGCTATGATCACCCAGTGAATCGACAGGCGGCTAAAGACCTTTTCCCACCACGATCGCCAAGGCCCCATAAATTCAAATTAGGCTGACCCACTGAGACAGCTACATAAGTCCGGAAGTAATAACTACTTCAAAAAATCCGGACCGCGAAGGATCGAGAGGAGGCGGATGCCTTCGTTCGCCAGCATTTCGCGCGCGCCTTCCTCGCGGTCGACGAGCACGAGCGCGCAATCCACCAGCGCGCCGGCTTCGCGCGCGACCTGGGCGGCGATCAGCGCCGAATTTCCCGTCGTCGCCACATCGTCGACGATTATCACCCGCGCGCCGGACAGCGTTTCGTCGCCGGCAAGGCCCTCGATCAGTTCCTGCGTGCCGTGGGTCTTGGGTTTCTTGCGGACGAAGAAGGTGCGCAGCGGGCGGCGCTGCATCTCGCTCAGTGCCGCGAGGCTGCCGAGCATCGGCACCGCGCCCATCTCCAGCCCGCCGGCGAACCCGATATTTTCCCCTGCGATGATTTTCAGGAAGGTGGAGGCACAGAGGAAGGCGCCGCGCGGGTCGAGCATGGCGGGCTTCAGGTTGAAATACATCTCGCTCTCTCGGCCCGAGGACAGGACGAAATGGCCGCGGCGGAACGAGCGGCGGCGGACGAGATCGAAGAGTTCCTGGTCTTCGGCGGTGCGCGTCTCGGCATTCACGGTCATGGCAAGCCCCAAAAGTTCCCCGCCACATGCGGGTGCCATGCGGCGCAGTCAAGAGCGGCCGGCGGGCGGCATAACAGCGATTTTATCAGCGATTAACAGCGAATGGCGGCAGATCGGCCGCGAGCGTCCGGAGGGGCTTTTTCCGCCCGGCGTTCGCGGATCGATCGGCGCTTCTAACGCGCGCCCGATCCGCGGAGCATCACGCCAAAGGTTTTGAGCACGATGACGGTGTCGAGCAACAGGGAGCGGTTTTTGACATAGTACAAGTCGTAGGAAAGCTTTTGCTTCGCATCCTCGGCCGAGGTGCCATAGCGGAAACTGACCTGGGCCCAGCCCGTAATGCCGGGCCTGACCGCATGGCGGTATTGGTAGGCGGGAATCAGCCGCGAATAAGTGTCCACAAAATAAGGCCGCTCCGGCCTCGGACCAATCATGCTCATCTCGCCGCGCAGGACATTCAGGAGCTGGGGCAGCTCGTCGATCCGCAGCAGGCGAATGATCCGGCCTGTCCGGGTGACCCGGGGATCCTGCTCGGCAGCGCAGACCGGCCTGCCATCGCGTTCCGCGTCCTCGCGCATGCTGCGAAACTTCAGGAGGGTGAAGGGATGCCCGCCCAGCCCGATGCGTTCCTGGCGATAAAGAACGGCTCCCCGATCCTCGATGTGGATCGCAAGGGCCACCAGCAACAGAACCGGCGCTGTCGCGGCCGCCACGATGCATGAACAGATGACATCGACACAGCGCCTGAAATACCGTTTCGATTCGGTACGCTGCAGGCTCGTCGCAAAAGCCGCCCAATCGTCCGGAATGGTGTCGATGCAGACACTCCGGGCATCCCGCTGCTGCAATGTCTGGCAATTGTCGAGCCGAACACCGGACGGCTTGTCGCGGCGCGTCGGCATTAGTTCCAGGCGGGCGGCGCCTTGAGGGGGCGTGCTCTCCTCAGTCTGCCAGCGGAAACCCAGCAGGGACTGCATCATGGTCCGGCCGCTATCGCCATCGATGCGACCCAGGCCGAGAGGATCGAAGGGTTCACTCGCTCCGGACATCATGACATCTCCCTGCCGCGCTCACGGGCGTGTCGGCATGATGCAATCTGGAAAAATATCCGTGCCGCCCAAGCTTTGGATGCACATTTCGTGCCAGTTTTGGCTGGATGAAAACGGCACCGACTACAAATGCATAGTGCCGGATTCGCGAAATCAAATATTGATTTGGTTGACGTGTGTTATGGCAGGAACAACCGTGGCGGTTGGCGATGGCAAGTGCTGGATATTATTTCAACAGCGAACTGATGGGTTTGAGGCCGCTGCGTTTGTGCGTGCGGGCGCCGGTCTCGACCGTGTAGGTGATCGGGCCTGAGAGATTCTGGCTGATGCCGTTGGTCGTGTAGTAGATCGTGACCGTGCCGCCCGTGGTGAATGGCTCCGTGAAGACGAGATCATTGGCGGCGCCGCGGGCATCGGCCGAGGTCCAGCCGAAACCATAGGTTTTTCCCACATGAGCGATGTTCGATGCGATGCCGGCGCCGATATTCTCGTCGCAGCCATCGCCCGTTTCGATCATCGAGGCGCCCTGTTTCGAGAGCGTGATGGTTTCGACATTGCAATAGCCGTCAAAGCTGACGATGACGGTTCTCTTGCCGGGCGTCGCCGGAGCAAATGCTGCGTCCTGGATTGATGCGCCGGATTGCGGGCGGCCGTCCGTGTCGCCGGCGAGTGAGTAGGTCCCGCTCGTTGAGCTCGACGTTTTGCCGTTCGCCGATTTTACGAGTGTCCAGGTACCGCCCGTCATGATCGGCGCCGAGAGCGTGAGGTAATAACCAGCCGCGTCGCCAAGGAATCGCACGCCCATGCCGACGGATTTGCCCAACTTGAAATTGCCGCTGAAGCCGGTTGCCAGGCCCTGCGGGCAATGCTTTCCGCCGAGTATGGCGCTGCGCGAATCGTGGAAGGCGGAAAGTGTCAGCGTGTTGCAGGCGCCGTCGAAAGCGATGTTGACGGCGTCGGACGCATACGATGCCGTTCCGATCAATAATGTGGCTGCGATTGCGGCAGGCAAAACGATTTGGCGCACGATCTGACTCCTCGATCCGGCGACGTGGCAGCGGTTGGGGATATTCATTGCCCGAACACGCCGAAGGAGAGCTGGGGTATCTGATAGCCTGCATAGGCCCAGCCCGTGCCGGAATTCTGGGCGATGGGAAGGCCGTAAATCTGGTCGGTCGAGTTGTCGGCCCAGACCGCAAACGTATCCGAAGCGGGCGTGGTTACGGCGATCCAGTAAGGCCTGCCGCCCTTGATGGCGATGCCGTCCTTGTCCTTGCCGACAGCAAGGCCGCAACAGCCGCTGACGCCCTGAAGGCCCGTCACCGTGAACGTCTTCAGCAGCTTGCCGGGAATTCCGTCCTTATCGGTGTAGAGGCCGATATCGATTTCGTTTGTTCCACCGGCCCATTCTGCGGCGACATCGACTTCCGTGACTTTGGAATCGTCGAGTGCCGCGAATTGCGCCGCCACTCAGGACTGGCCGCCGGTGATGCTTTGAGAGCCGGAGATGGTGTCGCCGAAGCAGCAGAAATATTCGCCTTTGGGATATTTCACCCCGATATTGCTGAAAATGACTTTCGTGCCTTTGTCGCGTTGCGGTGGGGCGGCGAACTGGCCCGCGCCTTCCGCGAACACGGCGGTCTTGCCATCGTCGCTCAACGACACGCCCGCAAGCGTGGCTGCACCTGCGCCGGAAGAAACAACCGCGGCGACGCCAAGCCCTATCATTGCCCGTTTGAACATGTCGCTTGCCCCTGCTCCTATTTGCCGTACACGGCGAATGTAGCAGCCGGAACGGCGCCGCCATTGGTGACCCAGCCGGAGCCCTTGTTCACCGCGCTTGGAACCGCGTCCAGCTGATCGGTGGTGTTGAACATCCAGTTCGCGAATGTATCCATGCCGCCGGTATCTGTTGTTACTGCCACCCAGTAGGGCGTGCCGCCGGCAATCGGAATGCCTTGCTTGTCCCGGCCGATGGCAAAGCCGCAGCAGCCGCCATTGCCTTGCAAGCCGGTCGCCGTGAAGGATTTGAGAAGGGTGCCGGGCACGCCGTTCGCGTCGGTATAGAGGCCGATATCGATTTCATCGGTCCCCGTGATCCGCTCGACGGCGACGTCGATCTCGGTGACCGAAACGTCGGCTGACGGCGTAAATTGCATCGCCGGCCAGGACTGGAAGCCGATCTCGCTGTCCGGTCCCGATACGGTGGCGCCGCTGCAGCAGAAATACAGGCCCAGCGGATATTTGGTGCCGATATTGCTGAAGACCGGCGCGGTGCCGTCATTATGAGGCGGCGGAGGTACGTAGAAACCGGAGCCGTGCGTGACGGAAGTGACCCGACCGTCCTTGCTCAGGATGACGCCATGGAGCGGATGTGCCACCGCAATGCTTCCGGCAAGTGCGGTGCCCAGCAAAACGGCCAAAATCCTGGTGATCATCCTCTGCCCTTTTTAAGGTCTGCCTCGGCCGGGCCCCCGAATGGAGTCATTATTGTCATGGAAAGGCGGATGGGAAGAGGAAAATATGGGCTCCGGCGGCGATCGTTATACGTAGTACGGGGGAACGATCTGTTTTGTGAACGACTGCTTTCGCTCGCTTTTCATAGGCCGTCAGGCCGGAGTCGATGAGCGCCAGTATTGCCGCCGTCGGGCGCAGCGGACAAACAGGTATAAGCTGATGCGTTGCCCGCGGACCGATGCGCAGTTACAGGCCCGCACCGCAGATGGTCATCGAGGAGGTGCGGCGCCGCCCTCCGGTTTAATACCCGTACCAGTATGCCAGCCGCGCGCCTGTGATCCGTGCGTTGATCTTCACGATCGCGTCGTTGTACGCGTCGCGTATGCACGGCCGGGACGTCGACAGGCGATAGACCGGATAGGCCTCGTCGAGACTCTGGCAGACCTCATGCGCCGTTTGCCAGACTTTCCAGCGCAGCGCCTGTGAACGTTCGGGATCCAGGAGGTCGGCGGTGGTGTAACGGACCGGCCTGGAGAGCGAGACGCGCTCCAGCGGGCCGTTGAGCGGCGTCGAATCGGCTTTGAAGCGCGGCGCAATCACGGTCACGGTTTCGCCGGGACCGCCGCTATACGGCGTAGAATCGCCGTAAGGATCATAACCCTGGGCTGACGCAGAGGAAATTGCGAGGCCGAACAGGCCGGCGGCAAGAACGGGGCGGAGTAAGAGAGCCATGCTATCCTCCATTGTTAATTGCCTGTGCCCACCCTCTCGACCCGGACAGGGTGAGGTGCGAACGGCTGTCTGCTGGAGCCGGTTCCCATCGGGAGAGCATTGGGAGGCGTTATTTGGCCATATCACAGAGAGTCGGCACGAGCACATGTCTTGCGTTGCAAAGCATCCGGTGTAAACGGTAACAGGCGATTGTGTCGGGGGTTGGTCGGTGCGCGCGCTTTTGGGTTTCGCGAAGCGGTTTGGAGTTGTTCCTGCCGTGCTCGCACTTGCTTCGTTTAATCCGCCTCACGCGAGCGCGGCAACAGGCAAATATGTAAAGTTCGATCCGGCCGGATCGACGGGCACATTGCCGGTTGGCATCAATGACATGGGTAGCGTCGCCGGCTATTACTCGGATAGCGGCTTGAACAATCACGGCTTCCTGAGAACGTCTGGCGGCGCGATCACGCCGTTTGATCCCGTGTCTGCGCTCGATACGCAGGTAACGGGAATAAACGACAAGGATTCGATTGTCGGCTACTACGAAGACAGCAACAAGGTCACCCGTGGATTTGTGCGTTCCGCCTCGGGGCGCATAAAGACATTCGATGTCTCCGGTGCCGCGGCCACCTTTGCGTCAGCCATCAATGCGAAAGGCGCCATCACCGGATATTCCGTGGATGTCAACGCGTTGTCGTCCGGCTTTCTGCGATCGGCAGACGGAATGATCACCACGTTTTCGGTGCAGGGGGACAATGGCATCCTGCCGGTTTCCATCAATTCGAGCGACGAAATAACCGGGGATTTCCTGGACGCAAAAGGGGATCATGGATTTGTACGGACTGCAGACGGTACGCTTACCGCCTTCGACGTACCGGGAGCCGTCGGCACACAGCCGAAGGGAATAAACAACAAGGGTTCCATCACCGGATCGTACTTCGACGACAATGGATCGGCCCATGGTTTTGTTTTGGACGTGAGCGGGGCCTTCGCCACCTTCGATCCTGCGGATGCTATCGAGACATATCCGCTGTCGATCGACAAAAGAGGTTGGGTCACGGGTACGTACCAGGACATACACGCGATGGAACGCGGGTTCATTCGCCGACCCGATGGCAGGATAACGACATTCAAAGTTCCCGGAAGTCCGTATGGGACCTGGGCCGAGAGTATAAATGAACACGGTGCCGTTGCCGGTTTTTACAGCGATGATAACGGCGACCACGGCTTTATCCGGAACTAGGGAAACAGCGGGAACGCATCGCTCCGCGGCGCGGCGAATCCCCTGGAATCTTCATCGTACCCGCGGGCGGTCATACAGGAGATGAAGAGTCCGCTGTCGAGGGCATCGCTCCGGCCGGCGTAGCGCTGGCCGGCGACATAGAAGGGTTGGGAGCGCTCGCGGGTTTCGGCGACACATGCTGCGCGATCCTGGACAAACTGATCGTAGCCTGTATCCGGCTTCGACCATTTTACCGTAGGCACGTCTTCCGCGCAGCCTGCCAGGGCAAGCGCCGCCGCCGCGAACATGATGACTGAAATACGCATTCTTCCTCCGGCGCCGGGCGCGAACCTATCGGCTTGGCCCGCTTGCGCCAACTGACATCCTTTACAGGATGCGGGCTCTGCGCCGGAATCAGGCAAGTGACACTAATTAAAGGGACAGTATACGCAATTGACGGTCCGGGCCCGGGCCCTTGAGATTATTGCCGGTTAATGCCCGGGCGACGGAGCGCCAAATGTTTCACGTGAAACATATTGCGCTCAGGGCCGGCGCTCCGTAATTCAGCGCTCATGGGCAGTTACGACGTCATCGTGATCGGCGGCGGTCATGCGGGCTGTGAAGCCGCAGCCGCGGCGGCCCGCTATGGCGCGCGGACGCTTCTGCTCACCCATAGCCGCGCTACAATCGGTGAGATGTCCTGCAATCCGGCCATTGGCGGGCTGGGCAAGGGCCATCTCGTCCGCGAAATCGACGCGCTCGACGGCGTAATGGGGCGTGTCGCGGATGCCGCAGGTATCCAGTTCCGGCTGCTCAATCGCCGCAAGGGGCCGGCGGTGCGCGGCCCGCGCACACAGGCAGACCGTAAGTTGTACCGGCAGGCGATGCAGGCGATCCTGGCCGCTACGCCGAATCTGGAAATCGCGGCAAGTGCCGTCGAAAACCTGATCGTCCGGGATTCCCGGGTCTGTGGGGTGGTCGCTGCCGATGGACGGCAGTTCGCGTCCGGCGCTGTCGTGCTGACGACGGGGACTTTTCTGCGCGGGCTGATCCATATCGGGGAACGGAAAATCCCGGCCGGCCGGGTGGGCGAGGCGCCCGCCATCGGACTGGCCGAGACGCTTTACGGGCTGGGGCTGAGGATGGGCCGGCTCAAGACGGGCACGCCCCCGCGTCTGGATGGACGCACCATTGATTGGTCCCGGCTGGAGGTCCAGCCGGGCGACGACCCGCCGGTTCCCTTTTCCTTCCTGACCACACGGATCACCACGCCGCAGATCGAATGTCACATCACGCGCACCGCGCGGACGACCCATGACGTCATTCGCGGCAATCTTGGCCGTGCCCCCATGTATTCCGGGCAGATCGAAAGCACCGGACCGCGCTATTGCCCCTCCATCGAGGACAAGGTGGTGCGCTTTGCAGAGCGCGACAGCCACCAGATTTTCCTGGAGCCGGAAGGGCTGGACGACGACACCGTCTATCCGAACGGCATCTCGACCTCGCTGCCCGAAGATGTCCAGCGTGCTTTCCTGGCGACGATCCCCGGCCTCGAAACGGCGCGGATGGTCCGGCCGGGCTACGCCATCGAATATGACTACGTCGATCCGCGCGAGCTTTCGCCGACGCTCGAAACGCGCCGGATCGTCGGCCTCTATCTCGCAGGGCAGATCAATGGCACGACCGGCTACGAGGAAGCAGCGGCGCAGGGATTGATGGCCGGCTGGAATGCCGCCCGGGCCGCCGCCGGGAACGACCCTGTCATCCTGGACCGCGCCTCGGCCTATATCGGCGTGCTGATCGACGATCTGGTGACCAAGGGTGTCAGCGAACCCTACCGCATGTTCACCTCACGGGCCGAATACCGGCTCACGCTGCGCGCCGACAATGCCGACCGGCGGCTGACGGCTCTGGGCATCGGGCAGGGAATCGTCGGGCGGGAACGCGAGACGCAATTTACGGGCAAACTGGCACGGCTGGAAGCCGCGCAGCGGCGCCTGTCGGAGCTTTCGCTCACGCCCAGCGCCGCAAGATCCGCGGGCATCGCGGTGCGTCTGGATGGGGGCCGCCGGAATGGCCACCAGCTTTTGAGTCTGCCGGACATCGGATTTGCCAGACTTGCCGTGCTTTGGCCGGAGCTGGCCGATATGGAACCGGATATCGCCGAACAACTCGAAAACGACGCGCAATATTCCGTATATCTGGAGCGGCAGGAAACCGACATCGCCGCCTTTCGCCGCGACGAGGCGCTCCACCTGCCGGCGGATTTCGATTACGGCAAAGTGCAGGGTCTCTCGACCGAGGCGATGCTGAAGCTCAACGCGTTGCGCCCGGCAACCCTCGGCCAGGCCGGCCGCATCGACGGGGTAACGCCGGCTGCGCTGACGCTCGTCCTGGCGCACATGAAATCGCGCCGTCCATCGGCCGCGCGCCCAGCGGCCAAATGACCGGAGGCGCCGGTACGGTTTTCGAACCTGCCGAGTTCCAGCAGGCGACAAATGTTTCACGTGAAACATTGGACCGGCTGAAGCTCTTTGTGACGCTTCTGGAGGACTGGAACGCCCGCCACAATCTTGTATCTGCGGCCTCGCTCGGCGATGTCTGGCGGCGCCATATCTGGGATTCGGCACAATTGCTGGAACTCGTGCCGGCCGATGCGGGCAGCATGGTCGACCTCGGTTCGGGGGCCGGATTTCCCGGGCTCATCCTCGCCTTGCTGCTCCGCGACCGGCCCGGCTTCCGGGCGGTCCTCTATGAAGCCACGCGGAAAAAGGCCGATTTCCTTGCGGCGGCAGCCGGGCGGCTGGGCATCCAGGCCGACATCCGCAACGCGCGCATCGAGGCGGCAGCTGTGGAAGCCTTCGATCTCGTCACCGCCCGGGCTTGTGCGCCGCTGCCGCGGCTGCTTCTCTATGCGCAAGCGTTTCAGGGCGAGAGGACGGTAAACCTGTTCCTGAAGGGCCAATCCGTAGGGTCTGAATTGACGGAAGCACACAAAATCTGGAGGATGCGTGTGCAAGAGCGGCCCAGCCGCTCCGACCCGTCGGGCATCGTTCTCGTCATCGAGCAATTGCAGCCCAAAGCCGGGAGGCGGGCATGAAGGGCGGATTGCCCCGTGTGCTGGTGATTGCGAACCAGAAGGGCGGCGTGGGCAAGACCACGACGGCGATCAACCTTGGGACGGCGCTTGCCGCCGTGGGCCAGCCCACCCTCACCATCGACCTCGATCCCCAGGGGAATGCCTCCACGGGTCTCGGCATTCCCCACAGCCGCCGCAAAACCACGTCCTACGACGTCCTGATGGGCGACGTGCCGCTGGCGGATGCCGTCATGCCGACGCGCATCCCTGCCCTCTCGCTGGTCCCGTCCACGGTCGACCTCTCCGGCGCCGAGCTCGAACTGATCGAAGTGGCACAGCGGAATTATCGCCTGAAATCGGCGCTCGAAGAATTCGCCGCTGCGGAGCCCGATCGCTTCGCCTATGTGCTGATCGACTGTCCGCCGTCGCTTTCGCTGCTGACGGTCAATGCCATGGCTGCGGCCGACGCCGTCCTGGTGCCGTTGCAGACCGAGTTTTTCGCGCTGGAGGGCTTGACCCAGCTTCTGAAAACGATCGAGCGCGTTCGCGTCAGCCTCAATCCCGCGCTCGAAATCCAGGGAATCGTGCTCACCATGTTCGACAAGCGCAACCGGCTCTCGGAGCAGGTCGCAGCCGATGTCCGCAGCCATATGGGGGACAAGGTCTACAACACAGTCATCCCGCGGAATGTGCGGATTTCCGAGGCGCCGAGCCACGGCCTGCCGGCGCTCGTCTACGACCTGCGCTGCCCCGGCAGCCAGGCCTATATCAAGCTCGCGGGCGAACTGATCCAGCGCGAACGGATGCGGCCGGCAGCATGAGCGCGCGCGACACCCGCAAAGCGGAAGAAGGCCGCCATCGCGGTCTTGGCCGCGGGCTCTCGGCGCTGATTGGCGACGAGGCGGAGATTGCGCCCGCGCGCAACCACAACGGGGCGCGGTCCCAGCGCACGTTGCCGGTGGCCTGGCTGCAACCCAATCCCCTCCAGCCGCGCAAAACCTTCGGCAAGGAAGAGCTGGAAGACCTCGCACGCTCGATCCGCGAAAAAGGTGTGCTCCAGCCGATCCTCGTGCGGCCTACCCCTCGCGGACCGGAGATTTTCGAGATCGTCGCCGGCGAGCGCCGCTGGCGCGCCGCCCAGCTGGCCAAGCTGCACGATGTGCCCGTGGTGGTGCGCGAGCTTACGGATGCGGAATCGCTCGAGCTTGCGATTATCGAGAACGTCCAGCGTGCCGATCTCAATGCGATGGAAGAAGCAGGAGCATACCAGCAGTTGATCGATAAGTTTGAATACACGCAAGAGAAGCTGGCGCAGGAACTCGGCAAGAGCCGCAGCTATGTTGCGAACACCGTTCGGTTGCTGAAATTGCCGGAAGCGGTGCAGGCTTTCATCAGGGACGGCAAGCTCAGTGCCGGCCATGCGCGCACCCTGATCGGCGATCCGAACGCGGAGGCGCGGGCACGCGCCATCATCGAGCAATCCATGAGTGTTCGGCAGGCTGAACGGCGTTCGACCAAGAAGCAAAAGCGCAAATCCGCGCCGGCTGCGAGCAACGCCGATATCCGCGCCCTCGAGACCAGCCTTTCCAATACGCTGGGCCTGAAAACGCAAATCGCCCACAAGGGATCAACGGGCGGCGAGTTGCGTATCGCCTATCGCACCCTCGAACAGCTCGACGACGTCATCCGCCGCCTGAGCAGCGGAAAATAACAAGACTCCCTCTCCAAACGCATGTGGGGTGAGGGGGTGGCGACGCGGCGGATGCTGAAAAGTGGCTTCGGCGCAGAAGCAAACTGTCGAGGTTTGTTCGGCGGAGAGACCCTCACCCTCTCCCCACATGCGCGGGAGAGCGAAAAACATTCATTCCGCGTTCAGGCCGGGCGGCGTTTTATCGGGCGAAACCTGCCTGCCCCTTCCAGGTCGCGACAATGGCTCGCGAAGGGGCGATTTCCAAGGAGCGAAAATCGCCATGCGCCGATTCATAGTCCCCGCACTTCTTCTTGTTCTTGCCAGCGGTGTGTCCGGCTGCGTCTATGGCGGCGGCGGCCATGGCTGGTGCTGGTATCACCCGCACAAATGCCCGTAATTACTAGGCTGTGTTGACAAAGGGATTCTCAGACGGATTGTGATGTGATTCAAGACTGCCTCTTGGAGGGAGGCGGTTTTGATTCGCGGACAGATGAGCGAT
>DATASL010000052.1:0-116158 GCA_036269235.1 Rhizomicrobium sp.
GCGGTCCGGGCACCCACCTCGTGTTCCTTCAGAACACCAATGATCTGCTCTTCCGTAAAACGCTTCCGCTTCATCGTCTGGTCCTCCTCAAAAAGGGCCAGACTCCAGTTCAATCCGGATTAAACAGCAGGGGCAACGTCAACTGGAAAGCGAAAAAACCTGCCTGATTTCTTCGAAGTTGACATTTTCGACCCCCATATATCAACATGGACGAGCAAGCCCAGTCGCAAAAAAGTGGAGGCTAGAACGCCAGTTAGATCATAAATAGCAGCCGAACTAAAGATTGACAGTGGAAACCGGTGGTAAGGTTCCGAACAACTATCAGACGGGGGTGCCAGGATTCACTCAGCGGCCTCCAGCCGTATATCCGTCATTCAGCGTTTGCAGGAAGGCGATGATGTCCTGGATTTCCTGCCTGTTCAGCGCCGGCGGATCGCCGGGGCGGCGGTCGAAGGGGGCGTCGGTGGTGTCGACGTTCTTGCGGTATTTCCCGGGGATGTCGTCATATTTGACCGGCTTTCCGCCCCCATCTTTCGAATAGAAGCGTTCCGGCTGCAGGTCGCGGTTCACATACCAGTCCAGAACCTCGTCCAGCGTATGGAATTCGCCATTGTGGAAATAGACCTTGCGCGTCGCGGTGTTGCGCAGGCTGGGCGTCAGGAACATTCCGCAATACTGGGTCTGGTCTTTCATGTCCTTGCGGTACGGCCCGCAGATTCCGAGATCGAAATAATCGGGATCGCTGTTCGCGGGAATCGCCGCGTTGCGCGGCACGCCGAGCGCTTCGTACTGATAATCGGTGAACAGGGGCGGTAGGTTGTCCTTTGTCGGCTTGTCGAGATGGCAAGCCGCGCAATTGCCCTTCGCCGGATCGTTGAAGGCGAGATAGCCGCGCGCTTCCTCCGTCGTGAGCCGGGCCTTCCCTTCCAGCCACGCGTCGAACCTGCTGCTGAAGGGATGAAAGCTCCGGTCCTCGATCTGATAGTGGCCGATGGCGAACATGGCCTCAGCCATCAACAGCCTCGAATCCCTGAAGATGTCGGGGCCGAACAAAGCGCGGAAATCGTCGGCATATTGCGGACGTTTCAATATCCCGACCACCGCGTCCGCCGTGCTCGCGGCCATCTCGGCCGGATTGAGCAAAGGCACGCTCGCCTGTTGCTGCAGCGTATCGGCGCGCCCGTCCCAGAATATCCCGCCCTGCGGCACCAGATTGGTCGAAGCAGCCTGGGGCGTGGCAGCGCTCTTCAGCGTTTTTTCGTGTCCGGCTGCCGTCTGTGCCTGTTGCTGCAAAGTCGGCACGGCGTCGTTGTCTCCCGAAGAGTCGGGGCCGATGGCGAAGGCCGGCTGGCGATAGAGATAGCGGAGCGACGGCACGGCGCGGAAACCCGAGCTGTGCATGTCGAGCCCGCCAACCATCACGGGAACCGCACCCGGCGGCCCGTAAGCGTGACCGGGATCGTGACACGTCGCACACGACAATTTGCCCGAACCCGAAAGCGCGGGATCGTGAAACAGTTTCTGCCCCAGAAGCGCCATGGCCGAAAGCAGCCGCAACGGTGGAGTCATCAGTTTTACGGGATGGGGATTGATCCCCTCTGCCAGCAAAGCCGACTCGGGTTGCTGCGCGGGCGTATCGGCCGGATTCGAAACGGGAGCAGCCATGGCCGCCGGCATCGACGCCGCGAATACGAACACTCCCAAGAGGAACGATAATCGGCGCAACGTCACTGCACCCGTGCGTGAACAAATCACTGAGTCTCTTGTCCTCGTTCGCGGCCGGGCTTGATATCAAACGGACGCCGCGTCGGCAAAAATGCCGGTACGCATCCCCGCAAAGAGATGCGTACCGGTCGTCAGGTGCGGCCGCGACGTGCGGCCGTCGTAAGCACCATGCCAGGCTGCAAACTTATTGCTTTTTGACGAGCGCCGCAGTCTGCAGGCCCGTGTCGGGATCCAGAATGAGTTTGGTGGCCGGCGCCTTGGAAGACGTGAAGTCGAACATGTCCATGATGCTGCCGGTGCTGTCGTCGAAAGAGCCGCCGCCGAGCCGCGCGCCGCCCAGCCAGTTATCCTCGATAAACTTCACGATCGAGGCCTGTGTGATCGGCGTGTGGCTGACATAATTCTTTTTGGCGTATTTCGAGATCACCATGAATGGCGTGCGGACACCCGGGCCGCAGCGTCCATCGACGGGCTTTCCGCTCACGCCGTTCTGTTGCGTGCCGGTTCCGCAAACACCGGCGCCGTTCAACTGGTCCGCAGACGTGTACGAGGAACTCGTGGCCGCCGTGTAGGAGTGATCGTACCAGCCGTCCGAGTCATCATAGGCGATGACCACTGCCGTATCTTTCCACTTCTTCTGCTGCTGGAGGAAATTGATCAGGGTGACCAGGAAATACTGTTCGTCGGTCGGATCGGAGTAACCGGCATGGGCGTCCTGGAAAGCGGGCGCCTTGATATAGGAGACGGACGGGAAGTTGCCTGCCTGGACGGCAGTATAGAAGTCATTGATGTCGTATTCGTGGTTCGCTGGATCCAGCGTTTTCGTGCCGGGTTCATAGCTATGGCCGATGGCGGCCACGGACGACGGCCGCGCATGCGTGGGGTTGGACGTCGAGGGGTAATACTGGAACCAGGCGTGATGCGGGATGTAGTCCGTTTCGTTCACTTCGGTGACGTTCGACACCGTCGAACGTGCGCAGCCGGTCGTGCCGTTCGGGTTGGTCCTGGTCAGGTCGAAACCGCCCATGAAACTGCCCCAGGTGATCCGCGCCGCGTTCAGCAGGTCACCGACATTCTTGCCGGCCATCGTCGATGTGTTGGTCGTGCTGGCGCAGACGTCGTAGGCAGGATCGACGTCGTTGATCAGCGTATAGCCGCCCTGGCCGTCGGCGACGTAGTAGCTGTTCTTGCCGTTGGTATCGAGAACGATCTGCATGCCGTTGGTCTGTCCGGAAACGGCCTCGATCGCGCCCGGCGTCGACGGACCGTAGCCGTCGGTGCGGGCATTGTCGGACATCGCGAAGTGCTGGGCGTAATTCCACATGGCGGTGATGGTATTGCCATCGTAATAGCCCATCACCTGCCCGGTGGTGCCGAAGGTGCCGACGCCGCCCGGCGAACCCACGCCGGTGTAGAGCGGGAACAGATCGGCCGCGCCATTGTCCTCGGCCTGCTGCTCGGGCGTGTAGCTGTGATTCTGGTCGGCGCTGGCCGACTGGGTGACGTCCAGACGGAAGGGGTTTGCCGCGCCAGTGCCGTTCAGCGTGTTCAGGAAATTCGGATTGTTGGTGAGAAGGCCGGCATTCTCGACCGTGTCGATATCAGTCGGCGTGTTCTTCCTGGCGTGAAAGGCCGGCTCGCCCTTGGGATTGGTGGCGTGCGGATAGGTGCCGAAGTAATGATCGAAGGACACGTTTTCCTGGTAGATCACGATCAGATGCTTGATCGGCGTGGCGGTCGTGCGAACCGGCTGGTTTGCACCGTTCGCCAGCGCAACCGAGGCTGCGTTGGTAGTCAACGCAGTGGCGCACAAGAGCGCGGTGAGAGTCCGAGAAAGTTTCATTGTGTTCCCCTCTAGGGTTTCAGGAGAGTGCGGTTGGCGGCTTCGCCGGATGCGGCATGCGGTCCGGCACGCCAAGCCTTGCGGCAGCGGCGAGGAGCGAGCGGGTAACAAAGATGGTTAGCGGTTTGGTGATCTTAATTTTGCAGTTTTGCGACAGTGTGAATTGCCGCGGCACCTCCACGGACTCAGTGAGGCGCGCAAGGACAAGAACATCCCGTTACACAAGCGTTGCCGACGCATTCGACGTATGCAGGGCAATGTCACGAAGCTGTCGCGATAGAATGCGCTTGTGCCCGGTCGCTACCGGCGGGGATGCCGGTTCGCGCGTGGCCTGCAGCATGGCGAACGGAGGGGAAGCAGCCGATGTGGCAGCTTGGCACAATATTCATAACGATCTTCCTCGCCGAGCTCGGCGACAACGCGCAGATCGCAACGCTTCTCCTCGCCTCGGAACAGAAGAACACGCCGGTGTCCGTATTCTTTGCATCGGCCAGCGCGCTGGCGATGTGCGCCGCCGTATCTGTGCTGGTAGGCTCTTGCGCCGGCCGCTGGCTCGAACATGTCCCGCTCAAGCTGCTTGCAGGAGTCGGCTTCATCCTTATCGGCGGCTGGACCGTCGTGCAGCACTTCCGCGGTGTGTGAAGAACCGCACGAGGTCCAATACACGGGCCGGCTGTGAATCACGCAGAGCTGCGACAGAGCATTGTTGATGAGGCCATTCGACGGGAGCGCGAAGTCGGTCGCAGCCGTAGAATCTCTACCGGCTTGCAAAGTTGACGCGTGAGTTCAGGCGCCAGTGCAATTGACCGCGCGGTTCGGGCATTGGGGAAGTCCTGAAACCAGACGAAGACATGTTCGCCTTCCCGAATCGGATGCGCGGGAAAATTATTTGCGCTCTGTTCGCTCACCACTGCAGCAAGCGGCGACGAACCCTCGGCTTCTACTTCTGACCGCATCGCATCACAAAACGACTCTGCGAACCCGGCGGGAACTTTCGTATCGAAATAGCAAATCATTGCCACGACGAGATTCTGCCGAGCCTCATCGGCACCGCGTGGTGCACGCGTACCGCGCGAAAAACCCGAACCCTGCCAGGCCGGCCGCAGCAGCAACACATTGTCGGTATCGTTCATCGTGGCGACGGCGGCATTGCGGTGCTCCTTCCAGACCGGTCCGCTGTAGAATGCCGGGAGCGCCCGTCCGCGGCTTTCCATGTCCGCATAGCCGCGCAACCAGACAAAACGATCGGCATCGTCTACGTCGCGAAACGTGCCGATCACATCCATGCCAAGCGCTTCCTGCGATTCGATGAACTCCCTCTCGAACAGTTCGATCAGCTCGTCCCGCCTGCCCGGCTTCATTGCGTATTGGCGCAATTCCACAATGTTGTTCATTGCGCCCTCGTGAAATCCATCCGCCAGTTGGTTTCCCAGGTGTCGCCTCCGTCGGACGAAAACGCCTGTTCCCAACGGGCGGAACTGGAAGTCATTTCCGACCAGATAAAACGTACCTTTATGGGCTTGCCGTTGACGGTGTCGTCGCCCTCGAATGTCCCCACGCCCTCCCTGAAATTGCCGAAAACCGGTGGCTCGATTGCGCGCGGGGTACGGGTGTCGAGCCACCAGATGGCCCATTTCTCCGTCTTGGGATCGTAGGCGCGGATGCTCATTGCACGGTACGGTTCGCCCGGTACGCCAATATAATTATCATCGATCGTGCCCCGCCCGTCCATCGTCATCCAAAGTTCCGACGTACCGTCGAACTCCATCCAGTCATGGCTGCCGGCAAGGCGATTCCTCAGCCGCCGATGATGCACGCGCCATTTGCCGATGAGGAAATCGAAGTCATGGGTATGGTCTGTCACGGTGCCTTCTCCTGTGATCGGGGTTGCGGCGAGCATGAAGGTTCCGAACAGCAATGGTGCGGGCGGCAGGCTTGCCGACACATTCATCCTTCGTCTCCATCCTCCGTTTGCAGCCCGGGGTGTAACGCCTTAAACATGACATCGAATGTCAGGTATTCTGGCCGGCCGAAAAAAATGTTGGCGAGCAGGCTTCTCTCGATCCTGATGCGCCTCCAGGCGCGGGGCCGCATGAGTGCGCGCGCGCTGGCGGCCGAGTTCGAGGTCTCGGTCCGCACCATTCATCGCGATATCGATCAGCTCAGCGCGGCGGGCATTCCGGTTTATGCGGACAGGGGCCGAAGCGGCGGATTTGCGCTGTTGGATGGCTACCGCACCAAACTTACCGGCCTCACGCAGCCGGAAGCCGAAGCGTTGTTTCTGGCGGGCCTGCCGGGCCCGGCGGCGCAGCTCGGCCTTGCCGATATGCTTTCGGCGGCGCGATTGAAATTATTGTCCGCCCTGCCCGCCCATGTGCAACCCGGGGCGGAGCGGATCGCGGCGCGCTTCCATCTCGATCCGTCGCCGTGGTTTCGCGGCGCCGATCCGCAAACCTGCCTGCAGACCGTTGCCCGTGCCGTCTGGGATATGGTTACGCTCCGTCTGCAGTACCGGCCCGCGGGCCGCGACGAGCCACGGTCTTTTCGCGTGCAGCCACTCGGCCTCGTGCTCAAGGCGGGCACCTGGTACCTGGTCGCGCAGAACGGCAAAGCGATCCGCACCTATCGTATCGCCGGCATCGCCAGCGCCGAACTCACAGACGAGTTGTTTGTACGGCCCAAGGGCTTCGATCTTGCGAGACACTGGGAACAGGCGTGCCGCAACTACGAAGACAGTCTGTGGCGCAGCCAGGCGGATGTGCGGCTGTCGCCGCACGGTATGGCGCTGCTGGCGCTGCTTGGACCGCAGGTGGAGCAGAGCGCCCGCGACAGCGCGCAGCCCGATCGCGAAGGCTGGATACGCTGCAGGATTCCGATCGAGTCCGAAACGCAAGGCCTGCGCGAGCTCATGCGCCTGTGCGACGATGTGGAAATCATCGGACCGCCGGCGCTGCGCGAAAAATTGAACGCGACGTTATTGGCGATGTCGTCCAGACATCGCGCCGGTCCGGCGGCCGCGGCAAATAAAAGGAAACCGGGCCGGGGCCGCTGAATTGTCCAAAATCAAAAGATCAACCGTCCCCCGACCAGCGCCAGCGTCGAAGCCAGGATCGGACGAAGGACATGATCCGGCGTTCGCGAAGAGACCAGGCTGCCGATGATGATCCCCGGAATGGAACCCACGAGCAAAGAAAACAGCAGCGTAAAGTTCACCGAGCCCATGAGCCAGTGACCGCAACCGGCGATGAGCGTCAGCGGCACGGCGTGGGCGATATCGGAGCCGACAAGCTTGCTCGCGGGAAGCGAAGGATAAAGTACGAGAAGCACCGTTACACCGATTGCGCCGGCGCCGACGGAGGAAAGTGAAACCAGCGCGCCCAGGATCAGGCCAAGCACCACGGTCGCGATCCGCGTGCGCCTCGGATCGGGCGCTCCGCGTCTGGCGAAGTAACCGAGGATGACGCGCCGGAAAAGAATGGCGACGGCCGTAGCGAGCAATGCAATGCCAAGCACAAAAGTAATTACATGATTGGTCGATGAATTCTGCGCGCCGGCATGGGCCAGGATCAGCAATGTCGCCGCAGCTGCGGGAACACTTCCCGCTGCCAGCCATCCGACGATCCCCCAGTCCACCGTTCCCCGCAGCCCGTGCACGCCGGTACCCACGGTCTTGGTGGCAGCCGCGTAGAGAAGATCGGTGCCGACTGCCGTGCTCGGATGAATGCCGAAGAGCAAAACCAGAAGCGGGGTCATCAGCGAGCCGCCGCCGACGCCGGTCAGACCGACCAGGAGGCCCACCGCGAACCCCGAGACCGAATAGAGAAGATTAAACGCAGAAAGGAAATGCATCGCCCGCCACCCTCCGACACCCTATAATACATATAGTGTATATAGGCGTCCATATATCTCGGAAGTAGCGGAGCCCCACGTCGGCAATCCGCGAATCGTCTAATGGAAATTCACGACATTCTTGACGGGAGGCACGGGGCAAGCGGCCCCTCCGGCCAGAGATTCGGAGAGAAATTCTGCGACGAAGGGCGTGGCCGGGCTCGTGCGCAGCTCTCGCGGGGCGCCGATTTGTTCGATACGGCCGGTATGGAGAACCGCCACCAGATCGGCCATTTGCAGCGCTTCTTCCTGGTCATGCGTGACGAAGACGGTCGTCACGCCGGTACGATCATGAAGCTGCCGGAGCCAGATACGGAGATCCTTGCGGACCTTGGCATCGAGCGCACCGAACGGCTCGTCGAGCAGGAGAAGCCGGGGTTCGATGGCGAGCGCGCGGGCGAGCGCAACGCGTTGACGCTGACCGCCGGAAAGCTGGCTGGGATAGCGCCCTCCCAGTCCGTCCAGCTGGACCAGATGCAGCAGTTCGTCGATCCGCCGCGATATCTCCGCATGCGGTGGCCGGTGACGCCGCGGTTTCACCTCGAGTCCGAAGGCAATGTTGCGCGCCACCGTCATGTGACGGAACAGGGCATATTGCTGAAAGACGAAACCCGCGCGCCGCTCGCGGGCGGGAATGGCGAGCCAGTCCAGATCCTCGAAGGTGATGCGCCCGAGATCCGCGACTTCAAGCCCGCCAAGGATACGAAGCAAAGTCGTCTTGCCCGAACCGGACGGCCCCAGCAGCGCGAGAAACGCACCGCGCGGCGCGGTGAGGCTCACGCTGTTCAGCGCGGGATAGCGGCCGAACTGCTTCGCAATGGAATCGACTGTCAGATTCATCTTCCGCTCCGCTAATGGCGATGTAGGGCCGAAATCTCGTCGGCGTAGCGCCATTCGAGAATGGATTTGAATATCAGTGTCACGAGAGCCAGCATCGCGAGCAGCGATGCCACGGCGAATGCGCCGACATATTGATAGTCGTTGTAGAGGACTTCGACATGCAGCGGCATGGTGTTGGTCAGACCGCGGATATGGCCGCTCACGACGGAGACGGCGCCGAATTCTCCCATCGCGCGCGCATTGCACAGAAGCACGCCGTAAAGCAGCCCCCATTTGATGTTGGGCAAAGTCACACGCAGAAAGACCCGCCAGCCCGACGCACCGAGCGAAACGGCGGCTTCCTCCTCTTCGCGACCCTGATCGGTCATCAACGGAATGAGTTCGCGTGCAACGAACGGAAAGGTCACGAAGATCGTTGCAAGCACAATACCGGGAAATGCGAAGATGATCTTTACGTCCATGTCGCGCAGATAGCTCCCGAGCCATCCCTGCAGACCGAAGACGAGTACGTAGATAAGACCGGAAATGACGGGCGAGACGGAAAACGGAATGTCGATGAGGGAAATCAGCAGGCTTTTGCCCACGAAATCGAACTTCGCTATCGACCACGCTGCGACGGTACCGAAAATCACGTTCAATGGCACTGCAATGGCCGCGACGACAAGCGTGAGACGGACCGCGGCCAGCGCGTCCGGTTGAGCGATGGCGTCCAGCGCCGGCCAGATACCCGTCGCCAAAGCCTGGGCAAATACCGTGACGAGCGGCAGGAAAAGAAAGATGCCGATAAAAATGACCGAAACAGCGATCAGCGCACTCCGCACGAGGCGACTGTCCTCAGCCGGCGCGCGCATATAGACCCTGCCAGGATAGCCGGTCGCACTCATCGGCGTGCCTGCACACGAGCCTGCAGCGAATTCAACATCAGGACGATCGCGAAGGAAATCGCCAGCATCACAAGGCCGACGGCTGCGGCACCCGAATAGTCATACTCTTCCAGCTTGATGACAATCAGCAGGGGCGCGATCTCCGATACCATCGGCAGATTGCCCGCGATGAAAATAACAGAGCCGTATTCACCAACCCCGCGCGCAAAAGCCAGTGCGGCGCCGGAGATCAGCGCCGGTGCAATTGCGGGCAGGATCACCCGGTGGAATGTCTGGAACCGATCTGCACCCAGCGTTGCCGCCGCTTCTTCGGCCTCGCGGCCCATGTCCGAAAGAATCGGCTGCAGCGTGCGTACTACAAAAGGCAGGCCCACGAAGGTGAGCGCCAGCACGACACCGAGCGGGCTGTAGGCCACCTTGATTCCGACCCGTGCGAGCAGCGAACCAAGGACGCCATTTGGTGCATAGATCGTCGCCAGTGCAATGCCGGCCACAGCAGTAGGCAGCGCAAAAGGCAGATCGACGAACGCGTCGATAAAACGGCGAAACGGGAAACGGTAACGAACGAGCGACCAGGCGACGATGAATCCGAACACCGTATTGATAATTGCGGCAATGGCCGCAGCACCAAACGAAAGCGCGAGCGCGTGGGCAATGCGCGGTGTGGCGACAGCACTGACAAATCCGCTCCAGCCTTGCGAGAGAGGCCGCAGCAGAAGCGCCGACAATGGAATGAGGACGATCGCGGACAGATAAAACAGCGTGAACCCGAACGAGAGTCCAAATCCCGGTATCACGCTCGGGCTTCGCCACCTCGACTTTGCAGCCGCGCTCATCTGGCTTGCGGCTTGTAGATCTGATCGAAAACACCGCCATCGGCAAAATGCGTAGACTGGGCCTTCTGCCAGCCTCCAAAGGCGTAGTCGATCGTATAGAGCTTAAGCTTCGGAAAATCCGCACTGTGCGCCGCGAGAACCTGCACGTCGCGCGGCCGGTAGAAGTTCTTTGCTTCGATTTCCTGGCCTTGTTTGGAATAGAGGAAGTTCAGATAGGCGTTCGCCACTTTCCCCGTGCCGTGACGGTCGGCATTCGAGTCCAGCACAGCGACCGGTGGTTCGGCGAGCATCGAGACGGAGGGGTAAACAATCTCGAACTTGCCCGGGCCAGCTTCCTGCATGGCCAAATGCGCTTCGTTCTCCCAGCTGACCAGCACGTCACCGATTCCCCGCTGAACGAAAGTTGTGGTGGCACCGCGTGCGCCGGTATCGAGCACCGGGACATGTGCGTAAAATGACGTGACGTATTCTTTCGCCTTGTTCCAGCTGCCGCCGGACTCGCGCTCAGCAGACGCCCATGCAGCGAGATAGGCCCAGCGCGCCCCGCCCGACGTTTTCGGATTGGGCACCACGATGCCGACACCCGCCCTCACGAGATCGGGCCAATCATGGATATGTTTGGGGTTCCCTTTTCGAACAAGAAAAACGATCGTCGACGTGTAGGGTGTGCTGTTGAACGGAAGCCTGTGTTGCCAGCTGTCAGGCAGCAGCTTCGCCTTTTGCGAGATCGAATCGATGTCATAGGCAAGACCGAGTGTGACGACGTCGGCATCGAGGCCGTCGATTACTGCGCGGGCCTGCGAGCCCGAACCGCCATGCGACATGTTGATGGTGAGATCGTCGCCGGTCTTTGCCTTCCACTGCGCCGCGAACGCAACGTTGATACTCTTATAGAGCTCGCGAGTAGGGTCATAGCTGACGTTCAACAACGTGGTGCTTGCGGGCCAAGCTGCCGAAGCTGAAGCAAGCAACAATCCGGCAGCTACGAACCAGCGATTCATCTCATCCCTCCGTATTGGTGGGAATCCGATGCCGCACCATACTGCTGACACCCGCGCATTCCCCCGTCTTCCGCAACGATGAGGATAAAACACTATAAAGTCAATAGGAGATATATTGTCTACGTGTAATATACGATGCTGCAACTTAAAGGGTTGGGGACGCACCCCGTGAACTCGCACGGCCCGGTCAGCCCGCAAATGATCGAATGCTCAGGTTGCCCATATCCGCGGGCACCCGATTGCCCGATTTAAATGATCGCACTGTATTGTGAATGCCTCATCCCTATTTTTGTTTTCCTTGATTTCCAGGGCTGCGTGCGAATACTTTGCTCTGCTGTTATTGAGTATAAAGGACAAGCATGAGCAGCGGTAATAATGGGCAATCCGGGAAAAGCGACGACCTGATCAAGTTCGCCAGCGAAATCGTGGCCGCCTACGTCAGCAATAACCCGACCCCGATTTCCGAGCTTCCAGCAATGATCCGGAGCATCCATGCCACGCTGGGTGGTCTTTCCGGGGGGGGAGGCACGGAAATTGCGACCACGCAGAGGCCGGCAGTTCCGGTGAAGAAATCCATCACACCGGAATACATCGTCTGTCTGGAGGACGGCAAAAAGCTCAAAATGCTGAAAAGGTACCTGCGCTCACGTCACAGCCTGTCACCCGAAGAGTATAAATCGAAATGGGGACTGCCCGCCGATTACCCGATGGTCGCGCCGAACTATGCAGCCCAGCGCTCCGAATTTGCGAAAAAGATCGGCCTGGGTCGTGGCGCGCCGGCCACGAAGGCACGCCGGCGCAGTTAATTCGTTCAAGCCGCGCGGTCGAGTCGCAATGATGTCCAAACTTCGTTCAGCGCGCGCACCAGTTCGTCCATCAGCGCGTCAGTATGGTTTGGCGATGGCGTGAACCGCAGCCGCTCCGCGCCGCGCGGTACAGTCGGATAATTGATCGGCTGTACGAATATGGCGTGATCGCGCAACAGCGTATCCGAGACGGCTTTGCATAACGCCGCATCGCCGACCATCACGGGTACGATATGGCTTGGAGATGCCGTTACCGGCAATGCCGCGTCCGAGAGCAACTGTTTCAGGCGCCCTGCCCGCTCATGCAAGGCCGTGCGCTCCGCGTCGCTTCCTTTAAGATGCCTCACACTCGCCAGCACTGCCGCCGCGATCGCAGGTGGTAACGACGTGGTAAAGATGAAGCCGGCCGCAAACGACCTGATGCAGTCGACAATCTCCGTATCGGCGGCGATATAGCCGCCCATGACGCCAAACGCTTTGGCGAGCGTACCCTCGATGATATCGACGCGGCCCATCGCGCCATCACGCGCCGCGACGCCTGCGCCACGCGGACCGTAAAGCCCCACCCCATGGACTTCATCGAGATAGGTGAGCGCGCCATAGCGCTCTGCCAGATCGCAGATTCCGGCGATGTCGCCGAAATCGCCGTCCATCGAATAAACCGATTCAAAGGCGATCAGCTTGGGTCTGTCGCGGTCGACAGACGCGAGTTGCGATTCAAGGTGGGCCAGGTCGTTGTGCCGGAAAATGCGCTTCTCGCCACCGCCGCGTTGAATTCCCTCGATCATGGAAGCATGGTTAAGGGCATCGGAGAAAATCACGAGCCCCGGCAGGAGTCTGAAGAGCGTCGAAAGCGTGGCGTCATTGGAAATGAAGCCAGAAGTAAACAAAAGTGCGGCTTCCTTGCCGTGCAATTCGGCGAGATCGCGCTCGAGTTCGACGTGGTAGTGCGTCGTACCGGAGATATTGCGGGTTCCGCCGGAGCCGGCCCCCGTCTGTTGGGCGGCTTCGCGCAGCGCGGCAACCACCTTGGGATGCTGGCTCATCCCCAGATAGTCGTTGCTGCACCACACCGTGATCGGGCGCGGATTTTGCCCGCCGTAGAGATCGGCCTGCGGATAAGCGCCATTACGGCGCAGGATATCGGCAAACACGCGGTAGCGATTTTCGTGCCTGAGACCCGCCAGCGTTTCTCGGAATCGTGCCTTGTATGGATAGCTCAATCGCGCCTCTCGGACCCCCGCCGGCAGGATAGCCCGACAAGGCCAGTCGCTCCATGCGAAAATTTCGCACGGGGGGCGCGATCGACAGGGGATCAGAGCTGGAAGCGGACCTGATCAATCCAGAAGCGCTCAAGCCGCCTGAGGCTCGCGCTGATAGTTTCAAGTTCGCTCATGCCGACATTCCCGACGGCCTCAAGCGAACCCAGGTGTCTCTCAAAAAGGCCTGCCAGCATGTCGCGAATGGTTTCGCCTTTGTCGGTCAGCCGCACCAGAACCGACCGGCGGTCGATCGCCGAACGCTCATGATGGACATAACCAAGTTCCACGAGCTTCTTGAGATTGTAGGAAACGTTCGATCCGAGATAATGGCCACGCGAACGCAGCTCGCCAGCGCTCAGTTCCTGATCGCCAACATTGAACAAAAGCAGCGCCTGAACGCTGTTGATCTCCCGCTCGTCGCGCCGATCGAGTTCGTCCTTGATCACATCCAGAAGCTGGCGGTGCAGGCGCTCAATGAGGCTCAGCACTTCCAGATATCGCTTGCGCAATTGTTGCTCGCGATCAGATTCCACTGCCTGGAGTTGCGCTTTTGCTAATGCCGTCATTCCCCAAACACCGCCCGAAGTTGTTGGGGAACATTACTCACTGATCGTTAAGGGCGGGTAAATCAGAGCTCGCCGCGCAGCATGCGGATAATCCCTGAAAAATCGAGGCCGGCATGGCCTTTGGCACTGAAGAGAGAATAGAGCTGGGTCGCTTCCGCGCCTAAAGGCGTGGTGGCTCCTGCGGATTGCGCCGCCGCCTGGGCCAGTTTCAGATCCTTCAACATAAGCCCTGCCGCAAAACCACCCTGATAATTGCGGTTGGATGGCGCCGTAGGGACAGGCCCCGGCACTGGACAATAGGTCGTCAGCGACCAGCACTGACCGGACGACGTCGAGGAAATGTCGAAGAGTTTCTGGGCATCGAGCCCAAGCTTTTCGGCCAATGCGAACGCTTCGCATGTTCCGATCATCGAAATCGCAAGAAGCATGTTGTTGCAAATCTTGGCGGCCTGCCCTGCCCCCGCCCCGCCCGCCAGAACAATGCGTTTACCCATCTGTTCCAAAATGGGTCGGGCACGATCAAATGATGCTGCCGTGCCGCCACACATAAACGTGAGTGTGCCGGCTTCCGCACCGGTAACGCCGCCCGAGACGGGAGCGTCGACAAAATCGAAACCCGCCGCGTGCGCAGCGTCGTGCACGGTTCGGGCTGCATCGATATCGATGGTCGAGCTGTCGATTAGCAACGTCCCGGCGCGAGCATGGGCGAGAATGCCGTCTTCCATATAGACGGCGCGGACGTGATTGCCGGCGGGCAGCATGGTAATCACCACCTCGGCGTCTTTAACTGCTTCGGCTACCGAGGAAGCGCGCGTCGCGCCGGCATGGATCACAGGATCAAGCACCGCATCACTTACATCGAATGCAGCAACTGCGTTCCCGGCTCGCACCAGGTTGCGCGCCATAGGGCCGCCCATATTTCCGACGCCGATGAAAGCGATATTTGTCATGCCCAGTCTCCGTTGATCGCCGCAATCCTTCATGCAGTCCGTAAGTTATCGGCTGCTACAATTGCAGCTCTTTTTCACCGAGAGGCGCGAAATAGGCATCCACAGCGGGTTCAGAGACCTCTGGAAGTGTTTCCGGACTCCATGCCGGCTCATTGTCTTTGTCGATAATCGCCGCGCGCACGCCCTCGAAGAAATCATGGCCGGCCATCACACGGTTCACCATGCGAAATTCCATACGCAGACAATCATCGAAAGAAAGCGAACGCCCATCCCGCAATTGACGGAAGGTCACCTTCAGGCTGATTGGCGATTTCGTCCGAATCGTCGTCGCGGCGATCGGTCCCCAGGCAATGTCGTCTTCATCCAGTGCAGCCAAAATCGCCTCGACCGAACCGTGGGCAAAACACCGATCGATCGGCTCGAGAATCTCCGGAAGGTCCGGCAGATCGGCCTCATTCGTCAATCCTGCAAGCGCGGCCTCGGGCGCATCACCTGCTGCCAGACGATCAATCAACATTTCCCAGTGCGCTGCCAGGACGGAATGCGTGGCAATGCCGGAGTAAAGCATGTCGGGCGCCTTCAAACGCGATCCGGTCAGGGCGAGATACATCCCAATCTCTCCTGGAAGGCGCGAAAGAAAAAAGCTTCCGCCCACATCCGGAAATAGGCCAATGCCTGTCTCGGGCATCGCAAAAAGAGCGCTCGCGTCTACAAGACGATGGCTGCCGTGGATTGAAACGCCCACTCCGCCGCCCATCACGATGCCGTGCAGCAGTGCGATGTAGGGTTTCGGGAAATGTTTGATGCGCGCGTTCATGCGATATTCGTGGCGGTAGAAATCCGTCATGTTGGTCGCAGCGGCACGCCCCGCTGTGTAGAGCGCACGGATGTCGCCACCCGCGCAGAACGCCCGATCTCCCGTGCCGCGAATGACGACGGCCTTGACGCTCGCGTCATCGCGCCAGCGCACCAACTGGGCCTCGATCGCAATACACATTGATTCCGTCAACGCGTTCAGCGCCTTCGGCCTGTTCAACGTAATCAGGCCCAGCGCGCCGCGCTGCTCAAATAGAACTTCGTCCGGAACCCCGTTCATTGCCGGAACATTTCTCTTGCGACGATCACGCGCATGATTTCGTTAGTGCCCTCGAGAATTTGATGCACACGCAGGTCGCGCAAATGACGCTCGGCGGGAAAATCCTTCAGATAACCATACCCGCCATGAAGCTGGAGTGCATCATTGGCTATTTCGAAGCTTGCGTCGCTCGCAAATCGCTTGGCCATCGCGCATAACATCGTGGCGCGGGGATCCCGCCGGTCGAGGGCTGCCGCAGCGTTGCGGATCATGAGGCGCGCAGCTTCCAGATTTGTTGCCATATCGGCGAGCTTGAATTGGGTGGCCTGAAATTCCGAAATTGGGCGGCCGAACTGCTTGCGGTCATGTGTATATATCTTGGCTTCATCAAGTGCCGCCCGCGCCGTGCCGACCGAACACGCACCAATATTAATGCGGCCACCATCCAGGCCCATCATTGCGATCCGAAATCCGTCGCCTTCGGCGCCGATCCGGTTCGCAGCGGGCACGCGGCAATTGTCGAAGAGCACTTGCGCCGTCGGCTGGTTTTTCCAACCGAGCTTTTGCTCCATCTTGCCGAAGGAAAGACCGGGCGTCCCTTTCTCGACGACAATGCAGGAAATGCCTTTTGGCCCGTCTTCCCCCGTCCGCACCATACAGACATAGACATCCGAGGTACCAGCGCCGGAAATGAACGCCTTGGCGCCATCCAGTACATATTCATCGCCATCACGCACGGCCCGGGTCCGCAAGCTTCCGGCGTCGGAGCCCGATCCGGGTTCAGTCAGGCAATAGCTGGCGATGTGTTCCATGGTTGTGAGTTTCGGCAGAAACCTGTGCCGTTGCGTATCACTCGCAAACCGGTCGATCATCCATGACGCCATGTTATGGATGGAGATGAATGCCGCGGTGGATGTGCAGCCCGCCGACAATTCCTCAAAGACGATTGCCGCATCGAGCCGCGACATCTCCGAGCCGCCAACATCGTCTTTGACGTAGATCCCGGCAAAGCCCAGTTGCGCGGCCTCTCGCATGACTTCGACAGGAAAATGCTCGCGTGCATCCCATTCGGCCGCGTGCGGTGCAAGCTTTTCTATGGCGAAGCGGCGTGCCGCGGCCTCAACCGCGCGCTGATCCTCGTTCAGCTCGAAATCCATGGATACCGTCCGGAAATGCTTGTCATGCCCAACACGAGCCGGTGTCCCGGCCGCAGCCATCTTCTGACGGCCCCCCGATGGTCGAGTCAATCCTGCACGCCTGCGGATTGGACGCCGGGGGGTTGCAATGCGCCTCCCCAGAACGCATCAGACTTGGCAAACCTGACAATCGCCGCGAGCCAGAGCCTGCGGCGGGCACGGCAACGCCGGTCGGACGGGACCATGAAAGAACGACATGCTGCTTTCCCGGAACTTCGCATGCGACGGATCCGGCAATACGAATGGACGCGGAAGCTCATAGCGGAGCACACGCTCGCGCCCGCCAATCTCATCTGGCCGCTATTTGTGACCGATGGCGAAAATTGCCGTCAGCCTGTAGCCACGATGCCCGGCGTCGAACGCCTTACCATTGACCTTGCCGTGCGTGCCGCCGAAGAAGCAGCGGCTCTTGGAATTCCCGTGATCGCGCTTTTTCCGTGCACGGATCCTGCGCTCAAATCAGAAGACGGGCGAGAAGCTCTCAACCCGGCAAACCTCGTTTGCCGCGCCGTGCGCGCCATAAAACGCGAAGTTCCGGAAATTGGCGTACTCTGTGACGTAGCGCTCGATCCTTACACGACCCATGGGCATGACGGCGTGCTCGCAGGATCACGAATCGCAAATGACGAAACAGTGGATATTCTGGTCCGTCAGGCTGTTCTGCAGGCCGAGGCCGGCTGCGATATAATTGCGCCTTCGGACATGATGGACGGGCGCGTCGCTGCCATTCGCGCCGCTCTGGAATCACAGGGTTTCAAGGACACGCTCATCATGGCGTACGCCGCCAAATATGCGTCGGCCTTTTATGGGCCATTCCGTGACGCCGTCGGTTCGGCAAAGGCGCTGACTGGTGACAAGCGCAGCTATCAGATGGACCCGGCCAACAGCGACGAAGCGTTGCGGGAAGTTGCGCTCGACATCGCCGAAGGCGCCGACATGGTCATGGTCAAACCCGGGATGCCCTATCTCGACGTACTCCACCGGGTGAAAGAATCATTTCGCGTTCCGGTGTTCGCCTATCAGGTGTCGGGTGAGTATGCGATGTTGAAAGCCGCGTCGGAGCGCGGTTTCCTCGACAACGACAAGGTTATGCTGGAGAGCCTGCTCGCCTTCAGGCGTGCGGGTGCATCTGGTGTCCTGACTTATTTCGCGCGCGATGCGGCAATCCTGTTACAAAAGAGTTAACGCGTGCATTGCGGAGCAGGATCGCCCGTACCGTCGCCAGGCGATGGCTGTTCACGCAACCGTGCGAGGCCGCAGTCTTGCGTTCGGTCGGGAGTACGCACCACACTCTGTCCAGAAGTTCACGGAGCAAAACCCATGCGTATTCTGGTTCTTGGTCTGATGGCAGGTATGGCCCTTTCTCCTATCGCCGCTGTTGCCGCCGAATCGGCTGCGCCTAACCAGGCCGCAGCGACGAATCCATCGCCCGATCAAGTTGTGTGCCACTATTATTATTCACATGGCACCATTGTCGGGCATCAGGATTGCGAGACTTTGCGGTACTGGGCGTGGCGCCGGCATCAACTCCAGGAAAACATTCGGGAATTTCAGATGCGCGCATTGTTGGAAAAAAGCTGATCCGAATTCGGCGTCTTCAAGAGCGGTTGCCGTCGCGCAGAGCCTCTGTTCGGGCGAACAGGCTTGATGTGTCCCAGCGGCGACCGCCCATCCGCTCTACGTCTCCATAAAACTGGTCTACCAGCGCAGCGAGCGACAACGGAGCGCCATTGCGCCGTGCTTCGTCGAGACAAATCGCAAGGTCCTTGCGCATCCATTCCACCGCAAAACCGTGATCGAATTTTCCTTCGAGCATGGTGCGATGGCGATTCTCCATCTGCCAGGATTGTGCTGCGCCCTTTGAAATCACCTCCACCACTGCGGCGGGGTCCAGGTTGGCAGCGCGCGCGAAACTCAAAGCCTCCGCAAGACCCTGCACGACCCCGGCAATACATATCTGGTTGACCATTTTGGTGAGCTGCCCGGCTCCCGCTTCACCCATCCGCTGGCAATGCCGCGCATAGGTCAGCATGACAGGTTCGCCCTTGTCATAGTCGACCGCACTACCGCCGCACATGATTGTCAGTTTGCCATTCCTGGCGCCCTGCTCGCCACCCGAGACCGGTGCGTCAATGAAGCCGATTCCGTTCTCGCGTGCGGTTTCGGCGAGGTCGCGAGCAATAGCGGCCGATGCCGTGGTGTGATCCACGAATACAGTGCCCCGTTTCATCGCAGCAAACGCACCTTCGGTGCCGCGTGTCACGGCGTCGACGTCGCTATCGCGGCCTACGCAGGCAAGTACGACATCGGCTTCTGCGGCTGCACTGGCGGGCGACGGTGCGCTTGCGCCCCCGTATTCCTTCACCCACTGCCGCGCTTTCTCCTGCGTGCGGTTAAACACCGTCACGTCATGACCGGCGCGGGCCAGATGTCCCGCCATCGGATAGCCCATTACACCCAAGCCGATGAAACCAACGCGCACCACGGGACTTCTCCTTGCGGCAATTCGGGCGACAGTTAAGCCCGAGCCCGGCAAAACGCCAAGCCCGTGCGACTTACTCCATCACTTCAACTTGGGGAGGATGACCGAGCAACGCCGGCTTCCGCATCAGAAAAAGAATCAGAAGTGCCGGCAGGGAAATGAAGAACATGAACAGGAAGTCGTTCGCGTAGGCGATGATCTGCGCGTTGTACTGCACGACCGCGTCCAGCTGTGCCGCGCCAAATGGCAGCTGCAAATTCCAGTAGAGACTGGGCGCATTTGCGGAAAGCGCGCGATTGAACGGTGTAACGTGGCTCGCCAGCTCCGCATGCATTGTTTGAATGCTGTTGGCGAGCATCGTGGTTGTGATCGAAACGCCGATCGCGCTGCCCACGTTGCGCATCAGATTGAACATCGCGGATCCGTCGGTGCGGAAAACGGACGGCAGCGTCGAAAACGCTATCAGGTTCATCGGCACGAAGATCAGGCCCATGCCTACGCCCTGCACGAACGATACGGCACAGAGCCACCAGGGCATGATGTTTGGCGTCCAGTGCGACATCTCCCAGAGGCTCCACAGCAACATCGCCGTGCCCGCGGCCATCACGTGCCGCGCGTCGAGCCGCATGGCTAACCTGCCGGCAAAGAACATCGAAATCATCGTGCCGATACCGCGCGGTGCCATCAGCAGACCCGTCTGCGTCACGGTGTACCCGCCGAGATTTTCCAGGAATGGCGGCAGCAATGCAGAACTCGCCAACATGATCAGCGCTACGAGCAGCATGAGCACGAGTGCCGTGACGAAGTTGCGGTCGCCAAATATCTCGCGCGGTACAAACGATTTGTGCGAAGTGAACATGTGGACAAGGAAAAGATAGATACCCGTCGCCGCCACCACCGTTTCCACGACGATTTCCATCGACGAGAACCAGTCCTTGTCGGTCCCGCGGTCGAGCATCAGCTGCAACGCGCCCAGTCCCAATCCCAGCACGGCAAATCCGAACCAGTCGAATTTGAGATTTGGGCTGCGTGCCGTATCGCGCAGGAAGAACCAGATGCCCGTCACCGCTGCGATTCCGAACGGCAGATTGACGTAGAACACCCAGCGCCAGTCGTAAGCGTCCGTGAGATAACCCCCCAGTGTAGGACCGAGGATTGGCCCCACCATCACCCCCACGCCCCAGATTGCCATCACCTGACCGCGTTTCTGCGGCGGATAAAGATCGAGCATGATAGCTTGCGAAAGCGGTGACAGCGCCGCGCCGAATGCGCCCTGTATGAGCCGGAAAACAATCATTGCGTCGAGCGACTGCGCGGCCCCGCAAAGCATCGAGGCAACCGTGAAGCCCGCGAGGCTGACAATCGCGACATTCTTGCGGCCGAAACGCGCGGCGATCCAGCCTACAGGAGCGGTCATGATCGCCGCAGCGACGATATATGACGTCAGAACCCAGGTGATCTGGTCGCGCGACGCCGCGAGACTACCCTGCATGTACGGCAATGCGACATTGGCAATGGTACTGTCGAGTGCCTGCATCAGCGTGCCAGCCATCGAGCACAGCATGACGATGCGCAGTTCAGCCTTCGAATAGGCCTCGTGCGAATGTCCTTCGGTTCGCATCACACTTCAAATTCTGGTTGGCTTGGAACGTGCCAGGTGGCCAGATCCGGCGCGGCCATCGACAACGGCGTGAACATCAATTGTAGAGCAGCCGGAACCAGCGCCGGTGACCCGTGTCAATCGAGACATAGGTGCTCATGCCGGCGCGCAGCGGAGGATCACCGGGTTTGACGTCAAGTTTGATCTTGACGGTTACGCGTTGTGTCACCTTCACCCAATTGCCGCTCGCGTTTTCGGCTGGCAACACCGAGAAGTCGGCACCGGTGGTGGGACTGATTGACCCCAATTCGCCTTTCCAAACACGGCCGGGATAGGTGTCGACGGTGACATCAACCGGATCGCCTGTATGGACATGGGTCAGGTCGGTTTCTTTCATGTTTGCCTCGACCCATATTTTGTTGGTCGAAACCAGGCCCACGGCGCTCGTCGTCGTGAACGCCGAGAGCGCCGACACCACAAGCGTTCCCGGCTGCAGGGAATCCACTTCCGTGACCATACCATCGAACGGTGCACGGACCGTGGAGTGATCGAGTTGACGCTCCGCCTCTTCGACCTGCGACTTTGCCTGCAGGTATTGCGGCAGCTTCTCTACGGGAAAGTCGATATCGCCACCAAGTTTGGCGAGTTGGACCTGCGCCTGATCCTTGAGCGACGCGAGCGTGCTTTGCGCGGTCGCAAGCGTAAAGCGCGCCTGGTCGTATTGCGCCTGCGCAATACTGTTCAGACGCAGGAGCGCCGCGTAACGATTAAACGTCACCTGATCCAGCGCCACCTGGGATTCCTGCGCTGCAATATCCTTCTGCATGCGCCGGTAATCGTCCTGCATCGAAACCAGCGTCAGGCGGGTCTGCCCCAAATTCGCCCTGGCGTTATCAAGCGCAATCTGGAACTGGCGCGGATCGATGCGGAACAACACCTGCCCCGCCTTCACATGCTCGCCCTGATGTACATCGACATCCTGAACAAGGCCGGAGACGTCGGTGGAAACCAGCAACTGTGCAGCATGAACATAGGAATCGTCGGTGCCGACGTACCGGTCACCCAGAAGCCAGAACGCCAACGAACCCACCACGACCAGCGCGACGCCGCCGATCATCAACACGCGGCGCAGCAGGTTCTTGTCTGCTTTCAACCGGTCGCGGAGGCCTGACGTGTGCGCAAGACCGCCCGCCGTTCCGGCATAGGGGGAAACAGTATCTGTCTGAATAGCCGCCACTCTAAGCTCCCACAGCCATCGGCGCCGGTTCCGCCGTCAAATTGTTTTTCATTCGCAGAAGTGCATCGACCATCCGCGTTCGGGCTTCGGCGTCCACGCCCTCCAGAAGCTCCGCACCCAGCACTCCGCGCGCTTTCGTGATCTCTTCGAGAATCGGCGCCGCATCGGGCAGCAGGTGCAGCCTGCGAATGCGTCTGTCCGCAGGATCTGGCCGGCGTTCGACAAGCCCGCGTGCTTCCAACCGGTCCACGAGTCGGCCAACACTGATCGGCTCGACTTCAAGAAGTGCTGCCAACTCGTTCTGGGACAATCCAGGTTTGGCGTCGACGCGCGCCAGGATTACCCATTGCGCGCGGGTCATCCCTTTTGAGCGGGCACGCTGGTCGAAGCGCGTTCGCAGAAGCCTTGCCACGTCGTTCAGAAGAAGCATGAGATCGCGATCGAATTGCTGCACTGCGGTATTCCTTGAGCAACGGGAATATAAGCAGCGTTATTATAGACCACAAGATGAATTAGGCGTTAATTCAGGCTTCTTCGCCAACTGCCCGATACCGCCCCTGGAAAAAAACAAGCGGCTCCCCTGTGGACTGATGGGAAAAACGCACCACGCGGCCTATCAGGATTTCATGGTCGCCGCCCGGGTGGTGCGCCTCGCGTTGGCATTCCAGCACGGCAAGCGCATCGGAAAGCGCGGGTGGACCGAGTTCGGTCGGTCGCAGCGGAATTCCCTCCAATGAATGCGCACCCGGACGTGCAAGACGCGCGGAAACGCTTCGGTGACATGCTCCCAGAATGCTGATCGTGAAGACCGTCGCGCGCGTGAAAATATGGAACCGGTCCGAGCGTCGGTCGACACACCACAGGACCAGCGGCGGATCCAGCGACACGGATGTAAAGGAATTGACGGTGATGCCCATCGGCGGACGGTCCGCGCCCTCCGCCGTGACCACCGCGACGCCGGTGGGGAAACAGCCGAGTGCGTCACGAAACGCGCGAGTGTCGAAATCCATGACCACCTTTTGCTTCGCACTCGCAACCTACTGAAGACGCCGCCTGGTGCAAAGTCTCATCCGCTGTGTTGTTGCAGGCTGGCGCGAATCTTCGTTTCATAGTCATAGTGTTATTGACGAGGCCTGTGGGAACGCCGTGACGGACCAGAGGACAGCACGCGTACCGCAATTTTTCCTGACCCCGGGCGGCCCCTGCCCTTATCTTGCCGGCCGCATCGAGCGGAAGGTGTTTGCGCGGCTGAACGGCAGCTTCGCACAGGCGCTCAATGAAGCGCTTACCCATTCAGGTTTTCGACGCAGCCAGATGATTGCCTATCGCCCGGCCTGTGACGGCTGTTCCGCCTGCGTTTCCGTGCGAATCGTCACCAGGGATTTTGTGCCTTCGCGCAATCAGAAACGACTTTCTCGACGCAATAGCGACCTCCTCCGCAGCGAAGCTCCGTCGGAAGCGACGCGTGAGCAGTTCGCGCTGCTGCGGGCCTATCTCGATTCGCGGCACGCCGGCGGCGGCATGTCCGACATGGGCCTGTTCGATTACGTGGCGATGGTGGAGGAAACGCCGGTCAAGACGCATATCGTGGAATATCGCGAGCCAGCAGGTGACGGCGGTCCGGCCCGGCTGGTGGCGTGTGCCCTGACCGACGTGCTGCGCGATGGTCTTTCGATGGTCTATAGCTTTTTTCACCCGGGCGAGGACGCGCGAAGCCTGGGAACTTACATGATCCTCGATCACGTCGCGGCAGCGCGGGCCCGCAGGTTACCCTATGTTTATCTCGGCTACTGGATTCGCGGCAGCTCGAAGATGAACTACAAGTCGCGCTTCCAGCCACTCGAGGCTCTTGGGCCCGATGGCTGGGCGCGACTGGAGATTTGACGCTCAACCGCAGGATCGTGCCGCGCGTCTGGAGTCGGATCAGATGGATTCGCCTCCCGCGAAGCGATGCTGCCACTCCGAAACTTGCTCATCCGTAATCTTTGCGATCAGCACATCCGGAGCGCGAACCGGCAGGCCGGCTTCCAGCTGATCAAGATATTCGTGCATCCGCTCATGCGGCCATGAAATGATCTCTGGCGCGGGCAAGATTGCCTCGTGCATTTTCCTGGCGATGGCGGGAATGACCGGCCATGCCAAATGTCCAAACAGATGCACCAGATTAAGCCCCACCCGCACGGCAACTGCGGCCTGTGCACGGTCCGTCTTGATCGATGTCCACGGCGCCGCACGGGTCAGGTATTCGTTGCCCGTCACCCAGATCGCACGCAATTCGCCCAGCGCCTTGCGGAACTCGCAGGCCTCAAGATATTCCGTATACGTATCAACGCGGACATCCAGTGCCGCCGCCAGCGCATGCTCTTCGGCGCCCCATTCACCCTCACCGGGCACCTGCGCATCAAATCGCGCGGAACAAAACTTCATCACCCGATTTACAAAGTTGCCGACGACATCGGCGAGATCCTTGTTCACGGTGCCGGCAAAATGTTCCCAGGTGAAATTCGAGTCGGAACTCTCGGGCGCGTTCGCCATCAGGTAATAGCGCCAGATATCCGCCGGCAGAATTTCGAGCGCCGTATCCATGAATACGCCGCGCTTCTGACTCGTAGAAAACTTGCCGCCACAATAATTGATGTAGTTGAAGCCCTTGATGCGATCGACGAGTTTCCACGGTTCACCCGACCCCATGATAGTTACCGGAAAACCAACCGTGTGAAACGGAACGTTATCTTTGCCCATGAACTGCCAGTACGTGACAGCCTTCCCCGCATCGCCGAACCACCAGTCGCGCCACGACTCGCCTTTGCCGCTGGCCTCTGCCCATTCCCGCGTGGCCCCGATGTATTCGATCGGCGCATCGAACCAGACGTAGAAGACCTTGCCCTGAAGCTGCCCGTCGCCAATGTCGTCTGGCACGGGAATGCCCCACTCAAGGTCGCGCGTGATACCGCGGTCGTGCAAACCCTCGTCCAGCCACTTATGCGCAATCGAGGTAACAAGGATGGGCCAATCATTGCGGTGGTTGTTCACCCAGGTGCGCAGTTCATCGACGAATTGCGATTGCTTCAGAAAGAGGTGCGCGCTGTCGCGTATCTCGATGTCCGTGGCGCCGGAGAGTGCCGACCGCGGGTTGACCAGATCCACAGGATCAAGCACCCGCGTGCAGTTCTCACACTGATCGCCGCGCGCCCGTTCGTAACCGCAATGCGGACAGGTGCCGATAACATAGCGATCGGGCAAGAAGCGGCGGTCGGCTTTGGAATAGACCTGCCTGGTGGTACGCACCTCGAGATGGCCGCGGGCCCAAAGTGCACGGGCAAATTGCTGGGTCAGTTCATGATTCGGCCGGCACGAGGAGCGACCGAAGAAGTCCCAGGATAATCCGAAACGCGCACCCAATTCCTTCTGGATCTCGTGCTGCTCTGTGCAATAGGCGGCGACATCCTGCCCCGCCTCGAGCGCCGCAAGTTCGGCCGGCGTGCCATGCTCGTCGGTGGCGCAGATATAAAGCGTGTTGCGCCCTCGCGCTCGTTGGAAGCGCGCGAACACATCCGCCGGGAGCATCGAGCCCACAAGATTGCCCAGATGCTTGACGCCATTGATGTAAGGAAGCGCGCTGGTGACCAGGATGGAATTCATGAACGACCAAGAATGTGCGATAAACCCCGCGGGCCGCCACCATACCGAAGTGCGGCGCGGCGTCCAACCCGCCAGAACCCTCCGAACCTGTTGCGTTTACGCCCCCGGGCAGCGTATGTCCCCGTTCTGGGGCCGGCTTAGCTCAGCTGGTAGAGCACGTGATTTGTAATCACGGGGTCGCGGGTTCGATCCCTGCAGCCGGCACCAAACCCGTTCAACTCCCGCGAAGGATGTTGCACCCGGCAATTCAGGGAGCCGCGGCATGCATATACCTGCGCGGTCCACGGAGCGCGAAAGTTGCATGCTCAGATATAACGTAACCAATTGGTAAGCCTGTTGAGTACTGCGACGACGCGGTGTTTGGCAGAAGTGAGCTGGGCGATGATTACGAAGGCCATCTAACTCATTATGCCTTATGTCGTTTTTGATCGTTCCCATGTCATCAACAAATCTTCGCGCGCCTTCCCGGAACAAATTGACGGGAGCCGGTAACTAATCATCAGTCACGCCTCTACGTCCATCGCAACTTATCACAACTTCCCGAATTACGGCCATTGCTACGGTAGCTGCCATCAGGCGCCGCCAATCCAGAGAAGGGACAAAGCAATGTTGCAGAAACTCGCCTTTACGACGCTGGCAGTCGCAGGACTTCTTGCGCTCACGGCTGGCACGGGCTTCGCCCAGAACGCCCCCGGCAAGAAAATGGCCGGGGGATATGCGGTGATCAACTCGGACGGGAGCGTCCAGGTACAGCACAACGTGACGAGTGCCAGTCATTCAAATACCGGCGTTTATTATGTGCAAATGGCCAGGAAGGTCGACAATTGCGCAGCGACCGCGACTATTGCCGGAGATTCGCAGACGCTCGCGCCAGGATACGTCGTCATTGCCAAGCAAGGGGACATGATAAACGTCAACACCTATGCCACCCTGACACTACTGCCGGAAGACTATAAGTTCGATCTCATCGTCGACTGTGCGAAGTAACCTGCAAACAATTCGATCGATCCGCTTGACGGGCGAGTGGACAAAGGCCGGAGGCCTGTCCACTCGCCCGAAGAATTGCTGCAACCTCAGGGCGCTGCTCCCGTTCCCTACGCTGTCCCGCACGCCGTCGAACCGCCAATTGCCGCGTTCATCCGGGGTTCACCTTGCGGAGACTAGTCGTTAGGCGAACAACGGAACGGTATCATGCACCCTCGGTTTTCCATCGCTTCCCTGCTGCTTGCAGGCTCCACTTTGCTTGCGGCACCGCTCTCGGCAGAACCCATCCACCACCCGGCAGCGCATGCTGTCGCGCCCCGTGCGGCGATCCATGCGCCCTCACGCCCCGTGTTTCACGCTGCCGTGCGACGGGGGATAGGCCGAGGTTTCGGTCGGCCTGGCTTTCATCCGCTCCACGCAGCAATTGTCGGCCATATTGGCTTTGCGCATTTCTCGTCGGCGCAGCGCGCGGCATGGACGCATGGGCGCTGGTATCATCGCTGGTATAACGGCCGGTATGGCTGGTGGTGGAATGCGGGCGGTGCGTGGTTCTGGTACACGGCACCAATTTATCCTTATCCGACCGCCGTCTCCGATTATTACTATGAGGATCCGTCTTACGACGAAGCCGGGCCTACGTGGTGGTACTGCTATAATCCATCCGGGTATTACCCCTATGTCCCCTATTGCTACGGAGCGTGGCGCCCGGTTCCGGCGCAGGGGTCCGGATATGACGAAAGCGGACCGGATCAAGGCCCGCCGCCTGATCAGCAGCAATACGACTATCAGCAGGCTCCGCCTCCGGGTTACGACCAAGGCCCTCCACCAGGGTACGGGCAGGGTCCGCAGCCGGGTTACAACCAAGGTTCGCCACCTCCGGGTTATGATCAGGGACCGCCGCCAGGCTATGACGAACAAGGTCCGCCTCCCGGCGAGCAGGGTGCGCCCAACGGTCAGCGAGGATCACAATGAGGATAACGCGAGCCATTGTTTTGACGACAGCGCTGGCAACCGTGCTGAGCGGCTGCGTCACGCCGCCTATGGGTCCCACTGTTCCGGTAATGCCGGGACAAAACAAATCACTTCAGGCATTCCAGGCTGACGAGTCGGTGTGCGAAGGGTTCGCAAGTCAACGCGTTGCCGGCGGCGCCGAGGCGGCAAATAACACCGCTATCGGGGAAGGCATTCTGGGCACAGCTCTTGGCGCTGGTCTCGGCGCGGCGGTCGGCGGTGGACGTGGCGCTGCCATCGGTGCCGCGTCGGGAGCGGTAGTGGGAACGGGTGTGGGCGCCAACACAAGCGCAGGCGCGCAATATTCCCTGCAGCATCGCTACGATATCGCTTATGCGCAATGCATGCAGACGAAAGGCAACAAGGTCCCGTGGCGGCACAGGGCTTACCCGCCACCGCCTCCTCCAGGCGCATATCCCTATCCGCCGCCGCCCCCTCCCTATTGAGACAAACAGTCAAATCCCCCGCAGCGAAAGCTGCGAGGGATTTTGCAATTTACAGGGTCCAGGAGATCAACCGCGGCGGCGGTCAGTGCTTCTGTGCCATTGCCGGTGGAAAATTTGCCGAGGTTGAAAGCGTGTCGGGCTTGAAGGTCTGAGCAGCGTTCTGCGCCGCAGCAAGTGCATCGGGCGTCAGCATCGGCGCAATGGCTGCGATGCGGGACTGGGATTCGCGATCGCCCTGGGCAGCAGCGATTGCATACCACTTATAAGCATCCGGCAGACTCTGCGTCACACCCATGCCGCGCTCGAACAGAACTCCGAGGTTGAACTGATCGTTCACCGAACCGAGCTCGGCCGCCCGACCATACCAGCGCGCCGCTTCTGAAATATTCTTTTCCGCTCCCCTGCCTTCGGTATAGGCCGTTGCAAGGCTGTGCATCGCTCGACGATTGCCTTTCAATGCGGCCGATTCAAACCAGCGGAACGCCTGCGCCTGATCGGCTTGTATGCCCCGCCCGTTTTCATACATAGCACCGAGGTCATACTGGGCGAGCGGCTGATTGTGCGCCGCCGCGCGCGAAAGCCATGCCAACGCCGCGCCATCGTTCTTTGATACGCCGCTGCCATCGAGATATTGCAGCCCTATCAACAATTCAGCTTTTGGATCGCCCGCTTCTGCCAGGTTCCGTAATTGCGCCGGCGGGTTTGCGGCTGAGGCCGGATGCGCCAGCGTAGCGTCGAACCGTGCAGCAGGTTTGTTATAAGCAGGCGCCGGAGGCTGCGCACCCATGGCCATATTGCGCAGCAGAAACCCCGCCCCCGCCAATAGCGCAACGAATACAACCAGCGATCCTATGGCAACATACACCATGGTCTGCGATCTGCCCTGCGCCGCCGGTTTCACTATGCGCGTGTCCTGGACCATTGCGGCGGCTTGGGCGGATTGGCGAGCGGCGGCGAGGTAGGAAGAAACCGGTGCTGCCGCCGCCACGATCGGTTCGGCGCTCGCGGATTCCGGGCCTGCGTCCAACGGAGTTAGCTCGGCTGATTTACCGGTTTCCGGACGTGTCCCCGGGGGAGATGCGAAGAATTCGGGCTTCACGGCGTAGGCTGCATTTTCCAGAGCAGTTATGCGCGTCGCAAGCGTTGTTGTATCGGCGTACGTATCCGAAACAACGCCACGCATGCGATTTTCGCAGGCATCAATGCGCTGAACGAGCGAGCGCGATGAATCTTCAGCCGCGGAAAGCAGGCGATGCTCGAGAGATTCGAGGCCGTCATTGAGTTCCCGAATCTTGTCGTCGACAGAATTCTCCGCCCCGCTGCGTCCGACCTGACGTTCCTCCAGCGCCGAGAGCGCTCGTTCGAATTCCCTTAACCTGCGTTCGAGCCACGCATCGACTGGCCGTGATTCAAGCCGTGCCACCGTTTCCTGGAGCCTGGCGAGGGCGGTCAACGATCCTTCGGACGCCGGAGTTTCAACAGCAGGGTTCTGTTCGCCGCCTTCGGCCGCGTCAGCCTGTGAGGAAGATGCCGGATCACCGGTTGAAGCATTGCTCGAAACAGTCCCGGGTTCGGCTATGCCAGTTGTTTCAGTTGGTACCGCAAGTATCGGCCCGGAAGAGAATTCCGCTCCATTATCGCGATGCGCGTCGAAAGCTCCGCGCATGGCGCATGCCAATCTTCCCAAATCGTCGGACACCACGGAAAGCAGGAGATCGTTTTTGTTGTTGAAGCAGCCATAAACGAAACCCGGCGGAACGCCCGCTTCCTGTGCGACATTCAAAAGCGAAAGATTGTGAATACCGTCGCGTTCGGCCACGCGCCGCGCCGCAGCGAGAATAGCCGGACGAGCGTCGTTCGGATCCGAGACCGCCCCCCCGGCAATTTCGGTTTGCAGCGCAATCGATCCCATTGCGGCAACCTAAGCGATTGAAGGTTAACGCCTTCCTCCAAGGCCGGGCCGGTTGAGCACTCTGGGGCAAAAAATTTTGGGAGGCCGATCAGGCCGTTCGACCAAGAATACCGCCCCGTGGGTGACGCCCCCGCTCGAACCGCGTCAGCGCAACGATCACAGCGATCGTGGCAGCATAAGCCAGGAGCTGAGCCCCGTTGGGGGTGTCATTGTATCCGACGAGCGTATGCAGCAGCCGGCCGACGATGCTGTCCTGTGATAGCACCCAGGATGTGTCCCACACTCTCCGCGTGAGAAATTCGAGATAGCCGCCCTGCTGGAGAAACAGGATCGCCTGCGCCGCCATACCGGCTGCCAGCAGGGTGATCAAACCGGCCGTCACGCCGAATAGACGATGCGCAGGCACGGCGAGCAGGCCGAAATACATCAATGCGGTTATGGCAGCCCCGGCCAACACCCCCAGCGCTCCGCCCGTCAGCATCGCCATTGCAGACGTGCCGCCCTGGCTCGCTATGCCATAGAGAAAAAGGACAACCTCGGATCCCTCTCGCAACACCGCGATGCCGACCACGACCGCGAGCGCCGCCATTGGCCGTTCTCCCGCCGATACCTGGGCTCCGACCTGTTTCATTTCGCGAGCCATCGCACGGCCATGCCCCGCCATCCAGACGTTGTGCCACGTCAGCATCGCCACTGCGAAAAGAAGGATAGCCGCGTCGAAGATCTCCTGGCCCGAGCCCTTGAAGAATCCCGCAATCTCGCCCGCGAAGGCAGCAACAAGGGCTGCGCCGATTAAGCCGCTACCAATTCCAAGGCCCACCCACATGGCCCGCCCCGCCACATCCTTTGTGGCAGCGAGCACAATGCCAACGATCAGGCCGGCCTCAATAACTTCACGGAAAACAATAAGGAGGCTCGCGAGCACCGGACTACTCCGCGATTACAACGCCTTGGGCCGTGCTCGAATGATATTCTCCCATGAACGGGTAGCGGCCAGGCGCCAGCGGAGCGATTCGTACAATCCCTTTTCCGCCACCGGGCACGACCTTTTCGACATGCAGCGCCGAGGAGTCGAACTCCTCTGCGGTCGAATCTGAATTTGTGAGCAGGATCTGTGCAGGCGTGTTCGCCTTCACATGAATCTCGGTCGGCGAAAAACGATGATCCTTGAGCAGTACTGGAACCGGCGCATTATCGTCCGCCAGCGCCGGTAAGACGAGCCCGGACATCAAAGCCCCACCCGCCAGCAGGCGTAACCATCGCGCCATGTTTCACTCCCAAGGCTGAAGCCGGCAATTTACGCGCGACTCATTCTCAGTCACAAGCATAATTTGCGGCGCGGCGAGATGCCTCAGGCGCGAAGAGCCCGTACCAGAAATCGAGTCAGATTGCCGACGACCGCTTCGCGGCAACGGCTCGTGCGGGCACTTTCTACCGCCACTTGATGGATTGCCCCCAGAACCGCCTGCCCGACTACGTCTGGATCGAAAATATCGGCAATTTGGCGGTGCTTCACTTCGTTGCGAATGATGTTCGCCCAATCCGCGCCCCAGCGCTGGAGGAGCGGGACGGCTTGCGTACCCTCGGCATCAATGACGACTTCGTCGGTCATCGCCGCATTGAGCACCCCGGGATGGCTTTCCGAGTAATCGTAAATGGCGTGTAATGTGCCGATGATCAGCTCCTCAAGCGTTTTCCGTGACGCCACTCGTGCGCGAAGAAATCCGTCGAGTTCCTTGCGCGCGAGTTCGACAAAGTCGAGGAAACAGGCGCGCTTGTCGGGAAAATGAAGGTAAAACGTTCCATGCCCCAGCCCCGCGCTGCGGGCAATATCCTGAGGTCTTGTCGCGTGATACCCACGCGCCACAAACAGCTGACGCGCCGCCGCCCTCAGCCTCGCGAGGCTCTCGGGTTTGCGCCGGCTGCTGCGGACTTCAGCGAGATTTTTGACGACCGCCGCCTGCTCCATCTTCAAATCACGTCATTATCCGGCGCAAATGTCAAATGCTCAGAAACTCCAATTCAGCCGTATGTCTTAACGTTCATTGCGTCTCATTCCTGAACCCAACGTGCTTTGCCACACCCCTCGATGCTGATAATATAATTATTTTCCTCTTTGGCAATGCAACGATTATTAGTTACGTTTGACGTTGGGAAATGATCGGCACGACGCACAAGCCCTCATCGTGCATGATGAGGCAGAAACTCAAATAATGATTGTTCACGCGTATGAGTCACTCGATCGAATGCGGGCGACGGCATCCTTCCACCCGTCGTACAGTGAGTCGCGTGTTTCGGTCGCGATGGCCGGCCCAAAACTGCGTTGTGCTGCCCAGGCAGATCGAATTTCATCCATATCCCGAAACGCACCGCTTCCAAGACCTGCGAGGTAGGCCGCTCCAAGCGCGGTCGTTTCCGTCATCTTCAGTCTCAGCACCTCGTGCCCAGTCAGATCGGCAAGCCGTTGACAGAACATGTCGTTGACCACCATTCCGCCATCCACACGTAGCATATGTGGTGCACCAATTCCGGCCCTGGTCATGTCATCAGTCATCGCATCGAGAAGATCGCGGGTTTGAAAACAGACTGCGTCGAGCGCGGCTCGCGCAATCTCCGCTGCACCCGCGTCGCGCGTGAGTCCCAGGATCGCCCCGCGAGCGTTGCTGTCCCAGTAAGGCGCACCCAGGCCCGTAAATGCGGGCACAAAATAAAGCCCCTTGATGTCCCGCGCCCGATTTATCAGTTGCTCGATTTCGGCGGCAACGCGGAAAAAGCCCAGTTCGTCCCCTAACCACTGCACGACGCCGCCGGCAACGAAAATACTGCCCTCGATGGCATAATCGCGACGGGCCGCAACACTGCAGGCCGTCGTAGCGAGCAGTCTATTGCGGGAAACGGGAACTTCGGGTCCTGTGTTCACGAGCGCAAAACAGCCAGTGCCGAAAGTAGCCTTCACATCGCCGGGATCGAAACAGGCCTGTCCAAATGCTGCTGCCTGCTGGTCTCCGGCGACGCCGCGGATCGGAATTGATGTCCCGAGAAAGTTCTTCTCCGTGCTGCCGAAATCATCGACGCTGTCGCGGATCTGCGGCAGCATGCGGCGCGGCACAGAAAACAACGCGAGCAATTCCTGGTCCCATGCGCACTCTGCAAGATTAAAAAGCATGGTCCGTGACGCATTCGTTACATCGGTGGCATGCACCGCGCCGCCGGTGAGGCGAAAGATCAGCCAGCTATCGATCGTGCCGAACGCGAGCTCGCCGGCATCCGCGCGGAGCCGCGCCCCGGGAACGTGTTCCAGAAGCCAGGAAAGTTTAGTTGCAGAAAAATAGGGGTCGATGACGAGGCCGGTGCGCCCGGTTATGAACGTCTCCAGTCCCCGGGATTTCAGCTTGCGGCAGGTCTCCTCCGTACGGCAATCCTGCCAAACAATGACATTGTGCAGGGCCCGCCCGCTGGCGCGATCCCAGATCAATGTCGACTCGCGCTGGTTGGCAATTCCAATCGCCGCGATATCGGCAGAGGGGACGCCCTTCGCGGCCATTCGGCAACAGGCGAGCGTAGCCAGCCAGATTTCTTCGGGGTCGTGCTCAACCCAGCCATTGGCCGGATAAATCTGTCTCAATTCGATGGCATGCGAAGCCACCCCGCGCATGCCGGCGTCGAACAGGATAGCGCGGGTAGATGTCGTCCCCTGATCGATCGCGAGCAGGAATGGTGGCTCGGCGTTCATCACAGTCTGCCCCGGGGACGCATCAATGCAGGTTCCGCGACGTTATATTTTTGCGCCGGCTTACGATACACTGAAACCATGATTGACCGGTTTGGCCGCAAGATAACATATCTGCGCGTTTCTGTGACGGACCGCTGCGATTTTCGATGCGTTTACTGCATGCCGGAACGTATGTCGTTCCTTCCGAGAACCGAACTCCTGACGCTGGAAGAGCTTGAGCGGCTCTGTGCGGCATTTATCCGCAAGGGCGTGGAGCGAATCCGCATTACCGGGGGCGAGCCCCTGATGCGCCGCGATTTGATTCAGCTTCTCAGGCAGTTGGGAGCACGGCTCTCCGAGGGCCTGCGTGAATTGACGCTGACGACCAATGGCAGCCAGCTCGCAGATTTCGCAGACGCACTCCGCGACGCGGGCGTGCGCCGGGTCAACGTTTCTCTCGATACGCGCGATGCGGCAATATTTCGTACTATCACGCGCCGAGGCGATCTCAAGAAGGTGCTTGCGGGTATTGACGCGGCTCAAGCTGCCGGTCTCGCCGTGAAGATCAACATGGTCGCCCTCAAGAACATCAACGAAAGCGAAATCGAGTCCATGTTGTACTGGGCACATGGCCGCAACATGGACCTGACGCTGATCGAAACCATGCCTCTCGGCGAATCCAGCGTCGCACGCGTCGACCAGTATCTTCCGCTGTCGCTTGTCCGCGCACGATTGGGTCGCCGACTGACCTTCGAAGACAGCAGCTATCATACAGGCGGACCCGCACGCTATGTACGCGTCGCCGAAACGGGCGGGCGGCTCGGCTTCATCACACCGCTTACGCACAATTTCTGCGGGAACTGCAACCGCGTGCGTGTCACCTGTACGGGAACGCTTTATATGTGCCTGGGCCAGGACGACACGGCCGACCTGCGTGCGCCGCTGCGGGCTTCCAGAGACGATCGGCTGCTGCAACAGGCTATTGACGAAGCCATTTCACGAAAGCCAAAGGGGCACGATTTTGTCATCGACCGCCGCAAAGCTCCGGCGCTCTCCCGAACCATGTCGTTGACCGGAGGCTGATCGAAGTGTCGAGGCCGCTGCATTTTGTAGCCTCGGATTCTGCCGAGGCGCAGGAGTCTCTCGTACGTATGCGCAACGCGTACGGGGACGCCGGCCCCGGTCACGCCGATGTAATTGTTGCTTTGGGAGGCGACGGGTTCATGTTGCAAACCCTGCACAACTTTCTCGACGGCAACAGGCCCATTTATGGAATGAATTTCGGTTCGATCGGATTTCTGATGAACGAATTTGCCGTTGATGAACTACATCAGCGCCTCGACGCCGCCGAGCCGGCAAAGGTGCACCCGCTCCGGATGCACGCGACGACCCGGGGTGGCGACATCGTGGACGCGCTTGCCTTTAACGAAGTCTCGCTTCTTCGCGAAACGCGGCAGGCCGCAAAAATCCGAATTTCCGTAGATGACAAAGTGCGCATTCCGGAGCTTATCTGCGACGGCGTGCTGATTTCGACGCCGGCGGGAAGCACCGCTTACAATCTGTCTGCGCATGGACCCATTTTGCCGATCGACGCGGCACTCCTCGCGCTTACGCCGATCAGCGCCTTCCGGCCCCGGCGCTGGCACGGTGCGCTCCTGTCGCACCGCGCGCATACCCGACTCGAGATTATGGAAGCCGATAAACGCCCGGTCAGCGCCGTTGCCGATGACAGCGAGGTGCGCAATGTCTGCTCGGTGGAGGTCGCCGAAGACCGCACAATAGCTGTGACCATGCTGTTCGATCTCGGTCACAGCCTCGACGAGCGTATTCTCGCCGAACAGTTCGTGGACGGGATTATTCCGCCGCGACCGTAACGCTGGATTGCGCGACGGACGTCTGGATGTTGTTTGCGCCCCCGTTTGCCGGGATCGGCCCCTGCGTCTGTTTGCCCTGCCACGCGCCATGACACTGGGGGAACGAGTAAGAGAAAAGTTGTTTCATATGGCCCGGAGACAGAACCGCGCCCAAAGCCTCAAACTCGTCGCACCAGCGCAGGCAATGCCGTGTCTGGTAGGAAGGATCCCAGGGCTTTGGATGGGCCGTGAAATGCGTTACGACCGGGGTCTGCGCCGGAATTACAATGGAGTCGTCGTCCCGCACGAAGAAATTGAATTCGGGCGGAAGACTGGTCACCTGGTTCTGGAAGGCGACATTAAGGGCGCACTGATCGACCATCGTCAGCAAATGCTGTTTGTTGAGCGCAAAGTCGATCGAATGGTTGAGAGCTGCCTCGAGCCCCGGATGGCTCAAGTCGAATAAAAGAACGCCGGAATTGAAATATTCGCCGCGCGGAATGCCCAGTTTCATGGAAGCACGCATCACCCCCGGACCCAGAGGATCTTCACGCCTAACAGCAACAGGCCGGCCGTCCAGGTCGAAACGAAGCAATGCATCAATTCCAGGCCCGACGCAGGTGTCGGCGTCGATATAAAGTGCCCGGCGCGAACGACGTTCCTTCAAGAGTTGGATCGCAGCGAATATCCGATAATAGGCCGCTACCGAGAGACCACGCCCCAGCGTGAACGATCCCCATTTGGTACGAAATGCGAGATTCTCGTCGAATAATGTCGCGGAGGACCGGATCTCTATGGTCGCGCGCATCGCTGCCGCGATTACAGAAAATATGGTCGATGCGAAATCCAGCATGCCCGCAGGGCAGTAGACGATAAAATCACTGTCTCTGGCAGAGCCGGGGTTGTGCCGAAGCAGCGAAAATAACGAAACCGCGGCGCCCAGGATATATTTGGCGTCCGCACAGAAATAGATGGCATCTCGCGGTTGGACGGCAGCGGCCGGTGATCGTGAAAGAGCCCGATTCATTCGTGCGCGTCTCTCGGCACGTACGGTACTCGTGATATCCTCGGATGCATTCATGGGCATTGTCGGCTCCAACAATCCCACGGCGTTCAGCAATACCAGTTCTTCCGCGATCTGTTCACGAAGATCATGGATGGCCAGATGGTCGTCGCCGGGCCATTTGTCGAGCATGGCGAGTGCTTCGGCATAGCGCCCCGTGTAGCGCACGCCGCTTGCCAGCGCGCTCAGCAGGGTTTCTCCGTTGCGTGGGCCGCCTACCCCGCCGTCGATAACCCGCTCCTGCAAAAATTCGATGACGTCGTTCCAGCGCCCGCGCTCGGCGTAGAAGCGCACGACATCCGTCAATGCGCCGCGCGGTACCGCACGATGGTCGGGCCAATGCGCCATGCATTCCTGTGCCCTGTCCCACTGCCCGGTCACACAGAAATACTGGAATTTGCGCGACACATACCGCTCTTGGTCATCCTGGGTGCCGGAAAGCGCTTCCGCGCGCTGCAGGGTTGTTTCCGCATCTTCGTAACGAAGCATTTCGAATTGCGCCGTCGCCATGTCGACGAGCACGCTGGCGTCATCGGGCTTGACGGCGATGAGCGCCTCAAAAGTACCGAGAGCTTCAGGCCACTCGCCAAGTCGCAGAGAGAGCTTTGCGGCGCCGTGAAGTGCAGCAGTGTTACCGGGCTGCTTTTCAAGTATCCGTTGAAAAATTGCCCTTGCGTCGTCATAGCGACGCAGCCCGCGCAACACCGGTGCAAGTTGCAACAACAGTTCGAGGTTATCGGGATATTTTATCAGCATCGCTTCGAGCTGTACGAGAGCTTCGCCGTAGGCTTCCCGGGCGCGAAGCAGCAGCGCGAGTTCGACTGAAGCATCGAGGCGATCGGGGGAAGCTTCGAGAATCTCGCGGCACCGGCTCTCTGCCGTAACCGTCTGACCCGCTTTTCGAAGCTTGCGGACTTTTTTTATTTCTTTGTCATTTTCCAGGCCATGCGAAGGGACCGGCCTCTCCGCATCACCGGTCTCGTCCGGCTTGACGCGTCCCGCGTCGATCCTTGCGAGGATCTGCGCTGCGCGCGTATGCCCTCGTTCCTGGCCGAGAACGTGCCGGCATCTGTCGGCAGCTTCCGCCAGATAGCCAAGCCGTTTCAACGTCTGCGCAATATCGAGCTGCAGATCGCAATCGGCCGGGCGCAACCGGGCCGCAGCATTGAAAAGTGTCAGAGACTTCTCGCGATTGCCGCGTTTTCCAGCCAGAGCGGCGCGATTGAGAAGCGACTCCGCGGTCTCCGGCTCTTTGCGGCCCGAATGATCCGCGACCTTGTCGCCGGCCGGAAAGTGCCCAGGTTTCTGCTTTGCCTTCAGTGTCCCCCGGTTGCCCCCCGGCATCGGAAAACCCTGTTCGGCACCCGGCATCTCAAGGCATGCGGCCGCCACGGCGGGTGTCCCTTCCCCAGACATGCAGGATTCTGTTCCGTTTTCCCCGCGCATAATTTCGCGCTGCCCCTTTACGTACACGGCGCCACCCGCACATTTTGTCAACCTAAGTCGACAAGGGGCACGCCCACAACCCGATTGTTTACGAACCCAATGATGCCTGCCCGTGCGGGATGACGTACCGTAGGATATTATCCGACAAAATGCAATTGCTTCGGATCCGGTCGCATCGGGGCGGGACAGGAAACGAGGAGAGATCAGCCCGAATGCTGTTGCTTGGTTTGCACATGCCGAAATGCGGGGGCACGACGGTGTTACAGCGCGCCCTGTCTTTGTTGCCGTTTAACACCGTTTATCAATGCACGCATTTTGTGAGGAACTTTCGCGAAAACCGGATGGAATTTGCCCATCTCAACAATTACGGCCAGTTGAAACTGCTCTTCGGTCATCAACTCCACGAAGAAATGCTCAAGCTCATGCCGGGTCCCGTTGGCCTGTTCACAGGGTTACGAGAACCGCGCTCCCGTTTGAAGAGCCATTTGATTTTTCTCCGATCGCTGCGTCTGCAGCAGGGCCTGCCCCCTCTTGACATGGAAGCGGAAGTTGTACGCCGCAGCAACGGCTTGTGTAAGTTTCTCAATTCGCGATTTCCCTCTCTCGCGGGCGAGGGGTCGGAGGCAGAACGGGCCTTCCGTGTTCTCGAGCATTTCTGGTGTGTCTATTTCATCGATCGTTTCGACGAAACGACCGGCCCGATCTTTGAACATTTGAACATCGAACCGGAAAAAATCAGCTGGAACATTGGCGCACCGGCGAAGAGCGGGGAGGAAGACGATATTGATATATCGCATGCCCAACTCGACGAAGACACGATACTTTATGAGAGAGCTGCCGAGCGTTTTTGCGTTCAAAGACCGCTGTGCGAGGAGTCGGAACACCGGATTGCCCGGTTTCGCGCCGAACCTTTCCGCGCCCCCAGGCTGAGAAAATTCCTTTACGCGGCGAGCTATCAGCAGTTTCGGGATGCAGGCATGCTGGACCAGGTAATTGCTCACCGCAAACGGATGATTGCCGAACTGGAAGCGGAGCTGGACCGCTACGAAAAACTCGGCAACCGAAAACGGGCCCTGCAACCTGACAATGATGACGGCTAGGGCCGCCCGGTCGTCCGGCCGATTCCACCATGTCTTTCAGAAATTCGCCGTTTCTCACATCATCTCATGCTCGGGGATCCGCGTGATTTCGTAACCCGCGTCTTCGCGTATACGCACGAAATTGCCTCCCGGCATGCGCTCGATCCAGGGCTCGACGGCGACCGGCGGCACCGCGCGGGCAGCAGAGAAAGCGTCCTCTACATTCGCGGCATGCGCGAGCTTCATAAGATTGAGGCGTGTCGGAAACATCAGTTTTCCAGGCGCGTCAGAGGCGAGCGCATTGTGTGGCCGCGCCCAGAGCGAAGCCACAGATTCCCTTCCACAATGACTGCCCGCATGGTCCAGCGGAGCGCGTGCCAGGAAGAAATGCGTATCGAAACGTTTCGGCATATTGCGGGGCGTAATCCAGTGCGCGAAGGGCACAAGCCGGTCGCATGCCAGCCGGAGATTGTGTTGCCGCAGGAACGTCAGGAGACCGACCCGCTCTTGCTCCAGCTCTTCGCGAAATTCGTCAAGCGCGGCAAGCTTCGCGGCGTCTATTAGTTCTCCGCGAGACGCATCGCGCGCCAGCAGCACACCCGCTTCCTCAAAAGCCTCGCGTATCGCAGCTATCGCGAATGCACGAAATTCCGTGGGCCAGTCCGTCGCGCCATCGACAAGATCCGCCAAGTCCGGATCATAGTCCGAGCGCGCTGTTCTGCCACCGGGAAACACCAGCGCACCGCCGCCGAATTCGAGCTCGTGATGGCGTTTCACCATCAGGACTTCGAGACCATCCGTGCCGTCGCGCAGCAGCAGAATTGTGGCGGCGGGAACAGCTTCCGCGGTCATCTTCTTCTGATGGCTCACGGACATGTTCAGTTGCTTCCGCCGAAACGTCGCGGATCGAATGGCGTTAGATCGAGATCCGTGTCGTTGCCCAGCACCAGCGCCGCCATCGCGTCGGCAATCGCCGGCGTATAAAGTATGCCATTGCGGAACTGCCCGGTGGCCGCGAACAAACCTTCGGCTGCGCTTCGTCCAAGCACGGGGAGATCGTCCGGCGTTCCCGGCCGGAGCCCCGCCCAATGTTCGACGATGTCCCAGTCGCGCAACGCCGGGATCAGTGAAGCCGCCCCGTCCAGCAGCCACGCAGCGGCGGTGGCACTTGTACTTGTATCAAATCCTTCGCGGGTCACGGTCGCACCAATGAGAAGATTCGAGCGTTGTCCTACGAGATAGACATCATTGCCCAGAATCGCAGGGACCGGCGCTGTTTCGCCGCGGGGCGGCTGCAATGCCAGCATCTCGCCCTTCACCGGAATGGTGGGAGGCAGCATTTCCGGCGACAGGCCTTCGATCCGCGATGTCCAAGCACCGGCCGCAAGCACATACGCATCGGCCTGATGAAAGGCGAAGGGCGTGCGAACGCCGGTGACGCGGTTCTCGCGTATTTCGAACCGCACCACTGTTTCATTGATAAGCAGCGAGCCGCCCGCTTTTTCGAAAGCGACCGCCAGCGCGGGTCCCAGCGCCCGGTTGTCGACCTTCGCTTCTTTTTCGATCCACAGCGCGCCAATCATGTCCGGCGCGAGACGCGGCTCGCGCAAACGTGCTGCTTCCGGCGTGATCATTTCTCCGTCGCCGCGCGCTGCGCGCGCGTGCAACTGCTCCAGTTCCTGCGCACCGCGCGCAATCGCCAGCCCCCCATTGATGAGGAACGAGACCGGCCGGTTGCTGGCTTCATCGAGTTCGGCCGCGAATGCGGGCCAGAGATCGGCCGCGTGCCGGGCGAGTTGCGCTTCCGCATTGCCGGTCTCAGGCACAGACGGAGCCGCGGCAATCATTCCCGCGGCTGCCCAGGTCGCGCCGCGGCCCGGCTGTCCGCGTTCGATGATGGAGACTTCAGCACCGGCCCGCCGGAGCCGCCAGCCGATCGAAAGGCCCGCGGCACCAGCGCCGATCACGATCACTTTCACAACAAAAAATCCCGGAGTAGCTTGGTTCGACAGGCACGAAAACCTGCAGCGCTGTCAAGTTCGGAGAGCTTCATGGAACAGGCGACATTCGGTGCGAAATTCTTCCGGGCGCGTCGTGTCCTTTTTCCGCGAAGCTCCGGGATTGGCGGAGGGCGCATGAAAATCGCAACGACAATAGCGGGGGCTTTGCTCGCCATGGCGCTTTGCTCGAATTCGACACAGGCGCAGATCGGCCGCGGCGACCGTTATTCCGGCACGCCGTGGGTCACGCGTTCGCCCGTGCTGGCCCAACACGGCATGGCGTGTACGGAACAACCGCTGGCCTCGCAGATCGCGATCGATATTCTCAAGAAAGGCGGCACCGCGGTCGATGCGGCCATCGCCGCCAACGCCGCGATCGGTTTGATGCAGCCTGTGCTGAACGGCATAGGCGGCGATCTTTTCGCGATCGTGTGGGATCCGAAGACGCGCCGCCTTTACGGCTATAACGGCTCGGGCCGCGCGGCGATGGGCCGCGACCTCGCGAAGATGACGGCAGAGGTGAAAGCCGCATGGGCGAAAGCCGGCGAGCCGTACAAGCCGCATATTCCGCCCATGGGGTCGCTGCCGGTCACCGTGCCCGGCGTAGTGGATGCGTGGTTCGCGCTGCACGACAGGTTCGGCAACCTGCCGATGAATGAAGTTCTCGCGCCTGCAATCTCCTATGCCGCCCATGGTTTCCCCGTCACCGAACTCGTGGCGAAATACTGGAAAGGCAATATGGAGGCTTTCGAGAAGCACAAGGCTCTCATCGAAGAATCGGATAATGCCCGCGCGACCTATCTCATCGACGGGCACACGCCGGCTGAAGGCGAGATATTCCACAATCCCGATCTTGCGCGCACATTGAACGAAATCGCGCAGCGCGGCCGCGACGTCTTCTACAAAGGCCCGATGGCCCATCTGATGGATTCGTACTTCCGGCGCATCGGCGGCGACCTTCGCTACGAGGACTTTGCCGCCCATCACGGCGAATGGGTCGATCCGCTGTCCGTGAATTATCGCGGCTACGACGTCTATGAGCTGCCGCCCAACGGCCAGGGAGCCGCCGTTCTCGAAATGCTGCAGATCCTGAAGAACTATGATTTGAAAAAGATGGGAGCCGGCTCGTCCGATGCGCTCACGGCGATGCTCGAAGCCAAGCGTCTGGCCTATGAGGATCTGGCGAAATGGTATGCCGATCCGGCCTTCGTGAAAGTGCCGCTCAAAGGCCTGCTTTCCGACTCCTACGCCAACGAGCGTCGCAAGCTCATCGACCTCGCCCACGCCAATCCCGATATCGGGCCGGGCGAACCGAAACTGCATGACGGCGATACGATCTATCTGACGACCGCCGACAAGGACGGGATGATGGTGTCGCTGATCCAGTCCAACTATCGCGGCATGGGCTCGGGCCTTGTGGCCGATCATCTGGGCTTCATGTTCCAGGATCGCGGCGAACTTTATTCGCTCGATCCGAAGGCCGCGAACGTCTACGCGCCGGGCAAGCGGCCATTCCAGACCATCATTCCCGGCTTTGTGATGAAGGACGGCCAGCCCTTCATGTCGTTTGGCCTGATGGGCGGAGACATGCAGCCGCAGGGCCATGTGCAGGTGCTCACCGACATCATCGATTTCGGCATGAACGTGCAGGAAGCGGGCGATGCGGCGCGCTGGCGCCACTATGGCGGCGCCGAGCCGACAGGTGAACCTTCCACAGGCATCGGCACAGTGGAAATGGAATCCGGTTTCGATCCCGCGGTGAAGGCCGAACTCGCGCATCGTGGCTACAAGATCGTTCCGGGCACCGGCGCGTTCGGCGGCTACCAGGCAATCATGCTGGACCCGAAAAATCACGTCTACTGGGGCGCCTCCGAAATGCGCAAGGACGGCGAAGCGATCGGATATTAACACCGCCCATTTTTAGAATTTTTCCTTGCCCAGTTCCCTGCACCAGGGAAGAACGTGTGTTGTTGAACCGCAGAGACGCGGAGGAACACTGACGCGGACTTTCGCCCGGTTGCAATTCGTTGCGCCCTTGCGCCTCTGCGGTTGCTCTTTCCACTTGTCCGCCCCGCTCGCGCCGGCTCCGGCAGGGTTCCAATAATTTTCTATTTTCCCTGCCTTCTTCCCTGCACCAGGGAAGAAAAAGTGTGTTGTTGAATCGCAGAGACGCTGAGGAACACTGACGCGGACTCTCGCCCGGTTGAAATTCGTTGCGCCTTTGCGCCTCTGCGGTTGCTCTTTCCACTCGTCCGCCCCGCTCGCGCCGGCTCCGGGCAGGGTCCCAATAATTTTCCTTTTCCCTGCCTTCTTCCCTGCACCAGGGAAGAACGATAACGCTTCGTCCCGCGCCGGCCGACACACCCACCCTGCGCTTCAACCGTGCGATATCAGCTTCAGTTCTTCCGTCGCGCTTCGAATTTGCTCCAGCCAATTTTTTATACTTCCCTCAGAAATTCCCTGCTTCAGGGAAAATGGCCAGACTTCGTTTCGCCTCACGTCCCAACTTTCATTCTGGTGATATTTCCGCTTTCCCTGCGTTCTTCCCTGCACCAGGGAAAACAGCTGTCCGCCTGGCCGGGCCGTTCCTTCGATTTATTATTATTCTTCCCTGCCCTTTTCCCTGCAACAGGGAAATCAATCTGATCTGATTTGTAATCCCACAACGGCATCTTCGCCTCCTTCGAACATCTCAGGGCAAGCATTGAAATCCACGTTGTGAGCCGAAGCGTCGGCGCTTCCACCGCCCACGCTTGACCAAACGTGCAATTTGCATCGCCCATCCGTCTTAAACCATATCGGTCTATTTGTCAACTGATTTAGTTTTCGCTCTGTGACATTGCCCAGCGATTCATGTTTGTTTCCAGCACGCGTCGAGGGAGTCCGAAATGTCCAAATTCCTGTTCACCATGTGGCCCGCGAATGATCTTGGTCTGCCGTCACGCCTCGTCCCCATCGCGCGTTGCCTGGCCGACCGCGGCCATGACGTTGCCACGTTCAACCCGGCGCCGGCGCCTACGAAACTCATTGCGGATGCCGGCCTGGCAAATCTGCCGATGCCCGCGCTGCCGGTTCCCACGTCCATGATCGACCTTCACGAGGCGAGCATCGCATGGGACGCGGAACATTTGCTTGCGCCCTGCTACAAGGACGAAGCTTTCGTTTCTTCGCTGACGGCGGTTCATCTCGACCTGCTCCGCGATTACGCGCCCGATATCGTGGTGGATTCCTTCGAGCTTTTGTCCTGTCTGGCGGCGCGCATTGCGAATGTGCCGCTGGTAAGCGTCCTGCAGGGAAGCTTTCATCCGGCGAGCCGTGGTTTTTTGTGGTGGACGGAACGGCCGGCCGACTTGCCGAGTGCTGCTGCGGTAGTGAACAAGGTCGCTGCCGGTTACGGCCTCGAGCCAGAAACACGCTGCGTCGACCGGTTGGCCGGCGATCTTTCTTTGATCGTTGGAACGCCCGAAACCGATCCGCTTCCCGCGACCGCGCAAGTTGAATATGTCGGGCCGATCGCCTGGCAGCGAGCCGATGCGGTCCTGCCAGACTGGATCGCCACGCTCGATCGCGACCGGCCGCTGATCTGGGTCTATTCCGGCAATCCGCGCTACGGCGAGGGCGCGACGCCGATCGACTCCATTGTCATCATCCGCGCCGCCATCGCGGCGCTCGCCGATACATCATTCCACGTCGCCCTGACAACAGGCCATCAGGAACTGCCATCCGAATTCACTACGCTGCCTGCCAATTTTCATCATGCCGCTTATCTGCCGGGCCCTGCGATGGCGAAGCGCTGCGACCTCATGGTGCACCATGGCGGGCACGGCTCGGTAATGACGGGACTGATGGCCGGCACGCCGGCCGTGATCGTTCCCACGATTGCGGAAAGGGAATGCAATGCGCGCGCAGTCTTCGATGCCGGCGCGGGCGAGATCGTGACGCCGACCACTGGCCAGGATGGCGAGAAAGAGGTGAATGCAGCGGAGTTTCGAGCAAAGGTGGAACGCGCCTTGCAGGAAATTTCCTATCGCAGAGGCGCGCAGCGCGTCGCAGAATCCATGCGCAAATATGGGGGCGCACAACAGGCAGCGGACCGCATCGAGCAATTTGCGAGGAACGCGTGAAACCGAACTCCAACCAAGCACGATACGATTCCGCGGCGCGGGAGTTCAAAAACTCCGAAGAACAGACCCTGCAATACTATGACGATCACGCGGACTCCTTCCGGCAAGGTACGCGCGACCATGACGTCAGCCAGAACATCGGGGCGCTGCTGAGATACATCGAGGGTGCGCCGCCCTTTTCCATTCTCGATTTCGGCTGCGGACCGGGACGCGATCTGAAAGCTTTCGCCGCGCTTGGCCATATGCCGATCGGCCTCGAAGGTTCCGCGCGCTTCGCCGAAATGGCCCGCGCGGAGGGCCTGCAAATCCGGGAGCAAAACTTCCTCGCGCTGGACCTTCCCGGCGATCGCTTCGACGGCATATTTGCCAACGCATCCTTGTTTCATGTCCCAAGCGCCGAACTGCCGCGCGTTCTCCTCGAATTGCGCGCCAGCCTGAAACCGCGCGGCGTGCTGTTCAGCTCAAACCCACGCGGGAACAATGAAGAGGGTTGTTACAACGGCCGCCATTGTGTCTATCACGACCTCGAGGCGTGGCGGCGCTACATGCTCGACGCCCGGTTTATCGAACTCGAGCACTACTACCGGCCCGCGGGCCTGCCCCGCGAGCAGCAGCCCTGGCTCGCGAGCGTGTGGAGGAAGTCGTAGAATGTTACAAACGCGCTTCGGCGCGGCGGGCGAAGGAGATCGAAATGTCCGAAACAACTGCTACGGCCGACACGCTGATCATAGCCTGCCCCACCGATTCCGCGCTCAACCGCGTGCCGCGCGCCAGGCTCGGCCAGAACCCGAAATGCGGCACCTGCCATAACAAGCTGTTTCAGGGAAAGACCATCGATCTGACGGCAGCGAATTTCGACCGGCACGCGCTGAAGAGCGATCTGCCCGTGGTGATCGACCTCTGGGCGGAATGGTGCGGACCCTGCCGCATGATGAGCCCCGCTTTCGAGGCGGCTGCGGCACAGCTCGAACCGCGCGTGCGGATGGCCAAGCTGGACACCGAGGCCGAGCCCGCCCTCGCCGTCCGCTACGCCGTCCGCAGCATCCCCACCATCATCATGCTCAGGAAAGGCCGCGAGATCGCCCGCACCTCCGGCGCAATGCCGACGACAGCGATTGTTCAATGGGCCGAGCAGGCGTTGGGCCGGGGGTGAAGGCCAGCATCATGGCGTAGCGGCTTGACCGGACTCGGCCTGCGGAAGTACACATGTACCGACACTGGGACAGGCGCCATGAAGGACCAGGTTCACATTCGTAACAGGGAGGCGGCGCATCTCGCGCGCACGCTGGCGCGAGAAGCAGGCGTCACGATCAGCGATGTGGTGCTTGAAGCGCTCCGGCAATACCGGCCGCAGAAGCGAAAACGGCAACCCACGCGCGTTCTTTCGCGCTGGCAGAAATTGCTTGATGCGGATCGCGAGGCGCTTCGGGGCCGGCCCGAAATTCCCATCGAGTCCCTGTACGACGAGGCGACGGGCCTTCCAAAATGATTGCGCAAAAATGATAGCCGTCGACAGTTCCGTTCTCGTCGGTATCGTCAAGGGTGAAGTGGATTCGCCGGCATTTCTCGATCTGCTTGCCGGCGAGGAATGCACCATCGGCGCGCCTACGCTTGTCGAAACCAGGGCCTGGTGCGCGATCAATCTTCCGGGGCATTCGTCGCGCTGGCTCGAAGACTTCGCCGACAGCGAGGAAGTGAGCATTATTCCCTTCGGGCGCGACATGGCCGATGCCGCGTCGCAGGCGCTGGTCCGCTTCGGCAGGGGAAGCGGCCACCCCGCGCGGCTCAATTTCGGCGATTGTCTTTCCTATGCCGTCTCGGCCGTCCTCCGCATACCCCTGCTGTTCAAGGGTGGTGACTTCGGCCGGACCGACGTGATGGTTCACCCGGCTTCAGGTAGTGGTACAGTTTGGCCGCTGGCACGCTACGGGGTCGTGACCGTATAGTTCGCCGTCCAATAGCCCTGCTTCACCCCGCTGAGGGAATTTGGCCAGCCCGTAATAAATTCCACCCGGTGACGACCCGGTCCCACGACGGCACTCCCCATCCATGTAACGCCGCCACAATCGTTTCCCGTTGCCGGAACCGAGTCGGGGGATCCAACATATGTCCCGTCAACTTCCACTACGATCTCCCAAGAGTACGCCCCAGCGCCGCAAACTTGATCCATGTCCATTAAAACGAGTGTGCAGGTTGCGTCGTCTGAGGGGCAGCCAACGTCTATCTCACTCACGACGTTTTGACCTTGCGTAAGTGTGGTTTTCGGATCGCCTGACGCTATGTAGGATTTCAAAACAGAGTGAGGCCCTCCCGGCTTAGCCGCCGCAACGTCGGGCAATATTCCAAAAGCGGCCGTCAAAGCCGCAATTCCAACTATCGACCAATTGCTTCTCATTCTACCGCCTCACTTTCCCAAGCCTCAAGGACGGCCACCATATCAGCCATTTCCCAGAGTTTCGAGGTAACGCCTGCGGCCATCGCCGGGGTGACCTTTAGGGTCTGGTGAATGCGCACGAAGTTATAGTGCATGAAGTAAATCGCCATCATGTGCGCATGGTTTTCTGCCTTCTTGGAAAAGGCGTTCGTGAGCCGCGTCATGCGCCGATTACCCATACGGATATTGAGGTTCTGGTTTGAGGCGGGTCACAATACCCTCACGCCGCGGGGGGCCACGCCAACCTTATCAAGCGTCGATTGCGCCAGCGGTGCCACGGCCGTCACTTTTTCGTTGGGCGCCGCATTATCGCGATTTCTAACCGCTTCTTCGGCTTCCGATTGCCCAGAGACCGCCACTGCGCATAGTCGGAGCACGGGCTGACCACGGACACGCTGTTCCGTGGTGATGGCAACAGCCCAACCTGCGGGCGACGATTCATCTAGATTGGCCATGCTCGCAATATGGCACGGGGCTGGACAGGATGCGAGACAGCCTTCCGGCCGTTAACTTTCAAACTGTACCACTACCCGGCTTCAGTCGTGATGGATTGATGTGACAGGTCAGGGTACTGTCCGGATTTGGGGTGCGCGATTTTGACTTGCAGCTTTTGCCAGACTACGCCCTTACCGAAGCCGGCTGCGAGGACCAATAGCCATTCCAGCATCCTTCAACGGCTGCGGAACGCAGTATTACGGGCGCGACTACGGCCGCATCGGCGACGGGACCTACGTCACGACCGAATGGGTGACATTTCTTTGGCTGCCCCTCATCCCGTTGAGATCGTGGCGCATCGTCTGGCATGGAGAACGCCGCGGCTTCGTCGGCATGACCAATCAAGGACTGCGCGCCATAAGCGTGCCACTTAACCTCCGGCAGGTGGCCATCGGATACGCCTGCAGCGTTCCTATTGTGGCGTTGGTGGATTGGTTGTTCGTCAAAACCGGCTAACCCGATCACTGTCGGAGCGAAACAATCGGGGCCGAAGTCGGAATACAGACAATGCAGCGCGCACACTTCTACAAATCGATGACGAGCCACGCGAACCATCGGCTTTGGTAGGACGTCTATCATGTGCCCTCGCCTGCCGGCATACTCTACGTGAAATTCATGGCCGATGTTGTGACCGGGTTCCTGTTGCTGTCGTTCAAGGAGAAAGACGATGCCTGACAATCCCGTCTGTCCTGAAACCGGCGCAGCCATGCACCGCGATATTCGGCCGATGACCCTCGAATACCAGGGCCAGTCCATTACTTTCGACATGCCCGGCTGGTATTGCGACCAGTCCGATCAGAGCATTCATTCCGGCGACGACATGAAACTGTCGGACCGGGTGTTGAACCGGCTCAAGGCGCGCAGCGAGTCATTGCTCGAGCCGGAGGAGATTCGCCGCATTCGCAAGAAGCTGGCGCTCAATCAGGTAGAAGCCGGCGAACTGATTGGCGGCGGCCCGCGTGCCTTTCAGCAATATGAGGCTGGCGATCTGCTGCCGAGCCGCGCCATCAGCAGCGCCCTGATGCTGCTCGATCATGACCCGGATTCACTGCGCATTCTGAAGGCGCGGTATCGCGCAGGAGCCAAAGCCGCGTAGCGGCCGTCCTGCGAAATCCAGGTTCATATGCCGCCCTGTCAAGCAGGCTGTACCAACCAAGTGGCTCAGATGGGGATGGGAAAATTGCAGGCGTGGCAGAACTAATTCATTTTCACCGGCAGCATCGGCGCGACTTTGCTGGGTCTGCTCTTTGTCGCCATTTCGATGAATGCGGAAACGATCCTCTCCGTTTCGCATCGGCATCTGAGGGAGGTGGCCGGGCAGACGTTTCCGAATTTCCTCCTGCTCGTTGCGGTAACGCTCGTCTTCCTGTTCCCGAAAGTCAGGTTCGAGTGCTTCGGCGTGCTTGGGGCTTACGGAATTTGCTGGGTCGTGTACCGGCTCTACTTTGTACTGAGAATGGTGGGCCGGAATTATCACTGGGTGCAGGTGTTTCGTCGCCTGTTACCGGCGGCTATCGCCTGTTCGCTCCTGACCTATGCCGGGTTCCTGGCACCACGCACGGACAAGGCATCGATCCTCACTGCGTCGGGATCGGCAAGCGCGTTGCTGCTGATTTCGGCGGCTGTGAGTTCGTGGGAGCTGCTGGTGAAAGTCGCCGAATACCGCCGGCGCCTGGGACACCGCCCGTACGGACAACGGGAACTTTCCCTGCCCGCCTCGTGTTTAAGGATCGCATTTGCCTGCGGGGAAAACCGTCATGCATGTAAATTTGAACACGCCCGAACTGATCGTGATCGCGGTGATCGTCGTCGCGCTGATCGTTGCGATCGCTGCGGCGATTTTCCATAACCGCAAGTCGCGGAAGGACGCGCTGCAGCGCCGCTTCGGATCGGAATACGATCGCGCTGTCGCAGCACACGGCTCGGAGCGCAAGGCGGAAGCGGCGCTGGAAAATCGCCAGAAACGCGTGGAAAGCCTCAGTCTGCGCGATCTCGAACCGTCCGAACGCGAACGATATATCGAACGCTGGAAAGCGGTACAGCTTGCTTTTGTGGATTCGCCCCGTGGCGCGCTCACCGAGGCCGACGATGTCGTTTCTGCCGTCATGCAGGCGCGCGGCTATCCGGTTTCCGATTTTGAGCAGCGCGCAGCCGACATTTCCGTCGACCATCCGCGGGTTACGGAGAATTACCGCGCGGCCCATGCAGTCGAGGCGCGCCTTCGCGCCGGACAGACCGCCAATACGGAAGACATGCGCACGGCCATGATCCATTACCGCGCGCTGTTCGACGAACTGGTACAGCCGACCGCTGCGGAAGGCCGCGTGGCGGCTTGAAGCACTTCGCCAGCAGATCTATTTGCCGGTGACGTTCTTCGTAGCGTCGCCGGCTTTTTCTTTTTCCGCTTCGGCGGCCCAGTCCACAGGCCCTTTGACGAAGCGTTTCCGCAGTTCGTGCAGCGTATAGGCATTGCCCCATTCGAAATGGGCGTAGACATCGGCAAAGCCGGCGCCCGGGCCATAGCCGGCATTGGTGAGCGTAACGCGGGTATGGCCGGCATCGAGCGGCGTGAACTCGATCATCGTCACCGTTTTCTGGAACAATGACGCATCCACAAAACCCGACGGTGTCTGCACATTGCGGATGATCAGCAACCGGTCGGGGATGTAGGAAACTATGGCGTTCCTGATGTTGTTGGGGTCTCCGAACTTCGCATTCGCATCGTAGCTAGCCTCGATCATGCCACCCACGCGGAAGTCGATCTTCGCAACGGGCACCGCCCAGCTGGAGAAACCCTCGCTTGTGCTGAAAGCCGTGAACACATCATGTGCCGGCGCGGGCACGTCAACCGAGAGCTGCAAGGAACGGTCGCCATCGGGCTCGGCAAAGGATGTGTTTGTTACATCCTTGAAATCGCGCCAGGATGGTGCCGGCGCGGCCAGCGCCGATGTCGCAGCGAATAACGTCACCAAAGCAATGGCGGTTTTCTGCATAGCTATTCCTCCCTCTCCGATTGCGCGGCCTGTTCGAGCCGCATGAAATAATCCCTGAGCTGCGTCACGCCGGCATCGAAGGCTTCGAGCGTGCGGTGCGTGCGCGACTGCATCACCCCGCCTTCCATGACGGTGAGCACGAATGTCGCGAGCGAATGGGTGTCGATGGCGGCGGGCAGGCTTCCCCGCGCCTGGTCAAGACAGGATCGCACATGGTCGACCCAGCCCGAGAAGTTGATCGCGAGCAGTTCGCGCACCGGAGGATCCGGCTCGTGCAGCTCAAGCGCCAGCGAGCCGATCGGGCAGCCATAAAGGCAGTCCGTATCGACCAGCATGCGGCGGTAGGCGCCGAGCAGCGCGAAGACGCGATCGATGGGATCGCTGACACCCTGCCAGGCCGGAGCAAGCAGCATCGGCTCGATGCCGTCCCGATAAAGGCCAAGCACCGCGACCAGCACATCCTGCTTGGTGGGAAAGAAGTGATACAGGCTGCCCGAATGGGCGCCTGCCGCTTTCAGGATGTCCGCGACGGATGTCGACAGGTAGCCCTTCTCCGCAAACAGGTTCAGGGCCGAAAAGAGAATGCGCTGCCGGGTTTCGTCCACGCGAGACCAGTTGATTGATCGCTCAACCCAATTCCTAGCCTCAGTTGATCACGCGATCAAGCTTAATCTTCGCTTGAATTAACCATGCTAACCCACGGATTTGTGATCCCAATTAATTTCGCCAGCTTCATTGTCCGGGCCGTCAATCGCGACGATTTGAGACAAATGTCGTCGATCCTGCCAAACCTTGTGTCGGATCAAATCCTATAGTGACGGCGTCATCACCGTTGAGGCCATGCTTGTCAGGTAACCCCCTCTTTCGCCTGCCAGACGCCCTCTACGGATCCAACCTGGTGACAGCCGGAGCGGACACCCCGAAATCCGATCCGGAGGCGTGCATGGTGCCTCTTATTCAGGCCCCGTGCTTCAGCGGTGAGGCGGCGGCGTGCCAGCGAAGCTCGCACGATTTTCTGCAGCATTGCCGCGAAATGGCCGCCGCCGCGCAGAATTCCGCGGCGACGGCCACTTTTCCCGATATCCGGCAATCCTATCTGCGGCTGGCCCGCCTGTGGGATTCCCTTGCTGCACAGGCCGAAAGCTGACGCGACAGCCTGCCGAATAACACGGCAGATTTCATCCGCCCGCTCCTTCGTCGTCTTGACCGGACTTGTCCCGGCCAAGACGATCTTCTTTCGACTCTTCAGCTCCTAACTCCGCGGCGCCAGCAACTCGTCGAGCAGAGCGGGTGTGCCGTTGATCCGCTCCAGATGGGGATAGCGAAGCCCGCCATGATAGTTCACCGTAACAGTCATGTAACGGTCGCCGCGTTTGATCAGGAGCTGAATGGGTGCGTTGTTGCTTTTCGCTGCCGTGATCGCATCCTTCAGATCATCGCCATCATAAGCCACGCCATTTATCCCGACGATCTGGCTGCCTATGACAACGCCTGCCTTGAAGGCCGGCCCACCCCACAGCACTTCGTAAATCATGCCATGCTCTTTCTCGTCGATCGTTACACCAAGCGAGTAAAGCAGGTCGTTGATTTTGCGGACATGCTCGTTGGATTTTGAGAACTCGGACGGCTTGTCTGTATAGACAAGCTTGTATCCGCCACGCGTGAAACCGTCGAGCGGCGCGGGTTGTCCAACTGCATCAAGCCGCGTGCGCAGAAATCCGGCCCAATCATAAGGCAACACCGAGTTCAGCGTCCGAACTACATCGTCGAAATTGTAGGTAACGGTTACGTAGCTGCCATTGTTGATGCCGAAGAACGCCTTCGCGAAATCGTCGAGCGATTTCTTGCCGCCGCTCTTCTGGCGGATGAGCGTGTCGGCATCGAGCCAGATCAGTTCGCCCTGCCCGTAATAATCTTCGCTTCGCTGCCAGCTGCGCCAGGGAATGGGCCGGCGCTGCGTCGTGATGGGGTCGTTGGTCGTATCCTGCAGCGGTCGCCACTGCAGACCGGCACGATTGGCAAAGGTCGCGGCATCGGCCGCAAGCGCATCGAGCGCCTGTTGTTTCGTCCAAAGCCCGGCGCGGGCGGCGAGCACGGTGCCCCAGAACTGGGTCTGGCCCTCATAGACCCACAGCAGGCTGTCGCGCATCGGAACGTTGAAATTCGGCGTCCAGAGATCGGCGGGCCGCCGGAATTTGCCGTTCCAGGAATGGGTGAATTCATGGCTGAGCAGATCGCGCGAGGCGATCGTCTTGTCCCAGGCCTTGAAATATTCGGTGTTAGTACCGTCTTCGCTCGAACGGTGATGCTCGAGTCCTATTCCGCTCATGACCTTGCTGAGACTGAGCAGGAAATCATAATGATCGTAATGATGCGATCCGAAAGCGCGATAGGCCTGCTGCACGAGATTGCGATGCGCCTGCAATTCCTGCGGCGAGATGGTGAGCTGGTCGGGGCGGTCGGCGACAATGTCCATATGCACGGGCGCGGGCGCGCCGGGATCGAGATCGACGCGCTCGAAATAGCGGCCGGCGAACACCGGCGAATCCACCAGCGTATTGAACGGCACGGGCTTGAATGTCGTGGTGTAACCCGAGCCCGAGGCGGTTTCGAGCGCAGTGCCGAATTTCCAGCCCGCGGGCAGCTTCATGCTTGGCTGTATTGTGACGTCGCGGCTGAAATGGCCGGCCGGATAGAGCGCCATCGCGTTCCATTGCAGGTTCAGCATTTCGGGCGTCATCACCACGCGCCCTTCCCTGCTTTCGACCGGCGACAGAAACTGAAAATCGCAATCCAGCGCCGTGGCGCCATTCGGTACGGTGACATGAAAGGCGTAATCGTCGACCACATCGCGCGTCCACGCGACATGCGTCCTGCCGGCGCGAATGGTCAGTCCGGCGAATTTGTCGATCGCCCCGCCCGGACTGTGGCCGCCCGGCAGCCATTTCGGAAGCAGCAGGATCAGCAGACCGGATTTCGCCGGGATGGTCTCGTGCACGTGGAAGATGCCGTGCGCGATGTCGGTCGCGTCGACAGCGAGATGGATCGTGCCGGAATAGGGTTTGTCCTGTGGCGGCGTTATTGGCGGCGGCATAGGTACAGGTGTCGGCCCTGCCGGTTGTTGCGACGCAGCGGAACCCAGCGCGGTGAAAACGACGGCAACAGCGGCCTGCAAAGATTTCACGATTTGTCTCCCAGACCCGAAATGGATTTAGCCCCGGCGCTGGAGCAGACAATGCTGATTAGCGTGACCGGCCCAGGAAAAACACCCTTCGGATTGTCGCGGCTTATGCACCCCGCAGGGCGGCTGCTTCTCAAATGATACCGCCGGCGCGCGGCGCGATTTCACGAACGCATGAAGCCGTGATAGAACCAAAATCAACTTCAATACGTCCTGGGGAGGAAACAATGGGCAGGAAAAACGTCACCTTCGGAGCGCTGAAAGCCGCGCTTACAACCACCGCTCTATGCACCACCTTCTACGCCGGCGCGGCTGCTGCCGGCGGCACGATCACGACCTTCGATCCGCCTGGTTCCGGCGCCACCTATCCATGGACCGTAAGCGATAACGGCACGATCAGCGGTTTCTGGTACGACACGGCGAAGGCAAAAACCTACAGCTTCGTCCGTGCAGCCGACGGAAGCATCTCAACCTTCAATCACAAAAAATCAAAAGTGACGGCTGCTTACGGAATAAATAGCAAAGGCGTGGCGACAGGATACTGGACCAATATCGACGGGGATTTTCCGGGCTTCACCTATACGCCCGCCGGCAAGATGAAGATATTCCGCGTCAGCGGAGCGTCGAACGGCACCTATCCGGAAATCATCAACAAGAACGGCGATATCGGGGGCGCCTGGTATGACGATTACGACGTGGTGCATGGTTTTCTGCGTACGGGAAAGGGAAGCATCGCCAGCTTCGACGTGAGCGGCGACGCGTACGGCACCATGCCCGCGGCCATGAACGCGTCAGACGTCATCACCGGGCATTACGACGATATCAGCGGCCTTGTGCATGGATTCGTGCGCACAAGCGACGGAACGATCGCGACATTCGACGCGCCGAACGATACCTACGGCACTTTTGCACAGGCCATCAATTCGAGCGGCATCATTGCGGGCTACTACGACGATAACGCGGATGAAGCGCACGGATTTCTCCGCGACCAGGCCGCCATCATCTCGACATTCGACCCGTCAGGCTCAACCGGCACCTTTGTCGAATGCATCAACGACAAGGGCGACGTCTCCGGCTATTATGAGGACGCGGGCGGCGTATCGCACGGCTTCCTGCGTGCACCGGACGGAACAGTCTCCACCTTCGATGTCGCCGGCGCATCGGGGACATTTCCGAACACCATTAACAAGAAAGGCGCGATCACGGGCTGGTACACCGATGCCGACGGCAACTATCACGGCTTCCTGCGCACGAAGTAACTCGCAACTCAGGCAGCTTTTGCTGCGGGTCTGAGCTGACGGGCGCGAAGGATGAAATAAGCCAGCATTGCCAGGACCGCGGAGCCCGCGCTCCAGATGAGGAGATCGGGCTCCGAGGCTGCGATAAGCGCAAGGCTGAAAAGCGTGCCGCCCGCAGCCGTCGCGCGAGCCCAGAAACGCCGGGACGGCGGAAGCGCGTGGCTGAGGCGAAGCAAAGCGAGCCCCGCCGCGCCGTAGACCATCAGGCTGAGCACGACGGCCACGTTTGTTACGATCGTGAATTGCCGCGCGAGCGTCGGGCTTGCCGAAGCAATCGCGACGAGGCTGGTCAGCACGCCGGTGAAGAGAAGATTGGCGAGCGACGCTCTCGGCGCCACCTCCATCGGCGTTGTGGCGCAAGCATTCCCGAGAACGCACTCGCTTTCGGCTGACTCAACCGTCAGGAGCAGAGTCGAGCCAAGCGTCCCGCAAGCCTTGAGCATCGCGCATAAGGCAATCGCCCCGGCCGCGGATGCACCGAGAATTGGTGCGATGGCGTCGGCAAAGGGTGCCGTGGATTTGGCGAGTGCCGCTGCCGGCAGCAGGCCCATGATCGCCGCGCTCGCCGACATGTAGAGCAACGCCGCAATCAGCAGCCCGGCAAGCGTGCCGATCGGAACGTCACGCAGCGGATTGCGCACGCGCACGGCAAGAATGATGGCGGTTTCCACGCCGAGAAATGCCCAGAATACCATCACCGTCGCGCGCGGCAGCACTGCGGCAGCGGATTGCCCGCTCACATTCCAGGAGGCCGTGAAAACCGCGCCGTGGAACCAGATCCATCCGCCTATGGCCGCGACCGCTACCGGCACGAGGCCGAGCAGCATAGCCCCGCCTTGCAAACGCGCAACAAAACGCGGACCAAGCATATTTGCTCCGATGAACAGCCAGAGCAATGCGACGGTGGAAATTACCATTCCAGTTTGTGTCGCAACGGCAGGCACCAGCGCGCCGAGATATCCCGTGGCCGCCAGTGCTATGGCGACGGCTGCGACAATGCAGCTGGCCCAATAAAGTGCGCCGACAACGAAGCCCGCGAGCGGCCCGAACGCGTCGCGGATGTAAGAAAACAAACCCCGCGTTCCGGGACTCAGGATGGCGAGCCAGACGAACACGCCGCCGATCAGGGCCGCGCCCGCGGTGGCTGCGAGCCAGGCCAGGATGGTGATCGAACCGATTGCCGCCAGACTTGCCGGCAACAGATAAACGCCTGACCCGATCATCGTACTCGCCACCACCATGGTGGCAAGGAACGGCCCGATCTTCTTGCTGTCGTTCATGTCACTCCCCTCGCCGGTCACGAATTATCGTGACCACGCCTGTGCTTGCCGCTGTTTCCGCCCGCCATCGGCGAGCCGGTAAAGGAACAGGCCCGCGCCCAACATCACCAAAGTTGGAATTACGATTTTCGCCAGACCGAGCCAGGGGTGCGCATCGCCCGAATTGGGAACCAGCGTGCAGCCGATTGCTATGATCGTTGAAACCAGTCCCAACCAGGCGAGCAGGCGGCTTGTTCTTCGTCCGCCAGCCGGCGTCCAGGCACCCGGCACCGGGGGCATAAGCGCGCATTTGGCGTAGGCTGCGAACAGGAACACGTAGGGAATGGAGACAGACAGGATGCTCATGCTCAACAGAAGATCATAAGCTCCGGCAACCGAAGTGCCGGCCTGACTGATGATCATGATCGTGATCATCAATGCACTCTGCAGAAGAATGGCGGCGACAGGCGCACCTGTCCGCGGATGCCGCCTGGCAAATATCGCCGGCAGAAAATTGTCGATCCCCGCTGCAAACGGCAAGCGCGCACCCAGGCCGAACCATGCCGTAAAAGCCCCGAGCATGGTCAAGGCATAGAGCGCGATGGCGAGGGTGCCGAGATAGCCAAACCCGACATGCACGAAGCCGAGCCGCAGTGCGTCCGGAAAACCGGAGAGGCGCGTCGACGCGGATTTGGGGAGCACGATGAGAAACGCCGAAGTCCCGCCGACATAGATGACCAGGGAGGCGATGCCGACGATCACCAGCACACGCAGGATGGAACGCATGCCGCCGTCGATCTCGTTGCGCAGGAAACCAAGCGACTCGACGCCGGAATAGGCGAACACCATGGTGCCCCACAAAATCGCGGTATCGAAATTCGCCGGCGCGAGATAGGAACTATGCCAGAAATCGGTCGCGCTCCTGCCCTCAAATCCCAGCACAAGCGCAAGCAATATGATCATGGCAAACACCACCCAGGCCCCGGTCGTACCAATGTTGGGAAGCCATTTTCCGTATTTGAGTCCCGCCAGTTGCACGCCAGTGGCGAGCAATGAAATAACAAGGGAAATCGATATGGTGAGGAAAGCATTCTTCGGATCGCCGCCTGCGGCTGCGATGATCAACCCGCTCCCGAAAATGAGAATGCCTGCGAAAAAGGGCATCAGGCTGATCCAGTAGAACCAGCCGCAGAGAAAGCCCGGCAACGGTCCCAGCGCATCGCGCGCCCAGACATAGATGCCGCCCTCGCCTTCGAAGCGCGCGGTCAATTCGGCCGTGGCCGTGGCAAGCGGGAAGTAGAATGTGAACAGCGCGAGCGTCCAAAGCGGCAGCGACGCGGGGCCGACCGCTGCCGCCACAGCCACCCAGCGCATGCCGATGCCGGCGGCGATGGCGTAGAACGCCGCATCGAAAAACCGCAATCGCTGCGAACCCGCAATATCAGCCATGCGACCTGGACCATTTGTTGAGATCGGCTTTGTCGGTCGATGAAAGATCGAGGCTTGCCGCGGTCGCGAATTGCTTCCGCGCTTCTTCCGGCTTTCCGGCATAGAACAACGCCCTGCCCCATTCGAGATGCAGGCGGCCCCAGTTCGGCGCATATTTGTCTGCTTCTTCGAATTTGGCCAGCGCGAGATCCGAGCGGTTTTCCTGCATCAACGCTTCGCCCCACATCTCCAGCGGATCGGCGAAATGTGGGCCTTTTTCGTGCGCAATTTCGAACTTTGCGATGGCGCTGTTGTAGTCACCTTTGCGCAACAACAACCCACCCCAATCCGTGTCGGCAAATGGAATATGTGGCGAACGATCCGCAACAATTGCGAACTCTCGCGCCATTCCCGCGAAGTCACCGGACAACGCGGAGATACGTGCCCTTGTGCGAATGCATTCGTCGCAATCGGGCGAAGTTTTCGAGATCACGTCACGGGCTCTCGCCAGTTGCCCGCCCATTGCTTCGGCGTAGGCAACACGCGGCCAGGTGAGGCTGAGCAGGCGTGACGTTCCTCTGTGACCGTCGGCACGATCGATAGCCTCTTCCGCCTGCCCGGCCGTCAGCGCGCTTTTCCAGTCGCAGCGCTCACGCGCAATGTAATACCGTATCAATACGCTGGAGAGACTGTCCCTTCCATCCTGCGTCTTTGCAGGCATGGTATCGAGCAACATCCTAGCCCGGGAAATATCATGCGCCTCCGCCAGGTCGACGGCCCTGTAGTTTGAATTGTCCCATCCCGGCTCCGCGTCCGCGGCCTGCACATATTCGCCGATCGCGGACAGGAAATCGCCATTCAATTCATCCGCGTAAGCTGCAAAGGCGTGCGGGCCGCCCGCTACGAGTGCCGGATCGAATTGACCGGAGTCGGGACCATTCCACAGCGGTACGTCCGCGCGTGCTTCCACCCATGATGCTTCCTCGTGACCGAGATGGCCTTCCGCCGCCTGCAGCCATCCCATCGCGGTCGGATTCTGCGGATCGAGGCGAACCGCTTCGCGGCTCTTTTCCAGGCCGCCCAGGTAATCTCCCTCCGTCAACAGGAGTTGCGCCCAGTCCGCATAGGCCAGTGCCCGCTCCTTATCACTTCCGACTACGGTCAGCGGGATGATGGCTGCGAGCGCTTCCACGGTGCGATCGTGCTGCATGAGATACTCGCCATACCTCAGCGGGGTGGATGCCGCGAACAGATGTTCCGCCGATTTTTGAATGAGCTCATCAAGGTCCCCACCATTCGTGCTCGTTCCCGGCGCACCGCCGTACCGCAATGTCAGCGAAAGCCCCTTCGCTGCGTGAACCAGATCTCCTGACACATGGGTTTCATGCCCGAGCCATTCACGCATGAAACGGTTCAATTCGCCGATGGATATTCCGGTTTCGGGAATCTCCACGCGAAGTTCCTGCGCGCCGCCGCTTCGGTAGGAATTGGCAGCCTGTGTGGTCGCGATCGTGCCGTTCTCCATGGCGCCAAATGAATCGAGCACGCGGCCGGCAAGCACCGCGCCGGTCATGCCTCGCTGTGCAATGTCCGGCGGTACGGAGAACGCGTCGACAACGAGGTCGTGGTCCCGCGTGGCTGTCCACACCATGGTGACGAGGCCACATACGACCAGCACGACGACAAGAAAACCGGCAACCTCAAGCGAAAATTTCGCATAATCGCTGAAGCGGCGGAAGCGGATATGCGAGAGTTCGAACGCGTGCCCCGCATGAAGCTTCCGGTTTTCAAGCCGCAGATTTTCCATCTGCAGTTCCGACAGCTCTGTTTGCCGGGCAAGGAAGGCATCCGCCTTGTCGCGGCTTGCCGCACCGAGCACCGCAAACGCGGCGTTGTCAGGACCTGTCGCACCTGCGCGCGAAAGCCAAGGTTCTTCGTTCTCGTCAGCCATGCAACCTGATCCAACGTCCAATCGCTGCCTTGTCGGATGGCGAGAGATCGAGTGTAGAGGCGCTCGCGATCTGCTTCTTTGCATCATCGCGCCTGCCCGCGTGGAACAATGCTTTGCCCCATTCGAAATGAAGCCTGCCCCAGTTGGGCGCGTATTTGTTTGCTTCCTCGAATTTTACGAGCGCAAGATCGGAACGGTTCATTTGCATCAGCGCCTCGCCCCACATTTCGAGCGGATCGGCGAAATGCGGGCCTTTGGCATGGGCGTGATCGAACCGTGCAAGCGCGGCATCATATTGACCACGCGCAAGGAGCGCGGCTCCCCACGCGGTGTCCGCAAAGGGAAGTGACGGACCCAGGCGAACGCCATCCGCAAACAGTTTTTGGGCAAATTGCCAGTTGCCGGCGGCGGCCTCGATCTGCGCGCGGGAAATAACGCAGGGATAGCAGTCCGGCGGCAGCTTTGCGGCCAGCGCGCGCGCCGGCTCCACGTCACCGAGCTTCGACAGCACAAATGCCAGCGGCGCCTGCAGTTGAACGGAGACATAGCGCGGCCCGAGGCTCTCGATGCCTTTCGACAGCTCTGCCTTTGCCGCGCCCAAACTGTCAGTCTCGATATCGAGCAGACCGTGGACAAAGCTGGTAAGAAGTATTTGCCGGTTCGCAGTGCTTATGCTCTGGGAGAGCAACGGATCGATCGCGATGTGTTTCGCGGCCTCGTCATCGTGCATGAGGGCAAGATCGCGAACGAGATAGGCTTGCGAGCGCGCCTTCAGGCCCGAATATTCGATTGCAACATCTAGCCGCATCTCGCGCGTAGCGTTGGCGTAATCGCCGAGCGCGGCATCCGCTTCCTCGGCCAGTACGCTGTGCATGTTCCCAAGCACACGGTGATCCAGCTCGACGCCCGCATCCTCATCGAGAAGTTTCAGCCCGGTCGCCGCCTCACGATAGTTGAACTCGGAATGACCGAGCCGCCAGGCGACAGCCGAAAGGTTGTTATGCGCGAGCAGCAAACGCGGATTTAGGGCGACAGCCGCAAACCCGTATTGCTCCGAGCGGCGCGTATCGTCTTCCACGAACAGCAAACCGGAATAAGCCCATGCCCGCTCCCCGATTGGCGCATCCCCCTGTGCAAGCGCCATCAAAACAGCCTTTGCATCCGTATCGCGCCCGTGGGACGACAGATAGATGCCGTAACGGTAGGGTTGCGTTTCGCCGAACAAATGCTCCGCGGCCTGGTCGAGGAGTGCGTCAAGATTGGTGCCACGGAATTCCGCACCGGCGCCGGCTCCTGCGCGGGCGGTGACGATGAAGCCGCTTTCGCCGCGTACCACTTCGCCGGTGACCCGCGTTTGCCGTCCGAGCCGACCGGCAAGAATGCGATAGGCTTCTGTCAGCGAGACACCGGTATCGGGTATCTGCACTTTCAGCTCGTCACCCCAGTCGTTGCGGTAGGTATTAGCCGCACGAAGCGATTGCGTCCCGGATTGCATCGCGACGATCCGGTCGAGAACGTGCTGCGCGACGACGGCCCCGCTCTCGCCCCGCTCTGCAAGTACCGGCGGCACCGAGAAGCTTTCGATCACAAGACTGTGGTCATTCCTTGCCGACCAGATCATGGCCCCGATCAGGGCAAACATCAGGAATGCCAGCACTACGACGATAAAGTACCCGATGCCGCGCATGCGGTCGGCGACACGGCGCCATTTCAGATGCGAGATTTCGAAGGCGTTCTGCTCTATGAGATTCTCGCTCTGGAGCCGTGCGAGACGGGTCTGCTCCCGAAGATAGGCGCGCGTATCGACAGTTGAGATGCCGGAATGCGTAGCCAGCACCGTCGCGAGCGGATCGCCGGGCCGCTGCGCACCCTCGCGGACAGATTCGTCTTCAATCATGTATTGGCCCAATCCCCTTCCTGGAAACTGCCTTCGCAAGGACTCCAGCTTCGGCCGCGCTTGGCAGACGGATTTGTGCCTCCCGCGCCAGAATGACCAGGAGGCGAAGCGAGTTCGAAGTCTTTATTTGTTTCGTCGGCACTCCCGGCGCAGGGCAGCGCGGATATATTTGGTACTTGAAATTCGAAGAGCGTGAAACCTGCCGGCACTTCGAAAATGACCGGAGCCAGGCATCTGTCCCGCTCGGCCGGGGCGAACGCGACCGGCCCGGAATCGATTCTCCCCGCGCCCGGGGCCCACATCCCCGAAGCCTCCCCTTCTTCCGACATCTACCACCCCGGTCAGCCTGCCAATATAACAGCATCTTGCCGCCGGAAACAAAGCAACACCGGACCGCATGACGACGGATCATCCGGCGGCCAGTTCTGTTAATGCTTTCGAGGGACCGCCTGGATGCGCGCTCGACTTCGCGCACGCGCAGGCCTACCTTCGACGCCTGTTATCGCGTCGCCACCAAGGGGCAAATCCGCATGTCGTTTCGCGCCATAATCCTCGCCGCTTCCGCGGCACTCGCCTTCGCAGCCGCTTCGACGGCATGCGCCGCCACACTCCATGAGCCTCTGCCGCCGGACAGCACAGAAGTGAACGGCACACCGCAGATCGGCAAAATGCATCCGGTCTCCGGAAAGGCACCGGCGGCACTCCCCCATGCCGGACTGCACCGCAATGCGTCCAAAGGCCTGAAGCGCCGATATTCCGGCACGCCCATCGACATGCTCAATTACCACTACGACAACTATCCGACCGGCTGGAACCAGAGCGAAACGGACCTGACGCCGGCAACGGTCGCCTCGTCCAGCTTCGGTCAGCTGACGACCCTGAACGTTGACGGCAATGTGCTCGCGGAGCCGCTGATCGTTTCGAACTTCCAGATGCCGGACGGCTCGACGCACAACGTGCTTATCGTCGCCACCGGTCACAACACGATCTATGCCTATGACGCGCAGGACTACAGCATTCTCTGGCAGGTCAGCCTCGGCCAGCCGCAAACATCCAATGATGTGGGCTGCCAGGACATTCAGCCCGAATACGGCATATCGAGCACGCCAGTTATCGTGCGTCACAGCGCCAGTTCGGCAACGATTTATGTCGTCGCCGCAACCGAGCCGAAGTCAATGTCATTCCATACGCAACTGCACGCGATCGATCTCGGCACCGGCAAAGACCTCATGACACCCCATGAGATCGCGCCGAAAGCGAAGCTCAAATCCGGTGGAAAAATCCATTTCGATCCGCAGGATCAATGGAACCGCTCGGCCCTGCTCTATGCCAACGGCTCCATTTATTTCGGTGTCGGGTCGCATTGCGATAACAACGCCGGCAATATTTCCGGATGGGTGTTGAGTTTTGACCCGTCGACGCTCGCAGAATCAGGCGAATTCAACACCATCGAAGCCTCCGCCGGATACGAACTCGCAAGCGTCTGGATGAGCGGTTATGCGGTCGCGTCCGATCCTGCCGGCAACATCTTTGCCGTGACGGGGAACGGCAATTTCAGCCAGCCGAAACATGAGCGCGGCTATGGCGAAACCGTTCTCTCGCTGGACAGTAATCTCAAAAAGGCGGTTACAAGCTTCACGCCGGCCGACTACCAGTCGCTGAACAATGGCGATGTCGATTTCGGCTCGGGTGGCGTTATGATCCTCCCTGTACAACCCGGCCAGACGGCACCCGAGATGGCTCTGGCCGCCGGCAAGGAAGGTACACTCTTCCTGTTGAACGCCACGAAACTTGGCGGCATGCATGCCGGCGATACCGGCGCGCTTCAGAAGATATCGGACGGCGGTTGCTGGTGTGGACCGGCATTCTATGTGGGATCGCAGGGACCGGTCGTATTCTTCCAGGGCAATGGCGAGGGCATCCACGCGTACAGCGTCGCAACGGGCTCGAAGCCGCAATTGACCCAGATTGCGCAGGGTACCAGCAGCGCAGGCGGCGGGGGCTCCTTCCCGGTCGTTTCGAGCAACGGAACGACGGCGGAAACGGGCGTGGTGTGGCTTATCCGTCGTGGCTCGACCGAGCAGATCGAAGCCTATGACGCGGCGAGCCTCGGCAAACCGCTGTTCGCCGCCAATGCCGGCAACTGGTCCAACGGGAGCCGTGCTTATCTGAGCCCGACTGTCGCAAACGGACGTGTCTATGTCGGTGCCTACAAGACGGTGACGGTGTTCGGCCTGACGAACTAATCAGCCTTCAAAAGAAAGGCCCGCATGGGTTCCGTGCGGGCCTTTCCACTTAAATCTTTCGGCTGTCATAAGCCCAGTGCAGCAGCGCCTGACGTTGTCGCGGACGGCAGCCGAGATCGCCTCTCTCGCAATTCTTCTCGACTTGCCTCACGTGCCGGCGGATGGCCTTCCAGCGGCCGATCTGCCGCTCGTCCTCGCCCGGCACGCGCCGCCCCATATAGTACCGGCAATACCATTGGAACCAGCCGCGCGGGTCATGCTCCCAGAGCCAGCCCTTTGCACGCCATACGGAGAGCGGCTGGCTGGCTGCAACGCGGAAAAAATTTAGCGACGGATCGGCGCCCTTCGGAGATAATTTTGCTTTTGCAAACCAGCTCGCGGGGAATTCGCGGCGGCAATCCGTCATGTATTTCCCGCCGAATACACCGAGTTCCAGCATCTCCCGGGGCGTCAGGTCGGGCGTGAACTCGGCCGCGAAATTCCGGCCGGCGGGTTCAGACAGGACATAGCGATAATCACGCTGCATCTTGTCGTTCACCGCGACCGTCCGATGTTTGGTCATTCGTCGCTCCGTCGCCGCATTCAGATAAAGCACGGATAAAACAAAAGGGCCCGGTTGCCCGGACCCCTTTTTGCGTTCCTGGAGCGCTCTTTATATTTTCTTCTGTGTCCAGTTCGTGGACCGGTTACGCAAGCCGTCATGGTACATCACTGTAGCGGCGTCGCCGGCACCGTCGACGGTGGTACGCAGCGTACCAACGATCTTGTCGCCGCGCTTGTCTGACTCCAACAATGTAGCGGGCCCTACTTTCTTGACAGAAACAGTTGTGATGCCGGGGTCACCCTTGTAAGGCGCATCGGTGCCATCCATTTTTGCCGTGTAGGACTGGCCCGTCGGCGAAGACATGGTCAGCATATCGCCGTCCGTCTTGTAGGTAACGGTCAGGCCGTTATCCGAAAAGCTCGTGAGGCCCGTCGTGATCCACGATCCGGAAACCGCATGCGAGCCGGCGGGACCGGCGGCAACCAGCCGGGATTCACCTTTGCCCGTAACGGGCGCGCCACTGCTGTTGCTGCTGTCGCTGAATTCGAACGTCGCCGTCTTGCCGTCCTTGGACACAGACACAGTCGACGTCGTGACGGTCTTTCCAGCCTTCTTGTCCGTCTCCCGGATCGTGTGGTCGTCGACGACCTTGATCGCGACCGTGTCGTAATAAGGCTGGCCGCTCACAGCCTGATCGGTTCCGTCGGCCTTCACAGTATAGCCGGGCGCGCAGGTCTGGCAGGTATACATGCCGTCCTTGAGAACAAAGATGTCCGGCTTCTTCGGCATGCTCGCCGAACTTACATTGATCTTCCATGTGCCGTCGAACGGGCTTGAGGCCGAAGCCTGCACAGGAACAAATGCCGTGACCAGCAATCCGGCCGCCAGTAGTAATTTCATAATATCCCCTCCTTGCATCGGATGTTTCCAGCATCCACTGCGCCGGACTCGCGCCGGCGCAGTGTCATCACCATTCTTAACATGAGATAGCATCGCACAACAACAAGTTGTGGTGCGTCAAATTGCCGGCCGCCGCCCGACATTGCGGAATAACGGATTTACCGGCACTTGCTCGATCGCCGGATCCGTCCATCGCTTTGACGTCGCACGCCGAACAGCCGGTGACAGCCAAGACACACGATACTATACTTCCTGATAGGCGCGTTTCAGACCTTCGATGTCGAGCTTCACCATCTTGAACATGGCGCTCATGACACCGGCGGCACGCCCGCTGTCCTTGTCCTGAAGCATTTCTTTCAGGATATTCGGCACGATCTGCCAGGTGACGCCAAATTTGTCGCTGATCCAGCCGCATTGATGTGGCGTTCCGCCGTCGGCCAGGCTGTTCCAGTATTGGTCAATTTCATCCTGTGTTTCGCAACCGACGAGGAACGAGACCGCCGGCGTGAACTGGTAATGCGGGCCTCCGTTCAACGCGACGAATTGCTGCCCGAACAACTCGAAAGCCACCGTCAAGACGGTGCCCTTCGGCATCGGGCCTGCTTCGGTGTAGTATGCGGTTTCGACGATTTTCACGTCCTTGAATACGGCTTCGTAGAACGCGGCAGCTTCCTGCGCTTTGCCGTCGAACCATAGAAATGTCGTCACTTTCTTCATCGTGTTTCCTCGCCCTTGCCGGTTGTCCTGTTGCTTCATCGTTGCGGCTGATCCAGCGCCCAGACGATGCCGAACGGATCGCGCAGCTGTCCGAAACGGCTGCCCCAGAACATATCCTGGACCGGCATGATAACAGTGGCACCGGCATCCGTCGCAGTTTTCCACCAGCTATCGAGATCCCTGACGGAGAGCGCCAGCGAAAATCCCTGCGGGCTTTGATAAGGAGCGCCATGTTCGGGATAGGCGTCACTGAGCATCAATGATCCACCATTAATGTAGAGATGCACATGCATGGTGCGTCCCTTGTTGTCGACGGGCTGTGCCGCAGCAAGTTCGGCGCCGAATGCGCGTTGATAAAATGTCGCGGCTTTCATCGCGCCATCGACCATCAGATAGGCGATGACTCCGCTTTTGACCGGCGCGGTGACCGGCATATGCGACTGCGTTGATTGTGACATCGATCTTTCCTCTGGCCCCGGGGTTTCGTCACAAGGACGACGGAGCAAGCCGCGTTCCTACATCGTCGTGCGATTATTTTGGGCTCCGCAGGCTTTCCTGCTCAAGCCGGTCGAGATACATGCGAATGTGGCTGGCTTCGGCAGGCCTGTTTGCGAGCGCGATGGCACGATTGAAGGCTGCCCGCGCTTCGTCCGCGCGGCCGAGCTGCAGCAGAAAAGCGCCGCGCGCGCCGAAGTAATGAAAATAGCCTGACAGCCTGTCTTCAAGCGGATCGATCAGGGTCAGCGCAGCCTGCGGCCCCTTGGTCTTGCCGACCGCGACTGCGCGATTGAGTGTCACGACTGGCGACGGTTGAATTCGTTCGAGCACGGCATAGAGCGCCTCGATCTGCGCCCAGTCGGTGTTTTCGGCACGCGGCGCGCGGACATGCGTCGCCGCAATCGCGGCCTGAATCTGATAGGGCCCGGGCCGCTGGTGGCGCATCGCCTTGTCGATCAGTGCCAAACCTTCGGCGATGAGCTTGCCGTCCCAGCGCGTACGGTCCTGATCTTCCAGAAGTATTATTTCACCGTTTGCCGCGAAGCGCGCAGGTGCGCGCGCATGCTGGATCAGCATGAGCGCCGTGAGACCCATGATCTCGGGCTCGGTTTGAAACAGGCGCAGCAACAGTCGGGCCAGCCGGATCGCCTCGTCGCAGAACTGAGCCCGCCCGGCATCGGCAGCAGCCGAATAGCCTTCGTTGAACAGCAGATAGATCATGGCGGCAACAGCTGCGAGCCGCTCGGCACGCTCGACGGCGCCCGGCGCCTCGAACGGTACATCCGACTTCGCGACACGCGCCTTGGTGCGCGTTATGCGTTGCTCTATGGCGCTCTCGGAAACAAGAAATGCGTGGGCAATTTGTTTTACCGACAGGCCGGACACGATGCGAAGCGCCAGCGCAATCTGTTGCGTATTCGGCAGATCAGGATGACAACAGATAAACAGGAGCCGCAGGACATCGTCGCGATATTCCGAACCGTCGAGCCGTTCGACCAGACCCGTCTCGGCATCTTCCAGATCGGAAATCACATCCTCCGCCGGCAGCGGATCGTGACGGCGCTGGCGGCGTGTTCCGTCCAGCCCTGCATTGCGGCCGACAAGGATAAGCCACGCCGTCGGATCGCGTGGCGGGCCGTTTTGCGGCCAGTTGCGCAGGGCCCTGAGGCTTGCTTCCTGAAAGGCTTCCTCGGCCGTATCGAGATCGCGGAAATATCGTAGCAGAGCGCCAACAGCCTGGGGCCGCGCTGCTTTCAGTGCCGCGTCGATCCAGGCACCGTCCGTCATGCCTGTGCGGCCGCGCGCGGGTCGGGTTTGTATAGCGCGACCGGACGAATTTCGTAGGCGCCGCCGGGGTTTGCGGCAGCAAGTTCTCGTGCGATTTCCAGCGCTTCATCGAGACCGGCCACGTCGATGACGTAGAAGCCCAGCAATTGCTCCTTGGTTTCGGCAAAAGGACCGTCGATCACGAGTGGCGGATCCTGGCTTTTCCGCAACGTGGTGGCTGCAGTGGTCGGAAGCAGGCGCAGCGATGGTCCAAGTTTGCCGCTCGCGCTTAGCCTTTCATGCACCACGCCAAGCCGCGCCATGACGGCGGCGTCCTCCTCCTTGCTCCAGGACCACACAATGTCCTCATCGTTGTAGCAAAGCAGGGCGTAAAGCATGCCGGAACCTCCGCGTCGTAATCAAAGGACGCAGAACTATGCCCCGTCCCGACACGGCATGGAGGAAAATTCGAAGCGGCTTACCGGTATCGTGAATTACTTCCTGATTTCCCAGACAACGCCGAAATTGTTCGCACCGCCGAGCACTGCCGTTCCGTAGATATTTCCCTTTGCATCCAACGTTACGCCACCGCCCGGGTAGCCGCCGTCGCTGCCGCTGGTGAAATCATACAGGTCCCTATAGGTCCATTTGCCGCCGGACTGCGTCAGCCGGAAAACAGAGCCGTAACCGTCCGCACCGTCGAAAAAATTGGTACCGTAAATTGTGTTGTTCGATCCGAGCGTGAGCGCCACGACCGGTCCGCCCGAGCCTGAGGGACTGGCGAGCAGATTGAAGCTCCAGCCGCTTTGCGAGGGCGAAAGCTCGAAGATCGTACCGCCGCCTTTGGCACCGAAGGATTCCGCAGCGCCGTAGAGATTTCCGGATTCGTCCAATACGAGGCCGGCTGTCGGCTGACCGCCATCATTGCCGCCGCTGAAGCTGTAGATCACCTTGTATGTCCAGCCGGACTGCGATGGAGACAATTCGAATACCGTGCCGCAGCCCTGCCCGCATCCGGCGGAGCCGGCCGCACTTGCGGTGCCGTACAAATTACCTGCCTTGTCGAACACCATTCCCGAATAAGGCGCGCCGCCATCGCTGCCGCCCTGGAACGTGTAGAGGATCGTTTCGGTCCAGGTCCCATTGGAAGGCGCGAGTTCATAGATCGAACCCCAGCCGTCGGCGCCGCCATTCTGCGTCACGCCATACGCATTCCCGGCCTTGTCCAACACCATATTGCCGGTCGGGCAGCCATCCTCGCCCTGCACAAAAGTATGCATGAGCACGCTCTGCCGTTGCTTGTGCGCCTTGTTGATCTGCAGAGCACTGCCGCAAGGTCCATGCATCACTTCGGAATAGGACGCGATGCTGTAGATGCCGCCCTGATACAACGTGACACCCCAGCCGGGCTGACCATCATCGCCGCTGAAATTGTAAAGCGGCGATAACGACCAACCGTTCTTTCTATGTGCCATCCGGAAGACGACGCCGGCACCATTGCTGCCACCTTCATTCGCCGTACCTACCAGGCGGCCCTTGTTGTCCAGCACGAGCGTGTATGGCGGCACACCACCATCGCTGCCATTGGTAAAATTGTGAATGACCTGAAAGACCTTTGGCGCGGCCGGCGCTGCGATATTGGTCATGAGCACGCTGATTGCTATTGTACCGGCAACAGAAAGAGCTGAACGCATTCCTCCATACTCCTGTTTGTTTGCTACGCCGCCCGCGCATGTTTGTAGACGTGCCCGTCACGCATCACGAAACGAACCTTCTCCAGTTCGCGAATGTCGCTGAGCGGGCTTGCCGATGTCGCGATGATATCGGCTGCCTTGCCGGCGTCAATCGATCCCAGATCGCATGCATGGCCGATATGCTCGGATGCGGTGCGCGTGGCAGCGACGATGCATTCCATCGGGCTCATGCCGGCCTGCGCCATCAATGCGAATTCGCGTGCATTCTGACCATGCGGCGAGACGGCAGTGTCCGTGCCGAACGCGACGCGCAGCCCTGCGGCATGGCCGTGTCGCAGCGTGTCGATGATCTTCGGCCCCACCTCGAGCGCCTTTTCGCGGATGGCCGGCGGCATGAAGTCCTGTTTGGTCGCGTATTCGGCAACCGTCACGCCGGCAAGGGTTGTCGGCACATAAAATACGCCGCGCCGCTTCATCGTCTCTATCACTTCGTCATCCATGAAGGTGCCGTGTTCGATGCCGTCCACGCCGGCCTTCAGCGCGGCCTTCATGCCGTCCGCGCCATGCGCATGCGCGGTCGTTTTGCGGCCGAGCATGTGGGCGGTCGCCACGATCGCCTCATACTCGTCCTCGAAGAATTGTTGTCCCGTGCCGGTCGCGGTGTCGGTCAGCACCCCGCCGGTGGCGACGAATTTGATGAAATCGGCGCCGCGCGAGACCTGCTTGCGTACCGCATAGCGGCAGCCATCTATGCCGTCGCCACGCCCGGTCGGATCAAACAGAAGATTAATGTCGTCGCGATAACCGCAGGTAATCCCATGGCCGCCGGTTGGTGAAATGATCGAGCCTGCCGCAAAGATGCGCGGTCCGGCCACATAGCCTTTCGCCACGGCGTTGCGGAGCGAGAAGATCGCATCCGCGGCACCGCCGATCTCACCAAGATCGCGCACCGTCGTGAAGCCGGCCTCCAGCGTCACCCGCGCATTTTGGGCCGCGTGCAAGGCAATCGCCGTCGGCGATTCCTCTACCAGTTCGAGCTTGTGCCTGGGGCCGAACTGACCAGTCAGGTGCACATGGCAATCGATCAGCCCCGGCAGCACGAAATGATCGGAAAGATCGATAAGGGTATCGTCCGATTTCGGCGCGGTGAATCCAGCCGTCACCGACGTCACGCGTCCGGCATCGATGGCAACCGTATATTTCGAAAGCGGCTCCTGCCCCGGAATCGCCAGCAACGCCCCGGCATGAACGTAGGTGGTCACCACGAGCTCCATTCGCAGGAAGATTTCTGCGGAAGCTTAACTGCCAGAACGCAAAGGCGCCAAGGCAAACCGGCTAAGCCACCGAGATGTGAAGGATATGGAGGGCTTCGCCGCTGTTCATCACCCGCAGAAAGCCGACGTCTGTTGTCGGTCTAACTCTTCAGACGATAGCCGGTCTTGAACATCCAGCTGACGACGCCGAGGCAGGCCAGGAGCAGCACGAGCGTGGCGCCAAGGCTCAGGCCAACCCGAACATCGGCCGTGCCGTAGAAACTCCAGCGGAAACCGCTGATCAGATAAACGACCGGATTGAAGTAAGCCACGGTCCGCCAGGCCGGCGGCAGCATTTCGATCGAATAGAACGATCCACCGAGAAAGGTCAGCGGCGTCACGATCAGCATGGGCACGGCTTGCATCTGCTCGAAACTCTTCGACCAGATGCCGAGGATGAAGCCGACAAGGCTGAAAGTGACGGACGTCAACACCAGAAAAGCGATCATCCAGAAGGGATGCAACACATAGACGGGGACAAACAGCGTGGCCGTAGCGAGGATCACAAGACCCAATACGATCGATTTCGTGGCTGCGGCGCCGACATAGGCCAGCACGATCTCCAGCGGCGAGACCGGTGCCGAGAGCAGTTCATAGATCGTGCCGATAAAGCGCGGCATGTAGATGCCGAAGGCGCCGTTGAAAATGCTCTGCTGGAAGAGCGAAAGCAGGATGAGACCTGGCACGATGAAGGCGCCGTACGGCACCCCGCCCACATGGGTCATGCGCGAGCCGATCGCCGTCCCGAAAACGATGAAATAGAGCGACGTGGTGATGACCGGAGTGACAAGGCTCTGCCAGATGGTGCGGAATGCGCGCGCCATTTCGAAGCGGTAAATGGCGAAAACGCCATAGCTGTTGAAAGCTGGCGGGTTCATGACTGCCCTGCCCGTTCGCTGACCAGGCTTACAAAGATGTCCTCGAGCGAACTTTGCCGTGTGGCGAGATCGCGGAATCCGATGCCGAGATCGGTGAGCTTTCGGAGCAGAGAGGGAACGCCCGTGTGATCGGCATTGATGTCGAAGGTGTATACGAGTTCGTTGCCACCGGACTGAAGTACCACCGGCCAGTCCGCGAGCGCCTCGGGAACGGCTTTCATCGGCTCCTGCAGCACCAGCGTGAGCTTCTTGCTGCCGAGCTTCTTCATCAGCGTCGTCTTGTCTTCGACAAGGATGAGCTCGCCCTTGTTGATGACACCGATGCGGTCCGCCATTTCCTCGGCTTCGTCGATGTAATGCGTGGTCAGGATGATTGTCACGCCGCCCTCGCGCAGGCGGCGCACCAGGGCCCACATGTCGCGGCGCAATTCCACATCGACGCCGGCCGTCGGCTCGTCGAGAAACAGAATCTTGGGCTGGTGACTGAGAGCCTTGGCGATCATCACCCGCCGCTTCATGCCGCCGGACAGCGTCTGAATCGAAGATTTGCGTTTGTCCCAGAGCGAAAGGTCACGCAGGACGCTCTCGACATAAGCGGGATCCGGCGAACGCGCGAACAGGCCCCGGCTGAACGTGACCGTCTGCCAGACCGTTTCGAACCTGTCGGTGGTCAGCTCCTGCGGCACAAGCCCGATTTTCATCCGGGCAGCGCGATAATCGCGCAGGATGTCATGACCATCGGCCTGAATCTGTCCGGCAGTCGGCGTGACGATCCCGCAGATGATGCTGATCAGGGTTGTCTTGCCCGCACCGTTGGGACCCAGCAGCGCGAAAATCTCGCCCTTGTGGATATCCAGATCGATGGGCTTGAGCGCCTGAAGGCCGGAACCATAGGTTTTGGCGAGATTCCGAACGGACACAATCGACGGCGCCGCCGACGCGCGCCCATCTGCAACGCCGCGAGTTTGCAAGCTTTCGCTGGCCCGCGACGGAAAGGCTTCGTCCAAAAGTGGGATGTCGGTCTGTGTCACAGGTTTAAGATTCGCCGCTGCCCCGAGCAGCCGATATGGGCAATGGCAGCGCCGCGCGCAACCTATTTCGGCGGCTGATTGGCGATAAGGTAAGGGAGCCCCGAGTTCATATCGGGACTTTCGGCCCAGATACGAGGATTGAAGCCTTTTGGCAGACCAGCGGTGAATTTCGTATTGCTCAGACCTTTGATGCCTGGATCGTTCGGCAAATTGCCTGCACCCTGTGACTTGTCGATTATGCCGCTGGTCGTTGTATTCCAGTAAGTCCGTTTCAGGCTGCCTGCGAAGTCATCAACAGCGATCAATCCTCCCGCATACTCCGTGCCCGTCACAACGCCTGCAGAATAAGAATGCGAGATTCCAATGGTGTCACCACTGATCTCGTTACTGGCAGCAAGCCCGCCGGCCCCCGTTCCAGAAGTGACGCCGAGGGCATAGGAGTCAGTAATCACGCTGGACAAATTGGTACCGACAAGCCCCCCTGCTCCACCCGAACCGGCCGAAACATTGCCCGTCGCGAAAGACTGAGAAATGGTGGACACGCCTGTACCGCCGCCATTCATTCCAGCGAGTCCGCCACAGATGAATTCACAATTTACCGTACCCGTCGCGAACGATCTCGAAACTGTTCCCTGGATCATCCCGATCAAACCGCCGGCATATGTTTCGGTGTCGATGCCCGTTACCGTCCCGCTTGCAAACGAACCGTCGACTGTGAAACGGGGCGAGTCCAGACCCACCAGTCCACCAACGAATGTACTTCCAGAGACGTTTCCTGTAGCAAATGACCTTGTAACGGCTCCAGCCGTGATGCCAATCAGGCCTCCTGCTGCACCCTGATACCCATTTGATACGATTGCGGCTGATCCCGACTCCGTGATCGTGCCGAATGTTACACCTGCCAGGCCACCCACCGCCACGTAACTTCCGCCGCTCGTTGTGCCTGCAGTGAACGCATTTGATATCGTTCCGCCATCCAGAAAGCCGACGAGTATGCCGATATATTCTGTCGACGAACCACCCGCAGTGCCGGCTGCGCCAGTTACGTTCGCATTTGCAAACCTTATGTTCGACAGGGATGCATTGCCGGAAGTTTGAGCAAACAAACCTACATAGGCGTCTTGCACCGGATCATTGATGGTGAGATTGGTGATCGAGTTGCCGAGCCCGGTGAACTCACCGGTAAATACTGTGGAGACTGGAGGCGCCGCATAGGTACCGTCCTTGCCTGCATCGTAGTTGTTGGCGAGTGCGAACGCCCCGGCAGGGTTGGCAGCGACCGCCGTTGCAAGCAAAGCCAAATTTGGCACAAGCGAATAACTCACCCCGTTGATCGCGAGCGGACTCGACATGTTCGCAAACGTCAGATGACTACCGGCGGCAAAGGTAAACTCCCCCTTGCTTCCGCCGTCGTTAGTATTCACGGCAAACCCGCCATTGCCTTTCACGGATACCGGCTTGTCGACCGAAACAGATTTGTACGCATTGAGCGACAGCGTATTGGAACTCGACCAGTCGAGCTTTGCGCCCAGCCTTATGTCGGTGGCCTGGATGCCGGTCCCGGTCGTGGTGATTTTGACGTTTCCGGAGGCGAGCAGGTTTTCGAGATCCGTCACATTGAGGACGGCCGTCGCACCGGTCGGGACACATACGCCTCCAGCACAGCTCATATTCTGGGTCGGCGCATTCGATATTGTGACATTTGCAGCAGCGGAGAAGCTGCTTGCGGCAAGCGCCGCCGCCGAAAGCAGGACTGAATTCCGGAAATTGCGCAGCATCCGCGCCCCCACATGATTCTCGTGTGGAAACTAGCTGCCGACCGTTAAAGATCGTCTTAAACGCCATGGCGAATACGTTCATCCCACCCGCTTTTCGGAATTCCGGGCCGCAGGACGGCGCCCTAGGTTTTCTCCGGCGGTGCCATCCGGATGTTCAGTTCGCGCAGCTGCTTTTCGGAGACCTCCGATGGCGCTCCCATCATCAGGTCCTGCGCCTGCTGGTTCATGGGGAACATGGTGACTTCGCGCAGATTTTCCTCGCCTGCGATGAGCATGACGATACGATCGATGCCGGGCGCCGTACCGCCATGCGGGGGCGCTCCGTAACGGAACGCATTCAACATCCCCGAGAAACGCGCTTCGGTCTCCGCCCGGCTGTAACCGGCAATCTCAAACGCCTTGAGCATGACATCGGGATCGTGATTTCGGATCGCGCCGGACGACAGCTCGATACCGTTGCAGACGATGTCGTACTGGAACGCCTTCATGCCAAGGATCGTCTCCCGATCCTGCGGATCCAGAGCCAGAAACTTCGCCCGATCGAAATTCGGCATCGAAAACGGATTGTGTGAGAAATCGATCTGGCCGAGTTCTTCATTCCACTCATACATCGGGAAATCGACGACCCAGCAGAACTCAAACCGGCCTTCGGCGATCAAGCCGAAATCGCGACCGACCCGCGTGCGCACAGCGCCGGCCAGCAGGGCAGCGCGTTCCGGCTTATCCGCAGCAAAGAACAGCGCATCTCCGGCTTTCACGCCGGCGCGACGCGCCAATTCCGCCAGGGCTTCCGCTGGCACGAATTTGGCGATCGGCCCTTTCCCGGTCAGCTTCCCATTATCTTCATCAAAGACAATGTATCCCAGGCCACCCGCCCCGAGTTCGGAGCGTGACCAATCGGCCAGCTTGTCAAAATAAGAACGCGGCCGCAGACCGGCGCCCGGCGCAGGAACGGCTCGCACCGTCTTGTCTTTGAATGCCCGGAATTCGATATCGGGTCGCGCAAATAAATCCGTCACGTCGGCGATCTGAAGAGGATTGCGCAGATCGGGCTTATCGGAGCCATATTTGAGCAGCGCTTCGTCGTAGGAAATCCGCCGGAACGGCGCCGGCGATACAAGCCGGCCTTCCGCGAACTCTTCAAACACGCCTGCAAGCACAGGCTCGACCGCTGCAAACACGTCTTCCTGGGTAACGAAGCTCATTTCCAGATCGAGCTGGTAAAATTCACCCGGGCTGCGATCCGCGCGCGCATCTTCGTCGCGGAAACACGGCGCGATCTGGAAGTAGCGGTCGAAGCCGGCGACCATGATGAGTTGCTTGAACTGCTGCGGCGCCTGCGGCAGCGCATAAAATTTGCCGGCGTGCAGACGCGAAGGAACGAGGAAGTCCCGTGCGCCTTCTGGCGACGAGGCCGTAAGGATTGGCGTCTGGAATTCGGTGAACCCCTGTTCGACCATCCGCCGGCGGATCGACTGAATTACTTTCGAACGCAGCGTGATGTTTCGGTGAAGCCGCTCGCGGCGCAAATCGAGAAACCGGAATCTGAGACGTGTGTCCTCCGGATATTCCTGATCGCTGAAAACCGGGAACGGCAATTCCTGGGCCACGGACTGGATTTGAATGGCCTCGATGCGGATCTCGACTTCGCCGGTCGGCATCTCGCGGTTGATGGTTTCCGGCGTTCTCGCGACTACCGGACCCGTGACGGTGACAACCCATTCGGACCGTGCTTTGTCGACGTCCCGAAATGCCGGCGCGTCCGGTTCGATGACGCACTGCGTGATGCCGTAATGGTCGCGCAGATCGAGAAATATAAGCCCGCCAAGATCGCGGCGCCGGTTGACCCAGCCGGAAAGTCTTACCTGGGCGCCGACATCGTCGCGTCGCAGCGAGCCGCAATGATGGGTCCGGTAAGGATGCATGTCGGGCTCGGTCGGAAAAAAGCGGCGTATGTGGCGGGGAATAGCCCATGGGGTCAAGGCGGCCCGGCGGTAGCGGCAAGGCGCCGCACCGGGCAACGATTTCGCTTGCGAACGGATGCAAACGGATCGAATCCGCTATGAGTTTTGCATGAGCATCATCGATACGAACGAGGCGCTCGAAAGCCTTGTCGCCGAACTCGAGCGGGCGCCTTACGTCGCGCTCGACACCGAATTCATGCGCGACCAGACTTATTGGCCGAAGCTTTGCCTCATGCAGGTCGCGGCGCCGGGCATCGAGGCCATCATCGATCCGCTGGCCGACGGCATCGACCTTGCACCGGTTTATCGCTTGCTGAAGGCACCCGTTCTCAAAGTGCTGCACGCCGCGCGACAGGACATCGAAATTTTCTGCATTCAGGGCAATGTGATCCCCGACCCGCTGTTCGATACCCAGATCGCTGCAATGGTTTGCGGGTTCGGCGAGTCTGCGTCGTACGAAACGCTCGCGCGTCGCCTGGCCCATGCCGAGATCGACAAATCGGCGCGTTTCACCGATTGGAGCCGGCGCCCCCTGACCAAGCGGCAACTCGAATATGCCCTCGCCGATGTGACGCATCTGCGGGTGGTCTATGAAGCGCTTGCGCACCAGCTTGAACGGACGGGGCGCGCCGGATGGGTGCAGGAAGAAATTACGGCCTTGCAGCAGCCGTCGCTGTACCGCCTCGAACCGGCATCAGCCTGGAAACGTCTCAAGCCCCGTACAACCAACAAACGATTTCTCGCTATCCTGGCCACCATCGCTGCCTGGCGCGAACGCGAGGCGCAGACGCGCGATACCCCGCGCAGCCGGATCCTGAAAGACGAGGTGCTGCTGGAGATTGCCGCCCACCCGCCGGAAGACGCGCAGGCGCTTGAACACATCCGATCCATTCCAAAAGGCTTCGCGGCATCGCGGATGGGCAAGGCGCTGCTCGAAGAAATTACCAAAGGCCGCTCGGCCGAGGTGCCTGCCGGAATCGAACCGGAACGCCCGCGGCGCAAAAAGGATCCGTCGCCGTCCGCCGTCGATCTGCTCAAGACCCTGCTGCGTCAACGCGCCGAGGCCGCAGGCGTGGCAGCCCGGCTGATCGCGGATTCGGAGGACATCGAACGAATCGCTGCGCGCGACGACGACGATGTTGCGGCACTGCATGGCTGGCGCGCCGAAGTGTTCGGCAATGATGCACAAGCGCTTCGTGACGGCAGGCTCGCTCTCAAACTCGAAAAAGGTGAAGCGATCCTCGTCAGTCTCGACAAATAGTACATTCCGGCGGCCTTCGCAGCCGCCGGAATCGAGAGTTCAATGATTGTTACTCATGGCTTCCAGGTGCCGGCGACCTGTCGCGTCGCCGCGTTCAGGCGATTGAACGCGTTGATAACGGCAATCTGAATAACCAGAGCGGCGAGTGCATTTTCGTCATAATGCCGGGTGGCCTCGTTCCAGATTTCATCCGGCACGGGGTCGGAGCGGTCGCTGAGGCGTGTCACGGCTTCGGTGAGCGCGAGCGCCGCACGCTCGGCGTCATTGAAATATGGGGCATCATGCCAGGCTGCGACGGCGAAAATGCGTTCATCGGATTCCCCGCCTTTCTTCATCATGCGCGCGTGGCCCTCCACACATACGCCGCAGCCGTTGATCTGGCTTGCTCTCAGGTGCACGAGGTTGGTGGTACCGGCGGCCAGCCCGCCGCGTTCGGCACCCAGCGTCAGCAACGCCTGCATCGCTTCCGGAAACAGCATCACGGGGTTCTTCATTCGCGCGTGCATAGGGTCACTCCTTTGCGGATTTGTTGATTTCGGGCACGGACCGGGGGAATGCTGTCACATCGTCCGGTCCGCGTTCGTCACAATGATGACGGACGGGAGGAGCAAAATGTGACGGTGAACGGACAGAAATTCCTCGCGGAGCAGTTCGAGGCCCGGCGACCGCTTCTGCGGTCTGTAGCCTATCGTATGCTCGGCTCTGGCAGCGAGGCAGACGATGCGGTCCAGGAAACGTGGCTTCGGCTCAGCCGTACCGAAGACTGCGGAATCCAAAATCTCGGCGCGTGGCTGAGAACTGTCGTTGCGCGCGTCTGCCTTGACATGTTGCGCAGCCGTCGGTCGCGACGCGAGGAGCCGATAACACCCGAGATTCCGGAACCCATAAGTGCCGGCGCAGAAGAGGATACGCTGTTTTCCGACTCCGTCAGCATGGCGGTGTTACTCGTTCTTGAGACGCTGGAACCCGCCGAACGCATAGCCTTCGTATTGCATGACATGTTCGGCGTGCCGTTTGATGAGATTGCGCCCATTGTCGGACGGTCCAATCCCGCCACGCGGCAACTCGCCAGTCGCGCGCGCCGCCGCGTCCGTGGGGCATCTATCGATATGTCGAAGGAATTTGGCCCGCAGAAAGCCGTCGTGGATGCGTTTATTGATGCCTCGCGCAGTGGAAATCTGGAAGCGCTGCTTGCGGTACTTGATCCCCAAGTCGTGTTCCAGGCCGACAAAGCCGCGGTGCAACTCGGTTCTCCGGCCGAACTCCACGGTGCGTCCGATGTTGCTCAGATATTCAGGGGTCGAGCAAAAGCAGCCCGGCCCGCACTCATCGACGGCACAGCGGGTCTCGCCGTGCTGCGCGGAGAAGCGATTTTCCTGCTTGTCCGGCTTTCGATCACGAACGGCAGAATCGTCAAGATAAGCGCGGTGGCGGATCCAGAACACATCAGCACGCTTGATGTATCAATTCTTGATCCGTAATTGCAGGCAGGAGAAACGCGATAAGATGCCCAGCCAAATATTACGGCAGAATCCCTATTCGAGTGGGTCGGGTCCGCCTGTTGCCGGAGCTGCTTCCTCGCTGTCGTAAGGATCCTCGTCGGCGGCGAGTTCAGCGCTCGGGCTGGGCACGTCGAAACCTGCGGGGGGAACGGCATCGAGAAAGCCGGCCGCTTTCAACTCGTCGACGCCGGGCAAGTGGTTGACGTTTTCGAGGCCGAAATGAACGAGGAATTCCTCCGTAGTACCATAGGTTACCGGCCTGCCCGGGGTGCGTTTGCGGCCGCGAATTCGTACCCAGCCAATTTCCATCAGCGTGTCGACGGTACCTTTCGATAATGCGACGCCGCGAATATCCTCGATTTCCGCGCGTGTCACCGGCTGATGATAGGCAATGATCGCAAGCGTCTCGATACCGGCGCGCGACAGGCGTTTCTGTTCCGTTTGTTCGCGGCGCAACAGGAATCCGAGGTCCGGCGCAGTTCGGAACTGCCATTTTTCCGCTATGCGGACGAGGTTCACGCCGCGAGGCTCATAGGCCTGTTGAAGCTCAGCCAAGAGCAGTGGCAACGCCGCTCCCCGCGGCAAAGACGACTCCAGGCTTTTCTCGTCGAGCGGCGCGGCCGCAGCAAAGAGAATTGCTTCCAGCATGCGCAGATGCTCGGGATTTATGACCTCCGCCTCGACATTAATTTCGGACGTCTCAACAGCCGGCTCTACTTCAGTCTCTGCTACGATTTCAGACAATCGCATCACCTTGTTCATTCGCCCCCTCTGCCGACTGCGACGCGGCACGGTCGCGGATATAGATTTCACTGTATGGGGTAAGCTGCCGCATTTCGAGTTTCCCGTCTCGCGTAAGTTCCAGACTCGCAAGAAGCGTGCTGGCCATGCCGGAGCGACGCCGTGCGCCGCCGGACCATTCGGGCGGCAAAAATCGCGAAAGCCCGCTCCACGATCTGATACCGCCCAGCAGGCGTTCCAGTCTCTCGCGGGCTTCCTCGATCAGGAGCACCGGCGCGTGCACCGGCTTGTAATTGCGCAAGCCGTCCCGCTTCAGGCGCTGCGTGGCATAGGCCGTCAGCAGATCATAAAGCTTGTCCGCATGCTCCGGCAGCTTCACAACGTTTACAGGCTCGGGCATGCCACGGATAAATATCTCCCGGCCCAGCCGGTCACGCGCCATCAATCGCGTTGCAGTTTCGCGCATTGCATGCAGGCGCTGCAATCGCCATCGCAGCAACGACGCCATTTCATTGGCAGTCGGTTCGCCCCCGGCAACCTCGCTTTGCGGAAGCAACAGGCGCGATTTCAAATACGCCAGCCACGCCGCCATGACGAGATAATCGGCGGCCAGTTCGAGATTGCGGCGGCGGACCAGTTCGACGAATTCCAGATATTGTTCGGCCAGTTCGAGAACCGAGATTCGCGTGAGATCGACCTTTTGATTCCGGGCAAGCGTAAGTAACAGGTCGAGTGGACCCTCAAACCCGTCCACGGCAACAACCAACCGGTCCTCGGTTCGCACCGCCGAGGTGAAATCTTCGGATGTGTCCATCGGTTCGCTCACGCTGCTTCTCCAAGCAGTTGGGCCAGCCGCACCTCGCCGGCTTCCGGATCAAGAGGTTCCGGAGGCGCGAGACAGGACAAAGCAGCGATGCAGCGCTTCAACCATTGCTCCTGCAGCGGTTTGGCTTCCCTTGCAACATCCTGCATTTCGACCATGCTGCCATTGCAGTGAAGAACGATATCGCAGCCCGCGAAGAGGGCGGCTTTCGTCCGGACAGATAACGGCCCCTTGAGCGCATTCATCGAAAGATCATCGCTGACAAGTACGCCCTCAAAACCAATTTCACCCCGAATGACATCACGTATTACTTTTGGGCTGGTCGTTGCCGGACGTTGCGGATCAATGTCCTCGAACACCACATGGGCGGTCATTGCCAGCGGGCAGTGATTAAGGCTCCGGAACGTCACAAAGTCGGTTGAACTCATCTCTTCGAGACGTGTCGTGACATGCGGAAGCGCCTTGTGCGAGTCCGACATGGCGCGGCCGTGGCCAGGTACATGTTTCATGACTGGCAGGACAGCGCCATCCAGCATGCCTTCAATCACCGCCCGTCCGAGATCGATAACAACCGCGGGCTCCTTTGAAAATGCGCGATCGCCAATAACCGGATCTGCACCGGCAACCGGCAGATCGAGCACCGGTGTGCAATTGACATTTATGCCCAGCTCCGAGAGATCACTGGCAATGAGGCGCGCGTTGAGATACACCGCTTCTCGTGCGCTTTCAGGCAGGATTTCGTATAATTTGCCGAAACGTGCTGCGCCGGGCCGGGCGTGCCAATGCGGCGGCCCAAGGCGTGCCACTGCACCACCTTCCTGATCGATAAGGACCGGCGCCTCGCCGTCACCCAGGCAGTCGCGAAGTGACGCAGTAAGTTTTCGTACCTGATCGCGGTCGGCGATGTTTCGGCTGAAGAGAATGAAACCCCAGGGTTGTACATCCCGAAAGAATTGCCGTTCGCCGGAACTCAGTTCCGTTCCCAGACAGCCAAATATCACACGCTTGCGCATCTTGGGATTTGTGTCGGGACCTATCTGGCGAGGAGACAGGCAGCGCCCTGGGCCTTAAGCTTGCCACAGAGTGAGATTGCCGATTTTTTGTCCGCGAGCGCGCCCAGCCGCAGCCTGTACCAGATCCCTTTTGCGCCGAGATCGACCTTCTGGATATCGGGCCGATAGGAGGCAGCAACCGCGTGTCGCGATTTGAACGCCGCCCAGGAACGCATGGCTTCCGCATCGGACTTGTAGGAGCCGATCTGCAGTAGAATGCCTTTTTCAACAGCAGGTGGTGGCGCCTTGTCCGTATCTTCAGGCGCTGCGGCTTTTTCCTCATGCGAAACAGGTCGTTCCGCATGGGAAACCGGTGCCGGTTGCGCTTTCGCTCTGGGTGGAACCGACGCCGGCTTCTGCTCCACGGTCTGTCTCGGAATGTCCTGACGAGCATGCTGTGAATTGAGAACCGTGGGAGCCGGAAGGGGTGGCTCTTGCGGGGTGGTAGCTGACGGACGCAGCGGAGGCGGCGTATTTGCGGCATGCGTCGCGGCGAGCGGCTTTGGCGGCGGCGGGACCGCGCCTGTCGTCTGCACGTCCGACGGCGTTGCAGTCGAAGGCTGGTAAATATTCAGTCCGGCATAGGGCGATGCCGCAACTCTCTGCGCCTTGGGCGCCGGCTGCGTCATAGCAATACGCGGCACGTCGGCGCGCCCTCTCTCAACGCCCTGGGTGTAGGCCAGCCACACGACGCCACCGAAGGCCGCCAGCACCACCAGAGCGATCAGAACCAGCAGAGGCAATCGCGACTTCTCGTTGTCGTCATCCATCTCGTCGGTTTCAAAATCGTGGAGCTTGTCTGCGTCGTAAGCGCCCCGATCGAGATTTGCCATTTGTGTATCCGAATCTGAATCCATGCGAATCTATCACTGCCGCCCGCACGAATCACGGCTGGCTGAAGCGGAGATCGACGTCGCCGCCGAAGATGCGCTGGTGCTCGAGAATGGCAAAACGGTCGGTCATCCCTGCGATATAATCGCTTACCAACCGTGCAGCATTCGAATCATTTGCCCTGGAAATTGCGGCGTTCCAATCCGGCGGCAGCAGGCGCGGATTGTCGATGAGGGCTCCGAATAATTCAGTCACAATGCGCTTGGCGACGTCCATCGACTCCGTCACACGGGGATGGCGGTACATATGGGCGAAGAGGAAATCCTTCAGTTCCGCCAGTTTCTCCGACATTTCCGCCGACAATCCAATAATCCCGCATGCGAGCAAACGCACGGCAGCTGCCGACTGCGGGTCGGCGTCTGCCAAGCGCCTGCGCGACTCGGCGAGTACGTCGTCTATCAGGCATGTCATCAGCCGGTGCACAATTTCGCCTATGAACCGGCCGAGTTCCAAATCGCCGTAGCGATCGATCACGGCCATTGCCATGGCGCCGGCCAGGGGCGCGCCGACAAGATCATCCACAGAAAAAAGTCCTGCCCGCAGCGCATCGTCGATATCGTGATTGACGTAGGCGATGTCGTCGGCGAGCGCGGCAATCTGGGCTTCGGCGCCGGGCCATGAATTCAGATCCAGCGGCCACGTCCGATCGAACTCGACAATCGGACCGGGAGGGCCCGCCTCTGTCTGCTGCAGGGGGCCATTATGCTTGACCAACCCTTCGAGCGTCTCCCAGGTGAGGTTGAGACCATCGAATGCCGCATAGCGGTGCTCGAGTTTGGTCACCAGACGAAGTGCGTGGGCGTTATGATCGAAGCCACCGATGCGCAGCGCCGCCCTGTTGAGGGCCTCTTCGCCGGCATGCCCGAACGGGGTGTGGCCGAGGTCATGGGCGAGGCTCAGGGCTTCGGCGAGATCTTCGTCCACAGCCAGCAATCGAGCCATAGAACGTGCGATCTGAGCGACCTCCAACGAATGCGTCAGCCGCGTGCGGTAATAGTCGCCCTCGTGCTGCACGAAGACTTGGGTCTTATGCTTAAGCCGCCGAAAGGCCGTCGAATGGATGATCCTGTCCCGATCGCGCTGATAGCAGCTTCTGGTCGCACTCTCAGCCTCGGCATAAAGCCGGCCGCGGCTGGTCTCTGGCCGGCACGCAAAAGGCGCTCTGGCAGCTGGGGGTACGAAAATCGGCGGCAAAAGATGGCCGGCGGGTACCGGGGCGATGTTCACGGGCTTTGTTCCGGCGTCTCGGCAGACTAAATAAGCCCAAAGACAATGTTCTGGAAATGCCGATGATCGCCGAAACTGCCGCTTCCGTCACCGTCTCGGTCCGGGCCGCAAAACGTATCGTGGAAATTCTGCGCGCCGAGCCCGCATGCGCCATGTTGCGCGTCGCAGTAACGGGCGGGGGCTGTTCCGGCTTTCAGTACAATTTTGTCCTCGAAACCGACAGACTTGAGGATGACCTTGTCATCGAGCGCGATGGTGCCGTCGTCTTGGTCGATCCGGTGTCGCTCGACTTTCTCAAAGGCGCCGAAATCGACTTCGTCGACGACCTTATCGGAGCGGCGTTCAAAGTGAACAATCCCAACGCCACTTCGTCCTGCGGCTGCGGGACGAGCTTTTCCGTCTGAAGGCCCCGTGAATCCCGAAACCGGACACCACGCGGAGCCGCCGCCGAGCGGCCACAAATGGTTTGATATCACCATTGCCGTCTGCATTCTGCTTGTCTCTGTTTCTTCGCTCATCGTCGCCGTCGTCCACAGTGAGACGCTTGAGAAGATGGCAGAGGCAAATTCACGCCTCGTCGAAGCCAACTCCTGGCCGTATCTTGGGTACGGGACCGGCAATTCCGAAGGCCCCAACGACAACACGATCGAAATGCGGATTGCCAACAATGGCGTGGGACCTGCGAAACTCGAAACTGCCGAATTGAAGTGGAACGGAAAAGCGCAACGCACCGCGGCGGATTTCCTGCAGGCATGTTGCGGCTATAAGCCGGATCCTGGCCGTGATCGTCTCTGGAGAGATTTGGTCACCGGACGCGTGCTTCGCGCCGGTGAAACGATCAGTTTCATCACACTCTTCCAGGCCGCAGGCGAGGATCTTGTCTGGGAGCGATTGAATCATGCGAGACTGAGCCCCGCACTCTCAATCAATATCTGCTATTGTTCCGTATTCGATGAGTGCTGGACTGAAGACGTCCTGCGTATGTCGCTCACCCCGCGACATGTAGAACGATGCACAACACCCAAAACTTCCTTCGAGGCGCCGACCTGGAAATGAAGCTCGCGACATGGAACGTCAATTCGGTAAAGGCGCGGCTTGAGGCGGCCGGTGACTGGCTGAAAGAAGCCGCGCCCGATGTCGTCTGCCTCCAGGAAATCAAGACAACCGACGACGCTTTTCCACGGTCCTACTTCGAAGACCTCGGCTATAATTGCGCCGTACACGGACAGAAATCCTACAATGGCGTTGCGATTCTGTCCAGGCGGCCGCTGGAAGACGTGTCACCACGATTACCCGGCGGCGATGGCGACGATCATGCGCGTTACATCGAAGCTGTGGTCTCCGGCGCAGCGGGCACGGTGCGCGTCGCATCCATCTATGCACCAAACGGCAATCCGATCGGCACCGACAAATATCGCTATAAACTCGCCTGGCTCGAACGACTTGCCGCCCATGCGCAGGATTTACGGCGTTTCGAGGAGCCGGTCGTTCTGATGGGCGACATCAACGTCATTCCCACGCCGGATGATTGCTACGATCCCCGGGCATGGGAAATGGACGCGCTTTTCCAGCCGGAATCGCGCGCCGCGCTTCGCCGCATTGAATATCTCGGTTATTCCGATGCGTTCCGCGCGTGTCATTCCGAGACGCATCAGTACACCTTCTGGGATTATCAGGCCGGTTGCTGGCAGAAAGACCGCGGCATTCGAATCGATCACATGCTGCTCTCGCCGCAGGCCGCAGACCGGCTCAGATCCTGCGGTATCGACAAGCAGGTGCGCGGCCGCGAGAAACCATCGGATCACGTCCCTGTCTGGTGCGAAATCGAGATTTAACGCTGGGTCTGTTCAATCGCTTGGATAGCCCAGGCGATTGAGCGCAGGCCGCAAAATGGCAACAGCCTGATCCAGATGTTTGCGGTAGTGCCGGTAACGATAGATCGATTTATCGTAGAGCTTTTCGGTTACCTGCGCATAGCTGGCCGTTCGGGCGTAGCGCTGGTTTTCGTGGAACGACAGGCAGCGCGGATCGAAGCCGACACCGGCGAATTCCAGCATACGACGGACATGATTTTCCTGGTCGGAGACCAGATCTTCGTAGCGGATTTCCAGATAGTTGAGATCCAGTTGTTCCTTGTAATGCTCCACCAGCCCGTCGATCAGTACATAATGTTGCGCGATCGATTTCACGTCGAATGACTGGTTGAAGCCATGCGTCAGGAAGTTCGAATAATTGGAAGTCAGGATATCCAGCGGATGCCGCCGAACGTGAATGATGCGTGCATGCGGGAAAAGAACATGAATCAGCCCAAGATGCGTTTCATTCAGCGGCATCTTGTCGGTAAAGAACCTTGCACCTTCTTCGAATATTCCAAGTTCCTGCGAGCGGCGTAAGTAATAATCGCGAAACTGATTGGGTGCGAGGCGGTTGTCTCCCATCCACAGATCGGTAAGACAGCCGGGGAACGGATTCGGACTTCCAAGCCATCGCGGCACAATGCGCGTCAGATCGGAAATGAACGTCAATTCGTCGCCGGCCGAAATGAGCGGATGAGCCGACAATGTCTGCTCCACCATCGTCGTACCCGAACGCGGATAGCCGACAACGAATATCGGTTGCGGCATGGATGTATCGATATCTGCGCGCGGAATAAGCTTCATCCGCGCGCGGCGGAAAAAGCGCTGGCATTCCGATACAAGTTCCTTCGCAGCCGCCTCGCTGTAGCGCCGCTTCTGAACTTCGCGCACAAGGCGGTTGGCCTCGACAAAATCGGTCCAGGCGTCGTCGAATCTCTCCATCTTGTCGAAGAGGCGGCCGCGCTCGTACAGCGCGTTGACGTGCAGCCTTCTGCCGTCTTCGCGGCTCTTGCTGAGTTCGGCAACCGCTTCGAAAGTACGCCCTTCACGGCCAAGCAGAATCGCACGCTCGAGTGACAGTTCCTTCTGGCCGTTCGTGCGCTCTTCGGCCTTCCCAAGCAATTCCCAGGCACGCGGTATGTTACGGCGGACTTCTTCTAGGTTGCTCCAGCCGACCCAGAAGTTGGGTTCGTCGGGCGCCAGTTCCACGGCCTTGCGATACCATTCCTCGCTTTCCTCGACTTTGCCCTGAAGCTTAAGGCAGAAAGCCAGATTATTGGCGACCGTCGGATTCACGCCGCCAAGTTCGATCACGCGCCGGAAATGGAATTCACCTGCGGCGGGCCGTCCGCGTTGCGACAGAAGCAATCCCATTACGCTCTGTATGGTAGGATTGAGCGGCATCAAGCGCAGACAACTGCGCGCGAGCAGTTCGCACTCTTCTGTTTCGCCGCGATTAAAAAGCAGCGTGCAGAGTTCTGTCGTGGCACCGAGATCGTTGGAATTGTGATGTAAAATCCGGCGGAGCGCTTCTTCGTGTTCGGCGCCTCCTGGATCAGATTCAAGGACTGCCTGACGCAGCAGCAGGAGTGCCGGCATGTAATCCGAGATCTGCTGGAGCGCCTGCCGCGCGCGCATCTTCGCCACGGCGAAATTTTTGCTTCCGAGCGCCGCCTGCCCCTGGCTGACCAGCGTCTCCGTCGCTTTGATGATCTGCGGCCCGCGTCCGCTTCCACCCGGTTTGCCGGGCACATGCGCGCGTATTCCCGGCGCTGCCTGACTGGCAAGCACGGCAAAAGGCGTCGCACTTTCCTGCTTTTTCGGACGATCCATAATCACGTTCCGGGAATGGCCGGAGAAATTAACCAACTCCTCCGCGACCAGCAATGTGCGCGCGATCTTGTGCGGAATTTCAGGCGGCGTGGGCGACGACGCGGTTCCGGCCGTCACGCTTGGCCGTGTAGAGCGCCTGGTCGGCCTGCCGAAGCAGCGCGTCCGCCGCGATGCCGGGATCGTCCGAACCCGCTACGCCGATGCTTACGGTGACGTTGATTTCACCCTGTGGCGCGCTGATCTTGAAGGGCTTGATTTCGACGCTCTTGCGCAGGCGCTCGGCGACGGTCCAGGCGAGACTGGGATCCGTTTCCGGCATCACGACGACAAATTCCTCCCCCCCATAGCGGCAGGCCAGGTCGATACCGCGAATATTTTCCGAAATACGACGGGCGAACTCGCGCAACACGTCATCGCCGATATCGTGACCGAACGTATCGTTGATCGATTTGAAGTAATCGACATCGATGATCAGAATCGCCAGCCGTTTTCCTGTCTCCGCATTGCTCTTGAGCAGCGTCTCGAGATGACGTGCCAGATAACGGCGATTGTGGAGGCCGGTAAGCTGGTCGGTTACCGCCATTTCGACGGATAGATAGACGTTCTCTCTCAGTCGATCAGCGTAGCGTTTCTTGCGCAGCTGGGTGCGCACGCGCGCAATAAGTTCGTTGCTGTCCACCGGCCGCGTCAGGTAATCATTAACGCCCATTTCCAGCGCCTGGTGTAATTTGCGCCGGTCGCCCTCGCTCACAACCACGAGGATGGGAATGTTGCGTCCCTCGGGCAGAGAACGCAGTTGGGAACAAAGACGAAGTCCGTCGTAATCCCGCAGGCCGAGACTGACCATGATCAGATCGAAATCGCCGCTGCGGACACTCGTCAGTGCCCCTTCGAAGCCATCGAGAGATACAAGATGGTTTTGGGGACACAGAATGCCGCTGAGGGTCTTGACGGTTTCGGGGCGGTCTTCGATCAAGAGTATCCGGCCGGTGGGAAACGCTTCGGAAAATGTCTCGGCGGGATCGAGCAGGCCCATGCTGCTGCCTGTCGCTTCCCGCATTCGCAATTCGTCGGTCATCATCTTTAGCCGCACGAGACTGCGCACCCGCGCGAACAGGGCTGCGTCGTCAATGGGCTTCGTCAGGAAATCATCTGCGCCGGCATTGAGACCGGCGACACGATCGCTCGTCTGATCGAGCGCGGTTGTGATGACGACAGGAATATGGGCGCTCGTCGGATCGCTCTTCACCCGGCGGCAGACCTCGAAACCGTCCATGCCCGGCATCATGACGTCCAGAAGTATGATGTCCGGCTGATCGCTTTTGATCTTGGCGAGGGCCTCGACGCCGTTGATCGCGCTTACCACCTCGAAATATTCGGCGCTGAGCTTGGCCTCAAGCAGCTTGACGTTGGAGGCTACATCGTCGACGACAAGCACCCGTGCGGTCATGACATCTAGCCGATAAAGCGGCGCACTGTATCGAGAAAGCTCGTCACCGAAATTGGTTTCGAGATATAGGCTTCGCAGCCGCCCTGCCGGATCACCTCTTCGTCACCCTTCATTGCGAACGCAGTGACAGCCACAACCGGTATCGCTTTCAGCGAATCATCTTCCTTAAGCCATTTCGTGACTTCGAGGCCGGAAACCTCGGGGAGCTGTATGTCCATGAGGATCAGATCGGGATGGTGCTCGCGGGCAATATCGAGCGCTTCCATACCGTCTTTCGTCTGCAGGATGTTGTAGCCATGCGCGTCAAGAAGATCGTGGAAGAGCTTCATGTTCAGCTCATTGTCCTCCACGATAAGGACCGTTTTCATTTTGGCATCCATGCTTGACACTCCCCCGCCCACTGCGCCCTATGGCTGCCGCTGCGCCGTTAAGAACTCGGGCGATCACCGGTTCTTTATTTAGTTGGGATGTATTAACGCTCCCTTGACGATGGGAATTTCCCCGGACCCTGAATTGCTGGCCCTGAAAGCGCTCGGCTATCTGGCGGAGACGCCGGATGCACTTGCCCGCTTTCTGAACTCTTCCGGCGCTACCCCTGCCGATTTGCGCGCCCAGGCGGACGATCCGCAATTCCTCGCCGGCATCCTTGATTTCCTGCTGGCAGACGACGAAATGGCGCGACAGTTTTGCGCAGATCACGGATTCGATGCTCAGTCGCTTCACGTGGCTCGGCGGCGCCTCTCCAACAGCGCGGCACGCTGAGCGATGCGACTTGGCATCGATTTGGGCGGCACCAAAATCGAGATCGTCGCGCTTGATGGCGGCGGGCATGTCCGCCTGCGCGAACGCACGGCCACGCCTTCCGGCTACGAGAACATACTCCGCGCGATTCATAATCTGGTCGTTTCCGCGGAAGCGAGGCTTGGGGTATGGGGAAGCCTGGGCGTTGCCATACCAGGCACGCTGAGCGCCCGTACCGGCCTCGTCAAGAACGCAAATTCGACAGCGCTGATCGGGCACCCGCTGGACAAGGATCTGGCCCAATTGCTTGATCGGCCCGTTCGTCTGGCCAACGACGCCAACTGCTTCGCGCTTTCCGAAGCCACCGACGGCGCAGCCAAAGAAGGCCGCGTTGTCTTTGGAATTATCGCCGGTACCGGAATCGGCGGCGGCGTTTGTTTTGATGGGCGCCTCATTGAAGGCGCTCACCTAATCGCCGGAGAGTGGGGCCACAATCCTCTTCCTGCCCCAAGACCGGACGAAATGAACGGCCCCGAATGTTACTGCGGCCGCAGCGGCTGCATCGAAACCTGGATCAGCGGACCTGCCCTCGCCCGTCAATTCGCGAAGCGCACGGGTAAAGCAATGCAGCCGGCCGAAATTGCGCTGGCGGCGGCCGGTGGCGAACGGGTTGCTGCTGAATTGATGGAGGACTTCTACGACCGCTTCGCGCGGTCGATCGCCTCCATCGTCAACATTCTCGATCCCGATGTAATCGTACTCGGCGGCGGTCTTTCCAATATCACGGCGTTGACCGGGGAATTGCCGCGGCGTGTCGAGTTCTACGCCTTTACACCCGAATCACCGACGCGCATCGTCCGAAACCTGCATGGTGATTCCAGCGGCGTCCGCGGCGCCGCATGGCTGTGGCACGGCGGCGAATTGACCGACGTATGAACTAGGTGATTATTTCGCGTTGCGGCCATCGAGCGTTTGCAGTGTCGCATAAAGCTCGGGTCTTCGATCCCTGAACAGCCCCCAGGAAGCGCGGGCGCGCGCGATTTCATCAAGATCGAAGGTCGCGAGCGCTGCCCCCTCATCCTTGCGGTCGAGTTCCGCAACGATTGCGCCGGTCTGATCCGCAACAAATGACGAGCCATAGAACGTGATTTCGCTCCCCTGCCCGTATTCGGTGCCGATCCGATTTGATGCGATGAGGGGCATGCAGTTCGCTGCGGCATGACCCTGCATGACGCGTCGCCAGTGATCGCGGCTGTCGAGCGGAGGCGCGGGCGGCGGTTCGGACCCGATGGCCGTGGGATAAAACAAAGCTTCGGCGCCTGACAGTGCCATGGCGCGTGCCGCCTCCGGAAACCACTGATCCCAGCAGATCGCACAACCCAATTTGCCGAAGCGGGTCTGCCAGACCTGAAAGCCGGTATCGCCCGGCGAAAAATAGAATTTCTCCTGATATCCGGGTCCTGCGGGAATATGGGATTTGCGGTAAAGACCCAATGCGCGGCCATCAGCGTCAAGCATGGCAAGCGAATTGAAATAGGCATGGCCGGCGCGCTCGAAAAAACTCACTGGCAACACCACAGCAAGTTCGCGCCCAAGCTCCGCCATATCCGCAATCAACGGGTTGTCGGCGAATGGTGCAGCAAGTTCGAAATGCGTCGCGTCCTGATCCTGACAGAAATAAAGACTCTCGAACAATTCCTGGACGAGCACGACGTTGGCGCCTTGCGCGGCTGCGGCGCGGACAGCCTGTTTCGCTTTCGCTATGTTATCCTTTCGATCGGCAGAACAGGAGAATTGCGTGGCGGCGAATGTTACCCTTCTCATGCGGGCTCCTGTTGCGTGATGCAGTGTATGCCGCCACCGCCCTGGACGATATCGAGCACTTCAACCTGCACGACGTTGCGATCGGGAAAACAATCGGCAAGTACCGCTCGAGCGGCTGCATCGGCCGGATCGTCGAAGCCGGGCATTACAACGCCGCCATTCGCCAGATAGAAATTGACGTAACTCGCGGCAAGTGGCTGCTCGCGCCAGTCCAGCCGCATATTGCAGGGCTGTACCAAATCCACGATATCGAATTTGCGGCCTTGCGCGTCCCGCATATCGGCGAGGTATCTCCGCGCCGCGGCGACCGCTTCATAATCCGGATGCGATCTCATCGGCGGCACGCCCAGCAGCACGCGACCCGGCGCAGCAAAGCAGGCAATATTGTCAATGTGCCCATCCGTCTCTTCGTCCGAAAAATGCCCCGGCAACCAGAGTATTCGTTCGACGGCGGTATGAGATGCGAGCGCGCGTTCAATTTGCTCGCGCGTACGGCCCGGATTGCGATTGGGATTGAGCAGACACTGCTCCGTCGTCATCAGGGTGCCATTGCCATCCACATGAATGGCACCGCCTTCGCATACGATCGGCGCGGCAAAACTGCGCGCGCGACGGCACCCCAGAACGCGGGACGCAAATTCGCGATCGTTCGCGTAGGGTTCGTATTTGCCGCCCCATGCGTTGAAACGCCATGCAACGCCTGCACGCCCCGGACCGAGCAGAAAGCTCGGGCCGATATCGCGCGCCCAGGAATCGTCGAGAGCCACCTCGAATATTTCGACAGCCGGTCCACAGGCTTCCCGGGCCTCAGATACATCCTCCGGCCGCACCGCGAGGATGACGGGTTCGAAATGCGCTACAGCGGTCGCGACGCGCGACGTGGCGCCCCTGGCCCGCGAAAGTCTTTCCGCGATTCCCCAGGGATCCAACCGGCACGGCCAGCACATCCATGTGCTGGTGTGCGGCTCCCACTCCGCCGGCATACGGAAACCTTCCGCTGCAGGACCGTCATTGGCATGCATCGCTTGCGACATTCGCCCTTATAGCTGCTCGCAAGGGCGACAAGAACAGCCGCCCCCTCCGGGCACCCGTTCAATCGCGGTCGGGTTTCTGTTGCGGCCTGCTCCCGCATTTGCGAAGTGTCGCAAGGCTTCAGGAGAGACATAGATGAGCGGACGCATCGACGCACGGCTGAAAGAACTGGAAATCTCCCTTCCTTCTGCTCCCGCCCCGGTGGCCAGCTATGTGCCATTCGTCACGGTCGGCAACCTCGTTTTTATTTCCGGTCAGGTCACTGCCGCTGCTGACGGACTGAAATATGTCGGCACGGTCGGCAGCGAGTTAACTCTGGAAGACGGACAGGCGGCCGCGCGGCTTTGTGCACTTAATGTCATTGCGCAACTCAAAGCAGCTCTCGATGGAGACCTCGACCGCGTCAAGCGTTGCGTGAAGCTCGGTGTATTCGTCAATGCAATCCCGGGTTATTCGCAGCACCCGGAAGTTGCGAACGGAGCTTCCAATCTCATCGTCGAGATCTTCGGTGACGCCGGACGACACACGCGCGCAGCCGTCGGCGCAGGCTCGCTTCCACGGAATGTGGCCGCCGAAGTAGAGGCTGTATTCGAGATCGCGTGACGAGCGCTTCGCTTGCGGCAAGACTGGCAGGGTCTGCCGCGGAGATCGGAGCGGCGGTATGGAACGCCTGCGCCAATCCTGCGAGTGTGACTGACTGCCATCCGTTTACGCGGCACGAATTCTTTGTTGCGCTCGAAGAATCGGGCTCCGCTTCGCCGCAAACAGGATGGCAGCCGTGCCATCTCATTCTCGAACATGGGGGCACGATCCAGGGGCTGCTCCCGCTCTACCTCAAGAATCACAGTCTCGGTGAATATGTCTTCGATCATGGTTGGGCCGATGCTTTCGAGCGCGCGGGCGGCCGGTATTACCCCAAATTGCAGGCATCGATCCCATTCACACCCGTCACCGGCCCGCACTTGCTTGTTGCGGCAGGTGCCGATCGGATCGAAATCCAAAAAGCACTTCTGTCCACCGCATGTCATGCGGTGGACAGGCTTGACGCTTCTTCCCTTCACCTAACCTTCGTCACCGAAGAGGAGTGTTCACAGGCGGTTGCGCAGAGTCTGCTGCTGCGCAACGGGCAGCAGTTTCACTGGGAGAACAGAGGCTATTCCTGCTTCGATGACTTTCTGAGTGAACTTTCCTCGTCGCGGCGCAAAAACCTGCGCAAAGAACGCGAAACAGTTCGAGGCTCCGGAATATCTTTCGAGTGGCTTTCGGGCCGCGACATCACTGAGGCGCACTGGGACGCTTTTTTCGATTTTTATGTCGAGACGGGAAGCCAGAAGTGGGGTACGCCCTATCTTACACGCGAGTTCTTCAGCCGAATCGGCGAGAGCATGGGCGATTCCGTTCTGCTCGTGCTGGCACACCGGGGCCGGCATCCGATAGCCGGGGCGCTGAACTTCCTCGGCGCGGGCGTGTTGTTCGGAAGGAACTGGGGAGCCAGCGAATTCGTCCCCTTCCTTCATTTCGAGACCTGCTATTATCAGGCCATCGATTTCGCCATTGCTCGCGGACTGCAAAAAGTGGAAGCCGGTGCCCAGGGCCATCACAAACTGTTGCGGGGCTATACACCGGTCGTTACCCACAGCGTCCATTTCATCGCGCATGCGGGCCTGCGCAAAGCGGTGGCAGCCTATCTGGAAGGAGAGCGCGAGGCGGTGGTTGAAGAGATGATCGAGCTCGCAGCCCTTGCACCATTCCGAAGAGAAGGCTGAGTAAAAATGTCGTACGATCCGGGCAATATCTTTGCCAAAATCCTGCGCGGCGAACTGCCGAGCGTGAAGGTCTTCGAGAACGACGATACCCTCGCCTTCATGGACATCATGCCGTCGGCCGACGGACATACCCTTGTCATTCCCAAAGAGCCGGTGGAAACACTCTTCGAGCTTTCGAGCGCTGCCGCTGGCGCCCTTATCCTCACGACGCAGCGGGTCGGTGCCGCAGTGAAAGCCGCTCTCGGCTGTCCAGGCGTGATGCTTGTCCAGCTAAACGGTCCTGCGGCCGGGCAGAGCGTACCACACCTGCACGTCCACATAGTACCGCGATTCGAGGGTCTGGATCTCAAGCTTCACGGACGTGCCGAGGCGGATATCCGGCAGTTGGAGGCCATCGCCGCCCGGATAAGACGACATCTTTAGCCAGGTTGATCCTGCGTCCATCCTTGACCAGGCCCACAGGCGCATGCCTCAATGAGAATGAGGCGCATTCTTGTCCAGGATTCCCAGGGGAACGGTTATGGCGAAGCACACGACGGAAACACTGAACTTCAACAGCTTCAGCGGATATTACGCGAGCGTTTCGCCTGGATATGGCGGCTTCAACTGGTCTGATATCGATTTCATGAATGCGACGTTCTGGCAGAATGAAATGACCAACTGGTGCGACACGGGTTACCAGAATGTTATCCATGGCCCGGGCGAGGCGGTTACGTGGGGCACAAACGGCAGCACCAGCGTAGCTCTATTCGTCAGCGCGGACTCGTACACGTCATTCACGCTGAAGAGCATGATTGCCGCGTCTGCATGGGAAACAGATCAACCCTTCACCTTCTATACGTATCATTACGTGAAGAAGCACGGACTGCAACTTAAGGCGACTGACACAATTTATCTGAGCCAGACCCCGCAGACTCTCGATTTCGCGAAAATCGGCCACCACGGGGATTTCGCGAACATTGCGGCCGTTGAGATCGTTTCCGGCAGCGGCCAATATGGAAATACCTGCACCTATGGTCCCTATGGTTACACCACCGGGAACGAGATGGCATTCGATAATATGAAGGTGAAATGGAACGGGAAGATACCGAAAGGCAATAACAGTTCTGTTTCTCCGGGTCATCAGTCTCATAACCATAGTCAGTTGCATGCTGTGACTGCTCATGTGACTTACGGTCCGCATCACGGCGCCCATGATAATGGCCATGACGATGCGGGTGCCCACTCACAGACACAAGCCGACTCGCATTCTCCGTCGTCGATAGACAGCTCGCATTTGGGTGCGTTGACCCACCAGATGCCGCCGGTCGAACATTTCGGCACCTGACCCGAACATTCGGATTGGTTACCGCCATGCGGCGTATTGTGTTGCGCCGCATCCCGACGGCGCGGTCTGCAGGCTGTAACTGAGTGGCGCGCTGCGCCAAGGCTTGATCAGCGCCCATCGTGGGTTTTCAGAAACTGGAGAGTGTAACAGCGCCACCGTATCGGATCGTCGGCAATACCGGCGCCGTTCCGATCCTTGACCAACTCAGTGCCCTGCGTTAGTAGGAATGAGACGCATTCTCGTTTGTGCGACCAGGGAGCCGGGATTATGTCGAGGCAGAAAACGGAAACGCTGAAGTTCAACAGCTTCAGCGGATATTACGCGAGCATTCCCCAGGGATATGGCGGCTTCGACTGGGGCGACATCGACTACATGAACGCCACCTTCTGGCAGAATGAAATGACGAACTGGTGCGACACCGGGTACCAGAACACCATTCACGGTGCCGGAGAAGCACTGACCTGGGGCACCAACGGCAGCACGAGCTACGGCCTTTTCGAAACTGCGGATACCAAGTCTTCCTTCACACTCAAGAGCATGATTGCGGCGTCGGCATGGGAAACCAATCAGCCGTTTACATTCAACACTTACACTTACCTGAAAAAACACGGTTTCACGCTTAAAGCCTCCGATACGATCTATTTGAGCCAGACACCCCAGACTCTGCATTTTGCAAAGATTGGACATCCCGGCGATTTCTCGAACGTCGCCGCGGTCGAGATCGTCTCCGGAACCGGGCAATACGGAAACACCTGCACCTATGGACCGTATGGATATACGACGGGCAACGAGATGGTTTTCGACAACATGAAAGTCACCTGGAACGGGAATATACCGAAAGATGGCGGCAAAGCGGTCAATCCGGCTTCTCTTTCACATGCCCAGAGTCAGTCGCATACCGTAACCGCCCATGTAACGTATGGTCCGCATCACGGCGCGCATCCGGGCTCGTTCGACGGCACCGCGATAGGTTCGACACCGGCCAGCCCTCATTCTGAGCCGTCGCCTGCAGGCGACTCCCACACGGGTGCTTCGACCCACCAGTTTTCATTGCCGACGATCGAGCACTTCGGCACTTAGACCAAAATGGACGTGGCGGCAGACTGGTCGCCGGCCGCTGTCCATGGTTAGTTGCGTACTGCCAGGGAAAAATGCGCAGCCACAGAGGGAGCTCATCTGATGAATGACGGCAAGCACAAAAACACAGGCCTCAACTTTGGCGGGTTCAGCGGTTACTACGGCGTGATGAGCGCCCATGACGGGTATGGCGGTTTTGATTATCTCGGCGATGTCGAATATATGAACGCGTCTACATGGACGCAGCCCGGAGGAGCGGGATACCAGCTCGGCTGGTGCGATTCGGGCTATCAGAACGTTGCCAGTGCAACCAAGAATGCGTCACTGGGCTGGATCGATCAATACGGCCTGATGGAAAGCGCAAGCGCGCACTCTTTCTCCCTTGATAGCCTGGTTGCAACTGCCTCGTGGAGCGCCAATCAAATCTGGGAAATCATCAGTTACACGGAAAAGCAGGGCTCTCTCGTCGAGAAAGCATCGATGTACGTTTCGCTGAGTTACGACAAGGCCGATACGATCAAGTTCGCGGGAAAGATGGCGAAGGGTTTCTCGAACATCGCGGCGGTTGCTTTCGAAATGGTGAGCTATGGTTCTCCCGGTAACAGCTGCACCTATGGAACGGCCTCATACGGTACACAAATGGCCATCGATAATATGAAGGTGAAATTCCATAAGAAGGCCGACCTGAAGCATCACGCCGGAAAATTGCTCACGCCGTATCTATTACATCATCATTCCGGCCCGGCGCACGTGCAGGCTCTGCCACACCCGGGAAGCCATGCCGGCGAAGCTGGTTCGGCGGTTCAGCACGAGAACGACAGAGGCCATCTCCCACCGGCCCCGGTTGAACATGACATCGGCCTTACAAGTCAATTCCACCTGCCGGCGGCGGAGCACCTGTAGCAATTTATGCGAGCTCAAGGCGAAAGAGCAGCCACTTCCCGCGGCTGCGTCTTTCCAGCCGTGGCGAACGACGGCTCAGGCGTCTTCCGTCTCGTTGGGTTCGCGATCGCCGGGTGGCGGCAGGGCGCGCGGGCTGCCATCGTCGCTTGCAATGAATTCGAAAATCAGCTGATCCTTTTCGCGGTCGAGAAGGACCCGCACAGTTCCACCACCTTTCAGAGAACCAAACAGGATCTCATCCGCCAGCGGCTTTTTGATGTGTTCCTGAATGATGCGCGCCAGAGGACGCGCGCCGAACTGATGATCGTAACCTTTCTCGCCCAGCCAGCGTGTGGCTTCGGGTGTCAGGTCGAAAGTGACATCTCGATCCGAAAGCTGTGCTTCCAGCTCCAGAACGAATTTCTCCACAACGCGGTCGATCGTATCGCGTCCGAGCGGCGCAAACGGAATCGTGGCATCCAGCCGATTGCGGAACTCCGGCGTGAACAGCCGCTTGATTGCCTCTTCGTCGTCACCTTCGCGGCGGCTGCGGCCGAACCCGATTGCCTCACGCGCAGCATCTGAAGCGCCGGCATTCGTTGTCATGACAAGAACCACATTGCGAAAATCGATCTTCTTTCCGTTGTGGTCGGTCAGCTTGCCGTGATCCATGACCTGCAGAAGAATATTGAAAAGATCAGGATGGGCCTTCTCGATTTCGTCGAGAAGCAGCACGCAATGCGGATGCTGGTCGACGCCATCGGTCAGCAGACCGCCCTGGTCGAAACCGACATAGCCCGGCGGCGCCCCGATCAGGCGCGAGACGGTATGGCGTTCCATGTATTCCGACATATCGAAACGGAGAAGCTCCACGCCCATGATGCTGGCGAGTTGGCGCGCAACTTCGGTTTTCCCAACTCCCGTCGGACCCGAAAACAAATAACAGCCGATGGGTTTGTCGGCCTGGCGCAGGCCGGCCCGGGCGAGCTTGATGGCCGAAGACAGCGCATGGATGGCTGCATCCTGGCCGTAAACGACGCGCCGCAGGTCGGATTCGAGACTGCGTAATGCCTCCGCATCAGTCTTGGACACCGATTTTGGCGGTATGCGCGCCATCTTGGCGACGACTTCCTCGACCTCGCGAATTCCGATGATCTTCTTGCGTTTTCCCTCCGCCAGCAGCATCTGCGAAGCGCCAACTTCATCGATTACATCGATCGCCTTGTCGGGCAGCTTGCGGTCGTTGATATATTTGGCCGCCAATTCGACAGCGGCCTTGATGGCCTCGGAGGTGTATCGGACTTTGTGATATTCCTCGAAATACGGCTTCAATCCTTTGAGTATCTTGATCGTGTCCGGAACCGTGGGTTCGGCAACATCGATCTTCTGGAAGCGCCGTACAAGCGCGCGATCCTTCTCGAAATACTGGCGATATTCCTTGTAGGTGGTCGATCCCATACAGCGCAGCGTTCCCGCCTGCAGCGCCGGCTTGAGGAGATTGGACGCATCCATTGCGCCACCGCTCGTGGCGCCTGCACCGATGACGGTGTGTATTTCGTCGATGAACAGAATGGCACCGGGCGTGTTCTCGAGTTCCTTCACGACGGATTTGAGACGTTCTTCGAAATCTCCCCGATAGCGGGTGCCGGCGATAAGCGCCCCCATGTCGAGTGCAAAGATCGTGCTCGACAGGAGAACTTCGGGAACATCGTGCTTGACGATCTTGCGCGCCAGTCCCTCGGCGATTGCCGTCTTGCCGACACCGGGATCGCCGACGAAGAGCGGATTGTTTTTTTGGCGGCGGCAGAGAATCTGGATCGTACGTTCGACTTCGCTGTCGCGCCCGATAAGGGGATCAATTCGCCCGGCCCTGGCCTTCTCGTTGAGATTAACGCAATAGGCTTCGAGTGCGTCGTTGCCGTGCTTGGATGACTTTTCGGTGTCCTCGTCGTCATCGGACCCGCGCACCGATTTTTGCTGGGTCATGCCCGGGCGCTTCGCGATTCCGTGGCTGATATAGCTCACGGCATCAAGCCGGGTCATGTTCTGCTCCTGCAGAAAGAAAACCGCATGGCTCTCGCGTTCCGTGAAGAGCGCCACCAGCACGTTCGCGCCGGTAACCTCGTCGCGTCCGGAATTCTGCACGTGGAGCACGGCGCGCTGAACTACGCGTTGAAATCCGGTGGTCGGTTTCGCGTCTTCGCCATCCTCGATGACGAGTGTCAAAAGCTCGTGATCGACATATTTGAGCAGGGACCGCCTCAGTGCATCGAGGTCCACATTGCACGCTTTCATGACCTGCGCAGCGTCCGCATCGTCGAGAAGCGCCAGCAAAAGATGCTCGAGCGTGGCGTATTCGTGATGGCGATCGCTTGCGAGTTTGATGGCGCGGTGGAGAACCTGTTCCAGACTTCGCGAAAGCGAGGGCATCGGCGGTCTACTCCTTCTCCATCGTGCACTGCAAAGGATGTTGATGACGCCGCGAGAATTCAATCACCTGGGCAACTTTTGTTTCTGCAATCTCGTAAGTGAAAACGCCACAGATACCCACTCCGTGGCGATGCACATGCAGCATGATCTGCACCGCCTCGTCTCGCGCCTTGTTGAAGAAGCGCTCGAGGATATGCACCACGAATTCCATTGGCGTGTAATCGTCGTTGAGCAAAAGCACCTTGTAGAGGTTCGGACGCTTGGTCTTGGGTCGCGGCTTGGTGGCCACACCCGTATTCGTGCCACCTTTTCCCGAACTGCCACGCTGGTCCCGATCGCTCATACAGCCCGATTGAATCCCTTTATCCCTGACGAACGCAGGCATGCGACCGCGCACCCGAATATATACGACGGATGCGCCGGATTCCCACGGCCTAATCCTGCCGATTATTGTCGGGCAAAAATGAAAAAAGCCCGGACCTTTCGGTCCGGGCCTCTTGCCGACACGCTCCGTGGGGGAAAAACGGAGCGCGTTCCATGGCAAATCAAGCGGCGCGGACATCCTCTACGATTTCCGCCCAGGCCTGAACGCGGCCCTGAATCGGGCTGATCGCGTCCTTCGCCGTCGAAAACGCAATTTCGCTGATCTTGGTGATCTCGCTGACATAGGCTTCAAAAGCAGACTTCACGAAATCGGTCTGCAGTTCGAAAGCCTCATGGGCCGATTTGCTGCCGAACAGCGCCTTCGCCGCCGAAACCGACTCTTCGAAAGACTGCTTCGAAAAGGCATAGATTTCACTGTTGATGGTCTCGACGCCCTTGCCGGCCGCATTGGCCGCCTTCACATAGGCTTCCATCGTCTCGCGGCCGTAGCCAAAGACGCGATCATAGCCTTTGGTCATCTTGTCGAAATTGGTCTTGAAGGCTTCGGAGCCATTCTTGAACGCGGTCTCGACCGCCTCGGTGCCGTTGATCTTCTCGCCCGACTTCATTTTCGCATTGACCATAATTCATTCTCCTCGCCTGACGCACTGGCGTCGGCCAGCGCTTTGTTGCAATGCAGCATGACTTATATGCGGTGCAACAAAATGCTTGTCAAGCCCTGACCGTTCCGAATGGTTCTGGGGCGCACCCGGGGGGCATTCCAAGGGCGGAGACGTTCATTAACTTTTCCTAAATACCGGAGATTCAATGTAGAATCCCGATTTGGGTTGCACAATTGGGTACGATTTGCTCTTATGTTGCGAGGATTTGACCAATCAGCCGGAGAGAAAATGTTGGTACGGCCGCGTGCAAGGGGCACGTTCAGGGTGGCGATTCTTTGGCTCTCGGTCTTAACAGCGGCCTGTTTGACTGCAATTTTGTGCGGCGGCGCGGCGAGCGCCGCAGTCCGCCATCGCCATTACTGGCAACCCGCCCGGCATTCACAGGTGATTCGCCGCTGGCAGCCGAGGCGGCCTGCGTTCCAGCTTACAGACCCCAATAAAGACGCTGCACTGATCGTCGATGGGGAGACCGGCAAGCCGCTTTATTCGCGCAATGCAGATGCCCTGCGGCATCCGGCGTCTCTCACCAAGATGATGACGCTTTACCTTCTGTTCGAACAATTGAAGAGCGGGCAGATGACGCTCGACACCCCGCTCTGCACGTCCGAACACGCCTCCATTCAGGCGCCGACAAAGCTGAATTTGCGCCCCGGCACATGCATTTCCGCCGAGACCGCCATCAAGGCGATCGTTGTTCTTTCGGCCAATGACGTAGCGGTGGTCATTGCAGAGGCTGTTGGCGGCTCTGAGGGTCACTTTGCCGAAATGATGACGGCGAAGGCGCGCGCGTTCGGGATGACGCATACATTCTATCACAATGCTTCCGGCCTGCCCGATCCTCTCCAGATCACATCGGCCGGCGATCTCTCCATTCTCGCACGTCATCTCGCCTATGATTTTCCGCAGTATTTCCATTATTTTTCGACCTACTCTTTCGACTATCGCGGGATTACTCATCTCACGCACGATAATCTGATCGGCAGGTATGAAGGTGCCGATGGCATCAAGACCGGGTACACGGGAGCGTCGGGATTCAACCTGGTTTCCTCTGTCGTGCGGAACGGCGTGCATGTAATCGGCGTGGTGATGGGCGGAACTACCGCGCGCCGCCGCGACAGCGAGATGATGCAGCTCCTCGACAATACTTTTGCCCAGATCGGTCGCGATCCGATGCTCGTAGCGCGTGCGAGCGTCCCCTGGCAGACCCTGGCGGAAAACACGCGATCGAAGCCGGTGATCGCTGGTTTTCAATTCGGCGGCACAGCCAAACCCGCGCCCGCACAAGTCCAGTTGCCCCGTACGGCTTCCAGCAATGTGGCAGGCGACGACGAGGAAGCGGCCGAATCGCGGGCCGACCCGATATATGATGCGGCGGATGCGAACGCCCAACCGCCAAGACCGGTGGCGCCGGCTCCCACTGTCAGCGCAGCCGCGATTGCGAAAGCGCCTCCGGCCATCGTTACAGCGTCGCTTAGCCCACAACAGGTTCCTATTTCCGCGCTGGCTCCTAAAGTCACTCCCGCTCCGGATCCCATCGCGGGGTTGCTGCTTCGCGGGCCGGTCCCGACCCCGCAGCCCAAGCCCAACATGACCGTGATGGCGGCACTTGATCCGGTGACGCTGGGATCGGTTCGACCCAAGCCGCGGGACCTTCCGTCAGGCCGGTCCGATCTGTCTCAGGCATTTTCGGCAGCGGGTGTTTCTGCACCCCGTGCGACGATCGGGGGTGACTGGACCATTCAGATCGGCGCCTATGGCGATGAAAACACAGCGAAGACGGAACTTGCGGCGTATGCAGGGCGCTCGGTCGACATCCTTGGCCAGGCGGCGCGCATCGTTGCCCCCTTCCAGGGTGCCGACGGGCACGTGCTGTATCGCGCCCGCTTTGGTCCCTTCGTGGAAAACAAGGCGCGGGAGGTTTGCGAGCTGCTGACGCGGCGCGGCCAAACCTGTTTCGCCGCAGTCGCGTCCCGGTAGCGCTAGAACTTTAGCCTCCGAATCTTTTCCCGGATCATTCCACCTCCTATGATGGAGCGGAGTAGGAATAGGCGTTCGGGTGCATTCGGTGGCCGATGCGGTATTTTCCGGCGACATTTCGGCGACCATTACCGATATCCGGTCGGCTGCGGAATCTGGCGACGAAATCCGCGTCTACGACCTTGCGAAGGCCGCGCTCGAACGCGGGCTGCGCCATCCGATGCTCTTCCAGGCGCGCGCGAACTGGTTCTGGCATGCGGGCCTCTATTACGACGCGCTGGCAGATCTCGAAGCTGCGCTGACTTATTCGCCGCGCAATCCGTTGCTTCATAGTGCAGCCGGCGAGTGCCTTCTCAAACTTGGAGTGTGGAGGGCCGCCAGCAGAGCATTGGGTGCGGCCATCGAACTCGCTCCCGAGATACCGCAAACACACTATTTGCGCGGCCTCGCCTTTCAGATGAATGGCGAACGCCAGGCAGCCATCTCCGCCCATCGCCGCGCCGTTGAACTAAATCCCCGGCATGCAAACGCACTTGCGAGCCTTGCACTGATTTCGTCCGCGGAAGGAAACCTGGAAAGTCTGAGAGAATATGCGGATGCGGTGCATCGGCTCGATCCCTTGCAACCGACCGCGCATATCGCCCGTGCAGTGCAGGAGCTGAGGGAAGATGCCGTCGGCTCTGCCCGGCAGCGTTTGCTGGAATTGCTGCAAGCCGGCCGCTTCGGCGATGACCCGCGCGCCAACGACGTTCTGCGCGAACTGGGCAATCGATTTGAAGTTCAGGGCGATGTCCCGTTCGCATTTCGAATCTATTCGGAGGTGAATCGAAAGCGCCGCGCCATTCACTCTCGAAGATTTGCGGAGCATCGCTCCTCATCAGACATTGCGGTACAGCTCACGTACTTTCACCGGACACCGGCGTGGAGCCCAGAACCTGTCCCACCCTCTCAGCCGGAAGCGCCGCGATGTCACGTCTTCATTCTCGGATTTGCGCGCACGGGAACCACGCTTCTCGAAACCGTGCTGGCGAGCAATGAGGAAGTCATAGCTTTCGATGAGAAGGACTGTTTTTCACAAGAAGCGAAAGCGCTTCTGAGGAGCGAGGAGGGGCTGGAGACGCTCGCGATTCTCGATGAGACGCAGCTCGCACGCATGCGAACCGCGTATTGGGAACAGGTCGGCGAATTCGGTTGTGCTGCGGCAGGAAAGGTATTCGTCGATAAATGGCCTTTCAATTCACGGCGTCTTCCGTTGATCGCAAAGCTCTTTCCAGGTGCCCGCATCCTGTTCACCATTCGCGATCCTCGCGACGTGGTGCTTAGCTGCTTTCGCCGCAGCTTCATCATGAATCCGGACACGTTCGAATTTCTGGAACTGGAGGAATGCGCGCGGTTCTATACCGGCATCATGGATCTGTTTGCCTGCGTACGCCAAAAGCTACCGCTTCAAATTCTGGACGTCCGTTATGAAAGTCTGATTGCCGATTTCGCTGGAACGGTCCGTACGATTTGCGACTTTGTCGGGCTGCAATGGAGTGAAGGAATGCGAGATTTCCATCTTGCGGCTGAAGGCACGGTTGATATTCATGCGCAAAGCGGAAGACAAGTGCGAATGAGCCTGTACTCCCACGGAGCCGGGCAATGGCGATGCTTTAGCGAGCAACTCGCGCCGACATTTCCTGTACTTTCGCCCTGGATAAAACGCTTTGACTACCCCGCCGACTAAAAATGACGGCGTCATAGCCGATCCTGACGCTGTCTGTGATAACAGCGGTGAAAATACTTTGCGCATTGTGCAGCAGGTACGACAAGCATTTCGTGAAGGAAAACATGAGCGCGGTTGCACCCTCGCCCACAACGCCATCGAAAGCGGAATCCGCCATCCGGTGCTTTACTATCTGCGTGCCCTGGGTAAAGGGCAGCGCGAAGAATATCAGGAGGCACTGGCGGATTTCGAAAACGCGCGCGCACTTGCGCCACACGATCCGATACTCATCGAAGCCTTCGGCCATTGCCTCACCATGCTGGGACGTTTTCGTGAGTCTGTCGAATCCTTCGATGGAGCAATCGCGCTAAGGCCGGATTTTGTGCGTGCGCATTATCGCAAGGGCGTTGCGCTGGGACTGCTCAATGAACTGGACGAAATGCGCGCAGCGCACCGCCGTGTCCTGGAGTTCGAACCGAGCAACACCGATGCACTGGCAAGCCTCGCCTTTATCGCCGCACGCAAAGGTGAAATCGGCGATGCCAGGACTCTCGGCGAAAAGGCCAAAAAGGTCTCACCGCGCCACGGAATTGCCGGTATCGCCCTCGCCATAACCGATATCCATGAGGGCCGCTATTCGGCTGCGGAAAAACACCTTGCCGGCATACTGAGCGAGCATAGCGGAAATCAGGATGGCCGGCTCAATATGGCACTTGGTTTTGCTGCTGATGCGTTCGACCGGTTTGGAAGATACAGGGAGGCGTTTGCCCTCTACGCAGAAATCAATGCGCGCCGGCGCCGGATTCACGAGGGGCGCTTCGCAAGTTGCCGTGCCATCGAAGAAGTCAAAATGCTCACAGAATCCGCAAGACACTCCGGGATGCAGGAAGTTCGACCAAGCCAAAAAAGCTCGGGATCTGGCGGTCATACGTTCCTGTTGGGATTCGTGCGCAGCGGTACGACGCTTCTCGAGACGATTCTGGCAGGCAATCCCCAGGTTGTGGCAAGTGACGAACATGATTTCCTTGCCGACGCCGCGAACGAGTACCTGCATGGCAAGGGCGATTTGCAGCAGCTTGCAAGCCTCGACAACGAAGCCCTCGAGCGCTGGAGAAGTCATTATTGGCGTGCGGTACGCGCCACCGGTTTCGCAGTCGAAGGCAAGGTATTTGTAGACAAGGTCCCACTGAACTCCATTCGCCTGCCGCTTATCGCCCGCCTTTTTCCCGATGCGCGGGTGCTTCTTGCAATTCGTGACCCGCGCGACGTCGTGTTGAGCGCGTTCCGTCATCGCTTCAATATGTATCCGGCGAGCTTCGAATTTCTCCAACTTGACGACTGCGCCCGCTTCTACGTCGCGGTCATGCAGCTTGTGGCTGCCACGCGGCAGAAGGCTGCTTATCTGCCAGTTCACGAAATTCGTTATGAAGATCTGATCGGCGAATTCGACTGTACAATCGAAAGCGCGTGCACGTTCATCGGTATCGACTGGAATGTATCCATGCGGCAGTTTCAGAGCGCGTCCTCGATAATTGATCGTCGCAGCCAGAGTGCTGCCCAGGTGCAGCGAGGACTGTATCGTGGTGCGGTCGGACAGTGGCGAAATTATGCCGAGCAGCTAAAACCGGCATTGCCAACGCTTGCGCCATGGGTCGAACGTTTCGGATACCCTCAGGGCCAACCGGGCTTATGAGCACTTCAGCTTCGGAAGGCGAAGACCGCGATGCTTCGGGACTGTTGGCGGGCGTATTCGGTGCAGCGCGCTCCGGCAATCTAGACTTGGCCTATCGATTGGCCAGCGCTGCGGTGGAAGGCGGTGTCCGGGACGCAGTCCTGTTCGAAGTCATCACACGCTGGATGGCACAACATGAGCCGGACCAAGAAAGTGCGACTGCACTTCAAACACTGCGGATGCTCTCAGCCGGCAGGCCGGCCCTTCTTGTCAGACTTGGACTGCTTTGCTTGCGACTTCGGCAACCACAGGCAGCCTTGTCAATGTTCGATGCTGCGATTTCATTGCAGCCGGATAATGCGCAAGCTCATTACCAGCGAGGTGTGGCGCTGGGAGCTCTGGGACAAGTCGATGAAATGCGCATCGCGCATGCGGACGTAATAAGCCTGGATCCTGCAAACGCCGAGGCGCTCGCAAGCCTTGCATTGATTGCCGCCAGGGCTGGCGACACGAAGCTGGCGCGCGACTATGCCGGGAAGTCGCTTCGCTGCCAGCCGGATGAAGGTTGTGCCCTCGCCGCGCTTGCAGTCGCAGATGCACGTGACGGCCGCACTGACGCTGCACAAAGCAGAATCGAGAATCTGCTTTCAGACAACCGGTGTATCAATGACACCCGGATCGACATCGCGATTTCTGACGCAGGCGACGCCTTCACGCGCCATGCGCGTTTCGCCGAGGCATTTGCCGCCTATGCTGCTGTGGGAGAACGGCGACGGCGACGGCAGTTGCCGGCAGTGCAAAGTCGCCGCGCGATCGATGCGATCCACCGCCGTACCGCTTACTTCAACCTGTCTACTCCCTGGGGCAACGAAACCGGAGAAACTGAGCTTTCGCCTGCTTCGGCGCATGTGTTCCTGCTCGGCTTCATGCGGAGCGGAACCACACTGCTTGAAACCATTCTCGCAGCCAATCCTGACATATGTGCCATGGACGAGCGCGAACTGCTCGCCGCGGCAGCCCGTCGTTTCCTGTTCTCTGACGAAACACTCGACGAGCTTGGCACAAATACCGGTCCAGAACTGGACACCTGGAGGAAGGACTATTGGCGGGCCGTGGAGGATACGGGCTTGTCCCCCTCCGGTCGCGCCCTTATCGACAAAATGCCATTCAACTCCCTGCGAATTCCGCTTATCGCAAGGCTTTTCCCACATGCACGAATAGTTCTCGCCATTCGTGATCCGCGCGATGTGGTTCTGAGCTGTTTCCGCAACCGATTCGATGCGAACCAGCTGACATTCGAATTCTTGCGTCTCGAAGACTGCGCGAATTTCTACGCCGCGACTATGGAGTTCTTGGAAATCTGCAGACTCAAAATGCCGCTGAGCATCTATGAGCACAAATACGAGGATCTGATTGCCGACTTTGACTGTTCCGTGCGCAGAATTTGTGAATTCATCGGCGTGGAGTGGCGCGAAAGCATGCGCGATTTCATCGCAGCGTCGGACGTAATCGCTCCCCGCAATTACAGCGGAACGCAGGTGCGGAGTGGATTTTACTCGCACGGTGTCGGCCAGTGGCGGCGATTTTCGGCGCAACTCTCGCCGGTCATCCCGATACTAGCGCCCTGGATTTCGCGCTTCGGCTATCCCGCCGATTGAGCGTGTGGTCAGGTCGTGAGCTTCGGGAGCAGAGTGGAAACCAGCGCACGGACTTCCTGGCGGCCAGCGAGATGCGACATGCTAAGCGAAATGCCGAGCCGTGGCTGCGGCAGATCGAGCATGGTAAGACCGGCTGGAAAGAGTTCGCGATAGATCACACGCTCGCCAAATCCAGGCGCGATGCGAAATCCTATGCGGGCGGCGAGTGCTTCAAGCGCGACAGCCATCCGCTTCTTGTTTCGGGCTTCGGTTGCGGCGAGGCGATTGCGCATGACAACCCAGTCCAGGGCGGGCTTGTGCGCCAGCAGGCGCTGTTTGCGGCAGTCCCATACGAAGTCGCTGTAGACGCTCGGACGTTGCACAGCGAAACTTTCGGGATCTACGCGCGCCAGAAGATCAAAATCGACAAAGCTGTCGTTGACGGGCGTGACAAGCGTATCGGCTGCGGCATGCGCGACGCGCGACAGTTCGGTTGCGGCTCCCGGCGTATCGATGACGATGAAATCGAACCTGTCTCGAGCGCTGTCCAAGGCTTCCGTGAAAGCCAGCCTTTCTTCCTCCGCGGCAGCCTCCCGCAGGGACGCGGAGGATGACGCGACCGGTAGAAATTCCGGTGTCGCCAGAACGTTGCCCGCACGCCGACACCATTCCATACGATTCTCGATCTGTCGCGACAGGCTTTTCTGCCGCATATCGAGGTCGATAACGGCGACATTCTTTCCAGCGCGGGCAAGAGCTACGGCTACATGCATCGCGGCTGTGGTCTTACCGGAGCCGCCTTTTTCATTGCCGAAAACGACGAGGTGTGGGGCCTGGGAAATCATCTGGGCGATTGCGATCTTCCGGCCCATTCGTATCGACAGCCATCGGAGGGGCCAAGCGCCCATGAGATCCTGTGCACAAAAAAGGGTGCATGGAAACCATGCACCCTTTTCGAAGTCATACATTCCGATCCCTAAAGCGGACCGGAACCCGCGAACGTATTACTGTCCCGGGCAGACGTGGCTCATGTCGTCCTGAAGCGCATACCACTGATTGGCCGAATCAGTGAGCGGCGCGCCGAAGTACGGCATATAAACCAGTGACTGGAGGTTGTAGGTGAAGTTCTTGTCCTTATAAGGGAACCCGCCGTAATTCGCGAGGCCCTCGAGCGGATCACCGACTTCCATGATGCTGTTGTCGGTGCAGCCCACTCTGTTGTCCGTCCACGGATCGTCCATCCACTCTCCAAGCTCGTGGGAAAGTGCGGAGACGTCCTGCGAGAACGCACCCACCGTGTCCACATAGGTGGCATAGGAGTAGGTCTGGGCGGACGGCTGACTGCCATTGGCGCTATGATAGCCGCCGATGCAGCATCCACCTGACGTGAGATAGATGTCGTAGCTGACGAAGAGCGGCAGAACGCCCGGATTTACGTCCTTCAGATTCTTCATGAAGGTCTGAAGCTGGTTGTCGAACGAGTTGATATTATACTCGCCTACCATTCCCGAGCCGAACGGATTGTTGACCACGCAGCCGCTGCTGCATGTTACATTGATGGTCTGTTCTTTTTCTTTCTTCGTCGTGAACAGGACATGATAGTTGGGATTGGCGCCAACATCGTTGCCCCACCAGGTTCCGCGCTGGAACGCGTCTTCGTATTGCGTCTTGCCGAGATCGACGCAGCTGCCATTGCAGCTCCCATATTGCGGGTTGAAGTCGACTTTCGAATTAAACAGCGGGGAATCCTTGACCGCCGTCATTACCGAACGGTTGTTGTTATTGGTCAGCTTCACCTTGTTCGGATCGAAGGTATATTTCTTGCCACCCTGCGTGAAGACGAACTTCACGGGGATGAGAAGAACCTGGACGGTGCTGGTCGAATTCGTATTGGACGGATTGCCGCCGATCTGCGTGAAGGTGCGGTTGCTGCCCTTAAGGTCCGTGAAGCTGCCGTTCCACTGCGGCAACTGGGCCAGCGGAGTCTTATAGGATTGCAGATCGTGGTGGAGCGCGACGAACTTCGGCTTGAATGTTCCCGGCTTCAGACTGTGTAGGCTCGGATCTGAGCCTGCGCTCGCCATGCTGGGCAGCGATACGGACGCAGCCAGCAGGGCCAGCGCCGCAAGGCGCTTCTTCATTTGGTAAACCCCTGATTTCACCCGACGGACCACCCATCGGATTGTAAAATCCGTAACAGGTATTGTCATATTCTGAAAGAGAAAGATGGTTTCGTGAAGTTGCGAAACCACGCCAGATTCAAGCATTTAATGCCCAATGGGTGCATCAAATTTGCGAACCGGCATGCCGCGCGCCAAGAAGCAATCTCTCGCTACATGCCGGCCTCAGAGCTGAGCAGCGCGGCATTTCCGCCGGAAGCGGTCGTGTTCACGGTGAAAGTCCGCTCAAGAGCGAATCGCAAGAGATAATGCGGACCGCCCGCTTTTGGACCCGTTCCCGATAGGCCTTCGCCGCCAAAGGGCTGAACGCCCACGACAGCGCCGATCTGGTTGCGGTTTACATAAGTGTTTCCCGCACGAACGCGTCCGCGGACAAACTCGGCAGTCCCCTCAATCCGGCTGTGTACGCCCAGAGTGAGGCCGTATCCCGTCGCATTTATCGCGGCGCAAACATCGCCGAGCCGGTCGCCCGCATAGCGCACGACATGGAGGATGGGTCCGAAGACTTCACGTTTGAGTACGCCGATAGAGCCGATCTCGAAAACATGGGGCGGAAAGAAAACGCCTGGCGCGGTTTCGGGGCCGAGCGAGAGTTTGCGCAGCAGTTTCGCCTCTCGCGTCATCCGCACCGCATGCGCTTCCAGTCCCTCCCGCGCCGCCTCGTCGATAACCGGCCCCACATCCGTTTCCAGCAGGAACGGATCGCCGAGCGTCAATTCGTCCATCGCTCCGAGGATCAGATCGAGCATGCGATCGGCAACATCGGCCTGCAGAAACAAAACGCGCAGTGCACTGCACCGTTGGCCGGCGCTATCGAAAGCTGAAGCAATTACGTCGCGTGTCACCTGTTCCGGCAGCGCAGTTGAATCCACGATCATCGCGTTCATGCCGCCTGTCTCGGCGACGATTTGTGCGAGCGGGCCTTCGCGCGATGCGAGGGAACGGTTGATGGCCCATGCGGCCTCGGTCGAGCCCGTCAGTGCGACACCGGCGAGGCGAGGATCCGGAAACAACGCGGCTCCCAGTTTCGAGCCGCGACCCGGAATGAGATGCAAAACATCCGGGGGAACGCCGGCACGATGTAATAACTCGACGGCGGCGGCAGCTATCAGCGGTGTAGGTTCCGCCGGCTTGGCGAGAACGGCATTGCCCGCCGCCAGCGCGCCAACGACCTGCCCCGTAAAGATGGCGAGTGGAAAATTCCACGGCGAAATACAGGCAAAAACGCCACGGCCGTGAAGGCTCAGTTCATTCTCTTCACCCGTCGGCCCTGGTAATTTGACGGGATCCTGGAAAAGCGCCCGGGCCCGCGATGCGTAGTAGCGCAGATAATCCACCGTCTCCCGCACTTCGCCCAGTGCATTGGGCAATGTCTTGCCCCCCTCGCGCACAGCCAGCGCCATCAAGCGCGGGCTGTCGGTCTCAAACAATTCGGCGGCGCGCTCGAGAATTTTCGCACGCCCGTCGCCGCCTATTCTGTCCCAGGATTCCTGGGCCCGATGCGCGATCGCCAGCGCATCCCGCGCGTCTGTTTCATTTGCTTCGACGACTTCTCCGACGATACGACGGCGGTCGGAAGGATCACGTATTTCCTTCGGCGCACCCGAACGGGACTTTCCGCCTACGACAGGTGCCGCCCGTTGTGATTTCGAAAGCGCGGCCTGCATTTGTGCGATCGCGGGGACACTGATTTCCGGATCCGCCCAGACGAAACCTGCCGAATTCTTGCGGTCCGGCAATATGTCAGCCGGTTTCGGAATACGCGCGCTCCGCCGCGGATGGGAGCGCTCGAGCTGTTCGACGGGGTCAGCGACGATTTCCGGGATCGGCGAATCTTCATCCGCAAGGCGATTGACGAAGGACGTGTTGGCGCCATTTTCCAGCAGCCGCCGTACGAGATAGGCAAGCAGATCCTCATGCGTGCCAACGGGCGCATAGATGCGCACGCCTGGTCCCGATCGGCCCGGCTTTTTGATCTCGCGATACAGATCGTAGAGCGCGTCGCCCATGCCGTGCAGGCGCTGGAATTCGAAATCCTGACTGTCGCCTGCGAAGGTTTGAATGGCCGACAGCGTGTGCGCGTTGTGCGTTGCGAATTGCGGAAAAATTGCGTCGCGTTGGGCGAGCATGGAGCGCGCGCAGGCGAGGTAGGACGTATCCGTTCCGACTTTGCGCGTGAACACTGGATATTCCGGCAGGCCCAATTCCTGCGCGCGCTTGATTTCGGTGTCCCAATAGGCACCCTTCACCAGACGCACGGGAATGCGTCTGTTCTGGCGCCTGGCCAGATCGGCGAGCCATGCGATCACGGGAAGCGCACGTTTCGAATAGCCCTGCACTGCCAGCCCCAGGCCGTTCCAACCGCGCAGGCGTTCCGCGTCGCCCATCGCTTCGAACACATCGAGCATCAGGTCGAGGCGCTCCGATTCCTCCGCGTCGACTGTGAACGCGAGATTGGTTTCGCGGGCCTGAGCTGCCAGCTCTACGAGCTTGGGCAGAAGCTCCGTCATGACGCGTTTGTGCTTGATCCACTCGTAACGCGGATGCAGCGCCGACAATTTTACGGAAATGCTGGGCCGCTCGAAGATTGAGGCATTCTTGTCGGGCCTGTCCGCGGCAATGGCCGAGAGCGCGTGGCGATAGGATTCATAGTAGCGGGCTGCGTCTGCGACGGTGTAGGCAGCCTCCCCCAGCATATCGAAGGAGTAGCGATAGCCCTGCTCCATCTGCGGCCGGCCGTTGCGCATCGCCTCGGCGATCGTGCGCCCCAGCACGAATTGCTTGCCGAGGATGCGCATCGCAAAGGTGATCGCCTGGCGGATAACCGGCTCTCCCGAGCGCGTGACAAGGCGCTTCCAGATGCCCGAGAAATCCCATTTGGCCGCTTCGTCGAGCGACACCACGCGCCCGCTCAGCATCAGTGCCCAGGTAGAGGCATTCACGAACAGCGAATGCGAGCGATTGATGTGGCTACCCCAGTCGCCGCTGCTGATCTTGTCGCGGATAAGTTTGTCGGCTGTCGCGGCATCGGGCACGCGGAGCAGCGATTCGGCGAGGCACATCAGCACCACGCCCTCTTCGCTCGACAGCGCATATTCCTGGGTGAACGCGTCCACGGCGCTGCGTTTGTCGCGCGCTTCACGGATGCGGCGGACGAGATCGGTGGCGAGCGCCTCGGTGGCTGCGCGTTCGGCCGGCGACAGCTGCGCTCTTGCAATCAGCTCGCCCGACAGTTTTTCCTCGTCGGCGAGCCAGGCATTGGAAATTGCTTTACGAAGGGGATCGGGGTTCATGGCCGGATATGTGGTTGGTGGAACAGCAAATTGCAGGCTTCAGCGAGCCCGGCTGATGCTTTCCCTAGCATGAAAACGCCCCAAGTCATCACGACAGTCTCGGCCCTGCGCATGGAGGTGGCGAAATGGCGTTGCGACGGTCTTGACGCGGGTCTGGTGCCTACCATGGGCGCGCTTCACGCCGGGCATCTTTCCCTGGTCGCCGAAGCAAAACAGTATGCCGCGCGATCAATCGTCAGCATTTTCGTGAACCCGACCCAATTCGCGCCGCATGAGGATTTCGACCGCTATCCGCGCGACCTCGCGCGCGATCTGGTCCGGCTCGGCGAACAGGGGCTGACGGATATTGTTTTCGCACCGGTAGGCAACGAACTATATCCGGACGGCTTCGCCACGAAGATCGAGATGGCGGGACCCGCACGCGGACTCGAAGCCGATTTCCGTCCGCATTTCTTCGCCGGTGTCGCCACCGTGGTCGCGAAGCTGCTTCTGGCCGCGAATCCGCAGGTCGCCGTCTTTGGACAGAAGGATTATCAGCAGCTGCTGGTGATCCGCCGCCTGGTCCGCGACCTGGCCCTCGATATTGACATCGTGGGTGCGCCTGTCATGCGCGAGGCCGACGGCCTCGCCATGTCTTCGCGCAACGCCTACCTCGATCCGCGCGCGCGGGAGATCGCCTCGCAGCTCAATCATGTGCTCGCCGACGTCGCCGCACGTGTCCGCAACGGCACAGCGATTGAACAGGCCGAAGAACACGGCGCAGGGGCACTGCTTGCCGCCGGGTTCGATTCTGTCGATTACATTGCGTTACGGGATGCGAATACGCTCGCCAAGCTCGACGCGCCCGTTTCCGAAATGCGCGTCCTCGCAGCAGCCACGATCGGCAAGACGCGCCTGATCGACAACATGGCGGTCAATCCGTGAACGCAACGGCATAACAGCGATTTTATCAGCGATTATCAGCGAACTGGATCCCGGCGCTCATAGATGGCAGCCGAAACGAATTGCCGCCCTCCCGACGCCGGCCGCACGAACGCATGCTGGTGATTTACCTCGCATATTTGATCGAAAAAAGCCAGCAAATTTGTTGCGATCAAAGCGCGTACGCATGGCCATGGTGGTGGCCGCTGCGAGGAACGCCCTGGTCAGCGGTCTGGTTCGCAGCCTTCTGTCTGCCCGTGTACAAAGCGAAAACCCGGACTTGCTCGTGAGAGCAGGCCCGGGCCACGTCATTAAACAGCGTCGTGTTTAGTACTTGATGGTCGCGCCGACGAAGACGGTGCGGCCCATGGAGTCGTAGACGCCCGGATAGGTGTTGCCGTTTCCGAAGCCTCCGAGGCTCGAAGCGCCGATGGAGTTGGTATCCATGATCGGCGGCTCTTTGGCGAACAGGTTGTTGACGCCGGCGCGGAGGTCGATGCCTTCGCGGACCTGCCAGTCCAGAGCCAGATCGAACCAGTCGAAGGAACTCAGGTGGTCGTCGGCGACGTCGCCGCAAGGTCCGCCGCAAACGCCGTTGAGCAGCGGATTGGTGGTGTTGGAGTCGAAGCTCACGCCGCTCATATGACGCCAGTCGAGCGAGACATCGACATCCCACGGGGAGGTCCAGGTCACGCGGAACTTGTGACGCCATTTCGGGTTCGGCGCCAGGCAGACCGTGCCGTAGAGGCCGGCGCACTGGTAGGTGCCGATCGAGCCCGGATCC
>DATASL010000053.1:0-70747 GCA_036269235.1 Rhizomicrobium sp.
GTCCTCGCCGTCACAAACGGCTCGAAAAACGCCCATTCTCCATCGCTCATCTGTCCGCGAATCAAAACCGCCTCCCTCCAAGAGGCAGTCTTGAATCACATCACAATCCGTCTGAGAATCCCTTTGTCAACACAGCCTAGCCTGAAGTCTAGTCAGTATGAAGGATCGGTGCAATGTCGAAGACTTGGCCGGTACAGGATGGGCGCAGCTGATGCACGGTCGACCCGACGAACTGATCGAAGATGCCATTATTGCGGCAACCGCCGAACTACACGGTTATATAATCGTAACTCGAAATGTCCGCGATTTCGAGATTCTTGGAGCGAAAACATTCAATCCATTCAATTTCAGCGGTGAATGACTCCTTCGAAATTCACCGTCGAGTATGAGAAAGATTGGCTCCGCGGGCCTTGCTATCGACCGGCTGCAACAAGCGCCGACCGCGCCGCTTCGGCATCGACAAGAATCTGCGTCTTGAGCAATTCCATATCTGCGAACTTCGCTTCCGGTCTCAAATACGCGACCAGTTCGACTGCTAGATGCTTCCCGTAAAGATCGGCGTCGAAATCGAACAGCCACGTCTCAAACAACGGCGTTTTCACTTCGAACATTGGCCGGTTACCGAAGCTTGCAACACCGTCGTAGCGGCCGACGGGCTTGTCGTCCTCTATTACCGTCGCGCGCACGGCATAAACACCGAAGGCCGGCGCGAGATAACCGTCGATGCGCATATTCGCTGTCGGCACTCCGATCAGACGCCCGCGCTGGTCGCCATGTTCCACGCGGGATTCGATTGTCCAGTAATGACCGAGCAGGTCCGCGGCTTCGCCGGGCCTTCCGCTCCTGAGCGCCGTGCGGATGCGCGACGAGGAAATCTTTCCGTGCCGCTCATCTTCCACCGGCGGAAAAACAACGGTGCCGAGACCTTCCATCTCGCCCATATAAGCGAGCATCGCGGTATCGCCGGCGCGGCCTTTTCCGAAGCGGAAATCATCTCCAACCACTACGCATCCGGCACCCAATCCCTCCACAAGTACATCGAGGATGAAGTCCTGCGCACGCATCGTTGCCATTGCGGAATCGAAGTTGAGCGCAAACATCGCGTCGGCGCCCTGCTCGGCGATAAGCCTTGCCTTGGTGCGGAAAGGCGTCAGGCGGAAACTCTCCGCGGCGGGCCGAAAGAACTCCTGCGGGTGCGGCTCAAAGGCAAGCACGCCGAAAATCGCGTTACGCTCCGCAGCCAGTTGGCGTGCTTCCGCCATCAGCGCCCGGTGGCCGCGATGTACGCCATCGAAATTGCCGATGGCGATGACGCCGCCTTTAAATGGGTCGGTTACGTCCTGATAGTGGCGGAAAATACGCATTCCGTGAGCGGTCAGGCTTTGCGTGCCGGCGGCATGACCGTCGCGTCCCCCTCCATGACAATCGTCTCGCCGACCTTACATCTGCAATCGAAGACGACCCGGCGCTTATCGCTGATGACATCACGAACAGTGCAAACCGCCGTGACCGCATCTCCGATACGAACCGGCGCCTTGAAGCGAACATTCAGCGCGAGAAAGATTGTGCCGGGTCCGGGCATATCCATACCAAGTACCGTGGAGATGTAGCTCGCCGTCAGCACACCATGCGCTATGCGCCCCTTGAAAGGCGTGGTAGCGGCGAAAGCTTCGTCGAAATGAACGGGATTGGTGTCGCCGCTGACTTCGCCGAACAAAGTGATATCGCGTTCGCTCACCGTCTTTGTGAACTCGGCCGACATGCCCGGTTTGAGATCGTCGATCGTGTAACTCAAGTCTTTCTCCTTGTCGTTGTTATTGTTCCGCGAGCCTGCCTACCAGGCAAGTTTCCGCATAGCGCCAGTTGCCGTAACAGCAGCACCGGCAAGAAAAACCTTCAGTGCCGCCGGCGTCAGCGCAGGTATATCTTCGCCATGTATGCCGTCAGCTATGAACACGGCATCAAGGCCCACGCAGTTCGCACCGCGTATGTCGGTCTCCAGCCCATCGCCAAGCACCAGCACGCGCAGGGATTCGCGTCCGGCCAGCATGCGCAACCGCGCCAGCGCTTCGACATAAACCGGCGCATGCGGCTTGCCGTAATACATCACGTGTCCGCCGATTTCCTCATGGAGTCGCGCAAGAGCACCCGCACAATAGATAAGCTTTCCGCCCCGCTGCACGACAATATCGGGATTCGCACATAGCAGCGTCAGTTCGCGGCTTTTCAAGTCCAACAGCAACGCGCGATAGTCTTCGGGCGTTTCTGTATCGTCGTCAAAGAGCCCGGTGCAAAGCACCAACTCAGCCTTCTCCGCCGCGACGCATGTCACTCCCAGGCCAGTTATTATTCCGCGATCGCGTTCGGGTCCGATATGCAACAGCGGCAAATCGCGGCTCTCACTACGGCGCGCAATATCCTCACGCACCAGCATCCCGGAAGTCAGGATCGAATCGTAGCAATCCTTTGGTACGCGCAGCCGCCGGAACTGTTGCTCGACATCCGCCGCTGGTCGCGGCGCATTCGACAGCAGGATTACGGGGCCTCGCAGCGTTCGGAATTGCTGAAGAGCGGCGATGGCGTTTTCATGGGCACGCGTTCCATCATGCAGAACCCCCCAGACATCACAGAGCAAGGCGTCATATGAATCCGCAATTTCGCTCAATCCGCCGAGAACAAGCGGCGCCTCGACTGGCAATGAGGAGGCGGATTGTGACGTCATTTGGGATATGGCCCTTGCCGCACTCATTGCGGCACGCGTAGAATCACTGAAGCCATAGCCGAGGTTGGAGCATGAGCGCAAAGTCCGCCTATGATTTTTCTTTTCGCGGCATCGACGGTAGGGCCCTTCCACTGTCGGAATTCAAGGGAAAGGCGCTGCTCGTCGTAAATGTGGCGAGCCGCTGTGGCCTGACCCCGCAATATACTGCGCTCGAACATCTGTGGACGGAGCGGCGCGGCGATGGCCTCGTCGTGCTCGGCGTGCCTGCGAATGATTTCGGAGCCCAGGAGCCGGGGACGGAAGATGAGATCCGCAGCTTCTGCGATCTGAATTATCAGGTCGATTTTCCCATGACCGCAAAGGAACATGTAGTCGGCTCCGATGCGCATCCGCTTTACAAATGGGTCGTCGCAGAACTTGGCGAAAATGCGGCGCCGAAATGGAATTTCCATAAATATCTCTTCGGACGCGACGGCTCGATTGCCGGTACTTTCGGATCGCGAACGCCTCCTGACGATCCGGAGATTTCTGCCGTGCTGGAAACTGCGCTCGCACGCTGAGAAACTGATCAACCTTTCATGCGCGGAGCGATATCGATCTCGATGCGGCGGTTGCGCGGTTCCCTCGCGTTTGGGCCGGTCGGTATCTTCGGACTCTCCGCGCCGTAGCCCTTCGCAGAAATGCGGCGGAGATCGATACCGTCGTCCGCCAGGGCTTCGCCGACTGCATTGGCGTTCTTCTGCGTCCGGCGCACGGCTTCCGCTGCCGTCGCGGCTGTATCGCTGAACCCGTTCACGAATAACAACGTGCTGTTGAATTTGCGTGTACTGCCGGCAATGGCATGTACAATCGCACGGCCCTTTTGCGAAAGCCCTCCCGAACTGCCGGCAAACAGAGAATCGTCGGAGATATTGAGCACAAGACTGTCGCCGACCCGGCTTACCGCCACACCACTGCCGCGCAGCATCCGCCGCAGATCCTTTTCCTGATCATCCATGTAATTCCCGACGGTAAGCGCCGTCAGCGTTCCTTCCGGCGGCTTCGATACGGGAGGCACCGCTGCCTTTGGCTCGTTCTGCGGGGGCGCCTCCCTGGGCCTGGGCGTCGGGGTCACGGCCGGGTGTTTCACCAGTGGCCGTGGACGATGCAGGGGCTCCGGCGGCGGCTGATAGGCCATGATCGGAGGAGGCGGCGGAGGCGGAGTGACGCAACCGGACAGCACGGCTGCAACTACAACAAATAAGCCCGATCGATACATCGAACCTCCCGGCCTAAGTTTGTTGCCCCCTCTATTTGCAATCGAATACGTCACCAGACCGGACTGTACTAATCATTTCTGCGCATGCGAAAAGCGCGATTCCGGAATGCGCCACATTGCAGTTGAGCCATAATGCCGATCTCCCGCTCGCGCGGATCGCTGTATGGCCACACAATGTCAACAAATGCCCAGCACCTCTTCGGCGCTCTTGTAGGGCAGGTTCTGCGCCTCTGCCACGGCCTGGTAGGTAAGCGTATTCTTGTAAACATTCAGTCCGGCGCGCAGATGGGAGTTCTTGCGCATCGCCTCCTCCGGGCCCTGACCGGCCAGCGCGAGGGTGAAGGGCAGTGTCGCGTTGTTCAGCGCGAATGTTGAAGTGCGCGCTACCCCGCCCGGCATGTTCGCCACGCAGTAATGCACCACATCGTCCACGATATAGGTCGGATCATCGTGCGTCGTGGCATGCGATGTCTCTGCGCAACCACCCTGGTCGATAGCGACATCGACGATGACGGAACCTTTCTTCATCTGTTTCACCATCTTCGCGGTGATCAGCTTTGGAGCGGCGGCCCCCGGCAACAGCACGCCTCCGATAACGAGATCGGCGCCGACTATCTGTTCTTCAATGGAATCGATCGTGGAGTAGATCGTGTTCAACATCGCTCCAAACTGGAAATCGAGTTCATTGAGCCGGTGAAGCGAGATATCGAGGATGGTGACATGCGCTTCAAGGCCCATCGCCATTCGTGCCGCGTTGGTGCCCACCACACCACCGCCAAGAACCACGACTTTTGCCGCCGGGACGCCCGGCACGCCGCCGAGCAGCATGCCACGGCCGCCTTGCGCGATCTCGAGGCTGTGCGCGCCGGCCTGGATGGACATGCGTCCAGCGACTTCGCTCATCGGCGCAAGCAGCGGCAGCCCGCCCCGGGAATCCGTCACTGTTTCATACGCAATGCAGATTGCGCCGGAATCCAGCAGGCCGCGTGTCTGTTCCGGGTCCGGCGCAAGGTGCAGATAGGTGAACAGCGTCTGCCCTGGCCGGAGGCGTGCGATCTCGACGGCCTGCGGCTCCTTCACTTTCACAATCATATCGGCCGCGGCAAAGACTTCATCGGGCCCGGCAATCAGCTTCGCACCTGCCTTCGTATACATTTCGTCGGTGAGCCCGATGCCATCGCCGGCCTTGTTTTCGACGAGCACTTCGTGACCACGCGAAACGAGTTCGCGCACAGCAGGAGGAGTCAGTCCGACGCGATATTCGCGATTTTTGATTTCCTTCGGAACGCCGATGCGCATGATATCCTCTCGCTAAAACGGGTTGTTACCAGCGGTTCCAGGCTTCCAGAACCGCGAAAACGAAAAATACGGGCAGTTCGATCGCGGCTGCATAGCATAAAATCTCGGGCTGGATGGCCCGATTCGTGGCATGAAGGAGAGTCTGTGCCACGACATAAAGCAGGGCCGTCATCAGCGGTGGCGCAACCAGCACAAAACCGATGAGAGAAGATCTGCGAAGTACACTCATCCTTTTACCCCCCCAACTTCCCCAGAACTGCGCGCAGGCCATCGATCATTCGCCCGATTTCCGATTCCGAGGCGACTAGAGCCGGCGCAAGCGCGATGGTGTCGCCCGAGACGCGCAGCACCAGATCTTCTTCGAAAAAGGCCCGCGAGAGCACCTCATAGCCCTTGCGGCCGGGTCCTCTCAAGTCGGGTTCGAGGTCAATGCCTGCGGCAAGACCGACATTGCGGATATCCACCACATGGGGTGCGTCTCTGAGTGCGTGCACTGCTGCCTCAAGCACCGGCTCCAGAGCCGCTGCCCGCTCGAACAACCCATCCTCGCGATAGGTATCGAGCGTGGCCAGGGCCGCGGCACAGGCAAGCGTATGACCGGAATAGGTATGGCCGTGAAACAGCTCGATGCTGCCTTCGGGCCCTTGCATGAACGCATCGAATATTTGCTTCGAAACGAGCACGCCGCCCATCGGCACCGCGCCGTTCGTGACGCCTTTGGCGAAGGTGATCATGTCGGGAACGACGCCATAGCGCTCCGCGGCGAAGGCCGGGCCGACCCGGCCGAAGCCGGTGATCACTTCGTCGAAGATGAGAAGAATGCCATGCGCGTCGCACAGCGCGCGCAGGCGTGGAAGATATGCTTTTGGCGACGCGAATACCCCGGCCGAGCCCGCCATCGGCTCCACGATCACAGCCGCGATGGTCTCGGCACCATGCACGGCAATGGACCGTGCAAGCGCATCGGCGAATTCTGCGCCACCTTCCGGCCTGCCGCGCGTAAACGCCATGCGGGAGCGTTCGTAGGGAAGCGGCAGATGATCGTCCGTACCCGGAAGAAGAGGCCCGAAAGTCCTGCGGTTGTTCGGGATGCCGCCGACCGAGATGCCGGCGAATGTCGCGCCGTGATAGCCGCGCTCGCGGCCGATCAAACGAAACCTCTGTCCCTGTCCTGTCGTGTGAAAATACCCGCGCGCAATTTTGAGCGAAGCGTCTGCTGCCTCTGATCCCGAATTGACGAAAAACACATGGTCAAGCCCGGCAGGTGCGAGGTCGACAAGTCTCGCGGCCAGCTCAAAAGCCGCGGGATGGCCGAACTGAAAAGTCGGCGCATAATCGAGCGCCCCAGCCGCAACGCGGATCGCTTCGGTAATGCGCGGCTGTCCGTGGCCGGCATTGACGCACCATAGACCGGAGCAGGTATCGAGTAGAGGTTTTCCGGCTTCGTCGTAGAAATACATGCCCTCGGCGCGACCGAGCAGTCGGGGAGCCGCACGGAAAGCGCGATTTGCAGTAAAAGGAAGCCACAAGGCCGAATGATCGTTGCGGCGCGTGGTGCAATTATCAGAGTCCATGACCGCTCTTAGCGCGACGGGATGGTCCTATCCAAGCCGGTAGAGTCCGGTCAAGCGTCGCGGCTCCGCCAGTGCGACATGGCCTGGGGCAGCGGGTACACGGAAATGCTTCGGCCCGGCGGGAATCCGCCGGGCCGAAGCGAAGACGCATTCAGGATGGGCTGTTAGCGGCGTCCGCCGAGATGCACACCCACCCCATGACCACCGGCATGTACGCCTATGCCGCCGCCATGGATGCCGCCGCGGAATCCGCCGCCGTGCCACCCGTACCCGCCGCGCCAGCCATAGCCGCCGCGCCAACCATAACCGCCGCGCCAGCCGCCCCAGCAGCAGCCGCGTCCGCCCCAGCCGACGCCCACATAGGGGCCGCCATAACCATAGTAGCCGGGGTAACCGTAATACCCGTACGGGTAGTAGCCCGGATAGTAATAACCCGGGTAATAGCCCGGCACACCAATACCAACCCCAACCACCACGCGGGCGCTGGCCGGCGTTGTCAGAGCCGCAGTTGTGCCGAGGGCGGCACCCGCCATTAACACGGCGCCGAGCGCCAGTTTACCAAGTCGAGTCATCGTTTTGCTCCTTTCAAAACCGTGCCCCTTCCCAAGCCTGCGAGGATACTGATCCCCCGGCCCTGAACCTGCGATGAACACCATTGTCATAGAGCGGATAGATTTACGCCGAACAGCCTCGCGCCTCGATGGGCCAGATTGCTTCCAGGCGGTCACCGCGTATCACATGATAATAATCATGGAGATTGACGGTGGGATCGCAATGCGGCACCGCACAGGTAATCACGTCACCAGGCATTAACCTGTGTTCCGAAGGCGAATATTCAATGCCACCCTGCTCGTCACCGAAGAAGAAATACGTTGCTCCCTGCGGCGCACCACCCGCGATGATGGGCGGACCGGCATCTGTCGCAAACGCCTTCAAACCGGCGTCGGTGGTAGCAACCCCTGCACGATTGGCACTGATCACCGTTGTCTGCAGAAATAACGACGTTTCGAATGGCGGCCGGACGCCGGAACCTTCCCAAACGTCGTTATATTGCCTGTCCATAAAAATATAGGAACCGACCTGAAGTTCGGTCAGCACATGGGCATCGGGATCGATGTCGAATGTCCCGGTGCCGGCGCCGCTCACGATCTCCGGAATAATTCCTTCGCCGCGAAGCCCATGACAAAACCGATCGAGCGCCGCGAGTGCGGAAAGAGACTTGGCGCGCCGCTCATTGGCGGATTCGAGGTGCTGCAAATTCCCCGCGTAACATTGAAGGCCTCTGAACACGAGAGCCGGACTCTTCGAGACAGCACGAACAAGCGCTGCCGCGGTTTCGTCGGGCGGAAGCCCGGTCCGGCCCATTCCGGGATCGATGTCGACGAGCAGCGCGAGGCGTTTTCCCGACAGAGACGCTGCTGTGGCCAGCCGCTCCGCAATAACCGGACTGTCGCACACTGCGATCAATTCGCCGACGCGAGCGTTCAGCGCCATCAGGCGCTCGATCCCGCGCTGCGTCACTACTGGCGAAGTAATAAGGATCGAATCGATCCCGGCATCGGCAAGGGCTTCGGCTTCGCCCAGCTTGGCGGTGCATATGCCGGCAGCGCCCGCCGCGATCTGGCGTCGCGCCACCTCGGCGCATTTGTGGGTCTTGGCGTGTGGCCGGAGCGCGATATTTTTTGCCCGCGCGTGCCGCGCCATCCGGGCGATATTTTCCTCAAACCGGTCGAGATCGATCACAAGCGCAGGCGTTGCAAGCTGCCAGCGGCCACCCGCCACACCAATCAGGTCCCGATTGAGCTCCAGCGCATTCATCCGTCCCTCGCAATCGCTTTCCCGAAACCCATATCAGAACGCGACACGGCGTTCCTGCTGCCCGTTATTGAGTCCATGGCCGAGCGAGAAGTCACGCGATAGATTGTCCGCATGAGTCATGAGCACCATCAATACATCGACCCTCTGGAGGCGGCCTTCGGCGACGAGGCAACGAGGCGCGTGCTTGCCGCCGAGCCGCCCTATCTGGAGGGGCTTAACAAAGAGCAGCGCGAAGCCGTCGTGACACTGGACGGCGCGGTGCTGGTGCTGGCGGGCGCTGGCACCGGCAAGACGCGCGTGCTGACGACGCGGCTTGCGCATATCCTCGCCACGCGACGCGCGTGGCCCGGACAGATCCTTTCCGTCACGTTCACCAACAAAGCCGCGCGCGAGATGAAAGAGCGGATCGGCGCGTTGATCGGTGGCGTGGTCGAAGGCATGCAGTGGCTCGGGACGTTTCATTCGATAGGCGCCCGCATGCTGCGCCGTCACGCGGAACTGGCCGGGCTCAAATCCAACTTCACCATCCTCGACGCCGACGATCAGCTGCGGCTGATGAAACAGGTGGTCGATGCCGCGAATATCGACGAGAAACGCTGGCCGGCGCGCACGCTCGCAATGTTCATCGACGGCTGGAAAAACCGCGGGCTCACGCCGCACGAGGTGCCCGAAGGCGATTCGCAGGCTTTCGCTTTCGGCAAGGGCCGCACGCTTTACCGCGGGTATCAGGAGCGGTTGCAATCGCTTAATGCCGCCGATTTCGGCGACCTGCTGCTCGAACCATTGAACATCCTCAGATCGCAGCCGGAGATCCTCGGCGAGTATCGGCAGCGTTTCCGCTACATGCTGGTGGACGAATATCAGGACACCAATGTCGTCCAGTATCTGTGGTTGAAACTGCTTGCCGGATCGGGCGGCAATGTCTGCGTCGTCGGCGACGACGACCAATCCATCTATGGCTGGCGCGGAGCGGAGATCGAAAACATCCTCCGTTTCGAGCGCGACTTTCCCGGCGCCAAAGTCATCAGGCTGGAACGTAACTACCGTTCGACGCCTGCCATTCTTGGCGCAGCCTCCGGCCTCATCGCCGCCAACAAGGGCCGGCTCGGCAAGACCCTGTGGACCGAAGGCGATCCGGGGGATCGCATACGGGTGCAGGGCGTATGGGACGCGGAAGAAGAAGCGCGGGCCGTAGCTACCGACGCCGAGCAACTGCATCGCGACAATCATTCCTATGCCGGGATGGCGGTGCTGGTGCGCGCGAGCTTTCAGATGCGCGAATTCGAAGACCGGTTTCTTTCGCTTGGTATTCCATATCGCGTCATTGGCGGTCCGCGTTTCTACGAGCGTGCCGAAATTCGCGACGGGCTCGCCTATCTGCGGCTGATTGCGCAGGGCGATGACGACCTTGCTTTCGAGCGCATCGTCAACAAACCCAAACGCGGTATCGGCGAAGCCAGCATCTCGGCGCTCCACAATTTTGCGCGTGTCCGCTCATTGCCCTTGCTGACCGCCGCGCGCGAGATTGCGGACACGGATGAAGTGCCGCCCAAGGCACGGCGCGCGCTTGGCGAACTCGCCACCATGATCGCGCGCTGGAGCGATACCGCGCGGCATATCGGCCATATGGAACTTGCCGAAATAGTTCTGGACGAATCCGGCTATACCGACATGCTGAAGAACGACAAATCGCCCGAAGCATCCGGCCGGCTCGACAATCTCAAAGAACTCGTGCGTTCGATGGAACAGTTCGAGTCGCTTGCTGCATTCCTCGAACATGTCGCGCTGGTGATGGAGCTTGAACAGAACGACTCGGAAGACCGTCTCACACTAATGACATTACATGCGGCGAAAGGGCTCGAATTCGACACGGTCTATCTGCCGGGCTGGGAAGAAGGATTGTTTCCATCGCAGCGCACGATGGATGAGAGCGGACTTGCGGGCCTCGAGGAAGAACGCAGGCTTGCCTATGTAGGCCTCACCCGGGCCAGGAAACGGGTGCGCGTAAGTTTTGCCGCAAACCGGCGCACCTATGGCAACTGGCAGAGCGCCCTGCCCTCCCGCTTCATCTCCGAACTGCCGCCGGAACATGTGGATGCCGTGATCGATGAAGGCTTTTACGGTGGCTATGTCGGCTTTCGCGACAATGCAGCGAGCGGCAATTTCGGCAGCACCTATGAAAGCCCGGGCTGGCGACGCGCCCAGGCAAACCGCGCGGCAAATTCCGAACGGACCCGGCCGCCGCTTATCGAGGCCCAGGCGCATGTGGTGCAGACGACCGATCCCCACTCCGCGGCTTACGCACGCGGCGACCGGGTCTTCCACCAGAAATTCGGCTATGGCCGGGTCAGCGTGGTGGAAGGCAACAAGCTTACCGTCGATTTCGACAAGGCCGGCGCGAAGCGCGTGATCGACCAGTTTGTAACAAGGGCTTGAGAGATGCTTCTACGCCCTCGCCCAATTCTCAATTTTCAGACCCGGCACCCGGCGAAATTCCCGCTCGTTGTTGGTAACAAGCGCAAGACCAGCGGCATGGGCCGCAATCCAGAGATCGTTATTGCCGATCAAAGAAGCTCTCCATAAGTAATAACCGACAGCGCCGCTTCGCCAGGCTCCAATCGCTCGAAGCGGGCGCGTATGTTCGGCGGCCTTCGCGAGCGAATGTAGATGCAGATATTCGTATCGAGAATATACCGGACCACCGTCACAGGCCCCTGCGTGACTGCGGCGGACCGTCCATCGGCCGCTCGGGCAGGGCATCCGCCGGCAATTCCGCGAGCAGATCGAACGCCCGTGTCATTCCCTTGCTTTTTTCGCGCAGGATGATTTCGCCGCCGCGACGGAAAATCTCGACTTCATTGCCACTAAGCCGAAAGGCCTTGGGCAGGCGCACCGCCTGGCTGTTGCCCGATTGACGAGGCGTGCCGTTGTCACTTCCATTCCCACGTATATACTGCAGCGTATATACTTGCTGGGCCGCCGCGCCGCAAGTTCGCCGCTCGGTTTCCGGCGATGGGAACGCAGGTAAATGAAGCCATTATCGCAAAAAGTAGCCGACAGTTCGAAGAATTCCCCCGAATACGTCATCGCTCGATGTCTGTGCGGCGCTGTCGAGATCGAGATCGATGTGCCGGCGTTCTGGGCGTGGCATGATCACGGGAAGCCGAGCCGGCTGGCACATGGTGCGGCCTATGCGACCTATATCGGCTGCTGGCGAAAGCATGTCCGCACTGCAAAAGGCACGAAATCGATCGCCCGTTTCGAACACAAGCAAACAAATACGACGCGAAGCTTCTGCGCGCGCTGCGGCACGCTGCTGTTCTACGAGAAGAAACACTCGCCGCATGCCGTCAACATCCCCCGCGCGCTGTTCGACGGGCGTACCGGACGCGAGCCGCGCTACCATCTCAACTTTGCGGAACGCCAGGACTGGACCTGGGCCGGCGAAAAGCTCGTGCCGCTCAAGGCCTATCCCGGCGTGGTCTGGGAACGGCCAAAATCAAAGAAGCGCGTGGCACCGCCGGACTTCGAGTGACAAAGCCGCCGCCCATGTACCGTGCAGGACATGGGCGGCGCCCGTAATAACCAATAACTGATTACTTCGACATATTGACTTCGGTCCACATCTCGTCGGCCTCGAAGGTGCGGTATTTGTCGTAACCCTCGATGATCTTGTCCGATTGCTCCTTGCTGAAACGTGCCTTGATTTCCTTGTCGATCGCCTGGTCGCGTGCCTGATCGGGATCCAGCATCGCGGCGCTCGGATAATGCTGGACGATCTGGACGTTTGCTCCGGCATTTCCGTTGAGCTTCTGAAGGATCAGGTACTGATCGATCACGCCGTGTTTCTTCAGCGTTTCCATGACCGGAATGAAATTTTTCTTCAATCCTGTCAGGTAGTCATCGATCTTGTTGGGGTCGACCTTTATGGTCTGGACTTCCCAGACGCCTTTCATGGGCATGTAATCGACATAGGGCTCCGCCCCCGCTGCCGTGGCGGCCAATGTTCCCGTAACAAGAACCGCTGCAACCATAATCCCTTTCATCTATCCCTCCGACATTAACGCCAGAACGCCGCGTGACCGGCATCCCGGCAGCGGGCAGACAATCCACCCCTCATCGCTCTTATAACAATAAACAAATGCGAATGATAGCGGGTAACGGCCGACACGGCCGGTGCAGCGTCCCCGCTCAGTAGCGCAGACAGCTTTGCCGTTCCTCCTCCCAGGATTGTTCGTCCGGCGTCACCAGCCCTTCGAGATCGCCCGGCAGGGCTGCGGCATCGTCGACCCATTCGCGCAAACCCGGACCGCCATTGATCACATCGATCGCAAGCTTTCCGCGCTCATATTCATAGGCAAAATCGCGCCACAGCGGATAATCCGGATAAAGCCTTCGAATCGCCTTGAACGCCAGCGCCTGCAGCCGCCAGGGCCGGAACGTATCGTGATTATAAGCCGGTCCCTCGGTATGTATCTGGAGGCCGTTGCAGAGCCGGCCGGCATGTTTGTGAAAGGTCGGTTCGAACCAGCAGTCGCGCAGCGCGCAGCCTTCGAGCCAGTGCGGCGCCAGGGCGTGCATTTCGTCAAGAACGCGCCGTGCCTCGATATCGGGCGCACCAAACAATTCCAGCGGCCGCGTCGTACCGCGCCCTTCCGACAGGCTCGTGCCTTCGACCATCACGGTGCCGGCATAGGCGCGGGCCATCCACAAATTCGCTGCGTTGGGGCTTGGATTGACCCAATCGCGTTCGCCGAGCGGCCAGCCATAGCCGGGCGGCGAAGCCGGCCGCCAGCCTTCCATTTCGATCACACGATAATCGAGATCGAGCGCCCGCGATGAAACAAACCACGACCCCATCTCGCCAAGCGTCAGCCCGTGACGCATCGGCAGCGGCCCGGCGCCGACGAAGCTTTCCCAGCCGGGCGTGAGCCGCAAGCCTTCGACAGGACGGCCGGCAGGATTGGGACGATCCAGCACCCACACGGTTTTCTGATGTCCCGCCGCGGCCTCCAGCATGTACAGCAGCGTCGTGATGAATGTGTAGATGCGGCAGCCGAGATCCTGGAGATCGATCAGCACGACATCGAAACTATCCATCATCGCTTGGGACGGCCGCCGCAGGTCGCCGTAAAGGCTGAACACGGGAATGCGATGCACCAGATCCTCGAAATCCGACGACTCAATCATGTTGTCCTGCTTATCGCCCCTGAGACCATGCTGCGGACCAAAAGCGGCACTGAGTTTCACGCCGGCACCCGCCAGGGCATCGAGCGAGTGAGTCAGGTGATGCGTCACCGAAGCAGGATGGGCGAGCAGAGCCACACGGCGGCCGTGCAGGGGCGCGCGGAGCTCTGGGTCCGAAAGCAGTCTGTCGATGCCGAATTTCATAAGTTTCCACCGCTACTTCTCATATGCTTCGAAATTCCCTGAGAAAGCGCGCAGCCGCAAGCGGCACATCCCGTGGAGATGGTTTCGCTGGCGAACTCCGGCCGAATTTCCCTGAGAATGTGCATGCGCACATCCCCTGCACGAGGCTGAAACGAACGCAGGCGGAAGGAGGAATAGGCAAGCTGTCAATCTCCGTGCAAATTTCCCTGAGAATGTGCACGCCAATTACTTCGCCTCAAATTCCCTGAAATTGCGTGTCTGCTTTTGCTGCTTTGTCGCGTGTCGTGCGAAATTCCCTGAGAATGTGCATGCGCTGTCTCCATGTGTGGATATGGACCGGCGAAGTTGTTTCGACAACTCGTCCGGAAATTCCCTGAGAATATGCGGCGCCGCCATCCGGGGGTTGTACGCGCTGAAATTTCCCTGAACTTACAAAGGCCGCACGTTCCTCTCTGTGCTCGGACCGCATGAGACAAAAGCCCCGTAATTTCAAAATTATTCCTTGAGAACATCATCCACCAAAGAACAAGGCGGCAGGCAAATGCCCACCTGTCGCTTGCTACGAAAAATGCAGGAGGTCGCGGAATCTCCGCTCATAGGCGAAGGTCTGCAACAGCATAGCTGAAACGGCACACTTTGTCAACCACTTCGGTTAAATGTAATACCGAAGACAGAGGCCGATTGCTGACCGCATGCCGATGTCAGACATGAGCGCAGCGTTGACGCTTCCACAGTATTGGCAAAGACGGATGGTTCGTACCCGGACCAAAACGCTATGACATATTCAAGCAAATTGTGAATGCGGCCGCGTCGTGGAAATCCGGCTTTCCGGGAGGATGCGCCAGCGCCCAATAGGAGATTTGTCCGCTTGCTTCCTCGATGACGGACGACAGCGCAAGGCTCCATTCTGAGCGCGCGTCAAACCCCGGCGACCCGGCGGGAGCGAGAACGGCCTGCAATTCGAAACTGTCTGCATCCTGCCGCATCTCGATCCGCGGTGCTGCGATTTCAAGCGGTCGCATGCCTTGCCGGTAGCTGTCGAAAGAATATGCCGCCCATTGCAGCGAAGGCGCGAAGTTGAATTCGTAGTAGCTGTCCTGCCCGGGAGCGCGGAGAAAAAGTTCGAAACAGGTGTGCTGCCATAATTCATCAGTCCGCAGAGGGCCGATCGGCAGCGGCAGCTTCAAACCGCCCATATCGCCGGCCACGAAATAGCGTACCGCAAGAGTGCCGCGCGAAGGTGTTACTTCGACTGCGATGCTTTTAACGGAAGCAGAACGGCAGGCGGGGTGCAGGAGCAAAGAATGGCGCATCGATGAAAGGAAAGGCAGGCGCGCTGCACTGTGGTACAATGCAGCGCGCAGCACATCGCAACCTTACTGGCCGCCCATATAGTCCATCTTGCCGATCTCGATTCCCTTGTGCCGCAGCAGGTCGTAAGCCGTGGTCACGTGGAAATAGAAATTGGGCAGGACGAAATTGTTGAGGAACACCCGCCCCGGGAAACTCAGTTCGCGATTGGGAAATTTGAGCACGACGGTGCGGTCTTCCGCGCCCTGATACTTGTCTTCCGGCACGCTCTTCAGGAAATCGATGGTCTTGCGGATGCGCTCCTGCAGTTCCGGAAAGGTCGATTCGGTGTCGGGAAAGCTCGGCGGATCGATCCCGGCAAGCCGCGCCGCGCCCAGCTTGGCGATATCGCTCGCAATCTGTATCTGGCGCGGGAAGGGGTGCATGTCGGGCGCGAGCCGGGATTCGAGAAGCTCGGAGAGCGCCATGTCGCGCTCCTTCGCCTGGTGCACCGCCTTGTCGAGAATCTTCGATAGATTCTCGAAGAAGTGGATCATGGGCGGAATGCTTGCTTCGTAAATGGAGAACGACATTGGGAGTCCTCTCGAGGGGTTGTGAGCCGGCACAAAACGACCAACGCCGCCTGCGATCAAGGGGGTGTTCCGCATCCCACGCTTGCAGAACGAAAGCCTTGTAGACATGCACGCGGCACCCATCTGGAAGGCGAGCGTCACGCTCGCGAAGGCGCGGGCGGGCCAAGCAGCCTCGCTGTTCGAACTGACCCCGCCACGGCCCGAAGCCGTGGTGATCGACGAAGAGCCCTTCGGCAAGAATGCGACGGTCGAGGCGCTCTATATCGGAATGCCCGACGGCGAACTCCTCTCGCGGCTGATCGGCAGCGAAGTTTACGTTGCACTGCTCCCGGATCTCGACTGGATCAGGCTGTCCCAGGAAGGACTGCCGCCGGTGCGTGCCGGACGCTTCTTCGTCTACGGCGCGCATGACAGGGGCGCCGTGCCGCATGGCGTTATCCCCCTGCGGATCGAGGCCGGGCTCGCCTTCGGCACCGGACATCATGAAACAACCGCAATGTGCCTTTCGCTCATCTCCGATCTCGCGAAGCGGCGGCGCTACGATCGCGTGCTCGATCTCGGCTGCGGCACCGGTTTGCTGGCCATCGGAATGGCGAAGCTGTGGAAACACCGCATCCTCGCGGCCGATATCGATCCGGTCGCGGTCGCCGTGGCGCGCGAGAACGCCAGGGACAATGGCGTCGGACCGTTCGTGCACGGATTCATCGCCGACGGGCTCGGGAACGACACGCTCAAACGGGCGGCGCCGTTCGACTGTATCGTCGCGAACATTCTTGCCGCCCCATTGACCCGGCTTGCGCCGCAGATTGCAGTCGCACTTGCCCCGGGTGGTGCAGCCATCCTCTCCGGTTTGCTGCGCTGGCAGGAAAATCTCGTACTCAGCTTCTATCGCCCGCACGGTCTTGTGTTGCGTGAAACACGGCGCGACGGAAACTGGTCGGCGCTTCTGCTTGAGAGGGTCGCAGGCGCACGCTAACGTCGCGCCATGGACAAAACATCCCCCCTGCAGAATTTCGAAGACCAGTCCGATGCAGCCACCTGCGCGCCGCGCCTTGCCGCTTTGCGCGCCGAACTGGCTACGCGCGGACTGGATGGTTTCCTTGTACCACGCGCCGACGAGCATCAGGGCGAATATGTGCCCAGGCGCGCCGAGCGGCTGGCCTGGCTGACGGCTTTCACCGGCTCGGCCGGCGCGGCCGTCGTGCTGAAGGACAAAGCCGCCGTTTTTGTCGACGGCCGTTATACGCTGCAGGTGCGCGAGCAAACGGACACGAAACTGTTCGAGCCGCGCGATCTGGTGAGCGAGGGTCCGGCCGCATGGCTTGCCGCCAGCGCGCCGCGTGGGGCGCGCATCGGATACGATCCCTGGCTGCATACGTCGGCGGGCGTCGATCATCTTCGTATCGCGGCCGCGCAGGCGGGCGCGGAACTCATTGCCTGCGAACGCAACCCGATCGACGCGGTGTGGGCCGATCAGCCCGGCCCCCCGCTGCTGAAGGCGGCACCACATCCGCTCGACCTTGCAGGCGAGGCTGCCGAATCCAAACGCCTGCGCATCGCCGAGGAATTGAAGAACCGCCAGATCGATGCGGCGGTGATCACACTGCCGGATTCCATCTGCTGGTTGCTCAACATGCGCGGCGGCGACATTCCGCATACGCCTTTCGTTTTGTCCTTTGCGTTGCTGCACGCCGACGGCTCGACCGATCTGTTCATGGATGCGCGCAAGAGCTCGCCCGAACTGGCGCAGCATCTGGGCAATGCGGTGCGGCTCAGAGAACCATCGGAGTTTGCCGGCGCGCTGGAAGAACTCGGCGGCAAGACGGTGATCGCCGATCCGCTGAATTGCGCGGCGGCCGTGTTCGATCGGCTGGCCAAAGCGGGAGCGCTCGTGCAGCGCGGCGCCGACCCCTGCCAATTGCCGAAGGCGTGCAAGAACGCTGTCGAAATCGAAGGCATGCGCCAGGCACATATTCGCGACGGCGCAGCGCTGACGCGCTTCCTCGCCTGGGTATCGCACGAAGCACCGCGCGGACATCTGACCGAGATCGAAGCGGCAGAAGCGCTGGAAGGTTATCGCCGCGCGGAAAAATCGCTCGTCGACATCAGCTTCGATTCCATATCGGGCGCGGCTCCGCATGCCGCACTGCCGCATTATCGCGTCACGCGTTCGAGCAACCGCGCGATCGGAAGGAATGAAATCTATCTGATCGATTCCGGCGGACAGTATCCCGACGGCACCACCGATGTGACACGTACCATGATAGTCGGCGAGCCAAGCGATGAAATGCGCGACCGTTTCACCCGCGTGCTGAAAGGCCATATCGCACTGGCAATGGTGCGTTTTCCCGAAGGCACGACGGGAGCGGCGCTCGATGCGTTTGCGCGCAAACCGCTCTGGGATGCGGGGCTGGATTACGATCACGGCACCGGCCATGGAGTCGGCGCTTATCTCTCCGTGCATGAAGGGCCGCAGAATATCTCCAAGAAGCCCGTCACGCAGGCGCTGAAGCCCGGCATGATCTGCTCGAACGAACCGGGTTATTACAAGACGGACGCATACGGTATCCGCATCGAGAACCTGATCGTGGTCTGCGGGCCCGAACCTGTTCCCGGCGGCGAGCGCGGCATGATGCATTTCGAAACCATCACGCTGGCACCGATCGATCTCGAACTCGTCGAGCCCTCATTGCTCACCAGCGAAGAGCGCGAATGGCTCAACGCCTATCACGTCCGCGTGCGCGAAACGCTGTCGCCGCAGGTCGATGAAGAAACGCGCAACTGGCTCGAAAATGCGACACTGGCGATTTGAGATGCACGGCTCTCCCCTCACCCTTGTGTCAGGGTCCGCGACGGCGGGTCACCCGGGCAGGACAAATACCATACCACCACGTGTCAGATGAATAACTGGCTGCTTTCGAGATTTGTCCGAGTATCACCCGGGCGGGCCGCCGCCGCGGGTCATGACAACAGTTGTTATTATTATTTTGACGGGACGACACTATGAGGCGCGAGTGGGATACGCCGCAGGGCCAGGTTCATCGCCTCGCGCTTGAGAGCCGGGTGTTGGCGAATAATTTGCTCGGCGATCCGGCCGCCCGGATCATCGACGTCTATGTTCCGGCGAATACGAACGGCGAGGGATTGCCGCTTCTGGTCGATCTTGTCGGCTTCACGGCAGGCGGACCTGTGCACACCAACTGGAAGAATTTCAGCGAGAACGTACCGGAACGGCTTGATCGGCTGATCGGCACCGGCGCGATGCCGCCTGCGGTTGTCGCTTTTCCCGATTGTTTTACCAAACTCGGCGGCAACCAGTACATCAACAGCGCAGGCATGGGCCGCTGGTCGGATTTCCTGCTCGACGAAGCGGTGCCGCTGGTGGAGAAGAAATTCCACTGCGGGGGCGAAGGAAAACGCGGCGTGTTCGGCAAGAGCTCGGGCGGCTATGGCGCGATCATACATGCCCTGCTCCACCCCGATTTCTGGAGCGCTGCCGCCTGCCATTCCGGCGACATGGCGTTCGAGCTTTGTTATTTGCCTGAATTCCCGCGTCTTCTGCGAACGCTCGCAAAAGCCGGCTCCATCGAAAAATGGCTTGACGACCTCTATGCCGGGCCGAAGTTTCGGGACAGCGACCTGCATGACCTGATGACGCTCGCCATGTGCGCGACCTACGATCCCGATCCGGCCGCACCTTTTGGCCTGCGACTTCCGGTCGACATGGAGACCTGCGAAATCATACCGGAACGCTGGAACAGATGGCTGGCCTGGGATCCCGTCATAATGGCCGAGGTGCGCGGGCCCGGCCTCGCAAACCTTAAAGCGCTCTGGATCGATTGCGGCGATGTCGATCAGTACAATCTCGTCTATGGCGCGCGGCGCCTGCATCGTGTGCTCGAACGTCTCGGCATCCGCCACGAATATGACGAGTTTCCCGACAATCACAGCTCGGTCGACTACCGCATGGATAAGAGCCTGCCCTGTCTTGCAAAGGCGCTGAGCTGATGAACCTGCTTCCTCATTTGTTACGTAATGCACACATGGCGATTGCCGCGCTCGGCGTGTGCGCCACGCTTTCAGCCTGCGCGGTCTATCCCATCGGCCAGGATGCGGACGGGCTCGACATGCGCCGCGACGCCAATCGCGTGATGATGGCGCTGGAAGACTGGCATCGTACGAAGGGTGCTTTTCCGCGCACGCTTGACGAGCTTGTTCCCCGGTACCTGCCGGCGCTTCCGAAAGAGCCTGTGCTCCATTATCGCGCCACGGACGGCTCCCTTGCCTTCCGTTATGTTCCGAGCTGGCCCCAGCTGCGTCCGGTGTGGTGTTCTTCGGTCGGAAATTCAACCAATTGGGTCTGTTCCGAACATCTGCTGTTCTCGTGATCGGCGTCCGCCTCACTTAGGCCTGAAACGCCCCCCATGCGTTTTAACCGGGGGGACGCCGCCGTTTTCGGCCGCTCGCATTATCGAGGAGACCAATGCCCATGTCCGTCTGGAAAACCTGCGCCGCAGCTCTCGTTTTCGCACTTGCCCTGTCCGCGCCCGCCCGCGCGCAGGATCCGGCGGCGGACAAGATCCAGAATTTTTACAATGTCCTGATCGATACCATGAAGCGCGGACCGCAGCTTGGAATGCAGGGCCGTGCCAAGGCGCTTGAACCCGCGGTGGACGCCACCTTCGATACCGCCGCCATGATTCAGTTCATCGTCGGTCCGGCCTGGGCAAATACCAGCGCCGCGGACAAGACGGCGCTCACCACGGCATTCCGCCGCATGACCATCGCCAATTACGCGGCCCATTTTCAGAAATTCGACGGCGAGCAGTTCAAGGTGGATCCGAACGTGCAGCAACGCGGCCCCGACAAACTGGTACAGACCACATTGATCCCGCAGGGTCAGAAACCGATCCCGCTCATCTACCGCATGCGCGAAAGTTCCGGCAGCCCCAAGGTGATCGACGTGTTCCTCGAAGGATATGTCAGCGAACTCGCGACGCGGCGCTCCGATTTCGCGGCGACGCTGTCGAGCGGCGGCCCTTCCGCATTGATCACCAAGATCAATCAGCTGACAGACAGTCTGCTGAACGGCACCACGAAAAGCTCGCCGTAGTAATTGCAGAGAACAAATTTTGCAGCAATAGCAGAGAACAATATTGTCATCCCGGCCGCGAAGCGGGCGGGGATCCGGTTAGCGCGCGCCGGCGCGCGCAAAGAATCGCTCTACCCCGGTCCTCGCCACCGGCTTCCCGCTTCCGCAGGAATGACAGGATGCACTCACATCGTTTCCGGCATGCCGCCTTTGTAGGCGGACTGGGCGAGAAGCGCCGGCAACAGGAACAGCACGGTCGCCAGAATCCAGCCTAGCGAAATGGCAAGCAGTTCGCCCATGCTGGCGAGTCCGGGGTGGCTCGAGAGCCACAGCGTCCCGAAGGCCGACGCCGTGGTTCCTGCGCTCAGCACCACCGCGCGCGTCAGCGGCGACTGCAGAAGTCGCCGCATGCCCGACCGCCAGGCCATCACGAAATAAATATCGAACGCCACCCCGATCCCGAACAGCAGCGGCAGCGCGATGATGTTGGCGAAGTTGAGCCGCATGCCGATCAGGACGCAGGTGCCGAGCGTCAATATGCCCGCGAGCACCAGAGGCCCGAGCGCTATGGCGATATCGGAGAGGCGGCGCAGCGCGAGCACGAGCAGCACCGTGATCGACAGGAACGACAGAACCCCGGCCTGCGCAAAGGCACGCACGATGGTGCGCCCGGATTCCTGGATGGAGATCGGCGTACCGACCGACTCCGGCGCGATGATGCGGACTTCGCGGGTGAATTCCTCGAGCACCGCATTGTTATTTGCATTGCCCTTGGGGAACACTTCCACGCGGTACTGGCCGTTGCGCGTCACCCAATCCTGCCGGAGCTCCGGCGGAAGCGAGACAAGCGTGACGGGTTTTGCAGTCAACGCCGCACGCAACTGGTCGAGCATGGTCTGCAGCCCGGGCACCAAAGACTGTTCGGCGCGCTGGCGCAGTGAAGGCGGCCCCTGCGCTATCCTGCGAAGCAGACCGGCCAGTCGCGCCGCTTCGTTGCCTGTCGTTCCGTGCGCGTTCGCGGCAGCCGCCTGCAGCGCCGTGGCTGCCGACTGCAGGCTGGTAATTACTTCCTGGTCGGATGGAGGCGGCTTGGTCAGGAAGGGGTTGAGCGTCGGATCCAGCAGATCGTCGGCGTCCTTGATGAGCGCCAGCTTCGCCTGCTGATCCTGCGGAACGAAACTGTTGATATCGAGCGTGTGCGAGACGGCAGGCAGAGCACCCAGCGCGGACGACAGGCGTTCGGCGGCAGCATGCGACGGCGCCAGCACGTCAATCGTGTTGGGCGAGGTATCCGGATTGCGCAGCAGATCGAGCGCGGTCGCGACCGCCTCGCCTTTCGGACTGCGCAAATCGAGCGGATTGAAATCGAACGTCATGCGGGTGACCGCCGCCAGGCCGATCACGCCCAGAATGGCTGCGAAGGTAATTACTTCGAGCCGTTTTTCGCTGAGGAAACGGTCGAGCGGGGCAAGCGAGCGCCAGCCTATGCGTTCCGGCTCGCCATGCGGGTTCAGCAATTTGATGATGGCCGGCAGTACCGTAATGCTGAGCACGATGGTGATGATCATTCCGGTGCCGGCGATGAAACCGAGTTCCGCCACGCCGCGATAGCTTGTCGGCAAAAACGAATAGAACCCCGCCGCGACGGCAGCGGCGGCGAGCGTAAGTGCGTTTCCTACACCTGCGCCGGCCTGCGCCAGAGCGAGGCCGAGATCATTCTGTTTGTGCCGTTCGGCGCGATAACGCACGCAGAACTGAATGCCGAAATCCACGCCGAGACCAACGAACAACGTGATGAAGGCGACCGAGATGATATTGAACGAGCCGATGGCGAGAAGCCCGATGGCCGCAGTCATCGCCAGCCCGATGAACATGGTGAGCAGGATGGCGAAGATCATACCGGCCGAGCGCACGGCGAACCACAGCATCGCGAAGACCCCGGCCATCATCAGCCCGAGCATCAGGCCGGCGCGATCCTTGATGGTGCTGAACTCCTCATCAGCCATCGGCACCGGACCGGTGAGACGCACACGCACGCCCTGATCGGGAGTCAAATTCAGTTTTCGCACCATCGCGCGAATGGCGTCGGTGGCGCGCGCGCCGGGCTCGAGCGCCTTGTAGTCAAGCCGTGGCTGGGCTTCTACGAATCTTCGCGTCTCGAGAAGGCTCGGCTTCTGGCCCGTCAGCAGCGAACGCCAGGCGAGGAACGACGGCCTCCCTGCCGCCACGCCGGAAAGCGTATCGGCAAATGACGTGATGGGACGACGGAGCGAATCGAGAGTCGCCTGCCCGCGCTTCACGCCTTCGAGCGCAGTGGAGAGACTGTCCATAATGCCGCGCAGGCTGGGATCGCTCGCGAGCGCGCCGAGGAATGGCTGACCGGAAATGAGTTGCTGTGTCGTCGTACGAACATCGGCAAGCGGCAGATACAACAGCCCTTCATGCGCGAAGAAAGCAGGCATATCCGGCCGTCGAACCGTGACGAAAAGATCGTGCCGGGGCGCCATGGCAGCCGTCAGCGCGGTCGTGCCGCGTTCCGCAAGCTCCGGCGTCGCACCATCCACGACGACGTCGATGGTGTTGATGAATTGGGGGAAATTGGCGTCGTAGACCGCCTCACGCTTGCGCCATGTCGTCTGCGCCGAAATCAGCGCAGCCGGGTCGGTGTTCATCGCGAAATGCGATGCGCTGTAGATGCCGGATAAAATGCCGAGCAGGATCGCCGCGGCAAGGACCATGCCGGGATAACGGGCGCAGAACGCGACGATACGTTCAACGATCGGTGCGGGCATGCCGTCGCCTTCTGGTGAAACGCCGCCTTTCCCGCCGCTGCGGCAGCGGACTCATTCCGCCGATGATGGCCGGGAATATGCGCCGAGGCGAGAGGTCCCTTTAAAAATTGGGCAGATCCTGCAGGTCAGGTTTGCCGCCATGGATTTCGGCTTCCCTGTGCTGCCGGTAAAGGCTGCGCAACGTGGCGTATTCGTCGACCGAAGTACGTTCGATTTCGTCCAGCGTGTCGATGTTGCGCGCGCGCACGTCGACGATCTTCAGCACGCCGCGCCCCAGCATGTAATAGGTGCTGCTGCGCCACGATATCCAGGTGAGCGGATCCATTGCGATATCGACGCCATAGCCCAACGCATCGCGCGGATCGCTCGGTCCGAGCAGCGGCAGGACGAGATAGGGGCCGGGGCCAACACCCCATACACCCAATGTTTCGCCGAAATCGGATTCATGTTCGCGAACACCGATCTTTTGCGCGACGTCGATGAACCCGCCAAGGCCGACCGTCGAATTGATGAGAAAGCGGCCCAGCGAATCCGCTGCGTGATCGGCCGCGCCTTGCAGGACGTCGTTGCCGAACGAGATAGGCACATCGAGATTGTCGAGGAAGTTGTGGATGCCGTCGCGCGCCGGTTCGGGCACTGCGTCCACATAGGCCTTGGCCACCGGAAGCGCGACGTATTTGTCCATTTTCTGGTTGAGCGCAAAAATCTGCCGGTTCGTCCCTTCGTATGGATCGTTGGGGTCGGAGCCGGCCTGCGATGTGGTGTTGGTTGCCGCACAGCCGGCAGCGCCGAGCGCAAGAACGGCCACGGCAAGATTTCGAATCAACGGCCCCATGGCCTCTCCCTCTCTGTCCCCAAGTTCAACGAACGAGCCCCCGAAGGGTCGCCAATTTAACATATGGTGAAGAAAATCGGCGCGGCCAAGAGCAGGAAACCGCAGATGTGCTAACGCACAAATGGCGGTCGCGGCGGCATCCGAATCGGGGAGGGGCGGTTACGGGCCCCGTTTGAGAACGCGGCCCCCAGTGTCGCCAACCCGGCCCGACCCGTCTGCGCCCGCCGCCAGCGCGATAAACAGATCGGTGTCGCCCGCAACCGTTGCGAAACCAATGAGTTCTAACCTGACGCGCGCCGGGCTCAGCCACCCATGCCCGTGGGGTCTGCCAGAATTTGTATAAACCGGGCTTTCGCGTGCTATACGCCGCCTTCGCTACAGGAGAGGGATCATGTCCAATACGGAAGCCGACGTTCAGGCCTTGTCCGACGAACTCAAGCAGCTGCGCTCCGAATTCGTGCGGCTGGGCCAGCTCATCGAGTCCACGGCGCGCAGCGCCAGCAGCGAAGCCGCGCAGGCGGCCCGCGCGACCGGCGAACGTGCCTGGGGCGAAGTCCGCAACCGCGCCGACGATCTCGCAAGCCGGATTGAATCGCGACCCATAACCTCTGCCGCGGTGGCGTTCGGCATCGGGGTGTTTCTGGGACTGCTGTTCGGCGGCCGGCGCTCCTAAGCCGCTGTGTTTACCGGCCTTCTTATCCGCGCCGTCGTCGTCGTTGCGGTCATTCTCGCCTGTGCCATCGGGCTGACCGCGGCTTTTGGGCTGCTGGTCGCGGCAGATTTCTTTGCTTTTGAGATCATTCTGCCCCCGGTTTTCGCGGCGTTGGCCGCGGCGGGTACCGCGCTTTTGTTCTGTGTTGTGGCGGTCGTCATCGGCAAGCTGGTGCTCGGAAGGCTCCGCAAGCGCAGACGGCGTACCATGCAAACACGTATGGCGGCCGCGGTGAGCGAATTGTTCGGCAGCGAAATTGGCGAGCTTGCGGAGCGTCACCCCAGCCGCGCGATGGGGCTGGCACTTGCCGCCGGTTTTGCAGTGGGTTTCAGCCCCAGCCTGCGCCGCGCGCTTTTCGCGTTCCTGCGGCGATAACGCGCCGGCGGAGCCGTTTCCGCGGGAAAGCTCCGTCGCGCGCGGGCGAGGCATCGCCTAATGCTTTCGCTTGCGCTTTTCCTCATCGGCTGAATTGTCGCCAGCATAGCCCAGAACATCCACCGTGATGACCGATTCGTCGGTGCCATTGCCGTTCGTGGTGCCGGAAACAGCCTGCGCCATTTGAGATGCAGCAGCAGCGGCGCTCGAACCGCTTGTCTCTGCCGCGACGTTTACGGCTGCGGAACCCGGCACGCCAACCGTCGTGCCGCTGACGGTGAAGTTGCTGGAATTGGCCACCTGGAAGGCGGCAACGAACAGATTTCCCGACACGCGGACGCCCGCGGCTCCCGCATCCACCGTGCCACGCGGCGCGACCAGGAAGACATCGGGCGCCGGAACGCCCGGCGCGGGCTGAAACGCTGCGATACCCGCGCCAGTCACGCCGCCCGAAGAGTCGACATAAGAATACAGGTCTTCGTCGGTCTGCACGACGATGGGCGGGAAGTTCGACGACGTCTGCGGGCCCTGGCCGGCATTCAGGCTGCCATTCGACGACCACATGACGATGTTTCCGCCTTCTTCGGTGAAGAGCCGGCTCTGATTGAGCAGGAAATCCTCATCGGTGAAGGTATCGATCGAACCGCCGCGCAGAGTCAGGACGCCTTCGTAGCCCGCGGGAATATCCGAGATGGTCGACGGATAGGGCACGCCTGCCGGCAGGTTATCATTGTAGATCGCATCGCCGCCCGGCTGGATCTGAATGCCCTCGTAAAGCTGGCCTGCGACCTGGGTATGAAGCGCGGCCTGCGCCGATGTCGCAACCGTAGACCCGATAAGGGCGCGACCGCCGGGGCCCAGAATGTAGATGTTTCCACCCCACATGGTTTCAATCGCAGCCAGCCTCAGATCGAGGTCGCCCGTTTCGGCCAGACTGTTAGCACCGTTCGTGCCCCCGCCCAGATTGTTGGCTGTATAACCAAGCGACGAAGGAAACAGCAGGTTCACCGCGATGTAGCCGCGGCCGTAATTCTCAAACGAGCCGCCGCCCGGTACGGACGTCTGGGCAAGCTCGTTGAAATAGACATTATCGAGCAGGAATATCTGCTGATCGAGTTCGGGCAGAGTGACGAACACGTCGTAAGCCTGCTGATAGGTTACGTTCGTGGTGCCGTATGCCGTTTCCAGCGCCGCGGCGGCATTGTGTTTCATCCAGTTGATGAGGATCGGCGCATAGACCGGTTTCGAGCGGTCGGGCTGCGTATTGCCGGATTCTGTTGTAATCTGCTGAAACAGATAGCTCGGCAGTCTCGAAAGGTTCGACGGGTCGAGATAATAATCCCTGAGCGCGTCGTAATTTGCGCCTTTGGCGACCCCGAACATCACATAGAGACTGGCACTGGCCGGCGCGAGCGACGGATTCCAGTCGTTACCCACCGCAATAATCCCGCCGGCAAATGATTGCGATTGCGGGGTCAGGCCACCGCCGCTCACCAGACCGTTGGTATCGGCAGAGTTCAGGAACGGACCCATGTCGCGGCCCGCTTCAAGGAAGAAGGAACCCGGACCGCCGATGATAAAGTCATTGCCTTCTACGGCAGCTTCCGGCGTCAAACTGACGCTCGGTCCCTCATAGGGCATCACCAGTTCCGTGGTGGCAGTGATGTCGCGCCCGGCGACGATGCGCGTGATGTCCGTCGGCGAAAGGTTCTGGCCGAAGAACATCATGTTGATGATGTCCCGGGCCGCCCAGATGCGCGCCTGTTTGGGCACCGAAACAATCATGTCGACGATATCGCCGCCGGCATCGATGTGGACGGGGTCGGGGTCGTCGAGATGTGTAGGCAAGGAATTGTGGAATGTCTGGCGCGTCGCCTCGTCCGTATTCGGCAACACGCCGGGGAAGTTGAACGTGCGTCCCTTAAAGATATCGCCGTCGGGGTTGTAGGAGAAAAGCGAGAAGAATCCCGGAAGAAGACCGGGGTCGCCGTCCTCCATGTCGATGGTGAGCGGCGAAATATCGGCGCCGGCATAAAGATTGAGCTGGCCGACCGGGCTGGGGAAAAGAACGAGTTCCTGCGCTTGTATCATCTGTCCGGAAATCGGGGCGTAAGAGCCGACGATGTCGAGGCTGCCGGTCAGCGAAGCGGCAGTCAGCGAACCCGGATAGACCGCCGAACTGATATTGTTTGTGGCGCCGTCGGCGCTGGTGGCGAGAATGCTGAGATCGAAGGGACCCCTGAACCCCGACAGGCTGATGAACGGCGATTGATTCTCGATATCGACATCGCTGTCGGTGAGGATCGAAACACCGGCTGTCGGGCTGTAGAAGCCGTGTGAATCGAGGTTTTCGACATCCGCGTTCGCGCTTTCCGAATACACGCCGAGCGCGCCGATTGCCTCAATGTCCACCGGTCCCTGCGCCGACACGGAGATCGTCGCGTCGCTCAGGCGCAGCCGCAGCGTATCGGGAAGATCATAATATCCGCCGTCGAAGAGCTTGATTGTTCCGTCGCTGGCGATCTGGCCGTTCGCCGTTACCGCCATGCTTCCTTCGCCGATGTCGAACCGGCCGCCGAGAATATCGTCGCCGGCATTGATCGTGACATTTCCCCCGCCGAACTGCCAGATTCCGAGCGTCGGCAATCCGATGCTGCTCGAAATGTTCGCCGTCGTGACGGAAGTATCATCGACCACGGTAAGGTCGTCGATGTCGTGCCCGGCAGTGATATCGATATTCCCTCCGCCCAGCGCGCCAACGCCTTCGGTGAACAATTGCGGATTGATCATGATATTGTTGACGTCGCCGACAGCCCCGACTCGCCAGGATTGATCGCCACTGCCGATCCAGCTGTAGAAATTCGAACTGTTGTCGTAATTCAGCGCCAGCCGCATCTCGTCCCAAATATCGCGGCGGGAAAGAACGTTGTTGCCGGCCGCGAGCGAAATGCTGCCGCCGCCCGTCAGATAGACCGGCGTGGTGACCATGATGCCGAGGAAGCCGGCATCGCCATTTCCTCCGTCCAGGCCATACTGGTATCCCGCGATGCCGTCGATCGGCTGGCTGAAGATGTCGACCGTATCGTCATAGGCCGATGGATCGATCGTGAAGGTGGCGCCGGTCAGTTCGTCGACCACTGTCTGCTTCGTCAAATCGGCAAGGTGGCCGACCGTGTAAACGGGCGAACCGCCAAGCTGATAATAGGAGTCCGCCTGTCCCGACAGCCCGTTCATATCATAGTAGGTCGGGCTTGCGCCGTTTTCGAGATTGATGTCGCCCGAGGCCGCCATTGCGATCGAGCCGGTGCCCGTGCGGATTAACGTCATATAGGTGTCGTAGCAGCCCAGCGACGTCGGACACTGGGCAATCTGGGAATGTGACGGCAGTTTGTAGCCGTTTGCACTGTCCAGGATATCGTTCTCAAGGATGTCGGGCTGACTCAGCACATCGAGCATGTATTGGTTGGCGATACTCAGCGTCGTCGAAACCGCGTCCACACCGTTCTTTCCGGGGAAGGCGTGATACTCGCCCTTGTAATTCTTGAAGAAATTTTCATAGGTGTCGGCGAACCAGGCCTGCACGCCCGCCGGCGCTCCGGAGAAATCGATATAGGTGTAGGAATTCGCGTCGGCTTGCGGATATTGCGTCAGGAACGCCATGTACCAGGAATTGGCCGCGAGAAACTCGTTGCCCACCTGGAATTCGAGCTGATCGACCCAGTTATATGACGTATTCGTGCCGGTTTCCTGGATTTGATAGGTGTCGATTCCCTGCACTACGACGCTGTCGTCGGTGCCCGTCACAGTCCGCAGCGGATCCGCGCTCGGACCACCATCGGCACCATCGAGATCGGCACCGGCAACGAGTTGATAAGACGTCGATGAAACGTAGTGGGTTCCGCTTGCATCCTTGACCAGCGGGAAAACCTGCATGCTTCCCAGCACATCGCCTTCACCGGCGGCGGAGGGCGAATTGGCGGCAGGATCGTAGGGAACCGGATTGTCGATCAGCGATTGGAACGCAAATCCGCTCGCACCCTGCGGCATGGCAAGATCGACATACTCCGAGGCCAGCTGTTTGCCCGATACCCAGTCGCCAAGACCGGTGCAGGTAATATTGGCGCCGCCACAATCTGCCACGAGATAGGGAATGTAGTATCTGTTGCCGCCGCCAAGCGCGACGTTCAGATAGTTCTGATCGCTCTGATCGCCGAACTGGAAGAAGCCATCGGTGATGCTGCCGTTGATATCGAGATTGCCGCCGGCCCGCAGCGTGAGCACGGCCGGCTCGCCGAGCACCGAGCCACCGACGCGATAGGTCAGCGATGTGTATTTGGAGAATACCTGGCCCTCATCTCCCGGAATGATGTAATATTGGCAATCTGATGTGCAACCCGGAACGACCGGGAGCATCAGGCCGGCCTTCACCGCAGCAGCGATGTTGACGGCGCCCGCGCCAAGGTTCCAGTTCGAGCTAAGCACTATATCGCCCGCATAATCGAGCTCCACGCCCGGCCGCGCATGGAAGTTTGACTGCGAAGTCAGGCCGCCGAGATTTCCATAATCCGACGAGACATCGAAGTTCTGGATGAAGTTGACGACCGTGCCGTCGGCGTTGTCGGCAAGGAAATTCGCCTGCCCTTCGCCGGCCCGGGCGCCGACATCGAGAACCGCCTGGGCCTGCGGGTTGATGGTCACGCCGACGAAGTTCGAATCGTCGGCGATATCGGCAAGGTTCCACCGCTGGAAGCCGACCAGATTGATCGCGCTGGCGCCCTCGATATTACCGGCATAAGTCATGTTGACGGTTTCGCCATTCTGACCATCAACGACCGGAAGCCGGAAATTGACCGTGCCGCCTACATCGCCGGGCACATACATGTAATAAGTCGTGCCGTTCATGGTCAGGGGTACAAGACGCGCCATGCTCTGCAACGCCGCCACGTCGATCACGGCGCCCCTCATTACATCAACAGTGCCGCTCTGATCGGTGCCGATATTGACCGTGCCGCCATAGGCCTGGCGCGGGTCGAGCTTGCCGTAACCGCTCGCATGAGCGTCGATTACAGATGTGCCTTCGAGCGTAACACCTTTGATGCCGTAGAGGTCGACCGTACCGCCATTGGTACCGGACACGTCGATCGTGCCCGCGATGTCGACCACGCCGCCGTCGGCATCCAGCCGAATATTCCGCGCCTTGAGTTCGTCGCCTGCCGCAAGGACGAGGTTGCCGCTCCCGGAAGTGATATCGATCGTGCCGCTGAAATCTTTTGCGAAGCCGTCGCTGAAAGCCGTGAGATCGAACGAATCGCCTGTCGAAAGAATTAGCGAACCACCGCCGTCCGGCGCCGTCGCATCGATGGTCCCGTCAAGATTGAAGCCGCCTTTCGCCGCGGACAGCGAAAGCGTTCCCGCCGCGCCGGAGTCGCCGCCGACCGATATCGTCGTACCGGACGCCGCATCGACATCGCCGTTCAGCGCGATGAGCGTAAGTGTGCCGCCGGGTGCGGACACCGACACGGGATCGGTGGAGTCGCCGAAGGTCTTGGCGTAGGATGGCGTTTCGAGCACGGCGTCGCCGGTGATATCAATTCCGGTCTGGGAATTGAGTGTGAGATCGCCCGCCGTGGCGCGCAACTCCGCGTTGCTAACAGCGATATCGTAGCCCGAGATCGCCAAAGATGAGCCGGGTACGCCCAGTATCTGGGGCACTGCCGCACCGGTCGTATTGTCAATTATAACGACGCCCGTCGTCGCGAGCGAGAGATTTGGAATTACCTGATCGACGCCCGGCGCAGGCGTGGAGCCAAGGTCGCCGATATAAGGGGTGTCCAGTGTCAGTGCGGCAGGTCCGAAGTCGAACGTGCCCTTGCCCACCATGAACATGCCTTTCGGCGCCGACAGCGTTACGCTGTTGCCGAAGCCATAGGTGTTCAAAGTACCCCAGCCGAAGTCGATCTGGGCGGCGTTTATAATGAGATTGCCGCTGCCGCAGGCAGGCGCACTGCCCTGGCCGCACTCCGTGCTGGCGCCGTTGCCGTTCAATGACAGCATATCGGCGTTAAGGGTCACGGTATTGCCGTTGAGCAACGAAAGCCCTGGCGCGTCGAATGCGACATTGCCGAAATTGTAGGTTCCCGACGCGAAAGCGATGGTGTTCTGCGCCAAAACGGTGAGCTGCGCGGCTTTGCTGAACAGCGCCTGCAATTGCGGCGTGATGATGAGACCGTTCAATCCCTGGCCGTTGGATGCGAACGTCACCTGGCTGGCGCCGACCGCCAACATCTTTGTTTCGATGTCCGCGTCGCTTGCGATGCTCATGCCGCCGCTCGAATCGAGCAGGATCGAATTGCCTTCGAGATCGACGTCGCCGACTGTGACCGAGGCATTCTGATTGATGGCGGGCTGCGTGACGAGGCGTTGGCCGCCATTCGATACGCGTACCAGCGCGGCTCCCGTCGAGCCGTCGATGACATAGCCGCCACCGAGCGGAAGATTCGGGTTGCCCTCGGCGATGATGGTGGCCCCGCCATCGAGCACGATGCCCGTATTGGCGACAAGAATAACTTCGGGCGCGGACAGCGGGTGCGACGAAGCATTGCTTACTTCTATATTGCCGGCCGTCACCGCAATCGAGGTCGTACCATCCGCATTGTCGGTGCGCGTACCGCCAATCAGCAGGCTCGATGCGTTGAGATCGTCAAGCGTGCCGGCAGTGATCTGGATCACGCCCTGCTGCGGCGCACCCAACGTCGATACGATATCGAAATTCGCGCCGCTGATGTCGGCTTCCGAGCCGCGGCCGCCTTGAGCCGGCGCGGTCAGAAACGTCGCGTTGGCTATGAGATCCACCTGCGGAGCGAGCACCAGCCGCCCGGCGTCAAGCGGCAAACGCGGCGCCGTGTCGCCATTCTTGGCCGCCAACCGGGCAAAGAACTGGTCGGCGGACGTAAGTGCGATCTCGGAATATTGTTCGAAAACCCTTTGAGACTGCACTTCGAATGCGACGGGTGTTGCACTGCGTGCATTTGTTCCGGCTACGCCGTAATATCCCGACATGAGAACCGTGCCGTCGGCCAGACGGTCGCTCGTTCCCGGCGCGATCTGCGGATCGTTGAAATCCTCGACGACGCGCATACCGCCGGGCAGCATGGCGTATTGGGCCGGCAGAAGCGTGTACCAGCCGGCGGCGAGGCCCGGGCCACCTGTCAGATAGACGCTCTCACCGACATTCGCGGCCGAATAAAGATCTCCGTAATTTGCCGAGTAAATCGGGTCGTAGGGCGCGACACCGCGGGAAGACAGGCCCGGAACGATCGCGTAGACCTGCGCGCCACCCGGATACAGATAGCCGCCATTGCCGCTGAACTCGTTTGGGTTGTAGCGGTCAAGCACATCGCGCGAACCGCCGGTGCCCGGAATGAATTCATAGGCATAGAGATCGCCGCCGCCGCTCAGATCGACGGTTGCGCCTGCGTTGAGGGTTACGGAGTTGCCGCCGAAATTCAGCACGGCAGCCGGCGGCGCCGTGAGTTCCGAAAGGTTGGTGGGCGAGAAATACCACTCCGCCTGGTCGGTCGTTACCCCGTAGGGGATTCCAAGCCCCTCCGCGGAGACAGATGTAATGCTTCCGGAAAGCGCGGTGACGGCATTCGTTGCCGGCGCGAGCGTATTGCCGTCGACCGTCAATGCCGAATCCGAACCGATCGTAAGCGTACCGACGGGAACACGGATCACGCCGCCGAGAACGATATTTGCGGCCTGGATCGTGAGGTTCGCACCCGCCGAATAGGGCGTGCCGGGCGTAGTATCAGTCGTGCGACCGAACGTAATTGTTCCGTTGGGAGAAAGCGACGCCAGATAAAACGTCGAGCCGGTTGTGGGATAGACTTCAGCGGCGTCGACGGTGAGATTGCCGTTGACGGACAATTCGCCGATCAGCGTGTCTATGGCCGTCCCGGAAGGCGGCGCCAATCCGATCGTGAGATCGGCCGGCTGCACCCCGATCAGGCGGACATTTCCCACGGCATTGAACGTCACATTGCCGACCGAATCGTCGAACGCAACGGCACCTTCGACATCAATGTCGTCGCCCCGGAAAATGACGCTGTTGTTCAGCGGCGTGCCGTCGCCTGCCGGCGCGCCCGTCTGTTCGACGCTGATGAGACCGATATACGGCGCCTCGATTTCAAGAACCCCACCCGAACTCACGACCGGCACATAGGCCTGGTTGTCATCCAGGTCGCCCTGTCCGTCATACGCCTGCGACGTCAGGAAGAATGCGCGCCCGAGCTTGATGTCCGCATTGCCGACGGATGTGATGCTTCCCTGCGCAACGAAGGTAGAAAAGCCGGCAGCGGCAATCTGCTGCTGGGAAACCGCGTCGAACGTCGGCACCGTCGGACTGTTTTGATAGAAGATGGGATCCAGCATCTCGATCGTGCCGCCGAGCGCCTGCGGTGCGCCACCCTGTGCCAGAATCGTGGCTCCCGTGACGGTCCCGCCATTGGCCATGTCGAGCGTGCCGCCATTGCTCCACACGCGCGTCGCAACGAAGGAGCCGTTCTGGGCCGGCTCGTCATAGACGGCCGTTGCGCCCGAGAGATTGAGCGTCGAGCCGGCATCGGCCACGAGGATCTGCGGCATTGTTTCGCCGGGCGGATCGTTCGGAGTCGAGTTCTGCAGACCGTAGATCGAATCACCCAATGACTGTTCAAACAAAGGCGTCGAGCCGTAATATTTGGCTTGCGTTTCGAGCGTGCCGCCGCCGTACAAGGTGCCGGTGATGAAATGGGCCATGCCGGGCATGGTCGCGCGCGGGTTGCGAATGCTTGCGCCGGAGAGATCCGTGACGCTTCCCGCGCCGAGGTGCACCCCGACATTGGCCGGCATGGTGCCGAGCAGATAAATATCATAGTTGATCGCTACGTATTCGTTGGTGCAAGGCCCTCCGTCGCACTGAATGCCGTAGTTGTTTTCTGCCTGATAATCCAAAGCATTTTCGTCAATCGCACCTCCTGCATCAGCCGAGAAAACGCTGGCAAAACTGTACACACCGAGCCCTTGCGAACCGAAAAGCTGGGGGAGAACTTCCGACTGATTGATCGTCCCGCCAGCGATGCGGATGGTGCCTTCATTGTCGAGCTGCGAGACCGTGAGCACGCCGCCCGGCGCATCGAGCAGCTTGCCGCCTTTGTCGATGTTCAGTTCGATAAGGCCGCCGAGTGTCAGATTGACCGCCTTCTGGTCCCAGGCATCGGAGGGAATATTCGGTTTGACGATGGATTCGATGTCGCCGCCCGTGGCCAGGCTTTGCAGCGCCGCCATCTGCGCATCGGCATGCGCCGGGTTGTTCAGATCAAGCGCGAGGTAGGACTGCGTGAGGTTGAGTGTCTGCCCGGCCTTGATTGTCAGGACGTCGGTGCCGAGAACCGCGTTGTAACCGCCATAACTCGTGCCGGTCTCCGAATTGTAGAACGTGTTCGCCGACAGGTCGGTTTTGTAGGCGGTGATGTCGTAATTCGCGAATCCCGCCTGCGAGAAGAAATCGAGCGGCAGTTCCGTTCCTGAAGTTGCCGTCCCGTCTCCAAAACTGATCGACGGCGTATAGAGTGTAAAGGTGCCGCCCCCATCGAAACCGTAGGCCTCGATGGTGCCGGGAGCAATCGAGACGCGGGCGTTGATCGTGCCCGGATTGTTCGGAATGACTTCCTGACCGTTTATATAAATTCCGTCGACGCGGAAGCCGGGTATCGCGCTCTGTACAAACCCGTTCTGCGGCGGGACAGCGGTCTGGAAGAAATTCGTTTCATTGATCAGGCTGACATTTCCACCCCTGGCGGAAAGGTCCACCACACCGAGCGGAGTAACATATCCGCCTCCGGACACGTCGAGGAGTGAACCCTTGTTGATCAATATGCTTCCGCTGATGTCCTGCTGGACGTCGGCCGGGTTATCGTCATTCTGCGCATAGAGAAGAACGCTCGGAGCCGCGTTGAGCGTGATGCTTCCACCATTTGTATAGGCACTCCCGAGAACCTGGCCAGACGCCGCGCCGTAATCATTTGTCCACAGCCCGCGCGTCGACAATGTGCCGTTGATGTTGATGTCGAAGGCGCCGAGAACGGCATACTCCTGGGTGAATACCGAACCGCCCGCGCCGGTGAAATTTCCGTTTGCCTGGAGCGAAATCGTCTGCAGGCTGATATTGCCGGACGGAACGTAGACGTTGCCATTGACGGTGATCGCGCGGCCGGCGACAACATCAAAGGCGCCGCCCGGCGACAGCGTCAGATCGGCGCCGGATTCGACATTGACCTCGCCGCTGGTGGCGAGCGCGATGTCATCGAGCCCCATATTCGAGAGCGCGTTTGCCGAAAGCGTGATGTCATCGAGTCGGTTTGCCGGCAGATAGGATGCAGGATCGCGCGTCGGAATAATAAGCTGCCCATCGACGACCGAGATGGACTGCCCATACTGGAAATTGCCCGAAAGCGCCTGATAGTCCGACTGATCAACGATATTGATGTCGCCGCCGCCGTCGACGACGCCGCTATCCTGTTGCAGCGAATCCAGGCCGAGCGCCTGGACGAAGAGAAAACCGCCGACGGGAAGCTGCGAGGGCGCGGCCTGGATGTTGCGGCCGTCGCCATATACGGCGGATTTGCCCGTACCCACCTGGGCATCGGCCAGCTGCATGGGGCCCGGGAAAGCATGTGCATAAACTGTTCCGTCGAGAACGGCGACGGAGGATTTCAGCGTCAACGATCCGGCATCGCGTCCTTCGGTATAGGCGGGCTCAAACTGACCCTGCGTCAGCAACGGATCGCTATAAGTCTGCACGACGCCCCAGCGCGGCTGCACGGATGTAAAGCCGTTATATATTCCGATGAACGTATCATCCGGATTGGCCTGGGCGATGTTGACGACATTGCCGACGGCATCGATCAGTTCGGTGGTCTTCACCCAGCCTGCCTGATAGGTGACCCACCCGCCATCGAGATCAATGACGGCGCCGGATTTCACGGTGACATCGCTCGCGAGATCGGGATTGCTGCCGGCGTAGCTCTGCACGCCCAGCGTTACGTTGCCGCCCGTCGTCATCAATTGACTGACGCTCACGCCGACCTGCTCGTAGTAGCTCGCCGCCGGGATCAGCGGCGAGCCGATCCATGCCACGCCGTCGGAGCGCACGCCGGACAGCCGCGGATCGACATAAACCGTGGCGCCATTGAGGAAACCGTCTTTGACCGCGCTGCTGTCGTCCTGAAGCGAATTCTGGGTGACCGGATGAACGGCGATGCTGTTGAGGGAAGCCGGAACGACAATGGCAGGCAGTCCGGCGACATCGATCACGGCGCCGTTGTCGATAAATACGCGCGAGAGCACGTCGTTCTCGCCGGCGTCGTTTTCCGTGTCCGCCCCGGCGCTGATGCCGATGGTGACGTCTCCGCTCGGGACGTAGATCATCGCGTTCTGCTGGACTTCGACGCGCGATTTGTCGTCTCCGATGGCCACCTTCGACGGCTTGAAGTCCTTCAGCGAAAGCGGATCCTGCGGGATGGTTTCGGCTGCGGAATCAGGGCCGATTGCGATGGTGCTGGCTGCCCCGAGCTGGATGTCGCCCGCGTCGAGCTGGACGAAGCCGTTGCGCGCGACGCTGGTGGTGGCTTCGAGAAGACCGTCATTGATCACGCCGCCATACACGTTGCTCTGCAGCGAGACATATCCCTGCGGCGCCGAAATAATTCCATCCGTGGTGTTTTCTACATAATCGCCCGATGCAATGGTCTGGTTGTCGGCCGAAGCAAGCGAAAAGCCGCGGATGTCGGGGGTCGCACTCTGAAGTGCGCCCGTGGAACGTGTCAGTGTAATTTCCTGCCCGGCTTCGAGGCTTACCTGTCCGAGCGGTGCGGTTATCTCGCCGCTGTTTATAATTCGCGGGCCGGTGAACAGGGCGTAGCCGCCGCTGGCCGCCGTAATCTGCGCCCCGGCGGCGATCTGGATTGCGCCTTCGGCGGTGTCGTAAGTGATATTTCCCTGGTTGCAGCTGCCTCCTCCCGGGGGACACGCGGCCGTCGTTGAAAACGTGAACTCCTGCGTCTTCTCGTTATTGTTGGCCTGGTCGGCATAGCCGAGCAGGCCATATTCCAGGAAATAGTCGTCGCGGTCCTTGATGCTCAGCGGGAGATAGCTGTTATCCGGGTCGAGCGGATGGCCGATTTCGAGCGAACTGGCGATCAGCGCGTTGACATTGACCTGCGAGGATCCGCCGAAGAGAATCCCGTTCTGGTCGATGATGAGAACTGTGCCCTGCGCTTTTATCGACCCAAATATTTCAGCAGGTGACGAAGAATCGCCCACGACGCGGTTGAGTGCGATCCAGGATTTCTGCGCGACGCCCTTGAATGTCTGCTCGAAATCCACGGTCGTGTTCTGGCCCACATTGAACGAATTCCAGGACAGGATGGCGCGCTGCTGTGTCTGTTTGATTGTGACCGTTACGTTGTTGCCGGATTTGGTTTCGGTGGGCTGCGCAGCCCCCTGCCATGTGCTTGTCCCGGTGGGATCGCGCGAGGCCGGCAGGGGATTGGGCACTTCCTGCAGGCCGCCGATAACCAGGCCGTTTGGTATACTGCCCATCGTGCCGATGACAGCCTGGCGCGCGGCATTCTGCGCCTGCTGAGCGAGCGCGAGCGCCTGGGCCACTTGCGCCTGATAATGGATGGCGCGTGCCGTCGCCGCGCTCATACCGGCCGCTTCGGCTGCTTCCTGATTGATATTCGGATTTTTCAGGAGCCGGTTCGTGACTTCGTTGTTCACCGAAACCACGGCCTTGAGCTGGGACAGGCTCTGTGCGTGCGCCTGCGACAGGCCGATTGCGGTTATAAGCGCGACGACGCTCGATCCACGGAGAAGCTTTCCGCGAAGCCTGTCGTTTCGCTGATCGTTCGTCCGAACCGTCCTGCTCATGGCGCTCTCCCGAGTTCCCGGTTACGTCAATGTCCGTTTCCGGCGGATGCCGCCGCCGGCTGCTTTGCATTCGGATCGTATTTGCCTTCGTGCAGGCGATCGTCGAAGCCCTGTGCTTCGTTCTCGAGCTCGACGCGCTTGATGCCGATGAAGGGCTCGTTCGCGCCGATGGCGTCGCCCATATCGAATTTCTGGTAGGCATCGAGAATGTCGTTGCCCGTCTTCAGCAGCTTGGCGTTCTTGTCTTCGCAGACACCCAATTTCTTCTGCAGTTCGTCAAGCGACTCCTGCGCCTTGTCGCGATCGGCCTGCGCCTGCTGTACGGTGCCGCTGGCCTGCGTCGCGGCGTCCTTGTATTGCGTCACCTGCGCTGCGAGAGCCGCTTCCTTCCGAACATCGGCGGTGCCGCGGCTTGCATGGGCGAGTTGCGCCTTGGCTGCGGCCAGTTGCGCCTTAAGCTCGTCACGCTCCTTCTCGGCAGCAGCCTTCGCCGCCTGCAGCGATGCCTGCTGATCCTGAAGCTGCTGGACCTGGTTCATCTGCGCCCGCAACTGGTCGCGCAGGCGATCTTCGAGAGACTGCGCGTATGAAGGCGCGGCAAACAATCGAGCCGCGGCGATGATCGCCAGCACTCCAATGTCTGTTCGCCCGCGCACCGAGGGCGAAAAAAGTCTGTGTGCGAACCATCCCCTCATCGTCAGAACGCCGTGTACAGGTCGACTTGGAGGACATCGATGGCGAGCGGCGGACCGTAGACCTGATTGGCGCTGAACCAACGGGCCTGCAGCCAGGTGTTGTGGAAAAGCCCCATGCTCGCTTTCACGAAATAACCCTTGGCGTTGGTGCCGCCGAGGTGAAAATCGTAATCCGTGAAGGCATCCAGCATGGCGTCGGGCTGCAGATATTTGTAACCGGCCGCGATATTCCACTCCCAGCGCTCGCGCGGATCGGGCTCGCCGAACAGCACGCGGCCCATGAAGGCATTCGGTCCGCTTTCCAGCGTCCTGTTTCCCGAATTGTAATTGGTAATGGGAAAGACACCTTCCGCGGCGTAGCGGTTCACGAGGCTCCCATCATAGGCCAGGTTGCGGACGTAATCGCCGGTGATGACCAGATGCTCTTTCGGAGCAAGCGTAAGGTCGAACGACGAAGTGGCGTCGAGCTCCTCATATTTGAACAGCAATCCCGCATATTGCGGCTGTGCGTAGGTAAGGGGATTGTTCGGATCCGGAATGATGTCGCGCAGCAGGAACAACGTATTGCCCTTCTGCATGAAGGGGGGAACCATGTCATCGGTCGAGCATTGCTGGGTGCCGAGATAGACGGGACAAGGGGCTGAAAGCTCGCCCTGATCGTTCAGGTAGTAATACATCGAGACGGCGGATCGCCAATCCCACTTCTTCGTCGCCCAGTCTTCTCCCACCTGGCCGCCCAACATCCACTCGGTATGATCGGACGATTTGTTGGGGCTGAAGGTCGGAAAATTCCCGTTGATATACCCGACGGGGAAAGCCCCCACCGTGCCGAACATTCCCAATCCCTCTGCACCGATCGGCTTATTGAGTGCCGAGACTTCGACTCCATCCATGTTCAAAGTTTCATGGAAGAGGAGATCGGTCCGGAAGAACGGGTTTTCCATCCGGCCGATCGTGATCGAAGTATCCGGAAAAGGATCCAGGGTCACATAGGCAAGATTGAGATAGACGTTCTTCTTTGACCAGCCGCCGCCAAATATCTGGGTCGTGGAAACGGGGCCGTTATCGCCGCCGGACGCAAGCTGTATCCCGGCCTGCACTCCGTCCGTCACATTCGCCGTCAATCCCAGCCGCGCGCTGAGGCTCATCAGGTTGATGCGATTCTGCGTCGTATTCAGAAATGGAATTGTGTTCAGGATCGAATAGGGGCTGACGTTCGTCGGCCCATTGGAGTTGAATGCCTGGTAGTTGACATATCCGTCGACGCCGTCGCTGCCTATATTGTTTGCGCCATAGAAATCGGATTCATCGCGCACCCGCAGCAATCCGTACCAGTTGAATCGCTTCAGCCAGCCGGGCAGCACGTTGGGCTGCGCCCAGTTCTCGTTCCTGGCCTCCTTGATCACCTCGGCCTTGACCTCGTCGCGGATCTGATTGCGCACGATCTGAGGCACATACGGAACGCGCATCGTGCCGGGAGCTGGCGGTTGTACTTCCGGACGTGCTGCCGGAATTGGAACGGGTACCGCAGGCACGGGAGTTGCCGCTTTTGTTGCTTTGGCTTGCGCAGCCTCCTGCCGGGCTTCCCTGAGCAACGCGTCGGCACTTTGCTGGGTGATGACTTTCTGTTTCACGAGCAGCCGGATCAGATTAGTCATCGCATTTTGCGAAGGCTCGCTGTCCGTCTGCGCAGGCGCAGGCGCTCCGCCGCAACACAGCGCCGCCACCGCGACACCCGCAGCGAGCTTCCCCCGCAGACCAAATCCCTTCATTACCAGCCCCTGTTATAACTGCGAATTATTGCGTCCGTCGCGATTACGCCCGGTGACGCCCTTCGATGCGGACGCGTTGTGGAAACTGCAAATCTGCCGGCGGCGGCTCATCGAGCGCCGGCATATCCTCAAGTGCTGCCACGAGATCCTGATCGACTTTCGTATCGCCACTGGATTTCAGGACCGACGCACGTGTGACATGGCCGTTGGGATCGACCCAGACCTCCATATCGGCCGTAAAGACAAGGCGGTTGACCCTGTCGTCATTCTGTACCGACTGCTGAAGCGCCGAGCCCAGATAGCGCGAGTAATTTGCTTCGCCGAAGCCGCCGCCAGACCCGACATTGCCGTCGCCGCTGCCGGCCTGGATTCCAAAAGCATCGCTTCCCGCCTGGGCCGGGCCGGCTTCGGTAATGGCTTTCGGCGCGGCGTTTGTTTCCTTCGGCTGGCTAACCTGTTTGGGCTGTTCCTCCATCTTCTTCTCCGGCTCCGGCTCTTGTTTGGGCGGGGGAGGCGGCGGAGGCAATGTGGCGACGAGTGTCGGCAGCGGCGGCGCCTCGCGACGAATACCTGCCGTATCGTGCAGGAAATAGAGAACAACGCCCCCGATCACGACCAGAATCGCGCCGGGGATGGCCAGGCCCCTGAGACGCGTCCCCCAGCCTTCCCGATATTCTTCGACAAATTCCGCCATGATTTCAGCTCTGCTGCTGTTTGCCGGTCACCAGACCGACATGAGGGAGATCGATGCGGCGCAGGAGATCGAGGACCTCCATTACTTTCTGGTACTGCACTGTCCCGTCGCCCTTCACGATGACCGGGAAATCGGGTGTGAGCGCCTTCTGGGTACGCAGCCGGGTTTCGAGCTCGGGCAGCGTGACAGGATAGGCGTCGAGGAATACCTGCCCGTTATTATTGATGGTGATCGCCTTGGTCTGCGGCTTGGCGAGGCTGACGGTTGCGCTCGCTTTGGGGAGGTCCACCTTGATTCCCTGCACCGAGGCTGTGGTGAGAATGATGAAGATAATGAGCAGCACGTAGGCGAGATCGAGCATCGGCGTGATGTTGATGTCGTCATAAGGCTTGTCTTCGTCCTGGACCTGCATCGCGCCCGCCTATTCAGCCGCTTGCGCGTATTCGCGCCCGCTATAAAGCTCGGCCACCCGGGTGATGAACTCGTCGACGAACACCTGCATGTTCGCAGTGATATTCCTGTTGCGAATTGTTAGATAATTATATCCGAAGAGCGCCGGGATCGCTACCGCAAGGCCTGCGACAGTGGCGAGCAGAGCCGCGGAAATACCAGGCGCGATCGCGTTGACGTTGACATCGCCCGATGCCGCAATCGCTGCAAACGTAATCATCACGCCGACGACTGTTCCGAGCAACCCGAGGAACGGTCCGCCCGAAATCGAGATCGTGAGCAGCACCATCGACCGCGACAGCCGCTGGTTTTCGCGCACGAGCGAGGCATCCATGATCGCGCGAATGACTTCGATGGCCTCGGCGTTTAGTACCAGCGGACGCCCGGACGCCGTACGCCGATGGATTTCGTCCGAGGCAGCATGATAGATGCGCCAGATCGACGACTGTGCCATTTGCCGCCGCTGGCGCTCTGTCGTCTTTGCCGGATCATTGCGAATTGAGCGTATGGCGAGGGGGTCGCCGCCCTGCGTCCGGAACAGTTTGACGAAGGCATCGTTCGCCTTGTCGACCGCGCCAACATAACTCGCCTTGGTGAACATGACGAACCAGGAAATCACCGCCATGCAACCAAGGATACCGATGACGACCCACGCATCGACCGTCACCGATTTGACGATTATCCCGAAATAGCCAAAGCCGAAGCCGGCCTGCTTTTCATCGGTGCCATAAGCAACAAGGCGCGAGTCGGGCCCCTGACTCATTACATCTGCAAGAAGCAAAGCGGCGCTACGCGCGACTTTCGACAGCCTGATTTCATCCATCTCGCCGGTGAAGGGCGTTGGGGGTGACGGAAACACCTCTCCCTGGGGGGCGCCGCCGAAGCCGGTGTTGCTGTTCAGTGCCGGCAGTGCACCCGCCGCTGTGGCCACGCTCTTGCCGTTGACATAGAGCGCGAGCGTCTTGCCATCAGCCGTGAACGCAATATGCGTCCATTGCCCCTTGGTAATGGCTTGTGGCGCTGTCACGCGCGCGGCGCCTGCGCCCTGAATCTCAGCAAAAGGCGCGCCCGAATCCAGCCCGATCACAAGTGCCGAGCCATTGCCAGCCCGGGCATAAAGAGCCTGGCGGGGCCCCGACGCCTCTGTTTTCACCCAGGCGCTGAAAGTAAATGGGGCGCCCCCGGTCACCGCCAGCGACGCGCTGGCTGCCGCCGTTATGGGGCCCGTGCCAGCAAAGCGCGCTCCTTTGCCGACGATGGCGCCGTCGTCGATGCCGGCCGGCGCGTTCTGGGCGTTATTGGCGTAAGCCGTCTTGTCTTTCGGCGGCGAGCCCGCGCTCTCGTCGAAGTGATAGACAAGCGTGTAATCGGCATCGAAAGTGCCCGCAACGTCGCTCCCGGCCGGTGCTTTCTTGTTTGCATAATAGAGCCAGATTTGTTTGGCCGACCCTGCAGGAAAATCGGGAATATCAACCCAAACCGCTGCTACACCCAGAAGCGGATCGAATTGTTCGACGTGAAAGGGCAGCGGCGTCTTGTCGTCGGAGTTGACAAAGCGCAAATCATTGCCGGCTTCCTGCGCATCGCTGAAACTGAAGTTACCGGAATGCAGCCGGATCAGCACCGGGACACGACCGGTAACCTGTGAGATATTGGCGCCTTTCGGCGTGGTGTCGATGGTAATTTGCTTGCGGTAGGACCAGTCGGTCTGCCACCACGCCAGCGCCTGCGTCGGCACCAGAGCGATAAACGCGAGCAGAATCAGGCCGGGACGCCAACCGGAGCGTCGCATCGAAGCGATGAAATTCGTTGTCATCACGTCACATCTCCGATTTGACGCTGAAGGTGAGGCGCGGTTTCCGTGCGGGCGTTGCCGGGCCGCTGCGCAACGGCAGACCGACGTCGATAAGGCCAGTCAGATGACCCAGCGCGCCGATCCGCATGCCGGCGCCGACACTCTCCAGCGTGAAAGAATCGGTCTGTCCCGGCAGGGCACCGAGTATCCACACATGCGCCAGATCGGCGAAACCGAATACGCGCCAGTCGTCGATCGCCGACGTATCGACATATGGTGAGAGGTAGCGTGTCAGCGACGGGCTGCGCAGCTCGTTCGATTCGAGAATGCCATCGTCGCCGATTGCTTCGGATTGCAGATAACCGCGCACCGAAGTGAGGCCGCCGGCGGCGAATTGCTCACTTGATAGCAGCGGCTGATCGGCAAGCTGGCCCGCGAAATGGAAGATGCCCAGCGTGTCGAACGGCAGGTGCTGGGTGTATGTAATGTCCTCGTTTAAATGAACAAAATTGCCCGTTGCGAAGGCGCGGTTGTTTTCGAATTCCGCCGGCGAGCTGCCAAGGCCACGCGTGCCCAGCACAATGCTCGACTGAGACGCAACCTCCGCATCGGACGTGATCCAGTTCAGATTGTAGGCTGCCGTGATCGGCAGGTAATCCACGGTAGCCGTCGTTCCACTTGTCCCGAAAGTAATGCCTTCCAGAAAATGCTTGAAATCCGGGCCAAAGCTGAAGGTCTGGGTGAAATCTCCGAACGATGGCAGCTGCAGAACTCCGCGAGCACCAACCGTGTATCCGTCGCCGAGTACGTTGGTCCCGCCCAGCGTATTTACGTCACTGTTCGATTGGTACCCATAAGCAAGAACATTCCAAGGGCTTCCCCAGATGGGTGCGAGATAGGAGCCGGAAAATACCTGACCGCTGTGCACATTTTCGGGCGCCCTGAGCCATGTAAACGATGCGCTTTGACCCAACTGCCACAGATCGTCGTAATGGACTGTGGCGACGGCGCGCAACGGGTCCGTGTTCGGGCTGTGGTCGTTGTTGACTTCAAGCGAGCCATGAAGCGGCAGCGTATCCGTAACATGCAGGTCGACATCGATGGTTCCTGGCACCTGACCGGGCTTCAGGATGGGAGTTACCCGCCTGTCGGGAAGGCGGTTGACATCGTTCAATTGGCTCTGTGCAACCTGAATGTTGGGCACAGTGCCGGGCGCGAGCGCGGGCACCTGTGACTTGATCGAACTCGGCAGGGAATATTGCGAACCGACGACGCGCAGCCGGCCGATCGGGGCTTCCACAACGTGCAGCTTGACGATTCCGTTGGAAACCGTCTGGGGCGGAATTTCGACGACTACCGACTGATAGCCGCGCGACTGATAGGCCTGCTCCAGCGCTTTGCGCGCATCTTCGACGTCGTTGCGCGATCGTTGCGGCCCGAGGAAAGGATAAACGGCCGATTCGACGGCCTCCTGGTCCAGGATCGTGTTGCCGTCGACGTCATAGGCGTCAATATCGACGCGGCGCTCCGATGCCTTGGCCGTTGCTGACTGCGGCTGTGCAGGACCACCAAGTGAAGACGGAGGCGAGCCGGATGGCGTGACGGCCGCTGCGGTGGAAGGGCCAGACCCAGTTCCCACTGGCAAAACCTGCGCATGCGCCGCCGATTGCATCGCAAGCACCGCAAAAACGGCGCACGCGAAAACCCGCGCGGAAAACCCGCAAAAGCCCCGAAACACCGCCATTTTTTCCAAACAACCGCCCACGCCCGGGTGCGAGCCCTGTTCGAGCGCGCCCGTGCCTACGCCTATCCAACTCGATTAACAGTTTTATGACGGACTACCCCGCACACCGCGTCCAATACACAGATACCTTAAAGACTACTATTTATATCGTCAATAAGGAAAATAACGTGTCAGGAGCGTCGCGCTCCACCGGCTCTATCGCGATGAATCGGCGCCTTGACGCCAACTGTGCATCAGCGTCGCAAAACTTTCACGACAGCGTCACAGCTAGTTTGAACTGAAATCGTAGAGGCGTTCCGCGTTCGTGGGGATAAGTCGGGCGGCTGTCACTAGCTGATAAATCGCGAAGAAAAGACGAGAACTTTTGGTCGCCGCCAGGTTTGTTGGGTGCTGTTCAGAGCTGACGGTGAAAGTTGCGGGCTCCGCTGGTGTTCCGCCGGTTTCGCCTGTGCGCGCGTGGACTGGTCCCCGTGAATTTTGGAGATCGCCCGTCGACGACGGTCGAATCTTACGAAGTGGGAGTTCGGCGTACCCGGATCAGGGAGCGAGTTATCGACTACGCATCCGCAACGAGCATTTCAAATTTCAATGAAACCAAGGAGACCGACTGAAATGAACAATCTGCATCGTCATTTGCTGGCGACAGCCTGCCTCGCCCTTCTGGGTCTGGCTGGAACGGTTGCCGGCGCACAGGCACAGACGTGCCAGGGCGACACCAATTGCAGCCTGGGCACACAGTCCTATGTGTTCGGCGCGAACGACGTTTTCGGCGGGGGCTCCTCGCTGATCGCACCTTATTGGCGTCAGACGGCCGACTGTTACGGCCAGCCTGCCGACCTGATCACGAAGGGCACGCCACCGACGTTTGTCGATGAGGATTTTTTCTCGGGCAGCAGCCAGAACTGCGCAACGAAGCATATCGATTCGACTGATACGGCTTGGTATGTCTCGACCGGATCGGGCAGCGGTATTCTCGCGCTGTTCTCCCACGACCCTGTGAGCTTCTGGGGCGTTATCAATAACAACGGCAACCAGACGTTTCCAGAAGTCCACTACGCTGCATCGGATGCCGGCCTCGGCTCGAGCGATCTGACCGTCTATAATAATGGCGGCTCGTACACCCAGGGCGGGACGATGATCAACGTTGCGGCACCGGGCGCAGAAAGCTGCGCAGCCGGCCAGACCAATCCCTACCCCAATCCCCTGCAGTGCTACGGCGCGATGGTTCAGTTCCCACTCTCGATCGACCCGATCGCAACCTTCTATGCCAATGGCGGCGTCTACGAGAAAGTCATCGGCTCGGGCAAGCCGGAGATCGACTATCATCTCAACGTTCAGAACGGCACGAAGGATGGCGGCCTGCGCCTCAGCGTGACGTCGCTGTGCGGAATCTTCAACGGCGCCATTACCAACTGGAATGATCCGCAGCTGACGGCGGACAATAACGGCATTTCGCTGGAAGACCCGAAGGATGTGACCCCTGCCGGTTCGTGGAGCGTACCCCTCTATCCGGTCGCCCGCAGCGACAGCTCCGGCACGACGTCGATCATCACCCGCCATCTGGCCAATGTCTGTGCCGGCTTGACCATCAACGGCAAAGGCAACCTTTATACCACCGGGTCCACCACAATCGCCGGTGCGGGCGCAGGCTCGATCGTCGGACAGACCTACAATGTGAGCAACCCCAACTATCCGGGCGTTGATACGGCCGGTCTGATCACGCTGGCGCCAAACAGCTCGGGCGTGGCGCAGTATGTGGCGTTCACGGCGAACCCGGCCAGCTTTAGCGGCAACAATTGCTCGAAGGGCACAACGCTGCCGCCGAAATACACGACCTGTATCCAGCAGGCCCGTGTAGGTTACGTGGGTGCCGACTATGTGATGCCGTATGTGGCCGAAAGCCAGACGAACAATTACAATTTGTTCTCGGCTGCGGTTGAAAATGCTGCGGGCAACTATATCGCCGTTTCGCCCAAGGCTGCGTCCACCGCTTTCGGCAGCGTTCTTCCGCCGCAATCCACCAGCAAGGGCAAGTACTGCGCCAACTGCACGAGCAACGGCATGCGCAACGATCCGACGGCGTGGGTCGAAGGCCTGTCGCCCAGCGTGCCGCTTGCCAACCCTCAGGGCGCAAACTCCTATGCGATCGTCGGCACGACGAACTTCCTTGGCTATACCTGCTATGCCAGCGCGGGCGCGCTTAAGACCCTGACCGGCATCATCAGCTATCAGGAAACCGACAAGGCGACTACGAATGCCAAGAAAGGCATCCTGAGCGCGGCTGGTCTCTCGGTGCTCCCGAAGGCCTGGTTGGCTGCAATCGACGATGCTTTTGTAAAGAACAAGGACAAGCTGAACCTCGAGTTGAGCGCGGTATCCGGCGGCAACAGCAAGAACCCGAACTGCAGCGGCACCAACGGCGCCTAATTCCTTACTACATCACAGGTATCCGGGCAGCTCCATTCGTCGGAGCTGCCCTTTTTTTATCTTCGCTTTCTCTCCCCAAATCATGTTTGCACGCTGCCCGCCCCCATTGCGGCGCTTCCGTCCAGCGACCGTTCAAAACCGGGCAGCGCTTTTTTAAAACCATTTGACTAATAAATTCTATAGAGTCAGTATAGATTCAACCGCCGCAGGTATGACGAAGGGACACTCCGTTTCCGGATCGTCCACCGCGGCAGCAGAGGAGATTTAAGTCGATGTTGAATTTCAGGAATTTGGCGCTGGCATCGGCCTGCGCCTGTATTGCGGGCGCGGTGTCGGCACCGAACGCAGCGGCACAGACTTATGGCAAGAGCGACGTTTTCGGCGGCGGCGCATCAGTTCCAGCTCCCTATGCGCGCCAGACCTTTGATTGCTACGCCAATCCCACAGACCTTATCATCGCGGGGTCGCCACCCCAGTTCGAGCAGATCGCCCCTTTCAACTACAAGGGCAAGAAAGACACCCAGGACTGCGCAACCCAGCATATTACGACCAAAGCTACCATTTGGTATGTCTCGACCAGCGCGGGCCCGGGAATTCTATCCGTTTTTGGTCACGATCCGACATTTTACGGCTACGTTGACGAAGAGCAGACGAAATATTTTCCAGGCGTACAATACGCGTTGTCCACAACGCCACTTGGTTCGACTGATCTGAACGTATATAATAATGGCGGTACTGAGACGCAGGGCAAATCAAACGTTAGCATTGCCGCGCCAGGCGCCGAAAGCTGTACAGCGGGCAACAATCCGTATCCCAATCCGTTGCAATGCTACGGACCGCTGATTCAGGTCCCGTTCGCGATTACCCCGATAATCCTTGCCTATAATTCCATCTATGAGAAAACACTCAATTCGAGCGGCAAGGAAACCGATTACCATTTCAATATTCAGTTCAAACAGAAAGATGGCAGCGGCGGCTTAAGGCTCAGTCCGACGACCTACTGCAAAATATTCAACGGCCTAATCACCAACTGGAATGATCCGGCCCTGACCGTCGACAATGGCGGCGTTTCCCTTGCTGACCCCAATGATCCCAACAAAGGATCATGGAGCGTTCCGCTTCAGATTGTCGGTCGTTCTGACAGCGCCGGCGCAACCAGCATCTTCACCCGTCATCTGGCGAATGTTTGCGCAGGAGTTTCCGGCAATCAGTATACGGCCGGAACATCGACATTACCGACAACGTTGCTGGGCCCCACCTACAGCACCTCCAACCCCAATTATCCGTCCGTTTCCGGTGAGACGCCAGGGCTGTTCACGCTCGCACCCAATAACTCCGGTGTGGCGCAGTATACGGCGTTCACAGCGGTGCCTGGCGGCAGCAACCCGTCGAATTGCACGGTCTCCGGTGCGACGTCCTGCATCCAGCTTGGCCGCATAACCTATAGCGGTACCGATTACGTTCTTCCCTATGTCAACAAAACACAGCTGAACACCTATAACCTGAGCATGGCGACCCTGGAAAACGCTTCGGGACAATGGGAGGAAGCTACGCCTGGCACCGCGCTGAAAGCCTATTCCGTGGTTCATTCGCCGCAGAGCAATCCGAGGGGCAAGTACTGTGCGAGCTGCACGAATTTCGGAACGCGCGCCGATCCGACGGCGTGGGTGCAGAACAATTCGCCGAATGTCCTGATTGCCAACCCGACAACCAGCGGAGCCTATCCTATTGTCGGAACTGCAAACTGGCTCCTTTACACATGCTACGCCAGCAAGAATCAGGAAAAGACCCTGGCCAGCGTATTCAAATATATCACAAACGAGGCCATCAATTTTGATCCCAAAAAAGGCATCCTTGCCTCGGCCGGGTTGTCGCCGCTGTCAAAAGCCTGGCGCACCGCGATAGAGGAGGCGTTCATAACCAACAAGGACAAACTGGGACTTCAGATCGAACCCGTGGGCGGGGCCGGCACCTGCAGCCAGAGCGGCATCATCGGCGGATAAGTACCACACCCCCTGAAGCAAAACTGGCCCCGGCAAACCGGGGCCTTTTTTGCGCGCTGTTACTGGCCGCGATTTGCAGATGGAGGTGTAATCGCCGAATCGTTGCTCGCCAGATGCGGCAGGTCTGCGGTTGTCCAGCCGCCACCAATGGCCTTGACCAGGCGTACCGACGCTTCGACCCGGCGCGTGTCGAGATCAAGTGCCGATTGCTGCGCCTGAAGAGCTGCTGCCTGTGCCGTCACCACTTCGAGATAATTCACCGCACCCAGACGATAACGGGCGAGTGCCAGATCCTCTGTCCGCCGCGCCGCACTTACGGCGATGGACTGTTCGTTCGACGCTTTCTCGAGATGATTGAGCAGGGCAAGATTATCTTCGACATCCTGAAACGCTTGCAGCACCTCACCACGATAGGCATCCGCAGCCGCGTTCTTTTCTTCCTTGGCGAGGTCCAGTTGGGCGTGCCGAAGCCCACCGTCAAAGAAAGTCATCGCGACGTTCGGTCCGATGGACCAGAAAAGATTTGGTGCGGTAAGCAGGCCGGGACCTCCCGTATTCTGCACGCCGAGGAGACCGGCGAGCGTGATATTGGGATAGAATGCAGCACGCGCAACGCCTATTTCCGCATTTGCTGCCGCAACATCGCGTTCGGCGGCGGCGATATCCGGCCGCCGCTCAAGCAGTGTCGATGGAAGGCCAACTGGCACGTTCGGCACCTTCATGACCGTAGATTCAGCATCAAGCGAAAAGCTGGAGGCAGGCTCGCCGATGAGCGTGGCGATTGCGTGCTCGTAAAGCGCGCGTTGCGCCTTCACTTCCGAAAGCTGGGCTTGGGCGTCATGCAGCTGCGTGCCAGCACGGCCGAGATCGACGCCGGAGGCGACACCGCCCGAATGACGCAGCACGATCAGATTATAAGCGCGCTGATAGGCCGCCACCGTGTCGTTCAGAAGTCTTAGTTGTGAATCCAGGCCACGCAAACTCGCATAATTGTTGGCCAGATCCGCTTCGAGGCTGAGCCGCGCCGCTGCCAGAAGTGCTGCCGCGGACTCCGCACGAGCATTTCCCGCCGCGACCGAATTCCGCACCGCGCCCCACAGGTCGATTTCGTAGTTGACCGTACCGTCCAACGTATCCGAGGTGTAGAAATCCGGTTGATTGGCGCTTCTGAGCGGACGATTGTCGGATTGGCGGTTGCGCGTGGGATTCCAATCAGCCCCGATCGTAGGAAAAAGACCCGCCTCGGCTTCAGCGGCATAGGCGCGCGCTTCGTCGTAACGTTGGAGTGCCGTGTCGAGTGCCGGACTGTCGTGCTCGAGACGCACCTCGAGATCGTCGAGCGTGGTATCGCCGTAAATGCTCCACCAGGCACCTTTGGGCAGCGCATCCCCGGGCGCCGCTTTCACCCACATGCCCACTTCCTTGAATGCGGAAGGTGTCACGGTTTCGGGGACATGATAATCCGGCGCCATCGAGCAACCGGCGAGCAACCCGGCACAAAGCGCAACAAGCGCACTCGTTGCATGGCTTCGCTTCATTGCGACGCCACCGTCTCCGTATCGGGTTTTGCAATGCGTACCTGGTCACCCGAAGAGATGGAGTCGGGCGGGTTGTCGATGACGCGATCCGACGAGCTGAGACCGGTACCAATCTCCACTTTGGTGCCCAGATCGACCGCAATCGTCACGGGTTTCATCTGGACGCGATCATCAGCCCGCACGGTTGCCACCTGCAGGCCGCGATGGCGAAAGACAAGTGCGCTTGCGGGAACTTCAAGCTGTCCGCGACTGCTGGGAAGGTTCAATGTCACGCGCGCATACTCCCCCGGCTTCAGTGCGCCATCCGGATTCGCGGCCAATAGTTCTACCAGAAGCGCATTGGACTTGTCGTTGATGGCGCTCGAGGTGGAATCGAGTTTTGCAGCAAACACGCGGCCCGGATATTCGGGCACAGTCAGCGTCGCCGTCAGACCCGGACGGATCTGCGCCGAATAATCCTGCGGGACTTCCACATAAGCGCGCATCTGATGCACGTCCTGGACGCGGAAGAGCGGCGCGGCTTCCGAGCCCGAGCCGGCATTGATGAGCGCGCCGACGTCGACGGAACGACTTGTAACAACGCCATCGAACGGCGCCGCGATATGCGCGAATGATTTCAACGCTTCCAGCCTGTCGAGATCCGCTTTAGCGGCCGTGACCAGCGCCTGCTTCGCCGCGTAATCGCCCGTCTTTTCCTCTTCTTCCTGCTGGGACACGGCATCGAGTTTCAGCAGGCCGACCCAGCGCTGCGCCGTGCTCTGCGACAGCTTCTCGGCCGCGACGGCATTCGCGAGCTGGCCCCTGGCCTGTTCGATCTGCTGATCGAGTTCCGGCGTTTCGATGACGGCCAGCACGTCACCCTTGTGTACTTTCGCGCCGATATCCTTGTTCCAGATTTGCAGATAACCGGGTACCCGCGCATAGATGGGCGCGTCATAAAAGGCATTGAGCGTTCCGGGCAGAGCGAGCGTCTTCGCGTTGTTTGCATAGGACGGCCGCAGGACCGACACGGTCTGGATCGCCTGATTGGCCGTCCATGCCTTGGCGTCTCTGCTTGCCTCCAAGCGTGTGACGAGGCCGCTTGCAACGATGACGATGGCCGCACCCGCGGCTACGATCCCGGCGAATTTCAGCCGGCGCATAGCGACGGGGCTCATAGATTTGGAATCAATGGGCATATGCCTCTCCGCCTTGCGCTGAACCGGGGCTGCCTTGTCTTACCGCCGAGGAGCCCTTTTTGCCATGTACGACACTGAACACGACCGGCAGGAATACAAGCGTCGCGCAGGTCGCAAACAACAGTCCGCCGATGACGGCGCGGCCGAGCGGGGCGTTCTGCTCGCCGCCCTCGCCGAGGCCCAGCGCCATCGGCGCCATGCCGATGATCATCGCAAGCGCCGTCATGATTACAGGCCTGAACCGCGTCGCCCCGGCCTCCAGTGCCGCGCGGGCGGCATCGCCGGTCGCCTGAAGCTGCTCGCGGGCAAAACTGACAACCAGCACACTATTGGCCGTAGCGACGCCCATGCACATGATCGCGCCTGTGAGCGCCGGAACGCTGAGCGACGTATGTGTGGCGAATAGTGCCCAGACGACACCCGCCAACGCCGCCGGCAGCGCCGTGACGATGATGAAGGGATCCGACCAGGACTGGAAGTTGACGACGATCAGCAGATAGATGAGGACGACCGCCTCGGCGAGACCGAAGAACAAACCGGAAAATGCGGTGTTCATCGTATCCACCTGGCCACGCAGCGAAACGGTGGTGCCACGCGGGCGCTGATCGGCGGCCGATGAAACGACATCCTGAATATCGTCCGCCACCGCGCCCAGATCGCGCCCCTGCGTCGTCGCATAGACATCGAAGGACGGCTCGATCGCATAATGCGAGACGACCGCGTCCGTTGCGTCGCGGCTGATCGTCCCGAGCGCTCCAAGCACCTGCAGATTATTTGCACCGCTGCCGGTCACGGGGATGTTTTCCATGCGCGACATGGAGTCGAGGTGATATTGCGGCGTCTGCGCCACCACCGGGTAAGACACGCCGGTCCGCGGGTTCAACCAGAATACCGGGGCCACCTGGAACGTGCCGCTCAGATTGGCGACGAGACTGTTGGTCACGTCGCGCTCGGTGATGCCGACTTCCTGCGCGCGCGTGCGGTCCACATTCACGAACAATTCGGGATAACGCGACGATTGCTGCAACCGGACATCGGCCGTGCCCGGTACGCGCATGATATTCCGTTCCAGCAGACGCGCGTAACGCTCATTTGCCAGTTTGTCCGGGCCGGTCACCGTCACGTCGAGCGGCGCAGGCGCACCGAAATTCACGATCTGGCTCACGATGTCGGCGGGAAGGAATGCGAAACTCGAGCCCGGGAAGCTCTGCGGCAGAATACGGCGCAGTGTTTTTACATAGCCCGATGTGGGATCGTGATTTTCATTCAGAGATACGAGAATGTCGCCATCCTCGGGCCCAACACCACCATCGTTCGAGTAGGCGCGATTGATGCCGCTGACCGGCAGCCCGATATTGTCGACGACCGAGCCGAGCTGATCCGGCGGAACAACCGACCGGATCTTGTTCTCGATCCGATCGAACAAAGCGGCCGTTTCTTCGATGCGTGTGCCGAGCGGTGCACGAACATGCAGGTACATTTCACCCGAATCGACGCTCGGAAAGAAATTGCGTCCAAGGAAAAGGGTCAGCCCGAATGAGGCGACCACGAAAATCATAAACCCGGTGATGAACATCGCGCGGTTCTCGAGTGCAAGACCGAGGACGCCCTGGTAACCCGCCTGTACTTTCTCGAACGACCGTTCGAACGCATGCTGGAAGCGGACAAGCGGATTTCGGGTTTTCGGGACATCGACTTCCGAGTCATGCGTGCGCATCACATCGACGGCATGATGATGGACGTGTCCGGTCAGCAGGCGATTGGCCATGACCGGCACGAGCGTGCGCGACAATACGAAGGACGAGATCATCGCAAACACAACGGCCATTGCCATGGGCGCGAAGAGATATCCCGCGACGCCCGGCAGGAAAAACATCGGCACGAAGGCGATACAGATACACAGCAGCGAGACGAAGGCCGGCGCCACAATCTGCTCCGACCCGTCGAGAATCGCCACCTGGATCGCTTTGCCGCGCGAAAGATGCCAGTTGATATTCTCGATGGTGACGGTGGCGTCATCGACAAGAATGCCCACCGCGAGCGCGAGCCCGCCCAGCGTCATGATGTTCAGGCTCTGCCCAAGCGCAGAAAGTATCGCGATCGACGACAGGATCGAGAGCGGAATGGAGGTGGCGATGATGAGTGTCGACTGCCAGCTTCCAAGGAACAGCAGGATCATCAGGCTGGTCAATGCGGCCGCGATCACGCCCTCCTTGATCACGCCGGAGATGGCGGCTTTCACAAATAACGACTGATCGCCGACCGCAAGCAGATGCAGCGATTTCGGCAGTGTTTCCTGCAACCGCGGCAGCAATGACTTGACGCCGGCGATGATGTCGAGCGTCGAAGCCGCGCCGCTTTTGAGGACGGACATAAGAACAGCGCGCCGGCCGTTCATGCGCACGATGTTGCGCTGGGGCGGAAAGCCGTCGCGCACATGCGCCACGTCGCGGATGTAAATTGTCGTGCCGTTGATCGTCTTGATCGGCAGGTCGTTCAACTCGTCGACCGCCGTCGGGCTGTTGTTCAGCCGGACATTATATTCGAATTGTCCGATCTTCGTGGTGCCGGCGGGGATTATCTGGTTCTGCGCGGCAATCGCGTTTTCGACATCTTCGGCGGAAAGCGAGTAGGCCTGAAGCTTCTGTGGTTCGAGATCAATCTGGATCTGCCGCTCCTTGCCGCCATAGGGCGAAGGAATGGCCGATCCCGCGACCGTGGCCAGCGACGGCCGGATGAAGTTCTGACCGAGATCGAACAGTTTCTGTTCGGGCAGCGTGTTACTCGACAGCGCAAGCTGCAGAATGGGAACGGTCGACGCATTGTAGTTCAGTATCAGCGGCGGCGTAATGCCCGGCGGCAATTGTTTCAGCACCGTCTGCGACAGCGACGTCACCTGCGCCGTGGCCGTGCGGATGTCGACACCGGGCTGGAAGAAGATTTTGACGATGCCGATACCGGTCAGCGACTGGCTTTCGATATGTTCGATGTCGTTGACGGAAGAAGACAGCTGACGCTCATAATAATAGATCACGCGGCCGGCCATGTCGTCCGGCGACATGCCGCGATAGGTCCAGACCACCGCGATGACTGGTATCTTGATGTCGGGAAAGATGTCGGTCGCTGTCCGGATTGCCGCCAGCGTCCCGAAGATCACGATCAGAATTGCCAGCACGATAAACGTGTACGGGCGCCTCAGCGCCAAGCGTACGATCGCGGCCATCTCTCAGAATCTCCGTGCTGGCCCGGTTCGATGCGTTGTCACTTCACGTGAAGGCAATTTCAAGGCGACTCTTTAACGCGAGGCGGGCGCGGACGGCCTCATCCTCCCTTCTGGTTAACCAGCCATATCGGTCCGATGAAAAATAATTCATCAGAGCCGCTTCCCGGGCACCCCACGGAGAAAAAGCTCCCTAGAACGCAAGACGTGCGGTCAGGATAGCAGCATGATTATAGGCCGGCGTCAGGACGCTCGTTTCTACATATTTGGGTGCCACAGCGAACTGGTATCCGCCTCCGACAATAGCCTTGATCCGGTCGTAGATCACGAAGCGCCCGAGAATAAGTCCGGGCGTGAGCAGCACCTGATTCTTCCCCCCACGCTGGGAGCCGTCGGTCCACCACGTGTCGTTGACCTCGAACTCGGGCCAGAAATAGTCGCACAAATGGTACTGGAACGCGATGTTCGTCGCGACCGAAGTTCCAAGCGTGGCTTCGTTCCGGAAGGGAATGGCGACCCCCACTGTCGCCTGGACGTCGAAATCACCCCACCCCTTGCCGGCAGCGATAGTAGGCGTAACGACCCAGGTATCATTGCTGAATCCCGGCGAGCCCGATGACGCAGTGACACCGAGAAAGGCGCTGACGATGTAATTTCCGCTTTGCTCGTCCGCACTGAGCAGCCGTTGCTTGAGGACGAGAAACTGATCGTCGAGCCACCCGGCTGCGGGGTGCGCGACGTTGAGTTTTTCTTCGTAAGCAGGAAGATTGAAGAGAACTTCATTGGTCGTCGTGGGAATTAATTCGAGGCCTTTGCCGCTGTCGGAAATGTCGAACTGCGAACCATTGCCGCGATATTCCCAATATTGATCGTAACGCACCTCCTGTTCGAGCCGCGGCGTAACGGTCACAAGCGGTGTCATCCAGTGCGGCTGGGTGTCTTGCGCCTGCTTTACGCGGGCGAACCAATCGGAAAAGAAATCACTGCCTGCGTCTCCCGATCCACCATCCGGATCGGCGAGAAGAGCCGAATCGGCTCCGGCGGGAGCGGCAACATCGTTGCTGGCAATATTGAGCTGCAAAGGAACGCCCACCGAGGTCGTTGCGCCGGCGCGTCCGGTGCTCAATTCAAATCCGAGAACTGCGGCGATTCCCCACAAATGCATCCGTGCGCGCACGACTTTCCCCCGTCTTGCGGGAATGGTGATATCAGAGTGAATATCACGATACAACGACGACTGGACGCGCGCATCGCGCTGCGCAATGTTTCGCGCCATGGCGCGTCTGACCATTCGCATCGATCTGGGGGAGAATCTGGCCTTCGGTCCGGGAAAGGCGCAACTTCTCGAGTTGATCGAAAACACAGGATCGATCCGGCAGGCTGCCATAGAGATGGATATGAGCTACCGGCGCGCCTGGCTGCTGCTGCGCGAGACTGAAGCAATGGCAAAGATGCCGGTCGTGACCGCCCAGACCGGCGGCAAGAAGGGCGGCGGCACCACGCTTACACCGTCAGGCCGCGCGCTCGTGGAATGTTACCGCATGATCGAAAAGCAGGCGGAGCGCTCGACGCTGTCGCAACTCCATAAACTTGTGGAAATGACCAAACGCGACATCAAAGAGGCCGGCGGCAGCAGGAAACACGCACGCGGGCGGATGCGGAACGGCTGAACTCAAGCAACTCGAACTATAACAAACGCCCGGCAGAATCTGCCGGGCGTTTGTGCTTTTGAATTGTCAGAATGGATAATAACGGAAGCTGGTGAACAACATGTTCTCATTGGCCGTGGGCCGGCCGCCGACACCATTGAAGGCTTTCCGCTCGGTATAGGAATATTGTAGGCCGATCCGCACTTTCCCGTAATCACCAGTGTAGGGATTGTCCCAGATACCGGCGGTGATCTGATCGATTTCCTGTGTGTTGCCCGTGCATTTTGCGGTAAGTGCCGCAGTGAGGCTGAAGCAGCCGGTATTGACGTAGAGCGGATTGCCATAACCGAACGGCGTTCCGCTCACATCATACGATTTGGCATCGTCGTGTTCGCGGCCGGCGAAGACATACAGGTCGAGAGCAGGCGTGGAATGCCAGGTCGCGCCGACCATCTCCATGTCTTCAGTCAATGGTGCGATCTCGCCATCGGGCTTGAATGTCGCGTCCGGCAACTGACCACTGCCGTAGCGTCCGATGCCATCGCCAAACAACCCATCGGCCTGGAGATCGAAAACGCCGGGAACGAGCTTGATGAGCGCCGCAGTGCCGAAGCCGCCGCCTGACACATCATGCGTCGACACATCCGTCAGGTTGGGATCGGTGCCGTAGCGGTCGTAAAAATCGCGATAGATGCCGAACGCTTCGAGATGGACGTTCTTGTCGAACATCGAAGGCTCGACCGCCACCTTGCCGATGACGTCGGGAACATGATTGAGCGACAGCGTGATACCGGGATTGAATTCCGAGCTTGCGGTTCCTGTACCTCCGTTGAACCCGTTGCCGCTGTTATAATACAGCCCCGGAACGCTCGGTACTGTTCCGCCGAAAGTCGTTTGCGGATTTTCCACAGAAAGACCGAGCCATACCTGATCGTTGAAATTCTTCGTCACGCGCAGTTGCGGCTGGCGCGTCCAGTCGAAACCGGGCACGTATTGCGCGTCGATCGTGGGCGGCGGAAGTTCTGAGCGCGGCGACATGCCGCTGCCCGTCAGCGTAGCCAGCGACCAGCTTTGTCCGGCGAGGAATTCCACTCCGGGATTGTCCCAGTCGATCGTGCCGTACAGATTGCGGACGCGCGGCTGGTAGGAATTGCTCTCGTTCGAGTTCGCGCTCGCCGCGCCCCCCATGAAGTCGAACTCGCCATACATCGCCAGATGCGTAACGGGATCGACGTCGCCCTGCACAAGAGCCGATACGCGGCTCTGCCTGGCCGTCATGCGGAATTCGTCGGCATGGGCCTGCGGGCTGTTGGAATAGGGAATACCGCTGAACGTCGAACCAATGTCGGCATATTCCTCATGCGAACGATAAACCGATTCCGCCGCAAGGAAGCCGCCGAATGTAACGGTGACACCCTTGAAGTGGATCTTCTTGTCCTTCGGCTTGGTGACGGTTTCGACTGCCGCCTGCTGCTGGTTGACCTGGTTCTGCAGTGCCTGGAATTGAGCCGCACTGACCTCAGGCTGAGGCTGAGGCGGTTGAGCCGTAGCGACGGAGCCTGCGCCACCGCTTGCTGTGCCTGGGCCCCCCAACTGTGACTTGAGTGAGCGGATTTCGCTCTGCTGATTCTCGATGACTTTTTCGAGCCGGTCTAACCGCTGCTCCAGCGAGCTTCCGGCATGATGGCGATGCTTCGCCGGCGGCGGCGTCGTTGCGTCCTGTGCGAAGGCGTGACTCGCGAGCAGGGCAGACGCACACGCCCCGGCGAGCAAGAGCTTCGGATTCATCTTGAATTCCCCTTGGATGTGCCGCGGGCGGCGACGTGCTGGCCCTGCACCCCGCGACCGCCTCTCACGCGCCTCGTAGACCGCGCGCCGGCAAGCTCTTATGTCATTCACGTGACGTTTTTGTAACAGCGATATGCAAGTATGCACCTAAAGTCGATTATTTTAATGGACTCTATTGACAAAACGACATCACATGGAGAATTCGTCTGGCGGGTAGATATGGCGAGGGCGAAATGGCGAGATTGAGCCGTTACAAAGTGACGTTGATGGCGGGGGTGATGGCGCTTGCGGTTGCAGGACCGGCAGACGCCGAAACCGGAAGTGATGCAGCTATCCAGTCGCTGCAGCAGCAGATCAATGATTTGAATGCCCAACTGCAGGCGTTGAAACAGAAGGAACAACAGCAGGAACAACAACCGGCGGTGCAGCCGGCGAATCCGGTTACGCCGCCGCCGGCAAGTTCGGTATCAACGGGCACGGGCGCGATCGCAATTTCCACACCGACGACTTCAGTTCCGCGGCCGCTTGGTGCATCGATCGCCAACGGCATCGTCAACGGCAAGCCGGTGTTCAATTCATCCGACGGCCAGTTCACCGCTGCGATCCGTTTGCTGGGCCAGTTCGACACGGCTTATTACATGCAGGGAAATCCGGCGCGTTCCCTGCCCAGTTCTTACGGCCCGGAGCTATCAAGCGGAGAAAACTTCCGCCGTGCCTGGTTCGGCATTTACGGCAAGGCATTCGGCGACTGGTCTTATGTCGCGAACTTCGACTTCGGCGGCAGTTCCGGTACGGAAAATCCGGGGCACATCCAGTCGCTGTTCATGGAATATGACGGGCTGAAGCCTTTCGCATTCCGCGTCGGTGCCTATCCGCCGCCGGCGGGCCTGGAAGACGGTACGCCGTCGTCCGATCTGATGTTCCTGGAGCGGACCTCGCCAACAAACATGGCTCGAAACATGGCGGGCGGCGACGGGCGCGACGCGGCAAGCTTGCTATATATCGGAGACCGCATCTTCGGCGCGTTCTCCGTCACCGGCGGCAAGGTTGGCGACTCACCGGTCTATCAGGAACAGGACTCACTGCTGGGTCGCATAGCCGGGCTTGTCTATTCCACGTCCGACACGAATATCGTGCTCGGTGCGACCGGCACAGATATCGTAAAGCTGCCAGACGCCACCGTCGGGCCGGATCCTCTGACCGGCATCAGTCTCGGCGACACACCGGAACTGACGGTTGACAGTAACGGTACGAAGCTCGTCAGTAGCGGTACCCTGAGCGCAAAAAGTGCACAGAATTGGGGCGTCGAAGGTGCCGCCCAATGGCGCAATTTCTATGGTCAGGCAGGCTATTTCGGCTACGACATCAACCGCGAGCATTACGGATATCCTGACGACAGCTTCGACGGCTGGTACGCGCAGGCGAGCTGGGTAATCACAGGCGAACACAAGAACTACAAACCGTCGCTTGGTGCGTTCGTTGAACCCGACGCCTCCGATCCATTCTCCTTCAGTCACGGCATTGGCGCCTGGGAACTCGTCGGCCGCTACAGCGACCTGGACCTGAACCAGGGTGTAGGACTCGCGGGGACGTCGACACCTTATGGCGGCGTACGCGGCGGCGATCAGAAAATCTGGACGGTTGGCCTCAACTGGTATCCGAACTCGCTGTTCCGGTTCATGTTCGACTATCAGAACATCGGCATTTCACGCCTGTCTTCCTCGGGCGACGACGTCGGACAGACTGTTCAGGCTCTCGCGATGCGGGCGGAGATCTCGTACTAATTGAACGCTGAATTCCTCCCCTGCATGGCCGCGGGGGAGGAAATTTTCCGGGTTGCGCAACTCAGGAATTCACATACAGATCACGGTAGATATTCCGCAACTCGTTCTTCTGCACCTTGCCCATTGCATTACGGGGAAGCACGTCGCGAAAAACGACACGTTTTGGCAGCTTGAACTTTGCAAGTCTTTCACGCAGCGCCTCAAGTATCACGCTCTCGCTGAGTTCCACGTCCCGTTTGCGAACAATGACGGCCGTCACGCCTTCGCCGAAATCCGGATGCGGAACACCGATGACGGCGGATTCGACAACGCCTGGAATTGCATCGATCTCGAACTCGACCTCTCGCGGATAAACGTTGAATCCACCGGTAATGACCAGATCTTTTGCCCGCCCGACAATTTCGAGATAGCCATCCGCATTGATCCGGCCCAGATCGCCGGTGACGAAGAACCCGTCGCCACGAAATGTTTCCGCTGTCTGTTCCGGCTTCCGCCAATAGCCTTTGCAAACGTTGGGGCCGCGCAATTCGATCATGCCAATTTCGCCGTCCGGCAATGCCTCTCCGGTGCCGCCGTCCACGACGCGGAGATCCACGCCGGGGAGCGGGTATCCAACCGCACCGGCGCGCCGTTCGCCATCATACGGATTGGAAGCAATCATGTTTGTTTCCGTCATGCCGTAGCGTTCCAGAATCGCATGGCCGGTACGGTCGAACCATTCACGATGTGTCTCGGGCAAAAGAGGAGCGGAGCCGGAGATGAATACGCGCATATGGGCAGCCGCTTCGCGGGTCAGGCGTGGATCAGCAAGCAGCCGCGTGTAGAAAGTAGGTACGCCCATCATCGTCGTGCATCCCGGCAGATGCGCAAAGATCAGCTCCGCGTCAAAGCGGGGCAGGAAAACCATCGACGCACCGGCCATGAGAACCGTGTTGGTCGCCGTGAACAGGCCATGCGTGTGATAGACCGGCAGCGCGTGCAGCAGCACGTCGTCCCTTGTGAAACGCCAAAGGTCGCGAAGCGTCAACGCATTCGAAACGAGATTGTAATGCGTGAGCATTGCGCCTTTCGAGCGTCCGGTCGTGCCCGACGTGTAGAGGATTGCTGCCAGATCGTCTGCCGTGCGCGGCACATCGTGAATCGAGTCGGGCATCCCGCGTGTGCCATCAATGAGCGAGCCACGTTTTCCACCACTGTCCAGGGTGAGAATGGCTGCCTTTCCTGCTAGCATCGACCCGATGGAGGATTGCTTGCCGGGCTGCACTACGACGCAGGAAGGTTCTGCATCCGCGAGAAAATATTCGAGTTCCGCAAGGGTATAGGCGGGACTAAGCGGCAGAAAGATCGCTCCCGCGCGCATACACGCCAGCGCAACGAGAATCGCAGTGACGCTTTTTTCCACCTGCACGGCGAGCCGGTCGCCTGGACGAAGTCCGGCGGCCACAAGACAGTTCGCGATACGCGCTGTCTCGGCATACATCTCGTGATAGGTAAGACGATGTCCGGCAACGTCGCGAATAAAAACTCGGGAGCCGTCGGGTGCGGCAGACCTGATCGCTGCAAAAAGACTTGCACCGCCGGGTGGTTGTGAATTGTGCGGCGTCTGATCCATATTGGTGTCAGTCCCTTTCAGCGCGCCCATGACGGAGCGGCAAATGTTTGTAGCGCAGGCGATCGAAACTTCGAACAAGCCGGAACTGTATGGTGAGCTGGCGCAGCAACTCGAGGCGCTTCTCGCCGGAGAATTCGATCCGGTCGCCAACGCAGCAAACACGGCGGCTCTGATCTACCACAGTCTGCCGGCGCTCAATTGGGCGGGGTTCTATTTTCTCCGGGAACGTCAGGAACTGGTGCTCGGCCCCTTTCAGGGCAAGCCGGCCTGTGTGCGCATCCCGATGGGACGCGGCGTATGCGGTATCGCTGCAGAACGGCAGGAATCCGTTCTGGTTGAAGACGTGACCGTATTTTCGGATCATATCGCCTGCGACAGCGCATCCCGCTCCGAACTTGTGGTGCCACTGATGGATGGTGAACTTCTTCTTGGCGTACTGGATCTCGATAGCCCGCATCTCGCTCGTTTCGACGAGGAGGACAAAAAAGGCATTCAGGCACTGGCGGAAATCTATGTGGCCGCATGCCGTCCGTCTGCGCGCGCCGCCTAAACGGGCGAGTTCAGCCGAACCAACCAGCCGAACCCGATTTTTTCGGCCTGCTCAACTGCCAAAAAATTCGGATTTTGGAACCACGCGGCCCGCTTCTGTCACCCGTATTCCATCTGTCCATGTTCGCTTCCCAATTCCGTTTCGCAGATTTGGCGAAATGGTCATTGCGGACCGTTTGACAAATAACATATCATCGTCGCCCGTTCGCAGGGGAGAAATACCGCCATGACGTCGACGCTTGAGGCCTGGTCGCCACGTATACTGGCCGCTCTGCGTATCATCACAGCCCTGCTCTTCATGGAACACGGCCTGATGAAGTTCTTTGGCTTTCCCGCGCCAATGCCTGGCGGCGGAGGCTCGCTCCCCGCTCTGTTTCTTGTAGCAGCATCTCTGGAAACGATCGGGCCTCCGTTACTTGTGCTGGGGCTGTTTACCCGGCCCGTCGCCTTTCTGCTCTCCGGGGAAATGGCCGTCGCGTATTTCATGGTCCATGCGCCGCAGAGTTTCTGGCCGGTCGTAAACAGGGGCGAGCCGGCAATTCTTTATTGCTTCATCTTCCTGTATCTTGTGTTTGCAGGCCCCGGCGCCTTCAGCCTTGACGGCATGATCGGAAAAAGGACGCGCTGAAGCCCGCAGCGTGGCAAATTACCTGATTTTTACGTTGTCGCGTAAGCGCGCATGAATGTGGCAACAGCGCGGCCGACATTGTCGTGGATCTCTTCATTATCCGGCCAAGGCGGCACGTTCCAAAGACAGCGGCGATGTAGCCCCGACAGACAGAGGTCGCAGAATTGTTCTGCTGCAACGAGCGAGTCGGTATCGGCGCGCAGCTGTCCGGTCTCTTTTGCATGCTCCAGAAACTCGGCAATGCGCCGCTGATTCTGGCGTACGCCGGAATTGTAAATGGCGTGACCGATTTCGGGAAAGCGGCCGGCCTCAGCAGTCGCGAGCCGGAAAGTCGCCACGGACTCGGTATTTAGTATGAGCTGAACAAACCGCTCGCCAAAATGGGTAAGTGTAGCCCGCAAATCGCCCCCGCTTTCGATTTGTGCCTCGTTGAGCAGGTTCTGGATCAGCTCACATTTTTTCTCGATGACGGCGGCGAACAGCTCCTCCTTCGATTTGAAGTAACTGTAGAGCGTGCCTTTCGAGCCGCCGACGCGGGACGCAATCTGCGACATTGAAGTGCCGGCATAACCATTGGCCGCGAAGACCTCCTTGGCAATGGCCACGATGGCATCGCGCCGATCGTCTTTTCCGGGTTTCGCCGCTGCGGATGCCTCCACCGCCTGTGCCTCTTCTGCCACGACATACCTGCCTAGCGCCTAGTGCATGACCGTACTGTACGGTCAGACTTGACGCAACACCATATGGGAGCCTATATCCCTCGTCGCAATGTTACCGTACGGTATCGTACAGATGTTGAATGCTCCTCTTTCCTCTGTAACGGCGTTGCCGCCGGTAACGGCGCTCTGCGGCGGGCAGGCATGTTCCTCCCCCTCCCCGAAGCCTGCCCGTCGCACCCTCCTAGACTCCAGTGAGATTTCAATGACCCAAAAGGTCCTTCCGAACTTTTCCGACCTGGCGCTTCGCGCCCTGCCGCGCGTGGCGCACCTCGCGGGTTCGCCCTCGCTGATGGCGCTGGCGCTGATCGCCGAGGGCGTCTCGGCGATGCTTCCCGAGGGTCTGCGTACCCATAAGGACAGTCTGTCGTGACGGCCGATCACCACATGGCGCTGTCGCCGTCCGGCTATCTGATTTCCTCGTTGGGCGGGCTTTTGGCGGGCATCGGTGCTGCCCTTCTGATCTGGCATCTCATCTAGGAAACAAAAGATGACGGACATCGCGATTTCCGGTCCGGAAATTACATCGTTTCTGGGCGACAAGCAGGTGGTTGCCGCCAATCACTCTGCGCAGCGCAAACAATTGCGCAAGCGGTTGTTTGCCGGGCTTGGAATAGTGCTGCTCGCGGGCGCGGTTGGCGGCGGAGGCTGGTATTACGAGGTGGCGCAGCATTCTGTGTCCACCGACGATGCGTATGTCGATGCAGACAGCGCCCAGATCACGCCGCAGATCAACGCCACCGTCCTCGATGTCCCCGTCACCGACACGGTGCGTGTGAAACGGGGTCACGTGCTGCTGCGTCTCGACGCGTCCGACGCCGAACTCGCGTTTGCGCAGGCCGAAGCAAATTACGGCCAGGCGCTGCGCCACGTCCGGCAGTATTTCGCCAATTCGGGCGAGGCGGCCGCGCAGATCTCAGCGCGGGAGTCGGACGTTACGCGCACCAAACTCGATTACGACCGACGCCTCGCGCTTGCGCAGCAGAACGCCATCTCCGCGGAACAGCTGAGCACGGCGCGCAATGCCTTTGAAACAGCACAAGCGGATTTGACCGCAGCCCGCGAGACGCTCGCGTCCCGGCAGGCGCTGATCCATGGCAGCGATGTCGAACACAATCCCGAAGTACTCTCGGCAAAAGCCGCGCTGGATACGGCAAAGCTCAATTTGTCGCGTACCGTGATCCGCGCGCCATTCGATGGCGTGGTCGCACAAAAGACTGCCGAGATTGGCCAGCGCGTGCAGGTCGGACAGGTGCTGATGAGCGTCGTTCCGGTGAACCGCGTCTATGTCGACGCGAATTTCAAGGAAGGCCAGCTCAATCGTGTGCGCACAGGTCAGCCGGTGACGCTGACGTCTGATCTTTACGGTTCGACCGTCACGTTCCATGGCCGCGTAATGGGACTAAGCGGCGGCACGGGTTCGGCTTTCGCAGTAATTCCGGCGCAAAACGCAACCGGCAACTGGATCAAGGTGGTGCAGCGTTTGCCCGTGCGCGTCGCCCTCGACCCGGACGAACTCGCCATGCACCCGCTGCGTGTCGGCCTCTCCATGACGGCGTCGATCGACCTCACCAAATGAGTTCTGAATCGCAATCTGTTGTCGGCGCGTCGCCCCATCTTACGGGTGGTGCGCTCTACGGGACCATTTTCCTGCTGGCGCTCGCCAATTTCATGGCGGTGCTGGATCTCACCATCGTCAACGTAGCCGTGCCGCATATTGCGGGCTCGCTAGCCGTCTCGCCCAATGAAGGCACCTGGGTAATTACTTCCTATGCCGTCGCCGAGGCAATCACCGTCCCGTTGAGCGGATGGCTCGCAGGGCGTTTCGGCGCAGTTCGTGTATTTTCCATCGCTGCCATATCATTCGGACTGTGTTCGATGCTGTGCGGCTTCGCACCATCGCTCTCCTTCCTTGTTTTATTTCGCGTGATGCAGGGCCTGTCCGGTGGGCCATTGATGCCGATGTCACAGGCGCTGCTGATGCGCGTGACGCCGCCGAAACAGGTACAGATGGCTCTCGGTTTGCAGACGATGACGACGATCATCGCGCCGATCGCAGGACCCGTTCTCGGTGGCGTGTTGACCGATTCCGTCGGCTGGCCCTGGGCGTTCTACATCAATGTCCCAACATCGATCTTCGTCTCGATTGCCGTATGGCGGCTGCTGAGATCGCGGCAGGCGGAAACAGTACAGCAGCCCATCGATTATGTGGGACTCGGGCTGCTCGTTCTCTGGGTCGGCGCATTGCAGATCATGCTTGATAATGGCCAGGACGACGACTGGTTTGCATCGCCATTCATCGTGACGCTTGCCGTCACCGCCGCAATCGGTTTCGTCGCCTTCCTGTTCTGGGAACTGACCGAGGCACACCCTATCGTCGATCTCAGCGTCTTCCGCATTCGTACTTTCAGCGTCATGGCGGGTGCCATGGCGTTCACCTTCGGCGCTTTTTTCGGCACCATTGTCCTCACGCCTTTGTGGCTGCAAACAAATATGAACTACACCGCCACATGGGCCGGCTATGCGATGGCTTTCCAGGGCGTGCTGGGCGTGGCGATGGCGCCGGTGGCCGCTATGCTCCTTTCACGCGTCGATCCGCGCTTCCTGATGTCGCTTGGACTGGGTATCCTTGCCGGCGTCACATTGTGGCGCACGGATTTTGCGCAAAACATCACGTTCTGGCAGCTCTCGTTGCCGCAGCTTGTCACCGGACTCGGCATGCCGCTCTTCTTCGTGCCGTTGCTGGGACTCTCCATCGCCGCCGTGCCACCCCGGCAAACCGCTTCCGCGGCGGGCCTGGTCAGCTTCATCCGCACCATGTCGGGAGCGTTTGGCACGGCACTCGTAACAACCGGGTGGGACCAGGCGACGACGACCGCGCGCGTCAATCTCGCGGGGCTCGTGCACCAGCCGCAATCGGTGTTGAGCACGCTTGAGGCGCAAGGTCTTTCAACGGGGCAAGCACTTCAGCAGCTGAGCGATATGGTGCAAAGCCAGGCCGTGATGCTCGCGACCAACCGGATGTATCTGATCCTCGCGCTCGTCATTGCAATGGTAGCAGCAGGAGTTTGGCTCTCGCCCAAACCCAAAGGTGCCATCGCGCTCGGTGCGGGCGGCCACTGAAAAACACCGTATCGGCGCCCCGCTATGATCCGCTGACCATCCTGGCTTTCATACGGCTGCCGTCAAATTGCCTGAATCGCTGCCGCGCTGCAGGCCGATTAGCCGAACACCGGGCTCACCCGACTCTTCAAAAGTCGGTATCCTTTGTCGGCGCTTCGAATCCACGCTCCCCTGGACCTACGCAATGGCCTTCTGCTGTCTCGGAGCGCGTGAAAACGCCTTCCTCGGATTTCGTATCCTTCCACAGAAACTGTTTGCCTTTAGACGCACAGAGTTGCTTCTGGTAGGCGAGGGACTGGGCTCGCAGATCCGATGTATCAGTGCAACTGGTGAGCGCAACGGTCCCCACCATGACGGCAATCAAGTGGCTCTTCGAAATCAACTTCATCGCCCCTTCCGCATCGGAGAGAAATCAATTCCCTTTCCAACAGGTGGCGTCAAGCGTCCCCACTCTGCTGATACGACAGATGGCTTAAATGCGCCGGCAGACTCTGCCGGGGGTGTTTCACACAGAGCGTGGCAGCTCATATATTAAATGTCCGCCGCCTCGGTACCTTCCTGTACTTTTCAAGCCGTGAATATTGGTTAACAACGTTCCGTGCCCTGCATCGGGCTACACTCCCTGTGCATTGGCGAAGCCGTCATGGGCGGCGTGGTTAACGCACAACATCGGTGAGGATTACTAACGGGATTATACAGATGAGGTCGACCATAGCGGCGCTCGGGTCACCGTCGACTTTTTTTACAAATTGGTGACGCTCTCCCGGAGAGTCTATGGTTAAGATGTTGAAATATAACATTTTTCCAAAAAGGCCCGAATATTGCTTCAGTCCTGTTGCTATATGTGGCGGAGAGGTGTGATGCGTTTTGGCGGAAGATGTTCCCTGAAGAAGTTGTTTCTGGCCGGCTCGGCCGCAACGGGATTGGCTTTGGGCGTCGCCGGATGGGCGCAGCCAGCGTTGGCAGACATCTATGTCACCGACGTTGAGATGACGATCAATCCGGCTGATACGTTTTATATCCAAGGGGATCCCAGCCAGTCTCCATTCAACAGCGGACCATTGGATGTTTACGTCGGTCAGGTCACCTTCACGACAGACCTGTCTCATTCACAGGGCGGCACTCCCTCCACCATCCCGGTTTGGTGCGTCGACATTTACCACGATATCGGCCTCGGGTCGGGGCAGAATATCGACTACACGGTAGGCTCAGGACTCTCGACCGATCACGACGGCAATTCCCTCAGCAGCCAGCAAAAGGATTCGATGTCGTGGCTTATCATCGCCGGCGACGGATATCTGTCCGCTCATCCCAATGCTGACGTATCGGCTGCAATTCAGCTGGCGATCTGGGAACTTGAATACAGCCCGACATATGGCGGGCATGATTTTTCGTTCAGCGGAGCGTCGGCAAACGTGACGTCGTTGGCCAACTACTATTTGTCCCGGGCATGGGCTCAGAAGGACAACTCCGCGTATCTAAGTGACATCGAAACCTTGAACAATCCCAACACCCAGAGCTTCGGTGCCTGGGGAACGAATACCGGCGGTCTGCCGCCCCAGCTCGTTCCGGAGCCGGGCTCGCTGGGGCTTCTGGGCTCGGCGCTTCTCGGCCTCGCAGGCTTCGGCGCATTCCGCCGTCGCAAGTCGAGCACAGTGGCATAGGGCGGCTATGGAAGAACTGCGCTGACAGGCACTGCCAGGGCGAGGCCAATTTGGAGCGCCTTGGCAGCAATTGAGACATGCGAGTTAACGGCGCATGCCGCAATAAAAAATCGCTGCGAGTGACCGCGCGCCCCTGAAGCGATTATTCCAGCCGTCGGGTATCAGGCTAGCATCGTCCCCTACGATGGTGATTTTTACAGGCTGCCTCAACGGAGCCGCGAGCCGGAAGTGCTGTGCTATTCAGCCGTCAGCTGCCGCCGTGCGTGTAATTGAAAGTGTCAGATAACGGCGTCGTAACAGAGCTCATTACGCCGCGAGCCCTGAGCCGTGAGGATATCGCGCGTTGGCGCGAGATCAACCTGGGATCACCTTCTCTTAGATCTCCGTTTTTATCCTATTTCTACGCGGCTGCCGCGGAACAAGTATTCCGGCGCGTGAAAGTGGCAAAATTCGTTCGGAAAGGGACAGTGGTCGGCTTTTTCCCGCTCCAGTTTCAGTCCTATTTGCATCAGGCGCTGGGTTGGGCCGAACGCGTGAGCGGGGAGCTTTCGGATAGTTTCGGTATCGTTGCAGATTCGACGCTGAGGCTGACGGCCACGCAGCTGTTGCGGCTCAGCCGGCTGAGCGCACTGTACTTCACTCATCTCGAAGAATCGCAGAAGCAGTATGGACTGGACGGCGAACAGCCGGAGACGGGGCTGCGAATCGAGTTTCCCGACGGGGGAGAAGCTTATTGGGGTGAGTTGCGGCGGCTCGATGGCAAGTTCACTGCGGACACGGAGCGGCGGGAACGAAAGCTGGTCCAGGCATTCGGTCCGGTCGACTTCGTTTTTCGCCATGCTGATTCCCGCCATGCGCTCGAACACCTGATCGCTGCCAAGCGTGCCCAATATGCGCGCACCGATGCCGGGGATTCGCTCGGCCGCGCTTCGGCCCGCGACTTCTTATTTGCACTGTCCGCAGGCCATGATGCCGACTGCATACCGGTACTTTCG
>DATASL010000054.1:0-29866 GCA_036269235.1 Rhizomicrobium sp.
GTCCTCGCCGTCACAAACGGCTCGAAAAACGCCCATTCTCCATCGCTCATCTGTCCGCGAATCAAAACCGCCTCCCTCCAAGAGGCAGTCTTGAATCACATCACAATCCGTCTGAGAATCCCTTTGTCAACACAGCCTAAAGAACGGGCGGGGGCGGTCCCAATTCGCTGTTAATCGCTGATAAAATCGCTGTTACAGGATGGCGCGCCCTAGGGGAGTCGAACCCCTCTTGCAAGATTGAAAATCTTGAGTCCTAACCGATAGACGAAGGGCGCAAAGTGCGGCGGCTATAAAGAGCGCCGCCAGTCTTGGCAAGACTTGGCAGGTCAGGTGCCGGCGGCGGCATCCTCGACCTGAAGCTGGGCTTCGACGCGGCCGTTCCATTTGTTGGCGCGCAGCACGCCGGCGGCATGAATGCGTTGGCCGCGCGCGGCAAGAAGTGCCTGCCCGAGCGGCATGTCCGCAGCCCGGAACGCAATCGCCGACATTGTGTGGCCGTCGCCGCCTTGCAGCTTTAGGCGGACATGACCCTGTCCCACAACATCGGCAAAGGCGAGCCGGACATCGCAGGCCGCAAAGAGCGGTTCCGAATTGCCGGCGCCGAACGGGCCGGCGCGATCGATCTCTTCCACCAGCGCCGCTGTCGCGCCCGAGGGCGAGATGAGCGCGTCGAGCAAAAGATCGCAGTCAGGCTCGGTGTTATCCCCAACGGCGCGGAAGCGGTCCCCGAGCCAGTCGCGAAACGACCCGACCTGCCGGGGATGAAGCGAAAAGCCGGCCGCCATGGGGTGACCCCCGCCGGTCGCGACCACGCCGGCTTCGCGCGCGGCGCGCACCACGGCGCCAACGTCGACACCGGGGATAGAACGGGATGAACCGCGGGCGCTTTCGCCATCACAACCAATGGCGAAGACCGGTTTCCTGAAGCGATCCTTCAACCGCCCTGCGACGATGCCAACCACGCCTGGATGCCAGCCGTCGCCGCTTACCAGCACGAAAGGCGCGTTTCCCTGTTCCTGCAAAACCTGGGCGACGGCCTCCTGAACGATTGTCGATTCAAGGGCCTGGCGCTCGCGGTTATGAAGTTCCAGCAACTCGGCAAGCGGCGCCGCGTCGGCATCGTGCCGCGCGGTCAACAGTTCAGCACCAAGACTGCATCGTCCGACCCGGCCGCCGGCATTGATCCGCGGACCGAGAACGAAGCCGCAATGATACAGGGAAAATGGCGGCTCGGCCCGCGCCACTGCCGCCAGCGACCGGATTCCGGGGCGCTCCAGCTTCGACAAACGCGCCTCGGCGGCGCGAACGAAAGCCCGGTTGATACCCACCAGCGGAACAACGTCGCAGACCGTGGCCAAGCCAACGAGGTCGAGACTCCGCCGCAGATCGGGTTCGGCAACCCCGTTCGCTGCGTACCAGCCCGAACGGCGCAATTCACGGTTCAGTGCAACGGCGAAAAGGAAGGTCACGCCCGCTGCACAAAGGTAGCCGAATCCGGAATTATCGTTCGGGTGGTTTGGGTTAACGTGAATACCTGCAATAGCAGATGAGTCCGTATTCGACCCAGCGGCTTCCAGCGCATGATGATCCAGAACGATGGTGTCGAGGCCGTAGCCGCGAGCTTCGGCAAGCACATCGTCGGCGGTCGCGCCACAATCGACGGTGATGACCAGGCTTGCGCCTCTGTCTTTCAGCTCCCGCAGCGCGGCAGCATTCGGCCCAAAGCCTTCGCGCAGCCGGTCCGGGATGTAGAGCAGTGGTGGCTGGCCCAGTTCCGTTAGGAATTCACAAAGAAGAGCCGCCGAGCAGGACCCGTCGACATCGTAGTCGCCAAAAACGGCGATCTTTTCGCGCCGGTTGAGAGCCAGCACCGTGCGAGCAACCGCTCGCTCCATGTCTCTGAGCGCGAAAGGCTCCGGGAGCAGCCGCTTGAGCGTCGGGCTGAGATATTCTGCCGCGTCATTTGCCTGGACGTTTCGCGCCAGCAGCAGATTTGCCAATGCATGGGAGACATTCGCGTCGCGCGCGAAGCGCCCTGCGGCTGCGGCGTCCACCTCGCGCAGCAGCCAGCGCCGCCCGGAATAGGAGCGGCGGACGTTCATCAGCGGATGTCGTTCGTCCACGCCGCCCTCAGGGCGCGTCTCCCCGGCGATGGCGGGCCTTGACCCAGCGGACGGTGCGTGTGCCGGACCGCATCAGAATACTGGATGTGGTGATGAAGTCGCCATTCCGCCGCACGCCATCCAGCATCGATCCATCGGTCACGCCGGTAGCGGCAAAAACGACATCGCCGCTTGCGAGATCGGTCAGTGTGTATTTGCGCTGGAAATCAGTGATGCCGATGCGCGTCGCGCGGCTGCGCTCCTCGTCATTGCGGAACACCAGTCGTGTCTGGATCTGTCCGCCGACGCAGCGCAAGGCCGCAGCGGCCAGGACGCCCTCCGGTGCACCACCCTGCCCGAGATAGATATCGACGCCCGTCATGGGATCCGTCGTAGCAATTACGCCGGCTATGTCGCCATCGGTGATCAGCCTTACAGCTGCGCCGGCTTTGCGTACACCCTCGATGATGGCCGCGTGACGCGGGCGATCCAGAATGCAGGCTGTAATTTGCGACGTCTCCACGCCCTTTGCGCGCGCAAGCTCAGCGATGTTGTCGGCGGGATCTGCATCGAGATCGATCACACCATCCGGATAGCCGGGACCGATCGCGATCTTGTCCATGTATGTATCAGGGGCATGAAGCAACGAGCCCTGCTCCGCGATTGCTATCACCGTCAGCGCATTCGGGAGTGCTTTCGCCGTCAGAGTTGTCCCCTCAAGCGGATCGAGCGCGATATCGACCGGCACGCCACCGGTGCCAACGCGTTCCCCGATAAAGAGCATCGGAGCTTCGTCGCGTTCGCCCTCGCCGATCACGACCGTGCCTTCGATGGCGAGTTCGTTGAGGGCGGCGCGCATGGCCTCAACCGCGACGTGGTCGGCCATGCGTTCATCGCCACGACCGACCTGGCGCGCGGCCGCGATCGCCGCCGCTTCGGTGACGCGCACGGCTTCCAGTGCCAGCTTGCGGTCCATCGGTTGAGACATACGTATTTTCTCCAGCTGACCGGTCAGGCCGTTTCCATGGGAATCATCTTCGGCGTGCCCAGGATTCTGTCGGAGCCGGCTATCGCCTTCAAGGCGGACTCGACCGCGGCAGGCTGAGATTCGTGCGTAATCATGACGATGGCTACCGTATTATCGGGCCCTCGGCCTCGCTGGATCATGCTTTCGATGGATATTTGTGCGTGGGCGAGCTTGCCGGCGATCTCGGCGAGCACGCCGGGCTGATCCACGGCATGGAAGCGCAGGTAGAACGCGGCAGCGCGCGCATTTTCCGGTGCCGGCCGTGGATCTGCGAGCTGCGTTGCCGGGCGACCGAAAACCGCTCCGATATTGCCGCGCGCAACATCGACCAGATCGGCGATGACTGCCGCCGCCGTCGGTGACTGGCCTGCCCCGCGGCCGGAAAAGAAGAATGGTCCGGCCTCGCCCGCATCCGCCACGACCGCGTTGAAGGCACCTTCGACATCGCCGAGCGGCGAACTTCGTTTGACCATGGCAGGATGCACACGCTGGTCGATGCCTTCCGGACCCAGCCGGGCAACACCCAGCAGCTTGATCCGGCAGCCGAATTCGCGGGCGAACTCGATATCTTCCGTTGTGACATCGGCGATGCCGCGAATGGAGGTGTGGACCAGGGTCGGGCGGATGCCGAAGGCAATGCTGGCCAGCAGCGCCAGTTTGTGGGCCGTGTCGCCTCCGCCGATGTCCAGCGTGGGATCGGCTTCCGCAAAGCCCATCCGCTGCGCATCTGCGAGAACGTCCTGAAACGAACGTCCCGTCGATTCCATCTGGGTCAGGATGTAGTTGCAGGTACCGTTGAGAATGCCCCTGATCGCACCCACGCCGTTTGCCACCAGGCTTTCGCGCAGCGCCTTGACGATCGGGATACCACCTGCCGCGGCGGCTTCGAATTTCAGCGCGACGCCATTTCGCTCGGCGATCTCGGCCAATTCGCCCCCGTGGCGCGACAGGAGTGCCTTGTTGGCGGTGACGACGTGCTTGCCGGCGAGGAGCGCCTTCCGGACCAGTTCGAGCGCTGTGCCCTCTTCTCCGCCGACAAGCTCCACGATGGCGTCGGCATCCGACCTGACGAGGGCCAGTGGATCGTCGGCCCAGGGCAGTTCGGCAACATAGGACGGCCGGCGCTTGTGACGGTCGCGCGCGGACACGCAGACAATTTTGAGGTCGCGTGCAGCGCGAACAGCAAGATCATCGCCGCGGTCCAGAAGGACGCGGACCACTCCTGTACCGACCGTGCCGAGTCCGGCCACGGCGATGCGCAGCGGACTGCTCATCCGCTCCCCTCCCAGCCCTGTTGGCTGTTAAGCGTAATGATTTCTCGTAACGTTCTGGCTTGTCTTGATTTTCTTTTTGCGGTGGCGCCGCGCCGTAGTGCCGGCAGCCGTGTCCGGTACGGAGGCCGCGGCAGCCGTTTCGCGGTAGTGCAGGAGAATTTGCTGCGGCACGAACTTGCCGACCGAGGGATCAAGCGCCGGAGCGTTGGAAGGCGCGAAACTGGCCTGCATGCTCGAGGAACCCATGGCAGGAGCGGCACCCGTCTCGGCAGCCATCGGCGCAGCCGCAGGCGCGGCAGTGCTTGAGGTGTCCGCGCTCGCCACCTGGCTGGAAGCGGCGGGAGGCGGAGAAGCCGGTGCGGCGGCCGTTGCCGATGCATCAGGCGGGGGCGAATTCGCGGCCGTTTGACTGTCCGCGGGCGGTGCCGCCGCTGTTTCGCTCGCTGCGCTGTCGGGTGGCGAAGCTGCGTCTGCCGCCGCGGGCGATCCGGAGCTTGCGGGCGCCTGATTGGCAGCCTCGGCGGGAGGCGGCGGTGCCGCGGCTTCGGTGCCGCCTCGCAGCGCATCGGCGCTGTAATGCGCCTGCGCCCGGTCCGATGCGAGCGAATCGGCGACCTGTTTCTGCTCGTCCGCCGTCGAAGGCGGCGACGGCTTGGGTGGAATAGCGGCGATGTCCGGCGTCTGTCCGGCGCCGGTCGACGCCGCGTCCTGGCCGGCCGCGCCGGATTGATCCGCCCCCGTGGACGCCGTCTGATCGCTTCCCGCGCTGTTGTCGCTGGACGACTGGTCGTCGCTGCCAAACCATGTCGTAGGATCCACCCAGTCGGGAACGCTCGAGCAGGCGCTCAACGCCGCAGCGAAAAGGATCGGCGTCACGACGCCGGCAAGGAGTTTCGCCCGGACGCGGAAAGTCGAAGACATATGCATTCTCCGGAAAAATGGTGGCAGCGGATCGCGCGCCGCAACAGCCCGTTCAGCTTCGAATCCTATAGCCAGATGAGGCAGGCGTTCCAAGTGAAACCGCTGCGATTCCCTCCATCACCGGAATTTCGTGGGCAGCCATTCCCTTCGGCGGCTTGCGGCCTGGAACGGCCACAGAGTATCAAGCCGCGACTCCGGAAAGGGATGAGATGAGCAATCGCGCAGAGGCCCGTCGGTCGAGCAAAAGCAAGCAAAACGAAGCTGATACAAGGCCAAAGGCCGCATCGGCTGCCACCGAGCATGAAGCGCCGGAGGAAAAATATCGCATCACCGATCCGGGCGAGTTCGCCCGCAACATGGTTCAGGTCGGTATCCAGTCTCAGCGGCTGCTCACCGATTTCATGCGGAATCAGACGGAAAAATTTGGCAGCGAACCCCTCGATCCGCTGAATCTGACCGGCGCCTTTATGGACCTCTTGCGCGGCATGGTCGCCGACCCTGCTGCCATCATGGAAGCGCAGTTCGCCCTGTGGCGCGACTATATGAATCTCTGGGAGCGCACCGCACGCCGGTTTATGGGCGGCGCGGCCGAACCGCTTATCGCACCGCAGCCGGGCGACCGGCGCTTCAAGGACAAGGAGTGGCAGGAGAACCAGGTCTTCGACTTCATCAAGCAGTCCTACCTCCTCACGACGAACTGGCTGCAGAACACGGTGGCGCGCGTCGAAGGGCTCGACGCGCGTTCACGCCGGCGCATCGAATTCTATACCAAACAGTTCGCCGACGCCCTCGCGCCGACGAATTTCGTGCTCACCAATCCGGAGGTCCTGCGGACTACCCTGCAGTCCAATGGCGACAATCTGGTGCGCGGACTTAACAACCTGCTGGAAGATCTCGATCGCGGCCAGGGGCAGTTGTCGATCCGCCAGTCGACGGACACGTTCAAGCTCGGCGAGAACATCGTCACAACGCCGGGCAAGGTGGTTTTCCGCAATGCCCTCATCGAGCTCATTCAGTACGACCCGACGACCAAAGAAGTACACGAACGGCCGCTGCTGATCTTCCCCCCCTGGATCAACAAATATTACATCCTCGATCTGCGGCCGGAGAATTCCTTCATCCGCTGGGCGGTCGGCCAGGGCTACACTGTCTTTGTCACTTCCTGGGTCAATCCCGACGCCAGTCTCGCGAAGAAGAGTTTTGAAGACTACATGCGGGAAGGAATTTTTGCCGCAGTCGATGCCGTCGCCGATGCGACGGGCGTGAAGGATCCGAACGTCATCGGATATTGCATCGGCGGCACGCTGCTGACGACGACGCTTGCCTATATGGCCGAGAAGGGGGACCGGCGGATCCATTCGGCGACGTTCTTCGCCGCACAGGCGGATTTCAGCGAAGCCGGCGACCTGCAGATATTCATCGACGATGTACAGCTCGAGGCGCTCGAAGAGCAGATGGAGGCTGCGGGCGGTGTGCTCGAAGGCAGCCGGATGGCGACCACTTTCAACATGCTCCGCGCCAACGACCTGATCTGGTCGTTCGTGGTGAACAACTATCTGCTCGGGCGCGACCCGATGCCGTTCGACCTGCTCTACTGGAATTCGGATACGACGCGCATGCCGGAGGCAACGCATCTGTTCTACCTGCGCAAATTCTACAAGGACAACGCGTTGTCCAGGGGGCAACTCGAAATCGGCGGCGTCAAGCTGGACCTCTCGAAGATCAAGGTCCCGATGTATCTGCAGTCGGCGCGGGAAGATCACATCGCGCCCTACCGCTCGGTCTACAAAACGACCCAGCTCGTGAAAGGCCCCGTACGTTTCATTCTCGCCGGATCCGGGCATATCGCCGGTGTGATCAATCCGCCGGCGGCGAAGAAATATCAGTACTGGACCAACGATAAACTGCCGCCGCGTGTCGAGGATTGGTTCGGCGGCGCCAGGGAACATCCGGGATCGTGGTGGACGGACTGGGAGGCATGGCTGGCGCCGCTATCGGGCAAAATGATTCCCGCGCGCAAACCCGGCGACGGCAAGCTCAAGGTCCTGGGTGACGCACCCGGAACGTATGTGAAGGTGAAGGCGCAGTAATTGCCGGAGCCTGGACTGCTCTATTGCGTGCTTCGACAGGCTCAGCATGAGGTAGTGTCTTTTTGCCATCAGCGCCGATGCAAATCTTTGTTTACATGCTGCGGTGCAGTGATGGGGCTTATTAAGTTGGATTGACGCGCGCAGGTCTCGATAAACGGGGCGGCGAACACAATGCCGGCAGCTTTAAGGGATATACTTACTGGCGAAAGCCCGTAGAGCTCGTATGGTCGCAGGCATTTCAGCGATTGAACGATGCAGTTCGCTGTGAACGGCAGTTGAAGGGTTGGAGACGGGAGAAGAAAGAAGCCATAATTCGCGGTGACTATGGCGCACTGGTCGAGCTTTCGCGCTCCAGAACGCTCAACGTGTCGAACAAAAATGAACAAAGCTGATGGCAGATACTGTTGTCCTCATGCTGAGCCTGTCGAAGCACGCACTACGGTCATCCACTGCTCCTTCATCGCGCGGGCGACGGCGAGGCTGGCGGCGTCGCCCCGGGCTTCCAGTCCTGCCATCACGGCAGCGATGTCCGCAGCCGGTTTGTCCTGCGACAGCTTGAATTTCCCCTGCAGCGTTTCGAGGTTCACAACAAAACCCCGGATGCTCTTGAGCAGCGCGGCCGTGCGTTCCTCGCTGATTTTATCGGGCGTCCAGGGAGATTTTGGCCTCAGCCTTTCTTCGTGAAGCGCGGAAAGATCGTGCAGCAGTGCGCTCAGCCCATCGTTATCGAGCATTCGCGCATGGCCGTGAGCTTCGACGGCGATGTAATTCCATGTCGGAACGAAGCCCTGTCCCTGATACCAATCCGGCGAGACATAGGCGTCGGGTCCGAGAAACGAGACGCGCATTTCAACGTCGCGCAGTTCTGCGAGCGGATTTGCGCGCGACAGATGAAAGCGGATTGACCCCAGGGGCTTCGGACTATCATCGACGATCACCGGCGCATAAGCGAATTGAATATGACCTTCGACGATTGCCGCGATGGTTGCGAAGCCGCGGCGCCGCATCGTCTCCTGCAAAATGGCGGCGTCGTCGACGACATAAGCGTTCGGCCGATACATCAGTGCAGGCCGATGCTCTCGGGAAGGCCCAGCATGATGTTGAGGTTCTGTACGGCAGCGCCGCTGGCGCCCTTGCCGAGATTGTCGAGCATGGCGACCAGCCGCGCCTGCCCATTCCTTTCATTGCCGGATACGAACAATTTCATGCCGTCGGAGCCCTTCAGCATTTCGGCGTCCAGGACGGCTGGTGTCTCTCCCGGCGGCACAACCTCGATCAGAGATTCCTGTGCATAAGCATCGGCAAGTGCGTCGTAGATCGCTGTCGGCGTGGGGCGGCCGGGAAGCGCCCAGAGCTGGAGCGGCACCTCCACCATCATGCCGCGATAGAAGCGTCCGACGCTCGGCGCGAACAGGGGCGGATGCACCAGGCCGGCGTGTTTCTGCATTTCCGGGAGATGCTTGTGCGCAAGGCTCAAAGCATAGCCGCGCATCGTTGCGCCCGTGAAACGCGGCGACGCCTTGTCCTCGAATTCCTCGATCATCGCCCTGCCCCCGCCCGAATAACCGGAGACCGCATTTACCGTCAGCGGGAAATCTGCCGGAAGTACGCCCGCGCGGGTGAGCGGCCGGACCAGCGCCAGAAATCCCGTGGGATAACAGCCCGGGTTGCTTACCCGGGTTGCCTGTCCGAGAGCGGCGCGCTGCCCGCGTTCCAGTTCCGGAAAGCCATAGGTCCAGCCGGGCGCCGTGCGATGCGCGGTCGAAGCATCCAGCACGCGGACCGCTGGGTTTTCGATGCCGGCCACCGCTTCGCGCGCGGCATCGTCCGGAAGGCAGAGGACGGCGATATCGGCCGCGTTGAGGAGCCGGCCTCTCGCCTGGAGGTCTTTGCGATCGCCGGCCGATATCATAAGCAGCTCGATGTCGGAACGCTCTCGCAGCCGGGCATGAATCTCCAGCCCCGTCGTCCCCGCCGCCCCGTCTATGTATATGCGCGGTTTCAAGACCAGCCGCCTTGCTTGACTCGTTCAACGCCAGCCCCTTAGCTGATTTCGGCAGCCGATACTCGGGAAATCGGCTCCGGGGCTGTATCCATCTCCCAATCCCGGCCCCTTTCGTGCTCCCGCATAACACGAGCAGGCCTCCGCCTGCGGGAGGGATACGATGGAACAGCTGGATTTCAACAAGCTCTGGCAGAACTTCACCGACACGATCGCCAAACATTATATCGATTTCGACGGCCGCGTCGGGCGCGCGCAATTCTGGTGGTATATCGCCGTTTACGTAGCGTTCGCGGTCGTAATCAGTATCGTCGGGAGCATCACTTTCACGGGCGGCGGGTTGCGTGCACTCTACTGGCTGGCGCTGCTTCTTCCCACGCTTGGTATAACGGCCCGGCGGCTCCACGACACGGGTCGGACAGCGAGCTGGGTGTTGTTGCTTGCCGTACCCTGGTGCCTTTCGATCCTTGCCGGACTGGTGGCGCTGCTCAGCTTCTTCACCTTCGGCCTGTTCGGCATGTTGTTCGTATTCGCGCCGATCATCGCGCTCGCTTCGCTCGCGGCAGTCGTCGTGCTGATCTATTTCTGCGCGCAGCCCGGTACGCCGGGACCGAACGAGTATGGCGCAGCGGCACCATTCTGGACGCCAAATGGGACACCGGCGGCCCCTGTCGCGCCACCCCCGCCCGCAGCAAGCTGAACAAACAGACGAAACCCGCGGGCGATGCCTGCGGGTTTTGGTATCAGCGTTTCGAGAACTGGGTCGTCGGTAGTCGATTGAAAATAAAATGTTTTACCCATCGCATTATTTTGGTGCATCATTTGTAAATTTGCTACATTGGGGCTCCAGGCGCTCGGAGGTATTCCCGGATTAGCCTTTCCCCAATGCCAAACCTCGCCTCTTTCATCAGATTAACTGGGCCTCATCCTGCTTCTACGGGAAGACACTACCAGAAGAAGAATTCCCAGAATTGCACCACCTAATGCCCAAATAATCAGTGTCCCAGTAACAGAATCGTCATCCACAACGGAAAACGGACTGACACTAACCACAAGTCGCGGAAGTAAGGTGTTCAAAGACAGTACCAACGGGAATTTTATATTTAATGTATACTTCTCCTTATTTTTTGCTCGAAATACACCAATTTCCTTCAAGACTTTGCCATACCCAATAGCATAACCCGAATCAAATGACTGGCTGACCCCGGTAAAAAGTACCTTGCGATTCTGCGACACTGTCCACTGCAGGGAAACTGGCGTCAGCTGGCCACAATTGCGACGCTTCGCCTCAATCCCGGTAATTAGACAAGGGATTTGTGGATATTCATTTCGAGAAAACGATAGCAGAATTGAATAATCATAAGAGGAGTGCGCCTGCATATTGAACGAAACAGTCCGGCCATCAAACAAGACAGGTTGATCCACAATGGTATATTGCGTGTAATCTGGCCGCACCAACCAGACGATCAGGGGTATCAGGCCAATAATAAATGAAACAAGCGCAGCCTTCCTCATTACTAATGTCCCGCCTCACGGTTGCTGTATGCTGCATTTGGATATTCGACACGAAGGTCGGTCAGTGCGCCTAGAGGAGCGAGCCAGCCTACGCCTTGATCCTAAACTAATCATCCGCCCGCTAAAGAGATGTGGCTAACGCTATAGCGCCAGGTTCCGCATATTGATTTGCTTAGCTCATTCTCCACGGTTCTAACGTATTGAGCATCTCTATCGTCTGCGGGGTCAGGCTTTGCTACCAGGATAAACAAGTCTTGGGGCGAAATTGGATCATAGGAAAATGAGATACCAGGATTTGGAGGGCGCCAATGATTAACGTACGCGACCCCGCCCTCTGTCCGTTAGTGACCGCTGTCAACGGTTGATTCAGACTCTTTGATACAGATCTTGCAATTTCAGTAACTTCACTGGCGATGTGCGCTGGATCATCGCCCACGCAATTAGCCTCATATCGGCCGTAGTAGTGTTGCGGTCCGATACACCCTGTCAAAAGAAGAAAAGTTGTAGCCGCAATTGCTTTCATGGCACCCCGCGTCAATGGAGTTTTGCGTCGATGCAGAAGGGCAAAGTACCGATACTCACTATCGCATATCCCAACGGTCCGGTTGGCGTTTGTCCTGGCCGTTTCATGGAACCTCATGCGCCGGCCTCCGCTTTTGGCTAACAAAAGGCGAAAAAAGGCTAACCGGAGCTGCGCCGATATCGGGCGCCGGTGCATGATAGTTGAAAAGCAAAACGGCGGCTCGGTTTTCACCAGGCCGCCGTTTTGACCGCAAATTTGAAAATGCGGATCAGCGCTTCGAGAACTGGAAGCTGCGGCGGGCCTTGGGATGTCCGTATTTCTTGCGTTCGACCACGCGCGGGTCGCGGGTAAGGAAGCCGCCCTGTTTCAGCACCGGACGCAGGCTTTGCTCATAGACGACCAGCGCCTTGGAGATGCCGTGGCGCACGGCGCCCGCCTGCCCCGACAGGCCGCCACCGGCGACTGTGCAGATGACATCGAACTGGCCGTCGCGATTGGCGGCGATCAGCGGCTGGCGGAGAATCATGCGCAGCACCGGCCGCGCGAAATAAATTTTCTCTTCCTTGCCGTTCACTTCGATCTTGCCCCGGCCCGGCCTGATCCAGACACGCGCGACGGCGTTCTTGCGCTTGCCCGTGGCATAGGCGCGCCCCTTCGCATCCCGGTTGTTCTTCGGCTGCTCGCGCGAATCGGCCGCGTCGGTCGGCTTCGCCTTGATCAGCGTCGATTTGAGATCGCCGAAGCTCTTCACATCTTCCGCCATGGTCAGACTGCCTTGCGATAGTTGGTGTTCTTGGGATTGAGCGCGGCGATATCGACTGCCTCGGGCTGCTGCGCCTCATGCGGATGCTCCGGCCCCGGATAGACCCTCAGATGCGCGAGCTGGCGGCGGCCCAGCGGTCCGCGGGGCAGCATCCGCTCTACGGCCTTCTCGAGCACCCGTTCCGGGAAACGCCCGGCAAGAATCTCGCCTGCCCGGCGCTCCTTGATGCCGCCGATAAAACCGGTGTGCCGGTAGTAGACCTTGTCTTTCAGCTTGTTGCCGGTGAGCAGGACTTTTGATGCGTTCACCACGACGACGTGGTCGCCGCAATCCATGTGCGGCGTGTAGCCGGGCAGATGTTTGCCGCGCAGGCGCATCGCGATAATGGTGGCGAGGCGACCGACAACAAGTCCGGCCGCGTCGATGACGACCCACTTTTTATCGATCTCGGACGCCTTGGCCGAGTAGGTTTTCATGCGGACGCTCCAGAAGGATGGCCGGAAGGCGGCGCGTCTAACAGCAAACTCGCCGCATGGTCAAGCAGATTGGGCTGATTTTGCTGAATTTTTAGCATGCGGTATCCTGTTACCGTGTGACCGGGTGACATTTGCCGGCGGCTCTTTACATTCCGTCGCATGAACGCACCACATTCCGAGCCGCTTGTCCTCGCCGCCCGAGACGGCGGCGTTCTGCGGCTGATCCTGAACCGGCCTGGTGCACGAAACGCGTTGAGCGAGAGCCTGATGGTCGCGCTGCAGGACAGGCTGGACGAGGCCGCGCAGGACGGCAAAACGCGCGTGATCGTGCTGGCAGCATCGGGCACAGCCTTCTGCGCCGGCCATGATCTGAAGGAGATGACGGCGCATCGTTCGAGCAGCGATCTGGGCCGCACGGCGTTCGAGAAACTTTTCGCGCAATGCACGCAGGTGATGCAGAGCATCGTGCGTCATCCCAAACCTGTCATCGCAGAGGTGCATGGCATTGCCACGGCAGCCGGCTGCCAGCTGGTGGCGAGCTGCGATCTTGCCGTCGCGTCGAGGGAAGCACGGTTCGCGACGCCGGGCGTGAACATCGGTCTGTTCTGCTCGACGCCGATGGTGGCGTTGTCGCGCAATGTGCCGCGCAAGCAGGCCATGGAGATGCTGCTCACCGGGGAGATGATCGATGCGCAGGAGGCGCAGCGTATCGGCCTGGTGAATCGCGTCGTCGCTGCCGACGCACTGGAAACCGAAACGATGAAACTGGCGCATCTTATTGCCGGCAAGCCGCGCCGGACGGTGAAGACCGGCAAGGAAGCGTTTTACCGCCAGCTCGAAATGCCGCTGGCCGATGCTTACGATTACGCGAGCAGGGTCATGACCGAAAACATGCTCGCCGCCGAAGCCGAAGAAGGCATCGGCGCCTTCGTCGAAAAGCGCCCACCGGCCTGGCCGGAGTGATATGGCCTCGGCCCATCATCATGCGTGCTTCGTCAGGCTCAGCATGAGGGGATCGGCATTGCCGTCGATGCCCGTTCCATTGCCATCACTGTCATTGCAAATAGCAACCTCCTCATGCTGAGCCTGTCGAAGCACGCAAAACGCAAGCGCGAGATCCGGACCTGATCGATGCCCCAGTATTCCGACGATTACATCCGCGGCATCCTTCGCTCCACCACGACCATTGCGATGTTGGGCGCGAGCGGCAACGAGATGCGGCCAAGCTATTTCGCGATGAAATATCTGCTCGACAAAGGCTTCGTCATCCGGCCGGTCAACCCTACCCTCGCAGGCAAAGAAATTCTCGGACAGACAGTCTACGCATCTCTGCACGACGTTCCCGCGCCGATCGACATGGTCGATATATTCCGAACCTCTGACGCCGCACCGGGCATCGTGCGCGAGGCACTTGCAGAGAAAGAGCGGCTCGGCATCAAAACAATCTGGATGCAGCTCGGCGTCATCAATGAAGAAGCGGCGGCGCTCGCATGCGAGGCCGGCCTGAATGTCGTGATGGACCGCTGTCCGAAGATCGAATACGCTCGCATGTCGGGTGAGATCAGCTGGATGGGCGTAAACCGCAAACTGATCGACAACCGCAAGCCGCTGCTGTTCTCCAAGGGCGGTTCGCTCAAGCGAGGCTGACATGCTCCGCATCTGGGGACGCAAGAATTCCGTCAACGTGCAGAAGGTGATGTGGGCGGTGGGCGAGCTTGGCTTGCCGCATGAACGCATCGATGCCGGCGGCGCGTTCGGCGGACTCGATAGCGCGGAATTTGCGACGCTCAATCCGAATCGCCGCATTCCCGTCATCGACGATGACGGCACCGTCATCTGGGAAAGCCATGCGATCGTCCGTTATCTCGCCGTGAAATACGGTATGGGTACGCTGGCGCCGGCCGATCCCGGAGAACGCGCCAGGAGCGACATGTGGACGGAATGGACACAGGCGGAGCTGCAGCCGGCTTTCATCGGCGGCGTGTTTGGACCGCTCTGGCGTGCCCCAGAAAGCAGGCGCGACTGGCCGCTCATCCGTCGGGGGCTTGCCCGAAGCGCCGCATTGTTTCAGTTGCTCGACCGTCATCTCGATGGGCGGGTGTTCATTGCCGGTGACGCGTTGACATTCGGCGATATTCCAGCCGGCGCGCAGCTTTACCGCTATTTCAATCTCGATATAGAGCGCCCTTCTCTTCCGAATGTGGAGGCCTGGTACGAACGGCTCAAATCGCGTGAAACCTATCGCACGCATGTCATGATTTCGTTCGACGATCTGAAGGGCCGCGCTTAATTCCAATAACGACAGGAGCATAGCATGAGCGAATATGGCTTCAACACGCTGAGCGTTCATGCCGGCGCCCAGCCCGATCCGGCGACCGGCGCGCGCGCCACGCCGATCTATCAAACAACCTCTTTCGTATTCGAGGACGCCGATCACGCGGCGGCGCTCTTCAACCTTCAAACTTTCGGCAATATCTATTCGCGGATCATGAATCCGACCAATGCGGTGCTCGAAGAGCGCATCGCGGCACTCGAAGGCGGACGCGCCGGTCTGGCCGTGGCCTCGGGTCACGCAGCGCAGTTCCTCGTGTTTCATACTTTGATGCAACCCGGCGACGAGATCGTGGCGGCGCGCCAGCTTTACGGCGGGTCCGTCAACCAGTTGAGCCAGGGATTTGCAAAGTTCGACTGGCATGTGAAATGGGCGGACACACGCGAGCCGGAATCGTTCCGTGCTGCGCTCACGCCAAAGACCAGGGCGGTCTTCGTTGAAAGCATCGCCAATCCCGGCGGCATCGTCACCGACATCAAAGCAATAGCGGCGGTTGCCAGGGAAGCAGGCGTACCGCTGATCGTCGACAATACGTTTGCAACGCCGTATCTCGTCCGTCCGCTCGAATGGGGCGCCGATATCGTGGTGCATTCGGCAACCAAATTTCTTGGCGGCCATGGCAATTCCATCGCCGGACTGATTGTCGACGGGGGAAAATTCGACTGGGGAAAAGACGGCAGATACCCGACGCTGTCGGAGCCCTGCCCGTCCTATCACGGCATGCGTTTGTGGGAAACGTTCGGCGACATGGCATTTGCGATTGCCTGCCGGGTGCTGGGTTTGCGCGATCTCGGCCCCGCGCTTTCGCCGATGAACGCTTTTCTGGTGCTGACCGGGATCGAGACATTGCCGCTGCGCATGCAGCGCCAGTGCGACAACGCTCTGACGGTTGCGCGTTGGCTGAAGGATCATTCCAATGTTGCGTGGGTGAACTATGCCGGGCTTGAAGACGATGCCTCGCATGCGCTGCAGCAAATCTATTCGCCGAAAGGCGCCGGCGCCGTCTTCACTTTCGGCGTCAAGGGGGGCTACGAGGCCGGTGTCGCTCTGGTCAACGGTGTGCGGCTGTTCAGCCATCTCGCCAATGTCGGCGATACGCGCAGCCTCATCATTCATCCCGCCTCGACAACGCACCGGCAGCTCACAGACGAACAGAAAACAGCGGCCGGCGCCGGTCCCGAAGTGGTTCGCCTCTCGATCGGCATCGAGAATGTCGAAGACATCATCGCCGATCTCGACCAGGCACTCGCCGGCAGCGCGTGAAGTGCAGGTGTAATTATTTATTATCGGCCACCCATCGCTTTTGTTCACCACAGGTCGGGATTGTGCTCGTGTCATTCCCGGCGAGCGAAGCGAGGGAAGGGAAACCAGGTGGCGAAGCGACTTCAATTGATGAAGAATTTTTCCGTGCATGTCATTTCAATCATTGCTGCGGTTGCGGCACCTGGGTCCCCCTTTCCTCGCGTCGCTCGCCGGGATGACAGGCTTTGTGTTTCAACGCAATCGCTTCAACGTCAGTTGGAGTCGCTGTTCCTAACTTCGAAGGCGTTCCACAAAGCCGTGGTGAAAACGAATACCGCCGCGGCCTGATGAACTGCCGCGAGAGCGAGCGGCGCCTGGTTGAGCAGCGTTGCGATACCAAGCGCGATCTGCAGCAGCACGGCGGCCATCAGTGCGTTGCTGCTGGCACAGATCCTTTTGCCCGCGTGCATCTGGCGGGTAAGAAACCAAAAGGTCAGCGATGCAGCCGCGACGATATAGGCGACAAGGCGGTGGTCGAATTGCGCCGTTCCAGGGTTTTCGAAGAAATTACTCCACCAGGGCTGCTGCGAGAATGCGTCCTCGGGCATGAAGCGGCCGTTCATCGATGGCCAGGTGTTGTAGATCAGCCCGGCATGCAGGCCGGCCACGAGCGCGCCCAACAGCATCTGGACATAAACGAGTCCGACAAGCGCGAATGCGCCGGCGCCAAGAGTACTTTTGCCGGCAGGAGAACGTGGCTGGCCGCCGCGCAAATAGTCGAACGCCGTCCACAACAAGGCGCCGAAGAGAATGATCGCCACGCCCAGATGGATCGCGAGCCGGTATTGACTCACCGAGACACGCGTCTCGAGGCCGCTTTTCACCATCCACCAGCCAACCACGCCCTGCAGGCCGCCAAGAGCAAACAACAAAACCATCCGCGGCCAATCGCGTTTCGGAATGGCTCCCGTTACGGCAAAGCCGATGAATGGAAGAAGAAACACCACGCCGAGAAGACGCCCGAGAAGCCGGTGCGACCATTCCCACCAGAAGATTCCCTTGAATTGCGCGAGCGTCATGCCGCGGTTCTCGCGCCAGTATTGCGGAATTTTCTGATAGTTCGCGAATTCCGCCTGCCATGATTGCTGGTTCAGCGGCGGGATCACGCCGGAGATCGGCTTCCATTCCGTGATTGAGAGGCCTGAACCGGTGAGGCGAGTCAAACCGCCTACCGTGACCATGGCGGCCACCACCAGGGCGATGGCAATCAGCCACCAGCCTACGGCGCGCCGGCTGGGAGCGATGGTATGGATGCGGGTTATGGTGGCCGTCATGCGCGCGAAGGTCTTATCCAGCGCGCGCGGAATCGTCCATGCGTCCGCGACGAGATGCCCGACCGGCCAGGGGGCCTTGCTATGTCGTCCGGCATGTTAGAATGCCTCATCATCGATGCGAGCAGTCATGAATCCACGCGTGAAAAAACTCATCGGCGCCATCGTTGTGCTGATCTGGCTGCCGGTCTATGTGCTGCTCGCAATGGGCGTGGGCGTGCGCGTGTTGCCGCATGCGGCCTGGTATGTCGCCCTGCTCTATTATGCGCTCGCCGGGACGCTGTGGATCATACCCATCGGGCTCATGCTGCCCTGGATGCATCGCGAACAGCGATGAGTCCGATCAGTCCGTGCCGGACTCGTTCGGCTTCGTCTGCAGCTGCACGAAATTTTGCAGGCCCATCTGCTCGATAAGCCGGAACTGCGTCTGCAGCCAGTCGATATGTTCTTCTTCGCTGCGGAGGATCTGGACGAACAATTCTCGCGACACGAAATCGCTTACCCGCTCGCAAAGCGTGATCGCCGAATGGAGGTCCGGCAGCGAATTCTGTTCCAGCCGCAGGTCGCAGGCGAGGACGTCCTGGACGTTCTCGCCGATGAACAGCTTGCCGAGATCCTGCAGGTTCGGCAGCCCGCCGAGAAACAGGATGCGCCGGATCAGCCGGTCCGCGTGTTTCATCTCGTCGACGGATTCGTCGTATTCCTGTCTGGCGAGAATCGACAGCCCCCAGTCGCCGAGCATGCGCGAGTGGAGGAAATACTGGTTGATGGCGGTCAGCTCATTCTTGAGAACGGTATTGAGCGCCCGGATGACATCGGGATTGCCCGGCAGCGACGCATGCGGCGTCGGCCCAGAGACCTGCTCTATGCCGCCGTCGGCAGATGTCTCTCCGCGTCCGCCGCGTCCAACATTTCTTCGATCGTTTCCTGGCATCGGCCGCAATTCCTCTCCACGCCACAGCCAGCATAAACCTGATCCGGAGTTTTTGCGCCGCGGACGATTGCCGCCCACACCCGGTTTTCGCCAAGCCGATTACACACGCATACGATCATGAACCGCTAAGTCCGTCGATTGCCTGTTTACAAGTAATCTAGTTGCGAGTGATTGTCAATCGCGAGCCAGCAATTTCTGCGCGTCACCAACCTATGATAAAAACATAGCAGCGATATGACTGGGAAAAACGCCATGAGCATTCTGGGCACGCAGGACAGCCTGTTTCACGGAAGGCTACGCGCCTCCTCGGGGCGGTTGCTTTGGCTTGGGCTGGCGATGCTGGCGGTCGGAATCGCCGCGCTGGTGTTTCCGATCTTTTCCACGCTCGCGGCGGCGCTGCTCGTGGGCTGGGTCTTCCTGTTTTCCGGCGGCTTCATGTTCCTTGGCGCCTTTTCCATTCACGGCACCGGGCCTTTTTTTGGCGCGCTGATTCTGAGCCTGCTGTCGATCGCGGCCGGGGCGTTTCTGCTTTTCAATCCGCTGGCGGGCGCGGTGGCTCTGACGCTGGTGATCGGCGTCATCTTCATCTTTCAGGGCGCGTTCGAGTTGTTCTTCGCTTTCGAGACCCGGCCGCATCAGGGATGGGTAGGCATGCTGATCTCCGGTCTCGCCAGCATCGTCATGGCGGTGCTGATCGCCGCTGGCTGGCCGGCGGTTTCCCTGGTGGTTCTGGGTATCCTGCTCGGCGTCAATCTGGTGACGACCGGAATCGGCTATATCCTGGTTTCGCGTTCGCTGCGCCCACTCGCCTGACGGGCAATATTTCGCCAGATCCGCTCCGCAGCGCGGGCAGCAATGCGACTGGAACTCGTGAGTCGCTTCGCCGAGCCCGAGCTGGTGATGGCAGTTCGGGCAACGCAGCAGCGCCATGGCGAGGACGCAGGCCACGGTGATGACGAGTCCGCTGATCGCCGAGACATTGCTCCACACAGGCGGCACCGCCCAGGTCAGGCCCAGCCCAAGCGGCGCGGCCAGCACCGCGACGATCGAAAACGCCTGATATTTGCGCAACGTGCTCACGGGGAGCCTGCCGTTTCAGAGTGCCGCGCGAAAATGCCCCCGCCTTCGGGTTTGCGCAACGGGACGGCGTCCAAATGACGCCGGGTTTGTTTTTAATCGGCTGTAAACCGCCGCGTGCATATTTTGCCCATACGTAGGACATTGCACTACATGAATCGAACGGCGTCCGTTCGGCATAACAGCGATTTTATCAGGGATAGCAGCGAATGGGGCTGCGCCGCCAGCGCCGTATCCAGGATGAGAACAAAGCATTTTCTATCAGGCGGCCCCGCAATGAGAATTTTTCCGGTACTGATCGTGCTGTTCGCTCTGGTGCAGGCGCCGCCGGCCGTACGCGCCGCGGATGCGCCGGCGAGTATTTTGCCGGGCCGGGATCTTTGGGCGAAGGAAGCCGGCGCGAGCGCCTGTGCAACGCCCGAGCAGTCCTTCAACCAAATCGGCTGCGATGGCCTGAACGCCTTCGAACATGTTCGATATGTGGGCAGCGGCGTATACGATGGCGGATTGGCGCACAGCAATCTGCCCGAAGACCAGCGAAGTTATTTGGTATTTGCGCGGGACGACGGCACCAGGGTGCTCACGCCGGCCTGGCAGGCCGACCGGTTCTTTACCACCGATCCGCGAACAATGGCTGAGACCGATGCGGCGCAGAGCTCCGGCGCCGGCACCAACCCGTATACTGGCCGGGAATTCTGGCGGACAGCCGGCTTCAACGAGATGAATCTGTGCATGACGCCGCTCGCGGCCGTACGCTATTCCATGAGCGATTGTCGCGAGATGGGGCCCGGAACCCATTGGAAGATTCTCAAGGCAGGAATATTGCCGGGCAGCGGCACACAGGATGCCAGCTCGGATGGATATTTTCTGATACGCGGCGATGACGATTCATACGGGTATATCAAGCAGTTAAGCCTCGGCATCGCCGAGGATGCCGCCCAGTTGTCGGTTCTCGGAATCGCCTGGGAAGATCCAAAAATCACCGCCACTAAAGCGAAAAGCGCCGAGGCGGCTGCCAAAGCCGCGTGCGACCATCGCGGCAATGTGCGGATCGGCATGACGCAGCCGGAGGTCCTCGCCTCCTGCTGGGGCGTGCCCACGAAGAAAATCAAAACCATTTCTGCCCATGCGACGCGGGAGAAATGGGTATACAGCGACGCGGGTGCGTTTCTCTATTTCGACAATGGCAAACTCGTGCGCATCAAGGAATCGCAATAGCTTCCGCACCAGGCACTTCAACCGCGCGGCGCACTTCTTCACCTTGAACCAAACAGCACGTTCTCCCTATCGCGCGGATGACACGTATAATGAGTCCAATCACCCCGGCCCTGTGCCCGTCAGCAGGCAGACGATGAGGAGCGCCACGACAGCGGCAATGCACACATAGATCGTCATCGGCGTATTTCCGAAAATGACGCCGGCAGCGACGGCTATGGCCGCGCACAGCCATGTCGCAAGCCAGCCTTCCCAGCTCACCGGCCGCCAGCCCCAGCCGATGCGTTTCGGCCCGAACCATGGATGTTTGGTTATCATTCCGCTTCCTGCCGACCTTCTGCTTCGCGATTGTCACCAGCATATCAGGAATTTCCGGAAATGCCAGCTATGAGGGATAATCGATGTGCGGACATCGGCGCACCATGCAGAGGTTACCGGGCACCACGATGAAATTACATAAGCGTCTTCTGTGCGGCCCGCTGGCCGCACTCATTCTCCTGATGGGGATTGTCGCGCTGCCGCTCGCCATTCCCGGTTACAGCCAGATCCGGCAGACGGTGAGCGAGATCGGGGAGATCGGCTCGCCGGTTCGCATCCCCTTCGCCGCGCTGCTCTGTGCCGTCGCGCTGGCGCTGCTGGTTTTTGCTTCCGGGCTGCGTGCTCTGCTGAAACGCTGCAGCCATGCGACGGCGGCGGCGTGGCTCACCGTCTGGATGGCGGTCTGCGCCGCCGGCGTCGGAATCTTCGCCCACCCTCACCCGCTGCATAATGTCTTCGGCACGGCCGAGCTGATCGGCTACCAGGCGCCGCTCGCTTTGGCGCTCACCTTGCGCGGCGATCTGCGCATGAAGCGGCTCGCCGGCTTCTCCTGGCTCATGACCTTTCTCGTCTGGTGCGCCAAACCTCGTGGTCTTCGATCGGCAGAGCGCGCTATGGATGGAGATGCGCCCCTTCTACGGCCTCGTCCAGCGCGCGCTGTTTGCGACATGGTTCGTCTGGTGCGCGGGGATAGCGTTCTTTGCGTGATTGGCGTTCGGTATTCACTGACCGGACCAGCGTTCACCTTCGCATCATAACAACTCTTGCCGATCGTCTTGCTTCCGCGCCGGCTTTCGTGCCGGTGCTCGCCGCGCGATCCGCCGGTTGAGAATGCGCGTTCAAGATCTTTGATGAAATCCGCCGTGCCGGGCGGCCTGCCGGCTGGTTCCGCAGCCCGCAGAGTGCGAAGCCGGATTCATTTGTTTTGCCCGGCAATGAGCGCCGCGAAGTCGCTTACCCGGCGAAGCACCGGCGCGACGTGGACATGCAAATTCATCGCACGAATTGTTCAGGTTTCCTCGCGCAATTGCCGCAAGCGCGGGAATGATTGTATCGGTGATGAACGATGGCGCCTGGGCGCGACAACGAGGTATATTCAGAACCGGATCAACAGCAAACAGATGAACGCTGGTCCTGTCAGCGTATTCCGGGAGGGCGTGTGCCCATCGTGGGCGGGCCTCCGTGGAGCGAACCCGCGACTGTGTGAGACGTGCGTTCGAGGCCGAGGCCAATGGCCGGTATTGCGGCGCTGAGCATCGTCGCAATAACAGCCGCAATGAGAGCATACTCGACTGCGGTGACGCCGGATTCTTCTGCCGCAAGCGCACGCGCCGAATCGATCACAAACGCCTCCGAACCTGTCCCGCTCAATGACAATTCCGGCGGTCCAAACCGGAAGTCAGCAAGTATCGGGCCACGCCCTCGCCTTGCGCCAATCCTGGGACGAGAGCTCCGAGCCCGGCTACAGTGCTGCGGGGATGCTTAGCCCTTCGCGTTCGTCGTCCCATATCAAAGCGGAAATGCGCCAGCCGCCTCGTGTGCGCACGAACTGGAAGAATTTGATGCCTTTCCCCTCGAAACGCCTGCCCGACATGATGCCGGATTTGCGGTAGAGGCTGGTGCGTTGCGCGATGTTTCCGAGGATCGCCGTGCGCGCGGCTGTTTCTTCCTCGCGGAACGCTGTCAGAGTGCCGTCGGTCAACAGGCGCAGGCGCGGCGCGATGAATGTTTGCACCGCACAGACTTCCGGATCGACATCAACCGCCTTCACGATCACGGCCGGCGCGATGAAGAGCTCGGCCAAACCCGCAACGCCGGGAGCGGAGCCGTCCCGGCTGGCGAAGGCCGCGAAGAAACGGCCGACAAGCGCGTCGATCTCGGCGCGGTCTGCAGATGAGCCGTCTAACATTCCGGAGCCGGACCGAAGCGCGGAGTTCGGTGGCGCAGCATGTCAAGGCTTGATCCGAAACACCGCGCCGCAGCCGGTCCGGCAAATGCCGGTGCCGCCAGACACCGTGGTTCCGTAAAGCGCACCGCCCTTTCCGAATACCAACCCGCCGAGCGGTTCGGAACCGTCAGCGCCGGAGCCGAAATCATGGAGATCCCTCATCGTCCATCGGCCACCCTTTTGTGAGCCCTTATAAACGTTGCCGCTTTGCGCCGGACCACCAAACTCCGTCGTACCAAACAGATTACCGTGCCCATCCATAATCGGACCGCGCGGAGGATAGATGCTTCCATCGTTGAAACCGAACAAAACGGATTCCGTCCAGCTGTTATTTGCGCCGGGCGTCAGTTCGAAGACGTTTGCGGCGACGCTGTCGCTGCCGGCGCTGGCGCCGAACAGATTTCCTTGCGGATCGAACAGAAGACCGGGGACGGGTATTGCTCCGTCAGGCCCGTTCTGAAACGTATAGATAACGGAAGCCGCCCATTGCGCCTTTCCCGACGGCGGCGTCAGCTCGAACACGTCGCCGACCCCGCCGCTGCCCCCAAGGGGCGAGACGCCATAAAGATTGCCGGTGGAATCGAACAGCGCACCGGCCGGCACTGCCGTCGCGCCGTCCGGGCGGTAGATGATTTTTTCGCGCCACGAGCCATGCTTTCGCTCGATCTCGAAAGCAGCGCCGTCACAGAACGCGAGCCGGTCTTTCTGCGAACAGCTTCCTCCCTCCGACGAGAAGCCGAACAGATTTCCGGAACGATCGAAAACAAGCGAATTCGGCAATGCCGCGTCGCCATTGCCATTGCCCGCCGGCACGCCCTGAAAACTGTAAAGCACCGACTCCGTCCAGCTACCGTTGCCCTGCGGCGACAGCTCGAACACGGTGCCGCATCCGCTGAGGTTCATGTTGGTGCAATTGCCCGTGCCGCCCTCGGCGGTAACGCCGTAGAGATTGCCCGCTTCATCGAACACGGGCGCCTGCCAGGGATTTTGACCGTCGCCGCCGCCCTGGAAACTGTAGATCACGGACTCGGTCCATTGGCCCGGCCCCTGCGGGGACAGCATGAACACCGTGCCACATCCGGCGCCATCGGTGCTGCGGCAACTCCCCGTTCCGCCGATATTTGTGACACCGATGAGATTGCCGTGTTTGTCGGCTATCAACGAGCCCATGGGTTGCTGGCCATCGGGCGCACCCTGAAAACTGTAAAGCACGGCTTCCTTGCTGCCCGCCGCACAGACATCGCGCCTGCAATTCATATAATTCGCAGCATCCGTTGCGGTATTTGCGCCCGCCATCGCGCGGGACGCACCAAATACGGCCGAGAGGGACAGGAGGGCGAACAATGCTGTCCGTGCGTACATGACAATCTCCGGCAAATATCAGCACCAGCTTACAGCCTTGCCCGATCCGGCGACAGTCCGCATTCGCTCATCGTTGGCGGGACGGGTTGCTGTTCCGCTTGTCGCCGGGGTCGGGCCGCGCCGGATTCGCCACATGGGTTGCGCCGCGTGTTCTGCTAGATATTCCATCCGTCGACTCGAACCCGGTTGCCCAGATGCGCAGCGAGGCTTTTGATTTCATTTCGAATTTCGGCACGCTGTGGCAGGTGATCATGGGCGCGTTTCTGGCCACCGCCGGCGGCCTGGTGGCGAACCAGTTCGAATGGCGCGCGCAGACGCGGCGGCGCGAACGCAACGCCGCGCTGTTTTTCGGCGAGGTGCTGTCGAGCTATGCGGTGATCCTGAAGCGTGCCGACGAGACCAGAAAGATCGGCGACCCGTATGGCCCGGTCACGTTGCGCCTGCTGCGTTCCGCGCGGCGCGAGATCGACATCTATGAGCGCAATCGCGAGAGTCTGCTCGATCTGCGCGACGCGGCGCTGAGGGCCGGCATCCACGGGCTTACCATCCGGCTTTCCCTGCCGCTGGACGGCATTTTCGATGCGGCGCAGGAGATCGGCAATCTCGAAGCACAGCTGCGTTCGCGCAATCTCGACGAGCGGGACCGGGAGGAGTTCGCGGCGCGCCTTGCCGAAATAAAAGCGCGCCGGGAATCCGGCTACGAATATGTTCTCGAAAGCGCGGGCGAGATCGCCGCGACGCTTGCGGCGTTGTCTCCGCTTGCCGGCCACGACTTCGCGCGCAAAGAATGAATGCGCGCCCGCCATCACCACAGCGGCGATGGAGTTTTTCGAGGCGGCGAGAATACAGCGCAGTGCCGTCTTACTAACAATCCCGTCGCCGGCGTGTGCCGGCACGACCGCCGCCGCGGATGAAGACGGCTTACACAAGTGACAGAGCATGGCAGCGCGCCGCAGCAGATAAACCGGCAATCGCGGCGCGCCGCCAATCCGGATCGGGTTGATCCTTGCATCGCCTGCCCTCGCCGGGCCAAATGCGTGCTCGGCATTTGCCGCAAAGATAAAGGGAGTAATATCGATGCAACGTTTTCGTACGCCGCTGCGCTCTGCCCTGCTTGGCACGACGCTCGCGGCCGCTTTCATCTCGTTTGCCGGCGCGCATGAATTCAGCGCCGCGCAAAAACGCACGCTGGCGGTGGGCGGATTCCACGCGACGCGCACCCAAAGCGCTGCCCTGAAAGGCGCAGCACTTCCCGGGTCCAAATACAAAGTCCTGTACAACTTTGCCGGCGAGCCCGACGGCTCCGGCTCCGGCGCCGAAGTCACGCTCGACTCCTCCGGCAACATCTACGGAACGACGGATTACGGCGGCGCCAACGGTTACGGCACGCTGTTCAAGCTCGCCAATGGCAAGGAGACCGTGGTTCATTCCTTCGGGGGCTCCGGCGACGGCGAAACGCCCGACGGCGCTGTGTTCATCGAGTCAAACGGCAACATGATCGGCACGACTACTTTTGGCGGCGGGGGCGGCAATGGCGGCATCTGGCAGCTCGCCACCGACGGCACCTACAGCGTGCTGCATGATTTCACCGCCGACGAAGGCAATCTCGCGCGCGGCAAACTGATCCAGGACAAGGACGGCAATTTCTACGGCACCTGCCTTTTCGGCGGCAGCACCGGCGACGGCACGGTCTACGAATACAGCGCCGCCGGTACGCTCACGATCCTGCATACATTCGGCGGCACCGATGGCCAGTATCCGGAACACGGTGTCGTCATGGACAAGAAAGGCAATCTCTACGGCGTGACGGCGTTCGGCGGCACGGGCGACAATGGTTCGGTCTACGAGATCGCCAAGAACGGTACCTTCACCTCGCTCTACAGCTTCACCGGCGGCAATGATGGCGGCTTCCTCTATGGCGGCCTCGCCATCGACAAGAAGGGCAATCTGTACGGCAGTGCCGATGACGATGGTACGGGCAACGCGGGCACGGTGTTCAAGATGACCTCGAAAGGGGCGCTGACCACCATCTACGACTTCACCGGCGGCGCCGATGGCGGCAATCCGGAAGGCGACATGCTGCTCCTGGGCAAGACGCTCTACAGCGCAGCGACTACCGGGGCCGCCAATGGGCTGGGTGGCGTTTACTCCGTCTCGCTGAAGGGCAAGGAAAAAGTGCTCGGCGAGTTCAGCGACGCGAACGGCAATTACTATTCCGCCGGGGTGACGCCCAGCGGCAAGATCCTTTACGGCACTACGGAATATGGCGGCAGCAGCGACAATGGCGTCGTGTTCAGCGTGAAGAAGTAAAAGTTGTTTGATGGCACGGGATGCGTTTCCGCTTTGCGCGGAAGCCATCCCGTGATCTTATAAAGGCTCCATATTAGTGGCGGCTCGCCGCCCGAGACGGCGGCACCCAAGGAAATGGAGGAGCTCGTGCCAGATCGTTTCAGATTGTTTCGCAACACATTCCTGGGGTCAGTATTTTTGGCCTCACTTTTCACATCCGCCGGGGCACATGAAGCCGGCGTCGCCCAGTCAGGCTCGAAATATTCAGTTCTTTATAATTTCCCGGGCGCGCCTGCCGGCTCCTTCGGGGGCAACGAAGTCACGCCGGACTCCTCTGGAAACATCTATGGGACAACGATATTTGGGGGCGCCAACAATTACGGCTCGGTGTTCAGGCTCGCCAGTGATGGTTCGGAAAGTGTGCTTCATTCCTTCAGCGAGGGCGACTCGCCCGATGCCCCGGTGTTGATCCTGCCGAACGGCAATATGATTGGAACCTCCGGGGGCACGATCTGGCAGATCGCCTCCGACGGAACCTTCAGCGTGCTGCACAGTTTCACGGTCGACGATGGCTTCTCTCCGAGCGGCAAGCTGGTCCAGGACAAGGATGGAAATCTCTATGGCACCTGCCAACTCGGAGGCGAGCATAATAACGGAACGGTGTTTGAATACACCGCCACCGGCCAATTCACTGTCCTCTACAGGTTTGGCGGCGATGACGGCCTTTCCCCAACGCGCGGCGTCGTTATCGACAACAAGGGCAATCTCTATGGCGCCACCTCGTTCGGCGGCACGACCGACCAGGGTACGGTCTATAAGATCGCCAGAGACGGCACGTTTTCGTCGCTCTACAGCTTCAGCGGCGGCGCCGATGGCGAGATGCCGATCGGCGGCCTCGCTATCGACGAAAAGGGCAATCTCTATGGAAATACCTTTGGTGACGGCGGCGGCACCATATTCAAGATTACCCCGAAGGGGACACTGACGACGATCTACACTTTCACCGGCGGCATCAATCTCACCGATCCGGATGGCGACGTGCTGCTGGCAGGCAAAACCCTCTATGGATCTGCTTCGGCCGGTGGCGCCTATGGGTTGGGCGGTCTCTATGAATTTTCGCTGAAAGGCACGGAAAAGACGCTCGCCGATTTCAGCGATGCGAACGGCAATAGTCTCTCCGACGGTGTGACCCTTTGGGGAAAGTTTTTCTACGGCAGCACGGCAAGCGGTGGCAGCAGCGAAAACGGTGTCGTGTTCAGAGTGAAGAAATAGTTTTCAACTGAGGTGCATGATGTGTGCCTCCTTCATGCTGAGCCCGTCCTGTTTCCTGCCATCACGCTTGGGCGACATGCAACGGCGATAGTTTTTCGCCTCTGCGCGGGTACTACCATTGCCGGGAATGAGGAGGACACGCATGGCCAGACATACATTGCTTCAAGGCATATTGCTGAGCGCGGCTTTCCTGCTGCTTTATGTACAATGCGCAGAGGCAAAACACTTTGCCGTACTCCACGATTTTTCCGGCGGATCGGGCGACGGCGCAAATCCCGCCGGCAATGTGACATTCGACAGTAGCGGCAACCTTTTCGGTACGACCAATTTTGGTGGGTCCAACAACGGGGGGACCATCTACAAGATCGCGCCGGACCACACCGAGACGCTGCTTCACGCCTTCGATGGAAAGAGCGGTGGCGGCGAGCCTGAAGCTGGTGTGACCATCAATCCTTCGACCGGCGACCTTTACGGAACGACCACATTCGGCGGCAAAAAGTACTGCGACCATGGCTGCGGCGTGCTTTACAGGCTGGGAGTGGGCGGTAGCTATACCGTGCTTATGAACTTTAACGTCGGCACCGGCTTCTGGCCTGTCGGGCAGCTGCTGCGCGACAGGAAGGGTAATCTGTTTGGAATTACGACCGGCGGCGGCGGCGAAGAAGGCACGCTGTTCGAATATTCCGCTACCGGCCAGTTCACTGTGTTATATGGCTTCAGCCAGGACGCCGGCTGGCCGCCGCAAGGCGATTTGATTGAGGATCGGGCGGGCAATCTTTACGGAGTCACCAGTTCGGGCGGCGAGCATCAATCGGGCACCGTGTACGAGTTCACGGCGAATGGTAATTATCAGACGCTTTACAGTTTCACAGGCGGTGCCGATGGCAGCAACCCGATGGGCGGGCTTGCCCGCGACAAGGCCGGCAATCTGTTCGGAACGACCGGTCCGGGCGGCAGCGCGACGCCTTACGGCTCGGTGTACAAGCTCACGCCCGACGGAACACTGACCACGCTCGACGCCTTTAACGGTGGCAATGATGGCAACTGGCCGGTTGGCAATCTTTTATACGTTGGCAGCAGACTATATGGCACGACGATGCAGGGAGGAACCAATCGGGACGGCGTAGTATATGACGTGGCCGCGTCAAGCGGCGCTGAAACAGTCGTTCACAGCTTCACGGGAACGGACGGAGCAACGCCGCAGGCCGGACTCACCGGCAATGGCCGCTTCCTATTCGGCACCGCTTCCGCCGGCGGCACCAAAAATCTCGGTGTAGTGTTCAGTCTGACGGTGAAGTAATTACAACCGCTCGCACGGACCTCGTGCCAGTATTCTTGAAGACGACTGCAAATTCAAAAGGCACTGGGGACTGTAATCCGTTCGGCCGTTGATCGCCCGCGTCCTCGCGTAAATTTTCGCGGGTAACGATTGGTCGGAGCGGCGAGATTTGAACTCGCGACCCCCAGTCCCCCAGACTTTCGGGCTATTATCCGTTTTTTGCTGATTTCACAAGGGTTTATCGCACCATGCGAAGCGAAGTCCGGGACTTTTTCCGGGACTCCGCGTCCGAGTCTTGCGTTTGGGAACGTTCTTCGCCTCGCCCGGATTGCGAGGCCGCATGATGGGATTCCATGGCCGCTGCCACGTCTTCGTCCAAAACATGCGCGTAGCGGTTGGTGGTCTTCAAGTCCGCGTGATTCAGCGCCTTCGAAACTAGGCTGTGTTGACAAAGGGATTCTCAGACGGATTGTGATGTGATTCAAGACTGCCTCTTGGAGGGAGGCGGTTTTGATTCGCGGACAGATGAGCGATGGAGAATGGGCGTTTTTCGAGCCGTTTGTGACGGCGAGGA
>DATASL010000055.1:0-101008 GCA_036269235.1 Rhizomicrobium sp.
ATAGGTCTGGCCGCGCGTCACCGACGAGGGTACGTTCGAAATCGTCGGCTGCCATGCGGCCTGATAGGTTCCCGTGCTGTTATAAACCTCGGAACCGCCGATCAGGATCTGCCCGTTCGGCAGGACCGTCATAATGCCATACGCGTTTGATTTCGTATCGGTGATGTTCGTGCCATCGAAGATGTACAGCCTGCCGCTGTTGCCCTCAACCATTGCCTCGCCATTGGTGAGCAGCGTTATAAAACTATCACCGGCCTGATCGTCGTTAGGGAAGTCGGGTCCGGCGGCCCAGCCCGTGCCCGGCGTATAAGCCGCAGTGTGGGCCGTCGTTTCACCCGAATGTGTCGCGCCGGTCGCCCACACCGTGCCGTCAGGTCTCAGGACTGCCGGACCAACTTCGCCGGGAGGATAGTAGCATTTGTTCTTCGGTGGGTAGGGAATACAGCTGCAACAGGGAGGCCCCTGCAAATTGGCAACTGTGCTGCCAAGGCTCGTCCATTTGCCTTTGGCAGCATTGTACGATTCGGACTGCGGATTGTCCTTCACATCGAAGGTCAGGATCGTGCCATCCGGCATCAGCGTCCAGCCTTCTTCCGAATTGAAGTCGTTCTTCCCTTTGTACTTGACCGCGGTCCATTTCATTGTCGTCGGGTCGAGCAGGGCGCCTTTCTTGTTCAGCTTGTCGCCGAGCAGGTACTTGCCATTCGCGAGGACGACCGATGGTGAATCGCCGATATTCTTCCATCCCTTCGGAGGCTTGACCGCCGTCCAGGTTTGCGCGGTCGGATCGTAGACCGCGCCAAGATTGGTCAACGCGAAACTGCCGGCGGGATTGTATTCGCCGCCTTCCATCAGTACGCGACCGTCGGCGAGCACCTGTGAAGCACTGGCCGATGGCGAATATCCCGTCTGCAGGCTGCCGACCTGTTTCCAGGTCCCGTTGACATAGCTGCCGGTATTATCCGGCGTCAGTACATAGAAATCCGAGTTATTGTAGCCTTGGGCGAGAACCGTACCGTCGGTCAGCAGGAACGTCAGCTGGGCGCCGTCCGGCGGCTGGTTCTTGAGTTGCTGTATGCTTTGCGCCGGCGCAATGCCCGGCAGCGCCGCGAGCAACGCGGCCATCAAAAGTCGAGATTTCATAAATATTGCCCTCTATAGGCGCCCGCAAGCCACGCGGCCGAACGCAGCAGGCACCATAGCGCACTTTCTCCGTGGCCAGAAGGTGCGTGTGACACAGATGAAAATGCCGAAAACCGCTGCAAAGCATCCGCGGCCGGCCCTGACTCCGCCTACCCCTCGATTTCCACCGGTCCGGCCAATTTCTTGGCCCGCGCATCGGGCGGCGTCCTACAGGACGCACCTGGATTGCGAATAGCCTGCGCAAAGCGTGCGATCAGGCGGCGCAAACCCGCGTTCCGCACATGTGACAATGCCTCGTCTGCCGAATACCATCGGGCTTCGCGCTTCCTTTTCTCCGACCACTGGCGGCGCTGCCGCGTAACCTGAAGCGAAAATACCGAAACTTTGCACCGGACGTCGACACCGGCTTTGCGGCGCTTGTTATAACAGAACGAACCGAGCGATTGAGGCACCATCTCTCCGGAAACTCCCGCCTCTTCGAGCGCTTCCAGTGCCGCTGTTTCATGGGGTTGCAAACCCGGGACAGACCATCCCTTGGGGATGATCCAGCGCTTCGTCCTGAGAGAAGTGATCAGAAGAATTTCAAGACCCGCCCCGGTGTCGCGCCACGGCAATGCCGCATACTGAACATTCGAACTCTCACGCGCACTGCTACGCATTGCTATTCCATCCACCTCACCAGATACGCGCCAGGCTGTAGAAAGCAGCGCCCGCCATGGCAGCTGCCGGCATTGTAAGAACCCAGGCGATAACAATCCGTTGCGCAACGTTCCAACGCACTGCCGACGTACGCCGCGCGGCACCGACACCGACAATCGCGCCGGTAATCGTGTGCGTGGTGGAAACCGGGATGCCCAGATAGGTCGCCATGAAGAGCGTTATCGATCCAGCCGTTTCCGCGCAGACACCCTGCATGGGCGTAAGCCGGGTGATTCGTGAACCCATGGTACGCACGATGCGCCAACCACCAAAGAGTGTCCCGAGCGCCATGGCGCCGTTGCAGGCGATAACGACCCAGAGCGGCACATGAAATGTTCCGCCCAATGCGCCGTGAGCCATGAGCAACGCCGAGATCACACCCATCGTTTTTTGCGCATCGTTGCCGCCATGTCCCAGCGAATAGAGGGACGCCGAAACGAATTGGACACGACGGAAGATGCTGTCCACACGCCACGGCAGCGCGTCGACGAAGGCCCGGGAGACAAGCAACACCAGAAGCAGCGCGATAATGAGGCCTGTCATCGGCGAAAGGACGATCGCTGCAATCGTTTTCCCGAGCCCTTGCCAGACGATGACCGAAAATCCCGCATGCGCAACGCCCGCGCCGACCAGGCCACCGATGAGGGCATGCGAGGAACTCGACGGTATACCCAGATAGCCGGTGATCACCTGCCAGAATATCGCGCCGCACAACGCGCCGAATATCACCTGATCGGTGATCGAAGCCGGCGAGATAATGCCTTTGCCGATGGTATTGGCGACATGAAGTCCAAATACCAGGAAAGCCACGAAATTGAAGAACGCCGCCCATAGCACGGCGTAGCGCGGTGACAGCACCCGCGTCGAAACGATGGTGGCAATGGAGTTGGCCGCATCGTTGCGGCCGTTCATGAAATCGAAGCCGAGTGCGATCGCGACAAGACCGGCAAGGAGAAACATTCTTGCCGCTCACATATGTTCGATCACGATGCCGCTGATGCGGTCGGCCACATCTTCGAACCGGTCCATCACCTTCTCGAGATGATCGAATATCTCGACGCCGACGATATAACCCATCGCATTATTTTGCCGGTGGCGCAGGAAGAGCGATTTAATTCCCTGGTCATTCAGCGTGTCGGCATCGTCTTCGAGTCTGACGATCTGCTCGGTGATTGCGTTGATCCGCGGCGTGCCGTCCTTCAGCGACGCGAGAAGACGAACCGCTTCGCATGCCAGCCGGGACGACTGCACGATCTTCTCGCCCAGCGCCATCATTTCGGGCTCGAGCGTTTCGACCTCGAACAGCAATACGGCTTTCGCCGTCTTCTGCATCTGGTCGATTGTGTCGTCGAGCGCGTCGATCAGATCCTTGATGTCGCTTCTGTCGAAGGGCGTGATGAACGACCGCCGGACGAGCAGCAGCACATCACGCGTGACCGCATCGGCGCTGTTTTCAAGCGCGACGACGTTGCGGCAGGCTTCGGCGACGCCCACGCCGCCCTTCAGAAGCTCGCGCAGCGCCTCCGCGCCCTGTACCAGCAATTCGGCATGGCTGTTGAAAAGCTTGAAGAAGCGGTCCTCGCGCGGCATGAGCGATTGGAACCAGCCGAACATGATACCCCCGACTCGTCACACAATTGTCATGTAAGCAGACGCGCCGCCTGCGGGCAAAGGCACAGCGCCGTCAGGGCGTGCGGTCGAGCCGGTCGTTTTCGGCTTCGATGTCCTTCGGAGGATCCGTGAAACTGTCCCATGGCAGATCCCTGTGCAACGTCAGCGACCAGCGGCTCAGCCATTCATCGCCGTCGGGCCCGACATAGGTATCCGCCGTCGCGTAGGCTTGATCCTTCATGGCACGCTCGAGCGTGACCGGCTGCAGATCGTTTGCCTGCAATATGGCTGCGAGCTGATCGATGCTGTCGGCGTTGAGGCGCGTGGCATGCAGCAGAAACACGAGTGCCGGGCGGCGGTCGAAGAGCACACGCGCGGCGTTGCAATACCAGACGGCCATTTTCGCGGTGTAATCAAGATAGGATTGCCTGATCTGCGCCGCCCTGCCCGCATCGCCGCGCAGGACCGCGTCGTCATAGGCAAGCGCGAACATCCAGTCGGCATTTTCGATGGTGACCGGCGCGACCCGATAGCCATGCGCCGTCAGCCAGGTCTCGAAGATACGCCGCGTCTCCGCCGTGAGCCCGGTCTCGAGATAGGGATACCGGAACCAGCGTTCCGACTTTCCGCGCTCCCGGAGCAACTCGGATGTGACGACCGCGCCGCGCTCCACATCAGCGATGTAGGCGGAAACCGGCGTCCTGTTGAGCGACAAATGCGAATAGCCGTGATTGCCGAGATCCATTCCGGCATCGAGCCAGCTCCTGAGCAGCGCGATCCGCGCCGGCTTGTCGCTTCCCTCCAGTTTGCTCTCGTTGACGAAGCCGATGGCGGGCATGGAGTTACGCGCGAGGCCGTCGAGGAGTCGCACCGTCGTCAGATCGGCATAGGCAAACGAATGCGTCAGCGCCAGCGTCGGCAGGTCGTCGAAGGTCAGTGCGACATCTTCGGCGCGGGCGCCGGCGAGCGCGGCGAACAGAATTGCAAGGGCTGCGGAGATCCGGCGTGCGAACATGGAACAGCGTGTCGATACAACCTGCGCCGCAGAGTCCGGAACGCGGCCCCGGTCATAACAGCGATTTTATCAGCGGATAACAGCGATCGCGCGCGCCGGAAGAAACAACGCCCGGCACCCCCATCGCGGGCCGCCGGGCGCAGCAATTCAACCTGACGATACATCTAACATATTTGGCCGGAAAAAGCCACGGAAACATTCCCGCGGCCGGACCAAAGCGCGTCCGCACCTGCGACGCGTCATCTGTCTATCGTCGCCATCATCTGCGGGGTGTAGCGCGGGCCGGAGATGGATTCCGGCGGCAGGCTCGAATCGATCCGCGCCATGTCGGCGTCGTTCAAGCCGATATCCGCTGCCGCGACATTCTCTTCCAGATAGCGCCGCCGCTTCGTGCCGGGAATGGGCACAATGTCGCCGCCCTTGTGCAGCAGCCACGCCAGCGCGATCTGGCCGGGCTTCGCGCCCTTTTCTTCCGCGATGGCGCGCACCACATCGGCCGCCTTCATGTTGGCTTCGAAATTCCCGCGCTGAAAACGCGGATCGCGATGGCGGAAATCGCTCTCCGGATAATCTTCCGCCGGCCCGGCGGTGCCGGTAAGAAAGCCGCGGCCGAGGGGCGAGAACGGCACCAGCCCGATGCCCGCCTCGCGCAGGAATGGAATGATCTCGGGCTCGAGATTGCGCTCCCATAGCGAATATTCGCTCTGCAGCACACTCACCGGATGCACCGCATGCGCGCGGCTTATATTGGCGATGCCGGCCTCCGACAGACCGAAGAACCGCACCTTGCCCGCGCGCACCAGCGCATCGACCGCGCCCGCGACATCTTCCATCGGCACGGCGGGATCCACGCGATGCTGATAGAACAGATCGATATGATCGGTGCCGAGCCGCTTCAGCGACGCCTCCGCCACGTCACGGATGTGGTCGGGCCGGCTGTCCTGGCCGGCATTCTTCCCGCCCTCGATCCTGAAGCCGAATTTCGTCGCGATGACCGCCCTGTCGCGGCGGTCCTTCAGCGCGCGGCCGACCAGTTCCTCATTGACGAACGGTCCATAGACTTCCGCCGTATCGAAGAAATCGACGCCGAGGTCGAGCGCGCGATGGATCGTGGCGATCGATTCCGTTTCGTCGCCCGCGCCGTAGGACTGGCTCATCCCCATGCAGCCGAGGCCGAGCGCGGAAACTTCGAGACCCTGACGGCCAAGTCTTCTTCGCTGTAGCATCGCAAGCGTCCCTTCGTATTGCGGACAAGGAGGAAAGCGGCCACGCCATGGGGTGGTTCCACCATCCGAATTTCGTCCAGGCTTTGCCCTGTAGTAAAGGCAGCGATTGCCCTGCACCAGGGCGTTGCGTCCCTGTATTCCAACCGGAAACCGGCTTTCCTCGAAATATCCCGCAGGCCGGGCGGGACGTTCCCGGAGAGCCGATTTTCATTATAATCAGTGTAGTTACGGCTGCCGGTGAGGCGACGCCTGACAGGCATAATATGTAATATTTTATTTAAGATCGGCGATATAAGATCCCGTCATGGGGAGATCTCCAGGCAGAACAGGTTGTTGGCTCGTGGCTGCGATTCTGTCCGGGATCGCATTCTGGGGGCTCGTAATTTATAGGGTGCTGGTGTGGCTGCTCTGATCCGGGCCGCACTACCATGTATCATGCCGCTTCCGGCAAAAGTTTTCGCGCTGCCGAAATTCCGGCCTGATACCAGCCTGCATTCGATTCGCCTTGCTCGTCACAGGAAAGGCTCGCACAGAACAAAACGTCGCGCCGTCCGGGCTGCATATACTTCTCTCTGTTTTCTCGTGAAATGCGAATCTTTGGCCATGTGCCGCTGCCTTTCGGATCACGCGATTGTGACTTCCTCACGACAGCCATCCTGAGGGATTTGGCGTCGACACGTTGAAACGCACCCTGACGCACGAGAACGGGCCGACCGAATGGCGTGGTCCCGGGGTACGCGCCGGTGACAGGCTTTTCAGTCGTTAGTCGCAGGTTCACTCGCTCATGAATGCCGCACTGATCGTCAATTGCGCCGTCGCGCGGGATATCCCGGAAGAGAAGGTTGTTATTTGCTGGCGATCTTGGCAGCACAGTCAGGCATTATGACTTCTCATGCCTGTACAGCTCGTAATTTATCTCCCAGTAGTCGAACGTCACGGGACCGGCAGAGGCGAGCTCGGTTTGAACGGCGTGAAGCCCGGGGCCGACCAGAATGCTCTGAAAAGAAATAACCGGATCGCCATTCAGGATTTCCCGATCGAGGTCCGCACAAAGCCCATCGACGCGGGTGCAGATGGACATTCGGGTATCGTCGTTTGTACTTCTGTTCAACATGCTCGTAACGTTCAGGACACATCCCTCACGATGCCGGCATTCGATCGTCGTGACGGTTCTGTCCAGGAGACTCGAGCCGGCCGGAACGCTCCCCGCTTTGCCGCTTGTGCGAATAATCATATGTTCCGGATCGGGTTCGCGATTTTTCGCCGCCGCTGGTAGCTGCAGGAAAAAGAGCGCGGTCAGCGCCAGACCAAGCGGGCAATGCCACTGAAACGATGTCGGGTTGTGCGAATGTTGCACGTTGATTGGTTCGTCGAAGGTGTTCCGCTACTTAACCCGCACCCTGCATTTTGGTTCAAATGTTAATAATTGATCGCGGGGAGGCGGATCAGCGATGTCGCCGACGCGCGGAAGTTTCGCTGCAGAGTTTGCGGGCGAGCGTTTCGCTCGGTGTGCCGCTGGTCACCTGGATCCATTGGCCGTGTCTGGTACGCCCGAACACGGGATCGTCTGGCACAGCGGGACACCGGAATTCGAATTTGGTCGTGCTGCCATCGTCGAATACCGAGACTTCGACCGTGACCACATTGTCGGCTTTGACGACGCTTCCCGGATCGTAAGCCATGCAGGTGTGGCCGAGATTGCGGAACGCCGCGCAGATCTCGGGCCAATTCCTTTGCGACGCCCTGGCCGTCGAGCCAAAGCTGCAGCCTACCGCCGCAATGATGCCGGCGGCGACGACAGCCGCGCCGATTGGAGCAGACCGCGCGCCGGGAACGTCGCCATCCCTTGCCGAAGTGTGAATCCGCTCGCCGCGGCGGCGGCATCCTGTATGCGACATCGTCCTGTTCCCTGGCCGCTCGAGCCGGGAAGCTATCGTGCGGGGAAAGGCTCAGCCAGCCTGCATTTCGCCTGTGAATTTCGTTCGGGCGACGCGAGGATAAAAAGTTTCCCGCCGTTGCTTCTGGAGCAACGGCGGGAACGTGCGCTGACAAGCAGCCGTTGTCGGTCTTGCGGGACCCTAGCTCGCCAGCGGCAATCGTTTTGACGGATTCGCCGTCAGTGGTGACTGGCCGTCGTTGTCGTGCTGCTGGAGCTGCTGAAACAGGCCAACGCACAGACTACCGCCGCTGCCACCACCGCGCCGCCGATAACGAGCGGATTGCCGAAGAATCCAGGCGCTGCAGGTCCGGCCGCCGGGCCGGGCGGCAACTCTTCCGCCTGGGGAGCTGGAGCAGGCGCGGCTTCCGGGGCTGCCGGAGCCGGCGCTTCACTGGCCGCACCGCCCGATGTGGCACCGCCCGAGGTTGCACCCCCGCTTTCACCCTGAGCCAGCTGGATCGGCTGGCTTGCGACGGTCTGGGCCAGAGCCGATTCCGCACACATGCTGATAAACGCAGCAGACATCGCTACCGCTATGGACTTCCTGATCACCGCCATCCCCTTTCGGTCGAAAAACTTCCAAGGTTTAAACAGAATATTCACAATTTTAAGAAGCACGCAAGTCCAGCCGCACACATCGATTAGGACAATACCCTACAATTAACGTGAATCAATAGGGCGTTTGCCGTGGGAAGCCGAAAACGGGCCATTCGTGCAGCCCGTCAATTCCCGAAAACGCGGCTCGCCAGATGGTAGAGATACTGACATCCCAGAAGCGCAGCAGCCGCGGCCGCCATCATGACCGCCACCACGCTCACAGTCACAATCATGTCTCCAAGCGCGGTTCGGCTCGCTCTTACCCACCAAGCACGCAGTGATCCGCCCTGCCCCATCAGCACCTCCAACGGGAGAAATGACCCGCCGCCTCACGCGGGCGGCGGGCAAGTCCAAACCGGATGCCAAATTGCGGGAGCAAAACCGGTCAGCCAGTACGTTTGAGACATTGCCCTAATATATTCTGGTGAAATATAGGATTTCGCCCTACATAATTTGCAAAGCCGTGTTTTGCGCGGGGCGCGAGGCGCCGCGCCCCCCTGGAGAAGAAACTGAGCGCGATGCCCTATATATCGCCATGAATCATCGGCATCCTGATTTTTGCCGCGGCGGCATTGCTCGCCCTGCTTGTCTGGATGTTTGTGGACTGGCTCCGCTCCAAATTCGGCTCGAAGTCGCGCTAATTTTATCCTGCCGAAGTCCGACGTGCGGCCGCGCGCCTCACGAAACTATCGCGTGTCGTCAAACAATGCCGGCCGGTGCCGTCTCGTATCCGACATGAGCCGATGGTAATGGGCGAGCTATACGACGGATGAGGAACCGGGCATGCGATGCGCCAGCAACGAGCGGTCAAATGGTCGCAACTGCCTTTGTACATAAGGTTCCCCGATTGGCCGCCTGCTGCTTTCTCCGGCGCTCCTTGCCGGAATCGCCGCCGCCATGCCCCGATCGGAATGCCGGCCGGCGCCGAAGCTGATAGACACAAGGAAAAACTCGGCTCATAGTTTCGCATCAACTTCGTACCAAAAGGGGGATTGTCATGTCGCATTCAATCAACAAATCGAGTTCTGCATTTGCGCTTCTTTCCGCCGCTCTCGTCGTGAGCGTGGCGGGTTTCACAGTTCCGGCCGCCGCAAAACCGGTCAGGGAAGTAACGCTCGCGACGACCGATCAGGCGCTGGCGTACTGCCAATCCGGCAAAATGCCGGCGGGCGACGTAGCCTATATCGCGGGCGGCCCGGGACTGGTGCAATATGGTCCGGACCAGAGTTGCGCCCAGTCGGTGCCGACAAAAGGCAAGATCACGAAAGCCGTTCAGGTCGTAGGCTCCAAGGTTTCCGAGTGCAAACTCGCGAACGCCAAAAAAGCCGTTCCGTTTTGCGAGAGCGGCAGCATGGGTGAATGGGATATCGACTACATCTCCGGCAAGGTCGGCGAGACACTGAACGGGCCCGGTTATGGCTGCGATGTAAACTTCTCGACCAGCGGAATCGCCAACGGCGTCTGCAAATAGAACTGGGCAATGCGGGCTGCGGTGGCCGATCCTCGGCCACCGCAGCCGCCATCGGAAATCGCGGCATTCCTTTGCGTGCGTGCTGACGTCGGGTCAGCGGACATCCGCACGGAGAACCGAAGAAACTTTCTCGCGAAAGCGGAAATTCCCTCAGCGATTGGCGTCGATGACGATGTAGTCGTGCTTCTGACCCTGGCCCGCAAGGCAATTGTCGAGCATGCGAATGTCGTTGGTGGAATGGACATTGCCGGCCAGCGTGTTGACCAGACCAACCACCCCGCCGATGCCGATGGCCGGGGGATACAGCAGAGCGACGCCCGCGCCGGATTCCGCGCCCCTGAAGGTTCCGTCTGCGACCTCGCCCGCGTTCGGACCGCCACGAACAGTGCGACCGCCTTGCGGCACCAATCCAGATCCTTCGCACGCTGCAGCTTATAGGTCTCATTGTAACCCACCGTGGCAGGATCGTAGTTGCGATAGTCCGGCGCCGCGCAAGCGGCCGGAACCAGGGCTAAAAGCGCCAGAATGTAGTACTTTGTCCGACAAACTGCCCGCATTTTTGCAGACCTCCGACAGTCACGGACAACACTGCAAGCAATTTGCCACTTGTAATAATAATGGTAAAGATGGCCGCGCTGCCGGAATAAGTGATTATTAACATGGTGATTATAAATTGGTTACCATGGGCAAATAAGATTTGTCGCCGCACGAGACTGGTATCTTTCAGAGAATATGGCGGCCTCGATGTTCAATCCAGATACGTAGCCGTCATTGCCGAATACGTACAAGGCTTTGTCGGAGCGCGCCCGCCTTGTGAACTCACTTCCCTTTTCTTCCGGCCCGGCGGCCGCGGCTTCGAGCACATGAACTTGCGCGAGTCTAATTACTACGGCGTTGGTGAACGACGCGGGAACGCCTGCTTCCCGGGCACCGCCCTCAATGTCCGAGCAACCTGATCGAAACGGGCTTCCACCAGGGACTCACATATGCCCAGACGGCGATGACCTGCACCGTGAGACCGAAAAGGCTTCCCGCCACAAAGGCGGGATGCAAACGGCGGCGTGTCAGGAGATCGTAGCCGGCTATAAGCGCGACCAGGAGAACATCGGACAGATAGAAAACCAGCCAGTCCTGCCAGAACCCGCTGCCCACGGCTTTCGCAATCGCTCCACCCCACCAGCGTGCAAAACCCGCATCGGCGATGAAGATCGTGGCAAGAAGAATGAGCCGCTTATGCGCCGACGGCGACTTGCGCCAGATGACGGCCGCTGCAGCAAGCACGCCGAAATTGAGCAGATCGGCGATCTGGATTGCGAGGAATGGCGGATCGGCATCAGGCGTGCCGAAGTGAAGCCGGTCGACGATCTCCGATGTCGCTGCGCCGAGAACCAGCATGATGGCTGCCAACACGGCGCCCAGGATTCCGAGCTTGCGGTGAATGTCGGGACGGCCACCCCGGATCAGTGCGACCTGTACGGTGAGAAGGACGAGCCAGCCGACAAAGGCCGCTGCATGGATGTGGACCACAAGCGGAAAGGGCGGTCTGTGCATCCGCACATGCGCCACGATCTCCGGTACGAAGCCCATCAGGATGCCGAGCCAGATCAGCGCGACGACCAGAAGAAAAAAATCGCGATCCCGTTTCGCGCGCGGCGCAAAGCGCGCGCGGCCGGCCGCCATTGTCAGCACCATGGTTGATAGCCCTCCCCGAATGGCCCCGACGCCCCAGGGCTCCGATCGCAATCTCAACACTTTCGCGCCCTCGGCTCAAGCCGCACGCCGGGCGGGAAGGCATTATACAAGCTACCGATCCCGATCCGGCACGGGCCAGGTCGGGAGATGACAGTCAGACAGAGCGCTTGCTTTGTGCGGATACGAACAGGGAGTAACATGCGTCGTGTTGCTCACGACGGGCGGGCAGCAGCGTTGGATATGCCATCAAAATATAATCCTGAAATAACACCGAGGGAGAATTGCCATGAAGATTGCCAGTCTCGCGCTTGCGGCCGCAGCGCTCATCGGCGCGACAATTGCCGCCCAGGCCGACGTTAAAACAATCGTGCTTGTCCACGGCGCCTTCGCCGACGGCTCAGGCTGGAAGCCCGTCGCAAAAATCCTGGAACAGGACGGCTACGCCGTGCAGATCGTTCAGGAGCCCGAGACCTCGTTCAAGGACGATGTCGCGGCGACAAAACTCGTCCTGGACAAGGCCGGCCCCTGCGTACTCGTCGGCCATAGTTATGGCGGCATGATCATCACGGAAGCGGGAAATCACGCCAACGTCAAAAGCCTCGTCTATGTGGCGGCCTATCAGCCGGACGTCGGAGAAAGCGCGGGCGCATTGAACGCGAAGATGCCGGCTGCGGCGCATAGCATCGCGCCGGTCGGCGGCGGCTTTCTTGCCGTCAATCAGGACGCGTTTCCGGGCGATTTCGCCGCCGACCTGCCGCGGTCGGAGGCCCGCTTTATGGCGATCTCCCAGGTTCCGGTCGCCGCGGAAACCCTCGGCGCCGGCGCGACGGTGGCGGCCTGGAAGAACAAGCCTGCCTACGCCGTGGTGGCGACGCAGGATCGCATGATCAACCCCGATCTGGAGCGGTTCATGTACAAACGCTCCCATTCCCGGGCGATCGAACTTTCGGGCAGCCACGCAATCTTTCTTTCCCATCCCGCGGAAGTGGCCGCGCTGATCGAAAAGGCCGCCAAGGCGTCGAACTGACAGTCCCGGAAAGCGCTCCGAAGAACCGGCGCAACCAAATAATGGAACGCGAACAGCAGTGCGATGCGCGCAACCCGGGACCGGCATAAATTCCCCGACCGGCATCGGAGTTCTTTCCCCGGGAGATTGCATTGGAGACCGAGGATCAAACTCCGGGCGAGGAATTGCGCGCTGTTCCGTGCGGCACCGGACAAACAAGTGGCCGATCCGCCCGGTCGCGCCTTGCCCATTGCGCGCAAAAAAAAATCCGCGTTAAGTTTGCGTCACCTGCGGGGGAACTGCTCCCCCGCGGCAAATCTCGAACAGGGGGTTTCCAATAATGAAAACACTGCTCCTTACCAGCGCAGCGGCGCTGGCGTTATGTGTTGCCGGCTCAGCCCAGGCGGCACCGGGCATGAATGCCGCGGGCGCTCGCGGGACCGCTCATCCCGCGCACCACGTCGCGCCTCACGGCATGAAGACGCTTTACGACCAGAATATCGCCGACGGCGATTACGGCTTCTTTTCGCAGACACTCAGCTCCTATCCGCAGTACGATGAATACCTCGCCGACGATTTCACGGTTCCCGCAAATCATACCTGGAAGGTCGGGGAAGTGGACACCACCGGATTCTATTATATCGGTGTCGGCCCCGCCTCGTCGGTGAACGTTCTGTTCTGGAAGAACAAAGGCACCCTGCCGAAGGGAACCACGCCGGCGATCGAATGCGACGACCTAACGCCCACAAGCGGCCTCGACACCGGCGCCTTCGAGATCAAGCTGCCGAAGTCGTGCAAGGTGAGCCTCAAAGGCGGGAAGAAAGGCACCACCTACTGGCTGTCGGTGCAGGCCAATATGGCGGGCATCAACACCAGCGGCTACTGGGCCTGGGAAGTAAACGACGAAATCGCCGGAAACCAGGCGGCAGGCTACTGGTACGGCGGCAGCGTTTCGACCGAAAACCCGACTTGCAACACCTCCTTCCAGACCATCGACACATGTTTCTCGTCAACGGTGGATCTGGCGTTTGCACTGCAGGGCAAGGACAAGAAGTAACAAGACGATCATTCTGCGTCAGGCAGAGGGCGGTTCCGGCCGCCCTCTTTCCTTTTCATGGCTCGCGGCAGCTTCCCTGCCCTGCCCGTTTCGTCTAATCGCTTGCCCATGCAGCGTCCGGCACAAACACCGCCTTCGCAGTCCCAAACCGCGACCGAGTTGGACGCGATGGCCGGCGCCGTTGCCGAGCTTGGGCAGAGGCGCCCGCTGCGAAATCCGCTGCTGCGGCAGATCGTTTCGGAAATGCGCGAGGGTCGGGTCGACGGCGCGGAAAAGGAACTGACAAACTACCTCGCCAAAAATCCGCGCAGCCCCGATGCGTTGTTCCTGAAGGCGCGTGCGCTCTACCGCCTGGATCGTTGCGAAGAGGCCATCGAATTCCTGGAACAGTGTCTCGACATCGCGCCGGATTTTGCTGCGGCGCGCTCGGAATATGCGAAGCAGCTCGGCGACATGAATCGCTACGCCGCCGCGCTCGCCGAACTCGATCGTCTGCTCGCCGAAGAACCCGCCAATCCGCATTTTCGCCAGATGAAGGCACGCATGCTCGCAATCATCGGCGAGAACGAAGAATCCGTGGCGATGTGGGAGAGGCTGGCGAAAGAGAATCCGGACCGGGCCGAGTGCTGGGTGAACTATGGCGACAGTCTTCGCGTCACAGGCTCAGGAAACGAAAGCATCGCGGCTTACCGGCGCGCAATCGCCTGCCGTCCGTTCTATGGCCAGGCCTATTGGAGTCTCGCCAATCTGAAGACGTTCCGTTTCGAGCCGTCCGATATCGCCGCAATGAACCAACAACTTCTAAGACCCGATCTGGCGCCGGGCGACAGGACGGGTTTTCAGTTCGCGCTCGGCAAAGCCTATGAGGACAGCGGCGACTACGCGCGCTCGTGGGAGCAATACGCAAAGGCCAATGCAGCCATGCGGATTCATTCCAACTACAATCCCGGGGCTCACGCATCGGCCATCGCTGCCAACAAGGCATTGTTTACACGCGCCTTCCTTGCGAGTCGTGCGGGATGGGGTTGTGCGCGCGCGGATCCCATCTTTGTTCTGGGCAGGCCGCGTTCCGGTTCCACGCTTGTCGAACAAATCCTGTCCAGCCATTCGGCGATCGAGGGGACGGCCGAGCTTGCGTATATCGCCAACATCGCCAAACGGCTGGCGCGGCGGCAGGGCCATGGCGTGGTGTTGGATACCGATTGTCTCAAGGCACTGGCGAGCCTCGGCCCGGATGAAATCAGGAGCCTGGGCGAGGAATATCTGGAGCATGCAGGGCTCCATCGCAAAACCGGCCGGCCGTTCTTTATCGACAAAAAGCCGGACAATTTTCTTTTCATCGGCATGATCCGCCTGATCCTGCCGAACGCGAAAATCATCGACGCGCGGCGCAATCCCGTAGCCAGCTGTTTGTCCACCTTCAAATTGTACAGCGTCAAAGGCCGGCTGCGGATCACCGAGCTCGGGCAGAATTATCGCGGCTATGTAGAACTGATGGCGCATTTCGATCGGGTGCAGCCAGGCAGAATTCACCGGGTGATCTACGAGAACATGGTCGCCGATCCGGAGACTGAAACGCGCAAGCTGCTCGAGTATCTCGGGCTGCCGTTCGAAGAAAGCTGTCTCAGGTTCTACGAGACGAAACGGACCGTTCTGACGCCAAGTTCCGAACAGGTGCGTCGGCCCATCACCGCGGATGCCGTCGATTACTGGCGGCATTTCGAGCCCTGGCTCGGGCCCCTGATCCAAAGTCTCGGGACAGTGTTCTCCGCCTATCCCGCCGTGCCGGAGGAATTTGGCCGATACGCCGCCGCCTCCAAAGATTGACTCCAAAGAGTTGCGCTGCCGACGATCGATGCGATCACAGGGCGCGGCGCGGGCTCGAAACTCTTTCTTCGGCAGTTCATTTATTATTCGGAGAGACTTTTCCATCTCAAAGGATCCGAAAATGAAAGCACTGTCCGCTTCGATATTTGCCGCCATGGTTATGCTTGCCGGTACTGCACACGCCCAGGTGGGCGCCGGCGTTCAAGTCGGGGGCGTCGGCGCGGGAGCCGGCACGGGGCCCGGCGGCGTCGGTGCCGGTGCGCATGTGGGCGACATGGGCGTTCATGTCGGCGTGACCAATCCGTTTTATCACCATCATCGGCGGGTTTGCCGGGGTGGCTGGTATTGGCACCACCATCATCACCTCTGCCGCCGCTGGTAACGGCCCGGCGTCAGGTGAGCCGCTGAACGACCGGCGTTTGTCGTTCCGTCAGGAATTATTTCCGCGAAATGCGGACTTCATTTCCTGAATTTCCTGGCGTTCCTTTTCAGCGCTTCTCGCGACCGTTGCCAGACGGCGGAATTTCACGTTGAGATACGCCGGGCCTGAGGAGCCGCCCGGCGTATGCATATATTCCATTTCAATCGTGCCATCGTACGCGAACCCGCGCATAGCGTGGTCGACGGGCTGCGCAGCGACCAGGCTGCAGTGCCCGACTACGGCGGAATCGTCCGCGAGCACGCGGCTTACATTGCGGCTTTGCGTGCTGCGGGTCTCGCAATCGATGTTCTTCCGCCGCTCGAGACCTATCCGGATTCCATGTTTGTCGAAGATCCGGCAATAGTTTTTCCGGAAGCGGCAATCCTGTTGCGCCCTGGCGCGCCGTCGCGGCTTGGCGAAACCGATGCAATGCGTGGGGCGCTCCAGCGCCATTTCCAGACGATACTCGAACTCGAGAGCACCCAATTCGTCGACGGCGGCGACATTCTGTTCACGCCCGATGCTGTCGTGATCGGATTGTCGACGCGCACGAGCGCGGCCGGCGCCGAAGCGCTGTCCGCGAAGCTGGCAAGCCTTGGCCGCGCCGCGCGCGTTGTGGACGTCCCGCAGGACATGCTGCACCTGAAGAGCAGTGCCGCGCTTCTTGACGAAGAAACGCTGCTTACCAGCGCCCGCATGAAATCGTCGGGCCTGTTCGCCGGTTTCAAAACGATCCTCGTTCCCGATGACGAAAGCTTTGCCGCCAATGCGATCCGGATCAACGACACGGTTTTTATCGCCGATTGCTACAGACGCACGCTCGATTTGCTGACAAGAGAAAATTTTCACGTCGTGCCCCTGCCGCTTACGGAGGTCGCCAAACTCGACGCCGGACTTTCCTGCATGTCGCTACGCTGGCAGGCCGGCTGAGCGGGGAACGCCAAACAGGCGGACGAGCCAATGATGGTGCTGCGCATTTTCGGTGCCGCTCTGGCGAGTTCCTTTGCTTTCTTGGTCTGCATGCTGCTCGGCAGCGAAGTTTCGGCGCTGGCGCCTCCCGGGAGCAACGTCGGCGGCTGGCTTGTGCCGCTCGTCTCAGCGGCCGTCGCCGGCGCATTCGGCTTCGCGTTCTGGAAGTGGCCCGCCGCTAGGCGTAAGACGGAAACAAGCCCAAAATAGGCCGGCTATTACGTGTTCTGCGACACGGACGGGGGCACCTGCGGCAGTGATCCGAGCACTTGGCCGGGCGTTGGCGGCACGTCCTTCCCTTCGCCGATCTGGGCCGGGTTCATGGCACTCGTCGACAACCAGGCGGGAGGCGGTGGGGAAACCGATCGCCTCTTCGTTCTCGAGTGCGGCATCAAAATTTAAGATCGGTTCGGGCGAAAGATTTGTGCCCATCATCAAAAAGAAAACGCCCCCGCATCGTATTGGCGGGGGCGCAGTATTAAGCCATGATTTTGTTCAGGGAAGCGTCGGAGGCATTTTTGGCGCGCGCTGCGGCGCAGAAATCTGCGGGGACTGGACCGCCCCGCCGCCGCTCGGACAGACCTTTGCCGACGGACAATAGAGATAGCCGACGAAGGATCCGCTGCTGTTTTCTCCGTCGATTGCTACGACACCGTTGTCGTTGAGACCCCAGACTTCCACATAAGTTGATCCGGGTACGGTCAACTCGGTGAACTTCTTGGTTTTGATGTCGTAGGTGAAACCGTGGCGACTGCCCGACGCATCGGTATAAAGTCCACTGACCTCGCCATTGTTGTTGATGCCTTCGAGATTCGTGGCGCCGCCCGGGTCGTCGACGGTCGTGACCTTCTTGCCGTTAAGCAGGAAGCCGTGCTGAATGCCGCTCGCATCCGCATACCAACCGACGATCTCGCCCGCATCATTAATGCCGCGGCCGGCAATGCCGGTCGTGGTGATGCCCTTCAGCTTGAATAGCTTCTTGAACTCGGCGTTCTTGCCGGTATAGCCGAAAATCTGGCCCGACGACGTGTCCTCATAACTGCCCGCAAAGGTACCTTTCTTGTTGATACCCTGGATGAGGTAATTGAGCGGCGAGCCTTTCTTGGTCACATCGGTGATGGTCCCGTCGGGGCTGCGCTCATACGGTATGTAGCTGGTCGGAGCACCGCTACTCACATCGTCTATACCGGTAATGTAGCCCTTCTTGTTAATTCCGCGCGGCTGCGTTCCGCCGGTCGGATCGTCGTTGAAGGTGGTGTAGTTGCTTCCGTCGGCTGGCCCGACGAAGCCATTCTCAATGGCGCTGCTGTTGAGCCAGTAGCCGGTGACGGTCAGATTGTCAGTCACGCCGAAAGCGATTGTTGCGGTGCTGTTCGATACCATGGGAAGTTGGTACAATGTGCCTCCCTTGGCCATGGCAGGTCCGGTGGCCAAAAGGCCCACGAGCGCAGCCGAGATCATCAGTGCTTTTCTGGTCATTGGTAACCCCCTGTTGGATTGAGACCGCGATTCAATTCGCGGGCTGCCGCCCTGTCAACGGGCGCGCAGATGATTGCACGGAACTGTGTACCCGGTCGGACGGGGCTTTATGCCTTCGTCGGCGGTTTCTCGGCCGGAAAAAGTCAGGCACCTCCCGATGCAAAATCGTAACATTTGAAGGGCGTACTACACTTTGGACAACCGATCCGCTAAAGAGGATGCCTGTCCGAGACTGTGACAATGCCAGGCAAATCGGTCCTTCTTATCATCGGCGGCGGAGTTGCCGCCTATAAGTCACTCGATCTGATCCGGCGCTTACGCGAGCGGAATGTGAGCGCACGTGCCATTCTGACCAGCGCAGGTGCGCAATTCGTGACGCCGCTTTCCATTTCCGCGCTCTCCGGCGAGCAAACCTATCAGGATCTGTTCAGTCTCACCGACGAAGCAGCGATGGGGCATATCCAGTTGTCCCGTTCCGCCGATCTCGTTGTCGTTGCGCCCGCAACTGCCGACCTGATGGCCAAACTCGCCAACGGCCATGCCAGCGACCTCGCATCCACCGCCTTGCTCGCCACCGACAAACCCGTACTCATGGCGCCGGCAATGAATGTGCGCATGTGGAATCATCAATCCACGCAGCGCAACTTCGCGCGGCTCCAGGCCGACGGTGTCTCATTTATTGGCCCCGACGAAGGCGAGATGGCCTGCGGCGAATTCGGGCCGGGTCGCATGGCCGAACCGGAGCGCATCGCGGATACGGTGAAGGCTATGCTGTCTCCGGCGCGAAGCCTCACCGGATTGCGTGCACTGGTGACGGCAGGCCCGACGCGCGAGCCTCTCGATCCCGTGCGCTATCTCGCCAACCATTCCTCGGGTCGACAGGGCTATGCGATCGCACAGGCGCTGGCAGAAGCGGGAGCGGAAACCGTGCTGGTTTCCGGGCCCGTGAATCTTTCGCCGCCGCCGCGTGTCAGACTGATAGCGGTGGAAACGGCGCGCGAGATGCTTGCAGCCGCTGAAAACGTCCTGCCGGTCGATATTGCCATCTTCGCCGCGGCAGTGGCGGACTGGCGCCCGGCGACACAGGCGGAGCAAAAATTGAAAAAGGATGAGGCGGCTGCCTCACCCGCCATCGCACTCACACGCAACCCGGACATCCTTGCCACGCTCGCGGGAGCAAAGAACCGTCCGCGCCTGGTAATCGGCTTCGCTGCCGAGACGGAGAACCTCATTGCGTCTGCGCAACTAAAACGCGTCAACAAAGGCGCGGACTGGATCGTTGCCAATGATGTCAGTGAGAGCGGTGTTATGGGCGGGATGGAGAACCGCGTGCATCTGATTACTTCGTCCGCTGTCGAAAATTGGCCGCTCCTGGACAAATCGGTTGTCGCGCGCAGACTCATCGAGCGCATTGCCGACACGCTTGCACGGCGCGCGACGTGAAAATTCCTGTTTTTCGCTTGCTGCATGCAGCGGAACTTCCCCTACCAGTCTATGCGACGGAAGATGCAGCCGGGCTTGATCTGCTGGCCGCGGTAGACGGTGATCTGGAGCTTGCACCCGGCGCGCGGGCAGGAATTCCCTGCGGTATTGCGCTCGCGCTTCCCGCAGGCTTCGAAGCGCAGGTCCGGCCGCGCTCGGGCCTCGCGCTTCACCATGGGATCACGGTGCTCAATGCGCCAGGGACCATCGACAGTGATTATCGCGGCGAAGTCCGCGCCATCCTCATCAATCTCGGCGAAGCGCCATTTCGCATCACGCGCGGCATGAAGATCGCGCAGCTTGTCGTCGCTCCAGTGACCCGCGCTGAACTGGCCGAAACTAATGAGTTGCCCGCAACTCAACGTGGCGCTGAAGGATTCGGCTCGACGGGACGTTGAAAATGTAAAGTGCTTCCAAGATGGCAACCAGATTCGTCCCCCGCGCCGGTAACGTTGATGCGTCAACTACCGCATAATTCCGCGGTCAATTGGATTTGCAGGGACGTGAACAATGAGAATCCCGCGACTTTTCCCGCGAATCCGTTTCAAAGATAGAAATCGACGCACCGTTTTAACCCTCCGTTTTGCATAGTTCGATCCACAACGCCGAACAGGGAACATCGCAAGAAGACCGGCGTTCGCAGAATAGCCCGGAGAAATAATCGGGGAATTCAGCGATGATCACGGAACAGATTTGTGAGACGGTAAACCAGACAGAGAGCGCCGAACGCTACCGCGAATTGGCGGTCGATACTCTGGTTCGGAGCGAGAAAGCCGGCTCTCCAGATGCCCGCATGCACTATCTCCTGCTTGCCGCCCACTGGTACGAGCGCGCGTTGGAATGCGAAGGCCATCCCGAGCTTGCTGCTGACGAAACATGGCTCGATCAACCCCACTGATCGTGTTCACAGTGCTTGCTCCGCCGTTAGCCAAAGCGCGGCTGCTTTTGGTTTCGCATTATCCCGAGAACCAGCCGCCCCGACAAAATGTCGAAGACCGTTCGCGAAAGTGTGCCTCATTGGCGCACTCATGCCGGGCAACGCGAGAGGAACCGCAAATGGGAAGATAATGACCGACGGATTTCTTTGAGCAATGCAAAAACCGGAGAAAAAACTATTCCACGCGCCAAAGGCGGGAGACTCCATTCGCGGAACCATTGGTACAGAGAGGCGAAAAGCGTTCAAAAAACTGAAGTGAGCGGTATTCGCGTCCTGGGCGCCACAGGCGCGGTCAGATGGTGACTTTACGGCATGAGATCGGGGCGATCCGTGCAGATTGCATCGATGCGATCCCGAGCGAAGCTGCGCATCGCCGCCGGATCATTGACAGTCCACGCACCGACTTCGAGGCCGAGTGCATGCGCCTCGGCAATGTTGGTTGTTGTCGCATCTCGCCACCAGGGAAACCAGCCGTCTCCCCCCGCAGCCTTGATCGCACGAACCAATGAACCGGAAAATTTGCTTGCATCAAAACCCGCAGCCCAGGGTGAGGTCGCGCTGTGCGCCCAATGCCGCAGCACTTGCAAGAGTGGCGCCGCAGGAGGGTCGTCCTCAGCCGGGGGTGAACCTTCGGCAAACCAGCTTTGCGGCCGCGTCGAAAACCAGCAGACACAGTCCGGATCGACAGTCTTTGCATGCGTCAGGCAACGCCAATCGAAGCCGACGAGAACGCTCTGCCGGAGATAATCGGTTTGTTTCAGAATCGCGACGGTCGCCTTGGCGAGCGTTTCCGGATTCGCGGACGCTGCGGGATCTGCCAGGGATGTTTTCAGCTCGACGAAAAGCCTGAAGGGCGTCGGCGCCTGCCGCGCCAATGCAACGACTTCGGCGAGCAGGGGGATGCGCTCGCGGTCCGAAACAACCAGATCCGGATGTTCCAGGGCGTACCGGCTGCCCGGCCTCGGGCGTCCGACGTCATACGTCTGGATCTCTTCCAACGTCAGCTGTGCGACCGCGCCACCCGGCCCGTCGAGCCAGGAACCACTTGCATCGCGACAGAGATCGGGGTTGAGCCTGAGATCATGAACGACCACCACATGGCCGTCTCGCGTCAGCTGGACGTCCAGTTCGGCCCCGCCTGCACCGCGCGCGATCGCATCCGCAAAGGCGGCAAGGGTGTTCTCTGGACGAAGCGCCGCGCCGCCGCGATGAGCAATGGAAAGCGGAGCCATCACAATGCAACCAGGTCGCAGGCCGATCTGGCCGGGGCGAAATACATGACAGAGTTCCTGTTTTCCTTGGAATGCCGCAGCCCGAAAGGTAACGTCCGCCGCTTTTCAGGTACATCGAGGAACTCATGAAGCGTTCGGCAGCCGCATTCGCGGCCATTTTCCTGGTTGCAACGGCCGCGCTGGCTGCGCCGCAGCCGCAGTTGGCCGGGCCCAAAACTCCCGCGCCGCACGGCACAACGCCCGCGGCTTCGACGGCCGATCTTCTCTTTCAGCAAGGTGAGTTCGAGCAGGCGCGCGCTGCCTATCAGGCAGTGCCCAAGGGAACGCCCCAATACGAAGCCGCCCAAAGGCAGCTGGGCGCTCTCGCGCTCTATCAAAACCGACTGGGCGAGGCGGAGGTGCTGCTGAACAAGGCACACGCGCTCAACCCGTCCGACCTCGATTGCCTCGGCCTTCTTGCCGAAACGATGCATCGCCAGGGCCGCTTCGCCGAAATGGCGCAGCTGCTTCGCCAGATCGGGCGACCGGAACGCGAAGCCGAATTCCAGCTTTTCGGCAAGGCCACACCCTACCGGATTGTCGCCCAGCACGGGCCGGTCTCGGTCGATCTGCAATTCAGCGATCCGCTTCCTGTTGTCCAGGCCAAGGTCAATGGGCTCGACGCGCTGTTCCTGATCGACACCGGCGCGCCGGAAATGATTCTCGATCCCGAATTCGCGGTTTACGCCCATCTTCAGACATCGGGCGGCCAGCAGAAAACTGCCGCTCCCGGCGCACGGCCTATGATCAACTTCGCGCGGATCGGACAATTCACGCTGCAGGGCCTCGAGACGGACGATGTACCCGCCATGCTTCTCAGCACACGCGGCCTCAGCATGTACGCCCGCAACAAACGAATTGCGGGCGTAATCGGCACCGAGTTCCTGTCGCACTTCCGGCCGACGATCGATTACGTGCATGACAAGCTGATTCTCGAACCACGCGATGCAGCCCCACGCACTGCAGGCAGCATTGCCGAGGTGCCATTCTGGTTTGTCGGGGACCACTTCCTGCTGGCACAAGGCCGAGTCGATCAGGGTCCGAAGCAGTTGTTTCTCGTCGATACGGGCGTAGCGGGCATGACCTTCTCCGCTCCGGCATCGACGCTGCAGGACGCAGGAATCCAGATTCCGACGCCACAAGGACCGGCGAAGAATCCGATCGGCGTGCAGCCCAACGCGAAGTTTCCAATCAAGAAACTCTCACTGGGAAACCTGACTCAGGCCAATCTCAGCGGTACTTACGGTACATTTCCTCCCGCTCTGGAAGCGGGTTTGGGGGTGCATATCGGCGGAATTGTCAGCCACAAATATTTCGTGCCCTATTCGGTCACGTTTGATTTCGTGCGCATGACCATCGGCTTCCGCAAATAGTACTTCGCCGATGTGTCCGCGCCGCCACGCGCGCGGAGAATGAGAAACCTGTTCCCCCGGCTGCGTTGACACGGACGCAGCCGCAGGCGTAGCAACACCCACGAATCCGTGGACAGCGTGTTCACGGACATCCGCGCGAGCAATGATGAATTACATCACAACGCTATGGCTGACGGCGTCGGCGTTCCGGGTTCCGGTTCGCTTGACCGTCCCATCGGCTCGCGAGGAGAACGAGGTCCAGCTGTAGCACCCGTTCCGTATTTTTCCTCCGGGCCCGCAAGGCGCCTCGGAGATTGTCTCATTACCTCCGAATCGTCCTTTCGGGCCCGGGCTTTGAAGAAAAGACCGTGTCATGACTGATATAGCTGATTTTACGCCGGCACAGACTGGCAGGCGCGTGGCAGGCCACGGGCTGGAAGCATGGTTCGAAGAAGCGCGCGAGTTGCTCAAGCTCGCGGCTCCTCTCGTGCTGACGCAACTCTCGCAGATGGCGATCATGACGACCGATGTCATCATGCTCGGACGCCTGGGAAAGACGGCGCTGGCCGGCGCGGCGCTCGGCAATACGATCTTCTTCTTTACCTGGCTTGTCGGTGCGGGACCGACAGCGGCTGTCGCGCCGACAATTGCGCATATTCTGGGCGCCAGGCCCGGGGATCGCGCCGGTGTGCGCAATGCCGTGCGCATGGGCTTCTGGGCCATGCTGATTATTTCGGTGCCACTGATCACGCTGCTGCTGTTCACACGGCCGATTCTACTATTGCTCGGCCAAAGTCCCGAACTCGCAACCGGTGCAGGCCAGTTCACGGCTGCACTGTGCTGGGGGCTGCCGTTCTCGCTCGGCTACCAGGTGTTGCGCAATTTCTCGACCGCACTCTCGCGGCCGCGTGCATCGCTCATCGTCATGGTGTCCTGCATATTCTTCAACGCTGCAGGCGATTACGGCTTGATCTTCGGGCATTTTGGCTTGCCGCGCCTGGAACTCGTGGGCTCCGGTATTTCGAGCGCGTGCTCCTACGCCTTTGCATTCTTCGCAATGGCCGCCGTCGTCAGCTGGATGCCGGCGCTCAACAAATTTCGTGTCTTCCGGCGCTTCCACCGACCGCATTGGAAGCAACTCGCGGAAATGTACCGCCTCGGCATGCCGATCGGTCTGACCATGATGTTCGAAGCGATGCTCTTCAACACTGCGACGCTGATCATGGGCACCTTCGGCACGGCCTCGGTCGCCGCGCACCAGATCGCGCTTAACGTATCGTCGGTCACCTTCATGGTGCCGCTCGGCGTCGGCATGGCGGCGACGGTGCGGGTAGGCTTGGCGGCCGGTGCCGGTGACGGTGAAGCATTGCGGCGCGCCGGCTACACGGCGCTCTTCATGGGTGTGGTTTTCATGGCCGTGGCGGCGCTCGCCTTCTGGATCATTCCCGGGGACATCGCCGGCCTCTATCTGACCCATACGGCCGCCAATGCCGACGTGATCGCGATGGCGATCATTTTATTGCGCGTCGCCGGCGCCTTCGAGATATTCGATGGCGTCCAGGTGGTCGGCGCGATGACCCTGCGGGGGCTGAAAGACGCCCATATGCCCATGTGGATCGCCGGACTCAGCTACTGGCTGGTGGGCTTTCCCGTCTGCCTCTGGCTCGCCTTTTCCTGGCACCTGAAAGGACTGGGCATCTGGATCGGCCTGGCCATCGGTCTTTTCGCCGCCGCGGTCCTGATGAGCGGCCGGTTCTGGTACCTGTCCAGAGCGCGCTAACCGTCCGGGCAGAATCCCAAACATTCTCTTGGGTCCGGCGCAAGAAAAGAGTAATATGCCTCCAGCTCAAGCAATCCGCGTACACGGCGGGAGGAGCTGGAGGATGCAAAAGGTTTCAGGATTTCTGGCAGTGGCGGCGCTGGTGCTTTGCCCGGTGGCGGCCGCGCATGCGCAATTGCCGCCGCCGACGGATCACATGACGCCGCACAGCGATGCGAGCGCATTCCCCGATCTCTCGCCCGGCGACAACATCGAAATAGCGTGCGAAGCGGTGGAGAAACGCGCTGCGGATTCCGACGTTCGCGTCGTACTTACAATCTCTGCGATGCCGGGCGAATCGGCACCCGGCTATCAGAAAGTGCTGGCGACCGACGAACTCCTGCTGAAGGACGCCGTGCGAGTCCGTATTCCGCATCTGTCGACGCTTGAAGATCACACTGTGGGACTTGACGTTTATGTCGTCGGCACCACGACAGCCGAACATTGCGACGGCGGCCAGGTAAAGATTTCGTAGGACGTACTTCCCCCTTTAGTTGTTATCTCCGCAAAAGCCGGGCCCCGGCGCCATGAACATTTTCCGGGTGCAAACGCTGCGCGTTCCCGCCTGGCGAGAATGACAAGGGCAGTGCCGTTCTATGTAACAAGAACGCGACGGCATGGCCCGCGCGCAGCAGACCATGCCGGTCACTCGATCCTCACGCTGCGGCACGGTGACTTTCGTCATCGACGGCATCGCGGCCGCGTTCGGCAACTTCGGATGCGGCACGAGAAACACGCGCCGTCCCGTCTTCGGCAATGTCGCGCACCAGTTCGGCGAAGCGCTTGGTCTGTTCCGCATAGTCGCGCGCGAAATTCACCACCCAATCCTGCTGGACGGCGAGAAGGTCGGTAACACCGTCGCAGTCACGGCTGCTCTCGATCGCTTGGCTCGTCTGTTCGAGCCGGCGATTGACAAATTCCAGTGATTCCTCGCGCATGGCATGCATCATTTTCTGGAACATCGACCAGTTCTGATCCATCAGGCGTGCCATCGGGCCGCCGAACACATCGAGCGCGCCGAAACCATTGTGCTGCATGCGCCGGAACTGTTCACGCGCAGCGCTGCCTATTTCCTGCGCCGCGTTCTCCATCTCCTCGCTCTCATTCTCGATCTCGTGTTCGCTCTCGTGCCGGGCCCGGAAATGATTGCCCGAATGATGTGTCTGCCGCTTCGCTCTCGCCATGACCTGCTCCTGGTTCTGCTATCTGGACCACCTTCGACTTTTGCTGCAACGCAACAAACCGATGCCCGTTCCGGCGACGAAACATGAAATTATCGCCAGAATTCAAAGCATTCCGGCTGCAAGCACAACGAGTGCACCTGCGGCGATCCACAACGCGACACGAACGTGACGAGTGCGCGACACCTGCGCCTGCGCGATCTGCCGCGCCGTATCGGGATGAAGGCGCAACCCGCCATCGGCGAGCATGGCGGAGACGATCTCGGCATTGTGCAACAAATGCGGAAACTCACGCGCGAGCCGGCCGAGCGCGTTGAGTCCTCCCGCGGCGTCGCGCAGCCGCGCTTCGGGACCGACCTGTTCGATCATCCAGTTCTCGACCGCGGGCCGCGCCGCTTCCCAGATGTCGATATCCGGGTCGAGCGCGCGCGCGACGCCTTCCACCACCACCATCGTTTTCTGGAGCAATATGAGTTGCGGCTGCAGCTCCATGTCGAAACGGCGTGTCGTATCGAACAATTGCTGGAGGAGGCGCGCCATCGACATATTGCTGGCGGGCTGTCCAAACACCGGCTCGCCGATGGCACGCAACGCCTGTGCAAACAAGGGCGCGGGATGGCTGCGCGGCACGAAGCCTGCTTCGTAATGAACATTCGCCACGCGCATGTAATCGCGCGCGAGAAACCCCGACAGCGTTTCGGCCATGAACCGCCGCATGCCGGCATCGAGCCGTCCCATGATGCCGAAATCGACACAGACCAGCCGGCCCTCCGCATCGATGAACAGATTCCCCGGATGCATGTCGGCGTGAAAGAATCCGTCGCGCAGCGCCTGGGACAGGAACTGGCGTACGACGAGCAGCGCGACTGCCTTCGGATCATGACCTGCGGTTTCGAGTTCGGCCGCGCTGCGCAGCGGTATGCCTTCCACCCATTCCGTCGTCAGCACGCGCGCGGCCGTGCGCGGCCAGTCGACGGCCGGCACACGGAATTGCACATCGCGCGCTGTGCGTTCGGCGAGTTCCGATGCCGCCGCCGCTTCCATGCGCAGATCGAGTTCGAGCGCCACGCTGGCGGCAAGCGTATTGACCACCTCGCGCACGCGCAGCCGCCGCGCCTCTGCCGAAAAACGTTCCGCCCAGCGTGCCGCAAACGCAAAAGCGGACAGGTCACGCGCGAACTGGGCCTCGATGCCGGGCCGCAGGATCTTCACCGCGACGGCGCGCGGCGCTTCGTCATGCGTTGTCGCGCGGTGCACCTGGGCGACGGAGGCTGCCGCAAACGGTGCGTCGAAAGTAGCAAACAATTCCGCGAGCGGCGCGCCAAGTGCGGTTTCAACTTCGCGCTTTGCGACGTCGGTCGGGAACGGCGGCAGGCGATCCTGCAGCATGGCGAGCGCCGCCGCTGTTTCGTCGCCGATAATGTCGGGCCGCGTCGCCAGCACCTGGCCGAGCTTGATATAAGCAGGGCCGAGGCTTTCGAGCGCCAGCGCGAGCCTGACACCCGGCGCAAGATTGCGATCCGCTTTGTGCCAAGGCAGGGCCCGCATCAAACGCAGCTGCGGCGGCAGGTCTTGCGCGAACTCGCGCGGAACGAGCGCATCGTGCCGCGCCAGCACCCGCGCCGCATATAACAACCGTCCCGCATCGCGAAGGGATCTCAGCATGGGCCAAAGCTCCGGCGCCCCGGACCTTCGGCGCCCGACACATTGTTCCTCCCCCGTGCTGCGCACAGGGGAGGAACACTACTGCCTGTTATAACGTAACTAATTATCATATCCGCCACGCCGAATGCATCGCGGCGATGCCGCCCGCGAAATTGCGCACTTTCACCTGCGACAACCCCGCCCGCGCGATCATTTTCGCAAACGTGCCCTGCGCGGGAAAGCGGCGGATGCTTTCGGCGAGGTAGAGATAGGCCTCGCCGTCCTGCGCCACCATTTCGCCGAGACGCGGCAGCACCGAAAAAGAAAATCTCTCGTAGAGTACATCGAGCCCCGGCGCATTCACGCGCGAGAACTCCAGACACAGAAAGCGCCCGCCTGGCTTCAGCACGCGCCGCATCTCGGCAAGCGCAGCTTCGATATGCGTCACATTGCGGATGCCGAAGGCGATCGTGCACGCATCCATACTCGCATCGGCAAACGGCAGATGTTCCGCATCGCCGAGCGCCCAGCTCACATCGCCCTCGCCCGCTTCGCCCGCACGGCGCACGCCTTCGGCCAGCATGTCGGGATTGATGTCGCAAGCGATGATTTCGGCGGCCCCGCCGCGCCCACGCGCAAACGCCGCCATGCGGAAGGCGATATCGCCGGTGCCGCCGGCAACGTCGAGGATCCGCTGTCCCGGCCGCGGACCCAGCCATTCGACCATGGCGTCTTTCCACAACCGGTGCACGCCGCCCGACATGAGATCGTTCATCAAATCGTAGCGCTTTGCGACCGACGTGAACACGCCGCCGACCAGCCCCGCTTTCTCCGAAGCGGGCACATCGCGATAACCGAACGATACCATCGGCGATCAACTATCAGGTATCAGCGGCCGGAAAAAGCATGATATCGTCGTCCCTTCCGATACCTCGATCCCCGATCCCTGATGCCTGAACTCCCCGAAGTCGAAACGGTCCGGATGGGGCTCGCGCCGGTGCTGGAACATCACCGCTTCACCCGGGTCGTCACGCGCCGCGGCGATCTGCGCGTGCCGTTTCCGGCCCATTTCGCCGAGCGGCTGCAGGGCCGCACCATCCGCCGCCTCGAACGCCGCGCCAAATATCTGCTGGCCAACCTCGACAATGGCGAAACCCTCGTCATCCATCTCGGCATGTCTGGCCGGATCAGCGTCTATGCGGAAGGACATGAGCGGCGCCTTGGTAATTACGTCTATGACACGCCGCCTTCCGGCGCCGGGCATGGTGCGCATGACCATGTCGTGATGGAAACCGACGCGCCCGCGGAAATCATCTTCACCGATCCCAGACGTTTCGGGCTGATGCTGCTGATCGAAACATCCGCGCTTGGCGAGCACAAGCTGTTTCGCGGCCTCGGGATCGAGCCGCTGTCGAAAAGATTCACGGCCGATTATCTCGTGGCCGCGCTGAAGGGCCGGAAGACGCCAATCAAGGCTGCCCTGCTGGACCAGAGAAAGATCGCCGGCCTCGGCAATATCTATGCCTGCGAGGCGCTGTTTTATGCTGGCATTTCGCCGAAGCGTCTCGCGCGCAGCATCAATCATGCACGCGCTGTCAGGCTCGTGCAGGCCATCCGGCGTGTGCTGCAGGCCGCGATCAAGGCCGGCGGCTCGAGCCTGCGCGACTTCGCCAGCACCGACGGCGCGCTCGGCGAATTCCAGCACCGCTTCGCCGTCTACGACCGCGAGGGCAAACCCTGCCGCGGCAAAGCATGCGGCGGCACGATCAAACGCATCGTCCAGAGCGGGCGATCGACCTTCTGGTGCCCGGGCTGTCAGAAGTGATTGTCCAGGTTCAGAACTCACGGAGACAGGAAATCTTTCTCCTCCATTGCCCCTCCCCGAAATTTGCCGCGCAAATTTCGACCCTCCCTCAAGGGAAGACGGGACATGCCCGACATCGAGTGCCACCGAACTAACAAATTCTTGAAAATATTCCCTGAGGAATTCCCTCAGCAGGGAATTTCCGTCGCGCGGAGTTTCGCGCCGGCTCCGGCGTCGAATCTCCGGCTGCCGCGCGTTGTCTTTGTCATGCGCACTAGCCTCCATGCCTCTAATTCAAAATCGAAGACCAATCCGGCACGCACTATACCATTTCGGTTCGCCGGTCCGCGCTTCGTTTCGAGAGAACCGTCGAGGCCGGTCCGCAAGAGAATTGTCATAGGGCGCACCAACGGACTGCAATCGCCGCATACTATGCGCCGAATTGTACTAGCCATTGACCGCACGGAGCCGGACCGGACGCGAATTGGTCTTCTCGAAGGCGCATTGCGCAATCAACTCCGCAAACCGCGGATCAGACCGCAAGCGGTCCCATTTTGGGTCATGCGGCAGGAAGACAAGATTCACGTCTCGCACCTCAAGCGCGGTGCGAAGCGCGGCCAAGGCGGCTTCGGCGTCGTTCAATCCCAAATGTATCAGTGCGCAGGCATAAGGCGGCACAAAACCCGCGCGCGCTCTTTCGGCGAGATCGGCGAGTCGCGACCGCGCCGCTTCCGTTTTGCCACTCACAGCCAGCAAATAACCTTGCAGTGCAAGCACTTTGCTGTTGCACGAAGGAAAGCGGCACATCTTTTCGAGAATCTCGATGGCCTGCCCCACTTCACCGGTTTCGGCCAAAATCTGCGCGAGCTGGAAGCGGCCAATCCAGAAATTGGGGTCCACCACAATCGCATGACGGGCATGCCCAAGTGCTGTTGAATAATCTCGCGCCTGGAACGCCACGAAGGCCGAGAGAGCGTGAATCAGTGCGTGGAACGGATCGAGAATGCGCGCCTGCGTGAATGCCTCGTGCGCCTCGACGTGGTGTCCGAGATGCGAAAGCGCGATACCGAGCATTCTGTGCGCCGCGGGGTAATTAGGATCGGTCTCAGTCGCGCGGCGAAATGATCGCTCGGCTTCTTTCCAGTCCCAATCCAGCCAGAACTGCACGAAGCCCATGGCTGTCTGCGCCTCGGCGAGATCGGGATCCGCGGCAAGCGCGCGGGCCGCCGCGGCTCGGGCGGGTGCAGCTATCGCACCCGCGGGCAGGTCGCTGTTGATCGGGCTGCAGGCAAGCGTTTCAGAAGTGCCGGCCCAGGCGAGGGCGTAGGATGGATCGCACGCCGTGGCCTGCTGGAAACATTCGAGTGCTCGTTTGTTGGTCGCGGCCGTATGTTGATAAAGCAGGTGACGGCCGCGCAGAAACTGATCATACGCAGCGGGATTGTCTGTCTGACGGCGCCTGAGTACGTCGGTCCGCCCTTCATCCAGCTGCAGATGAATCTGCGCGGCAATGGTAGTGGCAAGCTCACGTTGGAACGCGAGCAGGCTCGACGGTTCGGCATCGAGACTCTGGGCCCAGATCTGGCGCTGATCCGCAGCATCAATCAATTTGCAGGTGACGCGCAGCCGTTCATTCTCGATCCGCACCGAACCTTCGACGATGTAATCGGCACCGAGCTCGCGCCCGATGGCATCGAGCGGCCACGCCATGCTGCGCGCGGCGATGGCCGACATCCTGCCGATCACGGCAAGGCGGTCCGGGTCGATCCTGCCAAGCGAAGCGATTGTTTCATCCGTAAGGCCGTCGGCGATGTAAGCGTCAGAAGCAGACGGACTCAAAATGTCGAATGGCAAAACGGCGATGACCCTTCGTGAGCGCGCAGACGCGGGATCGGATGGCAAGTGAGAATTTCCGGAAGGGCAGAGTGACGGCATGAAGCGATAACCCTTACCCGCGACAGTTTCGATGCAGCCGCGTGAGTCTCCCAGCGCACGCCGCAACTTCCGGATGGCGGTATGGATTCCCATGTCGATCTCGACATGGATCTGGCTGCCCCAAAGCCGCTCCACGATCTGATCGCGCGTGACGAGGCGTCCGGAACTGGCGGCCAGCAGAAGCAGCAATTCCATCGGGCGACGTTCGAGCTTTACCAATTGGCCGTCGCGCCGCAATGAAAAAGCGCCCGCGTCGAGCACGAAAGGTCCGAAATGGATCGCGGTTCCGGGCTCGGCAGATGGCCGGGCCGCGGACCGCTCCGGGGTATTCGTCATCACAATCCGGGATGCAGAGACAATCAGGATTTTACCACGGCCGCGGGCGGTCAGTAAAACTTCCGTATTCCTTCAGACCAGCGTCATACCGCGCCGCCGCGGCGGCTCATAGCCTCTCCTCGTCGCGGTGATCACCCGATCACCCGATCGCAGCAGGAAAAAAGCTGCGCGTCTTCGGCAACATCGCAACAGGAGTGGAACATGCGCAACACGATCAAACTGCTTCTCGGACTGGTACTCGCAACCTCGACGCTGACATTCGCCGCAGGGGGCCCGGCCCTGGCGAAAAAGGTCAATAGCTGGCAGGCAACCGATACGGAGAACATTCCGACAGGAACGAGTGACTTCTTCGAGCATCAGGACTGCCCGTCCGGATATTCGGCTCAAAACGGTGGTTTCATGGTCCTGACCACGCCGACGCTCGGCAATGGCTTCCTGGTCACCGCCAATGCCCCCCGCCTCGACCTGTCGCCGCCCCAATATAATGAATGGGCGTGGAATTTCGTCTGGCCGAGTGGCGGCGCGCCGGCCGGTTCGCAAATCATTTTCGACGTAAACTGCGTGAAGGGTGGGGCCTGATTGCACCAGCCCTTGGATTGATGGGCCTTAGTAGCCTGCAGGCCACCGTCTCCCCCGCGGTGGCCGCAGTGCTCTCCCGATTAGTTCATGTCTATCTGTTTTGCGGGTAATCTCCCGCACGTGGATCTGATAAATTCCAGGTCGGGCAACTAATGCTCACGAGAGCACTGCGATGTCGGGTTGGCGAAAAAGCCTGCTCGTTCTGACGACGACGGTCGGAACAGCTGCAGAGTTGGCTCCGCATGCAATAGCGACCTCCGAAATTGTGCTTGGAGGCACCGCTTCTCCTCGGCAGGAACGGCGCCCCCACGGTACCACCACCATTGGCGGCAAGCGCAAGGTGGCGTGGCGTTCGAGGTTCAAAAATAAGCCGTAGTCCGCCAAAACGCCGATAGCGTAACCGGCCATTTGGGGTGACGGTAAATCCCTTTGCTGTGCCTTCCATACGAGGGCGCGCTCGGCGAATTCCAGCACCGCTTCGCCGTCTACGACCGCGGGGGAAAACCCTTCCCCGGCAAGGATTGCAGCGGCACCGTCAAACGCATCGTGCAGAGCGGCCGGTCGAGCTTCTACTGCCCCAAATGCCAGAAATAGCTTCACAGGCTCACCCGGATTATTCCCTGAGAATTTGAAATTGACGAAGGACCGGAAGGGGGCCTGCTCTCAAGGGCGGCCGCGACGGCGGGACACGCACTATCCTACTGAAATTCCCGCCACGGCGCCGTCCTTGTCGATTCTCACGGCGAAAGGGAGCGATACGCCGGGCCCGAATTGCATGATATATTCGTACCAGTCCTGGTTCGTATCCCGGCGAATGCCTTTGAAGATGGCGGCGGTCGGTGCGCCGTAAGGAGCGAGACCGGTAACAAAATTCGACCCGATGCCGCCAGCAAGCTTTCCTTTGAGTCGCGCGCTGAAACGCTTATAATCTTTTCCCGTCTGCAACTCGCGGAACGCGTCGCGCACGGCGGCCGTGATGTTTGTACTTTCGCCTGCCGCGGGCGTCAGGGCCTTTGCGGCAACCGCGGGGTAAAGGTCGGCGAAAACGACATTGGTCAGCGCTTCGCCTGCCTCCGGTGTCTCGTCGCCCTGATTGGTGAAGGCGATGACCCGCGTATCCTGCTTCGGAAAATATTCGTCCGCCGTCGTAAAGGCCAGCGAGCCGCCGGTATGGCCGATCCTTGGCTGGCCGTAGACGGAATCGACAAAAAACCCGAAGCCGTAATTGGCGCTGCCGTTTTTCGCCATGAACGATGTCGTCATCTGGCGATAGCCGGCCTTTGAAACAACCTTCCCGTTCCGAAGCGCCGCATCCCATTTTGCGAGATCGGCGAGCGTGGTGACGAGAAAGCCCGCTGCCCCACCCCAGCTCGCATCGATACGCGGCGCAATTTCGAGCGTGCCATTCGCGTGGCGATAGCCGATCGCCATACCGGGCACATGGCCCTCCTCCGCCGTCGTATGCGTGTCGGCCATGTGGAGAGGCCCGAAGAAATGATGCTGCAGATAATCGCGATAGGCCTCGCCGGAAACTGTTTCGATCACCCTGCCGAGCAGGAGATAGTTGGTGTTCGAGTAGGACCATTTGCTGCCCGGCGGAAAGTCCAGCGGCAGGGGCGCAATCCGCGCGACGATTTCACGGTAGGAAGCAGGGCTGCCCATGAGCCGTTCCATGGCGGCGCCCGAGCCGTCTAGATAATCATGCAGCCCGCTCGTCATCGTCAGCATCTCGCGCAGCGTGACGTCCTTTGCGTGCGGCGCGCCTGGAAGATAGTCGGCGAGCGGCCGGTCGATCTGGAGCTTGCCCGCTTCCTGCAGCTGGAGAATGGCAGCCGCGGTGAATTGCTTGGTGATGGAGCCGATCTCGAAACAGGTATCGGTACGGACCGGCAGTTTGCGCGCGGGATCGCGCATGCCATAGGCCCGCACAAAAACAGCATGTCCGCCCCGCACGACCATCACGGCGGCGCCGGGCGATTCGAAACGATGAAGCGCCCTGGCCACGTCGGTATCGATTTTCTCCGCAAGCGGAGGCGACAGTTGCGTGGGCTCCGCTGCCGTGCTTGCGCCGCAACCGGCCGCCGTCAGGAGCGAAAGCAGTCCGATCAAAATTCCGCTCCGCCCCATCATCGCATTCCCTTTTTGATTATTCAAAAAATGACAGTATATTGAATTATTGGAGTGCGCAACCATGCCCCGGAAACACTTTCTCACCCAGGCCCAGCTCGAAAGTCTGACATCGCCCATAAGGCTCGCGATCGTGCAGCGGCTGGAGATCGACAGGCAGGCCACCGCGCGCGAACTTGCGGATCGCATGGGCCGCCCCGTCACGTCGCTCTATCATCATATCAAACAGATGGAGGAGATCGGCCTGCTGCGCGTGACCGGACAGCGGAAAGGTCCGCGGCGCCCCGAGGCAGTCTATGCCATGGTCGCGGACTATCTTTCTTCGGCGGAGGTCGTGAAGACGCGCGCCGGCAAAAAAACCTATGGCCGCGCGGTGCTGCGTGTCGCCGAAGCAAGTGCGAGAACCTTCTCGGCTGCTATGGAACGAGGAAACCCGGTATTCGACGGCGAGCGTCGCAACGCGATGGTGCGCTTCTACCTTCTGCGCGTGGACAAACAGAAAATCGCCCGCCTCAACACATTGCTCGACGAACTGGACGATGTCGCGGCACGTTCCTGCGACGACGGCGAGGAAATCCAACTCACCGTGCTGCTGACGCCGTTATCCGGGAAGGATTGAATTCGCTGGCAGGACCGGCGTTAGCCGAAATCATCATATCAAAGACTGTTGGCTCTCCGACTTGCTCTCCAACCTCCGGGCCGGTCTGCGGGCCGGACCGCGGCGTGCGAGGCGCCGGTTCGCAAATGTCGGGAAGAAACATTTCCGGCAGCAACCATACTCGGGCATGGCTGTGATTTTGGTTCCAGCCTGAAAACAGGCGTCGCCGTACCATTCACGGCACAACCGGCAGCCAGACCGCGCTTGGATGATCCGCCGAGTGCAGGATTGTGATCGTTGCCTTGCGATAGTCCGCCGGCTTTGCGAACAGCGGATTGTCGACATAAGTCTGCGGGTTGCGGTCGTAGAGCGGGAACAGCGTGGACTGGATCTGCACCATGATCCTGTGGCCGGGCCGGAATATGTAGTTCGCGTTGGGCAGCGTGAAGCGATAATGCTGGGGCGTGTTCGCGGGGATCGGCGAGGGATGCTCGAAACTCGCGCGATAACGGCCGCGGAAAATGTCGGTGCCGATGGGCAGTTCATAACCGCCCAGCTCGGGCTGGCTGGGATATTCCGGCGGATAGACATCGATCAGCTTGACGACAAAATCGCCGTCGGTGCCGGTGGTCGCGGCGACGATGTCGGCTACCGGCGCGCCCTGGAGCTTCACCGGCGCGGTGAGAACCGGTGTTTCATAGCTCAGCACGTCGGGCCGATTGTCGACAAAGCGCTGGTCGCGCACCAGCCAGGTGCGCCAGACATCGGTGTCGGAGAACCGCACGGGCCGCGGCAGATGGGTCACCGGTTTTGCGGGATCGGAGACATAGGAATCGCTTCCGCCATTCGCGCCGGGTTTGCCGAAGCCGAGGCCCGATTCCGCCTGCAGATAAAGCGGCTTCAGGCCACGCGCGCAGCCTTTCTCGCAAGCTGCCGGCCAGTCGGCGAATTTCTGCCAGTGATTCTCGACCGGATTGTAGATCATCGCGCGCGCGAGGCCGGCGGCGGGACCGCCCTTCAGATATTGATTGAAGAACGGCAACACCATGTCATGCCGGAATTGCGCCGCGGTGTCGCCGTCCCATTTGAAAGGGCCGAGATTCCATCCCTCCCGATTGACCTGGCTGTGAAACCACGGGCCCATGACCAGCCAGTTGCTGGATTCATGGCCAGCCGCTTTGAGCGCCGCGAAGGAATGATTGGCGCCCCACATGTCCTCCTGATCCCACAGACCCTGCTCCCAGAGCGTCGGAACATTGGAGGGATGGGCCACGAGTTTGCGGACGAGATCCTGATCCTGCCAATAGGCATCATAGGCCGGATGCGATACGAACCTGTTCCACAGCGGCAGCTGATCGAAGCCATTGGCTTTCGCCACGCCTGACGGCGAGACCGCATTCATGAAGGTCTCGTAGTCGTCGTAGGCGGCGCGCGGAACATCCTTGCCCTCGCCCGTCTGCTCGGTCTGGCTGGCGAAGTAATCGAGATTGGGATTGCGGAAGGCGCCGTAATGATACCAGTCGTCGCCCATCCAGCCATCGACCATCGGGCTTTCCGGCACCGCCGACTTCAGCGCCGGATGCGGACCAAGCAGCGCCATCACCACCGTCCAGCCCTCATAGGACGAGCCGATCATGCCGACGTTGCCGTTGGACTGGGGAATGTTCTTCACCAGCCAGTCGACGGTATCCCAGGCGTCGGTCGTGTCGTCCGTATTGCTGTGGTTGAACGGACCGCGCGCCGGGCGTGTCATTTCATAGACGCCCCCGGAACCATATTTGCCGCGAACGTCCTGATAGACGCGGATGTAACCCGCGCGCACGAAATCCTCGTCGGCAAGCGGGAGCAGCGAAAGCATCGACGGGCTGTCGTTGCGTTCGGCGCGTTTCTTGGCGTTGTAGGGCGTGCGCGTGAGGATGATCGGCGCGTGCTTCGTGTTCTTTCCAATGACGATCACGGTGTAGAGCTTCACGCCGTCGCGCATGGGAATCATCTCGACACGCTTGATGTAATCGTTCTGCGACTCGGGCCGGATGAATTTGGCGGGAATGTCGCCGGCGGATGAATTGGGCGGCGCCGCTGCCAGCGCAAAAGGCGTTCCCGACACCGCGAGAAGCATCAGCGATGCGGTCATGACTGCGAATCTCGGCAATGGCATATGCAACTCCGCGAAAACTCCGGCGACCCGCAATATACCGGTCGTTGCGCGGCGGGGAATGCGGCGCGAAATAAGCGGCAAATTTTCCTCGAAATTTAGCGGCCTCGTGGATTCGCAGTTAAGCCAAATGCGGATGATTTCTTAGTCCCCCTGTTAAAAAAACTCGCCCTTCACTTCCGCTGGAATTACATGGCTGTAACAAAAACCGGGGACCATCGGCATGCAGTTAGGCGACATTCTCGTTGCCCAGGGGCTCGTCACCCCCGAGGATCTGGCCGAGGCGCTGGAACGCCAGCGCCAGGAAGGCGGAAGGCTGGGCGAAAACCTCGTCGCGCTCGGCAGATTGCGGCCGGAGGATCTCGACGAAGTCCTGCATTCCACGCCGCTTGCACCGCGCTCGCTGGAAGAGACCGGGATCGCGCTGGCCGACCTGCTCAATCTCCTGACGAAGGCGATGTATGCGAACAGCCTCGAGACGCCTTCGCTGCTGATCGAACTGCTTAAATTGCCGCCGCTCGCCATGCAGCAGCTGCTCGACCAGGCAAAGGACCGCAAGCTCGTCAATGTGCTGGGGTCCTCGGGCCACCGCGCGGTCTCGGAGTTGCGTTACGCGCTTACCGACCGGGGCAAGCAATGGGCCCAGGAGGCGATGGCGCTGAACCAGTATATCGGGCCGGCGCCGGTGCCGCTCACAGCCTATGTCGAGCGCGTAGCACGCCAGGCCATCGCCAATGAGCGCGTCGACCGCGCCGCGATCGACGGCGCGTTCGCCAAAATGATCATTGCGGAAGATTTCGTGCAGGAGATCGGCCCCGCCATCAATTCGGGCCGCTCCATCCTGCTTTACGGGCCGCCCGGCAACGGCAAGACGACGGTCGCCGAAAAGGTCGGCGACATGTTCCGCGACGTCGTCTACATCCCCTATTGCATCGAGGTCGAAGGCCAGATCATCAAGCTGTTCGACCAGGGCACGCACAAACAAATTCCACCGGTCAATCCGAACCGGCCGGGCACGCTGCGCCGCGAGGATGTCGACAAACGCTGGGTGCCGTGCAAGCGGCCGTTCATCGTGACGGGCGGCGAACTCACGCTCGAAATGCTCGATCTGAGCTTCAACGCCCAAGCGAAGTTCTACGAGGCGCCGCTGCACATCAAGGCACTCGGCGGCATCTTCGTCATCGACGATTTCGGACGCCAGATCGTCTCGCCCGAGGCGTTGCTCAACCGCTGGATTGTGCCGCTGGAAAGCCGCGTCGATTTCCTCAAGCTGCATACGGGCAAAAGCTTTTCCCTGCCGTTCGACGAACTGGTGATCTTCTCGACCAATCTGGCGCCGAGCGAATTGATGGATCCGGCCTTCCTGCGCCGCATTCCTTACAAGATCGAAATCGGAGCGCCCGCGAAGGATGACTACCGCAAAATTTTTCGTGCCGTCGCCAAGGGCGCGGGATTCGAAGATGCGGACGAGATGGCGCAGTACGTCATCACCGAGCTGCGCGAGAAGAACGACTTTCCACTGGCGAGCTACCAGCCGAAATTCATCGTCGACCAGGTGCGGGCGGCGTGCAAATTCCGTGGCACCTCGCCCCAGTTCAATGCCGAATTCGTGGACCGCGCGCTGAAGAACCTGTTCACCAAAGACTCCCCCGGCTACGGCGCCCGCACCAACAACCGCCCGGCGGTGGCGAAAGCGGCTTAGTAAGGGCTCGCGCGGAGGCACGGAACCGCAGAAGAAAAACTCGCCACAAAGAGCACGAAGGAAAAAATTAGATTGCGCACCGGAGGGCGTGCGGTTTCTTCGCGCGCGAGGCGCGCAATAGTTCTTCGTGCCCTTTGTGCTCTGTGAGTTTATCTTCTCTGCGGCTCCGTGCCAAGTTTTCTAACCGAGGATCGCCTTGCGGCGGGTGAGGCTTTCGGCGGGCCATAGCGACTTCATGTCGTAGTAGATTTCATAAGCCGGCGTATCCGCAGGCAAGCCGACCCAGGGCAGCTTCGAGCGCGTGAAGATATGTACGTCGGGCCGCAGCGCATGGGGCTCGTCCAGCGTGCCGACACGCACGAAACGCAGTTGCGGCCGGCCGCCGTAATCGCTCCAGAGTGCCGTGCGGCAGTCCGGGCAGCGATAAACGTCATGGGGACGCCCGCTGTCTGTGGGAACGCCGACAGGCTCCGGCGCGCCTGAGAGCAGTTCGATCCGGGCGGATTCGATAATCGCATTGATGACGAAGGCGCTGCCCGTCTGACGCTGGCAATCGCGGCAATGGCAGCAATGTACGAACATCGGCCGCGACGCGAGCCGGTAACGCACCGCGCCGCATGCACACCCCCCTTCGAATGTTTCCATGGGCTGCTCCGGAATTATTGTTCGGCATCCTATTTGATCGCCCCCGTGGTCGCATGCGAAAAGCACGCGCCATGGCGAAGATTTCCATCACCGACGATATCGCGATCGACGAGGACGAGCTTGTCGAGGGTTTCATTCTTGCCTCCGGTCCCGGCGGGCAGAATGTCAATAAAGTCGCCAGCGCCGTGCAGCTGCGTTTCGATGTGGCGCATTCGCCATCGCTTCCCGAAGATTTGCGTGCGCGCCTTGCTGCAGGCCGAAGGCTTTCGAAATCAGGAGAATTGATCCTGACGGGACGGCGTTATCGCAGCCAGGAACGAAACCGCGAAGACGTGCGTCTGCGTCTTGTCGCGTTGTTGCGCGAAGCCGCAACGCCGCCGCGCCCGCGATGGAAAACCCGCCCGCCGCTCGCAAGCAAGAAACAACGCCGCGAGAACAAGTCGGCGCGAGGCAATCTCAAGCGTCTGCGGGGACGGCCGCGCGAAGAATGAATCCGCTTGCCTTCGCACCTGCACCCGCGCAAGGGATGCCCCGCCAGCATCGGAGACGGGACATGGAATACCAGAACATCCTCGTGCAGACGGAGGGCGCGGTTGTGACGATCATGCTCAACCGCCCCAAGGCGCTCAACGCGCTCAACTCCGATCTGCTCCGCGAACTGGTCCATGCGATGGAGGCCGTCGACGCCGACGACAACCTTCACGCCATCGTGCTGACGGGATCCGAGCGGGCTTTCGCGGCCGGGGCCGACATCAAGGAGATGGCGGCCAAATCCTATATGGATATGTACCGAACGAATTTCTTCGCGGATGCCGGAGACCGCATCGCGGCGATCCGCAAGCCCATAATCGCCGCCGTGGCGGGCTATGCGCTCGGCGGCGGCTGCGAACTTGCCATGCTGTGCGATTTCATCATCGCAGCCGACAATGCGAAATTCGGCCAGCCCGAGATAAACCTCGGCGTGATGCCGGGTATCGGCGGGACGCAGCGGCTGACGCGTTTCGTCGGCAAGTCCAAGGCCATGGAGATGTGCCTGACGGGACGCAACATGGAAGCGGACGAAGCCGAGCGCGCGGGCCTGGTGAGCCGCGTCGTGCCGCTTGCCGATCTGCTCGCGGAAGCGGCCAAAGCGGCGGAGAAAATTGCAGCCCAGTCGGTGCCGGTCGTGATGATGACCAAGGAGACAATCAACCGCGCCTATGAAACCACTTTGGCCGAAGGCATCCATTTCGAGCGGCGCGTCTTTCATGCGATGTTCGCGACGGAGGATCAAAAGGAAGGCATGGCCGCCTTCGCCGAGAAGCGGAAGCCGGATTTCAAGAACCGCTGACGCAGGCGCCGCATTGACCGCAAGCCCGGCCGCAAGCTAAGAACCGCCCCCTTTCCAATCAGGACGAGAAGCCCAATGCCGAATATCGCCTCCGCCAAGAAGCGCGTGCGCCAAAATGCAAAACGCACGGCGCGCAACCATGCCCGCAAGAGCCGCATCCGCACCTTCACGCGGAAGGTGGAAGAGGCGCTGACGGCTGGAGACAAGAAGGCGGCCCTTGAAGCCTTGAAGGTCGCGGAGCCTGAGTTGATGCGGGGCGCCGGCAAAGGCGTGGTTCACAAAAACACGGCCAGCCGCAAGGTTTCGCGGCTCACAAAGCGGGCAGCGAAGCTGCCCGGCTAAGCCGTTGACGAAGCTTCCAGTTTTTTTTGTGCCCATACTAAGTCCTTTTGAATAATGGCTTTTTTTTCCTCGTAGTCGGACAGTTAATAAGGTCGCGAAGATGGGAAAAAGTTTCACACGGCGCGCGAAACTTAATTGCCGCGAATCCGATTTTGTCGTTACAAAGCAATGGCCTACAGCACGTCATGGAACTGCCACAATCACGAATCAGCGACTTGAAAACCCTCATGGTCCGTGTATGCTTTCCGGGCTGGTGGCGCCGATCGGGGTAGAATACAGCCAGACGAGCTGAAGTAAGCGTAAAATAGACGGCAGTTTGGAGCCCTGACGGCCGCTATTGCCTCTGGTTGAGCACGTTTAATTTCACGGTTTTATTCAAGTTTTACAGCGCTTTTATTTGTGCTGACGGGAAAGCTTTGGCCGGAGGGAACGGTGAGTTCTGTTAAAAACTTGAATGGATATGCGGGTGATGTCAGTCCGGCGCAGGCATGGAAGCATCTGGAGCAGGATCCCAAAGCTCAACTTGTCGACGTGCGGACAACCGCCGAATGGCTGTTCGTCGGTACGGCGGACGTCTCGAGCCTTGGCCGTGAGCTTCACAGAGTGGAGTGGCAGCAATTTCCCCGGATGTCGCCCAATCCGGAGTTTGTACGCAACGTGAGCGAGCGCCTCAAAAGCAGCGGAGCAGACGTGGAGACGCCCGTGTTTTTTGTCTGCCGTTCGGGCGCGCGCTCGCGGGCTGCGGCAATCGCGATGACGGCTGCCGGGTTCCATCGTGCATTTAACGTCGAAGGCGGATTTGAAGGCGATATGGATGCCGCGGGGCACAGAGGAATGAGCAATGGCTGGAAGGCCGCGGGACTTCCCTGGCGGCAGAGTTGAAGTCAAGGAGCGCGTCCTCGAAGCGCAACACAAGACGAGCGAAGTAAAGGGAAGAGTACCGACAATTTTCCCAAATGGGGGAGCCGGAATGCAAGCTGTTCCGGTCAATTCCGAGGGCACGGGGATGACGCAACCACTGAAGAGAACTCCCGACTGGCTTGCCATCTGGCCTGCGGCGCGCGACAGGCTGCGCCGCGAGCTCGGCGGCGCTACGTTCGACGCCTGGATATCGAAGCTGACATTGCTGGATTTCAGCAAGGATGAGATCAAACTGGGCGCGGCACGCCCGTTTGTCCGGAATTGGGTTGCCAATCACTATGCCGGCCGCATCGAAAAGGCCTTGCGCGCCGAAGGCGGAAACCCGGCCTCTCTGACGATCGTGCTCGCGACCGGCGAGGCGCCGCGGATTGGTGGCGCGCTTGCCGTCAATGAGCAGGTGCTTGAGCCGGCAGCCATAGCCGTTCGTCCGTCTGCGTCCCCGGCGCCGTCAGGACCGGCCGAGAGGTCGCTTTTTTCCCGCAGGCCCGATCCGCTTCTTTCCTTCGACAGCTTCGTCGAAGGCGCATCCAATGCGGTTGCCGTGCGGGCAGCACGCAGTTTTGCAGAAGACGATGCCGACGGAATTTCCGTCCTCTACATCCATGGCAGTTTCGGTTTCGGCAAAACCCATCTTTTGAACGCGATTGCGCATGCGTGCGCTGCGCGGGGCCGGCGCGCCCTGCTCCTCGGCGCCGAAGACTTCATGCGGCAATTCCTTGGCGCTCTGGGGCGGCGGGACACGCTTGGTTTCAAGGAGGAGCTGCGGGCCGCGGACATTTTGCTGATCGACGATCTGCAGCACCTGTGCCGCAGCTCCGCCACCCTCTCAGAATTCCTGCACACGCTGAATGCCTATGCCGATCTCCGGCGCAAGCTCGTCATCGCCGCGGACAGACCGCCATCCATGCTCGAAAATCTGGGTGCGGATGTGCGCTCGCGTCTTTCGGGCGGCATCGTCACCACGATCGAAAAACCGGAACGCAACACGCGTCTTGCGATTCTGAAGGCGCGTGCCGAAGACTACTGCAAGAAACATTCAAGCGTGACCATTCCGGACGAGGCCCTGACGCGCATCGCCGATATGGACGAGGCAACGCCGCGCGACCTGCTCGGCTACTTCAACAATCTGACGGTCCATGTCGGTCTCACGCAGAGCCCGGTTGCGCTCAATGCCGCAGTCAGTACGATCCTCAGCCGGACGGGAGCCCGCCGCGTTTCGATCGAGGATATCCAGCGCAAGATCGCCGATTTCTACAAACTCGATCCGCGCGAGTTTCAATCCGCGCAACGCGGCCGCCGCGTAGCGCGGCCACGGCAGGTGGCGATGTTCCTGGCGCGCACCATTACGGAGCGCTCATTGCCCGAAATCGGCCGCCGGTTCGGTGGACGCGACCACACGACGGTCCTCCACGCCTGCCGGCGCATCGCCGCACTCTGCGAGGAGGATCCTACTTTCGCGCAGGAAATCGAGTTCCTGAAGCGCGTCCTGGCCCCCGAAAAATAGCCTGTCCATGCTTGGCCCTCCGGTCGATCCGGAGGGCCATTTCTCGCTCCGACGGTGTTTTCGCGCGGCGTCCGCCCTGCTATAGTTTTCCGCTGGAATCACCACTCCGTGGGGCTTCAGGCATCGGAGGGTTTCGACGGCCCTGAACAGGCCGGCGACATCCATCATTCGCAGCCATATTTTCCAAGCGCAGGGTCATGAAAGTCACCATCGAACGCAGCGCCTTCCTGAAGGCGCTGAACCATGTCCAGAGCGTGGTCGAACGGCGCAACACCATTCCCATTCTCTCCAATGTGATGATCGACGCCGGCAAAAGCCGGCTCAAGCTGACGGCAACCGATCTCGATATGGAGATCGTGGAAACGCTCACCGCCGACGTGATCCGCAATGGCGCGGCGACGGCGCCGGCGCACATGCTCTACGACATCGTCCGCAAACTTCCGGACGGCGCGCAGGTGCAGGTGGAGTTGCTCTCCGCCGAAGGCGGGCGGCTCGCCATCTCCGCGGGCAGCGTCCGTTTCGAACTCGCCTGTCTGCCGAAAGAGGATTTCCCGCAAATGACCGCGGGCGCCCTCCCCTTCCGGTTCCGCCTGCAGGCGAACGATCTCAAGCGCCTCATCGACAAGACACGCTTTGCGATTTCGACGGAAGAAACGCGGTTCTATCTCAACGGCATCTACGTACACGCCCATAAAGAGGGCGACGGCAAGGGCGAGATGCGCGCTGTGGCGACCGACGGACACAGGCTCGCACGCTTCCAGATCGAGCTTCCGGACGGCGCGGCCGACATGCCCGGCGCCATCGTACCGCGCAAAACGATTGCCGAATTGCGGCGCCTGCTCGACGACACGGATGGTGCAATCGATGTCTCGCTTTCCGACACAAAGATCCAGTTCACCACCGATGGCGTGGAGCTGACATCGAAGCTCATCGATGGCACATTTCCGGACTATCAACGCGTCATTCCGTCCGCAAACGACAAGTCGTTGTCACTCGACTCGCGCGAATTCTCGCTGGCCGTGGATCGCGTTTCGACGATTTCCGCCGACAAGACGCGGGCCGTGAAGCTCAGTCTTGCGCAGGACCGGCTGACGCTGTCGGTCATCAACCCGGATTCGGGCACGGCAACCGAAGAGCTTGGCGCGTCTTACAGCGCAGGCTCCCTCGATATCGGTTTCAATGCCCGCTATCTGCTCGATATTACAAATCAGATCGGCGGCAAGGAGATTCGTTTCCTGCTTTCCGACGCGGGCTCGCCGACGCTCATTGAAGATACCGAAGACGGCGGCACGCTTTACGTTCTCATGCCCATGCGGGTCTGAGTTTGACGCACGCGCTTCATCAGAGTTTCGAAACCTCTTCGCCTCGTCGTCCGCTGCTGGCGGTGACACAGTTGGCGCTTGCCAATTTCCGTTCCTACGCCCGCGCGGAGCTTGTACTGAGCGGACGTCCTGTGGTGCTGGCAGGCGCCAACGGCGCCGGCAAAACAAATCTGCTCGATGCCATCTCGCTCCTGTCGCCCGGGCGCGGCCTGCGCGGCGCACAGCTCTGCGAACATACGCGCAAGGCGCCCCAGGCGGCGGCAAGCGATGTACTATGGGCCGTGACCGCTACCGTCGAGCGCAACAACGAAACTTACGACATCGGGACCGGGCTTGTATCCGGCGCCGGATCGGAACGGCGCGAAGTCCATCTCAACGGCGCACCGGCGCAGAACTCGGCGGACCTCGCCGAAATTGTGCAGATGGTGTGGCTGACGCCGGCGATGGACAGACTGTTCAGCGACAGCGCGAGCGCGCGGCGGCGTTTTCTCGACCGTCTCGTGCTCGGTTTCGATCCTGCACATGCGCGGCGCAGCCTGCGCTACGAACAGGCGATGCGCGAGCGCGCGCGGCTGCTGCGCCTGGGACCGCGCGATCCGGGCTGGCTTTCGGCTCTCGAAAAGGAAATGGCGGAAGCGGGGGTCGAAATTGCGGTGGCGCGCGCACGTGTCGTGGAACGCCTGAATGTCTCGTTGCGCCGGCGTGAACAGATAGGCGTATTTCCCGCCGCGCAACTCGCGCTCGAAGGCGAAACCGACAGACTCGTTGCCGAAATGGGCGACCAGGCCGCGGAAATCCAGAAAGCAAATCTCGCATCCGCCCGCATCCGCGATGCGGAATCACGGCGCACAACGGTCGGGCCGCATGTCAGCGATCTCGCCGCGCGCCATACCGAAAAGCGGATGGATGCGCGCGAGTGTTCGACCGGCGAGCAGAAGGCACTCCTGATTTCCATCGTGCTGGCCAATGCCCGCGAACTCGCTGCAATCCGGGACGGCCATGCGCCCCTTCTTCTGCTCGACGAAATCGCAGCCCATCTCGATGTCCGGCGCAGAACGGCTCTGTTCGAGGAAATCCTGGCGCTTGGCGCACAAGCCTGGCTTACGGGCACCGACCTGTCGCTGTTTGAAAATCTGCGCTCCCGCGCCGATATATTCCTGGTCGAAGCGGGACAGTTTGCCCGCCAAAACTAATCACAACCCGAGCAGAGACCCGATGCCGATGGCAATCGCAGAAACAATTCCTTTTGAGACGAGTGGCAACTGATGGCTATTACTCCTGCCGTACCGGAACCGAATGAATACGGCGCTGAGTCGATCAAGGTACTCAAGGGCCTGGATGCCGTGCGCAAAAGACCGGGCATGTATATCGGCGACACTGATGATGGCTCCGGTCTGCACCATATGGTCTATGAGGTTGTCGATAACGCCATCGACGAGGCTCTTGCGGGTCACGCCGACCGCGTCGATGTCGCGCTGAACCCCGACGGGTCCTGCACGGTGCGTGATAATGGCCGCGGCATCCCGACCGACATCCATTCGGAAGAAGGCGTCTCTGCTGCCGAAGTCATCATGACGCAGTTGCATGCCGGCGGGAAGTTCGAGCAGAGCGCCTACAAGGTTTCCGGCGGCCTTCACGGGGTCGGTGTTTCGGTTGTCAACGCACTTTCCGAATGGCTCGACCTGCGCGTCTGGCGGAACGACCGTGAGTTTTACATGCGCTTCCGCGACGGCGATCCGGAAGCGCCTTTGCGGGAAATCCGGGAAACGAAAGACCGCCGCGGCACGGAAGTAACGTTTCTTCCAAGCTCCAAAACATTCACGAAGACGGAGTTTGATTTCGCCACCATCGAACACCGGCTGCGCGAGCTTGCCTTCCTCAATTCGGGTGTGACCATCGTACTCGCCGATTTGCGCGGCGTGGAGAAGAAGGAAGTCACGCTCCACTATGAAGGCGGCATCGAAGCTTTTGTACGTTATCTCGACCGCGCCAAGACACCGCTGATCGCCGCACCGGTCTTTATCAGAGGCGAGCGCGAATCCATTATCATCGAAGCGGCGCTGATGTGGAACGATTCCTATCACGAGAGCATGCTCTGCTTCACGAACACCATTCCGCAGCGCGATGGCGGCACCCATCTTGCCGGTTTCCGCGCCGCGCTTACCCGCGTGGTGACAAAATACGCGGAAGAATCCGCCCAGGGAAAAAAAGAGAAAGTCGCTCTTACCGGCGACGACTGCCGTGAAGGCTTGACCTGCGTCCTTTCCGTGAAGGTACCGGATCCGAAATTCAGCTCGCAGACAAAGGACAAACTTGTTTCGTCGGAAGTACGGCCGGCCGTGGAGAGCACCGTCTACGAGCAGCTGAGCATCTGGTTCGAAGAACATCCCAACGAAGCGCGCGCCGTCGTAGGCAAAGTGATCGAAGCCGCGGCGGCCCGCGAAGCGGCGCGCAAGGCACGCGAACTTACACGGCGCAAGGGCGCGCTCGACGGCATGTCCCTGCCCGGCAAACTCGCCGATTGCCAGGAGCGCGACCCGGCGAAATGCGAGATATTCATTGTCGAAGGAAATTCGGCCGGTGGCAGCGCCAAACAGGGCCGCAATCGCGAGAACCAAGCCGTTCTGCCCCTGCGCGGAAAAGTCTTGAATGTCGAACGCGCGCGCTTCGACAAGATGCTCTCCAATGCGGAAATTGCGACTCTGATCACGGCCCTGGGCACCGGCATTGGCAGCGAGGAGTTCAATCCCGACAAGCTGCGCTACCACAAAATCATCATCATGACCGATGCCGATGTCGACGGAGCCCATATCCGCACGCTGCTGCTCACTTTCTTCTATCGCCAGATGCACGAGCTGATCGAACGGGGTCACGTCTTCATCGCCCAGCCGCCGCTCTACAAGGCGACGCGCGGGAAATCCGAACGCTATTTGAAGGACGAGCGCGAACTTACCCAATATCTGATCGGGGAAGGATCCTCGAACGCTGTGTTCACGCTGCATACGGGTGAAACGGTGGCCGGTGCGGATTTCGATGCTTTGGTAACGAAAGCACGCGCGGCTGTTGCGGCGCTCGACGGCTTTCCTCGCCACTATCCGCGATTTCTCCTCGAGCAGGCGGCAATTGCGGGCGCGCTCAATCCGGAAGTTCTCGCCGACGCAACGCGCGCCGCCGATACCGCGACTTACATCGCGCGCCGTCTCGACCAGCTTTCCGATGAAACAGAACAAGGCTGGCACGGCGAACCGACACCCGATGGCGGCCTGAAATTCTGGCGCGAAGTGCGGGGCGTGCGCGAAACCGTTGCCATCGATGGCGCGGTGATATCGAGCGCCGACGCGCGCAAGCTCGACAGGCTCGCATCCGATCTGCAGGCGGCTTATCTCCAGGCTGGCAAGCTTACACGTAAGGATGAGACGATTGAGGTTCGCGCGCCCAGCCAGCTGCTCGATGCGATTTTCGAATGGGCCCGCAAAGGGCTGGCGTTGCAGCGTTACAAAGGCCTTGGCGAGATGAACGCCGAACAGCTGTGGGAAACGACGCTCGACGACAATGCGCGCACGCTTCTCCTTGTGAAAGTGGAGCACGCCGACGAAGCTGACGACCTCTTTGCGAAGCTGATGGGCGACATCGTTGAACCGCGGCGCGAATTCATCCAGGAAAATGCGCTCCGCGCGGCATTGGATGTGTGAGAGTTTATGAGCGACGCCACCAGGCCATTTGATCGTTCGATCCTCGAAAAGGCGTTCGAACGGCTTGGAGAATTGGCGGCGGACGAAGAACGAATCGTTGAAATTTCTATTTATGGCGGCGCTGCATTGGTTCTTACCCTGCCTCATCGCGTCGCCACACGCGACGTCGACGCAGTTTTCGAAGCTGACAGATCATTCGTCCGACGCGCTGCGAGCATCATTGCTTCGGAGTTTGGCTGGCCGGAAAACTGGCTGAATGACGGTGTGAAGGGCTTCCTGAGTCGCAGCGACGCAGAAACGGATTCCAAGCATCTATTCAGAACCTATCCACCCGATGAGAGGGCTGGCTTGCGAATCTTCGTGGCTTCGCCCTCCTATCTGTTCGCGATGAAATGCCTGGCCATGCGGGCACGAGCCGTCGACGAGTCGGGAGACCTCGCGGATATACGGAAGATCGGGGAATTCCTGGGCATCCGAACTGCCGGTGAGGCGCTAAACGTGGTTGCGCGCTACTATCCTTCGGGGCAAATTCCACCGAAGACGCGGTTCGGCATCGAAGAGATTTTCGGACAGGCGCCAATATCCGGAAAATAGTGCATGCCGCAACTCCGTCCACAAAGCGTTTTCGAAATAGCAGAACGCACGATGCTTGGATCGCAACCCTTCGATCCGGCGGTCGCAGAGTTTCTTGACGAATGGCAGACCATGACTCAGGCCAAACGCTGCCAGGCGATTAAAATCGAACCCAATCGAATTGGCGGAGTGAAGGACGCTTATCTGGCCGCGATCGCCGAGCACCTGGCGCGCGAGATCGGCATAGATGTCCCGGCTTGGACGGAAAACAGTTCGCGCTTCCTGGAACAGCCTTTTTTCGCGGGTGGTTTGGAATCGCTGAAGGCCGTCCTGCTTGTAGAATCGCCGCCGGCGTTTAGGCGCCGGCTCCTTTTTATTAGCGCGAACGCATTGTCGCGTCCCGATCGGACTGCCGTTCTGCGCGAAAATGCCTGAAGGAGACAATTCAATGCAGGTGCGTGCGGCGGTGGCCTGGGAAGCAGGCAAGCCTTTGTCGATCGAAACAGTCGATCTCGAGGGGCCGAAAGAAGGCGAAGTACTCGTCGAGATCAAAGCGACCGGTATTTGTCATACCGACAAATACACGCTTTCGGGTGCAGACCCCGAGGGGTTGTTTCCCTGCATCCTGGGACATGAGGGTGCCGGCATAGTTGTCGATGCGGGACCCGGCGTGCAGACGCTGAAAAAGGGTGATCACGTCATTCCGCTTTACACGCCGGAATGCCGGCAGTGCAAATCGTGCACGAGCCACAAAACCAATCTCTGCACGTCGATCCGCGCCACGCAGGGCAAAGGTCTGATGCCCGACGGCACGAGTCGCTTTTCGAAAAACGGCAGGCCCATTTTCCATTACATGGGTTGCTCCACTTTCGCGAATTACACTGTGCTGCCGGAGATCGCGCTCGCAAAGGTCCGCGACGACGCGCCGTTCGACAAGATCTGTTACATCGGCTGCGGCGTGACGACCGGGATTGGCGCCGTGATCTTCACCGCGAAAGTCGACCCGGGCGCGAACGTAGTCGTCTTTGGCCTCGGCGGTATCGGGCTCAACGTCGTGCAGGGTGCGCGCATCGCCGGTGCGGACATGATCGTGGGCGTCGACGTCAATCCCGCGCGCGAGGCGCTGGCGCGGCAGCTCGGCCTCACGCATTTCGTCAATCCAAAGGAGGTGCAGGGCGACCTGGTCGGACACCTTGTCGAACTCACGAAGGGTGGCGCGGATTACAGCTTCGAATGCATCGGTAATACCGACACAATGCGTCAGGCGCTGGAATGCTGCCACCGCGGCTGGGGCACGTCGGTCATCATCGGTGTCGCTTCCGCCGGCAAAGAGATTTCGACCCGGCCGTTTCAGCTGGTCACCGGCCGCGTCTGGAAGGGGACGGCCTTCGGCGGCGCGCGCGGCCGCACCGATGTGCCGCGGATCGTCGACTGGTACATGGACAGGAAAATCGCCATCGACGAGATGATCACCCACACCATGCCGCTCCAGAGGATCAATGACGCTTTCGATCTGATGGCGAAGGGCGAATCGATCCGGAGCGTGGTGGTGTACTGAAGCGCTGTCCATGGCCCTTGTCGTCAACGCGCCCGGTGTGGCATCCCTTGCGAGGGATCAGGGTCGAAGCGAACGGGGCCTCCGACTCGCCCGTGCCTTCATGCGGATCAGGGAGTGCGAGGTCCGCAAGCGCATCCAGGATTTTGGTCAAGAGCCTTACGGACGATGGAAGGTTTCTCCCGGCCTGCCAACGTAGTATTCTCCGAATAACCGGCGCAGCACTGCTGCGGATTCGAATCAAGGGGCGATGCCGAACCAATGACCAAACTTAGAAAAGGCGCGAGTGTCGCGGCGCTCGCGGCTGTGTTGCTGTGTCCGCGTGCAGCGCTACCGGCGAGCAGCCTGGGTACGACTATTCTCTTTGTCGACCGTCACGCAGTCATGAACGGCTCGAAGCTCGGAACCACTATTCGAGCTCAGATCATGGCCGACGAAAACAAGATCCAGGACGATCTCGGACCCGAAGATGTTGCACTTCGGAAGGAGATGGACGCCTTCCAGAGCCAATCGGCGTCGCTGCCCGCCGACGTGCGAGCCAGAAAGAACCTTGCGCTCCAGCAGAGACAGGCGGCCCACCAGAAAAAAATGCAGGACCGCGAAAATCTCGTCCATGGCGGCGAGATCGTTGCCGGGCACGCTTACTTCGCGGCGGTCAAATCGGTGGTGCATGCGATCATGCTCGAGCGCGGTGCCAGCGCCGTGATCGATAAATCCGCGATGGCCGACAGCGTTGACGGACTTGACATCACATCCGAAGTCATCCGGCGTCTGGACCGGCAGATGACAAATTACAAGGTTCCGCTGGTGAAGCCGCCGGAAGACCAGCAGATCCTGGCGACGACCGTGTCGCACGACCACCATCACTGACGTGCGGCTGCGATTTGATCGCAAACATACGCGACGGTCAGTGCGAACGGCCGAGCGGGTGGTTTGATCCGCCGGCTGCTTGCGCGGCGAATCGGACGCTTCAGGAAATCCGCTTATAAACAATGGTCTGTTCGCATGCACGTGCTACGACGCAATGCGAGCGGCCATATGCGACCGTGGCCGGCTTGCGCCGGCCACGGTGCAATGTACAGAACCCATCCCGCCTCCATCACCATATGGCGACGCCGCGGGATGCGGCGCTGGCAGGATTATTTCTTCATCTTGCCGTAGAGGGTCACGGCGCCGGCCGGGTTAGACCCGAAGCTGGTCCATCCTGCACCGTCGTTCCCCGCAAGGATTGCGTTGGTGGTTTCCGACTCGTTCCACGCATCCCATGTATCGGACGAGTTCGAGTCCGTCTGGACCGCGACCCAGATCGGCGTGTTTGGCTTGAGTTTCACTTTCTTCACTTTGCCGCCGACGGTCCCCGTGCTGGAGTCGCCGAAGACCGGCAGGTTCGACACGTCGCCCGACCATAGCATTTTGCCCGGCAGGCCGCTGGAGTCGGCGTAGATGGCGAGCTCGGCAGCGTTCGAGCCTGTCACAAAGCCCACGCCCGCTGCGATTGTCTGCACCTTGCCTTTGCCGGTCGGCGTGATTTGGATAGCGTCCCAAATCTGTTCGCCGATCGCGCTGCTCGGGCCGGAGATCGTCCAGCCATTGCAGCAATTGTACCCGCCCGAGCCGATCGAGTCGAAGATAACCGTGGCCTTCGGAGTACGCACGTGGTGAAAGCCGCCTGTCTCGTGGCCCGGTGCGATGGTGGTCACTGAAGCACCGTTCGACAACTTCGAGTTCGTCGGTGCGGCAAGCGCGCCCGTGACGACCAGTGTCAGTGCGGCCGTCGATAAAAATACCGTACGAAGCATGAGAACCCCCTTTTAAGTTGCACACGTAAAGGAGGACGAATTCCTCCTCCCGGTGCGCCTGAGCAAAGCGCGCTATCGAGCGCAATGCAACTCCTGATTCCAAGAATTGCCGATTTGCACCACGAAAATTTCGTCCAACCATTTGTACAGGACGATTTATGTTGCGCTGCGTTATCACCGTGCATCCGGCGAGCGCTGACTGTGCTCTGCTGTAGCGGCAAAATCCTACATTCGGGCCCGAACAATCCAGCACGCGCCGGGCGGAGTGACGCCGGCAGCCGACACGTAGGGCGCATAGGCATCGGCAACGACACCGCGTATCCTGGCCCGCATTTCCTCGTCTAAATCGTTCGCGATTCGCGCGAGCGGACCAACATTGAGAACCTCGGCGGCCGCTTCTTCGAGCGTCGCGCCCATGTTCATCGTGCAGTCAAAGGGCTCGATATCGATCTGCGAATAATTTGCATTTGCGAGAATGGCGCGCAACCGTTCGCAATCCGCGAAGGCGAACGGGCCAGGTGCCGCAGGATCGACAGGTTCCTGCGGCGGCAGCAGATGCACCGCCGCTTCCATCGGTGCCGCTGCCCAGACATTTTCCGACAAGCGGCGCCAGCAGACAAAGACGAGCCTGCCGCCCGGCACCAGAGCTTTTCTGATGTTCGCGAATGCAGAAACAGGATCGGCGAAGAACATGACGCCGAATCGCGAGAAGACAAGATCAAAGACTGACTGAAAGTCATAAACAGACGCGTCGCCCTCGACGAACGGCACATCGGCGTTCTGCGCCATAGCGCGTGCCCGTGCCACGCTCAGCATTGGTTGCGAGATATCCAGCCCCGCCGCCGATCCCTCGCGACCGGCACGGAACGCGAGAAGAAATGTCGTCGTGCCGCAACCGCAGCCGAGATCCAGTATGCGTTCGCCTTCTTGCGGTGCAGCACGGCACAGCGCCGCTTCGGTGATCGCCTCCATGTGCAGATCGATTTTTTCCTGCAGGCGCGCCCAGCGTTCGCCCGGCGGCCCGTTCCAGTATTCGATCTGCTGTGCATTCGGCGAAGTCATGAGCCCGATCTTTCCCGCCGGCGGGCAAGCGTCCGCAACCTCAGTGCGTTCAGTTTGATGAACCCCTGCGCATCCTTCTGGTCATAGGCACCGCGATCATCCTCGAATGTCACCAGGTCCTGCGCATATAACGAATATGGCGATGACCGGCCTTCGACGATCACATTTCCTTTGTAGAGTTTGAGCCGCACGGAACCGGTCACGAAAACCTGGCTCCGGTCGATGAGCGCCTGCAGCATTTCGCGTTCCGGCGAAAACCAGAAGCCGTCATAGACCAGCTCCGCATAGCGCGGCATCAGCTCATCCTTGAGATGCGCGGCACCGCGGTCGAGCGTGAGGGATTCGATTGCACGGTGGGCGGTGAGCAGGATGGTTCCCCCGGGAGTCTCGTAGACACCACGCGACTTCATTCCGACGAACCGGTTCTCCACCAGGTCGACGCGGCCGATGCCATTTGCACGTCCCAGCTCATTCAGCCGCGCGAGGAGTGAAGCCGGTGCCAGCGACATTCCGTCGATCGAGACAGGATCGCCGTGTTCAAACCCGATGGCGATGGTCACCGGCGCATCCGGCGCCTCTTCGGGGCTCAATGTCCGCTGATATACGATCGAATCCGGCGCCTCTGCGGGGTCTTCCAGCACCTTTCCCTCCGAGGAGGAGTGCAGAAGATTCGCGTCCACCGAAAAAGGGGCTTCGCCGCGCCTATCCCTGGCGATGGGTATCTGATGCGATTCGGCAAATTCCAGCAGCCGGGTGCGGCTCGTCAGCTCCCATTCGCGCCAGGGCGCAATCACCCGGATATCCGGTTTCAGCGCATAATAGGCGAGTTCGAAACGCACCTGGTCGTTGCCTTTACCCGTCGCGCCGTGTGCAACCGCCTCGGCGCCCGTCTTTGCGGCGATCTCGATCTGCTTCTTCGCGATGAGCGGCCGGGCGATCGAAGTGCCCAGCAGATAGGCGCCTTCATAGAGAGCATTGGCGCGAAACATCGGAAACACGTAGTCGCGGACGAATTCGTCGCGCAAATCTTCAACGAAGATGTTTTCAGGCCTGACGCCGAGCAGCTCCGCCTTCGCCCGGGCAGGCGCGAGTTCTTCCCCCTGCCCCAGATCCGCAGTGAACGTCACGACTTCGGCGCCGTAAGCCGTCTGCAGCCATTTGAGAATGACCGAAGTGTCGAGCCCGCCCGAATAGGCGAGCACGACCTTTTTTACCGGCGCCGGCACGGCAATCTCCTGGCTGGATTCTGTTTGACTATATCGACAGGTTCTTGTCGGACAAGCATGCGGTGTCGGCAGGAAGCGTTTGCACGTGGCCTGGGCGACGGTTCGAACGGGATTGTACGATCGCGCAACAGCAGCAGAACCATGCTCTGCCGTTTCTGGAGATTCAATGACCACACCGGAGTCAATTCTGCGCGGCCAGCCCTCCGCGGAAGCAGCGCATCATGATGTGTTTGCACGCGCCAAGGCCGAAATGTGGACGCTGCGACCGCTGCGCAGCACCAGACTGAAAGAAGCGGCAGAACTGCTCCGGCAGAAACAGTACAAAGCTGCCGAGGCCATTCTGGCAAACGTTCCTCAAAAGAACGCCGAAGATCCAGCCGCGATTCATCTCATGGCCCAGACAGCCTATGGTTTGGGGCGGAAGGAAGAAGCCGAGACCCTGTATGCACGTTGCCTCGGTCTCGCACCTGAATTCATCGCAGCGCGCTATGAATACGCTAATGCGCTCTTTCAGCTGAACAGGCCGTTGCTCGCACTCGCCGAGCTGGACGAAGTCCTGAAGCGCAGCCCGGAAAATCCGCTCTGCGTCGACCTCATGGGGATCGTGCTTTCCGCAATGGGACGACATGCGGAGTCACTCAACTGCTTTCGGAAATTGGCAGATCGTTACACCCAATCGCCCGACATCTGGATCAAATATGGCCAATCCCAGAAAAGCCTGGGGGAGCGCGACCTGGCGGTGCAGGCATTCCGGCGCGCGCTCGAACTTCGTCCTGCATTCGGCGAGGCGTTCTGGAGCCTGGCGGATCTCAAGAGTTTCCGTTTCGCCACGGAAGAAATACAGGCCATGCAAAGCTTTCTTACAAATCCGGACGTGACGGGCGAAGATCGCATGTACATACATTTCGCACTGGGAAAGGCGTTCGGCGACGCAAAGAATTATGCGAAATCCTTCGAGAATTACGCGCGCGCGAACGCTCTGAAGAGACTTGCCATCGAATACGACCCTTCATGGCTGACGCGAAACGTCGCCAAGTCGAAGGCGTTGTACACGCCAGAATTCTTCCGGGAACGGGAGGGATCGGGATGCGATACGCCGGGGCCGATCTTCATCATAGGCATGCAGCGGGCCGGCTCCACGCTCCTGGAACAAATTCTCGCCAGCCATTCGGCCATCGAAGGCACGGCCGAACTGCCCGACCTATCACTCCTCGCCGAACATATCGGCGAGACCATTGCACCGAAATTGCGCTGCGAATATCCGGATGTGGTTGCCAGTCTGAATGCCGGGACATTACGCGAATTCGGCGAGCGTTATCTCGACACGACGCGCTTCCGCCGCACGCCCGGCTGCCCGTTTTTTACCGACAAGATGCCTTACAATTTTCTCCATGCCGGTCTCATTCACCTGATCCTTCCCAACGCAAAGATCGTCGACATGCGGCGCCATCCGCTCGCCTGCGGCTTCTCGAACTTCTCTGCGCATTTCAAGTTTGGAGCTCTTTTCGCGTACCGGCTGGCCGAGTTCGGGCGCGCGTATGCCGATTACGTCGAACTGATGGCGCATTTCGACAGCGTGCTGCCGGGGCGTGTGCATCGGGTGTTTTACGAAGACATCGTACGTCAGCCGGAAACCGAGATCCGCCGATTGCTCGATCATATCGGCCTGCCCTTCGAAGATGCCTGCCTGCGGTTTCACGAGAACAGGCGGTCGATGGATTCGGTCAGTTCCGAACAGGTTCGCAGACCGATCTTCAGCGAGTCTGTCGATCAATGGCGGAATTACGAGCCCTGGCTCGGGCAACTCAAATCTGCCCTCGGTGCGGTGCTTGACGCATATCCTGCAGCGCCGGTATCCGGTGCATTGGCGGGCTGAGGGACAACCGCTTCCTCCGCTTGACCTGACCTAGGCGGCATGTTTACTTCGGAATGCGACGCATTCTCGCGTGCGTCCAATGAGGGCAGTATCATGAGCAGGCAACACGGTTCCGAGACGCTGAACTTTCAGGGCTTCAGCGGCTATTACGGCAGCATTCCGCAGGGTTATGGCGGTTTCGATTGGAGCGAAGTCAGCTTCCTCAACGATACTTACTGGGAGAATGTGAAAACCAACTGGTGCGACACCGGTTATCAGAACGTGGTCCACGGATCCGGCCTTGCATTCACGTCGGCACCCAGCGGCGAGCATACCTACGGCTATTTCAGAGCCGAAAATCTCAAACAGACATTCGACCTCGTGAGCATGGTTGCCGGCTCGGCGTGGGAAAACAACCAGCCGTTCAAATTCACCAGCTATGTGTACCGGCCCGGCCAGGGATTTGTTTACAAGGCTTCAGCTACCGCGTTCCTTGATCAGACGGCCCACAACATAAAATTTGCGAGCCTCGGCGGCGCCGACGATTTCAAGGGCATAACGGCGGTTGTCATCAACGGCGGGATCGGCACCTACGGCAATACCTGCAGTTACGGCACGGGTTATCAAACCTATGGCTATGAGCTTGCCTTCGACACCATGAAGGTCAGATGGCATGGCAAGTCGCACGCCGATGCGGGAATGAACGCGCCGGCCCACCCGCTGTTCTTGCACAGTCCGAATCACAATACGCCGGACGCACATCTCGTCGGCGCCCTGCAACCCGGTCATGCGCATGGAGACGCGCCGGCCTCCGCTGTGCATCATGCCGGATCGGGGTATCACGCCGAGCTGCTGCTGCCAGGGAGTGATTCCGGCCTGCCGGCTCACCTTCACATACCCGGAATCGAGCATTTCGGAACCTGACGGCGGGCAATCCGTCTTCGGAATATCGATTTCAGCCCGGAGTTGTTGCGGGTGCCGATTGCTCGGCCGGACGCCGCAGACTTGCACGCAGTTTCACGCTGTCGCTTCGCAACTGTCCGCACGCGGCCATGATGTCGCGGCCGCGCGGCGTACGGACCGGCGAGGCATAGCCCGCGCGATTTACGATCTCGGCGAATTTTTCGATGCGCTCCCAAGACGAACACTCGTATGGCGCGCCGGGCCAGGGATTGAAAGGAATCAGGTTGATCTTGGACGGAATGCCCGCAAGCAGCCGCACAAGTTCGCGGGCATCGGCGAGACTGTCGTTAACGTCTTTCAGCATCGCATATTCGAATGTGATGCGGCGCGCGTTCGAAAGGCCCGGATATGACCGCGCCGCGGCCATCAGCTCCGCAATCGGATATTTGCGATTCAGCGGCACCAGAACGTCGCGCAATTCGTCGCGAACCGCATGCAGCGAGATGGCCAGCGCAGATCCGATTTCGGATCCGGCCCGTGCGATCATGGGTACCACGCCCGCTGTCGACAGCGTGATTCGGCGCCTCGAGATCGCGAGCCCGTCGCCATCCGCGACCAGTGCCAGCGCAGCCTTGACGTTGTCGAAATTGTAGAGCGGCTCGCCCATGCCCATCATGACGACATTGGTCAGCCGGCGGTGCTCCCCGGTCGAGGGCCAGTCGTCGAGCGAGTCACGCGCGATCATCACCTGCCCCACGATCTCGCCGGGCGTCAGATTGCGCACCAGCTTTTGCGTGCCCGTATGACAGAAACGGCAGTTCAAAGTGCAGCCAACCTGCGACGAAACACAAAGCGTGCCGCGGTCGGCCTCCGGAATGAATACCGTCTCGAACTCGATCCCGGGGCCGGTGCGCAACAGCCATTTCCGCGTTCCGTCGCTCGAAATCTGCTCGCTGATGATTTCGGGACGCGCAAGGCTGAACCGTTGCGCCATGAAGGCGCGGAACGGTTTGGCGAGACTGGTCATGCCCTCGAATTCGCGCGCGCCGTGAACGTAGATCCAGTTGTGAAGTTGCCGCACGCGCATCGCCGCTTCACGCGGTGCGATGCCCTCCGCCACGAGCATCGCCTGAAGTTCCGCGGGCTCGAGACCTATCGATGAAACGAATTCCAACCAAACCTCACATCGTGCAGGCCTGATGCGCCTTTTCGAGCGCGTCGTCAAAACCGGTAAGAGAATAGGTATCACGCACGACGGTGCCGCGTTTGGAAGTACCGCTGACGACAGCTTCCGACGCCGCTTTCATTGCGTCGACAAGCCGCTGCTCGTCGGCCTGTGCCTCGACCCACGCGCCACCCGCGCCGCCATCGTTCTTCGTGAACAGGGTGAATTTGTTGGTCCCGATCTCGACCGTCACGTCCGTCCCGTCTTTGTACTGATAACCCGGAACGATCTCGGGCTCGCCTTTGGCCTTGCGGCCCGGCCAGTCGTTGATCAGGAAGAATGGCGGATCGCGGTGTATTTTCCTGGGTTCCGACGCCGTCGGGCGGGACAGGGCGTAACAAACCTTGGAATCGCCAGTCTGCGTCGAATATGCCGCCCAGTTCTGGAAAGTACCCAAAACCTGCGGGGCAGCTTCGGCCAAATGGGGCACGAAGACCGCGGCAGTCATCAGAAATACGCAAGACAGGCGCGAGATCATGGCTGTTTCCTGCTCAAAGGATAAGGTGGCGGCGCAGTTCTTGTAGGGAAATCAGGCCTTACTATGACGATGCCGCCCCGGCAATAGGCGGGCGGCCGGCTATTCGCGGAGCCCGTAGCCGACCGAATAAAGCCGCCAGACAACCAGGCTCATAATGGCGGCAAGCGAAAGCGCGACGGCTATCCCGAGCCCCGCCGGCGCCTCGGAATAGCCGATCATGGCGTGACGGATGCCGTTGATGAAATAGAAGAACGGATTGCCCCAGGCGAGCCAGCGAAGCCAGGGCGGCAACATGGAAAGCGTATTGAACACGCCGCCCACGAACGACAACGGCGTAATGAAAAACACGTTCAGGATGGTCAGCTGCTCGAAATTATTGGCCCACAGGCCGATCACGATTCCAAGCAGCCCGAACACCATCGAAACCACAATCACCCAGAATACGAATTCCGGAATCGCATCGATCGAGGTTGCGCCGAAGCATGCCGCGATGACGAGGATGCCGAGCGCAGTAATGACTGAGCGCAGGATCACCACGGCTATGATGCCGGCAATCATCTCGGCATAGGAGAGCGGCGCTACCAGTGCTTCTTCGATGTAATGAAGGAAACGCGAGAAATAAACCTGCGACGACGACTGCAGGAACGCGGCGTTGATGATGTTCAGCATCAGGATGCCCGGCAGCACGAACTCCAGATAGCGATGCCCCCCGATATGGGAGATACGCCCGCCGACAACGAAGCCGAAAATGAATATGAACAGCAGTGCCGAAATCCATGGCGCCAGGAAAGCTTGGATCGGAACGCGCATCAGCCGCGACCATTCCCGGCGAATGATCATCCCGAGCCCGATCCAGTTCACGACGGAGGATTTCGTGCTCATGCGAGGGGCGCCGCAACATGATTGGGTTCGGCTCCCGTGGCACGCAGATACGCCTCTTCAAGACCACCATGCTCGCGCACGAATTCCTCTTTCGGACCTTGCCGCACGATCTTCCCGGCCGCGACGATGGCGATGTTCCGGCACAGCCGCTCGATTTCTTCGAGGTAGTGCGAAGTCAGGAAGATCGTTTTGCCGTCGGCGTTGAGTTCCTGCAGATAACGCCAGAGGTCACGGCGTAACTCGACGTCGACGCCTGCCGTCGGCTCGTCGAGAATGAGCAGCGCCGGATCGTTGATCATGGCCCGTGCCAGCAAGACGCGCCGTTTCAATCCGCCGGAGAGTTCCCGAAACCGCTTCTTCACATGCGATGTGAGATCGAATTTCTCGAGCAGCATATCCACACGCGAGCGCCGCTGTTTCGCATTCATCCCGAAATAACCGCCCATCCAATCCACGATGTCGCGCGGATTGGCGAAGGGATCGACGTTGAACTCCTGCGGGGACAAACCCACCAGCCGCCGCGCGTCGCGATAATTCTTCACGGCGTCGACGCCAAATACTTCGATCCGGCCCGACGTCGGGTTGGCAATTCCCGTCGCACAATGAATGGTCGTGGATTTGCCGGCGCCGTTCGCGCCGAGGAACCCGAAGAAATCGCCTGGCGCCACCTCGAGCGACAGATCGTCCACGCCGACCGTGCCGCGGCGATAGACTTTGCGCAGATGCGAAATCGATAGTGCGGGAATCATGCGGGCGAATCCTGTCGTCCGACTATAGCCGCCTCGGCCCTTTGAGCGAGTCTCTACTGTGCTATGAACGACCCGTATTGGCAGGAGATTCGCGTGGCCAATCCTGTTCTTGTCGAGTTGACGCGTGGTGCGGTGGTGGAAAGCGTGCATCGCGGTTCGGTCGCGATATCCGACGCACGCGGCAAACTCGTCTTCGCACTCGGCGATATTGCCCTGCCCGTCTATCCCCGCTCGTCCCTCAAACCCATTCAGGCACTGCCTCTGCTCGAATCGGGCGCAGCGGACGCATTCCAGGTCAGCGAAGAAGAGATCGCATTGGCCTGCGCGTCTCATTCCGGCGAACCGATGCACACCGAACGCGTGGCGGCGTGGCTTGCGCGGCTTGGCCTCGCAGAACAGGATCTCGCATGCGGAACGCACCCGGTGCGCTACGAGCCTGTGGCGGAAGACATGATCCGGCATGGCGAGAAGCCCACGCGCATCCACAACAATTGCTCGGGAAAGCACACGGGATTTCTCGCAGTGGCGCGGCAATGGAATGTCGCGACGGCGGGCTATGAGAGGCACGATCATCCGGTGCAGCAGGCGGTCGCGCGGGCGACCAGCGAACTTGGCGGGATTGCGCCGGACCTTCCCTGGGGTATCGATGGCTGCGCGGCGCCCAATTTTGCGCTGCCGCTCAGCGCCTTCGCCCGATCATTGGCACAGTTTGCAGATCCGGCGGATTTGTCGCCGGAACGGACAAAGGCCGTCCGGCGGATTTTCGCCGCCATGGTCGCCCACCCGGAGCTCGTCGCAGGCACGGGCCGCGCCTGCACGATTTTGATGCGCGCCTGTAGAGGCCGGGTTGCGGTGAAGACCGGTGCGGAGGGTGTCTTCGCCGCCATCGTGCCCGAAACCGGGCTCGGCATTGCACTCAAGATCGACGACGGAGCCGGACGGGCAGCGGAAACAGCGATCGCATTCCTGCTGGACCGCATGGGGCTCGCAGATCACGAAGCCGTGCGTGACATGATTCATACGCCGCTGGTGAACACACGCGGCTCTGTGACCGGCGAGCGGCGTCCGGCAGCCGCGCTCGAACACGCCTCACTGCCGGCACTTCACTGATCGGCTCGGTTCTTTGCTGCGGCGGCAGCCAGATCGGCTTTCTCCATAGCCGGCGTGTACGGAACAACGCTCATGATCGTGCAATTGTAGGGAACGCCGATATCGTGAGAGATCACTTCGTCGCCCTTGCGCAGGCAATCCAGACCGCTGACTCCGCCATTTGCTTTGAAGCCGAGGCCAAGTTTGTAGGGAAGTGCCGGGCAAAAACCCGTCAACCCGACTTTGAACTTCCGATGTACCTCGTCCTCGACAATCAATGTATGTTTGTCGAGCGGCTTCCAGTTCCAGATGCGTCCGACCTGAAGACATGCAGTTTCGGCGCGAGCGGACGCCGCAAGCAGCACAAGGCCGAACGCCGCAGGAATTGCTCTTTTCATCCACGCCTCCTTCGAAAAACGGTCCGCCCGGCCCATTCTACAACGCGTTGCCCAGCCATGTTAATTCCGGGCCACGCCTGACAGCCTCATCGGACAGGTTAGAAATGCCCGCACCGCCTGCACGTCGAGTTGGAATGATTGTCGGAGCCGCTTTGTTGCTCTCTGCGTCGGGGCCCAAAGCACCACCGGCGCATATCCGGTCCATCGGCATTATCGCGGCGCTCGGCGACACCTGCATGTTCGAGCAGATACCCGACACCCGCTTCGATTGGCTCCTGCCGCCAAAAGCAAAATTCCTGGAGATCGCCGACTGGGGAATCGACGACGAAATCATTCGCTCAATCGACAATCTCCTTGGACCTCATTACAAGATGCAAACGATCGCCATCGAGCATCAGGATTTCGATTCCTGGACCTATGACTCGATTGGCCGGCATATTCGCGAGTTGCCGATACCCGAGACGCCGGTGGATGCCTATCTGCTGGTACTGCGCGACTGGCGGCATGATGCGATCGGCGGTACCAATCACCAGGTCGGCGGCCTCGGATTTTATCGCCGCGACCGGGATGGACATGCAGGCCGTTTCGGCGTTTTTGCATCCTACCGGCTGGTGCTGGTCGATGCGGACAGCGGCAGACTCATCGCCTCGCGACCCGCAAACATACCCCATGATCGCCTGCCCTGGCTTACCACCGGCGCTTCTGTTTGGCCGCGAACGCCAAACGATCTCACACCCGCCGGCAAAACCGAACTGCTCGCCGATTTCAATCGGCTGATCGCTGAAACATTACCAACCACGCTGGGCAGTCTGGGCCTTGTTACCCGTGACCGCCGCGGCCACATGGATACAAGCACCGGCAAATAGGGCTGACGGAGGGGATAAATGTCTATTCTGGGCTGGATCGTATTTGGACTGATCACCGGCTTCATTGCGAGCCGGATCGTCAACAGGCGCGGCGAAGGCTGCATGCTCAACATCACGCTGGGCCTCGTCGGTGCACTGGTCGGCGGTTTCATATTCCGTCAACTTACGGGCTTCGACGCATTTCATTTCAATCTTGTTTCCATGTTCGTTGCCATCATCGGAGCGATCGTGGTGCTGCTGATCTATCATGCCCTCACTGGCCGGCGCGGACTTCGTTGATAACGGTACAGAGCGGATAACGCGCTGCCTGGAGTGCCGCTTCCGCGTGCCGTGGCGTCGCCAACTTGACCTGAAGCCACGGCACAAACGACGGCGTCAATCACGGAAGTAGCAAGCCAAATCCTTGAAAGCATCGCTGTTGGAGACAGCATTTCCTGAAGCGCTTACCTGACCCGCAAGGACAAGGGTCGTTACGACCCAGCTTTTCGAGCAATTCCTTATCGCCGTGAACGACGCGATCGCCCCGTTTTACCTGCGCCTCGCTGTTGAAAGCCCCTCCGACGTTTACTCATCGGCTCAAAAGGAAGATTCCCAATATTTTGTGCGCATGACAGCCTCCCGACTGGAATGAGGACGGGCGGCATACATCAGCGGATAATCAGGTTCAAGCCGGTGACGTCCGCTCTGCTTCAGCCGGAATATAAATTTCCGAACCGTGTTCCCGGAACTCGGCAGACTTCTTCTCCATCGCCGCGCGGATTTCCGCGGTGGACAGCGTGTCGTTTTGTCCGCGCGCTGCATCGCGCACTTCCTGGCTGATCTTCATCGAGCAGAATTTCGGCCCGCACATCGAGCAGAAATGCGCGACTTTCGCGCCGTCGGCCGGCAGGGTTTCGTCGTGGAAGGCCTGCGCGGTTTCCGGATCGAGCGCCAGCGCGAACTGGTCACGCCAGCGGAACTCGAAGCGCGCCTTGCTCATCGCATCGTCCCAGATGCGGGCTGCGGGATGGCCTTTCGCGAGATCGGCCGCATGCGCGGCGATGCGATAGGCCACGACCCCGGCCTTGACGTCGTCGCGATCGGGAAGGCCGAGATGCTCCTTCGGCGTGACATAACAAAGCATGGCTGTGCCGAACCAGCCGATCATCGCCGCACCGATAGCGCTGGTAATATGATCATATCCCGGCGCCACATCGGTGGTTAGTGGCCCAAGCGTATAGAACGGCGCCTCGTCGCAAACCGCGAGCTGCCGCTCCATGTTTTCCTTGATCTTGTGCATCGGCACATGACCGGGGCCTTCGATCATCACCTGCACATCGTACTTTTGGGCGATGCGGTTGAGTTCGCCCAGCGTTTCGAGCTCGGCAAACTGTGCAGCGTCATTGGCATCCGCGATCGAGCCCGGCCGCAACCCGTCGCCCAGCGAGAACGACACGTCGTAACGCGCCAGGAGCGCACAAATCTCCTCGAAATGCGTATAGAGGAAATTCTCCTTGTGATGCGCGAGGCACCATTTGGCGAGGATCGAGCCGCCGCGCGAAACGATACCCGTCACGCGCTCCGCCGTCAGCGGGATATGCGCGAGGCGCACGCCGGCATGCACCGTGAAATAATCGACGCCCTGCTCGCACTGCTCGATCAGCGTGTCGCGATAGATTTCCCAGGTCAGTTCTTCGGCAATGCCTCCGACTTTCTCCAGCGCCTGATAGATCGGCACCGTGCCGATGGGAACGGGTGCGTTGCGCACGATCCATTCGCGGATCGTATGGATGTGCCGGCCCGTCGAAAGATCCATCACCGTGTCCGCGCCCCAGCGGATCGACCAGACGAGTTTCTCCACTTCCTCCGCCGCGCCGGAAGTAACAATCGAGTTGCCGATATTGGCATTGACCTTGGTGAGGAAGTTGCGGCCGATGATCATCGGCTCGGATTCCGGATGATTGATATTCGCGGGGATGATCGCGCGACCCCGCGCGACTTCGCTGCGCACGAATTCCGCCGTGATCGCCTCCGGGATCGCGGCGCCGAAACTGTTGCCGTCACGGATATGCGCGCGTCCGAGATTCTCGCGCGCGGCGACATATTTCATTTCTTCGGTGACGATTCCGGCACGCGCGTAATGGAGCTGGGTGACATTGCAGCCGGGCCTGGCGCGCAGCGGATTGCGCCCCGAACGGTCGAATTGCGGAACCGAGAGGAGTTCGCCGCGCCGCAAGCCGTCATCTTCCGGCTTGCGCGCACGGCCCCCATATTGTTCGACATCGCCACGCCCGAGGATCCATTCGCGCCGCGGTGCCTCGAGACCTTTCCCGATATCGATACTGGCAGTTTCATCCGTGTAAGGCCCCGAAGTGTCGTATAGCCGGACCGGCGGCTCACCGCCCGACAGCGCCACCTCGCGGAACGGCACGCCGTCCACGTAGACCTTGCGCGAGCCCGGCAGGCTGCCGCGGGTGACGACCTCGTTGGTGACGGGTCGAGCATTCAAAATCGGCTTGTTCATCTGGCCTCTCCCTACGCCGGTCCGAACCGGATCAGGTTCAAAGGGACTCGCACCCCTGCGATCTCAGCCCTTTTTCGCACAAGGCTTTGGAGGGCGCCCCTGGGAACTCCGATTTTGAGCGCCATGGCCGCCAAGTCAAGCGGACGACAGGGAGCCCACGGCCAAAAATCGTACCGGTTGATCCCTCTCCGGAACGGATAAAAATTCCGTGCTGCAACGTATTGACAAAAGTTCCCTGCCCAAACCGGCTGCGACAATAATAACGAAAGAAGTAATAAACCGAACTACGAAAAGCACGTTCACAACCTGCGCGGCGGGTTTCGCGCGGATTCGCGGAACAGGCGGGAACCGTGGACTGCTCTGGCCGAAAAAAAGCCATCGCCATTGCAGTCTTCTGTGCCGGATATGCCGGATTTCCTTCCCTTGTCTGCTGCGGCGCACAAGCGGCTCCGCTGAACTATTTGCTGGGTCACGGCACCAAGGCTTATCCGGTTGTCGCCCTGACATGGGGCGTGCTGCTGATTTCCGTCGCCGTCATCGCAATAATCTCTTTCCTGGTCATCGGAGCCATCTGGCGGCGGCCGGGAATCGCGACAGGCGCCCCGGGAACCCGGCTTGAAGTATCAAGTGCAGAGGGCGCGGGTCTGTGGATCTGGATCGGCGTCGGAATTTCGAGCCTTGTGCTGCTGGCCTCGGTCGTCTGGACCATGCGCGTTCTGGCAGATGTCACCTCGCCATCCACGGCTCCCAGACTGACGATCGAAGTCACCGGCAGGCAGTGGTGGTGGCAGGTCCGCTATCTCAGCGGCGATCCGTCCCGGATATTCACCACGGCCAATGAAATCCACATTCCCACCGGCGTGCCGGTGAGGTTCAAACTCATTGGCGGCGATGTCATACATTCATTCTGGGTGCCGGCGCTCAGCGGCAAGACCGATACAATTCCCGGCCAGACCAATGAAACCTGGATGGAAGCCGCGAAACCCGGGATCTATCGGGGACAATGCACCGAATATTGCGGCGTCGAGCATGCTCACATGGGCCTTGTGGTAGTTGCTCAGAACCCTTCCCGGTTCCAGGCCTGGTACGAGCATCAGCTTCAGTCGCCGGCTTCAGCTGCAGAACCGCCAACGACGGGTCAGACAGAATTCAACATGCATTGCGGTTCCTGCCATGCCGTGCGCGGCACCGACGCGGCGGGTATTCTGGGGCCCGACCTCAGTCATCTGATGACGCGCAGGACGATCGCCGCCGCGACGCTCCCGAACACGCCCGACAATCTCACGCGGTGGATTTCGGATCCGCAAAGCGTAAAGCCCGGCGCGATGATGCAGCGGCCCGAGCTTTCGGACGCCGAGCTTACAAATATCCGGAATTATCTGCAGACGTTGAACTGAAGGAGCGCGCATGACGATTGCCGAATATGAACGCGCTCCCGTTGTGGCTCCCGCAGATCAACAGGGGCTGGCAGCCCGGCTGCTGCGCATCTGGAAAACCGAGCCCGGCATCGCCGGCTGGCTGTCGACTACCGACCATAAGGAGATCGGCCTTCGTTATATCATAACCGCCTTTGCTTTCCTGATCGCCGGCGGTGTCGAAGCCCTCATCTTCCGGCTGCAACTGGCCGGCCCCAATCTTCATATCCTGACCCCGGAGCAATACGACCAGCTCTTCACCACGCATGGAATGACGATGATCTTCCTTTATGCGGGGCCGGTGCTGTCGGGGTTCAGCAACTATCTCTGGCCGCTGATCCTGGGCGCCCGTGACATGGCGCTGCCACGGCTGAATGCATTGTCCTACTGGATTTATCTCTGCGCGGGAATTTTTCTTTATGCCGCGTTTGCCTGCGGCTTCGGCGCCAACGACGGCTGGTTCAACTATGTGCCCTACGCCGCGCGCGCCTATAATGGCGGCCCGAATATCGACTTCTATGCGCTGGGCATCATCCTGCTCGGCATCTCCACGACGGTCGGCTCGATCAACTTCGTCGTCACCTTCCTCCGCCTGCGCGCGCCCGGCATGTCCATCAACCGCATTCCCATTCTCGCCTGGGGCACGGTGACGGCCTCAGCCGCCAATATCTTTGCCATTCCCGCCGTCAGCCTCGCCTTCTTCCTGCTGTGGATGGACCGCAATTTCGGCACGCATTTCTTCGATGTTCCGAGCGGCGGCCAGCCGCTGCTCTGGCAGCATCTGTTCTGGATGTTCGGGCACCCCTGGGTTTACGCGATCGTGCTGCCCGCGATGGGAATGGTATCGGACGGACTGCCGGTATTCTGCCGCCGGCCGCTTGTCGGTTACACTGCGGTTGCGCTCGCGACGGTCGCGACCATGGTGCTCGGGTTCGGCGTGTGGGTGCACCACATGTTCGCGACGGGGCTGCCAAACGTCTCGCTCTCTTTCTTCAGCGCCGCTTCCATCATCATCGCGGTGCCGAGCGCCGTTGGGGTATTCGCCTGGATCGCGACGATCTGGAGCGGCAAGCCGGTCTTCACCGCCGCGTTCATGTTCTTTGCGAGCTTCATCGTGCTGTTCACGATCGGCGGCGTGTCCGGCTTCATGACGGGATCCCTGCCCGTCGACTGGCAACTGACCGACACGTACTTTGTTGTTGCCCATATCCATTACGTTCTGATCGGCATCAATGTCTTCCCCGTCGCCGGCGCGATCTATTTCTGGTTTCCGAAATTCACCGGCCGCCTGCTCGACGAACGTCTGGGCCGGTGGAATTTCTGGACCATGTTTATCGGGTTCAATCTCGGCTTCTTCCCGATGCATATTTCCGGGCTGCTCGGCATGCCGCGCCGGGTCTACACCTATGCGGACGGCATGGGCTGGGACTGGCTGAATCTCATCACGACTTTCGGTTCGTTTGTATTTGCGGTCGGCGTCCTGCTTCTGATCATCAACGTCGTTGCGAGCAGGCGCCGCGGTGCGCCCGCCGGCGACAATCCCTGGGACGCGCCGACACTGGAATGGTCTGTGCCCTCCCCGCCGCCACCTTATAACTTCGCCGTGATACCTACGGTCGGAAGCCGCCATCCCTTGTGGGAAGGCCGTCTGCCGCCGCAGCAGGGTGATTCGAAGAGTTATGTGGAAGGCGGAATGGCTTTGGACCATGGACGCGAAACAGTTGGTACAACTCCTCTCGACGCCGAGCCCCGCATCATCCTGAAAATGCCGAAGGATTCCTTCGCGCCGGTGTTGCTGTCCCTGTCACTCACAGCCTTCTTCGCCGGCCTCGGGCTCCATATCTGGTGGCTTGCGATTGCCGGCCTCGTCTGTGCGGGCATCGATATTATAGGCTGGTTATGGCCGGAGCGGTCACTGGGCGAAACGGCGGAGCCTGCCGATGTCTAGCACGGCACACGCCGCCAAACTTCCCGTCGGCGCAATCGATACGCGCGCCACGGGCTGGTGGGCGATGATCTTCGTGGTGTTCACCGAGGCATCGCTCTTCGCCTATCTGCTCTTCAGTTATTACTATCTCGCGGTTCAGCCGCATCTGCCCGACACTTTCCCGCAGGGCGGCACGCCTTCGCTGTCGCTCGCGCTTCCCGACACGATCGTCCTGCTCTTATCAAGCGTCGCCGTCGGCTGGGCGCAGTTCAACATCGAGCGTAACGACAAACGCCATCTGGTATGGGGCCTCGGTATCGCCGCCATACTTGGAATGGTCTTCGTCGTAATCCAGTATTTCGAGTGGGCCGGCAAGCCCTTCACGCTCTCGTCCACCTCTTACAGTTCCCTGTACTTCACCGTGACGGGCTTCCACATGGCGCATGTCGTGGTCGGCGTGTGCATGTTGTGGGCGCTTTTTGCCTGGTCGGCGATGGGTTATTTCAACCGCATCCGCTACGCCCATATCCATATTGGCGCACTCTATTGGCACTTCGTCGACGCGGTGTGGATCGCCGTTTTCTTCACCTTCTACATCACACCGCTTCTGGGGCTGAAATGAGCGAAACGGTGGTCCAGGGCGGCCGGCGCCGCGCCAGTTTTCCGGCCTTGATGTTCGGCGCTGTTGCCGCGCCGATCTTCTGGCTCGGTCAGCTGATACTGAGTTATTTCGTTTCCGCGCTCGCCTGTTATGGCAGCGATCACCCCACAACCATTGCCTCCGGCACCGCCCTGAGATCGGCGCTTTATGTTTTCGACGCTATCGCGATCGCGGCAGCCATCGCGGGCGGCATAGTCGCGTTCTTTTGCTGGCGGGCGGTTCGCGGCACGGTAACGGATACAAGAGTAACCGTGCAGACGCGCCTGAGCCGCATGCGCTTCCTTGCGATGTGGGGAATGATGTCGAGTCTCTGGTTCCTGGGCGCCATCGTTTTCAACGTCATCGGCTCTGTCACGGTGCGGCTATGCGTGCAGTGACGCGTCCGCTCGCTCTGGCCGGCGCGCTTGTCACGGTGGCGCTGGTGCTTCTGCCGCCGCTCGGTACCGCAGCCGAACATCTGTTCTCCGCGCATATGATGCAGCATCTGCTTCTCATCGTCGTCGCTGCGCCGCTGCTGGTATTGAGCCACGCCGTCCGCGTGCAGGATGCGCGGCTGTTGCGTCCTTTGTTTCGTCCGGTGACGGCGTGGCTGCTGTTTGTCGGCATATTTCTCTTCTGGCATTGGCCGGCTGCCTTTCAGTGGGCCGCCCGCAACCCGGCAAGCCGCTTGCTCGAACACGCGACGATTTTCTGCTCCGCCTGTTTTTTCTGGAGCGTTGCGCTGGCTCCGCGCCGCGACGCCGCGCTGAATTACGGCGCCCGCGCGCTGTTCGTGATGACCGCCGCTGTCGCCACCGATCTTCCCGGCGTCATCATGCTCTTTGCACCGCAGGCGATCTGCACCATGCCCGCGGAAAATTCGTTCCGCTGGGGTCTTTCGCCGCTCGAGGACCAGCAGATTGCCGGGCTGCTGATGTGGGTGCCCGCCAATCTCGCTTTCTTCTCCTTCGCCACCTGGCTCTTCGCGCGCTGGATCTCCGGCGATGGGCAACTCCTCCCCCACAAATCGGTGACCACATGAGAATATCGCAGACAACCCGCTTCATCGCCCGAATCACCCGCAGGACGAGCAGGACGATGACGCGTAGAGGAGCGTTGCTTGGAGCAGTCCTTGCGCTGGTTGGCGTGCAGCGCGCCCTTGCGGATGATCTGCAGTCGATGATGCAGGACGACAAGCAATGGGTCATGCCCGCCAAGAATTATGCGAACACGCGTTTCAGCGGCCTCAAACAGATCAACACGGCGAACGCGGGGCAGCTGCATCTGGCATGGAGTTTCTCCGTGGGCTCCAATCACGGCCAGGAAGCCGCGCCGATCATCATCGGCGATACGATGTATGTCGTCGGCGCCTATCCCAACGAGCTGTTTGCACTGGATGCGACAAGCGGCGATCTCAAATGGAAATATTCGCCCCGCGTCGACCCGTCTTCTCAGGGCGAAGCCTGCTGCGATGTCGTCAATCGCGGCGAAGTCTATGACAATGGCAAAATATTCTACAACACGCTCGACGATCACACGGTCGCCGTAGACGCGAAGACGGGCAAGGAAGTCTGGGCGACCAAGCTCGGCGAAATCACCCGCGGCATGACGCTCACCATGGCGCCCATTGCGGTGAAAGGAAAAATCCTCGTCGGCAATTCCGGCGGCGAGATGGGCATTCGCGGCTGGGTCACAGCTGTGGACGAAAACACCGGCAAGATCGTCTGGCGCGCCTACAATGTCGGGCCCGACAAGGACGTGCTCATCGGTCCGCGCTTTCATCCTTACTACAAGAGCGCGCAGGGTAAGGATCTCGGCGTCAAGACCTGGCCGCCCGGTCGCTGGCAGATCGGCGGCGCGCCGGTCTGGGGCTGGCTGAGCTACGACCCGCAGACCAATCTGGTGTTCTACGGCTCGGGAAATCCCGGACCCTGGAACAACAATCAGCGCGACGGCGACAACAAATGGTCGTCGACCATATTCGCGCGGGATGCCGATACGGGTGAGGCCGTGTGGGCCGACCAGCTGAATCCGCACGATCTTTATGACTATGACGAGATCAACGAAAACCTGTTGCTCGATCTTCCCATCAACGGGCAGACCAAGCATGTGCTCGTCCATCCCGGCCGTGACGGCTTCATGTTCGTGATCGACCGGCAGACGGGGCAGATTTATTCGGCGGACAAATACGACACGCAGACCTCGATGTCGTCATTCGATCTGAAGACGGGCCGCCCCGTTATGGTCGACGCGCTCAAGCCTCTTCCCGGCAAGAACATCACGGGCATCTGTCCCGCATCGCCCGGCGCCAAGGACTGGCAACCCGTCGCGTGGTCGCCCATCACGCGCCTTCTCTACATTCCGCATCAACATCTGTGCATGGACTACAAGGCGAGCGAGGTTGGTTACATCGCCGGCACGCCCTATGTCGGTGCGACCGTCAACATGTATGCAGGACCCGGCGGTTATCGCGGCGAATTCGCAGCCTGGGATTTGACCAAACGGAAAAAAGTCTGGGCCATCCATGAGAATTTGCCGGTGTGGACGGGCACGATGGTCACGGGCGGCAACATCGCTGCCTATGGAACACTGGACCGCTGGTTCAAGATCGTCGATGCGCGCAATGGAAACCTGCTCTACAAATTTCATGGTCCCAGCGGCTTCGTAGGCCAGCCCGTCACCTATCAGGGCAATGACGGCAATCAGTACATCGCGATTCTTTCCGGCGTCGGGGGGTGGGTCGGCGCGCTCGCCAATGCCGAGATCGATCCGCGCGTTCGCAATGGCGCGCTCGGCTATACGGGCGCGGTGAACGATCTTCCGGCTTACACCAGCGGCGGCAGCACGTTGCTGGTCTTCGCGTTACCTGCAGGCAAGAGCAATGCGCAACACTAGAAACTTCTCCGGCCGCTCCGCGCCTCCGAGGACATCGCAGGGAGGCTCCCATGGATAGTTTCCATCGCACCGTCGCCATCATCGCCGCCGCGATCGTCATCGTTGTCGCCGTCGCGCTGGCGCTGATCGTGATGCCTGGATCAAGCCTCAAATCGCATCAGCGTCTTGCAGACGGTTATCACGGCGTCATTCCCGCCGGCGCATTGCTGCGCGTGCCGGTGACGGGGATCTATCCGGGCGGAACGCCGGCCGGGCTTAATCCCAATATGCAGAACCCGCTGGCAAACGATCCCGATGCCGCGCAGCGCGGCATGAAGGATTTCGACTCGTTCAATTGCTCCGGTTGCCACGCCGCCAATGCCGGCGGCGGGATGGGGCCATCGCTCAGCAACGACCGCTGGATCTATCGCTCCTCGCCCGCCAACATCTATCTCACCATCGTGCAGGGGCGTTCTGCCGGCATGCCCGCCTTCGGCGCCATGCTGCCCGATCGCACGGTGTGGGAACTCGTTGCTTACATCCAGAGCATCAGCCAGAAGCCAGGGCCGCTATTCGGCGACACGACCTCGCTCTCGCCGCCCTCGCCCGGTTACGAACAGGTTCCAGCAGGACAGGTGCAGACAACGACGCCGTGGAAATTCACCGAGCCCATGCCGGCCAATGGCGGCAAGCCAGGCGGGTAGCTTGATACAAATCGCCCGCGCCGGGCGGGCGATTATGAGCGCGGAGACCAAACCCCGTTTATTCTCACACCTTCCGACGGAGAAAATTACTTCCCTTCGGCGCTCGCGCCGATTTCCTCGGCGATGTCGTCTTCTTTCAACCCGCTGACGGGATGTCCATAGCCGGAACTGCTTTTGCCCAGCATGCCGATGTCATAAATGATCGCGTCATTACTCGAGGCGGTGATGCCCGCCGGGACGCGATCGAGTCCGAGTTGCTTGCGCACGCGCCACGCCACATTGTGGTCGCCGCAGGACGTATCGCCGGAAACGCCCAGCGCACCGACGATTCCGCTTTCGTCATAGAGCGCCAGCCCACCGCCGAAAACGACGACGCCGCTGGCTTTCTTGCCCACCATCGGATCGCGCGCCGACCCGTAGTCTGTTGCTTCGCCGGCATACATCGTCGCCGTATCGACCGGGTTCGTCGTCATGATGCCGAACAGAAACCCGCCCGGCTGTGCGCCGGAGTAAAGATTGGCGGTTGAAAACGCGAATTGCGGCAGGCTGAGCGCGTTTGCGGTGTTGGCTTTCTCGATCGCGATGGCGCGGCTGCCCGGCCATTGGTCGCCAAGACTCGCGCCGCTGTAGCAAACGGCGCGCACGATGCCCATCCTGTCGACGATGGCCGCCCACATATGATTGTCGAGGCCGCCATTTGTGGGGCCGCCCGCAGGCTTGACGCTGGCCTTCAGTGCGGACAGCAGCGCGGCGTGATCGACCCTCAAACCAGTGGAGGGAGCAGTATCAAGAGGCATAGGAGGGCACTCGAAGTTTCAACATAGGTAAGGCCTGCCCGGGCATTACGTTCCGGCAGCGATTCGCGCCGGCAGAACAAACAAATATCAGTTCCGCCTGGTGGTTTTCGACCTTGCCGTCGTACCGGTTCTATCGATCGCCGCTCGCCGCATTCGCCAGCCGCGGAGGCATTCCTCTCGCGAAACAATACGGAGAGCAGGCCGCGCCGGGTCCTTCTTCCAAGCAATGGGCGCCAGAGACTGCGCGAAACCGCCGCGAAATCCCGCGTCCAGGGATTTCGCCTGACAGAACCAGGTCCTGGAAGCGGCAGCCCCTGCGCGCCCAAGAGTTTTTAACATGGAGCAAGCACGACCGCGTCCATGGTCTTGCGACGAATTTCCGATCCGGCAAATGGCAATTCGACTTGCAGCGCGCATCGCGCTGCTATTTGATTTGAAGAGCTGAGGGGGTTACCGCCATGCCCGAGGATGATAGCGAAACAGCGCGCAAGCATTCTCCCGAAAACCGCCCAACCGTGGTGGGCGTCGGAGCCTCGGCCGGCGGCGTCCAGGCGCTGAGAATACTGCTCGAGGCCGTTCCCGCCAATATCGGCGCCGCCTTCGTGGTCGTCGCCCATCTGGCTCCCGACGCGCGCAGCCAGCTGCCGGAACTTCTGGCAGCACGAAGCAAACTCGGCGCCGTGCAGGTCACCGGTACCGCGGAACTCAAACCGAATTGCATCTACGTTATTCCGCCCGACCGGCAGCTCCGGATCACGGACCACGAGATTTCGGCTGTGCCGTTCGACCAGCCGCGCGGCCATCGCATGCCCATCGACTTTTTCTTCCGTTCGCTCGCGGAACAGCACGGCGACGGCTTCGCGGTGATCCTGACAGGGGCCGGATCGGACGGCGCCATCGGCGTAAAGGCAATCAAGGAAGCCGGCGGCATTATTCTTGTGCAGGATCCGGAAGAAGCCGAATACCCTTCGATGCCCCGGGCCGCGATTGCCACCGAAGCCGCCGATTTCGTTTTGCCCATCAGGCAGCTTGCCGAACGACTCACACAACTTATACCCGCCAAACAACAGGCTGGCCGAAGAAAGCATGAGATCGACGACGACGAGGTGCTGCGCCGTATTCTGGCGCATCTGCGCGTGCGCACGGGCCACGATTTCTCGAACTACAAACGCGCCACGGTCATGCGGCGTATTTCGCGGCGCATGCAGGTGACGCGCCGCGAGAATTTCGACGAATATTACAACTTCCTCCGCGAGAACCCCGACGAAGCCCAGCAGCTGCTCGGCGATCTGCTGATTTCCGTGACGACATTCTTCCGCGATCCCGGCGCCTTCGATGGTTTGGCCAGGCTCGTGGTTCCGCGTCTCTTCGAAAACAAGGATGCCATGGTTCCCATCCGCCTCTGGGTGGTGGGTTGCGCAACCGGCGAAGAGGCCTACAGCCTTGCGATCCTGTTGCTGGAGGAAGCGTCGAAACACGATCTGAGGCCGGAGATACAAATCTTCGCTACCGACATGGACACGCGCGCGCTGGCGGTTGCCCGCGAAGGCCGGTATCCGACAGCGATCGAAGCAGATGTAAGCGAAGACCGGCTGCGGCGGTTCTTCCAGCGCGATGGCGAGCATTACCGGATCAAACGCGAACTCCGCGATCTCGTCCTCTTCGCCAATCACAGCCTGCTGAAGGATCCGCCGTTTTCCCATCTCGATCTGATTTCGTGCCGCAACCTGCTGATCTATCTCAACCGCGATCTGCAGCAGCAGGCGATCTCGACAATGCATTATGCGCTGACTTCCGAGGGGTATCTGTTCCTCGGCTCGTCCGAAAGCGCCGAATATTCCGACGGCCTGTTTCATGCCATCGATCGCGACACGCGCATTTACCGTTCCACCGGCCGGGGCGGAGAGAAGATGCCGCTGCTGCCGCGCCTGCTGGGCATGGCCCAGTTCGGCGAGCGGACGACCGGCGAATCATTCGCACCGCTGCCCGGTGCGCGCACCGCGCGCACGCTGCACCGCGAGGCGCTGGAGTCGCTGGCTCCGCCGAGCCTGATTGTCGACAACAACTACCGCATCCTGCATTTGTCGGAGACGGCAGGCCGTTATCTGATGCCGACGGGTGGCGTAATATCCTCGGACATCATGGAAATCATGCGCGAGGAAATAAAGCACGACCTCCGCGCCGCGCTTCATCGGGCCTTTGAGCATGACGAGGCGACGCTTACGCCCGCTCTCGCGGTCCAATTCAACGGCGCCGCGCATCGCGTCTATGTACAGGTCAGACCATTGCCTGTGGCCTCGGTGCGCGACATGCGCCGGGCTCTGGTGATTTTCATAGAAGGCGAAAAGGTGCCGCCCTTGCCTGCGCCCGGAACAATCGAGCAGGCCAGGAGTGAGGCCGTCCTGCACCTGCAACGCGAACTGGGGATTGCCCATTCCCGGCTTCGTACCATGCGCGAGGAATCGGAAGCGGCCAATGAGGAATTGCGCGCGGCCAACGAAGAGCTTCAGTCGATCAACGAGGAATACCGTTCGACCGCCGAAGAACTGGAAACGAGCAAGGAGGAACTCCAGTCCATCAATGAGGAACTCCAGACCGTCAACAGCGAATTGAAGCTGAAGCTCGACACGGTATCGCGCGCCAACAGCGACCTGCAGAACCTGATGGCCGCGACGGATTTTGGAACCCTGTTCCTCGATCCCGGACTGCACATCAAACGGTTCACGCCGCGGACGACCGATCTGTTCAATATCACCCAGAACGATATCGGCAGGCCGATTACCGATTTCACCCATCAACTGGCCTATGAAAACCTTGCCGAGGACGCGCGCGCCGTTCTCCGCGACCTGACGCCTGTCCAGCGCGAAGTTCCCAGTCGCAACGATGGCTGGTATCTCGTCCGGGCGCGCCCCTCCCGGACGGTGGACGACAAGATCGATGGTGTCGTCGTCAGCTTTGTCGAAGTCACCGACCGGCACCGCATGGAAGAGTCGTTGCGCGCCAGCGAACAAAGGCTGCGCCAGGAAATGCAGCTGGTGGAGCTTTCGCGCTCGCCGATATTTGTGTGGGATTTCGATGCCGGCATCCTGCAATGGAACCGGGGCAGCGAGGAGCTCTACGGATATGAGAAAGAGGAAGCGCTCGGACAGACCAAGAATGTTTTGCTGAAAACGAAAGTCCCCGGATCGTCTTTTGGAGCCCTCAAGAATGAACTGCTCGAAACCGGCACCTGGAAAGGCGAGTTGCAGCAAACAACCAAAGGCGGTCGCGAACTGACGGTCGAAAGCCGTATCGAACTCGTCCGGATGGACGCGCGGAAGTATGTTCTCGAAAGCACGCGGGACGTCACGCAGGTCAAGGCATGGGAAGCGCGCCAGAAGATGCTGCTGGGCGAACTGACCCACAGAGTGAAGAACATTCTCGCCGTCGTGCAGGGCATTGTGCACCAAACCTGGCGGACTGGCGGATCGCGCGAGGATTTCCTCGACCGGCTGGACGGCCGGCTTGGCGCTCTCGCCAAATCTCACGGCCTTCTCGTCGAATCCGAGTGGCGGGGCGCCGATTTGCGCGGTCTCGCCGAAAGACAGCTTGGCGCATATGTGGAGGGCGGCCGCGTCACGCTTTCCGGCCAGCCTGTTGCCCTCTCCGCCGACATCGCCACGCCGCTTGGGCTTGTACTGCACGAACTGGCGACGAACGCGATCAAATACGGCGCATTATCCAACAACAACGGCCATGTGGAAGTATCGTGGGAGATCGAAAAGGGGAACAAAGGTTCGTGCCTGAAGTTTATCTGGCAGGAACGGGACGGTCCTCGGGTCAACGCACCAACAAGGAAAGGTCTGGGCAGCCAGCTTGTGCAACAGGGGGTCCCAGGAGCAGCGGTACGCTATGACTTTCTCCCGGGAGGCGCCCGGTGCAGCATCAGTTTCGAACTTGCTGACGACAGGGAAGAGACAATCTGATTGCTGTCGTCTTACGGACATTCGCGTCCTTGTTGTGGAAGACGAAGCCATCATCGCAATGGATATAAAGGCGAGCCTCGAAGAGGCGGGTGCGACCGTTGCCGGATCGGCTCAAACGCTGCCCCAGGCGCTCGAATTTGCAAAGCATCTCGATATGGCCGCCGCCATTCTCGACGTACGTCTCGGATCTCGCTCGATTTCGCCCGTTGCCGAAATATTGCGGGGGCGCGCGGTGCCGTTTCTATTCTACTCCGGGCAGACAACCGGCGACGCGGTTCTTCACGAGTGGCCCGGTGTGCCGCTACTGTCCAAACCTGCACTGCCGCGGGAACTGGCTGAAGCCGTTGCGCGGCTGGTGAATCGCTAGGGCAACGCTCCGGTTAATTTCCGGGTGATCACCCGCCAGCCACACATATCCGCAGCAGCCTTGAACGAATCCGGAGATGGTGCATTATGTGGGCACGCAGGCCGAACTGAAGAGCGTGCCGGCGCCGAGAGACCTCCGGGACATTCTCCGACACGATGTCCGTGCTCCCGCTCCAGAACGGGAGGCGCCTTTTGGCGGATCAATCGACGTTGCAGCAAATGTCCGACATGGTGACCGACATCCGGTGGACAATTCTGAAGGCGCGGGAAGCGATCAATTCCTCGCGCAGGTCAATGGCCCATGTCGACGCAATTTACGCAAAACTCGCGAAGCAGGGCTGGGAGGACGGTCGAGGAGCGAAGGATTGAGGGCATCGCAGAGGTCGTTTTTCTGCCCTTTTCCGCCGCCCGCCCGCTTTCGCAAAAAGACTGCGGCTGCGCTGTTATAAGTTGTTGAAACGATCATTAGCCTGCCCGCCCGGGCGCGGATAGGGCGGGGCCTGCTTCCCCTCCAGCCGGTCCGCCATACGGTCGTAGTCGAGAGCTACCCGTTCCAGCACCATACGGGTGCCCGGATCGATCCAATTGTCTGACATCGACCGCAGTTCCTCGGCGCGAAATCTGTACGTTTGTGCGCGCTCGGTTGTTGCGTCCATGATTGCCGCCCTCCTGCTGTCCATACGTGAACTATCAACCCTATATGCTGTGCACAGGCAATCATCGTCACGCCGCTAACGTCTTGCACGCGCGGACCGATCTGGCGGCCACATTTGCGGGATGTATTCCCTCCATCCTATCCTCTTTCCCGTCGATCGGGGCGTAGCCATTGCGCTTCCGCCATGGGCCGGAAATCGACTTCCCTTTGGCGCGCCTCTTCAGCCGCGGCGCTCCATCGCCTCTCTGCAGCGGAATTGTCGTTCGCCCTGTGCTGGCTCGCAAGGTCCATGCACAGCTCCCTCCGCTCGTTGAGCGACCGCAGGACGGACGAAACATTGTATTCCAAGGTCTCCAACTGCGCTGCAGCCAGCACTTCTCCCGTCATTACGTGGCCGATGTGACAACGGTACTGCGTCAGCCGCCCGATCTTCTCTTCACGCATGGCGCCCCCGCATTCCGGGCAGGTTTGCGCGGTCGGGTGCTCCAAAGGTTGTTCGTCGGACAGCATGATACGCACTCCGGGTCTTAACTCACGTTCGGTCTTTTTCTCGCTCCGGGTCAATCGCACGAGCGCTTCCGCCATCTTCGACAGAGGCAGGCAATAGTCGATCGCGACATTCTCCATCGCGCTCTGCGGCATGGACGGCGCTGCGGCCTCGGCCGGCTCCTGCACCATGGTGGCGGCGCCGCGGCGCTTGATCTCGTAGAGCCCGATCGTCCCGTCGTTCAAGCCACCGGTCAGGATGACGCCAATCGCTTCCGCACCGAACACTTCAGCCGCGCTGCGGAACAGCGGATCGATGGCCGGACGCGTCCAGTTCTCGCGCGGGCCGCGCGTGAGCTCGAGATGACCGTCGGTCACAACCATGTGCCGGTCCGGCGGTGCGACATAGATATGCCCGCGCTCGATCAACTGTCCGGCCACTGCGTGCGAGGCGGGCAGTTTGCGGAGATCGTTGAGGATTGAGGGCAGCATGCTGGGACCCGATCCGATGTGCACAACTACCAGGATCGCCGCCGGGAAATCGGCCGGCAGATCGCCGACCAGCCGATGAATGGCTTCCACTCCACCCTGCGACGCACCTACGACGACGAGTGATGCCATCTCAAGGAGTTCCTTTTCCCCGGCCCCATCTCACAACGTCTTCGCCGGCAATTCGCTGCGAAACGACAATCGTAAGGTCCAGGCGGGTGTATACTATTTTGGTTTATTTTATAACTTATATGGTTGACAAAATGTGACGGCGCGCGTAGACTCGCCGTGGGAGGCAATACGGAATTGGCTTTGGCCGGTTCCCGGCAGATCGATCCGCGTACCCGTCCGTCCATGCGCATGGAGTGAAACTAGCATGCACCTTCTCAGGGAAAATTTCATGCAGTGCCGCGTACCGGAACAGGCTCAGGGATTTTCTGCGCCGATTGCACGATACGCACATGTTCAGGGAATTTGCCGGACGTATGCGTCTACAAACAAATCTCAGGGAATTCCGGACTCAATCTGTCGGCGGATGCGCACATGTTCAGGGAATTTGGCGGACGAATGTGTCCACAAACAACGCTCAGGGAATTGCGGGCTCAATCCGTCGGCGCGAGCAATTTTCGCAGGTCCCGCACCTTCTTTGCCGACACGGAGGAGCCGCGATTGCCCCAGCTGTTTCGGACATAGGTGGCAATGTCGGCGATCTCGCTATCGGGAAGCGCTGAAAAGCCGGGCATGGAATAACCGGCGGGCTGGCCGGGGAATCCGACGGCTTCCGAACCGTGCAGCATCACCCGCAGCATGGTTTCGGGATTGGCGAACTGCACGATCGCATTATGCGCCAGCGGCGGATAATCCTTCCCGCCGGCCTGGTGACAGGACGCACAATTGGCGGCGAAACCGGCCTGCCCGCTTTGCATCTGCGCCGCCGCGGGCAAGGGCGGAGTCTGCTCCGGCGCGGCCGGCAGGGATTTCAGATAGACGGCGATCGCGTTGCGGTCCGCGTCGCTCAACCGGCTGGTCGAAACACGCACGACTTCCTTCATCGATCCCACCACGCGCTCGAAACGGTTTGTTCCGGTTTTCAGATAGGCCTCCAGATCGGCTGCATTCCAGCGGCCGAGCCCGGTGCGCGGCGAGCCTGTCAGGTTTGGAGCGTACCAGCCGTCGATCAGATCGCCCTGCAGCAATCTGTTTTGTTTGTCGGCGAAGAGAAAATTCTTCGGCGTGTGGCAACCGCCGCAATGACCGAGATCGTTCACGATCTTGCCACCTCTGTTCCAGGCAGCAGATTTCGTTGCGTCCGGCCGGAACGGACTTTGCGGCACGAACAGCCAGTCCCAGAAGAACAAAGTGGGGCGCAGATTGGTCGGAAAGATCAGGTTGTCGGGCGGCGGGCTGTTGCGGACCGGTTTGATAGTTCGCAGATAGGCAAACAACGCATCAGAATCCGCACGAGAAACATGGGTGAAATAGGCGAAGGGAAACGCGGGATAAAGCAAATGCCCGTCGGCGGCTTTGCCTTGCGTCAGGGCGCGATGGAACTGGGCGGGCGTCCAGTTGCCGATCCCTGTCGCTTTGTCGGGCGTGATGTTTGTCGAATAGACGGTGCCGAACCACGCATGGAGGGGATAGCCGCCGGCATAAGCCGTGCTGCCCGCCGACGGCGCGGTATGGCAGATCTGGCAGTCACCGACCGTGGCGAGATAGCGCCCGCGATCGGCCTCCGACGCCCCTGCGGATACTGCCTGAACGAACAGAAAGACAAGTGCGCCGAAAAACGCCTGAAGCCGCAAGCATCCCTCCCGGTGCGGGAACGCTCCCCAACAGATTTGCAAACGTTCCAGCGCGGCAAAGGTACAGCGGCGCCTTGTCTCTGTTCAGGCGGCGGCGAAGGCCTGCAATTCCGCGACAAGCGATTTCACCGCCGCGGCGACGATCGTCTCGCCCGCTTCGGGGCTCGCCTGGCTGGGGTCGGACCCGATCCGCCCGTCGGGAAATTGGCGGCGGTAATCGGCCGCGTCGCGGATTGTTCCGAGCGGCGCGATCTTCGGTTCCATTGCGACGCGTTTCTGCGCTTCCGGGAAGAAATAATACGTGACCGAAACTTCCGACGGCGTCGCGTGATGCCCCTCGCCAACCGGGAACAATTGTTTGCAGGTATCCATGACGCCCGGCAGTTCCCACCAGTTCCGCAATTTGCAGAGCGGCGCGGCACGGCTCGATTGCCTGAAACTGTGCGCGTGCCAGAGCTCGGAAAACGCGGCGTTGATCGTGGCGATGTTTCCGCCATGGCCGTTCAGCCAGTAGAGCCGCTCGAATCCGTGATGGGCGAGCGAATTCGCCCAGTCGGTCATCGCCGCGATCATGGTCGAAGGACGAAGCGTGATGGTGCCGGAAAACGCCATGTGATGTTGCGCCTGGCCGACATTGAACACCGGGGCGACCATGATGCCCGCTGCTTCCCCTGCCCGCCTGCCGATCAGTTCCGCGCACAGCGCATCGGTGCCCAGCAATCCGTTCGGGCCATGCTGCTCGGTCGAGCCGATGGGAATGAGGATCGTCTTCGATTTCGCGAGATAGGCTTCGACTTCCGGCCAGGAACAAAGATGCAGTTGCATGAGGGGCAGCACACTTCCGATAAGGATGGAAAACAGCCAACCCTGCCCCGTAGGGCTTTGATTTTCAATGCTCGATGTCTTCGACTACCTCGCTGCCGCCGTACGATCCTTTCCGCTTTCGATACGTGCCAGCAATTCTTTCGCCCTGGCCCAGCCCGCATCGCGGGCGATGCGCGTGCCCTCTTCGCTTCCGCCGAAGTAGAAACCGCCGACAAGCGGAATGCCGAGCCATGTAATTCCCTTGCCATACCCCATCAGCAGATGACTCGCATCGCGATACTGGACGTTTTCGATTTCATAACGGAAGCCATGCGCGTTCAGGCGTGCCTCGACCGCGTCCGACATTTGCGACGAAGGCCACAGATTGTCCGACTTCGAAGAAATCAGCAGCACGGGCCCGTGGATGTTCTCCACCGGTATCTCGGCCGCTGCACGTTCGGCAGGCGTTGCAGCAGCAATGCCGCGCCGAAAACTCGCGACGGCATGGTTGAACGAAAAATTCGGGACGGTGAGAAACGGAACGCCTTTGCCGTTCAAGGTCCAGGAAGGATTCCTGTAGCTCGGATCAAGTCCCGCCCAGACATAATTGCTCGGCGAATAGGCGATGACGCCCGCCACGTCAGGCCGCAGCGAACCCAGCAGCAACACAAGCTCGCCGCCGCGCGACTCGCCCATCAGCACGATCCTGTCGGGATTCACTTCCGGCCGTTTCTTCATCCAGTCGATCGCATGGAAGAAATATTCCAGCGGGATGTGCGCCAGATATTTCGGCAGGCCTTTGGGCTGGCCCATGAAGCTCTTGAAATAAGCCAGAGCAAACACCGGATAGCCGGCATCGGCGAGATTTTGCGCCGCCTTGTCGTAGGGGTAGCCGCCATTCGAGCCGCCCAGCATCAAAACGGCGGTGTGATGCTTCGTGCCCTGCGCCGCATAAAATCGCCCGATCAGTCCGGCTTCGCGAACGTCCTCTCCGCCGTGGCGCGAAAGATACCAAAACCCGCCGCCCGCAGCGACGACGACCACAACGAAGAATGCCAGCAGTCCCCACAACACGCGTTTCAGCCACTTCACAGGTGTTTGCTCCCTCGACTATCCGAATGGCGTTGCGCTGTTTCGGCTTTGCCGGCGGCCATAGGCCGGGACGCCCCGACCGAGGCGCCGCATGAAGAATCTGCCGAACAGCGAGAAACCAAGCGTGACAGCGATCGCGACCGCAAAGCCGCGCGCTGCCGTATGGACTTCGAGCGCCGGTATCCGGACCGCCGCTTCGGCAAAGGCCGCAGCCAGCAACCCGAAATAGGACCAGCCCATCCAGCGGAAATGCCACTTCAACCAGTCCCCGTTGCGCAGGATCGGAGCCGACAATCCGGTCAGCACACAAACCATGTTGAAGATGGCCCCGACATGGAACGGCCCGAAATGACCGGTCATCTCGTAGAGCGAGAGGGCGCTGGCGTCGAGCAGCAGTGAAGAGAAAACATAGCCGAGCCCCACCAGCCGATGCACCGGCGTACCCTTGCGTGACAGCACGACGAAGCCGCCCAGCGCGAGCGCGGCGAGAGCGGACACGATATGAATCCATCCGGTGGTGCTGTAACTCATTTGGATACCTCCGCAGGCTCGGCCGCATCGACGATCTCGCGCAGATAGGCGATGTAGTTCTCCAGCGCGCGGCGCCCCGTCCTGGCGAGACGTACGCGTGTGCGTGGTTTCTTGCCGACGAAATCCTTTTCGATCTCGATGTAGCCAGCCTGTTCGAGCGTGTTCAGATGGGCACCGAGATTGCCTTCCGTGGCGCCGACGAGAGCCTTGAGGCGGACAAACTCGATCTGTTCGCGATCCGGCAGGCCCTTGAGCGCAGCCATGATTCTGAGGCGCACAGGCTGGTGGATGGTGATGTCCGGCTGGTCCATCACACATTCCTCAGCCAGATGCCGCCAAGGATCAGCGCGCCGCCGCCGACGACCGCCATCCAGAGGAGGAAGTAATGCGGCAGGAGGAAATATCCGCCGAGCGTCAGCGCGGCCACCGCGACACCGGCAATCAGCATGCGCGTGCCGCGCATCCAGATTCCGACCAGCGTGTAGAAGAGTGCGACCAGGATCGGAAAAAAGGCACCCGCCTGCGCGTCGGTCCGGGGCGGCATGATGATCAAAATGGCAGCGACGTAAGCGAAGATCGCGGCAGCGGTGCCGAGGCCACGCCAGTCGCGTTTCATGCCGGTTGTCCGGCAGGAGTTGGACCAGCCGATCCAGAAGCTCGCGATGCTGCCTGCGAGCGCGAGCACCGGCCACGCGGCGGACCATTCCGGCCGCGCGTAACTCACCCCGTAACCCAGGATCCAGACAACGCCCCACACGATCAGATGCGGCGACGCCAGACGGTAGCCATACGCCTTGGCACTGGCGCGCTCGGCCGTCGAGATGTCGCGAAGAGCGCCCTGCGCTTCGGTTTGAGAGAGGGGCATGGTCAACACTCAACTGCGCTACGCAGAATACTCTATGCAATAGAGCACTCTATTGCAAGGGATATCCGAAATCTTTGTCGGGCTGATCGGCGTTGAAGCCGAACGAGGCGACCGACATTATCGCTGCTGCCCGTGGAGACCTTTCAGATGGCCGATGAGATTTTCCCCGTTCCGGCGGAATGGCGGCGCCGCGCCCACATCACCCCAAGCCGCTACGACGAGATGTATACGCAGTCGCTCCGCGACCCCGACGGCTTCTGGCGCGAACAGGCGCAGCAGATCGACTGGCTTAAGCCATTCGCACAGGTGAAGGACGTCTCCTTTGACCCGGCTGACCTCCACATCCGCTGGTTCGCCGACGGAACGCTGAATGTCAGTGCGAACTGCATCGACCGGCACCTGCCTGCCCGCGCCGATCAGACCGCCATCCTGTGGGAAGGCGATGATCCGAAGGAATCGCGCGCTATCACCTACAGGGAATTGCACGAACAGGTCTGCCGCTTCGCCAATGTCTTGAAATCGCGCGGCGCGCGGCGCGGCGACCGGGTGACGATCTATCTGCCAATGATCCCCGAAGCCGCATACGCCATGCTCGCCTGCGCGCGCATCGGTGCGGTGCATTCGGTGGTGTTTGCAGGGTTCTCGCCCGAGAGCCTTGCCGGCCGCATCAGGGATTGCGGCAGCCGGGTTGTTATAACAGCCGACGAGGGCCTGCGCGGCGGCCGGACCTTCGCGCTCAAAGTCAACACGGACGCCGCGCTGGAATCCTGCCCCGACGTCGACACGGTGCTTGTCGTCCGTCGCACCGGCAGGGACGTACCGATGCATGCGGGCAGGGATTATCACTACGAAGAGGAAGCAGCCGACGCCTCGGCGGATTGCGCGCCGGAAGAAATGGGCGCGGAAGACCCGCTGTTCATCCTTTATACCAGCGGCTCGACGGGAAAACCCAAAGGCGTGCTGCACACGAGCGGCGGGTATCTCTTATACGTGGCCGCAACGCATCGCTGGGTGTTCGACTATCACGACGGCGATATCTACTGGTGCACGGCCGATGTCGGCTGGGTCACCGGACATAGTTACATCGTCTACGGCCCGCTCGCCAATGGCGCGACCACGCTGATGTTCGAAGGCATACCGAATTACCCGTCTCCATCGCGTTTCTGGGACGTGATCGACAAGTACAAGGTCGATATTTTCTACACCGCACCGACGGCCATCCGCGCGCTGATGCGCGAAGGCGAAGCGCCGGTCAGACGCACCAGCCGCGCATCACTGCGCCTGCTCGGCTCCGTCGGCGAACCGATCAATCCGGAAGCATGGCTTTGGTACTACCGCGTGGTGGGCGACGAACGCTGCCCCATCGTCGATACGTGGTGGCAGACCGAAACCGGCGGCATCCTGATTTCGCCGCTGCCCGGTGCAACCGAACTCAAGCCCGGGTCGGCGACCAGGCCGCTGTTCGGCATCCGGCCGGAACTCGTCGATGCGAACGGCACAGTGCTGGAGGGCGAAGCGGCGGGCAATCTCGTGCTGGCCGATTCCTGGCCGGGACAGATGCGCACCGTCTATGGCGACCATGAGCGTTTCATCGACACGTATTTCAAGACCTATAGGGGCAAATACTTTACAGGCGACGGCTGCCGCCGCGACGCGAATGGTTATTACTGGATCACCGGCCGTGTCGACGACGTGATCAATGTTTCCGGGCATCGGCTCGGCACCGCCGAGATCGAATCCGCACTGGTCGCACATCCCAAAGTCGCAGAAGCCGCAGTCGTCGGCATGCCGCATGAAATCAAAGGCCAGGGCATCTATGCTTACGTCACGCTGGTCGCCGGCGAGGAATCATCCGATGCGCTTGCGGGCGAATTGAAACAATATGTGGCGCATCATCTCTCGGCGATCGCAAAACCGGATGTCATCCAGTTCGCCCCGTCGCTTCCGAAAACGCGCTCGGGAAAGATCATGCGCCGCATCCTGCGCAAGATCGCCGAACGCGATCTCGCCAATCTCGGTGATACATCCACCCTCGCCGATCCTGCTGTCGTCGAAGAGCTGGTAAAGAATTCCGGCAAAGCGGTGATGCACCGCTGACGTCTGCAATCAGCTCTTTGCGTAGTCGTCCATCGCCCGGGCCATGCGGATGTCATTCCCGGTGAGACCGCCTGCATCGTGCGTCGTCAGGCGGACGTCCACCGTGCGATAGACATTCACCCATTCGGGATGGTGATCCATGCGTTCGGCGAGCAACGCCACGCGCGTCATGAAACCAAACGCTTCGTTGAAATCGCGGAACTCGAACTTCCGCGCGATGACGTCGCGGCCGGGCACTTCCCGCCACAGCGGCAATTCCTTCAACGCCGCTTCGCGGTCGTCTGCTTCGAGCTTCTTCATGCTGGTTCCTCCGGAAATCGATCGCGCAGATGATAACCGATTGCCCGAGCGACGTCGCCACCGGCACACGCCATTCCCGAATGCGAAATCTGCTCCGGTACGGCTGAGAAGTTAATGCAGCGCGTAGGTACGCTCGGGACGATAGATGCTGCCATTGGGCGTCAGCCGGCTGGAATAGAGGATGAACGTATTCACTTCGAAAGGCGGGCTCGCATAGAGCGCCTGCGCGGCGAGAAAAGTAACGATCCGGTCGCGCGGCGCGGCGCGCAACCGCGCAAGGGTAATATGCGGCGCGAATTTGCGCTCCTCGGCCGGAAGGCCGATGCGCTGCAACGCGCTCTCGATTTTGCGCTGGAGATGGCGAACCGATGTCTCGTCACGAACGCCGGCCCACAATGCGCGCGGATTCTTTCCGCCGAATTCGCCGACGCCCTTCAGCTCCAACATGAAACGCGGTTCGCGAATTATAGAAAGCGCATCGTCGATAGCTTCCGCATCGCGGCCATCCACCTCGCCGATGAAGCGAAGCGTGAGATGCAATTGTTCGCGCTCGCTCCAGCGTGCACCCGGTACGCCCCCCTGGAGCAGCAACACGCCGTCCGCAACGACATCCGGAAGCGCCAGCGCCACGAAGAGTCGCATCATGTGTTTGCTCGGACGGCACTGCCGAACCGGCCGAGCGGCAAGCGGGTCCGAAATACAAGCACAATCAAGACGTATGACAGACCGCCAGCAACCATCGCAAAAATCAGCTGAATCAATGGTCGGCTGCTATGTGTGACGACGTGGGACAGTGCGACCGCCGCATACGCTGCACCTCCTGTGGCAAGCGCCGCAATGACTACCGGAGCAAGCGAGCGCCAGAACTCGTCGCCGAGACGAAGCACATTCCGGCGCCAGCCCAAAACAACAAGAGACGCCACATTCACCCACGCGCCCACGGATGTTCCCAGTGCGATACCGGCGATCCCAAGCCCAAATCCCCACACAAGGATGAACTTGAGTGCAACATTGACGACGATGGCCGTCACGGTCACGCGCGCCGGCGTCATCGTGTCGTGGCGCGCGTAAAAGGTCGACGCAAATATCCGGACGAGCGCCATTGCAGGAAGCCCAACGCCATATGCCGCGAGCGCAACCGCCGACAAAGCGGCTGCATTCCGGTCGAAAGCGCCATGCGCGAAGATGGCGCGCATGATCGTGTCGGGAATGACGAGGAAAACCGCGGCGAAGGGCAGCGTCAGCAGCAGCGAGAGTGCGGCAGAACGATTCTGGGCCACATCGGATCCGGACCTGTCGCCCAGCGCCAGCCTCGTCGACATCTCCGGCAGCAGAACGGTGCCGAGCGCAATCCCCAGCACGCCGAGCGGCAGCTGGTTGATGCGGTCTGCATAGTACAAAGCTGTCCGCGTACCCGTCGGCAGAAGGCTTGCAATTATGGTGTCCGCGAAGGGCGCAAGCACGACGCTGGCTGCCCCGATTGTCACAGCACCAAGTGCGATGAAAAATTCCCTGATCTCCGTGGTCCAGCGCGGCCATGCGACGCGCAACGAAACGCCGTCCCGCTTCGATGCCCAGAGCATGAAGAAAAGCTGCGACATGCCGCCCAGAACTACGCCCCATGCCGCGGCAAACGCTGCATTGGGAAACCAGCGCGCGGCAAGCAGCGTCGCGATCATCGAAATATTCAGAAAATTGGACCAGGCGGCGGCGGCCCAGAATTTCTCAATCGCATTCAGCATGGCCGATAATTGAACGGCTACAAGCGTCAGAATGAGATAAGGAAAAGTAATGCGCGCCAGGCTTACGGTGAGCGCAAGCTGGCCGGCGTTGTCGGCAAAGCCGGGTGCAAGGACATGAATGACTGCCGGCATGAATGCGAGCGCGAGCACGAGGATGACAAGCTGTGCCACCATCTGCCAGGAGAACACCCGATCGGCGAACAATGCTGCAGCGCCAATCTCGCCACGCGCACGAAGCGCTGCGTATCGTGGAAGGAAAGCCGGATTGATTGTCCCTTCTCCGAATATCTGGCGGAAATAATTCGGGAAAAGAAAGGCGACGATGAACGCATCCGAGAGAACGCCGTGACCAAGCGTCCATGCCATAAGTACGTCGCGCACGAACCCCGTAATGCGTGAAAGCAGCGTGAAGCCACCGACGGAGAGCAGGCGCCGGAACATCAGCGGCGGTCCTTCGGAATTCGGACGGCGAGTTTTTTCACATAAGGAAACAGACGTGCGGCAATTACCTGCACGCCCGCAGGATTGGGATGTATCCCGTCAGCCTGGTTGAGTTTCGGGTCGAGAGCTACACCGTCAAGCAGGAACGGATAAAGCGCGTCGCCAAATCGCTGCGCGAGTTTGGGATACATGGTATCGAATGCCGCATCATATTGCTGTCCGAGATTGCGCGGCGCCTTCATGCCAAGCAGCAGCACCGGCACGTGCGCAGCCTGAAGTTTTGCCAGGACCGCGCCGATATTCTTTTCCGTTTGTACCGGATCGAGGCCACGCAACGCGTCATTGGAGCCAAGTTCGACAATCGCCGCATCGGGATGGTCGGCGAGCGACCAGTCGATCCGCGCAAAGCCGTCGGCGGAAGTATCGCCGGAAACTCCCGCATTGATAACTTTGGCGGGCATTCCCGCAGCGGCGAGTTTCTTCTCCAGCACCGCGGGCAATTCGGTTCCCGGCGGCAGGCCAAGCCCCTGCGTAAGGCTTGTGCCGAACATCAGGATCCTGACCGGTGCAGCAGCGGAGGCGGCTCCGCACAGGGTTGCGAACAGGACGATCGCCGCTGCGACTCGCTTGAATTGGGGAAAGCTCATGCCATATCGCCTAACACTATTCATGGTGATTCGCGTGCTCAAAAAAGGTGTCGTCCTCGCGGCTGCGGGAACCCGGCCGTGCCGATAAATGTAGTGAACACTTATGTGCGATCATTTCTTTCAGGCAGGTGTAACCATTAAATGCCGGAACCAGCAATCGTTCTCGACAACATTCACCTCACGCTGTCGGGCCGCGCCAGTGCCGTCAACGTCCTGCGCGGGATATCGCTAACGATTCATCAGGGCGAGACGGTTGCTCTGCTTGGTCCCTCCGGCTCCGGCAAATCCTCGCTTCTGATGATCGCGGCGGGGCTCGAAAAGCCGAGTACGGGCCGGGCCGTGCTCGCCGGCCGTGACATAACCGATCTCGACGAGGATGCGCTGGCACGCCTCAGGCGAGGAAACGTCGGCATCGTGTTTCAGTCGTTTCACCTCATTACGACAATGACCGCGCTGGAGAATGTCGCGCTGCCGCTCGAATTCGCAGGAGCAGACGGAGCTTTTGCGCGGGCTCGCGCAGAACTGGACTCCGTCGGCCTCGGCCAACGCGCAGATCATTATCCCGGTCAGCTGTCGGGCGGCGAGCAGCAACGCGTGGCGATTGCGCGTGCACTGGTAGCAAAGCCGCGCGTGCTATTTGCCGATGAGCCGACCGGCAATCTCGATTCCGAAACTGGCGTCGAAGTGGCGGAGTTGCTCTTCGCCCTGCCCGCGCGCGCGGGAACCACGCTGTTTCTCGTTACGCATGAAGAAACGCTGGCGCAGCGATGCGGACGCGTTCTGCGCCTCAGAGACGGCGCCGTCATTTCCGATACGCGCCCGGACGCGGCATGAAAATGTTTGTTTCTGCGTGGCGGCTCGCGCGCCGCGAATTGCGCAGCGGACTTTCCGGTTTCCGAATATTTTTTGCCTCGCTCGTTCTTGGCGTCGCCGCCATCGCGGCCGTCGGATCATTCGCGCAGGCGCTTCTCGCCGGTCTTGCCGACAATGGCCGTGTGATACTCGGCGGCGATGTCGCAATTGAACTCGTGCATCGGAGCTTGACGTCGAAGGAACGCGCTTTCGTGCAGTCCCGGGGCGCGACTTCACAAATCGTTTCCATGCGGGCGATGGCATATGCGCTTGCCGATACGTCTCGCGCCGCACCCACCAACTGTTTGTCATCGTCCGCGACGGCGCTGCACCCGGGCGAACCCGCGATTGTGCGGGGCAATAATGGAAACAAACGAGCATCTTCGGGAACCTCTCCGTGTTACCCGGGCGCAGCGCCGTCGCGGGCTGTGACAAATGTTGGCATGACCCCGACAGAACCAGTCCTGATCGAGTTGAAGGCGGTCGATAGCTCGTGGCCGCTATACGGCAGCGCGGGCTTAAAGCCGGCGCGGACTTTAAGCTCCGCCCTGGCCTGCGCATCCGACATGATCTGCGGCGCGCTCGCCGACCGGAGCCTGCTTGATCGGCTGCATCTGATCCGTGGCGGATCGATGCGCATCGGCAAACAAAATTTTCGCGTCACTGCTGTGCTTACGAACGAACCCGATCGTCTCTCAGGCGGCTTCAGCCTCGGCCCCCATGTCATTATCTCGGCAGATGCGCTTGCGCGCACCGGGCTCGTCGCTCTTGGCAGCCTCATCGACTACACGACGCGGGTTCGTCTGCGGCCGGATGTTTCCATCGCTGCGTTCAGGCACGAAGCAAAGGCGCGCTTTCCCGATGCCGGCTGGCAGATCCACGATCGCGACCATGCCGCGCCCGGTACCGACCGGTTCATCAACCAACTCAGTGTTTTCCTCACGCTGACCGGCCTCACCGCACTTGCCGTCGGTGGCGTCGGCGCCGGCCAGGCCGTGCGCGCGTTTCTCGATCGCAAGCGCGAGGAAATCGCCACGCTCAAGGCGCTCGGTGCCGATGGCGGACTCGTGTTTCTCGTCTTCTTCCTTCAAGTCATGGCGATTGCAGCGCTTGCATCGTTCGCCGGTGTCATTCTTGGTGGCGCCACGCCCTTCGTGGTCGGACGATTCTATGGTGCCGGGATTCCCGTCCCGGCACGGTTCGACGTTTTTGCCGCGCCGCTGCTTCTCGCTTTTGTATTCGGCATGCTTTCCGCCGCGGCCTTCGCCATTCCACCGCTTGCGCGCGCGAGAGAGATTGCACCGGCAGGTCTGTTTCGCGATCTCGTCGCGCCGGCGCGCAGCCGGGGCCGTCTGCCCTATCTTGCAGCGGCCACTTTTGCCGGCCTCGCTGTCGTCGTCCTTGCGCTCGTTACTTCGCCGTCCGTTTCTTTCTCGCTGTGGTTCATTGTCTGCGCAGCCGGAGGGCTGGTGACCCTGGCATTGGCCGCAAATGCAATCCGCCTGGTGCTTGGACGATTGCCGCAGGTTTCGCAGCCGGGTCTCCGGCTGACTCTCACCAACATGACCCGGCCGGGCTCCTCGACGGCTGCAATCATCACGGCCCTCGGCCTTGGCCTCTCACTGCTCGCCACCATTACCATCATCGATCGCACAATTTCGCACGGCGTGAACGAAAGCCTGCCGGGCACCGCGCCCACTTTCTATTTTATCGATATCCAGCCGTCGGATACGGCGGCTTTCGATCGTACGATTACAAGCTTTGGATCCGTTCGCGACTATCGGCGCACGCCGATGATCCGTGGACGGATCGTTGCGCTGAACGGCGTGCCCGCGGCGCGCGCGAAGGTGCAAAATTCGGCGCGCTGGGCGATCAGTGGCGACCGCGGCATCACCTATGCGGCGCGGGAACCGAGGGATACGCAACTCACGGCCGGCCGCTGGTGGCCCGCGAATTATCACGGCCCCACGCTGATCTCGTTCGATAACGAGCTGGCGCGCGGCATGGGATTGAAACTTGGCGACACACTCACGCTGAACGTGCTCGGCCGCGAGATCGAAGGCCGGATCGCCAATTTCCGTGACGTGGATTTCTCGACCGGCCGGCAGAATTTCATCCTCATCCTTTCGCCCGGCCTGATCGACAAGGCGCCGCACAGTTTCCTCGCCACAGTGCAAGTGGCGCCGCGCGACGAAGACGCGATGTATCGTGCCGTTACCGGCCGGTTCCCGTCGGTTTCGACGGTGCGGGTGAGAGAGGTGATCGCCGAACTCGATACACTGCTGGAGAAACTCGCCTTCGGCGTGCGGGCGGCGAGCCTGATCACAATTCTCGCGGGCCTCCTCGTGCTTGCAGGCGCGGTGACGGCAGGGCTCCGCACGCGGCTCTACGAATCCACCGTCATGAAGGTCATGGGCGCCACAAGGCAGCAGATCGCGCGCGTCCACCTGCTGGAATACGCGATTATCGGCGCCTTGACGGGGACGCTTGCGCTGGGCGCGGGAACCGCCGCCGCGACGCTTGTGACGCGACGCGTCTTTGACGTTCCGCCCGTGATCGATTGGAGCGCCGTCATCCTCACGGTAGCCGGCGGAGCAATCCTGACCGTCGCACTCGGACTGGCCCTGACCTGGACAGCTCTCGCGGCCAAGCCCGCGCAGCAGCTAAGGAATCTGTAATCGCGATACTTTGTGCCTCGCCTCAGAGAAGAGCCGTCAGCTAACCCGACCCCACCGCAGCCCCAGATATTCCGCTCCGTACTGTGTAAATCTCGTCACGAAGCGGCGTCTGTATAAACGATGGAGCTCGTTCTAAATACTCCTGCGCTGCTCTTTTCGACCTACCTTGCAGATGGTCCAAATACCACTTGGCGGTCTCCACCGAAAATGAATTTCGGGTTCTTTCTACAAAATTACTTCGAAGATCTGTCCAAATCACATAGTCCAATTTTTGCACTCTCGACCAACTCCGGATTGCCGCAAGGGTCTCCATGTCTTGGCAGTGCGAAAGCTCGTGGCCGAACACACCAATGTCATCGGTCTTAGTCCCTTCACGCCTTCTGAGGTCCTCGATGGCCTTATCTACGCACTGCCTGCGACTCAGACACCAAGCGATACGGTTCGGGGTTCCATTCAGCGTATCGATGACTAGCGTGAGTGCTCCGGAACGGGTCGTGGACACTCGGGAGAACTCAAGTTTGATGCGCGGCCCATCGAATCGCCAGGGACCGTGCAATCCGTCAAATTCTCTTCCTTCCCATAACAATGACCCCCAGCCAAGGAATGCAATTCTATTAGCCATCTTACCTGCTCCTGGCTTTCGGTCGGCCCCAGCAGCCCCATACGCCAAGCACCCCCACTATAGCGAGAATAGCTCCGCCGAACAAAAACGCTGGCTCACGGCAAGCCCCAAATGGCAAAATACCGAGCACGCCAAGCCAGACACCGAGTAGACCCAACCATAAACCTAGAATGCCCAAGCGGGTACTCAGCCGTGCCACGGGATCAGGTTGTTGGACTGCTGCCCTAAGGGAGCGCCAGCCCCATATGGGCGCTTTTTGAATGTCCAGCCGAACCGTGCCTGTCGTATTATCCGGACTCGTGGCTGACACTCCAAGGGAGTGCCGGTACCATTCCGACATAACGATCATATCGTTACCGTCGGAAATGAAGAGTCGTCTTCCTTCGTTGTATCGCTTTATGAAATTCGTATCGATCAGCCGGAGTTCAACATACACTCCAAGGAGGCTACCAGGCCGCCTTATTTTCACCACCGTTCGTGAGGTCCAGGCTTTATGCCGACGCGGTTCACAGATCCAAACCCAGCCGGCGTTTGCCTCCTCGGCGAGTGATTTCCGGATTATGTACGACCTCATCGGATGGCCTCCGGCTGCGTACTGAAAAATGGCGTGAAATCAATTAAGAAGAAAGAAGGTCGAGTGGCCCCAGAAGTGCATTCAGGGAAAGCTGGCTGTTCGAGATCAGGCGACCATCTTGACCTGAAAGCCACTGCCCAAAGAACACCATTTCGAAGCGAGTTAAAGGGGCGCTTGCTTCCGATAAATGCGGCTGGACGATGGGCAAGCTCGAGAGGTCGCCAAGTCGCACGCCAAGTTGCCTCGGCAAAGCTACCCCACCCGCCTTGATCCTGTCGCCGGGAAGCCCGATATTACGGGTGCGTGGTCCGCGTTGTGGGCCCAGGAGGATTTGCCAGATGGCTGAATACGACAATCGCGTCCTGCGCGGGCAGACGGCGACGGCCGGCTACATCGATGCCGGGCTGCGGGCCTATATGCTTCGCGTCTACAATTACATGCTTGCCGGGCTCACCCTGACCGGTCTTGCATCCTACGGAACTTTCGCGCTGGCGGTGACCGGCGATCCGGCGCATGCGGCAGCCCGCCTGCCTAACGGGATGATGCTGACGAGCTTCGGCGTGACGGTGTTTACCGGCCCGCTGATGTGGGTGCTGATGCTGGGTTCGCTGGGACTCGTATTCTTTCTCAGCTGGCGCATCGAGCAGATGAGCATTTCGACCGCACGGACATCGTTCCTTGCCTATGCCGCACTGGTCGGCGTGACATTCGGATCGCTGTTCGTCGTCTACACCTATGCCAGCATCGCGCAGGTCTTCTTCATCACGGCCGCAACCTTCGGCGCCATGAGCCTGTGGGGCTATACGACCAAATCCGATCTCTCCGGCATGGGTTCGTTCCTGTTCATGGGCCTGATCGGCGTAGTGATCGCTTCGCTGGTTAATCTGTTCCTGCACTCCGCGATGGTGACCTTCGTGGTTTCCATCATCGGCGTGATCGTGTTCACGGGCCTTACCGCTTATGACACGCAGGCGATCAAGGAAATGTACGTCGCCAACGACGATGGAACGGTGGCCGGCCGCAAGGCAATTTTCGGCGCGCTGAAGCTCTATCTCGACTTCATCAACCTGTTCCTGATGCTCCTCCGGCTGATGGGCGACCGCCGCTAGTCTAGAACGGTCACGCAGACAATCATAATCCTGATAATCGCCCGGCTCTGTCCGGGCGATTTTTTTCAGAACAAATATGAACTGGCGTCTCGAACGAGCGACGGCTTACCCGGTTGGCTTGTGAAACGAACACTTCCACGCCAGGTTCATTCCGTTCGGATATTTCAGCTCGTCTGGCGGGCCGACGGCAGCCCCGGCGGCTCTCAGCAATGCGACGAACTTTTCCATCTTTTCCCCGTCCATTGCCGCATCGACCTGCGCTTGCTGGCGCAACGTGTTCGTCTGGATTTGCTCCTTCGCGGAGTCGAGCATGCGCAGCCCTTGCGCGGGCGGGTGGAGGCCGGGTGCCTTCGCCAGCGCTGCAAGAAAGGTTACGACATTCCGTGCCAGACCGAACGCATGCTCGTTCCGCAGGCGCGACTGCAAAATACTTACTTCTCTGCGGAGCTCCGCATCTGCTTCCATGATGACAGCGGGCGGGGCCGTCCGCTTTCGCGTTTCCAGCACGGCGGTAGCCATCCGGATGGCACTGTCGTCCGGAAACACGGTGCGGTATGCGGCCAGACTGTTTACCGCCCATCGCGTGACGACGCTGTCGGTGTGATGCAGCACGAAAAGCCCGCGACCACCCGGTTTCAGCACCCGCATCGCTTCGCGCGTGGACGCGGCGACTTCGGCATATTCTATGCCGAATTGTGACATCACACCGTCGAATGCGGCATCGCCAAACGGGAGGCTGGAAAGGTCGGTATTCCCTACCAGACGAACACCGGGCAACTGGGCGTTCACCGACGAGAGATCTGCAATATCGACGCCCGTTATTTCGAAATCGCGGGCTGCAGCCCTGGCGGCGCGAATGACGTCGCCGCCGCCCGTTGCGAGGTCAACAATTGTGGATTGCTGCGGCAAGCTTTCGAAGAAAACCTTCCACGCCGCATCGAGCGCCCCCAAACGACCGGCCGCGCGATCTTCCGGCAGGCTCCCGGATTGACCGGATTTCCAGTATTGGGTCCACGCGGATTTCATTTCGGGAGACGCGTGCATCGTGAAACGACTTTCCTGGCGGCCGGAGGTGAGGTGAGGCGTTCTATGCTTCACTACCAGATATGCACGCGATCCTGCGGAGCAACGTAGAGCTTGTCGCCAGGCTTCACGTCGAAAGCCGCATACCAGGCATCAATGTTGCGCACGACACCATTGACGCGGAACTGACGCGGGCTGTGCGGATCGCTCACCACCTGCTTCTTCACATAGCTGTCGGTAACCTTCCCGCGCCAGGCCTGTGCCCAGCCAAGGAAGACTCGCTGGTCGCCTGTCAGCCCGTCGATCACCGGGGCGGGCTTTCCGTTCAACGACTGATGATAGGCATCGAGCGCGAGCGTCAGTCCGCCAAGATCGGCAATGTTCTCGCCCATGGTGAGATCGCCGTTCACATGGACACCCGGGAGCGGCTGATAGGACGAATATTGTTTGCCAAGCATCGCCGCGCGGGCTTCGAACTTCTTCGCGTCTTCAGGCGTCCACCAGTCGCGCAACGCGCCCGCCGCATCGATCTTACGGCCCTGATCGTCGAACCCGTGAGTCATTTCATGTCCGATCACGCCGCCAATGGCGCCGTAATTGATCGCCGGATCGGCGCTCGGATCAAACATCGGGGGCTGAAGAATGGCGGCCGGAAAAACAATGTCGCGCAGCGAGCCGTTGTAGGCGTCGTTGGTCTGCGGCGTCATCAGCCAGTCCTGCCGGTCCACAGGGCCATTCAACCGCCCCGAATAGAAATCCCAGTCGGCGACTGCCGCGTTTCGCACATCGCCCACGAGATCGTCGCTCCTGATGACGACGTTGGAATAGTCCCGCGGATGATCCGGATAACCGACCTTGATGTTATAGGTATCCAGTTTTCTGATTGCTTCCGCCTTCGTGGCCGCACTCATCCAGTCATTATGCTCGAGCCGCTCCCGATAGGCCGCCTTCAGATGCGCGACGAGATCTTCGATCTTCGCCTTGGCACTCGGCGGGAAATAACGCGCGGTGTAAAGCTGTCCGACCGCCCAGTTCAGCGTGCCGAAACAATCGCCGGCGCTCGCGCCGCAATCGCCGCCGGCAACGCGATGTACGGCACGTTTCCAGCGCACTTCTTCCTGCTGCTGGCCGGCAAGCGTCCTGTCATGAAATTCCGACCAAGCCGCGTCGAAATCATGCGAAAGGAACGGCGCTGACGAATCGACTATGTGAAAAGCCTGCCAACTACGAATCGTGTCAACCGGCGCAGCCGCGTAGATGGAGGCGATCTTGGGAAACGCGCTTTTCTCCGCTACGATGACGCGCGCGAGCGTACCCAATTTCGCATTGTCCAGAAATTGTCTCCACGCAAAGCCGGGCGCCAATTTCGCCAGTTCGGCAACCGACATCGGATTGTACAGCGCCACCACGTCGCGGTCCTGCGCCCTGGTCCAGCTCGCATCGGCAATCTTTGTTTCGAAATCGACAACGTCCTTCGCCCGCGCTTCCGCCTTCGGCCAGCCGGTCAGATGCAGCAGTTTCGCCACATAATTCTGATACGTTGCTTTCGTCGCAGCAAATTCCGGCTTGAGATAATAGTCGCGATCCGGCAGCCCCAGGCCGCCCTGCGAAAGATAGACAGCGTAGCGCGAGGGATCCTTGAGATCGACATCCGTCGAAACGTTGAAGAGCGAATTCTCGAAATCGTCGGTCGACCGTCCCATCAGCCCCGCAAGCGCGTCGCGCGAGTTTGCCGCGCGCAAAGCATCAAGCTCGGGTACGATCGGTTTGGCGCCCAGGGATTCGATACGGCCCTCGTCCATGAACGCCTTATAGAAACCGCCGACCTTCCCTTCGAGATCGTTTGTCTCATTCTTCGCCGCCGCCTTCTCCATCAGGTCGTGCAGACGCCCTTCGACGGTATCCGTCATTGCCAGGCGCAAGGACCAGCCGGGCTTGTCGGCGGGAATTGCGGTGCGGTCGAGCCACTCACCATTTACGTGGCGAAAGAAATCGTCGCCGGCTTTGGTATGCGCATCGACGCCGGTGGCGTCGAAACCCCAGCTGCCATACTGCGGCTCGTCGGCGGCCGCCGCAGCTGCGGTCAGTGCAGTTGCCAGAAGAACGATTGCTGCGATCTTCATTTGGACCCTCCGTTGCATGCTTGCTCCGCGAATGCGGGCCACCCGGGTAATGCCAGCATAAACCATGTCGTATGATTGAGAATATTCCGGACAAATTGGCACAGATTTCAACCGATGGTCCACATTCGCGGGCCATGACAGTAATTTGATCCGGACCCTCAAGCCTCTTCGAGCGCGCGAATCAATTTGCGGTCGAAGATTCGCAGCACATGCGCGAGTTCGCGGGCACGCTTCAGCAGATGCCCGCTCCCGGCAAACACAGCATATTCGCCCTGCCGCGATCTGAACTCCGGATGTTTCTCGATCGTGTAGAACGGCGTCTCGCTGGCGTGGCGAAACGCCGAAAACACGGCCCGATCGGAAAGAAAATCGATGGCATAGTCGCGCCATTCCCCCGCGGCGACCATGCGTCCATAGACCCGCAGGATCTGCGCGAGTTCGCGCCGATCGAAGCGCACTTCGGATTTGTGAGCTTCGGCCGCTCCGCCCCGGGAAACCGTCCGCGCGGCCGGGCGGTCGACCGCGCGGAGGAACGCTATGGGTTCCTCAGCCATGACATCACAATGGAACCCGTTGCGCCCGCAGGCAAGCCCGCGCCAGAATGTTTCGGTGTTACCGTTTGCGGGCCAGCATGACGCCATCGGCGATAGTCGTCAGTGCCATATCAACGCGCTCGTCCTCCCGGATTTTCGCGTTCAGCGCGCGCAAAGCGCCGGTGGAGGGATCATCCACGGAGAGATCGGCCACCAGACCGCTCCACAGCATATTGTCGAGTGCGATTACGCCTCCCGGCCGTAAAAGCCGAAGCGCGCGCTCGTAGTAGGAATCATAGTTCGTCTTGTCCGCATCAATGAAGGCCATATCGAAGGGGCCTTCGCCATCCGCCAGCATACGGTCGAGCGAATCGAGGCCAGGCCCCAGACGCAGGTCGATTCGCCCGTCCATACCGGCTTCTTTCCAATATTCCCGGGCGCGGTCGGTGTATTCTTTGCTGACGTCCAGCGCGACCACCTGACCGCCTTCCGGCAGCGCCAGCGCCACGCTGAGCGCGCTGTAACCCGTAAACGTGCCGACCTCGAACGTACGCCGCGCCCCGACGAGTTTGGCGAGCAGGGCGAGAAACCCTCCCTGTTCCGGCGCAATCTGCATCGTGGCATTCGGCAGTTTTGCCGTTTCCTCCCTGCAGCGTCGCAACGCCGGATGCTCTCTTGCACCCGTCCGCTCGACGTAATCGCGCAATCCCTCGGTGAACTGGGGCCTGTCCTCAGTTAGCGGATTCCCAACGGGCAGTCAGCGTGATTCATGGGAGGTCAGCTGATTCGGGGTTGACCAATGCGACGCTACGCGCTTCGTGACGACCAATGGGACAGGATCAATGGTATTTTGCCTGGCCGC
>DATASL010000056.1:0-45229 GCA_036269235.1 Rhizomicrobium sp.
AGGATTCCGTATCGTCCCGTTGTGGAGTTCCCGTTTCCCAAAGCACCAGGATGCAGCAGCGCGGAAGCCACTCTCAGATCCGGGGAGCGGAAAGCCCCCCTCACCCCAACCCTCTCCCCCGCTGCGCGAGGGCGAGGGAGCAACAGCGGTGGCATGACCTGCGCCGGCTTATACTGCCGGGTAGCATTCCCTCTCCCCCGCGCAGCGCAGGGCGAGGGAGCAACAGCGATGGCATGAAATACAGGCTCCGCCCCGTATCTCATACCGGAATCGTCAACGGTCGCTGTTTGGTCGCTGCGGAGAAAAGGCTTACTTTTTCTGATCAATCATGCTATGCGTTTCCATACGATGAGTTGCTGCGGCCGGTGCCTGAAGGGCGACCGGCTTTTTTGTGCTTTGACGGCTGCCGGTGATCTTGTCACTGTTTGTCCGCCCGCTGCACGAACAGCGCGGGCGCCGATTGCCCCAGATGACATGAAGCGCTTTCGACCAGTGCAATTCCGATTCCTGCCCGGGCTCCTGGCCGCATGCGCTCTGAGTGTGCTGGCCGCTACGACAGCGCCCGCAGCGCCGCGCGGCGACCTGATACTCAGCGGCGGCGCGATCTACACCCTGAATCCGGCGCAGCCCTGGGCGAGCGCGCTTGTCGTCGCGCGCGGACGTATCGCCTATGTCGGCGGCGATGCCGGCGCGCTGGCCTGGCGCGGCCCGATTGCTCGACGGCGAAACCGTGTACCGTGACCCGCAATCCGGGCTGTGACGGTTTCACGTGAAACAATCGTTCGCGGTTTGGTATTGTTACTCCCGCGTTTGTTCGTCGAGAGCGAATTCGCTGTTATTCGCTGTTAAAATCGCTGTTTTATGTTTCGTCGCGGTTTTGTTCAGCCGTCCTGCAATCCGCGCACGAAATCGGACAGGCCGATCTGCCGGTCGCGCTTCAGGCGCTCGGCGGCAAGTATGGTGGTGATGTTGGCAAGCGCGCGGTCGAGATCGTCATTGACGATGACGTAATCATATTCCGCCCAGTGGCTGATCTCGTCATTGGCCTTGGCCATGCGCCTGGCCACGACGTCGTCGGAGTCGAGCGCGCGGGCCTTCAGGCGTCGCTCCAGCTCGGTGTGCGAAGGCGGCAGCACGAAGATGCTGACGAGATCGTCGCGCGTCTTTTCGCGGACCTGCTGGGTGCCCTGCCAGTCGATGTCGAACAGCACGTCGCGGCCGCGGGCCAGGGCCTCATCGATGGGGGCGCGCGGCGTCCCGTAACGATGATCGAACACCGTCGCATGTTCCAGCAACGCGCCGTCGCGGACCGCCGCATCGAATGCCGGCGCGCCGACAAAGACGTAGTCCACCCCGTCGCGCTCGCCCGCCCGTTTCGGCCGCGTCGTCATGGAAACGGAGAGCGAGAGACCGGAATCGTTCTCGAGCAGAAGCCGCGACAGCGTGGTCTTGCCGGCGCCGGACGGCGAGGACAGAACGAGCATCAATCCGCGGCGCGCAATCTGCGTCATTCGACGTTCTGCGCCTGCTCGCGGAACTGATCGATGGCCGCCTTCAGCGCAAGGCCGAGACGCGTCAGCGCGATGTCGGCCGATTTGGAGCACAGCGTATTGGCTTCGCGGTTGAGCTCCTGCGACAGAAAATCGAGCTTGCGGCCCACCGGTTCGGTGGATGCGATCAGCCGGTGCGCCTCCTGCATATGGGCATGCAGCCGATCGAGTTCCTCGCGCACATCGGCGCGGGCGGCGAGCAGGGCGATTTCCTGCGCTACGCGCTCGTCGCCCGGATTGGCGGATTCGAGAAGTTCGGAAAGCTGGGTGCGAAGCCTGTCGCGGATCGCCTGAGGCTGGGTGGCCGCAAGCCGGCCGGCGTCTTCGATCAGCTCGCCGATCTCGTCCGCCGTGCGCGAAAGCACCTCGGCGAGCTTGGCGCCTTCGTTGGCGCGGGCCCGCACAAGCGAATCCAGAACGAGGGAGAGACTTTCGAGAATGGCCGCATCGCGCGCACCGCGGATCGGGGCGTCGGGCGCGAGCACCTCTTCCTGCACGATCACGCCCTTCAGCGCGAGGATGCCGTCCACACGAGCGGGCGCCAGCCCGGTATCGGCAGCGATCTGGGTGGCAAGCTTGACGGCGGCGGCAAGAGCTACGGGATCGATCCGCAAGCCGCGGGCGCCATCCTGTGCTTCCATGGTGAGCGTGGCCTGCACATTGCCGCGGCGAAATCGCTCGCCGGTCAGCACGCGCGCAGCCGCTTCCATGCCTTCCATGCCGGGCGGTATGCGGAGCCTGAGATCGAGGCTGCGGCCGTTGACGCTGCGCACCTCCCAGCGCCAGCGCAACGTATCGAACGCGCCCTGCGCATCTGCGAAACCAGTCATGCTGACAAGCGGCATACCGTGCTCCCGAACCGGAGCCGGAGAATAGTCTGCGCCGTCGCCGAGGCAAACCGGCAGCTGCTAGCGGAGGGGCGGGTCGATTGGTTTGAGGTGGATGGCGGTATTTTCGATCTGGCGCCAACGCGCAACATTGCGATCCTGTTCGGCCCTGGTGGATGCGAACACGTGACCGCCGGTGCCGTCGGCAACAAAGTACAAATCAGGAGAATGCGCGGGATTGAGAACCGCAGAAATGGAATCCTTGCCGGGATTGCAGATCGGCGTCGGCGGCAAGCCGGAAATCATGTATGTATTATAAGGCGTCACCGAGGCGAGTTCGCTGGCACGAATTCCGTGACCGAGCGGATACCCCCTGCTCAAGCCGTAGATCACCGTGGGATCGGATTCGAGCTTCATGCCCAGGCGAATGCGGTTGATGAACACCGCCGCAACATGCCGGCGCTCCTGCGCTATCGCTGTTTCTTTTTCCACGATGGACGCGAGCGTCAGTGCTTCCTGCGGCGCGTGAAACGGCACCGAGGGATCGCGCGCCTGCCAGGCCTGTTGCAGGAATCGCACCTGTGCTGCGTGCATCCTGGCGAGGATGGTGCTGCGCTGCGCCCCTTTGATGAACTGATAGGTTTCCGGCAGCAATGTGCCTTCCGGCGGAGCCTCTTCCGGCGGACCTGTCAATTCGCGGTCGGCGTTCACGATGCCCACGATCATCTGGCTGGTCAGCCCCTCGGCAGCCGTGATCTTGTGCTGGATCACACGCCCCGAAACCAGCAGACCTGCAATGTTCTGCATGCTGCTGCCGGACGGAATTGCATATTCGCCCGCCTTGAGCAGGCCGCCCGCGCTTTTCAACCGCACGCCAATCGCAAAGCGCGTTGCACTGCGCACGACGCCGGCACGCTGCAGTTTGTTTGCAATTTTCCAGAGACCCTGACGCTGCGGAATATCGATGATGGTCTGGTGTGCGCCATTGCGCGCTGCGGGCCCGGGCGCGGCAAAATCCGTCTGCTCCCAAATCCAGCCACCACCGGCGAGAGCGGCGAGCAACAACAAAACGGCGAGAATTCGCGCCATGCGGACCACTCACTTCCCCGCTCGCATTTGTTTCATCCATACCGGCGGGCCGGCACGGCTTACCGAACTGCGGAGATGACCAGCGAGGCGTTGGTGCCGCCGAAGCCGAACGAATTCGACATTACGGCCGAAATCTTGCGCGGCTTCGCTTTGTGCGGGACGAGATCAATCCCTGTCTCTACCGCCGGATTGTCGAGGTTGATCGTGGGAGGAACGATCTGGTCCCGAATGGCGAGCGTCGAGAAGATGGCTTCCACGGCGCCCGCGGCTCCGAGCAGATGACCGATCGAAGATTTGGTCGACGACATCGCTACATTTCCTGCGGCATTGCCGAAGAGGCGTTCGACCGCGCGCAGTTCGATTTCATCGCCGAGCGGCGTCGATGTACCGTGCGCATTGATATAATCAATATCCGCCGGCGTCATGCCGGCCCGCGCGAGCGCCATCTTCATCGCGCGGAAACCGCCATCGCCGTCCTCGGCCGGCGCCGTGATATGGTGAGCGTCGCCCGACAGGCCATAACCCCGTACCTCGGCGTAAATGCGCGCGCCGCGTGCCTTGGCATGCTCCAGTTCTTCGAGCATGACGCAGCCCGCGCCTTCGCCCATGACGAAACCGTCCCGGTCCCGGTCATAAGGACGGGAAGCTTTCTCAGGGCAATCGTTGAATCCGGTAGACAAGGCGCGGCAGGCCGCAAAGCCGGCCATGCCGAGACGCGAGATGGCCGCCTCCGCCCCGCCTGCGAGCATGCAATCGGCATCGTCGAGCGCAATCATGCGCGCGGCGTCTCCGATCGCATGCGCACCGGTCGCGCAGGCCGTTACGACCGCATGATTCGGACCTTTGAAGCCAAAACGGATAGATGCGTAACCCGAAACAAGGTTGATCAGGCGGCCTGGAATGAAGAACGGGCTGATGCGGCGCGGCCCCTTCTCGTGCAGCAGGATCGAGGCTTCCTCGATGCCGGGAAGTCCGCCGATCCCGGATCCGATGAGGACGCCGGTGCGGCAGCGCTCGTCTTCGTCCTTCGGCACGAAGCCGGAATCGTCCACCGCCTGCTGCGCCGCGGCGAGTCCGAAGATGATGAAATCGTCGACGCGCCGCTGTTCCTTGGGATCGACCCAGCTGTCGGCATTGAAAGTACCGTCGGAGCCGTCTCCGAGCGGTACTGTGCAGGCAATGCGTGCCGGCAGGTCGTCAGCCTTGAAGCTGGTAATCGGACGCGCACCGGATTGACCGGCCAAAAGCCGCGACCACGTCTCAGCGACGCCGCACGCCAACGGCGTGACCAGCCCCAAGCCTGTTATGACAACTCTTCGCATTCCCGAGGCGGCCGCCCCCAACCCTCAGCCCTGCGACTTCTCGATGTACTTTACGGCATCGCCGACCGTGACGATCGACTCCGCTGCGTCGTCGGGGATCTCGATGCCGAATTCTTCTTCGAAGGCCATGACGAGCTCGACCGTGTCGAGGCTGTCTGCCCCCAGGTCCTCGATAAAAGACGCGTTTTCCGTGACCTTATCGGCATCCACATTCAGATGCTCGACAACGATCTTCTTCACGCGCTCGGCAGTGTCGCTCATATCCCTTTTAAAACCTCTCGTTGGTGTTCTTCGCAGTACCGTTGATCATGTCCGGCAGCAGCCGGCCTGAAACGCAAATTCCCTTATTCAGGCCGGGACCGGCGTTTCGTAACACAAAGCTGCAAGCCCCGCTACAGCACCCTGACCGGGTGTTAAATCATGGCCATGCCGCCATTTACGTGCAACGTCTGACCGGTGACATAGGCGCCGGCCTCGCTTGCGAGATAAACGACTGCCCCTGCCACATCGGCCGCGCTCCCCATCCGCCCTGCCGGGATCCGGGCGAGAATCGCCGTCCGCTGAGCCTCATTGAGCACATCGGTCATGGCTGTGGCAATGAACCCCGGCGCCACGCAATTCACGGTGATATTGCGACTGGCGACCTCGGCTGCAACAGACTTCGTCATCCCCACAAGCCCGGCCTTCGCGGCAGCATAGTTGCCCTGCCCCGCATTGCCAGTCGCGCCGACGACCGAGGTGATGTTGATGATACGGCCCCAGCGGTTTTTCATCATGCCGCGCAGCACCGCGCGCGAAAGCCGGAACGCGGCCGTGAGATTGACGGCGATCACCTCATCCCACTCGGCATCTTTCATACGCAGGAACAGATTGTCTCGCGTGATGCCGGCATTGTTGACGAGAATATCGATCTTTCCGGCTTCCGCCTCCGCATTTTTTGGCAACGATTCAACCGAAGCCGCGTCGTGCAGATTGCAAGTGAGAACATGCACGCGCGAACCCAGTTCTTGCCGCAGGGCATCCAGCGCTTCGGCACGCGTACCGGACAGCACAATTGACGCACCTTGCGCGTGCAGCGCGCGCGCAATTTCTCCACCTATGCCGCCGCTCGCGCCCGTCACGAGTGCCGATTTGCCCGTAAGATCGAAGATCGTGCTCATAACGTTTTCGCAAAGGCCTCGATATCTGCAGCAGAATCGAGTGGAACCAGTGTCAGTTCCGCATCGATGCGCTTCACCATGTTTGTCAAAACCTTGCCGCCGCCTGCTTCGACCGTCATCTCGACCCCAAGGCTCCGTAGCGACAAAATACTTTCGCGCCAACGCACGCGCGATGTGACCTGTTCGATCAGGAGTTGCCGGATCAGGTCCGGCTCACTGGTCTCAGTTGCGGTGACGTTGGAAACGATGGGGACAGCTGGGGGACGGATCGTGACGCCGTTGAGGGCGTCGCGCATTTTCGCCGCGGCCGGCTCCATCAGTGGCGAATGAAACGGCGCACTGACTGATAGCGGCATCACCCTGCGCGCGCCTTTTTCCTTCGCGAATTGCCCCGCGCGCTCCACCGCGTCTTTTGTACCGGATATCACGACCTGGCCCGGCGCATTGTCGTTGGCGACCACACAGACGCCACCCTGCGCAGCCGACTCCGTGGCTGCGCCTTCCGCATCAGACACCTCGATGCCGATGAGCGCGCTCATCGCACCTTCCCCCGGAGCAACAGCTTCCTGCATGGCAACGCCGCGCGTCCGCAACAGACGCGCCGCATCGGCGAGCGTAAGCGAACCGGCGGCACAAAGAGCACTATATTCGCCGAGAGAATGGCCGGCAGCGAGGCGTGCATGACGTGAGAGATCAAGGCCCGCTTCGCGTGTCAGCACGCGGATTACGGCGATGCTTGCTGCCATGATCGCGGGCTGCGCATTTTGCGTCAGTGTCAAATCCGAATCCGGCCCTTCCCACATCAATCTGGAGAGGTTCTGATTCAAGGCCTCGTCGATTTCTTCAAATACCTCGCGTGCCGCGGCAAAGCTTTCGCTCAATGCGCGGCCCATGCCGACCGTCTGACTGCCCTGTCCGGGAAAAAGAAAAGCGCGCGTCATGGATGGAAAGAATCCTCGCTATCGGTCAAACCAGCGCGCACGCCCCGCGTCAAGAGCATCGCGGCCGGGCAAATCTTCCGACATTATGTCAGCCGATGCGGTTTTCTGTTGATTCGCGGCGCCGGAGTCGGATAGTTATTCATCCCCGCCCTTTGGGGCGCTGGGCTTTATGACTGGCCCGCTCGTCGGGCCGGTTGGTCTGGAGGCTTAAGTCCCGGGCCGTGACATCGAGGGCGCTGCTTCGGCAGCGCCCTTCGTCGTTGCGGATGTAATTTGGACTTTCGCACCGGCAATCGGTTTAACGAATGTCCACGGCGATGACGGCGCGGCGCCCTTCCACCGAATCCGAAACGTACCCGATGGACCCCACGGATTTCACGTCGATCAGACTGCGGTCGACCCCGTTGCTCACCAGCGCATCTGCGACGGTATTTGCGCGGGCAGCGGAGAGTTTTTTGTTGTCCGCGTCACTGCCGTTCGGATCGGTGTAACCGATGACCGTAACCCGCACATGCCCGTCTCTCACAATCTTATGTGCGGCATAGCCGACGACCGCGTGCCCGCCTGCCTCAAGCCGCGCCGACCATGGTGTGAAGAACACCACATACCGGGCCTTGGCGTCCGGCAACGGCGCCATCGTGCTTGCCTGGTTTGTGGTGTTCATCGTCTGACAGGCCATCAGGGATGCCCCTGCTGCCGCGACGAGAAGAAGCCTGCTCGCTATCCGGGTCATGCAAATCCCCTCCCAAATGACAAAGTAAACCTTAAAACCACACGGTGAAAGGATTGTTAAGGTGCCTGATGTGGCGAATACCGGTGCCGTAGCGTTATGCCCTGCTTTCATGAGCCGTCAGGGCGGAATTTGACATAATTTTTCAGGCACAGCGGAGAGCATGAATTGTCCGGCGAAGCCCTGTTGTTATCCCGCTCCCGACCGGTTCAGGCGGCGCGACCTCTGCGGTAGCGCGGTTGACCAGCGAAGATGCCCATCCGTCCGCCGAGGCCATCGCGGCATCCCCGACACGATCTTCGCGCCGCCGCGCCACGTCGCGCTGTCCACTCATAGCCTGGCCCGAATCAGCCCCGGCTCACAGCCGACCGAATTTGTATTTCTTCGAAGGAATGATCCTGCCGCCGCCGAACTGATACATCTTTCATGCGACACCTTCTTGCGGCCGGGGCACGGAGCCAAATTAGTTGCCAGACAATCCAGAGGCCGCGATGGCAGAAGAAAACGACGAAATTCCACAGGATGGTCGATGCTGCCAAGCCGCCTGCATTTTGGTCATCCGTGCGCCGGACTCACCAAGTCCAATTCTTATGGAGATCGGGCCGCCTTCCTCGGCGCATGATCAGCACGCTCGCGACTGACTATGGGACAATGGTTTCAGCCAGAATCGAGACAAGAATGACTTTCGAAGCAGCCATCCGAAGGAGTGAGCGATGGGAAAGGGTCCAGCAGTGCGGGTACCCGCTAGTAAAAGATATTTGGCGGACGAGACCCGGAAAAAGAGAGGTCCGTCGAAACCGCGTGATTGATCATCCCACGCACGTCGTCATTCAAGTTAATCGCGAAAATCTTGATTTGGGGTTTTTCGTTGGCGAACACTCTGAAAATCTCATCTGCGAACGCCTGCCCTATTTCCGTTATGCCTTCGAAATCAAGAAACACCTCTTCAAATTTTTCAAACCGAGCCAGAATTCTCTTTGCTTGCGATCTGGATATGAGATGTTCGTTTCCGTACTTTCCCAGACTAATGGGGACGTGTGTTTTTGTGAAGTTCATGTCGTCATTCTGAAATTTATCAAACACTTCCTTTGTCGTCCAATTTGCGTCGGTATCTATTGACATAAAAATGGCAGTTCCCTCGGTATCCTTCTCTGTTTCTTTCGACTCGAATAGCCACCCCCAATCTTCGGTTTTCTGCTTTCCGTAGTATATTCTGCCAGACGAAATGCTGAATTTGTTAAACATGAGAGAAGTAAAGAATATGCCCTCTCCTGAATGATGTTTGCTATCTGATGTCAACTTGCCTTTCGAAAGTTCTAACAGGGCAGTTCTTGGGTCGTCTAATGAGAAGTCGCTTTTTATTTTTTCAAAAATGCCGATTCCGTGATCCGCTACCATTAGTTCAACTCTCTTGTAGTTACGCTTTATCTGCAAAATGGCTGCTTCGCTTCCTGAATGGTCAATTACATTGTTGACCATTTCCGTAAATCCATAATAGCAGATACGAACAACATTGTCTGGAAGACCGCTTGTATGGGTCTCCATTTCGCGACGCCAAATATTGCCTTCCGAAGCGTCGACCGCGATAGGTACAACTGCGGTGTAATCTACCATTTCTTTCAAGACATACGTGCGTGCCGATGTTTGACCGCTCGCCTCGATGAGCCCCTCACCCTCTAGGCGCTTTAAATAGCGATTCGCAGAAGTCCTGGAGATGTCGAATTTCTCGGCTGCTAGAGCCCCAATGGCCACCGGATGGTCGGGAATCGATCGAAGGATAAAATTCCTGATTTCCAGACTTTGCCGGCTTTTCCGAGGGATTGTCACCTTTATCTCCGATATCTGTAACTTTTTATTTGACAAACTGTAAGCATTACGGGGCGAATCTGTCAACGTTAAACGACGGCTGTAACCCATGAACAAACTGCCCTTCGAAAAACGCCGCCACATCCTTCACATGATGGTCGAAAGGGGCTCGATCCGGGGCATCGCCCGGATTGCCGATGTCTCGCCGGTGACCCGTCCTGCGTCAGCTCGAATTGGCCGGAAATGCCTGCGCAGAGTTCCACGACAGAGCAATGTGAAGGCGCAGAGGGTCCAATGGGACGAAATCTGGTCGTTCGTATTCGCGAAGGATCGAAACGCGAAGCCGGAAATGAAGACGGCCGGAACAGCCGGTTCCGCGTGAACATGGACCGCACTCGACAGCGGCTCCAACCTAATCATCTCCTACCAGATCGGAAGCCGGGAAGCGGAATGCGCCTATGAGTTCATTCAGGACACGGCCAGCCGCCTCGCGAGCCGCGTACAGCTTAACGACGGACGGCCACAAAGCCTATCTGAATGCAGTTGAAGAGGCCTTCGGGGCCGATATCGATTACGCGATGCTGGTAAAGCTCTACAGCGAAACGCCGGGCCAGCATGGTCCGAAGCGCAAAAACAGCCCCAGCGATGGCCTGCGGGCTGTCAGACCGACCTTGGGATATGGACGATATGGTGCGGCTGGTCGAAGCCTACGAAGTGGCGTCTAAGGACAAACTGTAACACCACCATTCGCTTCCCTCCCTTGCCCCCCGGCCCGCCTTCCTGTATACGCCGCGCCCTTAATGGCGGCTGCGGTCGCGGGACGTCCCTTTGGGGCGCATACCGGATGGTCCGGTTTCCCGGCGAACCAATGCGATGGCAGGCGCCCAGCCTGTGATCGTACCGTAGCCCGGAAAGGGATGAGATGGCTCTTTACGAGCACCTCCTGATCGCGCGCCAGGACATCAGCGCGCAGCAGGTGGACGCACTTGCGACACACCTGAAAACCATCATCGAAGGCGAAGACGGCAAAGTCGAAAAGCAGGAATATTGGGGCCTGCGCTCGCTTGCTTACCGGATCAAAAAGAACCGGAAGGGGCACTATGTGCTCCTGAACATCAATGCACCGGCCAAAGCCGTGCAGGAACTCGAGCGCCAGCTCAAGATCAACGAAGATGTGTTGCGCTGCCTGACCGTAAAGGTCGATCAGTTCGAGCAGTCGAATTCCAACAAGGCCCGGCGCGAACGCGACGGCGAGCGTGACGGCGAACGCAAGCCAGAGGGCGAAGCCCAGCAGGAGAAATCGGAATGAGTCAGGCCGGCCAGCGGCGCCCGTTTTTCCGGCGCAAGAAAACCTGTCCTTTTTCCGGCGCCAACGCGCCCCGGATCGACTACAAGGACGTCAAGCTGCTGCAGCGCTTCATCTCGGAGCGCGGCAAGATCGTGCCTTCGCGCATCACCGCGGTTTCGGCCAGCAAGCAGAGGCTCCTCGCGGTTGCCATCAAGCGGGCGCGTTTCATGGCGCTTTTGCCTTACGTCGTGAAATAGGAGCAGCCCATGCAAGTGATCCTGCTCGAACGTGTCGAGAAGCTCGGCCAGATGGGCGATGTGGTGAAGGTACGGGACGGTTTCGCCCGCAATTATCTTCTGCCCAAGAAGAAGGCGCTGCGCGCCACCGAATCAAATCGCTCCTACTTCGAAACGCAGCGCGCGCAGCTCGAGGCGCGCAACCTTGAGCGCAAGTCGGAAGCGCAGGCCGTCGCAGAGAAACTGGAAGGCAAGACCTTCGTGCTGCTGCGCCAGGCGGGCGACCGCGGCCAGCTCTACGGCTCGGTATCGCCACGCGATATTGCCGACATCGTGAGCGCCGGCGGCTTCAGCATCAACCGCACCCAGGTTCCCCTCGACAAGGCCATCAAGACCATCGGTCTGGTACCGGTTTCTGTCGTGTTGCATCCTGAAGTACGTGTGCACGTCACCGTAAATGTGGCGCGGACTGAGGACGAAGCCGAGCGCCAGGCGCGCGGCGAGGACGTACTCGCCGAGCAGGTGCCGGACGAGGACGCGGCAGAAGCTTCCGAGGTGTTTGAAGAAGGCGCCGGACCCGTCGAAGAAGACGAAGCGGCAAAATAGGTTTTGCTGTATTATCCCTCTGGAGAGCCGGGCCGGTTTTGGCCCGGCCCCATCCGGAGTATCTTCATGTCCGCGATCACCGATCTGAAACGAGTCACTGTTCCCGAGATTCGCGGGCATAAGGGCACAAAGCCCGTGGTCTGCCTCACCTGTTACCATGCGCACACCGCACGGCTGCTCGACGAGCATGTCGACGTGATGCTGGTGGGCGACTCGCTCGGCATGGTGATGCACGGGATGGAGACCACGATCGGCGTCACGCTCGACATGATGATCCTTCACGGCAAAGCCGTAATGCGTGGTTCGCGTCATGCATTGGTTGTCGTGGACATGCCCTTCGGATCTTATGAAGAGAGCCCCCGGATCGCCTTCCGGAATGCCGCACGCATGATGCAGGAAACCTGTTGCGGCGCCATCAAACTCGAGGGGGGTGCCCGAATGGCGGAGACGGTGCATTATCTCTCGCAGCGCGGCATTCCCGTGATGGCGCATATCGGCCTGACGCCGCAAATGATCCAGGTGCTGGGCGGGTTTAAGACGCAGGGCCGTACCGAAGCCGAATGGCCGGCCATTGAAACCGACGCGGAGGCCGTGGCGGAGGCAGGCGCCTTCGCCGTGGTACTGGAAGGTATGGCGGAGCCGCTCGCCGCCAGGATCACCCGGCAGGTATCCATCCCCACCATCGGAATCGGCGCTTCAGCGGAATGCGATGGGCAGATACTCGTGCTCGAGGACATGCTGGGCCTGAACCCCAAACCACCGAAATTTGTCCGCCAGTATGCGAGCCTCGGACCGGATATCGAGACCGCGGTGAAGTCTTATGCGGCCGACGTGCGGGCTCGGCGCTTCCCCGGGGCGGAAAACGTCTACGGGATGAAGCGCGCCGGATGACACGCACTTATATTGTCACGCCCGTCGGGGCGGGCTAAATCATCGCCACCGTTCAAGCCCGGGCGCAGGCTTGACGGAGCGGTGGCGGATTTACCCCCGCTTCGCTCCGGACCTCATAGGCAATCGGGGCGGGCGCTCAGGCGGCGCCGCGCAAGGGATCGTTTCAGTGTCCGACATTTTCCGTGAAGTCGAAGAAGAAGTACGCCGCGAGCAATATGAAAAGCTCTGGAACAAGTATCGCGACCATGTGATAGCCGCCGCAGCGCTGGTCATCATCGGCGTGGCCGGATTCCAGCTCTATCGCGTGTATGAAAAGCGCGAAGCAGAAAAGGCTTCCGTTGCCTATCAGGCCGCTGGACAACTTCTCGAATCCGGTCAGCCCCGCGCGGCGGAACCGCAATTCACGGCGCTGTCCAAATCGGCGCCACCGGGCTATTCGAAATTGGCACAACTCGCGCAGGCTGATGCGCTTTTTGCCGCCAACGATCACAATGCAGCCATCCGTCTCTATCGGCAGATCGCCAATCAGAACGATCCCTATCTTTCGGCGGTCGCACGCCTGCATGCTGCCTGGGCGATCGTCGATGGTGCCTCCAAATCCGAGGTGGAAAATCTCCTCGCGCCGCTCACAGATCCGACCAACGCCTGGCACGATCTCGCCCAGGAGGTTCTGGCCTATGCGGATTTGCGCGCGGGAAATTCGGCCGCGGCTCTGAAAGAGTACCAACAGCTCGCGGCCGATCCCAACGCGTCTTCCTCGCTGAAAACTCGGGCAAACGCGATGGTTCGCTTTCTGAACGGCGGTGGCGCGGTGACTTACGGGCATGTTCCGCAGCCGACACCGACGGCGCAGTCATTACTTAATCAACTCGCGCATCAGAATGCGAAAGGTCCTCAGTCGTCGAAGCCCGGACAGACCGCGCCGGCCCCATCTCCTTCCGCAGATACCAAGGGTCGTCAGCCCCGATGAAATTTCATGCGCTGCGCCTGGGCCTCTGTGTTGCCTGCCTGCTCGCGCTCGCCGGTTGCGATACGTTTGGTGGTGTCGGCGACACGGTGTCCGGCTGGTTCAGCCCGACGCACAAGAAGTCAGGTCTCAAGGGCGAGCGTATATCGGTCATGGCCGAGGATACTTCGCTCAAACCCGACCCCGACCTGGCAAAAACACAAGTTGTTTTGCCGCCCCCCTATATCAACACGGAATGGCCGGAACCGGGCGGTTATGCCACGAACGCCATGTATCACCTCGAAGCCAAAGGGCCGCTTCACACCGTGTGGGAGGCGGATACCGGCAAAGGGACAGACGACGATTCCCGCCTGACCGCGCCGCCGGTGGTGGCCGACGGTCGAATATTCGTGCTCGACGCGCAGGCACACGTCTTCGCCGTCAATGCGCGAGACGGCAAGCCGCTTTGGAACAAGAGCCTGGCGCCTGAAGGGCCGGAATCCGATTTCTTCAACGTGTTCGGAATGTTTGGTCCCGACATGTCGATCGACCCTTCGAAAGGGTTCGGCGGCGGCACGGCCTATGACGCAGGAAAAATCTTCGTCAGCACCGGTTTCGGCAGCGTGTTCGCGCTCGACGCGATAACGGGCAAACAGCTGTGGAAGGCCGATCTCGGCGTCCCCATCGTCAATGCGCCCGTGGCGAACGGCGGGCGCGTGTTTGTTTCATCCGAAGACAATCATTTCGTCGCGCTCGCGCAGTCCGACGGCCGCGTGTTGTGGGATCATCAGGGTATTTCGGAATCGGCGGGCATTCTCACCAGCACCAGTGCCGCGGTCTCCGGCGATACCGTCGTGGTGCCTTATACCTCGGGTGAGCTCTACGCGATCCGCATCAACACCGGCACGCCGGAATGGAATGACATGCTGACCAAATCCGGCAATGTCACCGCACTTTCCGAGCTCGACGATATCGCCGGACGGCCGGTGATCGATCGCGACATGGTCTTCGCCATCAGTCATTCCGGGCTCATGGCGGCCATCAATCTCAATACCGGCGAGCGCGTCTGGTCACGCGATGTCGGCGGGATACAGTCGCCGTGGGCTGCCGGCGATTACGTCTATGTGCTGACGGTCGATGGCCAGGTGCTGTGCCTGCAGCGCAAGGACGGCAAGGTGAAATGGCTTCATCCGCTGCCGCGCTGGGAGGATCCCAAGAGCCGCGACGGCGCGATCGTCTGGTCGGGGCCGGTGCTTGTGTCCGACCGGCTGATCTTTGTTTCCTCGAGCGGCAAGGCAATCTCCCTTTCGCCTTACACAGGCGACCTGCTTGGCCGCGTCGACATTCCGGACGGCACCTATATCGGCCCGGTCGTGGCGAACGGCACGCTCTATCTGTTGACGAACAGCGCGCAGCTCGTCGCGATGCGCTGAGGCGGGGCGACTGCTCGCATGATGCCGCCCGCCGTCGTCATTGTCGGCCGCCCGAATGTCGGGAAATCGACTCTGTTCAACAGGCTCGCGGGCCGGCGCGCGGCCATCGTGCACGACACCCCGGGCGTTACCCGTGATCGCCAGGAAACAGAAATCCAGGCCGGCGATCTGGTCTTTCGTCTGATCGACACGGCGGGTTTCGACGAGGCCGAAACAGGCAGCCTTGCCGCGCGAATGACCGAACAATCTCTGGTGGCGATCGGATCGGCGGACGTTTGCCTGCTCCTCATCGACGCCCGGGCCGGGGTAACAGCGGGCGACGACATTCTCGCGGAAGCAATCCGCCGCACGGGCAGGCCAGTCATTGTTGCAGCGAACAAAAGCGAAGGCCGCACCACCGACATTTCGGATGCGCTGCGCTGGGGGTTCGGCGAGCCTGTCCCCGTTTCGGCCGAACACGGCATCGGCATCAGCGATCTTTTCGAGGCGCTCGCGCCTTTCGTCGCGAAAGCCGAATACGAAGACGACGGGCCCGAGGGCGGTGACGCCACGCAACCGCTCAAGCTCGCGATTGTCGGGCGGCCGAATGTCGGCAAGTCCACGCTGTTCAACGCACTCCTCGGCGAGGAGCGCGTGCTGACGGGGCCGGAAGCGGGGATTACGCGCGATGCGATTGCGGTCGAATTCGAAGCGGCAGGCCGCGCGTTCCTGCTCCACGACACGGCCGGCATGCGCAAGCGCGCGCGCGCCGCGGGACAGCCGCTCGAACAGCTTGCGGTCGGCAGCGGGCTGACGGCGATCCGCTTCGCCGAATGCGTGATCGTCGTCGTCGACGCAACCCAGGCATTCGAGAAACAGGACCTTGCCATCGCCGATCTCGTCATTCGCGAAGGCCGCGCAGTCATCTTTGCAATAAACAAATGGGACTGCATCGAGGATCGCGCCGGCGCCGTTACCGCGCTCAAAGAGGAGCGCGACCGGCTCTTGCCGCAGATCGCGGGCGCCCCGCTGATAGTTGTGTCCGCGCGCACCGGCGAGGGGCTTTCGCGACTTCTCCCTGCCGTGCTCGCGGCCGATCGCGCCTGGAACAGCCGGATTTCCACCGCCGGGCTCAACCGTTTCCTCGCCCGCGCCGTCGAACGCCATCCGCCGCCCGCCGTTCGCGGACGCCGCATCCGCATCCGTTACATGACACAGCCCAAGGCACGGCCGCCTTCCTTCGCGCTGTTCGGCACGCAACTGAACGCGCTGCCGGAGAGCTGGATGCGCTATCTCGCCAACGAGCTGCGGTCGCGCTTCGATCTCGCCGGCAGCCCGATCCGTTTTTCGCTGCACAATTCGAAAAACCCGTATGCGGAGCGCTGAAACAAAGCGCGACCTTTTCTCATAACAGCGAATTTATCAGCGAATAACAGCGAATTCGCCCACAGTTGAACAAACAGATACCGGCGCCCCGAGCCCGCCGGCCACAGCGATCCGGCATGACAAGAACGATAGCAGATTTGATCGGATTTGTTGACGGCCGCGGAACGTTCCGTTTGCGCCGCTGCCGGTTCTTTACCTGAAGACCGTGCCGCCTTCAAATCACGTGCAGCAGGCTACCGATGCCGGCGAACACTGCGGTCCTGCCATTCACGAGATCATCGGCGCCAAACCGCTTGGCATACCCAAGCGATCACCACCTTCGCTCAGAGGGACAGCGGTATAATTACTCCGTATGCTCGGCCGACACCGCACCGCCATGGGGGGCGACCACCACCGTCTTGATGTTGACGAATTCGTGGATGCCGAAGCTCGAGAGTTCGCGGCCGTATCCGCTTTCCTTGATGCCGCCGAAGGGCAGCTTCGGGTTCGATTCCACCGGGGCGTTGACGAAGACGAGGCCGGCTTCCATCCGTTCCGACGCGAGCTTTTCGCCGCGCGCCACGTCGCGGGTGAAGATGCCGCCGCCGAGTCCGAATTCGGAATCATTGGCGAGGCGTATCGCGTCCTGCTCGTCGCGCGCGGAAATGATAGCGGCAACCGGCCCAAACATTTCCTCATCATAGGCGGGCATGCCTTTGCGCACATTCGTCAGCACCGTCGCCGGATAGAACGCCCCCCTGCCGCCAGGAACCTCGCCGCCCAGCAGGCAGCGCGCGCCGCCGTCCACGCTTTTCCGCACCTGCTCATGCAGGGAGTTGCGCAGATCCAGGCGCGCCATGGGGCCGAGCGTCGTTGTTGCATCCAGCGGATCGCCCATTTTCGCTTTCGCCATTTCCGCAACCAGCGCGCGTTCGAACTCCGCGCAGCGGCTTTCGGTAACGATAAAGCGCTTGGCGGCGATGCAGCTCTGCCCGCCATTGACGAGGCGCCCTTTCGCGCCCTGGGCCGCAGCGAAGGCGATGTCGGAATCGTCCAGCACCAGGTAGGCGTCGCTGCCGCCCAGTTCCAGCACGGATTTCTTGAGGCACCGCCCGGCCGCGCTCGCGACGGCGCGGCCCGCGCCGGAACTGCCCGTCAGCGACACGGCGCGCACGAAAGGATGCTCAATCACATACTCGACGGCCTTGTTGCCGATGATCAGCGTACGGAACAGGTGCTCGGGAAAGCCCGCGTCGCGAAACAGTTGCTCCAATGCCAGCGCGCAACCGGAGACGTTCGCCGCATGCTTCAGCACGCCGGCATTGCCCGCCATCAGCGCCGGCGCCGCGAAGCGGACAACCTGCCAGAAGGGGAAATTCCACGGCATCACGGCGAGCAGCACGCCCAGCGGATTGAACACCACGCGCGCGTTGCGACCGCCATCCAACTCGACCGGCTGCGCGGCAAGATATTTCTCCGCGTGCTCCGCATAGAAATTGCAGCCAAGCGCGCATTTCTTTGCCTCGCCGATGCCGTCGCGAACGGGCTTGCCCATCTCGACCGCCATCAGCCGGCCATATTCCTCCGCGCGTGCGTCGAGAAGCTCCGCGGCTTTGCGCATCAGTCCCGCGCGATGGGCGAAGCCCGTTTCGCGCCAGGCGAGATAAGCGGCTTGCGCGCTTTCGATCGCGGCGTCGACCTCCTGGCGCGTCATTTCATGATGACGCTGCACGGTTTCGCCGGTGAAGGGATTTACGGATTCCATTGCGTATCAGCCTGTGGGTTGGGAGCCGCCGTCATGCACCAGCAAAGGCGGACGGTAAAGCTGGGGGAGGAAGGACACTTGTCATGCCCGGCGATAACCCTTTCGCGCTGCCAGCGCGTCGGCAGCTGCCGGGCCAGGCGAGCCGGCCGCGTAGGGTTCGGGCGCGTGACCGGTTTCCTGCCAGGCCGCAGCAATGCCGTCGATCCAGCTCCAGGCGGCTTCCACTTCGTCTGCACGAACAAAGAGTGTCGGGTTGCCGGCCAGCGCATCAAGGAGAAGCCGTTCATAGGCAATGCGGCGCCTTTGGGCACCGAACGCTTCGGTCAGGCTGAGATCGAGCGACAGCGGGCTGAGCCGCATGCCTTCCGTCGTCAGCCCCGGAGTCTTGTTCATAAGTTGCAGCGAGATTCGTTCCTCGGGCTGCAGCGTGATGGTCAATCTGTTTGGAATGAGATCGCCCTGCCCGAACGCCGAATGCGGCACGCATTTGAACTGGATGACGATCCGGGTGTGCCGATCGCCGAGGCGCTTTCCGGTGCGCAGATAGAACGGTACGTTTTCCCAGCGCCAGTTCTGCACCTCCGCTTCCACGGCAACGAAAGTTTCGGTGCCGCTCGCCGCGCCTCCGGCCTCCCGCGTGTAGCCGGGGACGTCGTGGCCATCCATTGAACCTGCGATGTATTGTCCGCGCACGGTTTTTTCCGTCACGTCCGCAGCAACGATCGGCCGCAGCGAACGCAGCACTTTCGCTTTTTCGTCGCGCACGGCATCGGGATCGAGACGCGCCGGCGGTTCCATCGCGACGAGACAAAGCAATTGGAGAACATGGTTCTGCACCATGTCGCGCAGCGCGCCATAGGAGTCGTAGTAACCCCAGCGACCTTCGATGCCGATGGATTCGGCTACCGTTATCTGTACATGATCGATTGAGGCTCTGTTCCATAACGGCTCGAACAACACATTGGCGAAGCGCAATGCAAGCAGGTTCTGTACCGTTTCCTTGCCGAGATAATGATCGACACGGAAGATGCGGCTTTCGTCGAAGGCGTTGGCGAGACAGGCATTGATCGCACGGCAACTCGCGAGGTCGTGCCCGATGGGTTTCTCGACCACGATGCGGCTTTGCGGCGTGGCGAGACCGGCGTCGTGGAGATTGCCGCAGGCGGAGCGATAATGCTGCGGCGAGAGCGAGAGGTAATAAACATTCCTTTCGCCCGTCATGCGCGCCAGATGTTCGAAATCGCTGCGCGCCTCCGCGTCGAGCTTGCAGTAGCCGAGCCTGTCTTCGAAACTGCGCCAGGCATCGTCGAGCTTCTCGCCGCGCTCCAGAAACGCGTCCCGCACGAGCGCACGAAAGCCGTTCGCATCGAGTGCGGAACGCGCCGCGCCGACGATGCGCAGCCGCTTGTCCAGCAATCCGTCACGCTCAAGAAAATAAAGCGATGGCAGGAGCATCCGGCGCGCGAGGTCTCCCGTCGCGCCGAAAATGATCAGCGTATCTGCCGTCGCGTCCATACCCGCCATCCCATGTTAAACGCTCTGCTCTGAGCTCCGTTCAGCAGGGCCGCTATTTGCACGCAGAGGCGCGGGGAAAGGCATGAAATGCACTGCTATGGCCCGGCGCAAGGTTCCCTTCCCCGTCCTGGCCGGCCCGTTGTGCCGGCCATCCTTCGACACGATGCCGAGCGGCTCGCCATAGCCTTCCATGTTCATGGATCGCCCTGACTTCAAGCTTGTCCTCGGGCCGCGCTCCGCGCGGTCCCGGCGATGACGATTGTTTTGTTAGCTCTGCGCCCCGCGTGCAATCACTTTGCCTCCGCCGCAACCAACACCGCAGCGCAGCAATCCCCGTTGTTATTCCCCGATCAGCTTCAGCCAGCCGTCCTCATCGAGAACTTTCACATCGAGCTTCTGCGCCTCGGCAAGTTTGGAGCCGGCGCCGGGGCCCGCGACAACGATGTCGGTTTTCTTCGATACGGATCCCGAAACCTTCGCGCCCAGGGCTTCGGCACGCGCCTTGGCTTCAGGCCGCGTCATCTTCTCAAGCGTACCGGTGAACACGACGGTCTTGCCGGCAACAGGGGAATGCGAGGCTTTGAGCGCCGCAACCGGCTGGATCTCGAGCTCCCGGCACAAATGATCCAGCGCCTTGCGATTATGCGGTTCGTCGAAGAAATCCTTGATCGCCTCCGCAACCGTCTCGCCGATGCCGCTGACCGATTCGAGTTCCTCCAGCGCCTGCGCACTTTCCATGGCCGCTACGAACGCATCGAACGTATGGAAATTGCGCGCCAGCAATTTTGCGGTTGTCTCGCCGACATGACGCATACCGAGCGCGTTGATGAAACGGTCGAGCGGAATCTTGCGGCGGCGATTGATTGCCTCGAATAATTTCGCCGCGCTCTGCTCACCCCACCCTTCCCGTTTCGCGACCGCCTTCTCGCCGGTGCTGAAATGTTTCTCCAGCCGGAAGATGTCCGCCGGTTCCCTGATCAGGCCGTCTTCGTAGAAGGCGACGATGTGTTTCTCACCCATTCCTTCAATATCGAAGGCGTTGCGCGAGACGAAATGCCGGAGCCGCTCCACGGCCTGCGCGGAACAAATCAACCCGCCGGTGCAGCGGCGCGCCGCTTCCGGCTCGCCCGTCTTCTCGTCCACTTCGCGCACCGCATGGCTGTGGCAGACCGGGCACTTATCAGGAAACACATATGGTTTCGCGCCACGCGGCCGCTTTTCGGGAATGACGCGCACAATCTGCGGAATTACATCGCCCGCGCGCTGCACCACGACGGTATCGCCTATGCGCACATCCTTGCGCGCAATTTCGTCTTCATTGTGCAGCGTCGCGTTCTGTACGACCACACCACCGACGGTCACGGGCTTAAGCTTGGCTACCGGTGTCAGCGTGCCCGTACGACCGACCTGGATGTCGATGTCCTGCAGGATCGTATCCGCCTGTTCGGCAGCAAATTTGTGTGCGGTCGCCCAGCGCGGCGAGCGTGAAACGAAACCCAGACGTTCCTGCAGATCGAGCCGGTCCACTTTGTAAACAACGCCGTCGATGTCGTAGCCGAGCGTCGCGCGCTTTGTTTCAATGCCGCGATAGAAAGCGAGCATTTCATCGGTGTTGCGGCAGCGCCGGATCAGAGGATTGACGCGGAAGCCATATTTCCGGAAAGCGTCCAGCATCCCCGACTGCGTATCCTCCGGCAGCATGCTCACTTCGCCCCACGCATAAGCGAAGAAATGCAGCGGCCGCCGCGCCGTGATGGCCGGATCGAGCTGACGCAATGAACCCGCGGCCGAATTGCGCGGATTGGCGAAGAGCGGCTTGTTATCTTTTGCCTGGCGCTCGTTCAGTGCTGCGAAATCCTTGTGCAACATGTACACTTCGCCGCGCACTTCAAGCACGTCGGGCGCGTTGCCATGCAGCCGGAGCGGCACGTCGCGCAAAGTACGCAGATTGGCGGTGACGTCTTCACCTTCGATGCCGTCGCCGCGCGTGGCGCCCTGAACAAACACGCCGCTTTCGTAACGCAGGCTTGCGGACAACCCGTCGATCTTGGGCTCCGCGACGAAAGCAAGTTCATCGTCCGCCTTCAGCCCCAGGAAGCGCCGTACACGCGCCGCGAAATCGACGACGTCGCCATCCTCGAACGCGTTGTCGAGCGACAGCATCGGCACGCGATGAATAACTTTGGCGAATTTCTCCGATGGCTTCGCGCCGACGCGAAGCGATGGCGAATCCGGGCGCTTCAGTTGCGGATGACGCGCCTCGATTGCCGCATTGCGCTTGCGCAGTTCGTCATATTCCGCATCCGAAACAGCCGGCGCGTCGTCCCGGTAATAACGCCGGTCGTGGTCCGCGATCTCCTCTGCCAGCCGCGCCAGCTCCGTCTGGGCCTGCGCAACGGAGAGTTTGTCGACAGGTTTCTGCGCGCTCATGAATGCACCACGAAGATGCGGACTGAGAAACACGGCCCACGGAGGCGCGGGCGCGCGGGGGCGCAGATCCGGAGAGCGACGAACGTGCGGGGAATTGTTGTTCGCGGACTGGCGGCACGCAAACCTGTCCGGCGTTCGGCACATCCACAATACTTTATCATTGCAGCTTCACTCCGCGTCTCCGCGTCTCTGCGTGCAAATCTTTCTTTCCTTCCGGCACATCGCGCGTCGTTTTTGCCTTCACCGCAATGCTGGCTTCGGCAAGCAGGCGGCGCGCCGCGGCGCGGGCTTCTTCCGTGACGGCGGCGCCGGCGAGCATGCGCGCAAGTTCCTCGACGCGTTCGTCGTCCGACAGCAGTTCCACCTGCGTGCGATCGCGTTTGCGCGAGATACGAAAATGGCGCTCGGCGCGCGCGGCGACTTGCGGCGAGTGAGTTACAAGCAAGACCTGGGTCGAACGCGCCACACGCTGCAGCCGCTCGCCGACGGCATCTGCGACCGCGCCGCCTACACCGCGATCGACTTCGTCGAATACAAGCGCTGCCGGTGGGCTGGTCTCGGCGAGCGCCACCTTCAACGCCAATGAGAACCGCGCCAGTTCGCCGCCGGAAGCGATTTTCACCAGCGATCCGAACGCTGCACCCTCTACCGTCGCCACTTCAAAAATCACACGTTCCAGACCATTGGCGTTGCCGTCTTCCCCCAACGGTTCCAGCGTAACCCGGAACTTTGCGTGGCCGAGCTTTAGCGGTGCGAGCTCGCGCGTGACAGATTTCTCGAGCCTCTCTGCCGCCGACTGGCGCGCCGCGCTGAGTCGCCGCGCTGAGTCGATATAATTACCTCGTGCTCGCGCCGCTTCCGCGGAAAGCGCAATGTGCTTTGCGTCGCTGCCTGAAACCATATCCAGCTTCGCCCGATAGTCCGCCAGCAGCTGCCGCAGCGCGGCCGGCTGCACCGCGTATTTGCGCGCCGCTGCGCGCAGACCGAACAACCTTTCTTCTTTGCGTTCCAGCGAGGTCGCGTCGATCTTGAGCTGCGACAACAATGCATCAAGCTGGCGCCGCGCATCCTCGGTGAGCGCATAGGCCTGGTCGAGCGCAGCTTCCACGGAAGGCAGGCGGACGCGGGCTTCGGGGGGGAGCCGCGCCAGGCGCTTTATGGCGGTCGCGAGTGCGGATTCCGCGCCCTTATTGCCCGAGAGGAGTTCGCTGGCCGAAGAAATTTCTTCGGCGACCCGGCTGGCATTCAGCAGCAAAGAACGTTCGCTTGCCAGTTGCGCCTCTTCGCCCTCCTCCGGAGCCAATGCCGAGAGATCATCCACGGCATGCCGCAAGAATTCCGCTTCACGCGATGTCTCCTCGGCGGAGCGGCGCAACGATTCGATTTCCGCCCGCAGCCTTTCAAGTTGCTGAAATTTCGCGCTGACTTCACTTGCGAGTTCTGCATGCCCCCCGAACACATCGAGCAGACGGCGATGGGTGGCATTGTCGAACAATCCACGATCGTCCGACTGGCCATGTATTTCCACGAGGCCGCCGCCCAGCTCGCGCAAGAGCGCGACGCCGATCGGTTCGTCATTCAAAAAGGCGCGCGTACGGCCATCGCCAGAGAGCACCCGGCGCAGGATGATTTCGCCATCCGCCACACAGCCGTTTTCGGCGACGAGCGCACGTGCATCGTGGCGCGGCGGCAGATCGAAGATCGCCGTGGCCGAGCCTTGCGCAGCACCCGGGCGCACGCTCGAACGCGTGCCGGCGCGTGTGCCTGTCGCCAGGCCGAGTGCATCCAGCAGAATGGATTTGCCCGCGCCCGTTTCGCCGGTCAGCACATTGAGGCCGCCGGCAAAATCGAGCGACACATCCTCGATAAGCACGAGATCGCGGATCTTCAGCGTGGCAAGCATACCGGTTGCATATCAAAGGCGGCCGAATCGAGTGTAATGCGCCAGGCCCTGCCCGTGAAAGCGGCGAATCCTCAGCAATTCTCGTTCAACGCCCTGCATTCGTCACAAACCTGACGGGAGCGGTTTGCATCAGCTCCTGTCTTTGGCCTTTCGTTGCTTTCGCCCCGCCTTCTCGCGTTCCAGAACCAGGCGATAGCCCTGATAGGGCTCCTGCTTCAGAAACCGCGCGACGCGCGTGATCGTCGCGAGACTGCCGCCCGTACGATCGTGAATATCGCGATAGGACAATTCAGCCTCATCGAGCAGGCGCGCGATTTTCCAGCGTTCCGCCAGCGCCGAAATCTCGGCCGGCGTACAAAGATCGAGCAGGAAAAGCCTGCATTCCCCGGCGGTATTCAACCTCAGAAACGCCTCGCAAAGCGTCTCCAGATCGCCGCTTTGGCCGGCACGGACTGATTGGGGCGCGATCGCTCTGTTCATGATTCCGTGGCCCTTGCTTTCCTCTGTTGCTGTGCTACTGTTCTATCATGATATTACATGTCATCGATATCGGGGCGGCATGCGGCGCACGTCCCATGGTAGATCGCGTCCGCATCGCGGTCCAGAAAAGCGGCCGCCTTGCCGAAGACAGCATCGGCCTGCTCCGCAATTGCGGGCTGCATGTCGACCGCAGCAAGGACCAGCTCTTCTGCCGGATCAAAGAACTGCCGATCGATCTTCTGCTGGTGCGCGATGACGACATACCGGGCTTTGTCAGCAGCGGAATCTGCGATTTGGGAATTGTCGGCGAAAACGTGTTCGCCGAGAAGAAAGAAAGCGGAAACGGCAGCCTCGAGGCGGAAATCATTGAACGGCTCGGATTTTCCAGGTGCCGGCTTGCCATCGCCGCGCCCGAAGACGCGGACATTTCTGCAATTTCCGACCTCAATGGAACAACCATCGCGACGTCATATCCGAATCTGCTGAAACAATTTCTACGAAGGAACGGCGTAACGGCCAAGACCCTGCTCATGACGGGCTCTGTCGAGGTTGCGCCCCGGCTCCACATCGCGGACGCCATCTGCGACATCGTCTCTTCCGGCGCGACGTTTGCCGCGAATGGCCTGCGCGAACTTGCGGTGGTGTTGCGCAGCGAAGCCCTGCTCATCGGTTCCGCCCAGCGGCTGTCGTCCAGAAAAGAGGCGACAGCGCATCGCCTTTTCGAGCGCATGCGCGGCGCGCTGCTCGCCGGGGACAGCAAATACATCATGCTCAACGCACCACGCGCGGCGGTGGACCGGATCGCACAACTGTTGCCTGGCTGCGATGCGCCTACGGTCGTCGAACTGAACAGAGAGGACATGGTCACAATCCATGCGGTCTGCAAGGAAGCCGTGTTCTGGGAAACGATGGAACAAATCCGTGCCGCGGGTGGCCGCGCGATCCTTGTCATGCCGATCGAAAAGATGATGGCGTAGGTTCGGCGATCTCATGAGAACGCTGGTCTGGAATGACTTGTCGGAGAGTGAGCGCAACCACGTTCTGCAACGTCCCGCGCGCAGGGACAAAGCAGATTTTCACGGGCGCGTCGCCGCCATACTGAGCGACGTGAAAACACGTGGTGACGTGGCTGTAAGAGCGTTTTCTGCGACATTCGACGGCTTCACCGGCAACGATTACCGGGTAACCCGGTCCGAGATTGCGGCGGCCTTGGAACAGACTGACGACGATTTGCTCGCGGCCATGCAAATTGCCATCGCGAACATCGAAGTGTTTCATAAGGCGCAAATGCCACGGGATGTCCGCGTTGAAACCATGCCCGGTGTCATCTGCGAACTGCATTGGCGTCCGCTGGAACGCGTTGGCTTCTATGTCCCGGGGGGAACTGCGCCGTTGTTCTCATCGCTGCTCATGCAGGCGATTCCGGCGCGTCTCGCCGGCTGTCCGCAGCGTATTCTTTGCACCCCGCCACAACGCAACGGCAAAGTTCATCCGATAGTGCTGGCGGCCGCCTGCCTGTGCGGCATCGAAGACGTTTACGCTATCGGCGGCGCACAGGCCATCGGCGCCATGGCCTATGGCACCGCCACGATTGCCAGGGTCGACAAGATATCAGGTCCGGGGAACGCGTTTGTAACATTGGCCAAGCAGCTTGTGGCGCAAGACCCGCTCGGCGCAACGATCGATCTGCCCGCCGGGCCTTCCGAAGTGATGGTTGTTGCAGGCGATCCTGCCAGACCCGATTGGGTGGCGGTCGATCTGCTGGCCCAGGCCGAACATGGATCCGATGCGCAGGCCGTGCTTGTCACAACGAGTCGCGCGCTTGCCGCTTCGGTTCAAACGGAGATACACGCGCGGGTCGCCGGGCTGCCATGTCGTACCGCTGCCGAAGCGGACCTTGATGCGTTCGCCATCATCATCGTTCCGGACAAGGAAACCGCAATCGGGATCGTGAACCGCTACGCGCCGGAGCATCTCGTCCTGCAAGATGACGACGCCGAAATCTGGCTACCAAAGATTCGGCACGCGGGATCAATTTTTCTTGGCAAATATTCCCCCGAAACGGCAGGCGATTATGCGAGCGGAACCAATCACGTATTGCCGACGGCGGGCTTCGCGCGCGCCCATGGCGGATTGACGGTTTTCAGCTTCATGAGGAGCATGACGGTGCAAAAAATCGAGCGCGAGGGCTTGCAGCGCCTCGGTCCCGCTCTCGTCGCGATGGCCAAAGCAGAAGGACTCCAGTTCCATGCCAATGCCGTCTCGATCCGGTTGGACGCGGCATGAACTGGCTCGAAAATCTCATACGGCCCGATTTGCGGTCGATCGCGCCCTATTGCTCCGCGCGCAGCGAAGGCGATCCACATCCGATCGGCATTGACGCCAACGAGTTTCCCTGGCCGCCATTCGGTTCCACGCAATGCCAGTCCAACCGGTACCCGCAGCCGCAGCCGCGCGAACTTATTCAGCGCCTCGCCGCCCTATGGAATGTCGGACAGGATTGCATCCTGCTGACACGCGGAAGCGACGAGGGCATCGATACGCTCCTGCGATTGTTCTGTTGCGCCGGCCGCGATCAGATATTGATCTGCCCGCCGACATACGGGATGTACAAAACTGCAGCGGCCGTACAAGGCGCAGCTGTGCTCGAGGTTCCGCTGACACCGGGCTGGCAGCTCGATGTAGCAACCATTTCCGCAACCTGTACGCCGGCGACAAAGCTGATCATTATTCCGTCGCCCAACGCGCCGATGGGCCACCTGATGTCCCGTGCCGACATCCTCGTCCTTTGCATGGCACGAGCGGGACAGAGCCTGATCGTCGTCGACGAAGCCTATGTCGAATTCACATCCGGGCCCGAGGGAGTGCTACCTGATCTGGCGAATTGCGCAAACCTCGTCGTGCTGCGCACACTTTCCAAAGCACATGCCCTTGCGGGCGAACGCATCGGCGCCGTCATCGCTGCACCGCCGATGATCGGGAATTTGAGAAAAATCCTAGCGCCCTATCCTTTGACGCAAAGCAGTATCCGGATCGCGCTCGATGCGCTGGGCCCCAACGGCCTCGTTCAAAACGCCGAGAGGCGGAGCCTTCTGCTGGCGGAACGCGAGCGCATGGCGGCGCTCCTTCCAAAATCACCATGGATCGAGAGTGTATTCGCGAGCGTCGCAAATTTTCTGCTGGTGAAAACGAGCAGCTCGGAAGCCCTTGTCGGACATCTGAAGAAATTCGGCATCCTGGCGCGCGACAGAAATCAGGATGTTCCCTGGACCGTGCGGCTGACGATCGGCACCCCGGAAGAAAACAATCTGGTACTGCAGGTGCTGGGCATCGACGTCGCGCAGCCCGCCGGCCCGCTTCAGCGTCTCTTCAGCAGCGCCCGCCGGACGAATGAAACCACCATCGCTGTGACCGTCAATCTCGATGCGCCACGATTTCTGAAGATCGACACCGGCATCGGCTTTTTTGATCACATGCTTTCCCAACTTGCCCTGCATGGCGGCTTCGGACTGGAACTGCATTGTAAAGGCGATCTCGCTATCGACCAACACCACACCATCGAAGATTGTGCGCTTGCGCTCGGCGACGCCATGAAAGACGTACTCGGCGACAAGGCCGGTATTGCGCGCTTCGGCTTTACCGCACCACTCGACGAGGCACTTGCGCAGGTTGCCGTCGATCTTTCCGGCCGCTCTCATCTTGTCTTCAACGGTGTGCTGCCGGCGGAAAGGATCGGTGAAATGAGCACCGAAATGGTACCGCATTTCTTCCGTTCGCTGGCGACTGCGCTTGGCGCGACAATTCATATACGTGTGGAAGGCGCTAACACGCATCACATGACGGAGGCGATCTTCAAGGCGACGGGGCGTGCATTGCGACAGGCATTCCGCCGGGAGGAACACGCAGACATACCTTCAACAAAGGGCGTGCTGTGATCGCGGTGATCGACAGCGGCGTGGCCAACCTCGCCTCCGTTCTTGCCGCGCTTTCGCGCCTTGGCCGGAGAGGCGAAGTAACAACCGACGCAAAACTGATTGGAAAGGCCGATTATATCATCCTGCCCGGTGTCGGCGCCGCTGCAGCGGCGATGGAGCAATTGCGCAGGCATGACCTCGTCGATGCCTTGCGCGCAGCGCGACAACCGTTGCTCGGCATCTGCCTTGGAATGCAGCTCCTCTTTGCGCGGTCGCAGGAAAGCGGAGGCGTCGATTGCCTTCGCATCATTCCGGGGACCATCAAGGCGCTGAGTGCCGCGCCTTCCCTTCCGGTACCGCATATGGGCTGGAACAGGATTCACCACCGCGAATCCGGTCAACCATTGTTGCACGGGATCGACGACGGCAGTTTCCTGTATTTTGCCCATAGCTTCGCCGCGTCGGGCGCCGATCATGCCATGGCCTTCACGGAATATGGCGAACGCTTCGCCGCGATCGTCTCCTATGAAAACTTCTTCGGCTGCCAGTTTCACCCCGAACGATCGGGAACGCCCGGCCTCAGGCTCATCGAGAATTTCCTGAGGATATGACATGGAGATTTTTCCGGCCATCGATCTCAGGAATGGAAAATGTGTACGGCTAACGCAGGGCGATTTCACGCAAGCCAAAATCTATCACGATGATCCCGTCTTGCAGGTGCAGCAGTTTACGGATTCCTCTGCGGTTTGGCTTCATGTCGTCGATCTTGATGGCGCGCAAAAAGGAAGCATGTGTCAGCTCCACCTCATAGAGTGTCTGGCGCAAAGTTTTCCGCTGAAATTGCAGGTGGGCGGCGGCGTCCGCGACGACGCTGCGGTCAAATCGCTGCTCGATTGCGGGATTGAACGCGTAGTTATCGGAAGCCTTGCCGTTCAGCAACCGGCACTTGTCAAAGGCTTGCTTCGGCAATTCGGCCCCGCACGCATTGTTGTGGCGCTGGATGTGCGTCCGGATGAATCAGGCGAGCCACGCGTATTTACGCAAGCCTGGCAAAAGGAAAGCGGAAGCCTTTGGGATGTTTTAAGCGAATATCGCGATGCCGGACTCAAAAACGTTTTATGTACGGACGTCTCACGCGACGGGATGCTGGCCGGACCCAGTCTTTCTTTATATCAGGAAATCCGGAGTCGATGGCCCGAACTCGCCCTGCTTGCGTCGGGCGGTGTGAGGAATGTCGATGATTTGCGCGACCTGGCCAATCTTGGCCTCTGGGGCGCAATCGTCGGCAAGGCTCTCTATGAAGGACATTTCGATCTCGCCGGCGCGATCGAGCAGGTGAACTATGCTCGCTAAGCGGGTCATCCCATGCCTTGATGTCAAGAATGGCGTGGTCGTAAAGGGAGTAAAATTTCGCAATCACGAGGTTGTCGGCGATATCATCGATTTCGCGCGACGCTATCGCGACCAAGGGGCCGACGAGCTGGTGCTCTACGACATTACCGCGAGCAGCGACGGGCGCAGCGTGGATCGAAGCTGGATCGCCGAAATCACATCCGTTCTTGACGTTCCCTTTTGCGTGGCCGGCGGCATCCGCACGTGTGACGATGCGCGGGAACTCCTGGCGTTGGGCGCGGATAAGATCTCCATCAATTCGCCCGCGCTCGAAAACCCCGATTTGATTGACAACTTGGCAAAGGAGTTCGGAAGCCAGTGCGTGGTCGTGGGAATCGACAGCCGCCGGATAGAGGGCGAATACCGGGTCCATCAATATACGGGCGACGCCGCGCGGACACAGATTACACTGCGGAGCACACTCGAATGGGCCTCCGAGGCCGCCAGGCGCGGAGCCGGCGAAATCGTGCTGAACTGCATGGACCGGGACGGCGTGCGCTGCGGTTATGACATCACACAGTTGCGAGCCGTGCGGGACGCCGTCTCCGTACCGCTCATTGCGTCCGGGGGCGCTGGCGCGAAGGAGCATTTCCTTGAAGCGTTTCGCGAAGCCGGTGTGGATGGCGCTTTGGCAGCCGGCATATTCCACAGGCGCGCCGCTTCCATAGGCGAGGTGAAGCAATACCTCGCGCAACGGGGAATAAACGTGCGAACGTGACGCTTATCGCCTCCGTATCCGGCATCGACACCGTGGATTGGGCAAAGGGCTACGGCCTCGTTCCGGCAATCGTGCAGGAGATGCGTTCGTTGCGCGTTCTCATGCTCGGTTACATGAATCGCGCGGCGCTGTTGCAAACAATGGATACGGGGCTTGTCACTTTCTACAGCCGCAGCAGACAACGCCTGTGGCAAAAAGGCGAAACTTCAGGTCATGCCCTGGTATGCCGCGAGATTCGGCTCGACTGCGACCGCGATACTTTGCTGGTGTCGGCCGAAGCGCGGGGACCTGTTTGTCATCTCGGCACACGAGCCTGTTTTGGTGGTAATGAAACACCAGGTCTTGCCGAATTGGCCGATCTTGAGGCTACGATTCGCCAGCGCCGTCACGATGCGCCGACTGGCAGCTATACGGCGGGTCTGTTTGCGGCCGGCATTAAGCGGATTGCACAGAAAGTCGGCGAAGAAGGCGTCGAAGTGGCGCTTGCAGCCGGCGATGCGAGGGAAGTTGCTGCGGAATCAGCCGATCTGCTCTATCATCTTCTGGTCCTGCTCGAGGCGAGCGGTACGGAACTGTGCGACGTGATGGCAATTCTACGCAATCGTGCGCAGGCAAAAGGATAAGACTGATTATGGACTACGCGCGCGAATTTGCCGGCTTCTTCGACCGGATGGCCGATGCGGCAGGCCACATCGCGCTGAAATATTTCCGCACCGACCTTGCTATCGACGAGAAGGACGATCATTCGCCAGTCACCCGGGCGGATCGCGAGATTGAAGCGAAATTGCGGGAAATAATTTGCGCAGAATACCCGGCGCATGGAATCGTCGGCGAAGAATATGGCTGCGAAAAGGAAAACGCAGAATTCGTCTGGTACATCGACCCTATCGACGGGACGAAATCCTTTGCCATCGGCCGCCCCCTGTTCGGCACGATCATCGGGCTGACACATGCAGGCCGGCCCGTTGCAGGACTTGTAGATCAGGCCTTTACAAAAGAGCGTTGGTTCGGGATCGCAGGTGCATCCACCACACACAATTGCAGACGCGTGAAAGTTGCGGCGCCCAGGAATCTGGCTGCTGCGCGCCTCTATGTCGGCGCGCCCTCCACCTTTCGCGAGAAGAAATGTTTCGCAGCCTACGAAGCGATGTGCCAAAAGGCGAAATGGACACAGTTTAGCGGTGACTGCTACGCCTATGGCCTTCTCGCCTCCGGCTGGATCGATCTGGTGATAGAATGCGATCTCAAGGCGCATGATGTCGTCGGCATCGTTCCGATCATTCTTGGCGCGGGGGGCATCATCAGTGACTGGAATGGTCGCGACGTCGATGCGAAAACGGATGGAACTGTCGTCGCTGCAAGTTCGAAGGAACTGGCCATGCAGGCGCTCGATGTCCTCCTTCGCGATCCAGACGTTTCGCACGCCTGATTGTACATGCGACATGGTGCTGTGCGCGAAACCTGGTCGGCGCTACAAAAATGGCGCGTGGAGCGTGCCAATGACCAATGAGTACGTGGTTGTATTGTCTCCAAGGTTACGCGACCTCCGCGATCTCGCCTGCACCCGCGGAAAAAAGTCCGGCGTGTCCGGATAGGCCTCCAGAATGCAGCCCAACTCCTCTTTCAGCGGGCCAAGCCAGCGATCATAATGCCGCCAATGATCTGTGGCCGCCGCATAAAGCGGCTTTCGCACCTGATCGGCGCTGATGGTAGAAACGTGACGCGTGTTTTCGTGAAACCGCAGGCACGCGTCGCTGAACGGCAAGTCGAGATAATCAAACAGGCGCCGAACTTCCGGCTCCAAATCCGCGACGAGACTTTCGTAGAAGACGCGGTGCACCTTTCCCGGCAGGAGACTGTCAAATAACGCCATCAGCTCGACGTAATTGGCGTAGTATCGTCCAACATCCCGCAACTTCAGGCGCCACGGATGATCCGACGGGAAATAATTCTGGAAGTAGGAGAGGCAGCAACCCAACGGATGTCGCCGTGCATCGATGATCTTCGCATGGGGCAACGCGATGTGGATGAGCCCCACATGGATGAAGTTCCCCGGCAACTTGTCGGTGAAGAAGGACGCATCGGGACTGAAGTTGCGCGCCGCTGCCATGTATTCACGCCCGATGGTGGCGAGAAGAGCGGCATCAGCATGCCGCAGGCTGAATGGATAGGTGGTGTTTGGATCGTTCGTAAGTTCGGGTAAGGCGCGGCGCACGATCCGTGGCAGACAGTCTATTTCCCCCAGCGGCTGTATCGATGGATGGCTGCATAGGATTTGCTCGATCAGAGTCGAGCCGGACCGCGGCAGCCCGACAATGAATATGGGCCCCTTTTCAGGATGCCCCGTTCCGGAACGCCGGGCAAAAAACGATGGCCTGAACAGGGCCTCACCACGGGCAAGATAATCGTCGCTGACTTCGATTCCGAACTCTTTGGCTTCGTACAATAAATCGTTGCACGTCTTGAATTGCGCGAAAGCATCATCGTAATCGCAGTCATCTTCCAACCGCCGTCCCAGCACAAAATGAAGCTTCGCACGATCCTCAAGGCCAATGTCCGCACGCGCAAGCTGGGCCCGGACATGTTCCATGAGTTCATCGTCAATGGGGTAAGCCTTTGCCTGCGCGAGTCCCAGATAGGCATCTGCATGGGACGGCAGCAATTTGATTGCCTCTTTGAAAATCGCAGGGGCCTTCGGATCGCCGACGGCATAAAGCAATTTTGCATATTCGAGCCAAAGTCCCGGCAAATGCGGGCAGGAATCAATAAACGAGTCGAACTCCATCACCGCGCTGTTCGGTTGTCCGCTGCGCATAAGCGCGAGTGCCGTTAGCGCCCGATACAGGGGTTCGGCGTGGCCGGCCTGTGCGAGTTTCACGATATGTGGCAGTGCGAGGCCGGACTGGCCGAGCGAAAACAACATGGTGGCGAGCCTGAAACGCGCGGCTGTGAAATCTGGTGCTAATACGAGGCATCTCTCCAGGATTGGTTTGAAGTCGCTCCAGTGCTCGGGGTTATGCAAAACGGCATCTGCGAGCAATTTCAGCAGACGCGCATTGTCGGGATATTTCCTGTGGGCAGTGCGCAGAACAGTTTCCGCAGCCTTGTATTCGTGATCCCGCAGCAATAGTCCGGCTTCCGTAAGCATTGCTTCGTCGACGAAAATTCCGCTGGGCCCGTCCTGGCCCAATTCGTCGAATGACAGAATATCACCAAGTTCATACCAAATGTCCTTGTTCCGCCACGCCAGATCGAGAGCGCGCGTCATGTCCGCTATCGCATCGGCCCGTTCGCCCAATCCACGCCGTGCAATAGCCAGTGCATGCCAGGCGTCGCCCATGTGAGGATGAGATTGGACCAGCGGCTCCAGTATCGATCTTGCAGCTGCGTACCGTTCCCGTCGAACCATCACCTCGCCAAGCAGACAAAGCGCCTGCGGTTCGCCGGGTTGCGCACCCAGCACCTGCAGCGCGAGCGCCTCAGCGCGGGAAAGATCGGTCGCGACGAGCCGCTTTGCCTCCCTTTGGGTAATGAATTCGGGCGCGTGCGCAGAGCCGGGGACACGACCAGGAGAGACTATGGAGACCGGCCACGCCTCCTTCGCGGTGAAGGTGACAAAGGGTATACGCATGCAGGTGGTCGAATACGATCCAAGGTTCACGTCTTCATTATTCCAGGCGTTTGGCAAAGTCCATTGACGGCAGCCCTCCGCCAAGCAGTCTGAAATTGGACAAAGCACAAAATGCGCGGGGGCCGGTATCAGACTATGATCCGGAGGGCGTGTTTGGGGTAAACCTTACGGACGTGATCCCCGGGAAATGCGATAAGCGAAAGCAGTGCGCGGAGGCGATTTCAATGGCGGCAGAAAACAAGCGCATTTTGGCAACGGCTCTGACGGCCATCGGCCTTGCATCGGGCCACGCGCTCGCGGCAACCACGCCATGCTTCGAGGACGTCGCGGCGACGCGGTCTTACGCGCTGGGTATTCCGGTCAAACCAGTGCCGACACCGGATGGAAAGTCTGTGCTCTATCTGCGCAGCGGTCCGCGAGACACGGTGCAGCGACTCTACGAATACACCCTCGCCACAAAGCACGAACACGAACTCATCGCGCCTGCAGCGCTCAATGGCGGGAAGACGGAACAGCTGAGTGCCGAGGAAAAGGCGCGGCGCGAGCGTGCCCGGGTGAGCGTGTCCGGCTTTACCGACTTCGAGTTATCGCATAACGGTCGCCGCGTGCTCGTTCCGCTGGACGGCCGGCTTTACGTTGTCGAACGGCCAAGTGGGGTACTTACAACATTGCCGGGCGAAGGCTTCATCGCGCCGCAACTTTCTCCTGACGGCACGCAAGTCGCGGCGGTCCGCGATCACGACCTGCACATCTTCGACATTGGCGCGCGCTCGAACCGCGCGCTCACCCATGGCGGCAGCGATACGCTTCTTCACGGCGAAGCAGAGTTCGTCGCCCAGGAGGAAATGGATCGCCGCGACGGTTTCTGGTGGTCGCCGGATTCGCGTTATCTGGCGTATGAAGAGGCCGATCTGTCACCCGTAGAAATTCACTACGTCGCGGATCCATTGCATCCCCAGTCTGCGCCGGTTGCGTTTCGCTATCCGCGCGCGGGCAATTCAAATGCCAATGTGCGCCTTGGCATTATCGCAGCCGGAGGCGGGGGGACCATATGGGCGACGTGGGACGCGCACGCCTTTCCCTACCTTGCGCGCGTGGCCTGGCAGAAGGGCGGCCCGTTGACGATCCTGGTCGAGAATCGCACGCAGACGGAAGAACAATTGCTGTCTGTCGATCCTCGCACGGGCGCGACGCATCATCTCTGGACGGAGCGCGACAAGGATTGGCTGGAACTGCCGCAGTCCAAACCATTGGAACTGCCGTACTGGTTGCCGGACGGCACAGGATTTCTCTGGGCCAGCGAGCGTAGCGGCGACTGGCAACTGGAGTTTCACAATGCGGACGGTGGGCTCAAAAATTCCGTTACGCCGCCGGGATTCCGTTTCGATGCGCTTGTCGATGTCGATCCGGCTTCCGCAAGCGTCGTCGTTCAGGGAGGTACGGACAGGCTTTCGCGCGGGCTCTACCGCGTACCGCTTGTGGGCGGCACGCCGGTGGCGCTTGCAGCACAGCCGGGCATCAATGCCGGCGAATTCGGGCACCAGCACGCAGTGTTTGCCCATACCTACAATCTCGCCGATGGCAGCCAGGGCGCAGATATTCGCGGACGCGATGGGCATCTGCTCGCGTCCTTGCCATCACGAGCGGAGACACCGCCTGCTCTGCCCGCCATAACATACACGCATGCCGGGTCGCTCGTTTTCGACGCCCAGATCGTCCGTCCGCGGAATTTCGCTGCGGGCACGCGTTATCCCGTTATTCTCTCGGTATATGGAGGGCCCGCCTCGAAACTCGTCTGGGCCGCACCGCGCCTCGCTTTCCCCAACCAATGCATTGCCGATCAGGGATTCATCGTGGCGACTGTCGACAACCGCGGGACGCCCGGCCGCGGCCGCGACTGGTTTCGCGCAATCAGGGACAATGCGATCGACGTCCCGCTGGCCGACCAGGTGGCGGGATTGCAGGCGCTCGGCGCGAAATATCCGGAAATGGACCTTTCCCGCGTAGGCGTTACCGGGTGGTCGTTCGGAGGATATTTCACACTGATGGCCGTGATGCGCCGCCCGGATATATTTGCCGCGGGCGTGGCCGGCGCACCGGTTGTCGACTGGGAGGACTACGACACGTTTTACACCGAACGCTACATGGACCTGCCGCAGAACAACGAAGCCGGCTACCGGGCAAGCAACGTACTCACTTACGCCGACCAGCTAAACCGGCCGCTTCTCATCGTGCACGGAGTAACCGATGACAACGTCTATTTCGAGCACACCATGAAGCTCACCTTGGCGCTGCTCAAGGCCGGCAAGCCATACGACCTGATGCTGCTGCCCGGCACGCATATGCTCGCCGACCCGAAGATCCGCGCCGGCGAAAGCACCCGCCTCGTAGATTTCTTCCGGAAGCACCTCGGCGAGCCGCAAGTCCGGAATTAACTGGCTCTGAGGACGACATCAGCGTGGAAGCTGCAAACCGCTCTTCTGACCAGCAATCGGAACCCGCCGTACGCATCCGGATGTGATAAATTGTTCCCGAGATTGCGGACTTGGGACTCGATCGGGGGATCTGACATGTCCGGAACAGCGAATTTGGCGCGGAAATTTGCCGCGCGCCTGGGTAAGGCAGCAACAATTGCGCTGCTGATCATCGCGGCAACGCCCGCTGCGGCCGACGGAACGATCACAAGTTTCGACGTTGATGGCGCGTCGGCCACCTTGGCGCAGGACATCAACGCCAGTGGTGTCGTCCTCGGCTCGTATACCGACGCGAATGATCGCTATCATGGCTATCTCCGCGCGCCCGATGGCGCGATCACGCGCTTCGATCCCCGGCACTCCCGCAACACCTGGCCGACGGGCATGAACGCCCATGGCGCCGTGACCGGCTATTATCTGTTCAACAAATATACGACGGCCGGATTCATCCGCAGCGCACGCGGCAAAATCAGCCGCTTCGATCCCGACGGCTCCTTCGGAACGCTGCCCTGCTGCATCAACGCTTCAGGTATGGTCGCGGGCTATTACAAGGATATTCACAGCGATTACCACGGCTTCGTGCGCACAACGGACGGGACGGTCACAACATTCGATCCGGACGGTTCCATCTTCACCACAGTGATGGCCATGAATATCCGCGGCGATATTGCAGGGTATTATCAGGTCCCGGGCGGCGACGTGCATGGCTTTGTCCGCAGTGCCGACGGGACTATCTCCTCCTTCGACGCGCGGAAAAACTGCTGGTCGATTCCTTACCGCATCGACGCCCGCGGCGTGACGATCGGTTCTTGTATCAGGGGAATCGCTGCAGGCGGTTTCATACGCTCGGCGAGCGGCGAGATCACCCATTTCGATCCGCCGGGTTCGATCGAGACGACGCCCTCCGACAGTGTCGGATCAGGCTTGATAACAGGGACTTTTGACGACGGGCATCAGGAGCATGGCTTCCTGCGCGGTGCGGATGGCGAGTTCAAAGTATTCGACGTGCCCGGTTCCATCGACACGGGCGCCGCGGCGATCAGTCGCGCAGGTGTGGTGGCCGGAAGCTCCTACGACGGCGTGACCAATCACGGCTTCGTCCGCACGCCCTGAACGCTGCGGATACAAAGCGTCAACGCCGGATCATAACAGCGATTTTAACAGCGATTTTAACAGCGATTATCAGCGAATTGCCCCTTGCGGCAGCAAACAAAAAACCGGCCGCTTTGGGTGCGCCGGTCGCAACAATTCACCATGCCGAAATCGGTAGCACGTTTGATCGGAATTGTCACTCCCCCTGCGTCACTTCAACCGTGCGCGCTTTGTTTTTCCTGTAGCACCAGCCGCCCGGCAAGTTTCAAATCGGCAACAAATTTTGTATATTCGGCGCGCCGCGTGGTTTCGTCCGGCAGGCGCAGAAGAAACGCGGGATGGACGGTGAGAAGCCCGCGCCTCACCGTCGCTCCACTGCAACTCACGTCCCGCGTGAAGGAATGGCAAATCCTCGCGCCCGTGACCGAACCGATCTCGCCCGCCCCCGCCTTCCGCTTCGTCCCGCCCAACGAAGCGCAAGAGGCATCATACTTGGCCGCATCGGCAAGAATCTCGAGTTTTTCCTGCAATTCCAGGCGCATGAGGCGAGGATAGTTCTTGTTTTGTTCTTTTGCAAGGGGCCACGCCGCCGCTCGCGCATTGCCCCGTCCCCTTCAGCACGCCGGCCGCTCCCGAATTATGAGCCCGGCTCGCAGTGGTCGTCGCGAATGATTTCGTTGCGCCAGTTGGTCTCCCAGGTCTTGCCGCCATCCGGCGAAAAATCCTGCTGCCATTTTGCGACAGCGTTCGCTCCCTTGGGATTCACCGTCCAGATGAAGCGCACGACAATCGGCTTTCCGTTGAAAGTATCGTCTCCGGTAAAGATACCGACATTGCCGTTGAACCTGCCCGTGACAGGGGGCTGGATCACGCCATGCGAAAAACGATTGTCGAGCCAGTAGAGCCGCCACAGGCCGGTTTGCGGATCATAGGTACGAATCGTCACGCCGGTGAAGTCTTTCCAATAGCGTGTGCGATAGACGTCCATATTGCCGAGCCCGCCCGCCATCGGACCCGTCTCGTCGCAACTGATGAAGTCGTCCCATTCGTGTGAGCCCGCAAGCCTCTTCACCAGCCGGTGATTGGGCATGCGCCATTTGCCATAGAGAAAATCGAAGTCATGCGAGCCGTCGCGAAATGCCGCCTGATCCGGCGCGTTCGCAGGTTGTTGTGCCACGGCCGGCGCCCCGAGCAGTGCAAATGAGAGCGCGGCGATGTGCCGGGCGCAAATTTTCATGGGTCAATCCTCCTCTTCAGACTGACCGCGAGCTTAATTGTCTAAATATGCCACCCGATGGCATGTATTATGGACCGCATCGAAAAAATCATGATGGCGCAAACGCCGCGAGAAAGAGGACGGCTGATTTCCCGGATTTTCGGCATGACCGACCATGCAGGCACACGCGTTTATTTACCCGCTTTCATCCCCCACCGAGCGCAGCGACGGGAAGGGGATCCGGCTGCCTCCGCCGATACGCGGGCAAAGATGAACAATGAAACAGCCCTGAAATATCACTTACACCTCACCGCCTGGTTCCCCTTCCCGCGCCGCGAAGGGGCGGCGCGCCGGGGATGACAAGCGTTAGGTAATTATCTACGGCGAGACCTTCACAGTACAACACGCCGTAAGCTGCTGCATTCACCGCAAGAGCAGCACGATTGCGAGCGCGCCGCCGATCGCGATGGCGTCTTCGACGAAGGCTACGGGCCGGTCCCGGCCAAATGCACGCCCCATTCGTTGACGCAAGTCGGCGCCGCCGAGTGTTCACGCGACAACAGCAGCCATGCCGCCCTGGTGGCGAAACCTGGAATCATCACTATCTGGAGGGAAGCGAATGGGGGATTATGCGGGGTTGCCCCATAGAGATGGAGAACATGCGATGATCACGGAACGGGCCATTCTGGCCGGCGGCTGCTTTTGGGGCGTGCAGGACCTTGTCCGCCGTCTCGACGGCGTAGTTTCGACGCACGTGGGTTATTCGGGCGGCGATGTGAAGAACGCGACCTATCGCAATCACGGTACGCATGCGGAAGCCATCGAGATCGTCTTCGATCCGGCGCGCATCAGCTATCGCCAGATCCTCGAGTTTTTCTTCCAGATCCACGACCCGAGCACGCGCAACCGCCAGGGCAACGATATCGGAACGAGCTATCGCTCGGCGATTTTCACCACCAGCGATGAGCAGAGGCGCGTCGCGGAAAATACGATTGCCGACGTCGACGCTTCCGGGTTATGGCCCGGCAAAGCCGTGACCGAGATCGCGGCGGCCGGAGATTTCTGGGAGGCCGAGCCCGAGCACCAGGATTACCTGGAACGCTACCCTTCCGGCTACACCTGCCATTTCGTCCGTCCGAACTGGAAACTGCCCGTCCGGCAGAAGGCGGCTGTGACGTGAATTGACGGGGGTGGTTCACCGGCCCCCCGCGATCGTACTGACAGGGCTTACTTGCGGCCAGGACGGGATGATTATTCGACGATCGCTGCGATTGTCAGTTGGTCATCGCGTTGGGCATTGTTTGTTCCACCCGATCGGAACACATCGGTTTCATCGCTGCTGGAGGCGAATAAGTCCGATGTCGGCGGCGGATTGTTGGCGCGAAAAGACGATTGCGCCGCTTTTGGGATCGACGCCGAAGGTAAAATTGATCTGGCCGTCCGGCAGCGGTGCAAGCCTGTCTTTGGGGCCGCCTTCGATGCTTTGCGCGGAAAAGAATGGATGTTCGGGATCGCTCGTGTCCGTGTAGATCAAGCGGTCGTTTGCGATTGTATAGGAATCCGGCGCAGGACCGTCGGTGATGCGGCGTGGCGCACCGTCGATGCGCCAGATGCCGGGGGCACCCAGTTTTTCCGCGAAGAGCATGCGTCCATGCACCCGCGGATTATACCAGCCGAATGCGGAAACGGGGATCGATCTGTCTGGTGTGGCTAGATCGGTTCGCCAGATGCGCCAACCCTGCTGTTCCTGGCGGCTGGTGAGAATGCTCTTACCGTCGGCCGTCCAGTCGAGAAGACCGGATTCCTTGTCCGAGAAGTGGAAACGCGCGACCGGTGCGCCGTTGCGCGCCATCACCGGCACGTCGAAACCGTTCATGGTTGGGCTGGTGTAGATATAAGCGAAACGTGTGCCGTCCGGCGACCAGCGGATCGCGCAGGCGGCACCGTTGGGCATCGGAATCAACTGGTGCAATGCTCCAGCGGTATCGGAAATCCAGACACCGAATGAATCGGAACGGCTGCCAGTGGCGAGCATCGTGCCGTCCGGCGCGTAGTCGACACACCAGGTATTCAGGCCGCCGGTTATATCGAGCGGCTTTGGCGCCAGATTCGAATGGGGCATTGCCGCGACGAGTTGTCCGGTATCGTATTGCATTTCGGCAGCCAGAAGACCGCCTGGGCCGGCCGACAGCCGGCCGAGAGATGTACCGGTCGCGAGTAGCCGCACCGGCTGGCCGCCTTGCGCAGGATAAGCCCAAAGCGAGTTGCTGTTCTTTCCTTCGTCGCGCGCAACAAAGATCGTCCTGCCGTCGGTCGACCAGGCGGCGCTGTCGCCCTCATCGTGGAATGCCGCGAAGAGGCGATCCGTCCGATCGGACAGCGACAAAACATGGATCTCGTTGCTGGAGAAGCGGAGCTCGCGCGTAAAGAGCAGCGATTTGCCATCCGGCGAAACCAACGGTCCAAAATCATCCTGCGCCGCCTGGGGCGGATGGCTGATATCTGAAACCATTCCGCTTTGCAGATCGAGTCTCATCACCTGCGGGGGCGCGGCTTCCGTGTGGCTGTCGCTGTAGAAGATCGATTGGCCCGTGACATCGAAGGCGATATCCGAACGTTCGGCAAACCGGCATTCGCCAAGGAGCCGCGGCTCGCCAGCCGGAACTGCCACTCCCATGATCCGGCAGGGATGGCCGCTACTCGCAATGATATAAGCAATCGTGCGGCCATCGGGCGACCAGGCGGGTGCGCTCGCATCGTCGGCATCATGTGTCAGCTGGATCGGATCGCCACCCCTGATCAGCCGCAGGAAAATATGGCGATTGTTGGTTGTCGGCCCTGCAGAATACGCAATCATGGTGCCGTCCGGCGAGATCGCCGGGAAGCGTTCGATCAGCGGTGTGAAAATAAACGGCATATGGCTTTCGCTGATCGACCAGCCGGCCGGACGCCACGTTGAAGAGAACTTCGCAAAAAGCGCGGCACATCCCATGATCAGTGCCGTTAGTGCGGCTGCAAGCCAGAGGTATCTGACGTGGCGGCGCCGCATTGGTGGCGCCCGCTCAGGTCGCGGCGCGTCCGCGATCACCATGTCTGTAATTGCCGGCGCGGTATCTCCGAGGTCGAGCAGCCGATAGCCGACGCGGGGGACAGTCTCGATTTCGAAGCTGGGTCCGCCAGCAAAATCCGCGAGCGCCCGCACCTTCGCGAGGCAGGAATTGATCGCATCGTCGCCAACGATCCGGCCGCCCCAGCAGCGCTCGATCAGCTGATCGCGAGACATCACAGCGCCCTTCGCGTGTGCCAGCGCGACCAGCACCTGCATGACCCGCGGTTCGATGGTTTTTCGCCGCTCGCCTGCCCCAACCTGACGGAGTGCGGGATGCACCCATAGCGCACCAAGCGCAAAATCCTCTTCGCCGCCCAGATCGAGCGGTCGCAGGGATCTCAGCCTGCGTAGCGCTTCATTCATCGCCGGACCGGCAAATCCTCGGCATCGAACGCCTCCCCTGTCGAAACCATAGCCGGTCCATGGGCATTGCGCACGGGTAATGAACGCCCGCGAACCTGCGGAACCGCAGCGACAAACGCTCAGCTTATAACGACGCAAACACGCCGCGGGGAAAGAAACAAATGCCGGCGGCGGCTGCGCGAAGCTCCTCGCATTCCCACGGCGGAGAGGCGCCCGCCCGGGTTCGGCTGCCGTCCTGTACGTGCAAGACCGGCTGCGGCCATGTCTGCTAAGGGTTGGGAACTTCGGGAACGCGCCCGATCATGCAAATTATTCGGCAACGGAATCGCTGCACGGCCGTTCTCTACCCCGGTGGACGCTCGGCTCCGGTACGCCCCAGCCCCTTCGACACCCCGCAGCCGGGCTCCGCCTCTTCCTCCCAATACGCCCATCAGCGATCGGCAACTATCGCCAGCGCAGATGACCACGTGCGGCTCCCGCGAATTTCGTCGCAACAAGCCGCGTTTTCAGCTAACAGGATTTGATGTCTGCGGGCGCTGTCGTGCGGCTGCCGCAAATCGCCGAAAGCGGGAAACACCATGGCCGTAACCGTTTATTTCGCGACCAATCGGGTTGTGACAGGATCTCCTGCCGACTACCGGTCATATGGTGATGGGATTGTCTCGCCGGCTGATCCGAACCAGATCACGTATGGCACCGCATTCGTGAACGACGCGAACCTGACAGCCGACACGGTCGGTGCAATCACAACGATCGAGCAAATCACGAAAGGACACTTCAGCGACCAGGCTGGTGGCGACCTTTCCAATCCAGGCCGGAATCTGCTGGTTTTTATTCATGGCTTCGACAACAGCTTTGAAAATGCGATTACCCGCGCTGCGTTTAATCAGCAATGGTTCCTGAAGTCCGGCGCGCCAGGAGCAAACATGACGGTAGTGGCGTTCAGCTGGCCATCCCTGGGCAAACTCTTGTCGCTGCCGATTCCCTGGGAAGATTACCTGCACGACCAGACCACCGCGGGACAGTCGGGTATGCACATCATGAGTTTTTTCGCCAATCTCGAACCCATCATAAAACGGGTTCGCGCAACAGGACGAAGGATTTTTCTGTTGGCGCACAGCATGGGGAACTGGGCGCTGCAGGCGGGTGTCGAAAGCTGGTTCGTTCATGGCAATGGCACAGCACAGCTGTTCGACGAAGCGATTTTGGCCGCTGCGGACGAGCGCTACGACAGTTTCAGCTTCCCGTCGCCCGGCCGTCTCAGCGATTTGAGACAGCTCGCAACGCGCACGTCCGTATACTACAGCACGGCCGACGCTGTGCTGGGCTTGAGCATGGCGATCAATCTGGGCGCAAAACGGCTCGGTCAGGAAGGTCCGCATGACCGCTTCGATCCGAACCTTTTCCCGCCGGCGCAATACCGGATGGTCGATTGTTCGTCATTCGACGACTATGATCGCGATTTTCAAGGTTCCCATCAGTACTACCGGCGATCGCCGAAGGCGCGCGCGGACATCGTCAGCATCATGTAGCGGATTGAGTAGTCCCGCCCGCAAGATCGGCCTGACGCGTTTATCGATTTGCCGAAGGCGTATCGAGCATCTGAAGGGGGATGGTGCCCAGGGGCGGAATCGAACCACCGACACGCGGATTTTCAGTCCGTTTTGTCGGTCGCAAAACGCCTGATTTTGTTGAATTTCTCGTTTTTCATGGCGTTATCATGGCGCGGGCCGCGCCGGGCAGGTTTGGCATAGCCTGTCACGCGATGATGCATCGTGAAAAATCAGACGCTTTTTTCATTGCCCGACCGGGACCACGGAAACCCGTGGGGCTATGTCCGCAATTACGTCTAAGCAAGTCCAACCTGTGACAAAACGGAAATGCTCTGCCTTTTTCCAAATGAGCAGTATCCCGTTTGACTGCGATTCCCAGAATTTTGTGCCTAACGCGCGATAAGCGAAGTGCTCAGGAACCAAACCTTCTCCTAGAGGTTCCTCGGTACTCAGAGGATATTCATCCAAAATACGCACAACAATCGTCTTGTCGAATTCCACTCTTACTAAATTCGTAGAATCGTGTGGAATGATGAAATCAGCAATTATGCCTCGGTTCTTCCAATAGAAGTTGACCATATCGCTTACGCTTGTCTTGAAGCTAATCCCGATGTCAAACGGCAAATATTTGGGCATTCACTTTGTCAGCTAGGCTGCCCTCTTTTTTGTGTGACCACGCTTCGCAGCGGGAGCCCTTTGGGCTCCGATCAGCGCCGCAATGTTCGTCATGTGCCGAACCTAATCACCGATGCCAGTTGCCCTTGGGCGACATGCCATTCGGGCAATCTTCGGCGTTGGCAGTCTATGGTGGACTCGGCGACAATCGGGCGTCAACCGTGGCACTCTCAAACCGAGGCACTGCCGCGAAGCACGTTTTCGACATTGGCGGCAAGCTGATCGGCTGCCTGATCGGGCCAGAGATGACCATAGAGGTCCATGGTCAGTTTCAGGGTGGAATGCCCCATAAGCGCCTGCAACCGCTTCGGCTGCACGCCCTGCTCAATCTGGAGCGAGGCGTAGACGTGGCGCAGATCGTGAGGCGTGAACCGGGGTTGCCTGAAACCGGCTTGCGCCTCGCTCCACTCCCGCACGGTCGCGGACGCAGGCTCGCCCGTCACCAGCCCCGCCGCATTCATCAAGGGAAGCCAAAAGCGATTCCAGAAATTGGAATAGCCCCAAATATTCCCATCCTCGTTCGGGAAGACGAACAGGCTATCGGGCGCAGCCGCAAGCCAATGGGCAAGCGCGCTTGCGGTCTCTTTGCCAAGAACAATGTCACGACGGCCCATGACGGACTTGACGCGCCCGATCTTGTTCCCCTTGTCCGCCTTCTGATCGACTCGGAGCTTGGCCGGTGAACCTAAAGGCGACTTACTCAGAGTCTGTCCGGAAAGATTAGGTGGGATTGCATAGTTTTCGGAGCATGAGGCGGATTGATGCGAGGTACAAGAAAGCGAGGGCCTTGCGATTGTAATTCTCGCAGTCCCTGGCGAGCCTGCGGCATC